>JAJCXR010000026.1 GCA_029263315.1 Acidobacteriota bacterium | reverse complement strand
GTGACGTATCGAGAGCACCGAGGCGCCGCGTCCGCAAGGCTTGCGAGCGAGGCATAGTGGGGCTCTGTTGTAGCGAGCGTAACGCCGCGGACGTGGATGCATCGGCGCTCGAATACCAGCGTATTTTTGAAAAGGTGTACTAAGGCCAAGTTTTCTGGCCCTTGTGGGCCTGAACGGGCTACTGGCAAGATGTGCTCGATCGAATACGCGTCGGGGGAAAAGGCTGCCTGGCTCTTGCAATACTCGCAGCAACCGTAAGCCCTCCGGGCGACCTCTGCCTTGTCGAAGGATGTTGGTCGGCGACGTCTACTCCTATGGTGGCGACTTGATGCCCAGATCGTCCATGAGTGTGTCTACCGATTTCTGACGACGCCTCGCCAGCTCGACGACGTATTGCATTCGGCGGACATTCATGGCTACGATCTGATCCGACATCCCAACTAGCGCCAACTGCTCTTCCGGGGACAAAGAGCACGATCTCCGCTTTGCCTTGAGCACTGCATATGCAGCCAGAGCTCGCTCGGAAGCCCTCGGCTAATCTCCCGCAAGAGCTCGTCCTCTCCCATAACCTTCGGGGAGGGATCGAGAGAGGCGGAAGTCAGCCGGTCCCTGAGAGCTCTGACGACAAAACTCTCAGCATCTAAACCCAGCTTCGCCGCCTCACGACGAAGCGCAGACTCGAGATCAGGGCCGATATGCAGGGTCATGGAGGTCATAGCTTCGGATTGTCTCGGCCCCTGGGGGTGGGACAAGGATCACAGTCCCACTCCTACTCCACCGGCGGACCCGACTTGAGAGCTCGCTTCTGCCGGGCGAAAGACCAAGCGGACTTGGCCATGGCGCCGGTGATCAGCCATGGCGTCACCGCTTTGGGCGCCTCCAGCCGGCCGGCCAGATGCCGTTTCAAGGTTTCGCCGCGGCGCAGCTTGCCCGACGATGTCCTCGGTAAGGTGCCGGGAGGCAGCACATGGATCGCGTCGGGACGCAATCCGGTGGCGCCGAGGACCGCTTGCCGACAGGCTTCCGGTAGGGACTTCAACACCTCTCCAGCCGCCCCTTTCCGGTGCTCGACGAAGAGGGCCAGGACCTCGCCGGGGGCCCCCTCGGGCAGCCAGCTAACCGCCACCGCACAGCCGGTGCGCACGGCGCTCAGGTTGTCGAGGGCCTGCTCGATCTCGGCCGGAGCATGGTTGCGGCCGCGCAGGATGACCACGTCTTTGGCCCGCGCCGTGAGGTAAAGCTCGCCGTCGTGCACAAAACCCAGGTCGCCGGTATCCAACCACCCGTTCTTGAGAGCTTTGGCCGTCGCCTCTGGGCGTCCCAGGTAGCCCTCCATCAACGACGGCCCACGCACCATGATGCGGCCGACCCGGCCCTCTTGCAAAATGCATCCTTGCTCGTCTTCCAGCTGAATCTCGGTACCCTCCAAGGGCCGACCCACGGATACCATTTCGACGCCGTTCTCGACCACTTGCGCTTGGCCTTCGGCCAACAAGCGACGATCGAAACGCTCGCTATGGAAGCTCCGGTCGAGGTCGGAGAAGGTCACCGCCAAGGTGGCTTCCGAGAGCCCATAGACCGGCGTCAGCGCCTCGGGACGAAATCCCCAGGCGGCAAAGCGTTCCTGGAAAGCTCGCAATACGGTCGGCGACACCGCCTCGGCGCCATTGAGGGCGATACGCCAATGGCTGAGGTCGACACCGGCCATCTCCTCGTCTTGAATGCGATCGACACACAGCCCATAGGCGAAGTTGGGCGCCACCGAGACCATCGCTTTATAGCGGGAGATGGCGCGCAACCACAGGGCGGGTTTGGCGACGAAGATTTCCGGCGGTAGCAACGTCAGCACGCTGCGCTTTTCAAGGGACGGGAAGACACAACCGATGAGCCCCATGTCGTGGTAGAGGGGCAGCCAGCTCATGCCGGTGACCCGCATCTGCTGCGAGTCGGGCCAGTTGACGTTGAGGGCCGCCACTTGCGCCAGGATGGCCCGGTGAGAGAGGGCCACCGGCTTGGGATCGACGGTCGTGCCGGAGGAGAACTGGACCAAGGCCAAGTCCTCCGGCTCCGTCACCGCCCGGAAGGGCTCTGCCTCGGGCAACCGATCGAGGCTATGGCAACCGAGGGCCGGAGCGGCCAGCTCGATGGTAGGCCCGATGACTCGCCGCACTCGGCGAGCGGCGAGCACCAGCGGCGCCGATGCCGCCACCACCATGGCGGCGGTTTTGGCATGGTACTCGTCGAGCCGGCCAAGGCGCACCGGCGGATAGAGGGGCACCGGCACGGCGCCCGCCAAGAGGATGCCGAAGAAGGCGTTGAAAAAATCTTCGCTGGTCGGGTAGATGAGAGCCACCCGCTGGCCATGCTGAATTCCGAGACGTCGTAACGCCCCCGCCACCTCGGCGGCCCGAGCCTCGAGCCGCCCCCAAGACAGCCAGGTCTCCTCCTCCCGCCGATCCAGCAGCCGCAAGCCGCTGTCCGGCTCGCCGATCGCCAGCTCCAGCAGCCGATTGAGGGTTCCTCGTTCAGCTGGCAAGCTTGCCCTCCACCACGGCAACCAGATCGGCGACGGTCAAAATGCCCGCCTCGTCGTCCTCGTCGAGGCACACCTCGAAGTGATCCTCGACCGCCATGGCCAAGGTCATCAAATGCATCGAGTCGAGCCCCAGATCCTCCACCAAGCGGGAGGTCGACTCGACGGCCCCTTCAAAGCAAAGCTTGTCGCGGGCCAAACGGGCGATCTCGCCCCGGATCTCTTCGGTCGTCATCGCTGTCTCCTAGATCCCGCCGCGGCTCATGGCAGGAAACGAGGCTTGTCGCCGAGGCGCTGCTGGTAGTCCGAGGCATCTTTCAAGGCTGTCTCTTCCACCCGAATGCGGGTCTTCAGGACGAAGGCATTGGCCACCGAGAATAGCACCGCCGTCCACCAGGCACCGTGCACCAGCGGCAAGGCAGCCACTTCGAGAATCACCGCCAAGTAATTGGGGTGGCGCAGCCAACGATACGGTCCGCGCACCACCGGCGATTCCCCCGGCACCACGAAGACCCGAGCCGTCCAGCGATCACCAAGACTGATGATGGCCCAATAACGCAACGCCATGGTGCCGATGACGACAACGAAACAAATGCCCGAAAGCCAGGGAATCCAAGGACGATCGAGCAGAAAGACCTCCGCCGGTGCGGCGATCAGCAACGCCGTGTGCATCAGGGCCATGGGCAAGAAATGATCTCCTCCCACTTCAAAGCCACCCCGACGGCGTAAGCGCTCGGCGTTGCGTCGCGTCCATACGAGCTCGAAGAGGCGCTCCACAATCACCAAGGCGAACAGGCCGAGGAACAGCCAGCGGCTATCGATGGGTAAGCTCATTTCCGGTCCTCACTCAAAATCGAAGGAGAACCAGCTCCGAACAGAAGCCGGGGCCCATGGCCAACAGGACACCCCAGCTGGCGGGCGCCGGCGGACACGACGCGAGGGTCTCTTCAAGCACCAAAAGCACGGATGTCGACGACAGGTTGCCGACCTGTCGGAGGCTCTTCCAGGTAACCGCCAGGGCGTCCTCGTCGAGCTCCAGCGCCTGTTCCATGGCGCTCAGCACTTTGGGGCCACCCGGGTGGCAAATCCAGGCCGAGATGTCGGCCCGGCTGAGCCCATGATGGCTCAAGAATGCGTCGACATCCTGCCGCAGGTGGCCGGTGACCATTTGCGGCACCTCGGCCGACAGGATGATTTTGAAGCCGCTCTCGGAGATGTCCCAACCCATCACCCCTTCGGTGTCCGGATAGAACACCGAGCGGCTGTCCACCACCGCCGGTCGCGGCGTGGTTTGGCTCGATGCCGTTTCCTCCCGGGCCAGGGGGTGCTCCTCACCCACCACCACCACCGCCGCGCCGCCATCGCCAAAAAGCCCCGAGGCGATGAGGTTGGGGATGGTCATATCTCGGCGCTGCAAGGTCAACGAGCATAGCTCGACGGACAGCAGCACGGCGACTTGGCCGGGATAGGCCTTCACATAGTCGGCGGCCCGGGCGATGCCCGCCGCCCCGGCGACACAGCCCAACCCGAAGATGGGCACGCGCTTGATGGACGGTTTGAGACCGAGCCTGTTGACCAGTCGAGCGTCGAGGGAGGGCGTCGCCACACCGGTGACGGTTACCGTGAAGAGCGCATCGACATCTCCCGGCTCCAGCCCCACCTTGCCCAGCGCACCCAGCACCGCTTCCGCACCGACCTCCTGCGCCACCCGGATCCAGGCGTCATTGGCCTGTCCCCAGGTTTCCAGAGTTTCGTAGTCCTCCATCTTCAGGGCCAGATGACGACCGCCCACCAATACGTTCTGGTGCAGCCGTTCGAGGCGCGCTGGATTGTAGTGCGCTTTAGCCCAAAAACCCTTCAGGGCCTCGATGAGCTGTTCCTGGGAATAGAAATGGTCGGGAAAGGCTCCAGCAACGGAAGCGATACGCACTCAGGGCTCCTCGCCGCGTGCAGCTTGCGGCTCTTGGGATGGATGCTCTTCCGAGGGAGCCTCGACGACAGATACGTCCGAGAGCAGCGCTCCGATCTCTCGATCTTCGGCTGTCGTGTCGGCTGTCGGCGAGGCCTCTGGTGGCGACGGCTTGACGTCGTCCCCGGCCTCGAGCTGGGTGGCAGCCTCAGCTCCGCGCTGGAAGGCTACCGCCTGTTGTAGAGCTTGCTGTCGTCCCTCGGCGCCGCTGGTACCAATGGCCAGATCAAGATCCGTACGCCTGGCCAGAATCGCCAGCGAGAGACCACAGACAGAATACAGGACCCACCAACCGAAGGCCAAGCTCCACCAAGCGTGATGCGGCTGACGGGCGGCGACCACGATGGTGACCACCAGCAACGGCCCACGGAAAACCCAGCCCAGCCAACCGGCGACCAATCCGTCGAGCCACCAGGTACCGCAGCGCCCTTGCGCCAACAGGAAGAGGGCCAGCAATCCGCTCGCTTCCACCAGCCAGGTGCCGAACACCAACTGAGCCGGAACCGTCGGCTGATCCAGAATCGCCAGTTTGATGACCGAGCCCCGCTGTGGCTCGAAGTCGAGGATATCGACCGCAAAGCCAAAGAGGGCCAGCAGCAGGACGAGCAAGGGCAGGGCGTAAGTTACAAATCGTAGCAAAGTATGGAAGATGGTAGCCCAATCGCCGGGCTCTTGCTAGAGAAAGTGCGGCTCGCCGGCCCCTACCTCGAGACGTCGTCAAGACCGTCCAGGAACTGAGCGTCAGTGCCCAGGGGGTCGAGCCAATCGCTCAGCCGGCTACCTAGCCTGCCGCGGCCACGCCAAGCGGAAGCAAAGCGTCCGAACCAGTCAGGTTGATGATTACCACAGGCGGCATGACCGCCGTGCAGCTGGCCAACAACCCGTCGATCTGCATTGAAGAGGGGTGCCCCTGAGGAGCCGCCTTCGGTGCTGCCCAGGTCCCAGCCGTCAATCCGCCAATGGTGGGCCCGCGGATTCTCGCGCCCCTTGAGATACGACGCCATGATCGCTTGATCGAAGTCGAAGCTGATGCGCTTGGTGTCGGTATTGGGATGGTGAATGGTCACCGCCTGCGCGGGTGGCTCGGGCGAACGGTCCCAACCGGCAAAAAACACCTCGGCCTCGGCCGGTGGCGGATCATCGAGCTCCAGCAGGACGGTATCGCTGCTCCGATTGGTGGCGCGCCAGATGGCGCCGCTTTGGAAAGCCCACTCAACGGGCTCCGGCGAAGCGCTCGGATCGCAGGTGGCCCGCTGGTGTTTCCAAATCACCACCACCGAAGCGGCGTTCTCCTGATCGATGTCGCAATGGGCCGCGGTGATGAAGAAGGGGCGGCCATCGAGGGCCGTATTGTTGACCAAGAAACCGCTGCAGAAGCGAACACCGGCTATCGATATCAAGGCCACCGAACGGGCCGCCTCGTGCCAACCGGAGGCCACGGAGCAGGCGGTTTCGATATGGCACTCACCCGCCTTGGGCGACGGCTCACCAAAACCGGCATAGCCGTGGTGCACTCGAGTCAGCTCGAGCTCCAGGGCGTCGAGCTCTTCCACCGGCACGCTGAGCTCGACCCAAAGATCGTCACTCGCCAAGGGCGGGGTCCACAACTGGCCATGGGCGTCGTTGTCCGCCTCGGTGAAGGGGCGCAGGCGCTGCGAGCCATCGACCGAGCGGATGCTCAGCCGGCCACCGTCCGGCATGACATAGCGACCGAACAACAGATTGAGAGAAAGCGCCCCCGGGGAAGAGATGCGAACCCGCCAGTGGGCCCGTCCGTCCACCAGCCGCCAACGGTCCTCGTGCCAAGGCGAGATGGCGACCTCGTGGGCCACCGCATAGTGAGCGACGGCCCCTCGGTCCATCCGCTGTTCGTCCATCGCCCGCAGCTCGCGGTCCGCAATCGTCGGCAATAGGACATGCCCACCAAGTACGGTGACGGCGCGGTTTGGAGCCGATTGCACCGGGACTTGCTGCGCCGGGACCTGCTGCGCCGGGATAACAAGAGCCACTGCGAGCAGCAGTGCGGTGACGATGGGATTGACAAGACGGTTCATGTGATGAGAGTCGACCGGAGAATCGGACCATGGAGAGAGGGTCTTCGACCTGATGACGAAGACAGTCCAGCAGAGCATGGTAGCACGAGTCGAATCGCCGCAGGGAAGGCAAAAGAAATCGAGGTAGGATGCCTTGCTTCACCAACAGCCCAAAGGAGCATCCCGTGACAGATCCCATCGGCTTGGGTCGCCGCCGAATGAGCGAGATCTTCGTACAAGGCTCGGCTGGCAAGTTGCCCCGTGTACCGGTGTCCGCGGAGGCACTGGCACAACGGGCCCGGGAGCACATGTCCGAAAAGTCCTGGGCCTATATCGCCGGCAGCGCCGGAGGCGAAAGCACCACGGGACGCAATCGCCAGGCCCTGGAACGCTGGCGCATCGTGCCGAGGGTATTGCACGGCGTGAGCTCGGTCGACACGTCGGTCGAGATCCTGGGCCGGCGCTGGCCCCTGCCCATCGCCCTTTCGCCCATCGGCGTGCTGGAGCTTTTTCATCCACAGGCGGATTTGGCGGTGGCCCGGGCGGCGGCGGCGGAAGAGATACCGATGATCTTCTCCAACCAAGCATCCGTCTCGATGGAGACCTGCGCCGACGCCATGGACGGTGCCCGGCGCTGGTTTCAGCTCTATTGGAGCACCGACGACGCCCTGGTGAGCAGCTTTGTGCAACGGGCCGAGGCCTGTGGCTGTGAAGCCTTGGTGGTGACCTTGGATACACCGGTGCTCGGCTGGCGTCCACGGGATCTGGACTTGGGCTCCCTACCTTTTCTGCAAGGCATGGGGCTGGCGCAATACCTCTCGGACCCGGTATTCCGCAGCAAGCTCGGCAATCCCCTCGACGCTGCTCAGGCTCCTCCGCGTCCGCCCCTGGGATGGCCGCTTCTCACCATGCTCTGGGCTCAGAAACGTCGCTTCCCCGGCAGCCTGAGCGACAAGCTGTCGTCACGGCCGATGCGGGCGGTACGACGATTCCTCGCCACCTATTCCCGCCCGTCCCTGCGTTGGCAAGATCTGGGTTGGCTGCGGCAACAAACCGCTCTGCCCATCCTGCTCAAAGGAATCCTGCACCCGGAGGACGCCCGCCGGGCCCTCGGTGCGGGCATGGACGGTATCTTTGTCTCCAACCATGGCGGAAGGCAGGTGGACGGAGCCTTGGCCGCCGGCGAAGCCCTGCCGGCGGTGGCCGAGGTGGTCGACGGCCAGGTGCCGATTCTGATGGACAGCGGCTTGCGCACCGGCGCTGACATCTTCAAGGCCCTCGCCCTGGGAGCCACCGCCGTCGGGATGGGACGGCCTTATGCCTATGGACTGGCCATTGCCGGCGAGGCGGGGGTGCGGGAAGTGCTACGCAACATGGTGGCGGAGCTGGAAACCACCGCCATCCTGGCGGGTTGCCCCAGGCTACAGGACATCGACCCTGGCGTTCTGCAAGCGGCCGAATGGTGAGCCGCCGCCAAAGCGATTGACTAGAGCGATCAATCCGCCAGCTGCGACAGGTTCTCGAACAATTTCAGGGCTTCCGGGTTCGCCAGGGCGTCCGTGTTTTTTACCGCTCGGCCATGCACCACGTCGCGCACCGCAAGCTCGGTAATCTTGCCGCTGCGGGTGCGGGGCAAATCGGCCACTTGGATGATCTTGCGCGGCACATGGTGGGGCGATGCGTTGCGCCGCACCAGGCGACGAATCTCATCCTCCAGGGCAGCGTCGAGCTCGAGCCCGGGACGCAGCCGCACAAAGAGGACGATGCGCATGTCGTCGCCCCACTCCTGGCCCACCACCAAGCTCTCGACGACAGCGTCGATCTGCTCCACTTGCCGATAGATCTCCGCCGTGCCGATGCGCACTCCGCCGGGATTGAGGGTAGCGTCGGAGCGGCCGTAGATGATCATGCCGCCGCGCTCCGTCACCTCTGCCCAATCGCCGTGGCGCCAGACCCCGGGATAAACATCGAAGTAGGCCTGGTGATACTTGCGCCCCTCGGCATCGTCCCAGAAACCCACCGGCATCGAGGGAAAGGGCTGGGTGCACACCAGCTCCCCCTTCTCCCCCACCACCGATCGGCCACCTTCGTCGAAGACCTCGACTTTCATCCCCAGACCACGGGTTTGTAGCTCTCCCCGGTAGACCGGGGCGATGGGATTGCCCAAGGCGAAGCAGGAAATCAGGTCCGTGCCGCCGGAGATGGAGGACAGGCAGAGATCTTCGCCGATCTCTCGATAGACAAAATCGTAGCTCTCCGGGGCCAAGGGCGAGCCGGTGGACAACACCGCCCGCAGGCTGCTGAGGTCGTGGTCGCGGCGCGGTTGAACCCCTTCCTTCTCCACCAAGGCCAGGTACTTGGCGCTCGTACCGAAGATCGTCATGCCCTCGGTCGCCGCCAGCTGGAAGAGGATGCCGGCCTGTGGCTTCATCGGCGAGCCGTCATAAAGCAGCACCGTGGCGCCGACACCGAGGCTCGATACCAACCAATTCCACATCATCCAACCGCAGGTGGTGAAGTAGAAAATGCGGTCGTCCCGCCGCAGGTCGGTATGTAATACCAGCTCTTTGAGATGCTGGATCAGGGTGCCACCGGCGCTGTGCACCATGCACTTGGGGAGCCCGGTGGTGCCCGAGGAATACATGATGTACAGCGGATGATCGAAGGGCAGTTGGACGAAGTCGATGTCCTGGGTCGGCTGATCGGCCAGCAGGTCGTCCCAAGCCACCGCCAGCTCGCTGAAGGAGAGGTCCGGCTGTGGTTCCAGGTAGGGAATGACCACCACCTTCTCGATTTGCGGGATCTGCTGCACCACCTCCGCCACCCGCCCCAGGCAATCGAAGGTCTTGCCGGCAAAGCGGTAACCGTCGGCACAGAAAAGCACCCGCGGACGGATCTGGCCGAAGCGATCGAGCACCCCCTTGGTGCCAAAATCCGGCGAGCAGGACGACCAAAGGGCCCCGAGACTGGCGGTGGCCAACATGGCGATCACCGTCTGCGGCAAGTTAGGCAGGAACCCGGCAACCCGGTCCCCCGGTTGCACACCCATGGCCCCCAAGGCCGAGGCCAAGCGCGACACCTCGCTGTAGAGCTCGCCGTAGGTCCATGACCCCTGGCGACCCTGCTCGTTCCAGAACACCAGCGCCGGGGTATCGTCGCGGAAGCGCAACAGATTCTCGGCGAAATTCAGCCGCGCTCCCGGGAACCAGCGAGCCCCGGGCATGCGGTCGAGATTTTCGACCACGCTACGGGCCGGCTGCGAGGCAACGATGCCGCAAAAGCTCCACACCGCTTGCCAGAATGCCGCCGGCTCATCGACGGACCAGCGATAGAGGGACGCATAGTCCGTCACCGCCGGCACGTCGCGGCCGACGGTGATGATGAAGCGACTCAGATTCGCCGCCGCAATGCGTTCCGTCGAGGGCTGCCAGACCAGCTCCGCCATGGTCGTCAGCTCACCGCCGGCAAAATGACCCCGCGGCATTCGCCAAAACCGATGCGCGCCGCGCCCGGTGCCTCACAGTAGCCGCGGAAAACGACTTCGTCGCCATCCTGGAGGAAGGTGCGGCTCTCGCCACTGGGCAGCTCGATGGCGTCCCGGCCCCGCCAGGTGATCTCCAAGAGGCAGCCGCGGGCGTCCTTCTCCGGTCCCGACACGGTACCGCTGGCCATCAAGTCACCGGGTCGCAGGTTGCAACCGGCCGAGGCGTGGTGGGTGAGCATCTGCGCCGCCGTCCAGTACATGTGACGAAAGTTGCCGCGGCTCAGGCGGTGAGGCTCGAGCCCCTGCTGACGCATTTGCGGGGTCAGCAAGTAGGCCTCCAGCTGTAAGTCGAGGCCGCCCTTCTGCGCGTTGTCGGAAGCCGAGAGATGGGGCAAGGGCTGGGGATCGTCCGAGGCCCGCTCGAAGGCCGCCACCCGATAGGGGGCCAGGGCTTCCGTTGTCACCACCCAGGGGGAGACGGTGGTGGCGAAGCTCTTGGCGAGGAACGGTCCGAGGGGCTGGTACTCCCATGCCTGGATATCGCGGGCCGACCAATCGTTGACCAAGCAATAGCCGAAGATGTGCTCTTCGGCCTGATCCAAGGGGATCGGGCTGCCCAGGGCATTGCCCTGGCCGACGAAGAAACCCACCTCGAGCTCGTAGTCGAGCAAACGGCTCGGGCCGAAGCTCGGCGCTGCGGCGTCCGGTGCCTTCGACTGCCCCTGGGGGCGGCGAACTTCCGTGCCACTGGGCACCAAGGACGAGCTGCGGCCGTGGTAACCCACCGGCAAATGCTTGTAGTTGGGCATCAATGGGTTGTCGGGGCGAAACATGCTGCCGACATTGGTGGCATGGTGAATGGAGCAGTAGAAATCGGTGTAGTCACCGACATCCGCCGGCAGCAACATGGTGACCTCGGCCTGCGGCAGCAGGGCCTTGGCCACCTCGTCGCGACGCGAACAATCGTCCCGCAGCAACCGCGACAGGGCCAGACGAAGGACCGAGACGGTGGCCGCCGGCAAGCCCATCAACGGATTGAGGGACGGCCCGGCACAGGCCCGGGCTGCCGTCGCAGCGGCCTCTTGGCCGTCGAGCAGGCCGAGCTCTTTGAGGCGATGGATATCCACCACCTGATCGCCGATGGCCGCCCCGACCCGCTCGTCCTCGCCATGGCGGAAAACGCCAAAGGGTAGGTTTTGGATCGGAAATTCCGCTTGCGGCAAATTGGCGGACTCGACGAAGCTGCGCAGCTCGGGGGCGTGGGTTTCGTTGGTGCTCGAAGCATGGCTCATGGTGTAGCTCTCTCTTGATCGTTCAGCGGACGGTCCACCGGGGACGCAGATCCGTCCTGTTGGGTTTTTGTTGGATATCGAAGCGCTGGCGGCCTTGTATGGACCGCTACAGAACCCCCAAGGCCCGCATATCATTCACCGGCTCGGCAAACGAGCAGGAGCCGTAGGAGCGGGCGAAGTGACGACGGACATCGGCCAACACGGAGGCTGTAAAACGATGCCCGCGCCAACCGACGTGGTCGGCCTCAAAGCGGAACACGGCGACGGAGCGTTCCTCCAGAAGCGCTTCCACCTCTGTGGTTGCCAAACCGGCGCGCACCGCGGCGGCGGCCAAGAAGACGTTCAGGAAACCGTGCATCATTCCCGTCGGGCTACCGTCCTCGTAGGTCAAACGATAGTCGCCTCGCATCGGATGGTGCAGGCCCGCCGTCGCCTTGAAGGCGATGCCAGCGGCGCTGGCGGCGGCGATGAAACGGGCCATCTCGGCGGAGCTGGGGAAAGCGTCGTCGGTGACGCCACCGCTGCGGATCTTGCCGCACCCTCCGACCGCCGCCACGGCCTGCATCCATGATGTTGGATCGACATCATGGGGCAGCTCGAAGAATACTTCGAGGCCCTGCAGGGCCGTCGCCGCGCTAGCGATATCGTCGATCGTCTGCGGTTTGTGCTCGACCGCTTCGACCCGCGCCAGCCCCTGAGATGCTTGACGGTGGGCGGCGTCGAAGGCGTCGATACGCCGCCGGGCAGCGGAGACATCCCCCGCCACCAAAACGCTGAGCCCCCAAGGTGGCACCCCGGGGCTGCGGGGAAGGTGCGTCACCGCCGCGGCTTCCAGCTCGTCGAGCCGTGAGGTGGGGACAACAAAGCGACCCAGCATCCAGGCTTGCGGGCTGGTGAGCTGGCGCCCGTACTCTGCGACCGCCTCCGACATGTCGAGCTTGGCCGGCGGGAAGAGCCCGGCGTAGTCGATAATGCCTGTCAACAGACTCTTTATTGGATCGCTAGGTCTTGAATCGTCAGATCTTGGATCGCTGCCCATGAAGACTCCCGTTGGAGACCGAAGAGGTCTCGCCTAGAGGATTCTGCAGGTGGTTGTATGCGGAGCGTGGGGAACGGCGACCCGCGCCGCCGTAGGAAGCCAGTGTAGCATCCCCCGGCCAGGATCCTCACCGAACACCCGGCCTGGGGACACAGCCACCTGGCCTCAACGACGGGTCGTCACTTCGAGGACCGGCACCTGCCAACTCTCAACCCGCAAGCGTTGACGATACTCCATTCGATCGTCCGCAGCGCGCCGCTCGACCACGGCCAGGACCCGTACCTCGACGATAGCGTCGAGCCGCGGTCGCCACGACACCAGCCCTTGCTCGGACAGGGATGCCAGCAGGCCCCCCGCCTCGTCGGTGACCCGCAGGCGGTCCCCCTCGGTCGTCAGGTGAACCCGCTCCCCCACCTCGAGGGCATGCAATCGTCCATGGATCGGATCGTTGGACCCCTTGGTTCCGGCGAAGCTCAAGTAGAGGTCCGCCAGCGTCACCAAACTATATCGTCGCTCGGCGACCCCGACCGGCAAAGGCTCGACCTGCGGTTGCCGGCGCTCGACACCGGGACCCGTGATGAGCCTCAGATGTGGATTCCCCACATCGCCACGGGCTATCAGCGTCAAGCTGCGGCGGGCCCGCGTCATGGCGACGTAATAGAGGCGCCGTTCTTCCTCCAGCCGCGACGGCGACGGCGGCCCAAACCCCAGGGAGGTATCCCAACCCCCATCGACGACGATGACGTGCTCGCTCTCCAAACCCTTGGCGGCATGGGCCGTCAACAGCCTCACCCCTTGGCCGACAGCGGCGTCACGCCGGCGCTCCACCAAGGCTTCGAACAAATGCTCTATCAGCTGGGCCTTCGAGCGACCATGGTCCGCCGTCATCTCTCTCCATTCGGCGATGATCTCGCCCAGCAACTCCCACCAACCATTGTCGGCCCCGGCCATGGCCCTCCGTCGCAAGTCCTCGGCTTGCCCGCCGGTCAGCAGATCCGCCCCCCAGGACTCGATCTGTTGCTGTAGAAGACTCACTTCGCGCAGACGGTGCAACGGCGGCAGACCCTCCTGTGGATAGCTCCAAGCCACCGGAATCCCGTGCATCTCCAAAGCCGCCCGCAAACCGTCCAACTCTTCGTGGCGGCGGGCCAAGACGGCGATCTGCCCCCAGCCTTCGTCCTCCGCCAGAGTGCGTTTCATGTGGAACACTCGCGCTGCGACACAGGACGCTTGAGCCGCCCGGTCGGCCACCTCGAGGATTTCCACGCCGCGGTGCGCTGCTCCCTCCGCGTCGCCGACGGTGGCTGCCTCCTGGGCCGTGATCCTAGCCGTCGGTACCCGCATGCTCTGCCCTCGCTTCATGCGGTCCTGATTGTGGGAAATCAGCCGGTTGGCCGCCTCGACAAGGGTCGGCAACGAGCGGTAGCAGGTCAGCAAATGGTGCGTCTGTGCCCCGTAGTCTTCGGCAAAACGGCGGATGAGCTCGATGTTGGCGCCGGCAAAACCATAAATACTTTGGTCATCGTCCCCCACGGCCAGCAGAGCCATTTGACGGTCCTTGTCCTTCTCCTGCCGGCCCGCCAAGGCCGAAATCATCGCGTATTGCTCGGCGTTGATGTCCTGGTATTCGTCCACCAGGATATGGCTGTAGGTGGCGAGGATCTGCTCCCGGAGCTCGTCGCTTTCGAGCCCGGGGACATCCTCCTCGCCCCGCAGCAGGCGCAGGGCATCGGTGATCAAGGAAGAAAAATCGACCCGCCGTGGGGACTCGGAATCTCGCCGCTCCGCCAGGGTCGCAAAGGAGGTGCCGGTCAAGCGCATGGCGAGGCCGTGGTAGGTCAGCACGGTGATGCTTCTCGCCTCGTTGCCCACCAAGGCCAGCAGGCGACGGCGCAGCTCCAAGGCCGCATTGCGATTGAAGCACAGCACCAAGAGGCAACGGGCCGGCAGGCGCTCAACCCGTAACAGGTAGGCGCAGCGATGCACCACAACCCGTGTCTTGCCGGATCCCGGGCCGGCCAGCACGAGAAGGTTTTGGTTCGACGGTGCGGTGACGATGTTCTCCTGGCTCGGATCTGCGAGATCGCCGACGATGGCTTGGTAGGAGGCTTCGTCGGTGGCCCGTTCGATCAATTCCTCTTGGCCCGCAAAGTACGTGGAGACAAAGGCCGTCTTCTCCTTCGCGAAATAATCTTTGACCAGCTCGAGGCCGCGCTCCATGGTGTCGCCGCCGAGGCGAGCGTAGCGGCCCATGACGTGGACCTGAAACAAACGCTCGGCATAGTGATCCGCCAGCGGCCGATAATCGTTCGTTCGGAAGCCCTTGCCCTTGGCCTCGGGGGAGAGCCGCAAGGTCATGGCTTGGCGAAACACCGCCAGACCATTCTCGATCTCGATCACCCCCTGTTCGTGCAGAAACAGCAGCCCGCGCTCGACGGCCGCCAAGGGGTCGCGAGAGCCGTGAAGGGCCAAATCCCTGCCCAGGGCGGAGGTCAAGTCTTCGACTCCAACCTCCACCCGCACTCGGCCGCCGCTGACCTTGGCGATGTCCTCGCCCGCCGTGGCGTGTAACAGGGCAGCGAGCAGGGCATTGCCCAGGGCCCGGCGCCGGTCCGCCAGACGCTGCAACTGCGGCCAGCTACGGTGCAAGCGCAGGCTATAGCGGTAGCGTGAGCGAAAGCGCAGGGTCAGGCTGCCGCGACTACCCGCCATGCCTTTGCCGTCCTCACTCAGGCTGCGCAGCAGGCGCAACAGCACGGTGGGATTGCTGCTCAGGCCGCGATCCACCAAGCGCTGGTTGAGCAGGCGAAGGGAAAGCTCCAACCACGTCTCGCTGTCGGCGTCCGGCTCCTGCTCCGCCAGGACATCGATCATCCGCCGATCCAAGGCACAGACCGCCTCATAGAGGGCCTTGGCGTTCTTCGGGCCGCCGGGTCGCAACAGCACCGTCAGACGCAGACCGCTGGCCAACAAACCGGCCTGTACCATGCCGTGCAGGGTCCGCAGGACCTGCTCCCCCGGCGTTTGACGCTGGTCGCTGACCGGTTCACCCGTAGCCGCCAGGCCGACACCGGGGAGCTCCGCCAATTCGTCGGCGCTCAAGCCCTGGTCCGGGTCGGCATTGAACAGGGCCTTGAGCAAGGCCAGCCAGCGTTCCTTGAGCTGGGTCGTGAGACGCAATCGAGGCGCCATGGCTTCCAGTTGACGGCGCCCTTGGTCAAGGCTCTTGACCCGCAACCTACCTTGGAAGACCCGTGTCCGGTTTTCGGCCCGCTCGAGAAACTGCCGACGCTCCAGCCAGGCGATGGCGGTCTTGACCTTGGTGTCCGCCTGCCAATCGTCGCGGGAGAAATCCGTCTCCACGGCGTCGTCCCGCAACAGCTCGGCGCTGGTCAATACCAGGTCCGGTTGCGCCCCTTGCCGCGTCTGCCGACGGCGGGCCAGGCGACGCAGGCCGCGCAATAGCTGACGAATGTCCCGATGGCTGAGACGCGACGCCGCCAACAGGCGAAATTGATTTTCCAGATCGTGGTCGTCGAACAGCAGGATGCAGTCGGAGTCGGCACGATCCCGCCCGGCCCGCCCCGCCTCTTGCAGGTAGCTCTCGAGGGAGCCTGGAATATCGACGTGCACGACGGCCCGCACATCGCCCTTGTCGATGCCCATACCGAAGGCGTTGGTGGCGCAAACCACCGCCACCTCGCCTTGCATGAAGGCCTCCAGGACGTGGCGTTTTTCCGCCTGGCTCAAGCCGGCGTGGAAGGCCGCGGCGCGCATGCCCCGGGTGGTCAAAAATTTGGCCCCTTCGGCGCTACGTCGTCGACTATTGAAATAGACGACGGCGCTGCCACCCCGCACCGTCAAGACGTCTGCCAAACACTCGTAGAGGCGATCCATCTTCTCCGCCACCGAGACCCGATGGACCGCAAAGCGCAGCTCCCGCCGTTCGACCGCGCTCTCGAAGGTCGCCAAGTGCAACCCTAGATTGGCGGCGAAGTGCTCGCGGATTTCCGCCTTGACGGATTGCTTGGCGGTGGCGGTGAAACAGGCCACCGGCGGCACCTTGCAGCCCTGGCGCTCCGCCAGCTGACGGATGAAGCGGGAGGCGTACAAGTAGTCGGGGCGAAAATCGTGCCCCCATTTGGACAGGCAATGGGCCTCGTCGAAGACCCAAGTGGCGATCTCCCGCTGCGCGATGGTGCGCTGGAACGACATGTTGCGGAGTTGCTCGGGGGCGACGTAGAGCAACGCCAAATCCCCGAGCCGTAGCCCTTCGAGCACCCGGCCGCGTTCCGGAGGCGTCAACAATCCGTAAAGGGCGGCCGACGAATCGAGACCCGTGGCCGCCGCCAGATGGTCCACCTGATCCTTCATCAGGGCTTGCAGCGGCGAGACCACGACGGTCAGGGCCCCCCGACGCTGATGGTGCACCAAGGCCGGCAATTGGTAGCACAGGGATTTCCCGCCCCCCGTCGGCAAGATGGCCAGTAGCGACTGGCCATCCAACCCACGCTCAGTGATCTGTCGTTGCAGGCTACCCTGGCCGTCGCTCGACGTCGGCTGAGGGCGAAAGCCCGCAAATCCGAAGAAGCGCTGCAACAGGGCTGGCGAATCGTGCTCTTGGTGACAGAACGAGCATTCCCGGCGGCCGCAAGGCTGCTGGCGAAGCCGATCGAGAAGCGGCACGATCGCCGGAAAACGTCGCCGCACCCAAGGCGGCACCACCGAGCTGCCGCCGGCCACATCCAGCCAGGCGGCTGCAAAGGCCCAGGCGACACGGTTTTCCGGATCTTCGAAATCGGGCCTGGCGAGGGCTGTCGAGCAAGCCACCTCGCCTAACGCCGTCATCACGTGGCGCCGCGCCTGTGCCCCATCCAAGGGCGCACCACCACCGGCGGCAGCGAAAGTTGCCGCTAGGCCACGGCTGAGCATTTCCTCGGGCCCCCGATCCCCCAGCGCCAAAAAACAATAGGCGTAAAACGGCAAGCGCTCGGGTTGGTCGGCGTTCAAGGCGACCAGGCGCTGCCATTGCTCGGCAAACACGCGCCCTGCCAGGCGGGCATCCGCCAAAGGATCGTTGAGGCTGTCTTTGACCAGCTTGTAGTCCTTGACCAGGCGATGGTAAGGATTCTCCGGAAAGGCCAGGGGCGATAGAAAGAGGGTATCGATCACCGGCAACCGATGGATTCGGTGACCGGGAGCCAAGGTGCGAAGGATGGATAGATCGTGGTCGAGGAGATTGTGCCCCAGCAGATTGTGCGACTTGTCGGCCAGCCGAGCGAGCGCCGCTAGGGCATCGTCGAGCCGGAACCGACCCTCGAACCTCAGGCCATGGCGGTTTTCTCCACCGAGCTGTGCTCCCAGGGCCAAGAGCCGCACGGCCTCGGCGCCTTCGGCGGGCGTCGTTTCGAGGTCGAGGAGGAGGCACCCTTCGAAAAAGCTTCGGAGGTTCGGCTCCTTGGGCTCGCCATCTCCCATCAGCCGTCGCTCGGGCTCTCCGCCAGGATGCGCGCCCCCGGGGCCCCCACCGTGGTCACGAAACGATCACTCGACACCTGCGCTTGGCGCTCCAGCGCTTCCGCCATGGCGGCGGCCACCGCCTCCGCCTGCCGGCGTGAGGTGCACAGGGCAAAGATCGATGGCCCCGAGCCGGACAGGCTGGACCCCAGGGCCCCCGCCCCCAGGGCCGCCGCCTTGGCCGCTGCGAAGCCCGGCACTAAAGCCGCCCTCTTGGGCTCGGCAATGGCATCGTGCAAGCAGCGGGAGAGCAGCTCGAAGTCGGAGCGAAAGAGGGCCACCATGAGACCGCCGACGTTGCTCCACTGGCGAACGGCGGCGCTCAAGGGAACCTGGTCGCCGAGGATTTCCCTGGCGGCCCGGGTCTGCACCTCGACGTGGGGCCGCACCATGGCGCAGGCCAGCCCTTCGGGCACCGGCAGGGAGATGACCTCCGGCCTATCACCGGGTCGAATGAGCACAAAACCACCGTAAATGCACGGCGCAGCGTTGTCGGCGTGGGCGCTGCCGCAGGCCACCCGTTCCGCCTCCAGGGCACATTGCAGGAGGAGCTCGGGCGGTGCCCCGAGGCCGAAGAGGTGGTCGACGGCGCGCAGCGCCGCCACGCCGCTGGCGGCGCTGGAGCCCAGACCGCTCGACAGGGGCAGCCCCTTGCGGAGCCGCAACCCGACGCCCCGTCGGCAGCCGGTGGCGTCCAGCAGGGCCTGCACCGCCACCCCCGCCGTATTGCGCTGGGGGTCGAGGGGAAGACGGCCGGCGTCCCCTGAGATGGAGACGATCTCGATCCCCTCCTCGGCCCGTTCCCAGGCTTCCACCTCGTCTCCCGGTTGCTCCAGGGCAAATCCCAAAATATCGAAACCGCAACCGATATTGGACGCTGTCGCCGGTGCAAATGCGCGGACGATTTGGTGTTGAACCATGTTGTTTCCTGACCTCCCCTTCGGCGCCCAGATGGGCACAACTGGCGTTTGACCCTGCTTGGCCGTACAATGGCTTGCACTGAGAGCAGGCTAGACGATGGCCGCTCAGCCATATTGGCGTTGCACTTGAGCCCTGACCCAGCGCAACGTTACCGCCGACGGCGGAACATATCGCACTCTCTATCTTCCCGGAACGACGGCTCCCGCGGGCGAGCCTCGTAGCTCCGACCTTCCGTTTCGATTCCATCCGCCACGACCACCGGACCCTACCGTTCGGTCGGCCCTCGAATCCGCGACACTTGGCAACCACGAGCCGTACCTATGAAACGACGCAAACAACAGCGAGAGCACGACTGGGCACCTTTCCGGGCTGCCGAGCGGTCGGTGCGACCCTTTTCACCCCACGCCCCCAATCGCCTGGCCTTGGCCTATGCCAACACCTACGAGGTGGGCATGTCCAGCCTTGGTTTTCAACGGGTCTACGAGCTCATTCACGATGAGCCGGAATGGTGCTGCGAGCGCTTCTTCACCGATGGCCAAGGCATGCCCCGCTCGGTGGAAACGGATGCCACCCTGGACCGTTTCGGCTGCATCGCGTTTTCGGTGTCCTTCGAGGAAGACTACGTCAATCTCTTGCGGCTGCTGGATCGGGCTCGCATTCCCCTGCGTCGCGAAGAGCGCTCCGCCTGGGATCCCTTGATCGTCATGGGCGGATCCAGCGCCGCCATCAACCCATTGCCGATGTCGGCCTTTGTCGATGTCTTTGCCCTCGGAGCGGCGGAGAATCTGCTGGCCGAGCTGCTGCCGGCCTTGGTCGAGTGCGAGGATCGCCAGCAGATTTTGGCTCGCTTGGCGGAGCGGCCCGGTTTTTTCGTGCCGGCGCACCATCACCCCGAAGACGACGCCGATCTCGGTAAGCTACACAAGCTGGAGGTCACCGGCGAGCAGATGAAGCAGCCGGGTTTTTTGCCCACCAGCTGTATCGTCACGTCGCGCACCGAGTTCACCGAGAAGTTTCTCATCGAAATGTCCCGTGGCTGCCCCGAGAAGTGCCGCTACTGCTGGGCCACCTTCGGCATGGGCAAATTTCGCTGGCACCCCACCGACGCCATCCTCGCCTCTTTCGAGCGCGCCCGCAGCGTCACCGACCAGCTGGGATTTGTCGCCACCGCGGTGGGGGACCATCCCGAGATCGGACGCATTCTCAACGAATCCCAGCGGGCAGGTTTCCGCTCCTCCGTCTCGTCGATCCGCATTCCGGCGGTGAAGGAAGAGGTCTTGGTACCTCTCTACGCCTCCGGTGCACGGTCCATCACCTTGGCGCCGGAAACCGGTAGCGATCGCTTGCGCTTCCTGATGAACAAGCCAATCCCCAACGAGGTCTTGTTGCAAAAGGTGAAGATGATCTTCCGCCATGGGTTCACCCAGCTGAAGCTCTATTTCATCATCGGTCTACCCGGGGAGACCATGGAAGACGTGGAGGCCATCATCGAGCTCGGGGATGCGTGCCGCGCCTTGATGCTGGAGGAAGCGCGCAAAACCGGAGTCATCGGCCATGTGCATCTGGGTTGCAATATCCTGATCCCCAAGCCCTACACCCCGTGGCAACGGGAGGCCATGGACGACGAACGCAATCTCAAACACAAGATCTCGGTGCTCAAGAAGGGGGTGGCACGGCTCGACAACGTCTCCATGGGCATGATGTCGCCCCGCCAGGCGGTATGGCAGACCTACATCAGCCGGGCCGGGTCCGACGCCGCCGAGGCCATCGAGCGGGTGGCCCGGGGGCAGAGCCTGGCCTCACTGCTGCGCGAGCTCGAGCATCGTATCCACCCGGAAGTCTTCGTTCCCTTTCCCCGGGAGCTACGCTGGCACTTCCTGCGCATGGGTTGATTGGGCGCCGGTCTGTGAGATGGCCGGAGCCAAGACGCTGAGCTGCTGTTTGGCAATGCCGAGGCGCACCGGCGGCTCCACATAGACGATGTCGCCGTCGAGCTGCACTGGGATGGATGCCGGCCCCTCGAGCACCAACTCCCGAACCACCCGCATCTCGACATCCCGACGTCGGCGATGGCGCCCGAGGAGAAGGTCCCATCCCAAGCTCAGGGTTGCCCAGCGCCCATGCCCTTTGAAGAGCACCAGATTGAGCTCTCCGTCGTGGGGATTTGCATCTGGAGCCAGACGGAAATTGCCGGCATAGAGCGGAATGTTGGCCAGGGCGAAGAACTCGCTGGTGGTCTCGACGCCGTCGATCTGCAAATGGTGGGTCGCATAGTCGTAGCTCCACCACCGCCGTAGGCCGAGGGCCAGGATGGCGAGCTTGCCGAAGCGCCGTTTGAGGTCGCTGTTCTGTCGACTCATGATGTCCGCATCCAAACCGCAGGAGGCGAGCATCAAAAAAGGTTCTTGCCCCACCAAGCCGACATCCATCGTCTGCACCGACTGCCGACAGAGGAATTCCGCCGCCACCATCGGTCGCAGGGGAATCCCCAAGGCCCTGGCCAAGACGTTGGTCGTGCCCGCCGGCAACGGACCGAGGGCAACCGGGCTGCCCAACAAACCCGCCGCCACTTCCCGCAACGTGCCGTCACCACCCAGAGCAAAGGCGACCTCGACCCCTTGGGCGACGGCGCGGCGGGCCAGAGCCGTGGCGTCCCCGCGCATCGCCGTGGGCTGCGGTTGCACCTCGAAACCGCCGGCTTCCAGGCACTGCACCAAGCGAGGCACCCAGGCCGGCCCCTGATGGCGACCGGACATCGGGTTGTAGATCAAGACGGCGCGACGCATGGCGACCCCACGACGGAGACCATCAGAAGAGGAGACCCGGCGTACCCGGCGGCAATTTGTAGCCCAAGTGCTGGTAGGCCCGTTGCGTGGCAACACGCCCCCGGGGGGTACGTTGCAGGAAACCCTCTTGGATGAGGAAGGGCTCATAGAGGTCTTCCAGGGTGCCGCGATCTTCCCCCACCGCCGCCGCCAAGGCCTGGATACCGGCCGGGCCACCGGCATAGTGCTCGATCAGGGTTCCCAAAATACGTCGATCAACCTCGTCGAATCCAAACTCGTCGACCTCGAGCAACGCCAAGGCGCCACGGGCCGTCGGACGATCGATGAAACCCTCGCCTTCGACCTGCGCAAAGTCCCGGACTCGGCGCAGCAAGCGGTTGGCGATGCGGGGCGTGCCGCGGCTACGGCTGGCGATCTCCAGCGCCCCGTCGGCGTCGATCACCACTCCGAGCAGCTTGGCCGAGCGCCGGACGATCTTCTGCAGCTCCTTCGGTGAGTAGAAGGCCAGGCGATGGACGATGCCGAAGCGGGCCAGCAGCGGCTTGGTGATCAGACCCGCCCGGGTGGTGGCTCCCACCAGGGTAAACCGCGGCAAGGGAATCTCCATGGTGCGGGCCGCCGGCCCTTGACCGATCACCAAGTCGAGCTTGAAATCCTCCACCGCCGGATAGAGGATTTCCTCCACCGTCGGCCCGAGGCGATGGATTTCGTCGATGAAGAGCACTTCGCCACCCTCGAGATTGGTCAGGATGGCCGCCAGGTCGCCCGCCTTTTCGAGCACCGGACCCGAGGTGGTTCGTACCGAGGTTTCCATCTCATGGCCGATGATGTGGGCCAACGTCGTCTTGCCGAGGCCCGGTGGGCCGAACAGCAGGACGTGGTCGAGGCTCTCCTTGCGCTCTCGGGCCGCCTGGATCGAGACCCGCAGATTCTTGATGATGCGCTCTTGGCCGACATAATCCTCGAGGCGCCGTGGACGCAACGCCGGGTCGAAGCCCAAGTCATCGACATCGGGGCTGCCGGAGAGCAAGCGAGGGTCTGGCGATTCCATGGCTATTCGACTCCTGATCAGACCCTGGAAAGGGTGCCGAGACAGGCCCTCAGTTGCTCGGCAAAGGGGGCGGCGGCGAGCTCTCGATGGACCTTGGAGACCACCCGCTCGACATCCGTCCGCTTGTACCCCAGTTGCAGTAAGGCCAATACCAAGTCGCTATCCGCTTCGGGGGCTGGCATGGCCCGGCTCGCCGGGCCGGCCGGCGACAATCCCTGGACCTTGTCCCGCAGCTCCAGAACCATACGCTCGGCGGTCTTCTTCCCAACCCCCGGAATTGTGGTCAAGCGACGCACGTCGCCCGCCGACAGCGCGGCCACTAGGTCGTCGGCCCCCATCCCCGAGAGAATCGTCTGGGCCAGCTTGGGGCCGATGCCGCTGACCGCGATCAATTTTTCGAAGAGTTGGCGCTCGTGGGGGGTGGCAAAGCCGAAGAGCTGCAACGCATCTTCCCGTACGTGGGTGTGGATGTGCAGCGAGGCTTTTTCACCCACCCCCGCCTCGTTCAGCCCGTAGAAGGTCGACAGCGGGATGTGGACCTCAAAACCGACCCCTCGCACGTCGAGGACGACGAGGCTGGGGGACAGATCGAAAATGTTGCCGTGCAGATACCCGATCATCTTCGGAATCCCCTATTGCAGGCTAGCTCGTTGCCGTCCCGATTTGCCGAAATCGGTGCCAGACGGTGGCCCCTTGGAGCGCACAAGGGACGAGCGTTTGAGCGCTTTGGAGGGCGGGGTGTTTTTTGGACTCTAACAAGAAGGGCGCACTTCAGTGCGCCCTTCTTGCTCAACTCATCTCCGAGCCCATAGCGGACTGGCTGACCTGACCATCGCGCCCTAACAGCCGGTGGCCGTTAGAGGCTCTGCGACGGTTTCAGGTCGAGCCATCAACCGGCAGCCGCGTCGGCGGGCTGAATGTTGAACCGTTCGAGAACCTGCTTGCCGTAGGCGGGCGTCAAATCCCGCCAGCGCAGCTCGATCAGCGAGCGCTTCAAATCATTGAGTTGCTTGGTCTCCTGGCGGGCCCGGATGGACTCTTTTTCGGCTTGGAGCTCCGTGGCGTCAAAACGCTGGCGCTCGACGACCTCATAGAGCACCGCCCCTTGGGCCGTCTCCACGGGCCCGCCCATTTGTCCCTCTTCCATGGCCAAAGCCCCGTCGATGATCTCGCGGTTGGCTCCTAGCCCGGTGATTCGGCCAAAACGATCGAACTCACCACTTTCTTGGACTTCTAACCCGAGCTCAACCGCCAGGGCGTCGAGACCCTGAGCCTCGGCACCACCGCCGAGCTCTCGCAGACGCGCCATCGCAGCCTTCACCCGTTGCTCTTGATTGGCAGCATCCTGGACCCGCGCTTGAACCTCCGACAGCTCGGGTACCCGAGGCTCGATGACTTCTTCTAGCCGCAGGATGCTCCAGCCGCGAGGCACCTTGATCGGATCGGAAATCGCACCCTTGCCGAGCCCGAAGGCGGCGGCGTTGAAGTCCGGCGAGCGACCCAGGCCGGTGATCGGATCATTTTCGCCGAAGGGCTCCGTGGTACCGAAGGTCACCACCTCTTCCGACTCGGCCAACGCCTGGAGCTGCTCGACGCTGGTCAGCTTGTCGTCCTTAATGCGTTGGGCTAGCTCTTGGGCCTTGACCTCGGCGAGGTCCTTGACCTGCTCGCTCATCAACTTGGCGCGCACCCGGGGTCGCACTTGGTCAATGGGTTGCAGTCCGCCCTGGCGGTAGTCCTGGACCTCGATGATGTGAAAGCCGAAATCACTCTCGACGGGACCGACGACATCACCCACCTGAGCACCGAAGGCGGCGTCTTCGAAGGGTTTGACCATTTGGTCACGCTCGAAGAAGTTGAGATCACCGCCACGGGGAGCGCTGCCCTCATCTTCGGAGAGGTCGCGGGCCAGTTGGGCAAAGTCTTCACCGGCTTGGACCCGTCGCATGATCTCGTTGGCTTCCCGCTCTGCCGCGGCCTTATCGCGCTCCGCAGTCACCTTGATCAAGATGTGGCGCGCCTTCACTTGCTCTTTGCTGGTGAATTCGTCTTTGTGATCGCCGTAGTAGGCCAAGATATCTTCTTCGGTGATCGCGTCGTCCAGCTGCTGACGTAGCTTGACCGTGTCCACCAGCAGATAGTTGGCTTTCCGTTGCTCCGGCAGCAGGTAGTCATCCTGGTTGGCCTCGAAGTAGGCGGCGACCGTCGTCGGGTCGGCGACCACATCGCCGAATTCGGAGGCGGGCAATTGCACGAAGCGGACCTTGGCCTTCTCGGCCTCTTCCCGATAAGTCCTCTCGAGCTCCTCATCCGAGATGTAGAGGGTCTCTGCCAGGACACTGTCGAGCTTCATGAGCAATGCATCGTCGCGCACATCGAGCTCGAATTCATCCGGGGTGCTGCGGAAGTAGGCCCGTACCCGCTTGATGTACTCCTCCCGGCCGACAAACGCCCCGTTTTCATTCTGGAAGTAGGGGGAGGTCAAGATCATCTCTTGCACTTCACCGTCGGTGGCCCGCAAACCGACATTCGCAGCCTCCAAGAGGAGGATCTTGCGATGGATCAACTGGTCGAGGGCTTGTTTGGGAAGAAACTGCTGCACCAGCTCACGGTTGAACTGATCGCCAAACAGCCGACGGTACTCGTTTTCCTTTTGCCGGTACTGCGCTTCGAAGTCCTGCATGGTGATGACCTCGTCGCCCACCACCGCAGCCACGTCGTCTCCACGCGCATTTTGGTTGCCGCCACCGCCGCCGAATTCATAGAAGACGAAGATGAACATGACAAAGATCACAAACCAGAGCACCCCAGTCAAAGACTTGAGGTTGTCACGAAAATATTTGAGAGCCATGGATTTTCCTTTCTAGCTGACGCGAACCGTGGCGGCTTGTCGAGCCGTCCAAGACGGATCCAGTCGAAGGTCACTTTTGAGTGCAGAGCTCTTCCTGCTCCGTCCGAGGCGGGACCGGCAACTCTATACGACCCCCTGGCCCTGGGCAAGCTCCGATACGAGGCTCGACTGCCCAGTGCCGCGCCTCGTGGATGGGTCCGTGGGCGGCGTGTCGTACCCCCGAAGAGCGCATTCTGTGGTATCTTAAGAGACTTGAAGAGTTGATGAGGTCAGGCCCTCCCGGCCCCCATCGCCCCCCAAACCAATCCTTTTCAGTTTTCTTTCGAGCCGGCATCCAACGTGGCCCAACACCTCCGCCCAAAGACTCAGAACCGAGATTGGTACAGCGTTCCAGTCTCATCCGTCCGCCGTGCCTTCCTTCTGTTCTTTTTTGTCATCCTGCTGCTCGGCGGTAGCCTCACCTATCAGCGCTGGGAGATGGACACCCTCGAGGACCGCGCCAAGATGGCCATCGACGATGCGGCACAGCTGGCACGACAGTTAGAGGCCCGCGACGACTACCCCCGCCTACGGCGAGAGAACTTCTCCGCTTGGGAGGATTTGGAAAGCGCCCGCGCCGAGCTGGCAGCGGAACGCTTCCGCCAAGCCCTGGATCGCGCCAAGACGAGCCACAACACCCTGAAACGGGTGCTGCGCATCGAAGAGGGCGAAATCGAAGGCAAGATTCGTTTCGCCAGTGTGCAAGGCAGCGTCGAATACCGCCGCGGCGAGCGCGGCACCTGGCGGCGGGCTCGCATCCACGACACCCTCAACCCGGGGGATTGGGTCAAGACCACCGACGGCACCGCTGAGCTGCGTTTCGTCGACGGCTCGGAATACATCCTGCGACGCAATACCATGGTCCACCTGGACCGGGAGGAAAATGCCGCCGGTACCAGCGAGCACGTGACGGACCTGGTCTTCGGTTGGGTCGAGCTCAGCACGGCGGAGAGCGGCGGCCGCGTCAAGACCCCAAAATCCAATGCCAGCGTCGGCCGCGGCTCTGAGGCCTTGGTGTCCTTTGATCGAGAAGCCGGAGCAGGACGTTTCGCCGCCTATGCCGGCGCCGTCGAGGTGGAATCCGATAGCGGCCAGAAGCAGGAGCTCAGCGCCTTGCAACAGGTCACCCAAAAGGGAGAGCGGCTCGGGCCAAAGGTCAACCTGCCGGGTCGTCCGGAGCTGAGCAGCCCCGTCGACGACCAACACATCGACTACGAGCGAAGTCGCGAAGTCACCCTGCGCTGGAAAGGTGTTGCCGCTTCGGACCGCTACTCGCTGATGGTGTCGCGATCGCCCCTTTTCGCCACCAACCTGATCGAGACGGACCAGCTTCGCAGCACTTCCGCCCGTCTGGCGATCAAAGGTCAGGGCATTTTCTTCTGGCAGGTTTCGGCCATCTCGCGGCAGGGTCTTCGTGGGCCGTGGAGCAAGCCGCAGCAATTTCGCGTCGCTTCGCTCAAGGCCTCCGGCAAGGTCGACGAAGGGGTGCCCCCCGAGCTCGAGATCGAAGAGATTCAAACCTTCGGCAGAGTCGTCCTGGTCTCGGGGCGCACCGATCCAAGGGCCGAGGTCAGCATCAATAGTCAGCCGGTGACCGTGCAACTCGATGGTGGCTTCAACAAGACCATCGAAATGGACCAGGTGGGATTTGCATTCATTGAAGTGGTGGCGACGGACAACTGGAAAAACACAACCGACCTCAAACGACGCGTCTTCATCGACGCCTTTTAATGCAGCGCCCAACTGAACCTCCTCTGCTTCGAAAGACGAACGACAACACTCGCAGCCCTCGATCGGGCGGCGATTTCAGAGCCTAGAGCGGCGAACTACAAGGGAGCACTATGGCCTTCCCCGCAATTCTGCGTTTCTTTTCAGACGACCTTGCCATCGACCTCGGCACGGCCAATACCCTGGTTTTCACGCGCAACGGAGGCATCGTCGTCCGCGAGCCTTCCGTCGTGGTGGTCAACAAGCTGACCAACAAGATCGAAGCCGTCGGCAACGAGGCCAAGGAGATGTTGGGCCGTACTCCTGGCAACATCGAGTCCGTCAGACCGATGAAAGACGGCGTCATCGCCGACTTCGATATCACCGAGCAGATGCTCAAATATTTCATCAAGAAGGCCCACGGCGGGCGCCAATGGGTCCGCCCGCGCATCGTCATTGGAGTTCCCTCGGAAATCACTCCGGTCGAGAAGAGGGCCGTACGAGATTCGGCCGAGCAGGCCGGGGCCTCAGAGGTCTATCTCGTCGAGCAAGCCATGATGGCCGCCATCGGGGCCGGCCTGCCGATCACCGAGCCCTCCGGCAACATGATCGTCGACATCGGCGGTGGCACCAGCGACGTGGCGGTGATTTCCCTCGCCGGGGCGGTCTTCAGCCGCTCCCTGAAGATCGCCGGCAACGAGCTCGACGAAGCGATCATCAACTACCTCAAGCGGCGTCACAATCTGCTCATCGGCGAACGCACGGCGGAGCGCATCAAGCTCGAGATCGGCTCGGCCTACCCCCTGGAAGAAGAGCTGCGCATGGACATCAAGGGGCGTGATCTGGTGGAGGGCGTGCCAAAGACCATCAGCGTCACCGACTCCGAGGTGCGGGAAGCGCTGGCGGAACCCATCTCACAAATCGTCGAGGCGGTGCGCCAGGCCTTGGAAAGGACACCGCCGGAGCTCTCGGCGGACATCATGGACAAGGGCATCGTCCTCTCCGGCGGCGGCGCCTTGATCCGCAACCTGGATCAACGCCTGCGGGAAGAAACTGGGTTGCCGGTGGTCCAAGCGGACGACCCCTTGTGCTCGGTGGTCCTGGGAACCGGGCGGCTGCTGGAAGATATCGACCTGCTGCGTAAAGTCTCTCTGCGCTGACCGTGCGGCAGCGCGTCGATCACTTTTTGTTGGCCTTCCTTCTTCTGGGGCACTTGGTCCTTCTGTCGACCCACGAGCGCTCCGAGGGAAGCCGTCTCGAGCAGCTCGTCCTCGGGACCCTCGGCCCCGTTGTTCACTTGGCCAACGCCAGCATTGATGGCGTCTACGGATTTTTCGGTTCCCTGCGCCTCGCCGGCTCCCTCAAGATCCAGAACCAACAGCTCCGCCTCGAGCTGGCGGAGCTGCGGCAAAAGGTCATTCGCCTGCAGGGGGTGGAGGAAGATCTCAAGCGTTTGGCAATTCTCTCTGAAACGACCTACCAACGTTTCGGCAGCGAGCAGTTCTTTGTCGCCGATGTCGTCTACCTCGACACGGATTCGTGGTTGAGAACGTTGGTCCTCTTCATCGGCGATGGCGAAGCCAAGGTGAATCAGCCGGTGGTCACCGACCGCGGTTTGGTGGGCCGCATCGTCGTCGCCACGCCTCAGTATGCCAAGGTCTTGCTGCTGACGGACCGGTCGGCCTCGGCCAGCGCCATGATCCTGCGGACTCGACGCCGCGGCATCGTGCACGGCGAAGGCGACGGCCTGCTGCTCGACAACATCCCCCTGTTGGCCGATGTCCGAGTGGGGGACGAAGTGGTGAGCGCCGGTATCGACGGTATCTTCCCCCGGGGCATCCCCGTCGGTACGGTGGTCGAGGTGGGACCGGGCAACGACCTCTTTCACCGCATCCGGCTCGAACCTGCGATCGATCTCAGCTTACTGGATCAAGTCTTCGTCTTGACGGAAGAGACGCTGCCGGCGGACGTGCGCCAAGCGATGCCCGGAGCGGTGTCCGAAGAAGCTCTCGAGACGGACCCAGAGCCCGACCCGACGCCATGAAGCGGAGCCTGCGATTCCTCGCCGCCTTGCTTCTGGTGGTCGGGCTCCACACCCTGGCCAGTCGCCTGATGCCGTGGTTCTCTTCGACCGTCGACATGTTCCTCATCTTGGCCATCTTCAGTAGCCTGGGTCGCTCCCCGGCGTGGAGCTGCTTAGCGGGCACGGTCACCGGGCTGGCGGCCGATAGTTTGAGCGGCGGTCTCTTCGGACTCTATGGCTTCGCCAATACGTTGACCGCCTGGGGAGCGGCGCAGGTCCAGCAGCGCATCGTATTGCACCAGCCAGTCACCGTCGGCCTGCTGATGAGTGCCGCCACGGCGGTCCAGATGACGACCTTGGCCGTTCTCTTCTCGCTGCTGCTCTTGGGCTCAGAAGGTCCGAGCCCCGGTTTCATGTTGCTTCGCATGCTGACCTCCGGGATACTGGGGGCGGTTCTCTTTGTCACCATTCGACGGTTTGAGCGCTTCGAGAAAAAATGGCGAGAGCGGCGCGGCCGTCGCCTGCGCATCGAGTCTTGACGGCATCGCAGCCGCTACAACAAAAGAGCCCCACCGGAAAGGCTAGCCTTGCGCATTCAACAACATCGCAACGCATTGGTGGCACGCATTGGGCGGATCAATGGTGTCACTCAAGTTATCCTGCTGTGCATCGGCATCGCCTATTGGTACGTGCAGATCGCCGAAGGTGCCAACTACCGCACCATGGCGGATAACAATCGCCTCCGCAAGCTGAGCACCCAGGCATCCCGAGGCCTGATCCTCGATCGTTTTCAGCGCCCCCTGGTGGAGAACGTGCCGAGCTATTCCCTCTTCATCGACCGCAGCCGTAGCGCCGGGGATGAGGGGCTGAGGTTTGCGGCCCGGGTGCTCTCGACGCCCATCGAAGAGCTCGAAGAGCTCTTGGCGTCCCACCGCCGCACCCCCAAGTTCCAGCCCATTCGGCTGGGCAGTCAGCTCAGCTTGACGCAGGTGGCTCGCATCTCGGCCCTGAATCTCGAGTACCCGGAGCTGGAGATTTCCGTCGAGCACCTACGCCTCTACCGCCATGCCGGGCAGACGGCCCATCTGCTGGGCTACCTCGGTGAGATCAGTGAGCAGGAGCTCGACGCCTGGGGCGGTACCTACCGACGCGGCGATCAAGTGGGCAAGAAGGGCATCGAAGCCCTTTATGAAAGCACCCTGCGCGGCCAGCGGGGCGAGCAGATCGTCGTCGTGGAGAGCCGCGGCCAGGTGGTCGAAGAGCTGGAGCAAGTCCAAGCGAGGCCGGGCAACGACTTGACCTTGACCATTGACCTCGAGCTCCAACAAACGGCCGCTCAGCAGCTCGAGGGTCGCGTCGGCTCCATCGTCGCCCTCGACCCTCGCAACGGCGACATCCTGGCCATGGCGTCATCACCGGCTTTCGATTCCAACCTCTTCGCCCGTCGCCTACGACACGAAGAGTGGCAACAGTTGGTCTCCGACCCGAACCATCCGCTGCAGAATCGGAGTATCCAGAACACCTATCCGCCGGGTTCGATCTTCAAGATCGTCATGGCCTTAGCGGGCCTCGACACCGGCAAGATCACAGCTCAAGAGCCGCGGGTCTTCTGCCCCGGCTACTCGACCATTTACAAGAATCGTTATCGCTGTTGGCGGGCCGGCGGCCACGGCTGGGTCAACCTAGAGACCTCCCTGCGCTACTCGTGCAACGTCTTTTACCACGCCCTCGGTCAAGAGCTCGATATCGACCAGATCGCCCACTACGCACGCATGTTCGGCTTGGGCCAGAAAACTGGTGTCGACCTGGACGGCGAGAAAGCGGGTTTGGTGCCCGGCAGCCAATGGAGCCTGAAAGCACGGGGAACTCCCTGGTATGCGGGCGAGACCATCTCGGTGGCTACGGGCCAAGGCCCCATCTTGGTGACCCCCCTTCAGATCGCGGTCATGATGGCGGCGACGGCGAATCAGGGGTACCTCGTCTCCCCCCACCTGACCCTCGGCGAGCACCGACTCGAGGCAGGGCCTACCCCTCCTCAGCGCTTACCCCTTCAGGCCGAGCACCTGAAGTTGGTTCGCGAAGCATTGTGGAGTACCGTTAACCATCCGGAGGGCACCGGCCGGGCGGTCCGCATCGAGGGTCTCGATGTGGCCGGCAAGACCGGTACGGCGCAAGTGGTCGCCCAGGCGGTGCGCACGGGCAATGACCAGCTGGCTCCGGAGCATCGCGATCACGCATGGTTCGCATCCTATGCACCCGCCGAGGACCCCCGCCTGGTGGTGGTGGTCTTCGTCGAGCACGGCGGCGGTGGCTCGAGCGCCGCCGCCCCACTAGCCAAGGCTATGTATGAGAAGTTTTTCGACACCGATCTCGCGCATCGCGCCGCGTCCTGACGACCCGTCGCTGCTGCGGCGGCTGAGCAACGTCAACTGGGCACCTTTGGCGGCGGCCTGGCTCTTGTCGTGCATCGGCCTGGCCACCGTGCACAGCGCCAGCGCTGAGCTCGCCACCAGCTATTTGCCGCGGCAGATCGTCTTTGTGCTCCTAGGTAGCGCCGTTCTGGCCGTCGTCTTCAGCTTCGATTATCACGCCCTCGTCGACATGGCACCCGTCTTCTACCTCGGTAGCCTGTTCCTGCTGGTCTTGGTGCTGTTCATCGGACATGAAGCGGGAGGGGCTCGTAGCTGGCTGTCCTTCGGCCCCTTTGGGGGACAACCCTCGGAGCTTGCTAAACCGGCGACGGCATTGATTCTGGTGCGGTATCTGGCCGGCATCTATCGCCGCCACTTGACGCTGCGGGAAATCACCACGGCCATCGCCTTGGTGGCCGTCCCGATGATTCTCATCGCCTTGGAGCGGGACCTCGGCAGCGCCGCCATGTTCCTGCCGATGCTCGCCGCCCTGCTCTTGGTGGCCGGAGTGCAAAGCCGGCAGTTGGTGGTCGCCGCGATTCTCGGTTTGCTTTTCGCCGCGGGAATGTGGAGCTTCGCGATGAAGGACTACCAAAAGACCCGTATCGTCAGTTTTCTGGCACCGGATAAGGATCCCCTGGGGGCGGGCTATCAGGTTCGTCAGAGCAAAATTGCCGTCGGCTCAGGGCAAATGCTCGGCCGTGGTTACGGCCAAGGCACCCAGAGCCAGCTGCGTTTCCTTCCTCAGCGGCATACCGATTTCGTCATGGCGGTGCTGGCCGAAGAGTGGGGCTTCGTCGGCGCCTTGGTGGTCCTCGGTCTCTATGCAGCCTACGTGACGGGCGCCGCGAGCATTGCCATGCGCAGTCGCGACCGAACCGGTATTCTCCTGGTCGTCGCCTTGGTCGCCTTTACCGCCTTTCATGCCATCTACAATACGGCCATGGTGGTAGGGCTCTTGCCAATTACTGGAATTCCGCTACCCTTCATCTCCTATGGTGGCTCCTTCACCACGATCAGCTTTATTTCCACCGGTTTGATTCTCAACGTCGACTACCGTCGCTACGTCAACCGCTGAGTCGACCCCAGGGTTTGTCATGAACATGAAGATGTTGATCGAGAGCGATGCCCACCAGACCCGTGTCGCCATCCTCGAAGAGGATCGGTTGGCGGAGCTGTTCATCGAACGGCACCAACAGCTTGGGGTGGTGGGCAATATCTACAAAGGCAGGGTCAGCCGCGTCTTGCCCGGTATGCAGGCCGCCTTCGTCGATATCGGCCTCGAACGGGACGCCTTCCTCTACATCAGCGAAGTCAGCGACCCGATGTCCAACTTCGAGCCCATGGAGGACGCCGAAGACACCTCCCTGGAGAGTGACGACGACCTGGAGAGTGACGAGGCCCTCGAAAGCGACCTGGAGCAAGAGCGCCCGTCCATCGATCAGTTGCTAAAAACCGGACAAGAAATCGTCGTCCAAGTGCTCAAGGATGCGATGCCCAACAAGGGCGCTCGGGTCAGCACGCAGATCACCTTGCCCGGTCGCTCACTGGTTTTGCTGCCAGGCGTCGACCACCTGGGGGTCTCAAAGCGTATCGACGACGAGGAAGAGCGCGGGCGCTTGCGCACCCTGTTGGAAGAGCTCAAGCCGACCCACGCCGGCCTCATCGTGCGCACCGCCGGCGAGTCCGGGGAAAAAGAGGACCTGAGCAGCGACTTGGAGTACCTGCTGCGCCTCTGGCGGCGCTTGAAGCAACGGGGCGATGTGGTCTCCGCACCGACCCTCTTGCACCGTGATCTCGACCTCGGACTGCGCGTGCTGCGGGATTATCTGTCGTCGAGCTACAGCGTCATCTGGGTCGACGGCGAGGACACCTACGAAAAAATCGTCAGCTTCATCGACCAAGTCCAACCCTCGCTGCTCAGCCGCGTCAAGCTTTTTCAGCAGGACGCCGCCCTCTTCGACCGATTCGACATCGATGTCGAGATCGAGGCTGCCCTCAAGACCAAGGCTTGGCTCAAGTCCGGCGGCCACATCGTCATCCATCCCACCGAGGCCCTGGTCGCCATCGACGTCAATACCGGTCGCTACGTTGGCCGTCACAATCTCGAGGATACGGTGTTGACCACCAACCTTGAGGCGGTGCAGGAAATCGTCCGCCAGATCCGCTTGCGCAATCTCGGCGGCATCATCGTCATCGACCTCATCGACATGGCCGAGCAGGAGCACCGCGACCAAGTCTCAGCCGCCCTCGAGATCGAAATGTCGAAGGACCGGGCCAAACATAAGATTCTCAACATTTCGGAATTCGGCTTGGTGGAGATCACCCGCAAGCGGAGCCGTCCGAGCCTAGAACGGGTGCTGACCCAGCCTTGTCCCTATTGTCGTGGTAGCCGTCGTATCAAATCCCTGGCAACCATTTGCCTCGAGCTAAGACGCCAGTTACTACGTCAACGGGACCGTTACCGGGACCGCGAGATTCTCCTACGGGTTCATCCGGATGTGGCGCAAGCACTTCAGACGCATCAACAATCCGTTTTTATAGAGATCGAGCGGGTTCTGCGCTCTGAGCTCTTGCTACAGAGCGACTCCAATTTGCATCACGAAAGCTTCGACATCCTCGAAGTTTGATCGCCGAGCCTTCCCATGCGTGCCCCTTCGATTTCCAATGCAGCCGCCGGCGACAGCCGCCAAGCGACGGATCCCTTGGCGACCGAGTCGTTCCGCATCGCCGGGTTCTACGGCGAGGTCGTCGGTGAGCTGCGCCCCGTCGATCTGCGCGGCGAGATCGAGGGCCTCGTGGACCCCGCAACGGCGGACGAAACCATCCACTGGGGGCGCAACTACCTCTATCGCACCCACTTGCAGACACCCTCGGGGCGCCTTGCCGTGGTCGTCAAGCAATTTCGCAACCAGGGTTGGAAGGCAAGGCTGCGTCGGCGTCACCGTGGCTCCAAAGCCGAAGCCAGCTGGCGAATGGCCTGCACTTTGGCCGCCTCAGGGATTCGAACGGCAGCTCCCGTCATGCTGATCGAGAGTGAGGATGCGGCGGGCCCTTCGTTTTTTGTCTCCACCTACCTGCCAGGGCTCATCGAGGCCCGCTATATTTTCAGAGCCGTGCAGCAGGGCACCCTCGACACCACGTTTCCCGAGCTCGACTATGCGCGCTTTCTCGAAGCCTTGGGCCAGGCCATCCGGCGGATGCACGATGTCGGCTTCTTCCACCGCGACCTCTCCATCGGCAATGTCCTGTTGCCGGAGCCCAACTCGGCGGCTCGACGATCCGACGACAAGCACCTGTCCGCCGAAGACCTGACGATCATCGACCTCAATCGAGGTCGCACCCTCGAGCAGCTGAGCACCTCGCAGCGCACCAGGGATCTGTGTCGTTTGGCGATCTTTCGCCCCCAAGACCAGGAGCGTTTCCTCGCCGCCTATTGGGGGCCCGATCTCGGGAGCTCCAAGAAAAGCCTGTATCGTTTCTACCACCGAGGCTTCTTGTTCAAGATCGAGAGCAAGAAGAAGGTTAGGGCCGCCCTGCGGGGTCTCTTGGCCCCTTTTCGACCGCGCCGGGCCCATGTGCATATCCCGCAGGCCCCCAAGGACGCGACCTCGAGGGACAAGATCGTCTGGGATCACCTTTCCGATCAGCCGCACCAACATGCCGGCCGCTTCGAGAAAACCTTGGTTCGCCTCTGGGACTTGCCGAGCCATGTGAAACAAAATGTCACCACCTTAGCCGCCGTGCCCCGTGTCTGGCATCGCTACCGGCAACTCGAGAGGAATCTCTACCAAGAGCCGGTGGATTGGGCGGGGGTGGGGGTTTGTATCCGCCCCCACGAAGAGGATCCCGAGGCGCTGCTCATGGCCATTGAGGATCTGGGGGTGAAGCACCTCTTGCTGCGCCTGCACCCATGGCAGGAAGACCATCGACATGAGGAGGAGCTGGCGGCAGAGCTGCATCGTCGAGGCTACGACCTCGCCTTTGTCTTGCCGCAGAACCGAGAGCTGGTCCGCGATCCGAAACGCTGGCGCGCTTCCATCGAGAAACTGGCCGCCATGTTCACCCCCTATGGTCGGCATTTTCAGGTTGGGCAAGCCATCAACCGCAGCAAGTGGGGTATTTGGCACTACGGTGAATACTTGCAACTCGCCGCTGCGGCCTGTGATGTGTTGCGACGCTATCCCGGTATTGAGATCCTGGGCCCGTCGGTCATCGACTTCGAGCCCCACGCCACCGCCGGTGTCTTGAATCGCCGTCATCCTGGGGTCTTTTTCGACGTTGTCGCCAGCTTGCTCTACGTCGACCGCCGAGGGGCTCCAGAAAACAAACAGCTGGGATTCGACAGCATTGGCAAGGCGATGTTGGTCAAGGCCATCGCCGACACGGCCCGCAACTGTGCACCCCGCTCTTGGATTACGGAAGTCAACTGGCCCCTCTGGGAAGGGCCCCACTCACCGGCCGGAAAAACCGTCTCGGTGGATGAGGAGTCCCAGGCCAACTATCTGGCCCGCTTTTATCTCTTGACACTGGCCAGCGGAACGGTCGAAAGAGTCTATTGGTGGCAGATGATCGCCCGAGGTTATGGCCTGATCGCTCCCCAGGACGCACAGCAACGGGGTGGGCTGCGACGACGGGCCAGCTTTCAGGCCTTGGCGACGTTGGCCAAAACGCTTTTCGGTAGCCGCTTCGAAGGTCCCATCGCGTCGCCGCCAGGCACCTACGTCTACAGCTTTTCCGATGCTGCAGGGCAAAAGATCTCCGTCGGCTGGAGTCGCCGAGGCTCGCAGCGCGTAGACTTACCCCTGCCTCCCCAAGAAATCATCGAACGAGATGGTAGCCAGAGCAGCCCTCCCCAGGGCAATACGGTGCAGCTAAACGAGGCGGTGCGCTACTTTCGCCATTAGTCCGCAACTTGTGTGCACTGCTCCACGTTTCGTTGCACTTTTGCGATCTACCTCGGCTTTCAAAGGCCGCGGGGTATCCTTTTCCACAGAAGAGGATCGGGACCACGCCTTGCCAGAGCATTTCGCCTTGTGGATTAATCTGTCTCCGCAACGGATACCTCTATTCTTTCCAGGGCTCCCGGTCACGGAAAAGAACCCGGCAGACGCAGAAAGAGAGGTACGCATTTCATGCTGACCGATCATTCACAACAACTTTTGGCGTCGGCAGCGATCGAGTCTTTGGAGCGTATCCGGCTCGACCGTGCCCGAGCTCCACAGCGCCTCAAACCGCTGCTGGCTTACATCGAGGACAACCTCTTCGATGCGACCCTCGACGTCAATCAGCTGAAGAGGAGCTGTGGCGTACGGGATAACTCCGTACCCATTCAGTTTCACTCGGCCGTCGGCCGTCCGCCGCACGGCTACATCGAAGATCGGCGCCTGGAAACGGCGTGTCGATTGTTGGCCGACACCAATCTGAAGATCTGGCAGATTTCCGAATTGCTCGGATACTCCAGCATCCAGGTTTTTAGTCGCGCTTTTTCCCGCTGGTCGGGTCAACGTCCGACCCAGTTCCGCAAAAAAGCCCGTCTCAACCAAAAGGGAGGTCACGCCACCAACGGAACGGTTCCCCACAAGTTGAACGACAAGCTCGACGAGCACTTCTTCTTCGGTCCCGAGGCGCTGCGTAAGGCCCTTGCCGGAGAGCTGTCCCATGTCGAAGCCAAGGCCTTGATCTCGCGACTGCTCAAACTCTATCCCGGCTGTAGAAGCCTGCTCGGACAGTCGTCCGGTGGCGATGCCGGAGACATGGTCCTTGCCGAAGACGACGACGTGGGGCGATCCAACGTCGACGAGTCTGCGCTTGAGTTTCGCCTCAAGGGCACAGAGATTGATCGCCTCCAAGCGGAGGAGATCCTGAAGGAGCTGCTGCGGACCGACCGCAACCAGCACCTGCGACTCGTCGGCGACCTCCGCCTGTCAACATCGACCCTATTCCATCTCCTCTGTGATCGCTCCTACGCTGTCGGTGAGCGTGATCCCGAGTACGGTATCCACTTGGCCAAGCTGGCGCTTTCCAGCGTCGACACCTTGGCCCGCACGATCAACGACAACACCGTCCTTACCCAGCTGAGGGGCCTCGGCAACGCCTATCTGGCCCATGCCGAGATCGCGGCTGGAGAGCTCGCCGACGCTGAGCGTCGCTTGCTGCAAGCCGAAGGGCTCATGGGCCAGGGACCTCGGAACGACGTGGAAGAAGGAGATCTCCTCATCATCCGCGCCGCCTTGAGGCGGGAGCAGAACCGCTTTAGCGAAGCGCATCGGCTTCTGAGTCAAGCTCGAGACCACTATCAGAACAGTGCCGAGGCAGAGCGAATGATCCGCCTCCTGGTGGCTCAAGCCTCCTTGCTCCATGTCGAAAGCACTCCGTCAGCGGCTATCCCTTATCTCGAAGAGGCTGCAAAACTATCGAATGAGAGGAATGGAGAGGGCCATCTTGCGGTGCTCAATTTTCTATTGACGGTACACACGGAAGCCAAAAACTATACCGAAGCCGCCGAGTTGTTACCCCAAGTGAAGCAACTCGCACTCGCCTATGGCGACAATGACCATCGTATTCGACTGCGTTGGATCGAGGGGGTCGTGCTGCGAGAGCTAGGACGATTCACCGATGCGGAAACCGCATTCTTCGAGTCCTATAGCGCCTTCGAAGGCAGGTCGGTCGATGCGGCCCTGGTACTGCTCGATCTGGCGGAGCTCTATTCCCGCCAAGGTCGATTTGCAGACCTCGAGGGTCTCAGCTCTTCCATCGTTCCCCTATTCGGGAGCTTGCAACAAGATAGAGAGGCGCTGGTTTCCCTGCGCCACTTCCAGCAAGCAGCAGAAGAGCGCAGTGTGACCCGGGTCGTGCTCGAGAAAGCACGCCAATCACTGCAGAGGACTCGACGCCAGCGAGCTGCTTGAACCAGCTCACATCGGCACTCGAAAGCAAGCCTCGATGGAAACATCGGGGCTTGTTGCGTTATAGGCGTCTTGGGCTCCAACCGAGGGGGCCTTGACTCGAGTCCCCGGCAGATCAGTCGATATATCCGAGGGCCTTGAGCTTTTCCATGTTCTCTTCATCGAGGGTCGGTGGCGGCAACTCATCGGAGGCTTCGAGGCCGGCCCGCACCTCGACCAACCAAGCCTCCAGCTCACTCGACGGCTCTGATTTCAAGGGAACCTGACTGGACATCTCCCGTCGGTCCTCCGCCAGATCGAAGAACCACCGGTGGTCGTTCTTGACGCGAAAAATCTCTTTCTTGCCCGCTTCGAGACGCCCCACTTCCAGCAAGCCCTGCCGGCGCGCCGCGGCGTTGCCCGCTCGCTGGACAGCCCCTTTGTGGGCTTGGTGCAGCGTCACCCGCTGCATATCCGCCGGCTGCTCGCCCCGCAACACCGGGGCCCAGTCGAAACCTCGAAAAGCGGGCGCCACCGGCAAATCGAGCAATCCGAAAACGGTGGGCGCCAAATCCATCAGAGAGGCCGGGGCATCGACCTCCGTTGCCCTCAAACGGTTACGCCAGGTGATGCTCATCGGCACGTGAAGGGTCGGCTCGTAGAGGTGCCTGCCATGACCCCAATAGTCATGCTCGCCGAGGCTCTCACCGTGATCCGAGGCAAAGAGAGTCAACGTATCTCGACGCCCGGTCGCCTTGGCGACACCCTGCAAGAAATCCCCGATGGCATCGTCGACAAAGGCTATCTCGGTATCGTAACGGTCTGAAGCCGAGACATCCTCGCTGAGCCGGATGCCCAGGCGCTTGGCGAACGATTTGTGGAAACGGTACGGCGCATGCGGTTCCACGTAGTGCACCCAAACGAAAAACGGCGCCCGCTTTTCCTGCTCCAAATGCTCGCCGATCCACTCCAAGGCCTCTTCGCTGACATCCTGGGCCGTCGCTTCGCTGGCGAAGACGTACCACCGCTTGCGGGTGAAGACTTCGTTGTAGTCGTTGAAGTGCTCCGCCAAGCCCGAGATCTGATCCCTCAGCGTCCAGTTGGCGACAAATGCAGCGGTCGCATAACGCCGTCGCTGCAGGATCTTAGGCAACGACATCAAGTCCGGACGCATGCGCAAGCCATTGCGCGACGTCCCATGCTCATGGGGATACAGCGAGGTGACCATCGAGACCATGGAAGGGGCCGTCAACGGCTCGGGGACCCGCGCCTCGGTGAACTTCACACCGTCGCGGATCAAGGCATCGATATTGGGGGAAGTCTGTCGATGGTAGCCGTAGCCTGAGAGGCGATCGACCCGCAGGGTGTCAACGGTCACCAAGATAATGTCGGGAAAACGGGGCGGGGGGGACTGTGCACCAGCGACGGACGAAAGCAGGCCGAAGAAGGCGACGGCCAAATAGAGTGCTCGCCAGGAGCGAATCCAACTCGAATCGCCAGTTCGCCGCATCAGAAGAAAGTCGCTCCAAATAACTACCCCCCGGCGGTCCGGGGGGAGATGACGTCTAGGGAATGGCTCCTCGGGAGGGACTTGAACCCCCAACCCATCGGTTAACAGCCGATTGCTCTACCATTGAGCTACCGAGGAACAGTCGGCCCATCGGCCGGGGGGGAGATTCTAGGTAGGGCACCCCCCTATTGTCAACTCCCCATTGTCCGAGGGTGAATGCCGAGCCCAACCACGGCCAGCATCTCAAGACCCGTCGCGGTGAGCTTCGACCAAGGTCTCGACGACGCTCGGGTCGGCCAGGGTGGTGACGTCGCCCAGGTCTTCGTACTGGGCGGCGGCGATCTGGCGGAGAATTCTGCGCATGATCTTGCCGGAGCGCGTCTTGGGCAAGACAGAAGTGATCTGAATACGATCTGGAGTGGCGATGGGACCGATGACGGTCCGCACTTGGCTGCGAAGCTCGGCCACCAACTCGTCGTCGCCCAAACCTCCATGCTCGGGCGTGACGATGACGTAGGCAAAAATGCCCGTGCCCTTGATGTCGTGCGGGAAGCCGACAACCGCCGCTTCCGCCACCGCCTTGTGGGCCACCAAGGCGCTCTCCACCTCCGCCGTCCCCATGCGATGCCCCGAAACGTTGAGCACGTCGTCGACACGACCGGTGATCCAGTAGTAACCGTCTTCGTCCCTGCGGCAGCCGTCACCGGTGAAGTAGTACCCGGGATAGGTCGAGAAGTAAGTATCGACGAAACGCTGATGGTCGCCGTAGATGGTGCGCGCCTGACCTGGCCAAGAGCTGCGGATGAATAGATTGCCCGATACGCCATCGCCCTGCAGAATCTTGCTCTCGGTATCGATCAACACGGGCTCGACACCAAAAAACGGAATGGTGGCGGAGCCGGGCTTGCAGGGGATGGCGCCGGGCAACGGCGAGATCAAAATGCCACCGGTTTCGGTTTGCCACCAGGTGTCTACGACGGCACAGCGCTGCTCTCCCACCACGTCGTGGTACCACATCCAAACCTCGGGGTTGATCGGCTCACCCACCGAGCCCAGGATGCGCAATGAGCTGCGTCGGTGGCGCTGCACCCATTGGTCGCCCTCCCGTGCCACCGCTCGTAGGGCGGTCGGAGCGGTGTAGAAAATGGTCACACCGAGGTCGTCGACCATCTGCCAGTAGCGGCCGGCATCGGGGTAGAGGGGCGTCGACTCGAACATCACCGTCGTCGCTCCATTGGCCAAGGGTCCGTAGATGATGTAACTGTGGCCGGTCACCCAGCCGATGTCGGCGGCACAGCAATAGATGTCGTCCTCTTGCAGGTCGAAGACCATTTCATGGGTCAAGGCAACATAGGTCAGGTAACCGCCGGTGGTGTGTAGAACCCCTTTGGGCTGACCGGTCGAGCCTGAGGTGTAGAGAATGTACAGCGGGTCTTCCGCGTCCATGGCTTCCGCGGGGCACACAGCGCGCTGCTTTTTTGCTTCTTCGTGCAACCAAAAATCCCTGCCGTCGACCATCGGCACATCGGTCTCCGTACGCCGCACGACGAGCAGGGTCTCGACCAAGGCGAGCCCGTCGACGGCTTCGTCGGACGTGGCTTTGAGGGGGATGGTGCGTCCGCCGCGTAACCCTTCGTTGGCGGTGATCAGAATTTTGCAACCGGCATCGACAATGCGGTCGCGCAGACTGGCGGCTGAGAATCCGGCAAAGACGATGGAGTGGACGGCGCCGATGCGAGCACAGGCCAACATGGTGTAGGCCAACTCGGGAATCATCGGAAGGTAGATACAGACCCGATCCCCTTTTTGCACACCATGGGCCCGCAATACGTTGGCCACCCGAGAGACATGGCGCTGAAGCTGTTTGTAGGTGATGTGCTCGTACGTGCCGACCTCGTCGGCCGCCCAGATGATTGCCGTTTTATCGCCCAGGCGATCCACGTGGCGATCGACACAATTGGTACAGGCATTGAGGCTGCCGCCGGCAAACCAAGAAATATCCGCCGTCTCGAAATCCCACCGGCCGGCCTGCTCAGGAGACTTCACCCAATCCAGGCGTTGCGCTTGCTCGAGCCAAAAAGCCTCCGGATCGGAAATGGAACGACGGTACATCTCATCGTAGGCCTGACGCGAAGGTAAATGAGAGCGAGACGCGATATCGGCTTTGACTGGGATCATGTCTTTCTCCAGCACAGCATGCGCTTCATTGAAAAGGACTAGGGCCTGGTAGGCTCTGGCTGTCTTTGGATTCTACTATGATTGGGATTCCAGCCCGCCCCACTCGATGGGGTGAATCGGTATCCTCGAACCCGGAATGACCACCTGCTCATCCAGCAAAGGCTCACCTTGCACAACGCATTAGAGAAGATCCGTCTCCTGGTTTTCGACTGGGATGGCACCGTCATGGACTCCGCCGCCAGCATCGTCGCCTGCATGCGCACCAGCATGCAGGACTTGAAGCTCGAGACGCCGTCGGACGAACGCTTGCGCTCGACCATCGGTCTCGGGCTCGACGCCGTCCTACGGGAGCTTCTCCCCGAGGCCGATGGGACGCTCCAGAATCGGGTCATCGAACGCTACCGCCATCACTGGCTGAAGACCTACCACGCCAAACCGATTCCCTTCGCTGGCATTACCGAAGCCCTGGAAACATTGCAGCGGAGGGATTTCTTGATGGCCGTCGCTACGGGCAAGGGCCGCGCCGGGCTCGATCGGGATTTCGAGCAATGTGATTTGGGCAGATTCTTCCAGGCGTCCCGCACGGTCAACGAGTCGCCCTCAAAGCCGGCGCCCCATATGCTGCTGGAGATCATGGGAGAGATGGGGTGCCGAGCCGATGAAACCTTGATGATCGGCGACACATCGTTTGATCTGGAGATGGCGCGCAACGCTCATGTCCGTGCGGTGGCGGTGCTCTGCGGTGCCCACCCGAGGAAGACCCTGCGCGCCTTCGAGCCGCTGATCTGTCTCAAGGTAGCAAGCGACCTACCCGGCTGGCTGGCCCGCTCTCAAGCCTCGCCGTAGCCGGCGTCCGCCTGGACGCCCCGTTGGGCCATGGCGTCCGCCAGTTGGCGGCTCTGCTGGTCGCTGGCCCTCTGGGCTTCGGCGTCCCAGTCGTCTTTCTCGACAGCCCAGCCGTGTAGGTTGCGACGCATCAAGTCGGTCAACAGCTCAACATGCTGTGGCCGATCGTTGAGGCAGGGAATGAAGTGATACTCCTTGCCCCCCGCCTCGATGAAGACATGACGGTTCTCACGACCGATTTCGTCGATGGTTTCCAGGCAATCGACGGCGAAGCCGGGACACATGACGTCCACCCGCCCGATGCCGGAGCGGGCCATCGCTTCTAGGGTGACGTCGGTGTAGGGCTGTAACCATTCCTCCCGGCCGAAGAGGGATTGGAAGGTCACTTCGTAGCGCTCCCTCGGCAACTCCAGCTCTTCGACCAACAGACGGGTCGTCTTATGGCATTGGCAGTGATACGGATCTCCATTGAGAAAATAACGCTTGGGGATACCGTGGTAGGAGGTCACCAACTTGTCCGGCTGCCCATGCTCTGCCCAATGGGCCCGCACCGCATCGGCCAAGGCACGGATGTAGGCGGGGTCGTCGTGGTACTGATGCACCGAACGCAGCTCCGGGATGTGTCGCCAAGTCATCAGCTCTTTCATCACCGCATCCATCGAGGCGCCGGTGCTGCTGGAGGAATAGTGGGAGTAAAGGGGGAAGACCAGCAGACGATCACATCCCTTGGCCTTGAGCTCCGCCATGGCGTTGGGCACCGACGGCTCGCCGTAGGTCATGCCCAGGGCGACGTGAATGGGGGTTCCGTACTCCGCCTGAAGCTTCTCTTCCATTTGCCGCACGATGCTCTGCGAATAGATCATCAGCGGCGAGCCTTCGTCTGTCCAAATTCTGGCATAGAGCTCGGCGGATTTCTTGGGCCGGGTGGTCAAGACGAAGAAGTTCAGAATCATCCACCACACCGGCCGCGACAGCTCGATGACCCGCGGATCCCACAGAAACTGTTTGAGATAGGGATTGAGGGCCTCGGCCGTCGGCGCTTCCGGAGTGCCCAAATTGACCACCAACACGCCGACGGCAGAGGGTCGTCCGTGCTCGAAGGACCGATCGACGCTGTAGAGATTTTTCGGCACGCTAGGTGGCTCCTTCCGGAAAAACCGGAACCAAAGGGTCAGTGGTTGTTGTGCAAGAGTTGGAAGACCTCTTCCACTTGCTGCCAGCCGACCCGCATCAAAAAGTCATTGCGCCGCCCGTAGGCTTTGCTGCCGAGAATGAAAAAACCCGGCTCTGGATTCTTCAACGTATCAGGCCCCAGGCTGGTCTGGGCCAGGCAATCGCCACCGCCGCCCGAAGCTCCTAGAAGCGCCGCCGCCAGCTTCATCGGCCCACTGGTGGCGTAGCACTCGTGGATTTGCAGCTGACGGTAGAGGTGGTGGTCACCCACTTTGCCGGTCAAGGCCAACAGCCTATCCACCTGAAGGATTTTCGTTTGGCCTTGGTGGTCCCGCAGGGTGACGCTCAACCCATCGCCTGGCCCGTCGACGGCCAAAGCATCGACGACCGCACCGGCCTCGATGGTCAGGCAAGGTGGTGGCTCGACCAAAAACTGCTGCGCCTGGGCGGTCAGACGGGCCCGCTCCGGCAGGGGATCGCCTTCCACCACCCCGAGGTCTTGTCCCTGGCTGCGCCGCAACCAAATGACCTTGCCGCCGGGATGCTCCGTCGCCAGGTCGACGAGATCGCGAAGGGCCGTCTGGGCCGAATGGCCCGAGCCGATGAGCAGCACGGTACACCCTGCCCATCGGCTGGCTTCGCGGCTCATGTCGGGAATGCGGTGCTCGATACAAGGCGCGGCGCTCTGCTCACCGGGGGCCGGAATGCCGCCGTCCCCCACGGCGTTGGCGACGCTATTGCCAGTGCAGTCGAGCACCATGTCGGCGTAGGCCACCTGTTGCCGGCCGTCGCCGTCCTCCAGCAACAGGCGGAAGGGGCGTGCTCCGCGATCGGCGCTGCCGATCTCTTCATGCTTCAGCAGCCCTTGGCGACCGACGGCGATCACCCGATGGCCCAGCCGCAGGTGCTTCTCGATCTCCGGCAGGCGGCCCAGGGGCGCCAGCAGGCCGTCCACCAGCTCTTGCCCGGTGGGGCATGCCTGGGTATCGGGAACCGTCTGACCGGCGGCTTCGAGGGCTTGCCGCATGTTGGGAGACACGTTCATCGACCACGGGGTGAACAGCTGGACGTGCCCCCAGGCGGTGATATGCCCTGCAATGTGGGGCGCCGCCTCGTAGAGGGTGAACGCAAAACCCCCTCGATGGGCGGCCAGGGCAGCTTCCAGTCCCGTGGGACCACTGCCGAGGATGGCGATGTGGGGCGGTGCAAGTTGGCTCTGGTTGACGGTCATCGGTTGTCCTGTGCAGGATGTTTCGCCCGGTGGGCGATGTTGGATGAACGGGGCGCGGTGAGCTCTCTAGCGTCACCAACGAGGTCAGAATTTCGACCGGGCCCGTTCTTTAGCGGGCAAGATCTCCAAACAGGTCGTCCACCAGCCGGTGAGAATCGTCTCGACGAATTCCTGGGGCAGATCTTCGTCGCGCATGTCCTGGGCCAAGGATTGGTGATCGTAGACCAAGGGCGCCAACTCGACGCTGAGCCCGGCGGCTCCGCCGTCGGTCAGCAGGCTATACCAAACGTGGGTGGCGCCGTCGTTGGCCGGACGGCCGATGACTCCGACGTTGACGGCATGACGCCCCGACGGCAAACGCCGATGCCAGTGCAGACCGCTGTGGGTACACAGCATGCCGTCGCAGCGCTCTTCGTTGAGCAATACCTCGAGGTAAGGCGTCGAGGCGGCGGAGGCAAAGAGAAACTCATTGATTTGACGGGGCGAGCCGTGGACGAGCAGCAGCTCATGATCGCCCACCCGCACGCGGCGCCGCAGGGGATGGGTGCCCATCCATCGCTTGTACTCCGGGGAGCACCTCGTCGCCGTATAGTCGTAGGAGATCTTGGCGAAGTGGTTGTCCCGCGGATCGGCGTAGCCACAGTTGCAGTCCTCGCGACCGGAGGACAACGACGCTTCGTAGTTACCTTGGATGCAGCGCACCTCCCCTTGCCGCAACAGCGGCCAGACCTTTTCGGGATGCGGCCCGAAGCCGCCAAAGTCCCCCAGGCAGTAGACCGCCTCGGCACCTCTTCGCCGGGCATCTTCGAGCAGCGCTTCGAGAGCGTAGCTGTTGTTGTAGACGCCGCCGAAGACAGCGATTTTCGAGAACGGCCCTTCGACGCGGACGCCGTCGGCTTGGGGCTCGAGGAAATTCGCCTCCTGCTGCTGCCTCGCGGCGGCGTCCAATTGCCTCCCATAACCCTGTGCCGCCTGACGAAACTCGCCCAAGGGCACGAGGCGTTCCCCCCAAGTGGCCATGCCCCGGTGGGCGGTCAGCTTATCGACCGCGACATCGCGGCGGGCCCGCTGTTCTTTGTCGACCTCGTCTTCAGGTATGCGTTGGCTCATGGCTCGACCCCGTATCTACGTCTTGCAGCTGACGCCATGCACATGGCACGTCCAGCATGCTGGATGATCCAGGGGAAAGCTGTCGAGGGTGTCCGTCAAGCGCTCGCCCATCCTCCCCGTGGGTTCGTTGATCAAGATGGGGCAAACCCAGACCCCTTGATCGGTCACCATGCGGCAGGAGCTGCACTGCAAATGCTCCCAACTTTCGGCACCGGGCCCGTCTTCACCCTCGTCCGTCGAGGCCAGGCGCTGCCATTCGGCATAGGCGCCGCTGCGTTCCGCTTCGGCACCGAGTTGGAAGACCGGCAGGATCTTCAAGCGTGGCCTGGCGATGCCCCGCGCTTCGAGCAAGGCCAGGAAACGCTGGCGGCCCTGTTGCGTGGCATTCTCCTGCAGCACCTCCGTCACCGTCATGACCGGTGTCAATCCCGCCTCCTCGGCGTTGACGGCACCTTTCAGAATGCGCTCAAAGGTACCCTCGCCGCGGATTGGATCGTTGCTCTCGGCGTCGTAACCGTCGAGGGAAATACGCAGGTCCAAGGAATAGTCGGAGGCCTCCGACAATGCCTTCAAGCGGCGGCAACGCTCCACATCCAGCAACAGGCCGTTGCTCAAAACCGTCGCCGGACCGCAGGCCAGGGCAGCTTCGAGGATCTCCTCCATCTGGGGATTGAGAAACGGCTCACCACCGGTGAAGTAGTACTCCTTGACCCCCAAGCGCACCCCTTCCTCGAGGTAGGTGCGCACTTGCTCCAGCGACATGTGCTCGTGGGTACGGTTGGTCGGCGAGCACGAGATGAAGCAGTGGCTACAGGCGAGATTGCACAGCGTGCCCGCCACCTGAAACCACAGCGTGTCCAGGGAGCGCAGGGCCACCCGCGGCGAGGCCGCGGTCAGCTCCTGGCGTTGCCCTTCAGCAGCAACCATTGGCGCCCCCGCCCGGGCTGGGTTCACAGCATGCCGTCGCTTCGCTGGTGGCCTCGTAATCCACCCCTTTGCTCACCCGGGGGTGGCGCAACCCCGTCACCGTGCAGTCGAAGGGCTCGGCGTCGTGCAACGGAATCTCGACCCGGGGCTCCACAAAATCGAAGTGCTGGCGATAGGGTTCCTGGCGATAGAGCTGGTAGGTCTTGTCGCAGACCGCATAGCGTCGCCCCCGCTGCATGCGATGGTCGTCGTCGTCGAGCACCTCCTTGAAAGGCCCGCGATAGATAACCGCCTGATGACGCTCCCAGCACTCCCCCTCTTTGCCTTTGAAGGCTTCGATGGTGAGCGAACGGAACTCGATGCCTTGCACGGTGCGCCAGGGCTCCTCCTGCCGTGACAAGACTCGGATGCCATAGAAACCCGCCTCCTCGAAGGCTTCGAGGAAACCCTCCTCGGTGAAAGCCCCCGAGATGCAACCGCTCCACAGCTCGGCGTCCTGCATCATCTCTTCCGTCACCACCTCGTCGCAGACGATGTCGGAGATCACCGCCCGGCCACCACGCCGCAATACGCGGTGAATCTCTTCGAAGAGCTGCCGCTTGTGGGACGCCGCCACCAGATTGAGCACACAGTTGGAAACCACCACGTCAACGCTGTCATCGGCCACCAAGGGGCTTTCGCGACGCAATCGGGCGATCAGCTTCTCACTGGCCAAATAAGCGTCGGCCCCTTGGATCGGCCGCGCCGTCAGCTCCTTGTCGAGGAGGTCCAGATCGAGGCTGAGGTCCTGGATGACCCCGCGCTTGAACTCGACATTGCCGTAGCCGATGGTATCGGCCACCACGGGTGCATTACGACGGGCCACATCGAGCATCTCGGAGGTCATGTCGACGCCGATGACCTTGCCCTTGGGGCCGACCACCTGAGAGGCGATGAAACAAATCTTGCCGGTGCCGCTCCCCAGGTCGAGCACCGTCTCCCCCTCCTTCAGGTGTTGGCTCGGGTCCCCGCAGCCGTAGTCGCGGGCGATGACCTCCTCGGGAATGGCCTTCAAATACTGCGGATCGTAGTCCACGGGACAGCAGAGGGCCGCTTCCTGGGCCATCGCAGCCTGTCCATAACGTTCTTTCACGGCGGTTTCCGCGTGACTCTGGGTTTCCATACGACACTACCTCCGACCAAAGCACCCTTCTAGGGCGTCCGGTGATGTGAGCAAATGCATTGGGAAAAGCGATGTCGGACACCGACAGGTGGGTCCGGGCTCGCGTGCAAACGGCCTCGAGGCTCATCGGTGGCAACCGACGAGACACCGACCGATGGTCGATTACAGGACGAAGAGGGAGGTGATCGGCGGCGGTCCGCGAACCCAAGGGGTGCGGAGCGTGCCGCGACCCTGAGCGCTCCGGCGATAGGCCGGCCCGGCCCGGCGCAGGGCGGCGAGGATTTCCAACAGGAGCGCCACCAGGTGACCCCATACGGAGTCGACCAGGGAGCGCCGGAGTTTTTGTCCGGCCAACCATTGCTCCAGGTCGCTGCGTCGATCCAGATCGGCCAAGGGAGCGAGCAAGGTCAGTGGCCGGCCGGCCCGGCGCAGGGCGCGGCGAAGACTGGCCAGGGTGCCGCGGCAGCGCCAACGAACCTGGTCGAGGACCGAATCCAAAGGCTGCGTCGCGGCCAGCAAGTAGAAACCGCCGTCCGGTGACGGTCCGACGACGACCCGTCGGGGATCCGCCGCCAGGGCTTCTCGGGTCTGCTGGAAGTGCTCGGCCCGCAAGCCCGGCACGTCGGAACCCACCAAGACCAGCGGTTGGCCGCTGCGGGCAAAAGCCCGCCGCAGGGCAGCCGTAATGCGCTGGGCGAAGGAGCCCCTAGCCTGGCGCCTGGGAATGATGTCCGGTGCCAGGCCACCCAAAGGTGAGGGCGAGGAAACCTCGAGATCGAAGCATGCTTGGCGACCCGCCTCTAGGGCTTGGTCAAGGCAGGCGCGGTGCAGGCGACACTCTTCGCCGCGCAAGGCGGCCGGCAATAAGCGCCGACGCCGCGACTCCTGGCGTTCACCCAGGGTGAAAACCAGAAGCCGCGGACGCTGGAGATGTTCACTCTGCATCTCGTGGAGTAGTACGCAAAGCCGCTGCTTTTGGATTAGGTCGCGAGCTCAATCGACGAGAAATCTCATATGAACGGCTCCGAACATGATGTCGTCACCGGAGCGGATCTCCAGCGGCCGCTCGGCCGAGATGCGCTGTCCGTTGACAAAGGTGCCGTTCGTGGCCTGCTCTTCTTGGATGAAGAAGCCGTCGCTACGCCGCAGCAGGCGAGCATGGCGGCGGCTGGTGGTGAGCTGCTTGTCGATTTTGGTCAGGTCGACATCGGGATGCACGTGGTTGATCGGATCGATGCGCCCAACCTTGACCTCGGGCTGCACCGGAAGGGGTAGCTCCAGACGCTCGGAGACAAACAACAAGCGCGCCTCGCCGGCCACCAGATCCGGGCTGGCGTCCGCCGATGAGGCGGTGCCCGCATAGGCACGCAACAGCATGTCTTCCGCCGACAGTAGGCGCTTGCTGAGCTTGCGGATCATCCGAACCGAGATGTCGGCGTTGCGGGTCAACATGCTCTTGAAACCGGCCCGATCGATGGTGACCAACTTGGTGGAGGTCAAGGCCCTGACGGAGTGAGACCGTGGCTCCTTCTCCAAAACGGCCATCTCACCGAAAAAATCGCCCCGGTCGAGCACCGCCATCTGCTTCTGAACGCCGCCGATCTCATGCAGAACCTCGACCTCACCCTCCTGCACGAGGTACATGTGGTCGCCGTCTTCGCCCTGCTTGAAGACCATCTCATGGGTTTGGAATTCGACGATCGAGTAGGTCATGGCGGCAAGCTCTCCCGCAACACAGTAGGTGGCGGCGGAACCGTAGGTGGCGGCGAAACCACAACCCGGCGGCCCTCGCATCAAGGCCCATTTCACATTTCATCCCTTAGAACCGGTCGCGAATCCTATCACGGGGCCCCGGGGGTGGCCTGCTCCGTCGCCGCGACCGGGTCGCCGGAAGATAGAAAGGCGTCCACCCAACGGAAGACATCGCGGCGGTTCATCAAGAAACTGTGGGCGGCATGAACCCGTTGCACGGGAATGCCTTCCAGGAACGTCTCTTCGAGGCCGACGATGGTGTCGTTGGTTTTGCCTCGGAAGGGGAGCCAGCGAAACCGCGGACCACGGGTTCCGGCGATGATCAACGACGGCACCTCGGGGACGGGTAGAGCGGCATAGAACTGGTCGTCGGAGAGCCGTTGCCCAGCATCGCGGGTCGCCGCCTTGAACAACCAGTTGTCCCTCAGGGCCCGGGCCATGGCGGGCGGCCGATTGGGCGGCGCCAGCATGACAAATCTCTCGAAACCCGCCGGCAGGCGCGGACTGGAGTAACGGGTAATGATATTGCCCAGCGAGTGGCCGACCACGGCGTAGGAGCTCCTGCCGCCCCTCCCCAACTGTTGTGCCACGTGGTCCAAGAAACGCTCGCAGATCGTATCGAGCGTGTTCGAGGTGACGAGATAGCCGAACAAGCTGACGCGATACCCCGCCCGTTGCAGCCTATGTTTCAGGATCCACATCGACATGGGCGTGCGGCCCATGCCGTGGATCAAGAAGACGTGCAAGGCGGAGTCGTGCTGGGTTGCCAACTCTAGTGGGGTAACCAGCTGTAGGGATAGGTTTCGTCCTCGTGCCGAGACGCTTGCTTGGTCAGCCTCAGGGGCCGGAAGGTGTCTACCATGACCGCCAGCTCTTCGGTCTTCTCCTTGCCGATGGATGCCTCGTAGGTTCCCGGGTGCGGCCCGTGGGGAATACCGTTCGGGTGCACCGTGAAGGACGCCCGACCCACCCCCTTGCGTGACATGAAATCGCCCTCGACGTAGTAGAGCACTTCGTCGGAGTCCACATTGGAGTGGTTGTAGGGCGCTGGGATGGCCTGTGGGTGATAGTCGAAGAGCCGCGGCACAAAGGAACAGATGACAAAACCGGGGCCGGCGAAGGTCTGGTGCACCGGCGGCGGCTGGTGGATGCGACCGGTGATGGGCTCGAAGTCTTCGATATTGAAAGCGTAGGGCCAGAGGTGGCCGTCCCAACCCACGATATCGAGGGGATGGTGGTCATAGACGAAGCGCGTGATGCAACCCCGGGCCTTGACCCTGACCTCGAATTCACCGCTTTTGTCGTGGGTTACCAGCTCATCCGGTGGCCTGATATCCCGTTCGCAAAAGGGGGAGTGCTCGAGGAATTGGCCGTAGTTGTTGAGGTAGCGCTTGGGCGGCACCACATGGCCGAAGGACTCGATCACCAACATGCGCTGCTCGACATCGGGGTCGGGCACGATACGCCACATGACACCGGTGGGGATCACCAGATAATCCCCGGGGCGATAGCGCAGGGTCCCGAACTGGCTTTCCAACACACCACTGCCGTCATGGATGAAGATCACCTCATCGCCGTGGGCAAAACGGTAGAAGTAGTCCATGGCTTCGGTGGGCTTCACCACATAGAGCACCACATCGTTGTTGCCCATCATCGCCACGCGGCCGTCGACCGCGTTGCCGCCGGCTTCGATATCCACCACCGGGAGGTGACGATGGCGCACATGCTCTTGCTCTTCGTAATCGATCTCCACCTTGCGAACCAGCTCGACCTTGCGCACTTGGGTTGGCGGTCGCAGGTGATAGAGGATCGATTGAATGCCGTCGAAGCCGTGAATGCCCATCAGCTCCTCGTGGTAGAGGGAGCCGTCCGGCTGGCGGAACTGGACGTGGCGTTTATGGGGAATGTTACCGAGCTTGTAGTAATACATGGGTTGTGTCGTCCTCTCTTCCGGCGCCGGCCTACAGGTTGCCCCGGCGCGCCTGCTCCCGCTCAATGGCTTCGAATAGGGCTTTGAAGTTGCCTTCCCCAAAACCACGGCTGCCCTTGCGCTGAATGATCTCGAAGAATAGCGTCGGGCGGTCCACCACCGGTTGGGTGAAGAGCTGGAGCAAATAGCCTTCATCGTCGCGGTCGGCCAGGATGCCCAGGGGCTGCAAGTCGCGGATGCTTTCATCGATTTCGCCGACCCGCTCGGGCAAATTCTCGTAGTAGGTGTCGGGCACGGCAATGAATTTGACCCCGTTGTCCATGAGCCGCGTCACCGTCTTGACGATGTCGCTGGTCAACATGGCGATGTGCTGCACACCGGGACCGCGGTAGTAATCGAGGTACTCCTCGATTTGGCTCTTGTTGCGACCCTGGGCCGGCTCGTTGATCGGGAATTTGATCGAGTAGGAGTTGTCGGACATGACGATGCTCATCAGCGCACTGTATTCCGTGGCGATCTGGCTGTCGTCGAACTGGATATAGCGCTTGAATCCCAGCACTTTGCTGTACCAGTCCGCCCAATGCTCCATCTTGCCGAGCTCGACGTTGCCGACCATGTGGTCGAAGCGCAGCAGACCGGCGTCCTCCGTCTCGACGATATCCTCGACATATCCGGGTAGAAAAGGGCCCTTGTACTTGCCATCCGAGACCAACGAATGGACAGTGTCGCCGTAGGTGGCGACGGTGGCCCGCCGCACCGTGCCGTGCTCGTCTTGCATGTCGTACGGCTCTGCCACGGGCTCGGCGCCGCACTCGACGACCTTGGCGAAGGTCAAGTCGGCATCGTCGACATGGAAACAGATGTCCTTGACGCCGTCACCGTGCAAGCTGGCGTGCCGGCTGATCTCAGATTCGGGGTCAAAGGAGGAGGTGAGCACCAGCTTCGCCTGCCCTTGCTCGAGGACAAAGGAACAAATGTCCCGTCGCCCGGTCTCCAGACCGGCGTAGGCGATCTGTCGGAAGCCAAAGGCCTTGCGATAAAAGTAGGCGGCCTGCTTGGCATTGCCCACCCACATTTCAACATGGTGGATCTTGCGTAGCCTGAGTGGGTTGTCGGTCATTTCGAGCTTTCCATTGGATTGCGGTATACCTGTCCATCCCAGCCCCAACAATGATCGGGGGGTGGGCCGATGTCACACGAGGTCGCTGTCACACGAGGTCGCTCGCGGGGAACGATGCAAACAATCTACCAGAGGTCGCGGATGGAATCACCCCCGTGGACCTTCGCCGAGGGGCCGGTCACTGCATCTCCGGAAATCCATCTGCGCTTTGAGCCACGCGGCCGATACAATCGGCGGGCCAGCAAGCCGCTCTGAGCACGCCCCCGAAACCCAACGTCCCTACCAAGACCCGTCCCTACCAAGACAAGGCCGCCGCACTGAAGCACTTCTCCCCCACTTGGATTCGCACACCCCGCAAGCGTCGGGCAGCCTGGTGGGTCATCGGTTTGGTGACCCTCGCCTTGCTGCCCGGTCTTTGGCAGCTCGAAAACGACAACTCGCCGAGCGTCTTCTTCGTCCTCGGCTCCCCCGCCGTCGAACGCTACGCGACCTTTCAGCAGCTCTTCGGCTCCGACGATGTCGTCCGCCTGAGCGCCCGCGGCGACGGCCTTTGGAGCCCAGAAAGCTTGCGCTGGTTGTCGCGGCTCGAGACCTTGGCGGCGCAAGGGCCGGGGGTCGAAGAGGTGGTCGGCCCCCTGACCCGTCCACGGGGCACCGGCCAAGCGATTTTCGTAGTCCCTGAAGATGCCTCGGACGTCGAGGTCTTGGACGTCGAGGTCTTGGATGTCGGGGTCTCCGATGGCACCGCCTCAGACGGCAAGGTCTCAGATCGTGACGGCGTCGACCTCGAGTCCTTGCCTCAGCGACTGCTGCAAAGCCCTCTCGACAGGCATCTGGGGTTGATCTCCTCGGCGGGGGACGGGTTGACGATCCTAGTGCGCCTGACCAGCGCCGTGGAAGGCGACGAAGGGGAGGCTCAGCAACGACGGGCCTTGGCTCATTTATCGAGCTTGCTGCGCAACCCACCCAACGGCCTGGAAACGTCGCTTGTCGGACTGCCGGTGCTCAACCGGGCCCTCGACGACTCGGCCCAGGAGATCGAGCGTATCTATTTCCCGGCCCTGATCATCTTCGCGGTGTTCCTGCTTTGGCTCATCTTCCGGGATTGGCGGGGCATCGTCCTACCCTTGGCCTTTGTCGGCATATCCTTGCTTCTCGCCCTGGGAACCATGGGTTATGCCGGCATCCGCCTCAACCTCATCCTGGCAATTCTTCCGCCTTTGCTCTTTGTCATCGCCTTGGCCCATTCGCTGCATCTGTTGCTGCGATTCCGTCAGCTGCGCGCCACCTCCGGGCACCGCAAGGGATTTGCTGCCGTGCTCCGCACCTTCGCCGACAAGGGCTGGGCGGTCTGGTGGGCGGGGGTCACAACCTTTCTCGGCTTCGCCTCCTTCGCCTTCTCACCCGTTGCTCCGGTACGCTCGCTCGGTCGCTGGGCGGCCTTTGGCATCGTCGCCATCACCGTCGTTTCCTTCACGTTCTACCCCCTGCTGTTGGCCAGCGGCAACGGCAAACCCACGCCCCCCCGAGAGCTCGAGGTGTGGAGCCGACGATGGGGACGACGTTGGGGCAAAGCTGCCTATTCCGGACGTCGGTGGATCTTGATCGTAGCCACCGTACTGGTCCTCATCGCCGGCTGGGGCTTGACCCGGATCGAGGTCGAGAGCAATGCCTTGCGCTACCTCCCGGCCCAGGACCCGGTGCGGAAGGAGATCGAGGCCCTCGACCGCTTGGCCATCGGCTCGGCGACCGTCGAGGTCCTGTTGCGGGGCACCGGCTCCCCAGCGTTCGACGAGCCGGCCCAGCTGCTGAAAATGGCGGAGCTCGGAGACGAGATGATCCAACAGCCGCTGGTTTTCGGGGCGGTCAGTGCTGGCACTCTCTATGCCGACACCTTGCAGAGCGTGCCCCGCCCCCCGGGTGTCGCAGAGTCGATCCGTCAACAATGGGTTTTGCAAGGGCTTCTGGCGCAACCCGCCGGGCGACGGGTCTTCGAAAGGTTGCTGCACGGGGAGACGAACACCGCTCGCTTGACCCTCTTTGTCGCCACCGAGGGGCACCGTCCACTGGCCCCGGCCCTCGAAAACGTGCGGCAGACCCTCGAGAGCGCCCTTCCCGGCGTCGATGTGGCGTTCACCGGCCAATACTTGCTGCTGCTCGAGATGCAGAACCATTTGTTGTCGATTCTCGCCATCTCACTGTGTTTTACCCTGCTGGCGGTGGCGATCATCTTCTTCTGGCTGCTGCCCGGCTATCGTCTACCCTTCCTGGCTCTGCTGCCCAATATCTGGCCGGTTCTTGGAATCTTGGGATTCATGGGTTGGGCGGGGGTTCCCCTCGATATCTCCACCGTCATGGTCGCCTCGGTGGTCCTGGGGTTGGCGGTGGACGACACGTTGCACACCTTGGGCCACTTCAGACACCTCGCACCCCGTCTCGGCGTTCGTCAAGCGGTCATCGAAACCATGCAGGTGACGACGTCCGCCTACCTGATGACCGGACTCATCCTGATGGCTGGTTTTGGTGTTTGCTCATTGTCGCGCTTTGCCCCGACGGCTCGCTTCGGCGGGCTCTCGGCCCTGGCCATCGGCTTAGCGGTGCTTGGCGATCTCTTCTTGCTGCCGGCGCTTCTCTCCGCCTCGCCCTGTCCACAGGAAGGCAAAACCTCCGAGCCCCCCCTACCAGGCGAGGAGCCGACGGCGTAGAACCTGTGGGTCGACGGGCAACGGCTCGCTGACCACCGGCCGCTGCAAGTGCTTCGCCAAGGCATCCGGAAGGGGAAGATGGCGGCCGATGGTGGGCTCTACCACTTCGCTGAACTTGGCGGGGTGGGCGGTGGCGAGGGCGATACCGCGCAGGCCCTCGGGCTCGTCGGGAAGCCGTTGCCGCAAGGCCAGATAGGCGACCGCGGTGTGGGGATCCATGACGTAGCCGAAGTCCTCATCGACCTGGCGAATGGCTTCGACGGTCTCGGCGTCGGTGAAACGGGCGCCGCTGACATGGCGTCGTAGGCGCTCGACATCGCCGCCGTAAAGCTGCAGAATGCGGGCGAAATTGCTCGGATTCCCGACGTCCATGGCATTGGACACCGTCCGCTGGGAGGCCCGCGGCTCAAAGCGTCCGCTGATCAGGTATTCGGGGACCACGTCGTTGATGTTGGTGGCGGCGATGAAGCGGGCCTTGAGGCCCAGGGCCCGTGCCATCAAGCCGGCGGTCAAGTTGCCGAAATTGCCGCTCGGGATGGAAAAGAGAATTTCCCCTTCACCGGGCAATTGGGCCGCCGCATAGAAGTAATAGAAAATCTGCGGCAGTAGACGGCCGATATTGATGGAATTGGCCGAGGTCAGGGAGAGGCTGCGGTGCAGATCGCGGTCGGCGAAACACTGCTTCACCAAACCTTGGCAGTCGTCGAAGGTTCCGTCGACGGCGAAGGCTCGAATGTTGCTTCCCAAGGTGGTGAACTGCCGCTCTTGCACCGACGACACCTTGCCCTCGGGGTAGAGAATAGCCACCCGCGTCCCCTCGACTCCGAAGAAGGCTTGGGCTACCGCCCCCCCGGTGTCTCCCGAGGTGGCCACCAAGACGGTGACCTCTTGATCTCGGGGTTGGGTGGCGGCGAGAAGCCGCGCCAAGGTGCGGGCTCCCACATCCTTGAAGGCCAGGGTCGGACCGTGAAAGAGCTCCAAGACGAACAGTCGATCCTTCAGGGGCACCAAGGGAATGGGGAAATCCAGGGCTTCGGCGGTCAGGACGGAGAGCTGCTCCGGCTCCAAATCGTCGCCCATCAGGTGGATCGCCAGACGGCGTGCGATGTCTTGCAGGCTGGCGCCTGGGAGCTGGCGCCAAAAGGCGTCGGCAAGGGGCTCGAGGCGGTCCGGCAAAAACAGACCACCATCTTCAGCCAGACCGAGGCGCAGGGCTTGGCCCAGGGACACGCCACGATCTCCTCCGGCGGTGCTCGAATAGCTCATTGACTCTCTCGTTTCAGGTCTTGGGGGCAGGTCCGCTGGGTCGTTTGTTTGCCAGCCAAATTCAATTGATCTCGTCGCTGCTTTCCGGCTCGGCCGCTTCATGGACTTGCCCGAATTTTTGCTCGTAGAGACGCAGGTTGTCGCTCAGGGCTCGGATTAGACGCTTGATATGGCCCGGGCTGGTGATCACCCGCGCCGTCACCGCCCCTTGCGGCGGCACCATGTTGATGTAGTCGAGGATGAACTCTTCTCGGGTGTGGGTGATGCGCACCAGGTTGGCGTAGCGCCCCTTGAGCTCTTCGTCGGTGATCTTGATGTTCATCGGCTTGCGATCGCTATTTTCGGTCGTCATCTCAGGGCCTCCCGAGGCGCGTTGTGTTGATATTCACGGTGTTGATCTTCGCGGTGCTGATACTCACGATGTGTTCTTTTTCGCCCGTCGCTGGGTCGGCTGCCAATGGACGCCATCGGAAAACGTCCAGCGATTTTCTGGGAAATAGATACCGACACCCCGCTCTGCCGCGGTCACACTCAGGGCCGCGAAGTGGCGTCGGTAGTCATAGGGGGCTCCGTCATGGGCGTGGGCCGCCACGTCGATCAAATACTCCCCCGGCGCCAATCTCAGATTCGGACACTCGATCCGTACCGTCGACGGCCCGATGGCCAACCGCTCCGGCTCAAAGCCTTGTAGATCGGTATTTGTCCCCCAGCACTCGACACCGCGGGGCGTAGAGATCGCCAAACCGAAGACGAAGTCCTCTTGCTCGCTATTCACCTGCAGCTGAATTTCGAAGACCACCGACTGACCACTCTTCAAATGATAGTGCTCACGGCCGTCGATCAATACCCGTAGGGATTCGACCTCCACCTCGCGATTGCCCCAACGCAGGATCTTGCCACGCTCCGAATCACTGGCGGCGTCTCCGTCGTCGGTTTCTTCCTCTTCCCGGGTCTGCTTCTCTTCCAAATGCGCCCGACTCTCGGTCTCGGCAATGGATTCACGATAGGCATCGATCACCCGGCGCGGGTGACCGCTGGCGCGCAACGTACCGCCCTCTAGCCACAGCACGCGGTCGGACACCTCCTCGATGAGGCCGAGGGAATGGCTGACCAAGAGTAGCGTCTTACCCGCCGCCAAGAATTCCTCGATGCGGCGCAAGCAGCGATGCGCAAAGGCTTCGTCGCCTACCGCCAAGACTTCATCGACAATCAATACGTCGGGGTCGGTGTGGACGGCCACGGCAAAACCCAAGCGCACATACATGCCCGAGGAATAGTTCTTCACCGGTTCGTCGATAAAGGACGCGAGACCGGAAAACTCGACGATGTCGTCAAAACGGCGGTCGATCTCCCGGCGGCTCAGTCCCAACACGGCGCCATTGATGTAGATGTTCTCGCGCCCCGAGATCTCAGGATGGAAACCGGCACCGAGCTCGATCAAGGCCGCCACCCGGCCGTCGACCTCGATGCTTCCGGAGGTCGGCTTGAGGATGCCGGCCAACATCTTGAGCAAGGTCGACTTACCGGAGCCGTTGCTGCCGATCAGACCCACGGACTCGCCCTTGCCGACGGTGAACGACAAGCCCTCCAGGGCGACGATGGTCTCTTCTTTGGCGATCCCTTTGACCAGGCTGCGCTGCACCAGGGCGCTCTTCAGAGTGCGCAGATGATGCCCCCCGGATGTTCTCCGGTAGCTCTTGCAAAGCTCCGTGACACGGACCGCCGGCGGCCCGTCCCCAGGGCTCGTCTTGGTCGGGCGCTTCACACCGCCTCCACCAGGGTATCGCTCAGGCGGTCGAAGAGGCTGGCCCCAAAGGCCCAGATGAGCAGGCTGACCAAGAGCATCACCCCCCAGGCCCCGAGGGACGGCACCCGGCCGTAAAAGAGCGTGTCCTGATAGGCCTGCAGAAAGGGAGTGAACGGATTCGCCGCCACCAACCAGCGCAGCCAGGACACCCCATCGAGCGCCTTGAGGGTGTAGAGGATCGGGGTCATGAAGAAGAGCAGGGTCAGCAGATTGTTCAAAATGTCCTTGGTGTCTTTGAAATGGACGTTGAGGGCGGCGAACCCCAAGGACAATCCCGCCACCATCGGCACTTGGATAAGCACCACCAGCGGTGCCAGCAGAGCGCTCCAGCCGCCCACCGAGTACCCCATCTGGCCAAAGACCACCCAAGCCCCGACGATGACCGGCAAGGCGAAGGAGAAGTGCACCAGATTGGAAAAGACGGACACCACCGGCAACAGCTCGGCGGGGAAGGATGCTTTGCGAATCAGACCGGCGTTGGCCAGCAGGGCACCCGTACCTTCGACCCAAGCGGTGGAAATCCAGAACCACGGGAAGATGCCGGTAGCGAGAAAAAGCGCATAGGGAGCAACGTCAGGATCCCGCGGCCGAAAGATCGTCGTAAAGACGAAGGAGTAGACCACCAGCAACAGAATCGGATTGGCTAGGGACCACAGGTAACCCAGCACGGACCCCCGGTAGCGGGCCTTGAGCTCTCTGCTGGTGAGGGTGAACAGCAGGCTGCGGTAGCGGAAAAGGCGTCGAACGAGGCGAAACATTGTTTGATCAATCGGAGGCCTGAAGGTTGGAGCTCGATCCGGAAGCGAGCACCGAAGCACCGTGCACGCCCTACGAGCAGTGGACTGTATGCCGCGGCGCTGCGTCTGGCAAGGGTCGCCGCCAACGGCGAAGGGGGACGATGTTTCGTCCCCCTTGATCAACTATCTCGAACCTGGCCAAGCTGGCGTCAACCGTCGGCCATCTCCTTGGCGTTCTTGTTGATCTCGTCGATGCGCCGCTTGAGCTCTTCTCGCTTGCGCCGAATCTCGTCCTGCTGCTGACGAACCCTCTCGTTGTAGTCCTGGAGCAAGAGATCCTTGCCGATGATGTAGATGCGGGGATAGCGCTGGACATCACCCTTCTCGTTGAACTGGATGGTACCGGTGATGCCCGGGAAGTCGATGATGTTCTCGCGCAGCCCCTTGGGAACCTCCGTCGTCAGGGCAGGTCTTCCGTCGAGGGCGGCAGCAATGACCTTCAGCGCATCGTAGCCGTGAGCCGCAAAAATGTCGGGGTCCTTACCGAACTTCGAGGTGAAGCCTTCGCGGAAGGTCTTGATGTGGGCAAAGTCACTATCCAGCTCAAATACCGACTGCGTCAAGATTACCCCCGCGGCGTTCTCACCCACCGGAGCGATGAAGCTAGGGGAGGCAAAGGCGCTGGTGGTCAGGACCTTGCCGGGGTATTTCTGCCGCCTCAGCTCCTGCACCATGGAACCGACCTCTTCACCGTAAGCGGTCAGATAGACAGCCGGAGGATTGAGGGTCGTGACGCGGGCCATGAGACCTGAGAAGTCGACTGTATTGGGTGGAAATTCCACGACTTCCAACACTTCCCCCTCATAACCTTCGAAGGCTGTTGTGAAGGCGCCTTGAATGCCGCGGGCGTATTCCTGCATTTCCGCCACCACCACCACTTGCTCGATCTTCAGATCTTGCGACAGGAACTGCGCCATCTTGCTGGCGGCGGCGAAGTCCGACGGCCAAATGCGGTAGAAGTTGCGGGAGATACCGGTCAGCTCCGGGCTCGAAGCACTGGGGGAAATCAACACACGATCGTACTTCTCGACGACGCTGATCATTTCCTTGGCTTCGGCCGAGGTCACCCCGCCCAAGATCAGGAGAGCCCCGTCACCATAGAGCTTGTCGGCGAGCTGCTTGGCTTTTTCCGGATCGCTGGCCGAGTCCTCGATCATCAGCTCATAGGTGGACCCATCTTCGGAGCCCGAATCCAACTCCTGCTGGGCGAGCTCGATCCCGTCCCGCACCGCCTGTCCATACACGGAATCATCCCCCGTCAAGGGGAGAACGACACCGATCTTGTAGGTATCTTTCCCGCAGCCTGAGGTGAGAATGGCTAGACAGCCCAATACTAAGGCGATGGTTAGCCGCCCGGTCGTCATTTTCATCGTTTTGCCTCCGTCGATCGGATAGGTGTACATCCTTTGTAACCGAGCCCAGTATAGGTGTCAAGGATGCCGCCAACATAACGGGATTTTCATCGACTTGCCAAATCGGCATCAGGTCGCTACGCATCATGGACTCGGCAGGGTTACAATGGGTTCCGTGAGCGACAACAGCAAATGGACCGTACTATGCCCCGACTGCGCAACCGAGATCATCATCGACCGCAGCACGGGGGCCGTTCTCCATCACAAACCTGCACCCCAGAAAAGTGGCGCAGAGAAAGACTTCGATGCACTCTTGGCGGATATCGACGCGTCCAAGACCCGTGCCAACGATATCTTTCAGCAAGAGGTTTCTGCCCTCAAAGACAAAGATCGCCTGCTCGAAGAGAAATTTCGCGAGGCCCTGAAGCGTGTCGAGAGCGAGCCCGAAGACGAACCCCCGGTGCGCCCATGGGACTTGGACTGATCTGGGGCTTCTTCCCGGTGGTATCGATGCCCGCGCGCGCCGCGACCCGGCGGAGGTTATTGTGATGGCTGAGAATCCTGAAAACAAGCTCACCGCGATCCGGGAGCCTTACACCAAAGCGCGCCTGATCGCCGCCATCGCCGAGGAAACCGGTCTCGGGCGCAAGGATGTGGCAGCGGTGTTCGATTCCCTGGCCCATTACATGCACCGTCACCTGAAGAAGCGCGCCGCCGGCACGTTCACCTTGCCGGGTCTGGCCAAATTTGTCGTCAGCACAAAAAAAGCTACCAAGGAACGCCAGGGAGTCAATCCCTTCACCGGAGAGGCGACGACCTTCGCGGCCAAACCAACCCGCCGGATCGTCCGTATTCGCGCTCTCAAGGCAGTCCAGGAGATGGCCCAATCTCCTTGAGGAGACAACAGCCGGCGGCGACGTTGTCGAAGACGACAACTCGCACCTGCCTGCCAAGGGGCAACACGCGGTCAAGAGAAAGCGATGAGCAAGGACGTCAAAATCCATAACCGGGGCGCCAGATTCCTTTTTGTCACTGCGGCGCTGGTCCTTGTCGTCGCCGGGTTGCGGGAAATCAAACCGATTGCCCTGCCGTTGGTGCTGGCCATCTTTCTTTCGGTTTTGAGCGCTCCCTTGCTCTCCTGGCTCATCGCACACCGCATCCCTAGGCTGGTCTCGGTGCTGACCACCGTCTTGGCCAATGTGCTCGTCGTTGTCGCCATGCTGCTGCTGGTGGGCAATTCGGTCAGCGCTTTTGCCCGCTCAGCCCCCTCCTACCAGCTCCGTCTAGAGCAGAAAACCCGCTCGGCGTTGCTGTGGTTGGAAGAGCTCGGCATCAACACCAGCGAGCTCGATTGGTTGCAGGAGACCCTGCCCAACCCGCCGGAGGGCTCCTTGGCGACCTCCGTGGAAACCTCGACACCCGACACACCGGGTAGCATCCTCACTCCGGACCCCGCAGCGCCGGCGGTGGGCGACGGCAGCCAAGGGTTGGGGGAAGGGGCGAAAAATGGACGCAAGAAACCAACTTCCCAAGTCGACATAGGATCTCTCTTCGATTTTGTCACCGGCACCCTGCGAACCATCGCCTCCTTGATGACGACGGCGGTCCTGGTTTTCCTGATGATGATCTTTATCCTCTTCGAGGCCAGCGCTTTACCCCGCAAGTTGCAGGTCGCCTTGGGGTGGGAACCCGAAGATCTGGCGCGCATGACCCGGGCCAAGACGGAGATGCAACACTATCTAGCGATCAAGACACTGATCAGCCTGGTCACCGGCGGTGCGGTGTACCTTTGGGTCCTGTGGATGGGCATCGACTTTCCACTGCTCTGGGGGCTGATCGCCTTCTTCCTCAACTACATCCCCAGCCTTGGATCGATCCTTGCCTCCATCCCCGCCATGGCCCTCGCCCTCGTCCAGGTCGGTACCGGTCATGCGTTGCTGGTGGGTATCGGTTACTTGGTCATCAACCTCGTCTTCGGTAATACCGTCGAGCCCCATCTGATGGGACGCCAACTGGGAATTTCAACCCTCGTCGTCTTTCTTTCCCTCATTTTCTGGGGTTGGGTCTGGGGGCCCGTCGGTATGCTCTTGGCAGTACCGCTGACGATGATCTTGAAGATTTTCCTCGAGCACACCGAGGACTTTCGCTGGCTGGCCCATCTGATCAGCGCCAACCCCCTGCCCGCCAGCAAGCACTGAGCCGACGGAGCTGCAACGAGAGAGCTCTAACCAACGAGCTGCAACCAACGGGCTGCAACCAACGGGGACCAAATGAACCACCGTCCACCTCTACCCGATGAGCTACCTTTGGGCTTCGGCTCCTTGGAAAACGAGGAATATCGCCGGCTCTTCGAAGAATCCCGCGACGCCATCTACATCGGCACCTTGGCGGGTCGAGTGCTCGACATCAACAGCGCCGGCCTACGACTCTTCCGCTACGGCTCGAAAGACGAGATGCGGGCTTTGGAAATCGCACGGGACCTCTACTGGAATCCCGAGGACCGCAAACGTGCGGAGCAACTTTTTGTCCAGCAGGGGTTTTTCGAAGACTTCGAGCTTGAGCTCAAGACCCGTGACGGCAAACGGCTGCGGGTCCTGGAGAGCGCTTCGGCCATCCATAACGCCAACGGCGAGATCATTGGCTTTCGCGGCACCCTGCGGGACGTCACCGAACAGCGTAAGCTCGAAGAGCAACTCCGGCAATCGCAGAAGATGGATGCCGTCGGCAGGCTGGCGGGTGGCGTCGCCCACGACTTCAATAACTTGCTGACGGCGATCAACGGCTACAGCGAGCTCACCTTGGCTCGCATGCCGGAAGACGAACCCTGGCGTGCGGCCCTGATCGAGATCCGCAAGGCGGGCAAGCGAGCCGCCGAGCTGACCCGCCGCTTGCTGACCCTCAGTCGCCAGCAAATGGTCTCGCCGAGGCGTCTCGATCTCAACCGTGCCGTCACCGACATGGAAAAACTCCTGCGGCGGGTGCTCGGTGAGGACATCGAGCTCTCGACGAGCCTGGACCCAACCTTGCGTGCGATGCTCGCCGACCAGGGACAGATCGAGCAAATGGTGCTCAATCTCGCGATCAATGCCCGGGATGCCATGCCCCAGGGGGGCAAGTTGACTCTGAGCACCAGCAATATCGTCTTGCCGAGCCCCGACGGCCCGGCTTCGCCCGAGCTCAGGGGGCACTACGTTCTCTTGACGGTCGAAGATAGTGGTTGCGGCATGGACACCGAGGTTCAGCAACGCGTTTTCGAGCCCTTCTTCAGCACCAAGGAAGAGTCACAGCGCAATGGGCTCGGGCTGTCGGTCGTCTATGGCATCGTGCAGCAGAACAAAGGGCACATCTCCTTCGACAGCCGAACCGATGAAGGGACTCTTTTCCGCTTGTACTTTCCCGCCCTGCCCAGCGAGGAGACCAGGAAAGAGCCGGAGACCGTCTCCGAAACCCTGCCCCGTGGCAATGAGACGGTCCTCTTGGTGGAGGATGATGAGGGAGTGCGAGCCTTGGTTCGGCAAATCCTCGAGTTGCAGGGATATCGCGTCCTTTCGGCCGCCAACGCTGCACAAGCGGAAGCCCTATGTGACGAGCTCCCGCGACACCCGGACCTCCTGCTCACCGACATCGTGATGCCCGAAAAGAGCGGTGTCGAGCTGGCGGAAGCGCTAGGGAACCGCTATCCCGATCTCAAGATCCTCTTCATGTCCGGCTACACCGACCGTCACGACGCCGTCCGAATGGTCAACGAACGAAAAGCTGCATTTCTTGCCAAACCATTCACCCCTAAGGCCTTAGCCCATCGCCTGCGCGAAATATTGGCAGCGGGCTGAGGCGGCCTCTTCGCCAACCCTTGGCCGCCGCTGGCGCCGCCGCCCGCCGGCCATCGACGTTTCGTCAACCTGGGCTTGACAGTCCTCCAGCTTCTGTTATCCTGAATCAGGACTGAATGAGTCCTATTTTTGCCTTCCACCCTCATTTCGCCCACCGTGCTGCACTCCCGGATCTTGATGTTTCCGAAGCTACGGGGTGGCATCGAGAGGTACTCCATGCTTCGAATGACCAAGCAGGCAGACTACGGCATCGTCTTGATGTCCTATTTGGCCAATCAGCCCGAGCGTCCTTTTTCGGCGCCGGACCTGGCCGTTGAGACCCAACTACCTCTTCCGACGGTCAGCAAGGTCCTGAAACATCTCTGCCGGGAAGGTCTCCTGAGCTCGCATCGTGGCGTCAAGGGAGGTTACTCCCTATCGCAGGATCCGCGGCAGATCACTGTCGCAGCCATGATCGCGGCGCTCGATGGACCCATCGCCTTCACCGAGTGCATCGAAGACACGCCCGGCTCCTGTAGCCAGGAAGACAACTGCCATCTACGGGCCAACTGGCAGCGTATCAATCAGTCTGTTACTCAGGCGCTGGAAGATATTTCCTTGTTTGATCTCGCGGTTTCGTCGCGACCACCCCTCGTCCAGCTAGGTAGCGTCAGGGGCGCCTTGGCCAACTAACGACCGCACTGTTTCCCCCGGGGAGTCCCCTAGGGCTGGCGCCTGATTCTGGCGCATAGAAGGAGAGAGCATGAGCACCAATAGCGAAACCATCGAACATCTTGCCAATCAAGAGTACAAGTTCGGTTTTGTCACCGATATCGAGCAGACAACCATCCCGAAGGGTTTGAACGAAGATACCGTTCGCCTCATTTCGGCAAAGAAAGACGAGCCGGAATGGCTTCTGGAATGGCGACTCAAAGCTTTCCGCCACTGGTTGACCTTGAAAGAGCCGACCTGGGCCAAAGTCTCCTACCCTCCCATCGACTATCAAGACGCCTACTACTATGCGGCACCAAAGTCCGATTCGGACCGCCCCAAAAGTCTCGATGAGGTGGACCCGGAGCTTCTCGCCACCTATGAGAAACTGGGTATCCCTTTGCACGAGCGCGAAATGCTGGCCGGCGTGGCCGTCGACGCCGTGTTCGACAGTGTCTCGGTGGCGACGACGTTCAAAGACAAGCTATCGAAAATGGGCATCATTTTCAGCTCCTTCTCGGAAGCGGTCCACGAACACCCCGAGCTGATCAGGAAGTACCTGGGCTCTGTGGTCCCAGCCGGCGATAACTTCTTCGCCGCCCTCAACTCGGCGGTATTCAGTGACGGCTCCTTCGTCTACATCCCCAAGGGGGTGCGCTGCCCCATGGAGCTCTCCACGTACTTCCGCATCAATGCCATGAATACCGGTCAGTTCGAGCGCACCTTGATCGTCGCCGACGAGGGCAGCCATGTCAGCTATCTCGAAGGCTGCACGGCACCGATGCGCGATGAAAACCAACTGCACGCGGCGGTGGTCGAGCTGGTGGCCATGGATGACGCCAAGATCAAGTACTCGACGGTGCAGAACTGGTACCCCGGCGACAAACAAGGCAAGGGCGGTATCTACAACTTCGTGACCAAGCGCGGGCTCTGTGCAGGTAAGCGCTCGAAGATCTCCTGGACTCAAGTCGAGACGGGTTCGGCGATCACTTGGAAGTACCCCAGTTGCATCCTCAAGGGCGACGATTCCGTCGGCGAGTTCTATTCTGTGGCCCTGACCAACAACTTCCAGCAGGCCGATACCGGGACCAAGATGATCCATGTCGGCAAGAACACCAAGAGCACCATCATCTCCAAGGGAATTTCCGCCGGTCAGGGTCAAAACACCTACCGCGGTCACGTCAAAATCCTCAAGAGTGCCGACAACGCTCGCAACTTCTCCCAGTGTGACTCCATGTTGCTCGGAGACCGCTGTGGCGCCCATACCTTCCCCTACATCGATGTCCAGAACCCCCTTGCCCGCATGGAGCATGAGGCCACCACATCGAAGATTGGAGAGGATCAGATCTTCTACTGCAACCAACGGGGCATCGATACCGAGGAAGCGATTTCGATGATCGTCAACGGTTTCTGCAAGACCGTCTTCCAAGAATTGCCCATGGAGTTTGCAGTCGAGGCCCAAAAGCTCTTGGAAGTGAGCCTCGAAGGAAGTGTCGGCTAAGTCGTTTCCGTGGCCGACAGCCTTCTGGAAATGACGGACTTTCCGCTGACCCCTGAGATGCCTTGATTGATGAATTTCGCCCGCTTTTAGGGCGACCCGAAGGAGAACAGCTCATCATGTTGAAGATAAAGAACTTACACGCAAGTATTGAAGATACTCCGATCCTCAAGGGGATCGATCTGGAAATCAAACCCGGCGAGGTCCACGCCATCATGGGCCCCAATGGCTCGGGTAAGAGCACCTTGGCGCAAGTGCTGACCGGACGCGAAGAGTACGAGGTCCAGGACGGATCGGTGGACTTTCTCGGCCAAGACTTGTTGGACATGGATCCTGAAATCCGCGCCCGCGAAGGCCTCTTCCTCGCCTTCCAGTATCCGGTGGAGATTCCCGGCGTCAGCAATACCTACTTCCTCAAGGCGGCCCTCAACGCCATCCGCAAACACCGTGGCGAGGACGAGGTCGACGCCATCGACTTCCTCAAGCTGGCGCGGCAGAAGATGAAGATGGTGCAAATGGACGAGAGTCTCTTGAAACGCCCCGTCAATGACGGCTTCTCCGGTGGTGAGAAGAAGCGCAACGAGATCTTTCACATGTCGGTGCTCGACCCGAAGCTGGCGGTACTGGACGAAACCGACTCCGGGCTCGACATCGATGCGTTGCGCATCGTCGCCAATGGCGTCAATGCCATGCGCTCCAGCGAGCGGGCTTTCTTGGTCATCACCCACTACCAACGTCTGCTGGACTACATCGAGCCGGACTTTGTGCATGTTCTGGTGGATGGTCGAATCGTACGCTCCGGCGGCAAGGAGCTGGCTTTGGAGCTCGAAGAGAAGGGCTATGCCTGGCTCGAAAACCTGGAGGCCGTGACCGCCGAAGCGGTTTCGGCCTGAGGCGAGGGGGGAACACCATGACGACTGTCACTGCAGCGCCAACCCTGATCGCCGACTACGATGCTTTTGTCGAGGCCCTGGGTCCTCAGCCACCTTGGCTCGAAGCCCTGCGCCGCAAGGGTTACGAGCACTTTTCCGATGTCGGCTTCCCGAGCATGCGCCTGGAAGCTTGGCGCAAAACCAACGTCAAACCGATCGCCCGCCGGAGCTTTCGCCGCGCCAGCAGCTCTCCGGCCTTGAGCCGACAACAGCTGGAACCTTTTCTCGTGCCGGACTGCGCAGAGCTGGTCTTTGTCAACGGCCGTTTCTCGGCGCAGCTTTCCCAAGTCGATGCTCTGCCCGAAGGGGTCTATGTCGGCAATCTGGCCAGCGCCCTGAAGGACAAACCCGAATGGGTCGAGAAGCACTTGGCTCAGTATGCCGACGCTCAGCACCCGTTTGTTGCCCTCAACACGGCCCACATCGAAGACGGCGCTTTCATCTACGTACCCCGTGGCGTCCAGGTAGAGCGTACGATCCATCTGGTATTCATCGGCACGACCGAAGACGGCGAGGCGACGGTCAGCTACCCCCGTAACCTGGTCATCGCCGAGGAAAGTGCCGAGCTGACGATGATCGAGAGCTACTGTGGTTTCAGCGGTGAGACCTACTTCACCTGCCCTGTGACCGAGATCGTCGGCGAGGCCAATTCGGTCATCGATCACTACCGCATCGGCCAGGAAAGCCTCGACGCCTTCCACGTCGCGACACAGAAGATCCATTTGTTGCGCGATGCCAATTTCTTCACCCATTCCATCAACCATGGCGGCGCCTTGGTGCGTAATGACATTCAGGCTTATCTCGATGCCGAAGGCATCAGTTGCACCCTGAACGGTCTCTATCTAGCTCGCGGAAGCCAGCACGTCGATCACCAAATGCGGGTCGATCATGCCAAGCCCCACTGCCACAGCTACGAGCTCTTCAAGGGAATCCTCGAAGACAAGGCACGGGCGGTTTTCAACGGCCGCATCCAAGTGCACAAGGACGCGCAGAAAACGGACGCCAAGCAGTCGAGCCGTAATTTGCTGCTCTCACCGGATGCCTTGGTGCACAGCAACCCACAGCTGGAGATCTACGCCGACGATGTGCGCTGTACCCACGGCTCAACCACCGGTCACCTCGAAGACGAAGCCATCTTCTACCTGCGCTCCCGTGGCATCAGTGAAGAGGCGGCCAAGAGCTTGTTGACCTATGCCTTTGCGGCCGAGGTATTGAACGAGTTTCGCCTCGAATCGGTCCGCCAGGACATCGAGGAGTTCCTCTTCACCCGGTTGCCCAAGGGCGACATTGTGAGACAGGCGGTATGAGTCGATCGAGCACAATCCGCAAATCCCCCATGGGTCAGTCCTTGGGGGATTCGCCAACGCTGGATGTGGAGGCGGTGCGCCGGGAGTTCCCGGCCCTGTCCCAGACCATCCATGGTCACCCGTTGGTCTACCTCGACAACGCGGCCTCGGCCCAGAAACCACAACCGGTCATCGACCGTGTGGCCAAGGCTTACGCCGAGGACTATTCGAACGTGCATCGGGGGGTCCACAGCCTTTCGCAACGGGCCACCGATGCCTACGAGAGTGCCCGGGAAACGGCCCGCGGTTTCCTTGGTGCAGCACGGGTCGAGGAGGCGCTTTTCGTGCGCGGCACCACCGAAGGCATCAATCTGGTGGCCCAAGGTTTTCTACGACCGCAGCTTGCACCCGGCGACGAGATCGTCATCTCGACCATGGAGCACCACTCCAACATCGTGCCCTGGCAGATGGTCTGCCAGCAGACCGGTGCGCGTCTAAAGGTCGCGCCGATCGACGACCGAGGCGACTTGGATCTGGGCGCCCTCGAGGATTTGCTTGGCGAGCGCACTCGCATGTTGGCCCTGGTGCATATTTCCAATGCCCTCGGCACCATCAATCCGGTGCACGACATCGTCGCCATGGCTCGCAAGCGAGGTATTCCAACGCTCTTCGACGGCGCCCAGGCGGCCCCCCACTGCGCCCTTGACGTGGCCGCCTTAGGCTGCGATTTCTATACCCTGTCGGGCCATAAGCTCTTTGGGCCGACGGGAATCGGCGTCCTCTACGGGCGCTATGAGCTGCTGGAAGCCATGGAGCCCTATCAAGGTGGTGGCGACATGATCCGCTCGGTGACCTTCGAGTCCACCGAATACAATGTGCCGCCCCACAAATTCGAAGCGGGGACCCCCCATATCGTCGGCGCCATCGGTTTGGCCGCAGCCATGGATTACGTGACGAATCTCGGCTTCGAAGCGATCGCCGCCCACGAAGCGGACCTCCTCGACTATGCGACTCAGCGCCTGCAGGCCATTCCCCAGGTCAGGCTCATCGGCACCGCCGAGCACAAGGCCGCGGTGATTTCGTTCCTGGTCGAGGGCGTGCATGCCCACGATGTCGGGACCATTCTCGATCATCAGGGCATCGCCGTCAGGGCCGGTCATCATTGTGCGCAACCGATCATGGATTTCTTTGGTGTGGCAGCCACGGCGCGGGCTTCGTTCGCCTTCTACAACACGCGTCAGGAAGCCGACCGCCTGGCCGACGGGATCCTGAAGATATTGGAGATCTTCGACTGATGTCAGACCTTCGCGAGATCTATCAGGACGTGATCCTCGATCACTACCGCAAACCTCGAAATTTCGCCGTCCTGGAGCAGGCCAGCCACCACGCCAAGGGTCACAATCCCCTGTGCGGTGATCGCATCGACGTCTATTTGAGCGTTGAGGACGGTGTCCTGCAGGACGTTTCGTTCCAAGGGGCCGGATGCGCTATTTCCACCGCTTCCGCTTCGCTGATGACCGAGGCGGTCAAAGGCAAGGGCCTCGACGCCGTCCAGAGCCTTTTCGAAACCTTCCACCGCATGGTCACCCAGCCCGAGGACGACGCCCAGGGTGTCGATCTGGGCAAGCTCGAAGCCCTCGCTGGCGTGCGGGAGCTGCCGGTCCGCATCAAGTGCGCCACCCTATCGTGGCATACCCTGCAGGCAGCCCTCGAGCAGCAAGACAAGCCCGCCTCCACCGAATAACCCTGGCGCCGACCCACGAGGCATTGAGACATGGAAACAAACGAGATGGAAACCCCGATCACGGCAGCTGAAGAGCCGATCAATGACCCATCCCCGGACGGTGGCCGTCCTAACCTAGAAGAGAGCATCGTCGAGGCGCTCAAGACCATCTATGATCCGGAAATCCCGGTCAACATCTATGAGATGGGCCTGATCTACGACATCCAGATCGACGGCGAGCGTGTGGACGTCAAGATGACCTTGACCTCCCCGGCCTGCCCCGTGGCGGGCACCCTACCCGTCGAGGTGCAGTCCAAGGTGGAGGGGATTCCCGGCGTCGGCGAGGTCGATGTCGAGATCGTCTGGGATCCCGAGTGGAACCCGAGCATGATGTCGGAGGCGGCTCGCCTCGATCTAGGGATGTTCTGAGGGACCCTGGCCCGCGTTGTCGGCGATCCATTGCAGAAATCGAGCCTCCCCTTTGGCCACTCTGAAAGCCAGGATTTCCGGGAGATCATAGGTGTGGAGCTCGGCGATGGTGGCGGCAACCTCGTCGTATCGTGACTCCAGGGTCTTGATGACCAGCATATATTCACCTTCACAGCAGACCTCGCCTTGCCAGCGATACGTCGACTTGACGCCGGTCAGCGTGTTGACGCACGCTGCCTGACCCCGACCGACCAACTGGCGGGCGATGCGATCGGCCAGCCCTTCGTCGCCGGTGGAGGTCACCATCATGATGGCCCTCGTGGCGGTGCCAGGTGTGCCGTCAGTCGTCATGCCGACAAACTAACGAAACCCACCCGACGGTGTCAATCGGAAGCCGAGGCTCGAGCCCCGATGCCCTCAGAACCAGACTTCGGCCCGCGTGTCGTAGCGCAAGATCTTGATCTTGCCGCTTCGGTTGTTGACCCGCACGGCGAACAGGTGGAATCGTCCATCGGTCAAATAGATGGTCCCCGGGCTGGCGCCTCCATGGGCCGTGAACGACGCCATATTCGATCTGCCAAAGCGCACCGGATCGTCGAGCCGGTCCAGGGCTTTGCGGGAGCCCGGTCGACGGGGGGACCAACCCTCCGGAATCCCCGCACGCACGCCCCCTAAGGGTCCGCTGCGCGCACTCCGTAACATCTTGTCGACACCGCGGTCGATATCGTCGGAACGCACTCCATCACCATCTCCGTCTCGGTAGATGGCATGCCTCAGGTTTCCGTCGGCATCGGGGTAAAAGCGAACCGCCACGCGAGCCGCATGGCGGACCGCCAGGGAGCGGGCCAATCGCAGCGTGGTGGCGACCTCGGAAGCAGCCATCTCCACCTGCAGCTCGCTCCACCAACTCCGCGCCAAGGGAACGGCCAAAGCCAACATGAGAACCATGATGGCCATGACGATCAATAGCTCGAGGAGATTGAATCCCGCCTCGGCTCTCTTCGTTATTTGCGTGCTGAGCGCTGCCCTACCGAGTGCTGACGTAGCGTTTGCCGAGTTGCCCATCGCTGGCTCCTTTGGAATCTTTGGTTGAGAGTCCAAGTTCCAGGTACACGACCTATGCCATCTAGAGAGATCCCTTTAAGCCCTTTGTTTTAAGCACTTCTGCGTTTTCTAAGCGGTGGGCTCCCGGCCCTGGAGTCCATCGATCAGGACTTGGTGCGGACTCTCGCCTGAGAGCAGCGCCGCCATCCCCCCTCGGGGACTGTCGAGGGGTCGGTGTCCAGGCAATGGGACGCCGGCAGAATCATTGGACACACTTGCCGCCTGGCTTTGCAGGTCCTCCCGAAGACCTCACCGAGCCTGGATCAATGCGTCGGGCTAGCTTCCGACCGCGGCATTCGGTAGATTGGCTCCACTATGGAAAAGCGCCCTTGGCCCCGCGAATACTTTGAAGCCCTCCTGATTGCCGGCATCTTCCTCGGCTTCAGCAACACTTTCTTGATCAAGACCTTCTACATCCCCAGCGGATCGATGAAGGAAACCCTCTTGGTGGGCGACCACCTCTTCGTCAATCGGTTTCTCTATGGCAACTCGATCTCGGGGCTGGAGCAGGCGCTGCTGCCAACACGGGACGTTCGTCGCGGCGACATCGTCATTTTCCGCTCCCCGGAGGAACCCGGTACCGACCTGGTCAAGCGGTGTATCGGCTTGCCAGGCGATGAGATCTTGATTACCGAGAAGGTTCTACAGATCAATGGTCAGCAAGTGGAGGATTCCGCCTACGCGGTGCGCGGTGACCCGCGGGTCTTCAAAAATCGCTCTTTCTACACCCGGGAGCAACGGATTCGAGACAATTTCGGACCGTTTGTGGTGCCGGAGGACCACTTCTTTTTCCTCGGCGATAACCGGGATTACTCTTACGACTCTCGATTTTGGCGAACCAGTGCCGTGCCACGGCACTTTCTCAAGGGGCGAGCCTTGATGATCTATTGGTCCTTTGGCGGTGAAACCTCCGACGGCAGCTGGCGGGGTTGGAAGAACAAGGGGCGGCTCCTGGTGCAAACCGTGACCGGATTCTTCAACAAAACACGCTGGGAGAGGACGTTCAAGCTGGTCCGTTGATCGATTCCAGAGCATCTTCCCGCACCGTGCGATCCGCAGCCGCGTCCTGGCTGTCGTACTTTAGAACCCTCTGGCTGGCTGTCCTCTTGGCCTCACTCTGTGGCCTCTTCGTGCGCACCTTTCTCGTCCAGGCGTTCCGGGTGCCCAGCGAATCCATGCATCCGGCGCTGTTGGTCGGTGATCGCATTCTCGTCAATAAGTTTGTTTTTGGTGGCCGAAGGGCCGGTTTTTCAGGCTCGGGATTGCCTTGGCTCCCGAGCCGGGCACCCAGACGGGGCGACGTGGTGGTGCTCGTCTCGCCTCAATATCGCCGCTATCTGGTCAAACGAGTCATCGGGCTGCCCTATGATCAGGTGGATCTGGAGGCTGGACGTCTCAGCATCAACCGGACAAGCGTTGAAGAGGGCTACGTTCAATCGCCATTCTTGCTTGACGATGGAAGCCTCTCCTTATCTGTGCCCGCCGGGCGCTATTTCTTTCTCGGCGATCACCGCTCGCAGTCCCTTGATTCCCGCAGTTGGGGCACTTTGCCTGCCCGCCATCTCGTCGGCCAGGCGTTTGTCGTCTACTGGTCCGATACCAGCGACGGCGCAGAGCCTGATAGACTGAAAGACACCCGTGGTCTGTTCTCTTGGCTCCGACGCTGCCGTTGGGAGCGCTTCATGAAACCTGTCAGATAGTTGTCCAGCGAGGTTTTGAAGCCTCGGGGGTATCCAAGAAGGAGTCTTCCCCATGAAATTCGGCTCTCAGCAAGGCGAAGGGAAAATCGGTTGTCTTTTCTGGCTATTGGCAGCCTTGATCTTCGGAATGTTCTGCTTCAAGGTGGTTCCCATCAAGATGGCGGTCATGCAACTCGAAGATTACATGTTGGAGCTCGCCAAGACGCAACCCAGGAAACCGCAAAGCTTTTTTGAAAAGGCCATCATCCGCAAATCGGAAGAGCTGCGCCTCGATCTGACGAAAAAGAACGTCAAGGTGAGGAAGTACAAAGAGCGTGTGGTGATGGATGTCCAGTTCGAGGTTCCCGTCGATCTCTTGTTCTATACCCATATTTGGAACGTCAAGGTACACATTGATCGAGACATCTTCTTACTCTGACGGCCTTGAGTAGCACGCCCCGACAACCACAACGCCGTCTCGTCACCATCCTGCTCAGCAGCTTCTTGCCGGGTGCCCTGGCAGGAACGCAGCTGGCAGGATTGTTGTTTTTCCTCAATCCGCACCTGCCTTTCGATTTCATGTCGGTGCTGAGGGGCGTCTCCTTTTACGGCGCTCTCTTTGGCGGCGTCTTCATGCTGCTGCTGATTCCCATCTACTGGCGATGGCCGGCCAAGGCACGGCGCTGGTTACCGTCGGTGCTGACAGCCGTGCTGACGGTATCTGCCCTCGTCGCTTGGTTGAACGCCTTTCACTTCTCCTTTTTCCTACCGCCGGGAATCCATCGCCGTCTGCTCAAGGCAGCGATCTGGATCTCCCTCGCTGCGGTGGTTTGTTTCTATACGATTCTGGTGCATCGGGTGCGTCACCGACCCTATGGCCGTCGCAGCCAAGCCCTGTTTTTGCTGATGGCCTTCATCTCTGTGTACGTGGCCATGGAACGGCGCGAGGCCTTCCGCCCTTACACTCCACCGGCCCCTCGGCCGACGGTCTTCGAGGGATCGACACGGCCCAAGCTCTGCGTCGTCGCCATCGAATCCGCCACCCTCGATGCGATCCTCCCCCTGGAGGAACAAGGGCGACTCCCCTTTTTCAGCAAATTGCTGCAAAACGGCGTCCATGGTCGCTTGGTGACGATTCAGCCGGACCGACGTTCCGCCCTGTGGGCGACCCTATCCACCGGCAAGCTTCCCTATCGGCACGGCATCGTCGGAGATGATCTCTACGACGCGGGGCATCTTGCCCCTGGACAGGCATTTTCGCTTCTGCCCCTGGGGCTGGCATTCGAGCGATGGGGCACAACGGGAAAGGTGGGTTCCGTCGATCGTGGTTCCCTCAGAATTCGACCTTTTTGGGAAATTCTGGGTCTGCTCGAGGTGCCGACGGCGCTGATTGGCTGGCCCCTGACGTCTCCTCCGGATGGTCGCGTCCCAATCAACCTCTCCGATCGCTTCTTTGAGCATGCGGATGTCTCAATGGCCTTTCCCCATGAGCTGGTCGAAAGAGCCCGTCTCTTTCGTATTGCCACCGCAGAAGAGATCGATCCGGCGCTGAGGTCTCGTTTCGGCCAACAACCTTCCGACACGGTGCTAGGTGCCTTGATGGAGGATTTGTGGCGTCGTGATTTGGGCAGTTTCTTACTCGATCAGAGCCCACAGAGCGATGCTTTCCTGGTGCTTTTTCCGGGTCTGAAGAGGCTCTCGGCGGAGTATTTTGGGGGGTTCTCGGCGGTGCAGTTCGAAGGTGCCCAAAATGAGGAGGCCCTCGAAGCAGCCCAAATCATCAGCGCTTACTACAGCTTCCTAGACGACCTGCTCAGACGCTATTGGGACATGCTTCCAGAGCCAAAGCTCATGGCAGTGGTTTCTACCCATGGCGTTTCAGGACCCAGTGGGTGGCAAGAGCTGAGCCGTCGCCTGACGCGGCAGCCCATCCTGAAAGGGTCCTTCGACGACGGAGCCGATGGTGTGCTGATGCTGATGGGGGAAGGGGTCCGGCAGAACCACGCCCTACGCTCGTCACAGCTGGTCGATCTGATGCCGACCCTGCTTTACGGCATGGGTTTGCCCATTGCTCGAGATCTCGATGGGGTCGTGTTGACCGATGCTTTCGACCAGGGCTTCCTGGCCCGCCAACCGCTCACCTTCGTGCCCTCATACGAAGCGCTGACGGTGCCGGAATAGCCGTTTTTTGGCAAAAATGGACAAGCGCCCGTACGTATGTACTGAATTCGGCGCTCAGGAGGGATTAAATGAGAGCGCCTTCCAGGGGAGATGCCGCAAGATCTATAAACCCTTTGTATTCAATGATTTGCAGAGTACGAAACCGGCATTCCACGAGGCGTCTAGAGGGTCCCGCCGCCAATAATGCACAAATTGCTGAGGAAACCAGATCGCTTTCGATACTTCAGTATCAATAATGCTCCCGGGCTCTTATTTGGTGTCCATCCAGTGTTACCGAACTTGGTGCCAGCGGGAGGCCCTTGGCGGGCCCCCCTTCGAGCGAGCACGGACGCAGTGCTGTCTGAGCCGCAGGGACCCGGGGACGGGATGAAACCTTGAGATCAATGGGTCTAGATCGATAGGTCAGCGTTGGGGCGAGTTTGCGCAGGGCGCGCACAGCCGAGGGGCCCCCCGCCCCGCATCGATTTTTGGCTGGGCACTACTTTGTGCTCGCGACGGGCAACTGGGTCACCTTCGCGCTCTCGCCTTTCCTTTCTTCTAGGGAAGTTGCCTGCATCGAACACTTCCCTTCAAAGAAGGCTCCGTCTTCGATGGTCAGAGATGGCGTATATAGGTCTGCCAGCACTCTTCCCGTCGAGGTGATTTCCACCCGTTCTCCGGCCCGCAGGCTGCCACGAACCGTCCCGGAGATATAGACCCGTTCGACACGGATGTCTCCGTCGATTTCTCCCCGATGGCCGACGATCAGTTGCCCTTTGGAGATCACGGAGCCGGTGAGCTTGCCTTCAATACGGAAGGTATCTTCAAAATGCAGCTCGCCCTTCATATGGCTTCCGGCATCGAGGAAACCATTGACTTCGCCGTGTACGCTATGTTGATCCTTCGAAGAAGAGCCTTTGAACATCAGTCATTTCCTTCCGTGAGTCGGTCGTACAAGCGGATCAGCTCTTCTTCGGAGTGGAAATGGATGTTGAGCGACCCGCCCTTTTTCCGTCGTTTGATTTCGACCTTGGTCTGAAGTGTCCGGGTCAGGTTGTCGATGGCTGCTCGGGTATGGATATCTTCGTTCGGCTCTTTCTTGTCGGGCTTTTTAACCCTAGGGGCGGCCGCCAAAGCTTCGAGATCCCGAGCCGTCAGCCCTTCCTTGATGGCCCGCTCTGCGATCTCTATCTGCTTTTTTGTATCAGGAATCGCCAGAAGGGGGCGAGCTTGGCCAGCTGTCAGGCGACCATCCCGCAAATAATCCTGTATCTCTTGGGGAAGGCGTAGGAGCCGCAGGGCGTTGGTGACCGTCGTTCTGCCTTTTCCAACCCGCGTTGCAATCTCTTCCTGCGACAGCTCGAAGGAATCGCCTAGGGTTCGGTAGGCCTCCGCTTCTTCGATCGGGTTCAAATCCGCCCGCTGAACATTCTCCACCAGCGCCATTTCGAGCAGTTGTTGATCGTTCGTGACCTCGCGGACCACCACCGGGACTTCTTTGAGCCCAGCCCGCTGGGAAGCTCGCCACCGTCGCTCGCCGGCAATGATCGTATAGCGCCCCGGGCCCTTGGGTGTTACGACGATCGGCTGAACAACACCTTGGGTACGAATCGATTCCGCCAGGTCGTCGAGGCCTGACTCGTCAAACGTCGTTCGTGGCTGAAATCGATTGGGCTCTAGGTTTTCGACCGCAATCTCCAAGAATCCCTTGGGGGCCTCCGCCTTGGCATCCCCCTTGACCGGATCGCTCCCTAGGAGAGCATCCAATCCCCGGCCCAGGCCTTTTCTTTTTGCACTCATGCCAACCTCTTGAGAAACTCTCGGGCGACGGCCAGGTAAGCGATGGCGCCGCGACTCTTGATGTCGTATTGAAGAATCGGCAGACCATGGCTAGGCGCCTCGGCCAGTCGAATATTCCTCGGGACCTTGTTCTTGAACACTTTACCTTCGAAGAAACGACGGGCCTCGGCCGCAACATCTTGCGAAAGATTGGTCCGATCATCGTACATGGTCAACAGGATGCCGCCAATTTCCAACTGCGGATTGAGATGGCTTTGTACCCTGCGCACCGTCGCAACCAACTCGCTGATTCCTTCGAGGGCATAATACTCACTTTGCAACGGCACCAAGATCATATCCGCCGCAGCTAGCGTGTTGACCGTCAAGTGCCCTAGGGATGGGGGGCAATCCAGGAAGATGAAATCGTACTGATCATCTATCTCCCGCAGGGCCCAGCGAAGCTGCTTCTCCCAATCTTCTCTGCCTACGAACTCTACTTCGACACCCACCAATTCGCGGTCCGAGGGCAGCACGCTCAGACCAGGAAATTTCGTTGGCCTGATGGCATCCGCCGCCTTCGCTTCACCCACCATCACATGGTAGAGGTGAGGCGCATCGGCGCGGCATCCCAGTCCCCGCGTTGCATTGCCTTGGGGATCACAGTCCACCAGCAAGACACGTTTTTCCAAGACACCGAGGGCGGAAGACAGATTGATGGCGGTGGTCGTCTTGCCGACCCCACCCTTCTGATTTGCTAGAGACACGACCGTCGCCATGGTTGATTTCCCGTCTTTATTGCATGATGTCTACTGGAATCCCGCCAGCGGGAGCTACGGCCTTGAAGGTGAGCTTGCCTCGAAACAACCGTCTACCCAAAAAACCACATCGCCGTGGCGAGCTCAGTGAGCATCCGAAGGTACGATTTCCAGAATTCGCCGACACAGACTGCCCGGCAATGTCACAGAACGATGAGCCACCAACCCTTCGGGTAACTCTGGAGACACTTCGCCCAACCACAGCAAAAAGCGCGCCTGCGGTGAGTGTTCCCTGACGGTGTTCAGAAACCGAGGAGTTATTGCGACCGCTCGACAGGTCACGAGGTGAATGATGTCGGGCGTACCCTGGGGGAGTGACCCTTCGACTCTAGCATTGAGACATTCGCAGGACAATCCACTTCGACGGATTGCAGCTTTCAGAAAAGCCCATTTTTTCTGTCTTGCTTCGACCAGCACAACATTTCGACTCGGATAGGCCGCCGCCAGCACAAACCCAGGAAATCCGCCCCCCGAACCGAGGTCCAAGATATTCAGATCACGGTCTTTCAACAAAGGCCTGACCGCCAAGGATTCACCGTAGTGCCGTTCCATTACATCCTGGACAGTGCCGGGGCCAACCAAGGACAGACGCGGATTCCAAGCCCTGAGCTCTTCGTAGTGCTCGAACAAAGCGTGTTTGGATGCGTCGCTCAGCGACGGATCTAGAAGACCTAGGCTCTCGAAGAACCTGATCTCATCAATCTGTGGAAGCGCTCTTTTCATGTTTCACGTGAAACGCAGGGGAAGGCCAAATATTGAGCCGTTAGGAGAAGCCTGATGATACACAAAAGGGGTTCCGAAGAACCCCTTTTCAAGCTGAGCGATGTTGCCTCGTCTCCTAGAGCGGGACGATTCGGACACGCTTCATGAAGCCGTCGCCGCTACTCTCTGTCTCGACATCGGGATCGTCGGCCAGCGCAAGGTGGACCACCCGTCGGTCGGCGGGATTCATCGGTTTCAGAAGAATCTCTTCCCCACTTTCCTTGGATTCGGCCGCCGCAGAGTCAGCTAACTCCCTCAACTCGTTGATCTTCTCTTCCTTGAACCCTTCACAATCGATCGTGCACGGCAATCCATGTCCCACCAGACCACGCACCATGCGCGGCAGCAACTGCTCGATCGCTTGCAAGATCTTTCCGTCATCCTCGGTCAAGAGGTCCGCTTCTTCACCCGTGAAATCGACAAAGAACTCGTCGTCGCGGCGCTCAACCTTGACATCGAGCTCGACGTCGAGAATATCGATCAACTTGTTGCCGGCTTTCAGAAAGGCGGCGACTTCCGGATCCCCGTCCTCATCCAGATCCTCGTCATCGTCGTCGCTGTCGTCATCCTCGTCATCCTCATCATCGACGTCACTATCATCGCCGTCATCATCATCACGGTCATCGTCATCGCTGTCATCGTCATCGTCGAAGTCATCGTCATCGGACTCGACATCCTTGCCCTGATCTTCTTCGACATCCGGCATCCCATCGACGACCTCATCCGAAGAGGAATCGGCCGCCGCGTCGGAATCCGGAGCATCTTCTGGCGCCGGCTCCTCTTTGCTAGCCGGCCGCTTTTGTCCTACCCGGGGAGCTTTCTCCCGCTTCTTGGCAGCCGGTGCTTTGACACCCGCCAAGAGAGACAAGGATTCCGAAGCAACTTCCGGTGAAGCCACATCGGTTTCGACCGCATCCTTTTTCGGGGACTCCGGATCTACCTCGATGACAAACCGTCGTCGAGCGTTGACAAATCCATGCTTCTTGTCGCGGACGGTGTACTGCACCTCCGTCGGGTCAATGCTGAAGGTTCGGGCTGCGGCCATGACGGCCTGGTCGAGGGAATTACCTGAGAAAAACTGTCGTGCCATGTTCTCTTCCTGTCTTCAAAGTCTTCGGCCCATGGCCGGGGAAGGGTGTTCCAACACTCGAAGGATCAAGCGGCTTGTTGTTTTTGCTTGTTCCGGAAACTATTGATCAGCATCTGCTGTCCCATGGTCAGCAGATTATTCGTAAACCAGTACAAAACCAATCCACTGGGAAAGTAGAGGGCAAAGGCGCCGAATGCAATGGGCATGAACTGCAGGAGACGTCGCTGCATCGGATCGGGGCTCGACGGCATGATGCGCTGCATCAAGAAGCTCGAGACCGTCATCAGAATCGGCAATACAAAATAGGGGTCCGGGGCTGACAGGTCATGAATCCAACCGATCCACTCTGCTTGCCTGAGCTCCACTGCCTTGGCCAGCACATTATAGAAGGCAAAGAAGACCGGCATCTGAAGAAGCATCGGAAGACAACCACTGGCCGGATTGACACCCTCTTTCTTGTAGAGGGCCATCATTTCTTCGTTCTGTTGTCGTTGGGCCTCGACGTTCGGTCGTCCTTGTTTGTCTTTCAGCTTGCTCCGGTATTTGTTTCGGATCGCCTGCATCTTGGGATTGAGCTCTTGCATCTTGGTCATCGACTGCTGGCTCTTCCAAGTCAAGGGGAAGAACACCAGTCGAATCAAGACGGTGATCAGCATGATCGCCCAACCATAGTTGGCGACTAGACGACTGTGAATCCACTCCAATCCGAAGTAGAGGGGCTTGGCCAAAAATCCAAACCAGCCCCAGCGCACCGTCTCAGCAAAGGGATACGGCTGTTGGACCAACTCGCTATATCGTTTGCTGGAGAAGACCGAGAAGAGTCGCATCTCTTGGCCAGAGGCCTCGACGATGAGAAGTTGCTCTGGGGTCAGATCCTCGTCATCGACGCCGGCCGCAGATTTGAATCGCACTGCCTCGAGATCGAGCTCTTTCTCCTCGCCGATCGGCCGGATGATGACCTCCCGCGCGCCGCTGTCGGGGAGAATGCCGACGAAGAAAAAACTGTCTTCGAGCGCGATCCACTGAAGCCCCGAGACCGGAAGGATCACTTCTTCCTTCTGCTTATCGGCCTTCAAGAGCTCGATGTCGCTACCCCGGTGGTATCCGACGCCCCGCTCGGCGAACCGGCCACTCTTCTCTTGATCCGAAGGGTTGCGAACTCCCGGCCCGAGGATAATGCCCCAACCGCCGTTCTCCGCCACGTTCAAGGAAGCTTCGAGCAGTCCGTCCTCCGCCAAGATGAAGGTCTTTTCAGCCTGCCCTTCCTCGCCGCGATAGCGGAAGGTGATCTTCGGCAGATTGTCTTCGGTCGTTCCCTCCTCGACCTCGAAGAGCACCTTGTTCAGTCTATGAACTTTGGCGCCATCGCGCACCAGGGCGAAGGGATAGGGATCTCGGCCCCGACGACGGACCATCTCGATCTGTCCGCCGGCGCTGTTCAAATCACTCTTGAGGCGTAGGGAGATCAGCTGAGCACCGCGGTTGGTGAGCTCTGCCCTGACCAACTCGTTCTCGAGGACGACACTCTTCTCATAAGAGGCCTTGATGGGCTCCATGGGCGGAGACTCCATCGCACCACCGTCCCCTACCGAGGAGGTGTTGTCGTCTATCGGGCTCGGTTTCGACTCCAGAGGCGTAGCGGAGGCCTCGAGATCGTCGGTGACTCCATCGGTCTGCAGCTCACCGCCTCGTTCGGCAATCTCCTGAGGTGCAGCGGTCTCCTCTGGCCCGCTGACCGGAACCGGAGGAAAGATGAAGTTCCAAACGATGAGGACAAAAGCCGAGAGAAAGGCTGCGATCAGAAGTCGACGATTCTCCACGGATGTGTCGTTCCTTTCCTCCACCTCAGGTGAGGCGGATACCTAGACACCTAGGGCAAATCGATGCCGCCCGGATGCAATGGATGGCAACTGAGCACTCTTCTCGTACCGAGAAAAGCACCCCGCCAAAAGCCGTGTTTGGTGACCGCTAAACGCATGAATTCCGAGCATGTGGGGGAATAGCGGCAAGAAGGGGGAAGAAGCGGCGAGACCCACCGCTTGTAAAAAAGAAGGGCTGCGATGAGGAGTCTTTTCATCGCCGCGATGCCGCCCGTTGAACCAAGGAACCGAGGAGTGTGCTGATCTCCTTTTGCAGGGTCTGGAAGTCCGTTCCTCCAGTCCCGGGCCGCAGGTGAACTACGATGTCCATCTTCGGCAAGGAGCTTCGGTGCTCGAAACGACGGAAAATTTCGCGGATACGCCGCTTGATGCGATGACGCACCACGGCCTTGCCAACCTTACGGCTGGCGGTAATTCCAAGACGGGCTTCCTGTTGCTCATTGGGATGAAAATGCAACGTCGCCACAGAACCATGCTTCCGGCGCCCTTTTCTATAGCATCGCTGAAAATCCACGCGATGCCGTAGTCGCTGGTGTCGGCACAGCTCTTCACCTCCAGTGGAGGTCATCGAGCCCACGGCAGCATCCTGAGCGGCAAATCTTAGAGAAGAATCAAGCTGCCAGACGTTTACGACCCTTACGGCGACGGCGCGACAACAGTGCCCGCCCCTGTCGGGTCCGCATACGAATGCGAAAACCATGGGTCTTCTTACGACGACGATTGTTGGGTTGGAACGTGCGCTTCACGGCAATAGACCTTTTGGGAAAGCTGTTGATTGATCCGAGACGGGTCCCTGCAGAACCGCGAGCCTCGGTCGAATGAACGCATACTTACGAACGGTATCGACTAAAAATTTGGTGGCGGAGAGGGAGGGATTCGAACCCTCGGACCGCTTGCGCGGTCAACGGTTTTCGAGACCGCCCCGTTCGACCACTCCGGCACCTCTCCAAAATTCTCAGGATCGAGATATCGCGGCCCCTGCAAATCTCCGTGTCGTACACGAAGCGGGGGTATGGCGGAGAGAGAGGGATTCGAACCCTCGGTAGAGTTACCCCTACACACGCTTTCCAGGCGTGCACCTTCAACCACTCGGTCATCTCTCCAAATCTCACGATACATCTCTCAAAGATCCTCGGTCCGCAGCGCTGGTGGATCTTCCACCTGTGGACTCTTTCTACGTCGCCTCAAATCGGCAAAAAATCCCCTCAGGAGATTTCCACAAGCCGTCTCAAGGACTCCCCGACGAACCTCTAGGCGGTGATTGAGTCGCTCATCTTGAACCAGATTGCCAAGTGAGCCACAAAATCCTGCCTTGGGATCGGAGGCACCGTAGACCAGGCTGTCGAGCCTGGCACTGACGATGGCTCCTGCACACATGGCGCAGGGTTCCAACGTCACGTAGAGTTGGCATCCAACGAGACGCCAACTTCCAAGGTGCCTGGCCGCTTGACGAATCGCCAGGATCTCGGCGTGGGCCAGAGGATCCTGATCGATCTCTCGACGGTTGAAGCCCCGGCCGATGAGGTGACCTTCGTGCACCACCACCGCTCCAACGGGCACCTCCCCGAGAGACTGCGCTTGTTTCGCCGCCTGGAGAGCCTCCGACATCCAACGGTCATCGTCTGAGGTGGAGGGACCGCTCAAGGGTTCCCAACCCACAGAACCGCCGTGCCGACGCCGAAGCCACGGAAGCGGTATGATAGCCGAACGTCTTGCATCGGTAAACCACTTATCCACATCAGTTGTTTTCTCCCTGCCAAGACGATCCCCCAGATACCCTCGCCAGCGCTTCGGTCAGCACCCTGGGGGCGGGCTCGAGGTATGAGCTGCGAGCCATGCTTTACAAGCGCTTGATCACACCGTACCATTGTCCTCGAGCAGAGGTCTGTGAAGGGTTCGGGTCCTGTGCACCGGACGATATCGAACCTCGTCAGGCCCGGAAGGGAGCAGCGATAAGGTACGCGCTCCGGGTGCTGCAGATTCACCGGAACCCTTCATGGACCTCTCCTCCAAACCATGCGACCCACTTCCTACAGCGCAATTCTTCTGTAGCTTCACATGACCTATCAGGTCCTCGCCCGCAAGTGGCGGCCTCAAGACTTCTCCAACCTCGTCGGTCAAGAGCCGATTGTCACCGCGTTGCGCAATGCGTTGCGTGAAGGTCGTATCGCTCAAGCCTACGTCTTCTCGGGGATTCGCGGTGTCGGCAAGACAACCGCCGCAAGAGTCCTGGCCAAAGCCTTGAACTGTGAACGGGGTCCGGCACCGGGTAAACCGGCGGTCGATCCCTGTAACGAATGTGCCCCGTGCCGGGACATCACGTCAGGCAGCGACCTCGATGTGCTCGAAGTCGACGCCGCCACCTACTCCAAAGTCGAGCAAGTTCGTGAGCTCACGGAGAGCTTGCGCTACGGTGCCGCCAAGGATCGCTACAAAGTCGTCGTCCTCGATGAAGTCCACAGGCTCTCGCGTCAGGCCTTCGATGCGCTGCTCAAGATCGTCGAAGAACCTCCGCCGCATCTCGTCTTCATCTTCGCCACCACCGAGCTCGACGCTGTGCCGGCAACCATCCTTTCACGGTGCCAGGAATTTCAGTTCCGCCGAGTGCCGTCCCCGATCCTCGCCACCCATCTACGCAAGATCAGCGATGCCGAGACCATCGAGGTTAGCGATACGGCGTTGCGTCTCATCGCCCGGGCCGGCGAAGGCAGTGTGCGCGACTCCGTCGCCTTGCTCGATCAGCTGGCGACCTTCGGCAACGGCACGATTCAAGATCAAGATGCCAAGAACCTGCTCGGGGGGCTCGACGCCGCCATCTTCATCCGTTTGCTCGATTCCATCCTGCAGGGGAATCGTCTCATCATCAGCCAAACCGTACAGGAGATCGAAGCCAACGGCTGGGATCCCCTCAATGTGTACAGCCAGTTTCTATCCTTCACCCGTGACGCCTTGCAATTGGCGGTGGGGGGCGGGGTCGACAGCATCGATTTGCCGAAAGAGGAGGCCGAGTCTCTGGCGACCGTAGTGCAACGGTCTGGATATGAGGACTTGCTTCGTGTCGTCCAGTTGTTGTTGACCAGCGAGTCTTCTATTCGACGCAGCGAGTTCGGTGCCTTGGCTCTCCAGATCACTTGGCTGCGAGCTGCCGAGTTGCCGAAGGTTCTCCACATTCAAGACCTCCTATCCGGTCGCACCAAGGCGCCGGTCAACCCTGATTCCATCGCCATCGACCGAGGTCCCGGACGTTCTTCTAGCTCAGGGCGGGATACAGCAACCCCGGAGGTGGCCCTCAGCGGACCCCCCGCCGAGCTTCGCAGATCCATTCCCGAAGCCTCCATCGGTACCTCCGTGGAACACGCTCCAAAGTCAACTGCCTCGATCAAGGATCTCTTTAGCCAAGTCGGGTCCCGTCGTCCGTCCTTGGCCCCGCTGCTCAAGTCCAGCGGTGAGGAGATGGCTTTTGCGAATGGATGCCTGTTCATCCCCAGGGGAGATCATTTCCTCGAAGAGGCCCTCGAACGGTCCGGCAATCGGCAGATCCTCGAAGAAACGATCCGAAACCTGTGGGGTGACGACAGCACTTGGCAGTGGAAGACTTCCAAGAAGCCTCCTCGAGACGAGAGAACATCCGGTCACCGTCGCAAGAAAGATCCGCTCGAAGCGACGAGCGACCTACCGGCCGTCCGCACTGTGCTCGACGTTTTTGGCGGCAAGATCCAGAGCATCGAACAAGAAGAGGAGACCCGATAATGAACATGCAGCAGTTGCTCAAACAAGCCGAGGAAATGCAGGAGAAGATGCAACGGGACTTGACCGAGGCCGTGGTCGAAGCGACCGTGGGTGGAGGTCTCGTCAGCTGCAAGATCAACGGACATAAGACGCTTCTCTCGGTCAAGATCGATCCCGAAGCTATCGATCCTGAAGATCCTGAGTTGCTCGAAGATCTCGTCTGCGCCGCGGTCAACGATGCCCAACGAAAGATGGACGAAAAGCTACGCTCCAAGTTGGGCTCGATGGCCGGAAGCTTGCCGGGTTTCTTCTGAACCTTGATCTGGCTCGCTTCGTCTGCGAGCTTGTAACGTATGGGGGTCGCCATGTCCGATCCACTGGCCCGCTTGGTCGGTGAGCTGTCTCGCCTGCCGAGTATCGGACCCAAAACCGCCAACCGGCTAGCCCACCATCTGTTGCGGGTCAGCCGCCAGGAAGCGGCGACCTTGTCGAAGGCCATCCTCGACGTCAAGGATCTACTCTTCCACTGCAAGACCTGTTTCTCGATCACCGATCGGGACCCATGCCTCATTTGCACCGATCCTCAGCGCCATCGAAACCGCCTCTGTGTGGTCGAAGAGCCCTTCAATATTCAACCCATCGAACGCACCGGAGAGCACCACGGTCTCTACCATGTTTTGTTGGGAGCCCTTTCCCCACAACGGGGCATCGGACCCCAGGATCTCACCGTCGACGCCCTGATGCAGCGACTCGAAGGTATCGAAGAAGTCATCTTGGCTACCAATCCGAATGTCGAAGGGGAGGCCACGGCCCTTTACCTGGCCCGTCTTCTCAAACAACGGGGCCTGTCGGTCAGCCGTCTCGCCTTCGGTATGCCGGTGGGAGCTGACATCGAATTCACCGACGAGGTCACTTTGGGGCGCTCATTGGCCGGTCGTCAACCGCTCTGAGGCCACCTTGCCCTTACCCAACAACTCAGAGCAGCCGTCTTCGGATCTCAGATCAGGGGATCTTCTGCCGCGGATCCTCACCCGCCCCCCCGGCCCCCAATCCAGGAAGCTCAGCCAACGGGCCCGGCGAGCGGAAGCCCCTGGTATCAACACCCTCTACGACGATCACGACAACGTCTTCTGGCAACAGGCCAAGGGCTGCAACGTGCTCGACGTCGACGGTAACCGCTACCTCGATTTCACCTCTGGTTTTGGCGTCGCCGCCATCGGCCACCGTCACCCCGATGTCGAGAGTGCTCTACGGCGTCAGTCGGAGCGCTTGATCCATGGCCTGGGGGATGCCATGGGCCATAGCTTGCGGATCGATCTGGCGGAGCGTCTGCAACACCTCGTACCGGTGGACGATGCGCAAGTCTACTTCGCCGTTTCCGGCGCCGATGCCGTCGAAGTGGCGATCAAGACCATGCTCTTGGCCACCGGTCGTCATCGTGTCTTGGTATTCACTCCCTCCTACCACGGCTTGACCCTGGGCGCCCTCGCCGCCTCCTCTCGCCCCACCTTTCGCCAACCCTTCGACGCGCACCTGCACCGTCACATGCAACGCCTTCCCTATGGCTGCTCTCCAAGGGACATCGAAAAGCAGTTGCAGGGTGGCGACTTTGCCGGAGTGCTGCTCGAGCCGATCGTGGGTCGAGAGGGTGTGATCTTTCCTCCACCGGGATGGCTACGCAGCGTTGCCGATCTATGCCAACGCCATGGGACACCTCTGGCAGTGGACGAAATATTCACCGGTTTGGGTCGCACCGGAGATCTTTTTGCCGTCGATCACGAGGGCGTACGACCCGACATTTTGCTCTGCGGTAAGGCCCTGGCGGGTGGTCTTCCGATCGGTGCGGTCATCGCCAAACAGTCTCTGATGAAAGCCTGGAGGACACCTGGGGAAGCGCTTCACACCGCTACTTTTGTGGCCAACCCCCTGGCTTGTGCCACTGCCTTGGCGACGCTTGACGTCATCTCCAAACTCGATTTGGTGGAAACCAGCCGCCGCTTGGGCGTCTTTCTCGCGCCGCGTATCGGAGCCTGGAAAGACCAGTTCCCATGTGTCGTCGACATTCGAGGTCGCGGTTTGTTGTGGGCCATCGAGTTGCAACGGGCCGATCAAGCGTCGAGGTTGACTCGACAACTCTTAGAATGTGGTCTCATGGCCCTGGCCGGGGGCGCCGAGGGGTGTGTCGTACAGTGGGTTCCCCCATTGACCATCACAGCACAGCAACTGAGCTGGGCTTTGGATACCATGCAGACACAGCTTCAAGAGATCAGCAACGAAGGGTCCCGATGCTAACCCCCCAAGGTGGCCGCAATTCATTCAAGATCGCCTTCATCGGCAGCCATGGGGTCGGTAAGACCACCCTCTGCTACGGCTTGGCTGCTCGCTTGAAGATCTTGGACATCTCCCTCGAAGTGGTCAACGAAGTCGCCCGGCGATGCCCCTTGCCGATCAACCGCGACACCACGGTGGCCGCCCAAGCTTGGATTCTGCATTGTCAGATCGCCGAAGAGATCGTTGCGGCGGCGCGCTACGATCTGGTCATCTGCGATCGCAGCACCCTCGACAACTATGTCTATCTGCTGCTCACCAGCCAGAACCATCACGACCTAGAAGACATGGTCAGCAGTTGGACCGCCAGTTACGATCTCTTGGTCAAGGTACCGATCATCCAAGATCCCAAGGCCGACGGGCTCAGGTCGACGGACCCCACTTTTCAGCGGGCCGTCGAGCATCGTCTCCAAGAAGAAATCATGCGGCGAAACTTAAGCGTCCTCGACTTGGCTGCCTACCCGAGGGAGAATTGGCTGGAGCGCGTCGAGGCGGCCGTGCACGACCGTTTTCAGCCGCCCACTCAACTCGAGCTGCTATGATCTAGGTACTCAACCTGCGCCAGTCCATGGTGATCGCCGGTCAGTGAATTCGGAGATCGTCTTCGGGACGCGGCGTCTAGGGACGTCACCACAAACCATGGACATCTATCCTGGATTTATAACGTGGATATCTTCTATCGCCTTCGCCAACTCGAGATCCTCTCCCACCTGTCCAATGAGCAAATCGAGCAATTGGAGCAGAGCGCTTCGCATCTGAAAGTCAATGCCGGTTCTGAGATCCTCAGAGAAGGCGAAGACAGCCACGATTTCTACCTCATCGATTCCGGCAGCGTCGAGATCCGTCGGGATACCCCCTATGGAAGCTATACCTTGGCCGATCTAGGGCCTGGTCAAATTTTCGGCGAAACCAGCTATATCGACCGGCAAGCGCGATCGGGCAATGCGGTCGTCGGCCAGAACACGACTCTCTTCCGATTCGATAGCGCTGCTCTGAGGATGGTCTCGGAAACCGACCCTCGTTTCCATTTGGCCCTCAGTTGGTCCCTGTGGAAAAGCATGTCGCAGAAACTCCGTTCCACCAACAAATCGCTGGCTGAGTTTTTCTCCAAGAGCGGGCCTAGAAAACCCAGGGACGAACCCAGTCCTTCGGTCAGCTCCGAAGTTCACATCGGCATCAATGACAAGCGTAATCTGTTCCGCGAGCAGAAGCTCTCCCAGTTGGAAATCAACTTCCTGGCGACCCTATCCAAGGAAAAGAAGTTTGCTCCCGGAGAGCACATCTTCCGGGCCGGGGAGCTTGGCAACGAGATGTTCATCGTCCTCGAAGGCCGGGTGATGATCAGCATGGAGATCATCGGCTCCGGTGAAGAGGCCTTGGCTTTCCTGGAGCGCGGCGACTACTTCGGTGAGATGGCGTTGATCGACAACCAACCACGTTCCGCAGATGCCAAAGCGGACGCCGCTGGGGCCGTGGTCTTGAGCATCTCCCAAGACGTGCTGGAAGGTATCCTCGACATCCACAAGGTCTCGTCGATCAAGCTCCTGCATATCTTGTGCGACCTGGTGACCAAACGCCTGCGCGAGATCGACGACAAGCTGGTCAACTGGTACATCTTCAACGCCCATTCCGGGGAGAGCCTGCAGGCGCCTCCATGAGCTTTTTTACGCGCCGCAGACCGACATCAGCTTCCGCGGCCCTCTCTTGCATCGCCCGTTCATAGGACCGCAAGCTCTTCGCAACCATCGACGACAGGGCGAGGTTCTCTCTCGCCCTGGCATCGGCCCAGGTTGCTTCAGGCCCCTCCGCCACCGAGTCGCCGGCTGTGAAGGTGCCCCGATGAACCACCAACTGCAGAGATCGGTGGGTGATGCTGTGACGTACCACCTGCTCAAGGGAACCAATGCTCCAGGCTCCTCCATAAGTGGCTGCCAACGACTGCTCCATGGTCTCCTTGGTATGCAAAGGGATGGTCGGCAACTCCCAGAGCCCGGCCATCAAAGCTTCATTCGAGGAGCGCTTGAAGAGCAGCACCGAACCCTGCCTTTCGGCCACCACGACGGCCAATCTCGAACGCTCCACATTGCGCCGCTTGCGGGGTGGTGGGAATTGCTCCGCCCCAAGCTCCCTACCCCGGCAGCCTTGGCTTAGCGGGCAGGTATCACACGCCGGTTGCTGTGGGCGGCACACCAGGGCTCCAAGCTCCATCATCGCTTGGTTGCTGTCCCCCGGGCGTTGGAGGCTCAACAACTGGGCAGCCTCTTGCAGCAACCGGCGGCGCACCGCACTCCGCTTAGGGTCCTCGGCCAAGGCCAAACGCCGGCACAGGAGGCGCTCCACATTGCCATCGAGCACCGGCACGGCCTCACCAAAGGCCATGCTGGCGACCGCGGCGGCGGTGTAGGGTCCTATGCCGGGGAGACTCTCCAACTCAGCGGAGCTGGTGGGAAATCCTCCCCGTTCGACAACCGCGACGGCCGCCGCGTGAAGTTGCCTGGCGCGTCGGTAGTAGCCAAGCCCGGACCAGCGGGAAAGGACGTCCTCGAGAGGCGCCGCCGCCAAGGACTCGACATCCGGAAAACGCTCCATGAAGGCCTCGTAGTAGGGCACCACGGTCTTGACCTGAGTTTGTTGCAGCATCACCTCCGAAACCCAAATCCGATACGGATCGCGATTCACTCTCCAAGGAAGAGGTCGTTGGATGGCGTCGTACCACGACAGCAAGGCGTCGCTATTACTGGTAGAATTTTGAGCCCGTCTGATATTCACTTTTTCTCTCTATTGGCCAAACTTTGTCGGCTACCCTTCTCAATCCTTCAGCAACTGGATAGACTCGATCATTCAGCTCCGTCTCTATCGGTGAGCTGCCCAAGGTCTTCGGTACACATCCCTCAACCGCTTGGTGGACTTCTTGGTTTTCCGCAAGCTGTGGAAAATCCTGTGGAATTCTCGACCCCTAAATACCCATGACAACGACTTCCCGCTGGCCATCCATCAAAGAACACCTCGAGACGCAACTTGATCAGGAAGAGCTCGAGACGTGGTTCGATCCACTTCGGGTCAAGACCGAAGGAGCCCAGCGACTCGTTCTCGAAGCCCCCAACCAGCACGCTGTGCACACCCTCGAGCAGAGCTATCGCCCCGCCCTCGATCGCGCCGCCCAGCATCTCAAGCTCGAAGGCCTCGAGATCCTCTTCACGGTCGTCGACAACGAAAGCGCTCCGTCGACGCTCCCTTCCTCAGACTTCGATCCACGTTATCGTTTCGAGAGCTTCGTGGTGGGCGGCTCCAACCAGTTCTGCCATGCGGCGGCCATGGCCGTGGCCGAGAATCCGGCAAAACGCTACAACCCGCTGTTCCTCTACGGCGGCGTTGGTTTGGGTAAAACCCACCTCATGCATGCCATCGGGCATCACATCAGCGAAAATCATCCCGAGTTTCGCCTCACGTATTTGCCCGCCGAGCAGTTCGTCAACGAGCTCATCAACTCGATCCGTTTCGATCGCATGCCGACCTTCAGAGAACGCTACCGCACTATCGACATCCTGCTCATCGACGACATTCAATTCATCGCCAACAAGGAACGCACCCAGGAGGAGTTCTTCCACACCTTCAATACCCTCTACACAAATCAGAAGCAGATCATCATCTCTTCCGATTCGTCGCCGCGTCGCATCTCGGCGTTGGAAGAACGTTTGCGCTCCCGCTTCGAATGGGGGCTGATCGCCGATATCCAACCCCCCGAGCTCGAGACCAAGATCGCAATTCTACGGCGCAAGGCGGAAACCGATGCCATCGAGCTACCGGATGATGTCGCTCTGTTCATCGCGCAGCACGTCAAATCCAACATCCGAGAGCTCGAAGGGCTGCTCAACCGAGTGGTCGCCTTCGCCTCCCTGACCGGACGCCCCATTTCCCTCGATCTGGCAAAAGATACCCTGCGCGACATCCTGCCACAGAACGTCCAGACCACCGCCGCCGACATCATCAAGTTCGTAGCTCGTCACTATGGTCTCAAGGTCAGCGAAATCAAGAGCCGGAACAACTCCAAACACATCGTCTTTCCGCGCCAGGTCGCGATGTACTTGTGCAAGAAGCTGACCCGCCTCTCCTACCCTGATATCGGCAAGCACTTCAACGACAAGCACCATTCGACCGTCATGCACTCGGTTGAAAAAATCGAAACGTTGAAGGGCAAAGAGATCGATATCGAGCGCACTCTGCAAGGATTCGTCGACCACTTCAGCTGAGGATTTCCCACGGAAGAGCCTGTGGATTTCTTGTGGGTAGTGTGCGGAGGATCGACAGGGCTTCTCCCCGATTCTCTTGTTTTCCGCAGATCACCCACAGGTTTCCACAGCCGATCCACAGAAATTTCTTGCATCTCGACCCTAGACACAGCGTCCTCCAGCCTATTTATCCGCCGATCCACAAGCCCTATTAGAGACTACTCTTCATGACCTATGATATTTTCTTCCCTATCATCTAGGAGATGCTTTTATGGAAGTCCGTTTGAACCGAGTCGAGTTCATGACCGAGCTCGTTCCGATGCAGGGAGTTGTCGAACGACGCACCACGATCCCTGTTTTGTCCCACATCCTGCTGCGAGCGGTGGGTTCCACCCTGCAGATCGCAGCGACCGACTTGGAGGTCTCGCTGACCTCCTGGTGTCAAGCCGAGGTCCAGGAAGAAGGAGCGGTCACCATCCAGGCCAAAAAGCTCCTCGAGATCGTCCGAGCTTCGAGCAGCGATGACATCACCCTGAGGATTGACCAACCAGAGGTCTTGACCCTGTTGGCCGGAAAATCCGTTTTCAGGATTCGAGGTCTGCCCGAAGACGATTTCCCTTCGCTGGCCAATGTCGATGAAGGGCAAGCCTTGCGGGTTCCCTTCCCGAGCTTTCGCAGCATGGTCTCCAAGATCTTCTTCGCCATCTCGAGTGAAGAGTCCCGTTTTCAGCTCAATGGTGCCCTGTTGGAGTTGCAAAACGATCTCTTGGCTCTGGTGGCCACCGATGGCCATCGCTTGGCCTTGGTCGAAATGCGCCACGAGGGGCTGGAAGAAGAAGAGGGGGTGCTGGTTCCCCGCAAGGCACTGCAAGAGCTGCAGCGTTTCGAGGGCGAGGATCTGGAGTTCCGCAGGGGGCCCCATCATCTGTCGTTCATCGTCGGGCGTCGTCAATTGATCTGCCGAATCCTCGAAGGCACGTTCCCGGACTACGAACGGGTGATCTCGAAGGAGAACGACAAAGTCGTCAAGGTCGATCGCAAGAGCTTGGACGCGGCCATCAAACGAGTCGGGTTGTTGACCGGTGAGCGCACCCGGGCCATCCGTATGGAGCTGAGCGAGGGGCAGTTGGTTTTCTCCGCCGCCAATCCAGACCTTGGGGAGGCCCGGGAGGAAGTCGAGTGCGATTACGAAGGCGAGGCTCTGTCCCTCGGAGTCAATCCGGACTATCTCGGGCAGTTCTTGTCAGCCTGCGATACCGAACGGGTTCGGCTCGAGCTCAAGGACGAGAATGCGCAATGCATCGCTTACCCTGTGGACGGCCATGACAAACGCTACGTCTGCGTGATCATGCCGATCCGGCTGTAGCGCTCGGCGGTGCTCCGCGAGCTCGAGATTCGAGATTTTCGCAATTTGGAGCCCTTGCACTGTGCCATCAGTGCCGGGGCTCATCTCGTCTTTGGCGACAACGGAGCGGGCAAGACCAGCTTCCTAGAAGCGATTTACCTGTTGTCGACGACCCGTAGCTTCCGCACCTCGCAGACGGTGGACTGCCGGCGCCATGGCGCCAGCGGTTTTGTCCTGCGAGGCGAGGTCGAGACGGTCCAGCGATCACGTCTCGAGTTGGTTCTCGAGTCGGGTAAGGTGGAACGACGGCTCAATGGGGACCGGACAGCCCTGTCGCAGCATTTGGCGGTGCTACCGATCATCTGTTGGACCAGCCGAGATCGGGAGGTCTTGGTGGGATCTCCCGCCGAACGTCGACGGTTTCTCGATCGCGGTATCACCGGGTTGCGTCCAGCCTCTCTGGAGGTACTGACCCGTTATCGCCGGGCCTTGGAGGGGAAGCGTCGCTTGTTGAGCAGTGGTCGAGCTTCCCTCGACGAGCTCCGGAGTTGGAACCAAGTGCTAGCCGGGGCGGCGGCCACTCTGGTCGACCTGCGGGCCCAATACAGCGAGCGTCTGCGCCAAGCGTTTGTAGAGGTGCTGAACGAAACGGCTTTGGACTTTCCGCCGATCCAGTTGCGCTATCGCCCTTCACCGAAGGAGGCTCTGAGCGGGCACGAGGCGCTGTTGGCCGCCTTCGAGGCCAGTGAGCAGCGAGAGATCAAGCTCGAACGACCCCTCTCGGGTCCGCACCGTGATGAGTTGCAGATTTTGTGGGATGGCCACCCCATTCGTCGAGTAGCTTCGGCAGGCGAGCGCAAAGCCTTGGGGCTTCTCCTCTTAGCCGCTCAGGGAAGGATTCTAGAGCAGGCGAGCAAAGTACCACTCTACTTGCTTGACGACGCCGATACCGAGCTCGACCCGACGAGACTGCGTGCCCTTTGGACGGTGTTCGGCAAAGTCGATCAACTGTTTGCGACTTCCAACAGGCCGATGATTTGGCATGGTTTGGGAGGTTTGAGCCGATGGTCCTGCGAGGCGGGCAAGATGAGTACCGATGTTTCGGCCTGAGGTGCTTTCGAGCTTTGGGGGTTACTTTTTAAGTTCTTATTTTTCATAGGCTTATGGGAAGTTGGACCGAACTGGATTCCTTCCCCGGGTGTGCTAGAATGTTGCGGTAAGATGTATGAGGCAATACGAGGTCGCAAGTTGTGACTTTACCGGGTTCGCCACCTGCGTGGCGACAGGTCGCCTCTCCGATCATCCATCGACCGATACGGTTTTCACACGGTCTTCAGAATCCCAAAGGGTTCGAGCTGGAGACGTGACGAACGGAGACGAAAGTCTTGTCTGAAGGTACCCATCTATCCGGATCTGCCGACGCTGCCGCTGAACCTACCGTCAGCGATGAGATCGCGTCGGCCGATCAGGCTTCCCTCGAAGCTGGCGATTATACGGCCAGCGATATCAAAGTCCTCAAGGGCCTTGAAGCTGTCCGCAAGCGACCGGGCATGTACATCGGTGATACCGATGACGCTTCAGGTCTGCACCACATGGTGTTCGAGTTGGTCGACAACTCGATCGACGAAGCTCAAGCCGGCTTCTCGTCCCTGATCCAGATCACCATCCACAGCGACAACTCGGTGACCGTCGAGGACGACGGCCGAGGCATTCCCGTAGATTTTCACAGCGGTGAGGGACGTTCGGCTGCCGAAGTCATCATGACGGAGCTGCACTCCGGCGGTAAGTTCGACAACAACGTCTACAAGGTTTCCGGCGGGCTGCACGGTGTCGGCGTGTCGGTGGTGAATGCCCTTTCCGAGAACCTGGAGCTCGAGATTCGGCGTGACGGCAAGGTTTGGTACCAGGTCTATCATCGCGGTGTGCCGGAAGAGCCCATCAAGGTGATCGGCACCAGCCAACGCACCGGAACCCGGGTTCGTTTTATCCCCGATCCCCAAATCTTCACCGTCCTCGAGTTTCAATACGACACGTTGGCAGGCCGCTTGCGGGAGCTCTCTTTCCTCAACCGTGGGGTCCACATACAGCTCACCGATGAACGGGAAGACAAGTCCGTCAATTTTGAGTACGAAGGGGGCATCCGCAGCTTTGTCGAGCATTTGAGCCGCAACAAGGTTCCGCTGCACCCTTCGCCGGTCTACCTGGAGGATCGGCGTGACGATGGGACCGGTGAGGAAACCCTCGAGATTGCGATGCAGTGGACCGATGGTTACCAGGAGCTGACGTACTGCTTCACCAACACCATCAACAATCGCGACGGCGGGACCCATCTGGCGGGTTTTCGTGCCGCCCTGACACGCACGATCAACACTTACGCGACCAACAATCAGCTCACCAAACAGCTGAAAGAGAACCTCACCGGCGATGACGTCCGCGAAGGCCTGACGGCGGTCGTTTCAGTCCGCATCAAGGATCCGAAGTTCTCCAGCCAAACCAAGGACAAGCTGGTCTCGTCTGAGGTCAAGAGTTGGGTCGAGCAAATGTTAGCCGAGCATTTGGGGACATTCTTCGAAGAGAATCCTAAGATTGCTCGTCGCATCGTCGACAAGTGCATCGAGGCAGCTCGGGCGCGGGAAGCAGCCCGCAAAGCCCGTGAGCTGACCCGCCGTAAGGGAGCCCTCGACGCCTCCAATCTTCCCGGCAAGCTGGCGGATTGTAGTGAGCGGGACCCGGAGCGCTCCGAGCTCTTCCTCGTGGAGGGCGATTCCGCGGGAGGTTCGGCTAAACAAGGGCGCAATCGACGCTTTCAAGCTATCTTGCCCCTCAAGGGCAAAATCCTGAACGTCGAGAAGGCCCGTTTCGACAAGATGTTGGGATCGGAAGAGATCAAGACGATCATCACCGCCCTCGGCACGGGTATCGGTCGAGAAGACTTCGATGTTTCGAAGCTGCGCTACCACAAGCTGATCATCATGTGTGATGCGGATGTCGATGGGTCCCACATCCGAACCCTGATCCTGACTTTCTTCTTTCGTCAGATGTTGGAAATCATCGAGCGTGGTTATCTCTACATCGCCCAGCCTCCCCTCTACAAGGTGGCGGAGGGAAAGAAGGCGGCGTATCTGAAGGACGATCGGGAATATCAGACCTATCTGATCGAGAAAATCCAGTCGCAATGGGTTCTCCAGATCGATGAGGGTGCGCCGATGTCAGGCACTGAGCTGGGCGACTATCTTGCCAGTGTCGACCGTTTTCAGGACAACTTGATCCGGCTGTCGAAACGAGGCATCCCGGAGGAGGCCATCAAGATCGCCCTGATCCAAGGCCTACGGGGCAAAGAGAGCCTGCGGGATCCCGATATCGCGGCAGGTATTCAGCTCGCCTTGGAAGAGCATGGTTTCCATGAAGTCGTGATCGGCACAGATGAAGAGCATGGTACCGCCAACATCATGTTCCGAAGCCGTCGTGACGGCGTCGATCGACAAGTGATGTTCGATTGGAATCTTCTGGCCAGCGCCGAGTTTCGCTCCATGGCCAACAATCCCCTAGGCATCGAGGCCCTTTCGCCACATCGCTTCATCGTGTCCCATGATGAGGACCGCTATGAGCTCGAAAGCTTGGACGAGATGCTGTCGAAACTCTATGAGGCAGCCAAGAAGGGATTGAACGTCCAGCGCTACAAGGGTCTCGGTGAAATGAACGCCGACCAGCTGTGGGAAACAACCATGGATCCGGAGAAGCGTAATCTGCTGCAGGTGCGAGTAGAAGATGCCGTGGCGGCCGATGAAATCTTCACCATCTTGATGGGAGATCAAGTTGAGCCCCGTCGAGACTTTATCGTCAGGAATGCCCTCGAAGTAAAGAACCTGGACGTCTGAGGCAAACGTAGCGCGCTTCTTCTCCCGAATCAACGTCCAACCGAATCAACAATAGACCCGCCCTTCGGGTCGATCCTGTGATCGAATCCACACAACGGAAGGTCCATGACTGAAGATCGTATGCTCCCTCCCGAACGTGTCGAACCCGTCGACATCGAGAAAGAGCTCAAACGTAGTTATTTAGACTACGCCATGAGCGTCATCATTGGCCGTGCCCTGCCCGATGTCCGGGATGGTCTCAAACCCGTGCATCGTCGCGTGCTCTACGGCATGTGGGAAAGTGGTAATCGGGCGGGCCGGGCCTATAAGAAGTCGGCCCGTACCGTCGGCGATGTCATGGGTAAGTACCATCCCCACGGCGACAGCGCGATTTACGACACCATCGTCCGCATGGCGCAAGAATTCTCGATGCGCTATCCGCTGGTCGATGGCCAGGGTAACTTCGGTTCCATCGACGGTGACAGCCCCGCCGCCATGCGTTACACCGAGATCCGGTTGACCCGTTTGGCCGAGGAGATGTTGCGCGAAGACATCGACAAGGAAACGGTTGACTGGATTCCGAACTACGACGCCTCGGAGACGGAGCCGGTCGTCTTACCCGCTCGCATCCCGAATCTGCTGATCAACGGCTCCTCCGGCATCGCCGTCGGCATGGCGACCAACATTCCGCCGCACAATCTCGGGGAAGCCATCGACGCGACGATTCTGCTCATCGATCGTCCCGAAGCGACCTTTGCAGAGCTCATCGAGAAGATGCCCGGACCTGATTTCCCGACCGCTGGATTCATCCATGGCGTGGCGGGCATCCACGAGGCCTATGTCACCGGCCGAGGCACGGTGCAGGTGCGAGCTCGGGCAAGGGTCGAGGACTTGAACCGAGATCGTCAAGTCATCATCGTCACGGAGATTCCGTATCAGGTCAACAAAGCCCGGTTGATCGAGCGCATCGCCGACCTGATTCGCGAGAAGCGGATCGAGGGCATCAGTGATTTGCGGGACGAATCCGACCGCGATGGTATTCGCGTCGTCATCGAGCTGAAACGGGGCGAAATCGGTGAGGTGATCCTCAATCAGCTCTACAAGCTGACCCAGTTGCAGACCACTTTCGGTCTCAACATGCTGGCGATCGTCGACAATCAACCCCAGGTATTGAACCTGCGGCAGATCCTGCTGCATTTCCTCAACCACCGTAAGACGGTGGTGATCCGTCGCGTCCGGTTCGATCTTCGCAAGGCAGAGCAACGGGCCCACATTCTCGAAGGTTTGCTCAAAGCCCTCGACCACATCGACGAGATCATCACCACCATCCGCAGCAGTCAAACCCCTGACGAGGCAAGGCAGCGCATGATCGAGCGCTTCTCGTTCAGTGAGATTCAGGCCAAAGCCATCCTCGACATGCGATTGCAGCGGCTCACCGGTCTGGAGCGGGAAAAGATCGTCGAGGAGTACCGCGAGCTGATGGCCTTGATCGAGCGCTTGCGGTCGATCTTGGCCTCCGACGAGCTACTTCTCCAGACGATCAAAGAAGAATTGATCGACATCCGCAATACCTACGGTGATGTGCGGCGCACGGAGATCATTGGTGAGATCAATGACATCACCATCGAGGACATGATCGCCGATGAGGACATGGTGATCACCGTCACCAAGGGTGGGTACATCAAGCGGTCTGCCTTGACCTCCTACCGCGAGCAGGGCCGCGGCGGTAAGGGTCGCAAGGGCATGGATACCAAGGACGATGATTTTGTCGAGCATTTGCACATCGCTTCGGCACACAGCTACATCCTGGTCTTCACCCAGAGCGGCCGGGTTCATTGGCTGAAGGTACACCGTATCCCTGAATCGGGGCCGGTCTCCCGCGGCAAGGCCATCGTCAACCTCCTGGAGTTGGACAAAAAAGAGAGGGTGGCGACAACCGTCGCGGTGAAAGACTTCAATGAGGGCCTCTTGGTTTTTGCCACGGAGAATGGCACGGTCAAGAAGACAGAGCTCGCGGCCTTTTCCAACCCGAGGGTCGGCGGGATCATCGCCATCAACATCGACGACGATGATCAACTGCTCCATGTCAGGGTGACCGAGGGGGGCCAGGATATTTTCATGGCCACCGCCAACGGATTTGCTATCCGCTTCCCCGAGGACGATACGACCTTGGAGGACGGCGGCAAGCTGACCGGTGTTCGGTCCATGGGACGGGCGACCCGTGGTGTGCGTGGCATCAAGTTGCGCTCCGGTGATCGGGTTGTCGCCATGGAAGTGCTTGCGGCCGAAGGTGATCTCCTGACAGTGTCGGAGAATGGGTACGGCAAACGTACGTTGGTGAGCGAGTACCGACGGCAGAGCCGCGGCGGTTTGGGCATCATCAATCTCAAGGTCAGTGACAAGACCGGTCCGGTGGTCGGGGTGCGGCAAGTACGACCCGAGGACGGCATGGTTCTGATCACCCAGGCGGGTAAGCTCATTCGCAGCAACGTCGATGGGGTGAGCTTGATCGGTCGAGCCACCCAGGGTGTCAAGGTCATGGATATCGATTCCAAGGATCGAGTCGTGGCCATGGCCAAAGTAGTCGACCGTGATGAAGACAAGGACGAAGACGGCGATGAAACTGTGGACTCCGCAACTGTGGACAACGAAGCGGACGGTGGGGCCCCCAGCGGTGAGGAACCGGTCAACTGATCCAACGCATCTCGACCCCGTGCCCTGAGAGATCCGATCTCTTCGGATTGAAGTCAGGCGGCGACGAGGGATTTCATAACTAAAGAATCGTAGGAAGATACCGATGCTCTTTTTCTTGGATACGGCAGATATCGACGAGATCAAGGCGGGCCTCGATATGGGAATGGTCGACGGCGTGACCACCAATCCGAGCTTGATCGCCAAAATGGGGAAACCCTACCTACCGACGGTCCAGGCCATTGCGGAGCTTGTACCGGGACCGGTCAGCGGCGAGGTCTTGGCCACCGATCTAGAAGGAATGCTCGATGAGGGACGCCGCCTCGCCGCTCTGGCCGACAACGTCGTGGTCAAGATCCCGCTCAATGTCTTGGGGTTGAGGGCGGTGCGAATCTTGGCCGAAGAAGATATCCACACCAATGTGACGCTATGTTTTTCCTCGGCCCAGGCTCTTTTGGCCGCCAAGGCAGGTGCGACGTACATTTCGCCCTTTGTGGGCCGCCTCGATGACGTGGGCCAGGATGGAATGCAGCTGATCGGAGAGATCGTCGAGATCTACCGCAACTTCGATTTCGAAACGCAGGTGTTGGTGGCATCGACGCGGCATCCTCTGCATGTTGTGCAGTCGGCGCAGTTGGGTGCCGATGTTGTTACGATTCCATTCAACATTCTGGAGAAGCTGTACCGTCATCCCTTGACGGATATCGGCCTGGATCGTTTCTTGGCGGATTGGAAGAAGACGGGAAAAAGCTTCGACGACTAAAAAGACTGCCACAAGACGGCTTCCCGACCCGGGGTGCGAGATCGACGGCCGAGGAAGGATGGAGCCTTCCGAATCAAGGAGTTCTATTGATGGGTAACGATACTAGCCAGGATGTGTTCAAGCGGATCGATCGCGAGAAGGAGTCCTATCTCGAAGAGCTCAAGGACTATTTGCGTATTCCGTCAATATCGACAGATCCTGACTATCGGGACGAAGTGTTGCGGTGTGCCGAATTCTTGCGCCAAAAGATGGAGACGGCCGGATTGAGCACCCGCCTGCTGGAAACCGAGGGACCTGGCTATCCACTGGTCTACGCCGAGTGGCTGGGAGCCCCGGGCAAACCGACCATCCTTTTTTATGGCCACTACGATGTGCAACCGGCGGATCCCGTTGAGCTGTGGCGTCACGATCCCTTTGAGCCGACGGTTGAAGGTGATCTCTTGGTGGCCCGTGGTGCCACCGATGACAAGGGACAATCCTTCGCCCATCTCAAGGCGGTGGCTGCCATCTTGGCGGAACGCGGTTCGCTGCCGGTCAATGTCAAGTTCATCGTCGAAGGTGAAGAAGAATCGGGCGGCGAGACCATCGAGCAATTTGTCGTCAAGGACGATGGCGATCTGCTCGCCGCCGATGCCGTCTTCGTTTCCGACTCCGCCATGTATGGGCCCGGGCAGCCCTCCTTGATCTACGGTCTCAAGGGGATGGTCTATATGGAAGTCAAAGTCACGGGACCCAACCGCGACCTACACTCCGGTAGCTTCGGCGGCGCCATCACCAATCCAGTGAATGCCTTGGGGTACATGATCGGGCAATTACGGGATCCCGCAACCGGGCGGATCAAGATTCCAGGTTTCTACGACGATGTCGTGGAGATGGAAGATTGGGAACGCAAGGAATTTGCCAATCTACCCTTTGACGAAGCCGCCTACTGCCAAGAAATCGGTGTCACCGATCTTTTTGGAGAGGAAGGCTTCAGCACTCTGGAACGGGTTTGGGCCCGCCCAACCTGCGATGTTAATGGCATCTTCGGGGGTTACCAAGGCAAGGGCGCCAAGACAATTCTTCCCGGCTGGGGTGGTGCCAAGATTTCAATGCGTCTCGTTCCCAACCAAGATCCAGACAAGATTGAGCAACAGTTCATCGACTATCTGCGATCGATTGCACCCGTGGGTGTCACCGTTGAGGTCGAGGCCCATCACAACGCCGTTCCCGTGCGTCTGGAAACAGAGGGTCCCATCGTCGAAGCGGCCATGTCGGCCATGGAGGATGTGTGGAAGCGTCCCGTTCGGGTCAGGGAAGGTGGGTCGATTCCGATTGTGGCCACCTTCTCTCAAGTTCTGAATGTGCCGATCCTCCTCTTGGGCTTCGGTCTTTCGGACGACCGCCTTCATTCGCCGAACGAAAAATTCAATATCAGCAACTACTATGGTGGCATCCGAGCCGTCACTCGGTTCCTTGATCGCTTGGATGCCGTTTCCGAGAAATAGAGCGCTCTATGAATTCATCGCCTGAAGAGAGAGAACTGAAATTCGGCGACGTCGATCTAGACGGCCTGCGAGATCGTCTGAGGGAGCTCGATGCCGAATGCCAAGGCAGCGCCGCGCTGGAAGACAATTGGATTTTCGACATGGACGGACAGCTCTCGTCGAGTGGTCGTCTGTTGCGCATCCGCGTCGATCGTCGGGGTTCACGAATCACCTACAAGGGTCCGGCCCGTTTTGAAGACAAGGTCAAGATCAGGCCAGAGTTGGAGACCGGGGTCGAAGAGTTCGCGACGACGCGGAAAATCTTCGAGGCCCTGGGATACTCCCTTGTCCGGCGTTACCAGAAGTACCGTGAAGACTGGCTCTTGGGATCGATCACCATCTCCCTCGACCACACGCCCATCGGCGATTTTGCGGAATTCGAAGGGGCCGGTTGTGACCGTGTCGCCAAACGTTGCGGGCTTGATCCAGAAAAGGCGGAACGTCGCAACTATCTGCGACTCTACGAGGATTACCTGAAAGAGCATCAGGAAGCACCTCCGGACATGATCTTCACCTGATCCAAGGATTCTGTGAATCGGCCCAGAATACGAGCCTTGGTCCTCAGCGCGGGTTTTGGAACACGCCTGCGTCCATTGACGCATTTCTCGCCCAAACCCCTGTTGCCGGTCGTGGGTGAGCCCTTGGTGGGACACACCCTGAGGCAACTGGCGAAGATCGGTTGCGAGACCGCGGTGCTCAATGTGCACCATCTGGCCGACGCTATTCCGGAGGCCTTGGGCCGTATCTACCAAGGGATGCCCCTCCAGTACTCCGAAGAAACGGAGATCCTGGGAACCTTGGGTGCCCTCGGACCGCCTCGAGCGCTCTTGGCGGAGGCCGACATCGTCGTCCTGGTCAATGGCGACAGCCTATGCGACTGGCCCTGGAAGCGGCTGCTGCGCCAACACCTGAAGCGACGAGCCGACATCACTCTACTGGTTCATCGCCGTTCCCCAGAAGCCAATCTCGGCGGAGGCATTGGGCTCGACGCCAGCGGAGCCGTCGTACAACTAAGGGACATGGAGCCCTTGGCCGAAGTGGCATCGCGGCATATTTTTGCTGGTGTTCACCTCCTGTCACCCCAAATTCTGAAAAGGGTGCCCGACGGACCCGGCGACATCATCGCCGATCTCTACATGCCGCTCTTGGCAGAAGGCAAGAAGCTCATCGGCTGCATCACCGGGCGGCGATGGCATGATCTCGGGACTCCTGATCGCTATCTGGAGGCCTGCCTCGAACAGGTACGGCATCCTTGGTGGAAACGGCGCAAAGAGCGTGGACTCTCCCCCATGGCTTCGGTGGCGCCAGGGGCGACCCTCGAGGGGTCGGTCTTGGAAGGGGATTGCCGCGTCGACAGTGGGGCCCGGGTGATCAGATCCTTGCTGCTCGAAGGCTGTCGCATCGGGGAAAATAGCTGGATCCAAGACAGCATCATCGGTCCCGGTGTCCAGCTGCCGGCCTCGACACGGGTCGAGAAACGCATGATCAATCGCTCGACGTTGGCCCACCAACCGGCGGAGAACGAGACAGTCATGGGTGATTTGATCTACACTCCCTTGACCTGACATTTACATCACACGCTGGCCGGGAGCTCACTGTCCTGTGGCTTGGTGTGCGATACTGAAGACCTGTGGAGTCTGTGCCCCTGGGAGCCGCCCTCTGAGGTGGGGCACCTTCAGACTTCCGATTTCACGGATTTACCTGGTTCACGGATTACCTGGTTCGAAACATGCCCATGGCCATGAGATGGATGGTTGGGCAGTGATTTCGACCTCGGCAAGGAGGAAAGATATGTTGCGAGCAAAGCGTTGTGCCTTCGTGATCGCTGTCGCTCTGTTGTTTGGTTCGAGCGCCGCTGTTTATGCACAGGCCTTTGGCCGCGTGGTTTTGGTCGTCGTCGATGACGAAGGCGAAGCCATTCCCGGTGTCAAGGTGACGGTCACCAGCCCGGAGATCACCAACTACAGAGAAGAAAAATCCACTAACAAGAAGGGCAAGGTCGTGCTCAGCATGGCCGATGCCACCCGCACCTACGACTTCTTGCTGGAAAAAGAGGGCTTTCCGCCGATGGAACGCCCGATCAAACCTCAAATCAAGACCACCACCAATATTCAGGTGACCCTCTCCAAGACCGTCGCGGGACAACAGCAGGCGGATGCCTCGGCGGCCCCTGCCCCGGCTGTCTACACCGCGGCCGAGCGCATCTTCAATTCCGGTGTCGAGTTGCTACAAGCCGGTGATATCCCCGGAGCGCGGGCCAAATTTGTCGAAGCGACGGAGAAAGATCCCGATATGGGTCTCGCCTACTCCGCCTTGGCCGGCGTCTACTTGGAAGAGAAGAACTACGAGGCAGCTCTCGCCGCAGTGGATAGATTCCTCTTGTCGGATCCTGAAAACCCCCGGGGTTATCGTTTCCGTTTCGAAGCCCTCAAGGGTTTGGGCCGGGACGACGAGGCCGATGAGATGCTCAAGAAGCTGAAGAAGCTCGACGGCGGTGGAGATACCGCCAAGATGATCTTCAACGAGGGTGTTGCGGCTTCCAAGGTCGGCGACTACAAGAATGCCAAGGCACGTTTTGTCGAGGCCCTGGAGCTCGATCCGACGATCATTCAGGCGGTTGGCGCCCTGGCCATCATCTACTTCAACGAAGGCGACTTTGGCAACGCTGCCACGATGGCCGAACGGCAGTTGGTGAACGAGCCCGGAAACGTCAAAGCAATGCGCATCCGTTTCGACTCCTACCGCGCCTTGGGTGATACGGCCAAGGCCGAAGAGGCGATGAAAGCCTTGGCCGCGACGGATCCGTCGGCCTTGGTCGTCGAGTTCTACAACCGTGGTGTCAAGGCGTTTGAAGGTGGTGATACCGATTCCGCCATCGAGGCTTTCAAGCAAGTCCTCGAATTCGATGAGAGCCACGCCGAAGCGCACTATCGTCTGGGCATCAGCTATGTCAGTAAGGGAAATAACGCGGCAGCCAAAACGCACCTCGAAAAATTTATCGAGCTGGCTCCAAGTCATCCCGAAGCCTCCGTCGCCAAGGACATGTTGAGTTTCTTGAGCTGATCCGAGGAGTAGATGACCTGAGGTCGTCAGCAGAATGTGTTGGTTTCGAGGGAGGGGATTGTCCCCTCCCTTTTGCGATGGGCTGGAGATGGATGAATAGGAATGCAGACCACGGCTCCGTCGATGGAGGATGTTTGGATGAATGGTAGCCGGTCGTTTTTGCGATGTTTGGTGATCGTTGCCTCTTGGCTTCTGCCCCTAGAAGTGGAGGCCCAGCAGGCGGTGCCCTCGAAAGGGGCATCTACCGGGACGGCGGAGACATCGGTGGCCCCTTGGCTGGGACCGGATGGCGAGCCGCTACCTTTGGCTGGGCATGGGGACGTCCTCGAGCTGCTGCGTCGCGGCAGGGTTCTGTCCGAGGAGGTTCTCGACGGCGGCAGCACTCGACCCATCAAGGTAAGGCTCGAGCACAAGAGGATTCAAGCTCACGCCATCTTCAGACAGATCGATATCAGCTTGCAGCGGGTCAGAGTGGATGGGAAAGTCCACCACAACTTCCGGGATAGCTACACCTTTGAATGTGTGGCCTACGAGCTCGGCCGCATGCTCGGTATCGACAACCTTCCGCCCTGCGTCGAGCGATCCTTGAAGGGCCGGCAAGGATCTCTTCAATTGTGGATCGAGCAGGCGATGACGGAAAAGCATCGACGAGCCAAGGATCAGCCACTTCAAGATCCCATGAGGTGGGCTCGAGAGAAACAGACGCTCAGGCTCTTCGACGCTTTGATCGCCAATATCGACCGCAACCAAGGCAACATGCTGATCGATCGTCGAGGCAAGCTCTGGTTCATCGATCACACCCGGTCCTTCGGTACGTCCAAGGAAGTCGAGGCTGGCGAAAGAATCGTCTGGTGCGACCGGCGTGTCTGGGAGGGCTTGAAAAGCCTGAGCTTCGAAACCCTCGAGCGGAAGTTTTCCCCCGCCTTGAGCAAAGATCAGTTGAAGGCGTTGATGCTGCGCCGGGACCAGATACAGGACCACCTCGAAGCGCGCATTCAAAACCTGGGAGCCGAGGCGGTGCTCTTTGATCTGAGCGTTCCTTCCAGCTCTCTAGCGGATCGTTCGATGGTCGAGGACGACAGCGACTTCCCCACCAACACCAGTTTGCCCGATCTTGGCGGTTGAGCCGTCCCGAGCCCGATGATTTCCCCGCCTGACAATTTGGGACGATGTTGCCTGACATGGAGCCTGGGATGTCTCATCGTCCTCTGGCCAATGGCCTGCGGACCGGCCGATCCAACATCGACGGGCCCCGCCTCGACGGGCCCCGGCTCGACAAACCAAGCGTCGGCCGAGACGCCGTCCCAGGTCGTCACTTCGGCGGTCGAGCCACCGCCCATCGATTACCAAGCCTTGCGCCGGGCTTCTCTGGTGGTGATCACCCTGGATACCACACGTCCCGACCACCTCGCCCCCTACGCCGGGGCGGATTCCTCCTTTGAAACACCGACCCTCAGTCGCTTGGCGAGCCAAGGGGTGCTTTTTGAGCAGGCGTTGGCGACGGCGCCGGTGACCCTGCCCACCCATGTCAGTCTGTTCACGGGGCTCAATCCACCCGCCCACGGCGTGCGCAACAACGGTACCCACTACTTGAGCGCCGACCGGTTGACCTTGGCCGAGGTATTGCAGGATCAGGGGTTTGTCACGGCAGCCTTCGTTTCTGCGGCGGTGCTCGATCGGCGCTATGGCCTCGACCAGGGATTTTCCCTATACGACGATGACCTCTCCTCCGGCGGTCCCAAGAAAGCGAGGCTCAATGCCGAGCGCCCGGCCGCGCAGACGGTACGAGCCGCCCGGCAGTGGCTCGACCAAATCCCCGACGAGGCGCGTTTTTTCCTCTGGCTCCACCTCTTCGATCCCCACGCCCCCCATGAGCCACCTTCGCCGTGGCGGGAGCGCTTTCGGGACCGACCCTACGATGGAGAGATCGCGGCGATGGATGCGGCGATCGACACCTTCCTGCAACACCCGCGCTTGGCGGATCGCCGGAACCATGTGGTGGTGGTGGTCGGTGATCATGGGGAGAGCCTGGGCGAGCATGGCGAATCCACCCATGCCATGCTGGCCTACGATGCGACCTTGAGAATCCCCTGGCTGATGCGCTTGCCGGCCGGTGGCGATGGTCGCAGGATTCGCCAAGCGGTCAGTCAGATCGATCTGTTTCCCACCTTGGTCCAGCTTCTGCTCAGCGAACCGCCAGAGGGTCCGTCAACCGTCGACGGGGTGAGCTTGCGGCGAGCGATCGACGTCGGGGCGGATGATGTCCTGGCGCAACGCACCCTCTATGCTGAAACCTTGGTGCCCTTCTATACCTATGGTTGGTCACCCCTGCGAACCCTGCGCCGCCAGAATCTCAAGTACATCGAGGCTCCCCAGCCCGAGCTCTATGACCTGAGCCGCGATCCTGGGGAGCTGAGCAATTTGGCCGAGCAGGGAACGCCGCCGAAGGCCGCAGCGCTGATCGCCGCGTTGCCGTCGGAGCCCGGCTTGACGAAGCCCGGCTTGACGAAGCCCGGCTCCAGTACCGATTCCACCCTTGGCCCCGATGCCGAGATGACGGCAAAGTTGCGCAGCTTGGGCTATCTGGGGACCCGCGTGGCGCCCCTTCGCGCCCGGCGACCCGACCCAAAAGCCGTCATCGGTTTGCACCAAAAGTTGGAAGAGGCGCAACACCTGTTCCTGCGCCAAGACTTTCAACCGGCCATCGAACGGCTGCGGCACGTGCTGCGCAAGGACCCCGAGAATCTGGTCGCCCTGGCGACCTTGGCCAAAACCTTGGTGGCGGTGGGTGAACCCGAGAAGGCCATCATCTTGGCCAAGCAAGCCGTGTCCCTCGACCCGGAAAATCCAGAGCTTTTGGTCACCAGCGGCTTGATCGAGCTCAGCCAAGGTCGTCATGAAGAGGCCCTGCAGCTCTTCGAAATCGCCTTGTCGTTGGATTCCCGTTGGCTCGATGCGGCCATCGGGCGTTTGCGGGCGCTTTTTCTTCTGGGGCGGGGCCAAGAGGGACGCGCTGCCTTGGCCGAGCTGCTGCGGCAAGAGCCGGAGAACGCGCGGGGTTTGATCGCCGAGGCGGAGTGGGTTCTCTACCCTGACGGAGACACCAACCAAGCCATTGCACAACTGCAAAGGGTGATCCGGCGGGAGCCCTCCCAGGGTGAAGCCTGGCGACTGTTGGGGAGCTTCCTGGAGGCCGAATCCAAGAATCAGGATGCCCTGGAGGTCTATCGCCAAGCTTTACAACACCATGGGAACGACGGCATTCTGCATGGCCGCCTGGGGGCCTTGGCTGTTCGTCTCGGCGATATCGAAGGGGGTGAAAAACACTTGCTGCTGGCCCTAGATAAGGGACAAGACACCTCGCCTGCAGTGCTCTACGCCTTGGCCACCGTCGCTCGGCGGCGAGCCAACTGGCCCGCCGCCGAGCGCTGGAGCCGCAAAGCCCTCGACCACGCCCCGGCCATGTCGCCCGCCTGGAATCTGCTCGCCGCCTCCTTGGAGGAGCAAGGACGATTCGAGGAAGCTCTCCTAGCCTACGACGAGGCGATGCAGGCGGATGCCAGCAACTGGCAAGCCATCTTCAACCGGGCGCTTCTACTCGCCAGGGGACAGCGGTTCGCCGAGGCAAGGGACCTCTTCGAGCAGGTCTTGAGGTTGCAACCGGATCACAGCAAGACCCATTTCCAATTGGCGATGCTCTATGCGGGAGCCTTTGGGGATGACACCAAAGCTCGCCACCACCTCGAAGCGAGCTTGCGGACAGAGAAAGATGCCGCGACCGTCGCCCAGATTCGCCAGTTGTTGAGGCAGCTGGGGGGAGGCTAGCATCAGTCTCCGATATTGACGGTTTGGCGGAGAAACGACGTTTCGGTGCTGAGCTCGTCGCGGATGCCGACGGCAATTCGCGAGAACCCCTTGCGCACCGCCAGGCCCAGGTCATAGACGTAGAGTTGCTGGCGTGCTGTCTCGATCTCAGCCCTGGGGATGCGGATAGTCACCGGCTCCTGGGGTTGTACCGGCGAGGTTCCCCCCTCCTCATCCATGACCACCAAGGAGATCTTGACGCGACCGATGTAGAAATCGCCCTGGGGTGCCAGAACGATACGCTTCAGGGGAAGCTTGATCGACATGGGAAGCATGTAGTGACGGCCGTCGGGGCTGGGCCGCCCGAAGACGATCTCGGCCTCCAAAGGATTGCGTTCGCCCCCGAAATAGAGGGTCGCCACGGAGCCGTCCGCCAGGTGGGCTTCTGAGGTGCGGTCTCGGTAGCCGTTGCGATGGCGGATCTCCAGATCCTTGCGTTTGGTCTTGACCTCGATCTTGTAATACCTGCCGTCCCCATAGTGGGGGGGACGATAGCCGAGGGAGTAGTAGTTCTTGAAGTCCTTGGCGACGCGGCCGAGACTCATCTCGACGGCGTTGGTATTGGTGAACGACATACCGCCGGTATCCCCCGCCAGGATGTGCAGGGGCTCTTGCAGGTTGGCGGCTCGGATCGAATCGATGAAAGCGAGACCGCCGCCGTCGATGGTGCCACCAAAATCCGCCGAGATGGATTGGTGGGCACCCAATCCGGTGGCTTCGAGGGTATAGAACGTCACATCGCCGGCGTTTGCCTTGCTCACCAGATCGCGGTAACGCAGGGAGACATCGTAGACAGCGGCCTCGAGACGAGCGTTGGAGCGGCGAAATTTTTCGTCGACAAAGATGAAGAGATCCTCACCGACGGTTCTGGGGAGACCATCGCTGACATGCAGAATCGCCTTGCGGCCATTGAGCCCCGACAGGACGGAAATCTGTTTCTCCAATCCATCGAAGGTGAAATTCAGCTCCGTGAAGACCGAGTCGGCGTAGGAGCGGGCAAACTGCGTAGCACTCAGGACGTCATTCGCCTCGTCGATGTTTTCCAGCGCACTGCGGCGCTCGGAATCCCTGAGGGTGGCGCTTCCCGAGAGACCTGAAATCTCTTCCAGGGCATCTTCCACCAAATCCATGTCGGTGGTGAAATGTTGGCGGACGGTGATCGATTGGTCATAGCTCACCACCATGACCCGATCGCCGCGGCTGAGCTCGGAGCGCAGAAAGCGATGCATGCGATTCAGCACCCGATTGCGCGATGCGGGATGGATGTTCTTATTGTCGATGTAGATGATCAAATGCAGCCGCTCGTCCTCGGGCAAGAGCTCTTCGAGCTTCACCCGCGGCGACTCGATATCAACGTCGGGGACGGTACCCGGAGCTGCGGCTGGCGCGACCGGCCGACCCTCGGCCACGGCATAGAAGTTGGAGACCTCCATGGGATCTCCATTCTCGAAAATCAGGAAATCGTCCTTCGTCAACCCGTTCACCGGGTTGCCCTTCTTGTCGGTGACAAAGACGTCGACATTGACGACGTTGATGTTCGCAACACCGAAGAAGACCCCATCCAGATCATCGGCGGCGGCGTCCTGTGTAGCGTCCCCTGCCTCGGTCCCTTGCTGTGCCAAAGCGAAAGCCGGTGTCAGCAGGGTGATCGCGAGGAGAAAAGTCAGCTTCAGCGCGAAGTGCCATGCCTTCAAGGTGGGTCTCCTGAGGGTCTGAAAGAGGTGGGTAAGAGTGGGGCCCTCTGGCCGCATCCGTCGAGGACGGGAATGCTAGCATAGCGCCTCTTTGCTCAATCCGACTGGCCGCTTGACGCCAGTGGGTCCCGGACAGGGATGGATCGCTGCTGCGATGATTCCTCCCCATGCTAGGCTCCTCAGAGTACAGTTGTAACCAACCAGTTCAGTACTGGAGGACTAGATATGAACGACCGCACTGCGGTGTGGTTGGTCGGGATAGCCGCGCTCTTCTTGCTATCCCTCCCGGCCCAGATACAAGCACAACCGGCATCGGATTTCTTTGAGACAGTCGATGTCAATGTCGTCAATGTCGAGGTCTACGTCACCGACAAGAAGGGTGATCCGGTCCCGGGGCTCTCCAAAGAAGACTTCGAAATCCTCGAAGATGGCCGACCCGTAGAGATCTCCAATTTCTATGCCGCCCACCGTGGCAAGCCGGTGACCATCGACAACGGTGAGAATGGCGTCTCGACGCTGGACACTCCGGGTCGGCCGGTTCAGGCGTTGGATACGATCCCGGAGGACCAGCGCCTCAACTTGGTGATCTTTGTCGACAACAACAACATCTCGCCGCGCAATCGCAACCGGGTGCTCGAAGCCTTGCGGGGCTCGATTTTCTTCAACCTCAACGAAAACGACCGGGTGCTGCTGGTCAGCTATGATGGCAGCATCAATATCCGTGAGCCGTTGTCCAACGATCCCGAAGAGTTGGCCAAAGCCCTCGACGAGCTCAGCGAAGGATCCCCCGCCGGTGTCCATGCAGCCCTCAACCGGGTGGCGATTCTGCGTCAGCTACAACAGCTGGATCAGGAAAGCGACCTCCAGTTTCCCGGTCAAATAGGTCTGCCGCAAGATGTTTCCGATTCCTTGGCGGACTCCATCCTGTCGGAAATCCGCAGCCATGCCCGGCAACAATACGTTCAGCTCGAGAACACCATCAAGGCCCTCGACGGTTTTGTCGATACTCTGGCGGGGCTCTCGGGACGCAAGTCCGTCATCTACGTCAGTGATGGCTTGAACCTGCGTCCGGGTGAAGTCCTGTTGCAGGCTTGGGACCGTAAGATTCGGGAGCTCCAGATCCCCGTCCCCGGCTTCACCAACGTCGATTCGGAGTCGCGGGAATATGATGCGACCGGTCTCTTCGAGGAGCTCGGCCGACACGCCAACGCCAGTCAGGTGACGTTCCATACCATCATGGCGGGAGGGCGGCAGAGCTTGACCCTGACACCGGCGGAACGGGGAGCCTTCTTCAATGACGGTGCCGATGCCGCCACCCTCGGTCAGGTGTGGAGCGAAGGGCTCGACAGCATCGAAAAATCCAACTTCCGCGGTTCGTTGCAAATCATGGCCACCGCCACCGGCGGCCAGGCGACCCTCAGCACCCAAGCCATCGGCTCCGCCTTGCAGCGTCTCAAGAAAGATCTGGACACCTATTATTCGTTGGGTTTCGTAGCCCGCGACGACAACAAGAACCACAAGGTCAAAGTGCGGGTCAAGAATCCGACGCTCAAGGTGAGGCATCGTGAGAGCTACCGCAATCTGACGGCCGACGAGCAGATGTCAGCCCGGACGCAATCTGCTCTGCATTTCGAAGTCAGCGAGAATCCACTGCAAGTGGCGGTGGGTTTTGGCGACGAAGAGAAGGACGACAAGGGCCGATTCTTGGTGCCGATCATGGTCCGCTTTCCCCTCGCCAATGTGCTCCTCTTGCCACAAGAGCAGTTCCACGAAGGACGCGTCTCCATCTATGTTGCGGCCAAGGATGCCAAGGGCGGGACCTCGCCGATTCAAAAGATGCCGGCACCGATCCGTATACCCAACGACAAGTTGCTCACCGCCCTTGGGCAAGTCGCTGGTTTTCGGGTCATGTTGCTGATGAACCCGGGGGAGCATGCGGTGGTCGTGGGGGTACGCGATGAGCTAGCCAATGTTGACTCGACCGCCCGGGTGCTGCATGTTGCTGGAGGAAAGTAGGTCCGATCCTTGGTAGACGCTGCGAAAGAAAACGCTGCGACCCACAACCCCAACCCCGAGGAATATATTGTCCACATCGATTTTGTCGCCGTTGTCCCCTGCCAGCCCTTGCCCCACCGTTCCGTCGAGGCTTCGGTTCCTGACCTTCGTCGTGCTCTTGGTTCTCGTGGCTCCCACCGCGGAGACTCAAGAACCGAGGGCCGGGGCGCCGACCGAAGGGCAACGGGGAGATGCAAGGGGCGCCGATGGCCCTGAGATGATGCTGACCGACCCTGTGGTGAGCCGAGACGACGACGCGGCGACTTCAGCGATCGATGCCCCACCGGGCCTGGCGCCGAGACCCCGGCGACAACAAGCTCCCCCGCCGATTCGTTCCTTGCGCACCGGTGGTCTGCGGGCAGAGGTTGCAGCGCTGATCATGAGCGGTCAGAGCGGCGGCAAGCTCCCCCTCGAGGTCCTGGTCTATCCGCTGCAAATGAAGGATGTCAAAGCGCGGACTCCGTTGAGCATGGAGGTTCCATGGCGGGATCTGCTGGCGGAGCATCAAGAAGATCCGTTGAGGCTCGAGATCTTCGCCTATGCCTTGACCCCCGGGGGCGGCTTGCGGAGCTCGTTGATGCAAACCTTCGAAATCGACACCCAACGCCTGAGCGATGCGCAACTGGCAAAGGGCGGGCTCCGTTTCTCAGGTGAAATGGCCCTCGAGCCCGGAGCCTATTCGCTGCGGGTCATGGCGCGAAATCCGGTGACCGGGGATCTTGGTTTGCGCATCCTCGATCTCGAGATCCCCGCCGACGGCACGTTTTTGTCGCCGATGTTGGTGCGGGCGCCGGAGTCCGACTGGCAAGCCCTTCACCAAGCCTACGAGAGAGGGAAAGCCCCGCCGACGCTGAGCGGCCTCGAAGAATCACCGGAAGCAAAACCGGTCTTGGTCGGTCAGACGACGACCTCATTCCGCATCCTGGGCTCACAGCTCAGCGCCGTGCCATCACGGCTGACCGTCGAAGCGGTCGACCGGAGCGGAGCGGTTCTAGGAGAAATCGAGGCGGTCATTGATGGTTTGGGAAAGGCCTCCGCGGACGGCATTCGAGAGCTCACCGGACATTTCCAAACCCGTCTCGGTCCCGGACAACATCTGCTGCGGGCGCGGCTCGAGGGGGATCTAGGAGAGCGTTTGTCGACCCCTCCCTTGCCGGTCGTCGTCGTCCCATCCGAGCCCGAAGGGGCGATCAGTTGGGCCAAGCTCAAGGCCAATCCTCTGCGCCCCGAGGCCGATCTCGATGGCGAGGCGACGGCCATGGGCGCCGACGATCGCACTGCGGAGCGACGGCAAAAGAGAATCAGCGTGGCACCCATGCGAGCCGCCTACCGGGAGGTACTCCAGATCCTGGGAGAGGGCGATGAGCGGCGGGCCTCCAACCAGCTCCTGAGCTTGGAGGACGGACAGCTCCAACAGGGCTTTGACCACCTCGAGACGCTTCGCTCCGTCCAGTTGGAGATGGCCAATCGGATCGCCAAGATGGATCTTGATGCCCTGGCCCCCGTCATGCTGATGCATCATCAGCAGTACCGTCGCATGCGACAGCTGAGATCCCCCTTGCTGTCGACCCATGCTCGCACCCTGACATTGCAATTGATCGAGGTCTTCTTGCAACGCCTCGAGACGCCGGAAGCCAAGCGTCAGGTCGTATCTTTGATGGCCAGTCTGGGCTCGGAGGCGCAGCGAGCGGGCATGGTCAAGCTCAGCGAAAACTTACTGCGGCGGGTTCTTTCCCTCGATGCCAGCAATGAGACGGCGCTGCTCAGTCTCGGTTTCAGCGCCGAGCGCACGGGTGACTACGATGCGGCGGTCGACTACTACGGGCAACTGGTCGAGGTCTATCCGGAACATGGTCAGGCGCGGGTGCGCCTGGCGGTCAATCTGCTCCGGCAAAAAAAGATGCGACCGGCCCGCCGCCATCTGGAAGCGGTGATCGCCGGTGAGCACAGCCCGTGGATTCTGTCGTTGGCCTATCAGGAGTTGGCGAAGCTCTATTTGGAGGACAACGAATTGGAGCAGGCTGCTACCCTTTTGGCCCGCGCCACCGAGCGAATTCCCAACGATGAAAAGCTCTACCTTCAGCAAGCCTTCGTCCTCGATGCCAGCCAGCGGACAGCTGAGGCCGACGAAGTTTTCCAAACCATGGAGCTGAAGGCCCGTCGCAACCGCGATACCTCACGGCATCGCTATACGGAGTGGCCGTCGGAGGCCCTTGCCGAGACACGACAATTTCTCGACGTCAGCCTGCGCGGTCAAACACCTGCGCTGGAGACCGTGCTGGCGTCCTCAGAATTCAATACCGCGGAGGCCCCTCGATGAGTCAAGCTGCTTTGCGCCGTGCATCGGCGCGCCATCGTCCTGGAGGCCCCAGGAGGAGCACCTTGGTCGAGTGGAGCATCCTACCGTTGCTTCTCCTGGTGTCGCTTCCTGCTCTCGCCGCCGATGAAGAGCTCGAGGTCTTGCTGAAGCTGCCCACCTATGGGGAGGCCATCTTCGGCGAGGTGGAGGTGGGGGCGGAGATCTACCCCTCGACGGATGCGGTCAACCGGGTGGAGTTCTACCTCGACAGCCGCCTGGTGGGGGTGGTCGAAACACCACCCTTCGAGATGGCCATCGACGCCGGGCATCAAAACGTCGAGCACCATTTTCAAGTGGTGGTCTACGACCAGCGAGGTGAGGCGGCACGATCCAGCGTTTGGACGCCGAGCATCGAGACCGACGAGGAGATCAGTGTCGATCTACAGCAGATCTTTGTCACCGTGTCCGGTGGTGGCCGTCGGATCCTCGATCTGAAGCGCGAAGATTTTGCCGTTCTCGACAACGGCCAGCGTCAAACCTTGGTGACTTTCGAACGGGGAGACGTGCCATTCACTGCCGTCATCCTGGTCGATGCCAGCAGCAGTATGCGGGGTCGGCGTTTGCAGATCGCCCTCGAAGGAGCCACATCGTTTGTCGAGGGTATGAAGGAGCTCGATCAAACCAAATTGCTCCTGTTCTCCGACCGGGTGATTCACGAGACCCCCTTCACGACCTTTGCTTCCGTCCTGACCGTCGGCTTGGCGGGCCTGCAAGGAGAAGGCGGCACCGCCCTCAACGATCATCTCTACCTGGCGATGAAGCGGCTCGAGAAGCGCCAAGGACGGCGGGTCGTGGTAATCCTCAGCGATGGCCTCGATGTCGAGAGTGTCCTTTCCATGGAACAGGTCCGTTGGGCCTCCAGCCGGCTGCAACCGGTCATGTACTGGATCCGACTGAGCGATGGCCGCGAGAACGACCCCAGCGCCAAGATCAAATCTCCCTGGCGGGAGCCCGCCAGTCATGAACGGGAGCTGAGCCTCCTGCGACGGACGGTGGAGGAGAGCGGTGGCCGCATCGAAGATATCGACCGAATAGAAGACGTCGACAAGGCCTTCCAATGGATTCTCGAAGACCTGCGAAATCAATATGTCCTCGGATATTATCCGAACAGTAAGTCGAGTCGAAATTCTCCCTGGCACGATGTCACCGTCCGGGTCCGCGATTCCGCCCTTGAAGTCAGGACCCGTGATGGTTATCTCGAGCCCTCTCGTTTTCGCGGCGATTGAGATCCTTCGTTGGCCGTTTGACAAAGCGCAAGACGTTTTTCCATGATCCTTGAGCCATGAGCCCATTCCTCAAGAGCCGTCTTGACCTGACCTCGAGCCCAAGGGTGCAAGAAGCCTGGGCGGCCGCCCCCCCGCGACGTGTCGGCGTCTTGGTGTGCCTTCTGGGGTTCTTCCTGACTTCCGGCCTCTCGGCGATGGATTTGGCGCAAGAGATCCGAGCCGTGGGCTTGAATCCGGAGGAGATTCTGCAACCCGTGCTGCTCGACGACGAGATCCGTGCCTGGGTGGCGGAGAACGTCCCCCGCAGTGCCCCAGAGGTGGTCCGCCTCAAGATCCTCCTCGAATCGCTCCAACATTCCGAAGAGCTGAGCTTCGAGTACCAAGGGGGGTTCACCGGCACAGCACGTGAAGTCTTCCACAGCGGCCGCTTCAACTGCCTGTCGTTCTCGATCCTCTTCGTCTCCCTGGCCCGTGAGATGCAATTGCCCGCCTTCTATCTGATGCTCGATCAGATGGAGAGCTACGAGAAAGAGGGCGACTTGATCGTCGCCTCGCAGCACATCACGGCCGGTTATGGGTTCGTCCGCGATCGCACGATTCTGGAATTCGATGTCGGGCCTGAGATCAACTACCAATTGGCGGAGCCGATATCGGATATCGATGCGCTGGCCCTGTTCTACTCCAACCGCGGGGCGGAAATGTTGCGCGATGGGAAGCCGGAGGAAGCCCTCAAGATGCAGCGCATTGCGACCCTGTTGGGACCTGAGCTGGCGCCGGCTTGGACCAATCTGGGCGTCACCCAACGCCGCTTGAACGATCTTTCGTCAGCGCAGGAATCCTATGTACGGGCCTTGGAAGTGGATCGCCACAACCTGGCCGCCTACGAGAACATGGTGGTCTTGCTGCGGCTCCAAGGCGAAAACAACCTCGCCGACGAGATGCTGCCCCTCTTGACCCGACGCAAGAACCGCAACCCCTACACCTATCTGTCCCTCGGGGACCTGTCGTTGAGGGATGGGCGACTCGAGGATGCCGAGAAGTTCTTCCGTCGTGCCTACCGCCTAGCCCGCTATGAGGCCGAAACCCATGCCGCCATGGGTCTTTCGGCTTTGGCGCTCGGGGAGAGAAACAAGGCGCGACAGTGGTTGGACAAGGCCGTCGAGATCGATCCCGAGAATGAGCGTACCCATCGCCTGCAGCGGCAGCTTCTCCTGCAAGAGATACCGACCGAGGGCGGGGTCAACGGAGCTTCATTAAATAGATAAATTGGTATATGCCACTTCGGGCTCCCTGCCGAGCTGCCCCGCAAAATAGAGCCAAGAGAGATTGTGTTCAGCACTCGAGCTCGGACTCCACTGAATTGAACCCTCCATCCTCTGCAAACCGAAAAATTGGATTTGAACGGCTCGCACAGAGGCCCGATCGGGTCTTGAAGAGGAATGAGAGAAAAATAATAAACTCATTGTTTTCAAAGGTTTAGGGGGCCCCAGAGAGCCCTTGACTGGCCAGGTGCGGATTCTGGTATACTCCTTGCTCCACTCTGCATCTAGTAGAACCAACCCCCTCGCTGAATTTCATCAGTGGGGAACTTTTAGACAATGGAAGAAGGAGGAAGCATGAAGAGTTTTAGAGTTTCTCTAGCTCTCGCTCTGGTGCTCGCAATCGCCTCCACCGGTATCGCATTCGCGCAAGGCACCCAGACGGGTTCCTTGCGTGGCATCGTCAAGCTCCAGGACGGCAGTGCCGTCCCCGGTGCCTTGGTGACCGCGAATTCGGAGGCGTTGCTTGGTCAGAGAAACACCACGACCAGTGAGACTGGTCAGTGGATCCTACGTAACCTGCCGCCGGGTGAATACACCGTGACCTTCGAGCTCGAAGGCATGGCCACCATTCAGTCGAGCGCCACGGTGAGCTTGGGTCAAGACACCCCGCTCAACGTTTCGATGCAGGTCGAGACCACCGAAGAGACGATCATCGTCACCGGTGAGCTCCAGTCGGTCCTCTCGAGCTCCGAGGTCTCCACGACCTATGACTTCGAGACCGTCAACAACCTGCCCATCGACCGTAACCCCGACGACATCGCGTCTCTCTCCCCCGGTCTGACCACGAACACCCCCAACGGTGGACAGGTCACGATCTCCGGTGGTTTCGCCTACGACAACGTTTGGTTGATCGACGGTGTGGATGCCAATGACAACCTCTTCGGTAGCACCAACCCGGTGTTCATCGAAGATGCCATCGCCGACCTCCAGGTTTTGACCTCCGGCATCTCCGCCGAATACGGTCGTTTCACTGGCGGCGTGGTCAACGTCATCACCAAGTCCGGCGGTAACGAGTTCAGCGGCACCTTGCGCGTCGATCTCGAGAACCCGGACTGGCGCGGCGAGACTCCTCTTGAAGATGCCAATGGCACCGTGCTCCCCGACGAGCTGGCTGAGGCCTACTCGGCGACCTTCGGTGGCTACATCCTCAAGGACAAGCTGTGGTTCTTCGCCGCGGCCCGTGACGAGGAGTCCAGCAGCCAAGGTGTGCTCTTCAAGTCCGGTGGTATTCCGTCTCCCCAGACCACCTCTGAGGATCGCCTCGAGCTCAAGGGCACGGTCAACATCGCCGACAAGCACCAGGTGCAAGCCACCTGGACCGATCGTGAGCAGACCGCTTCGCGGACGAGCTTCTCCTTCAGCTCGACCCCGAGCACCCTGCGCACCCGCACCGATCCGAGTGATCTGATCGTCGGTCGCTACAGCGGCGTCTTGACGCCGTCTCTCTTCGCCGAGCTCCAATACTCGGAGAAGACCTTCACCTTCATGAACACCCACGGTCTGGACGCCTCCACGACGCCCGGTACCGCCTCGTTCATCGAAAACTCGCCTTTCTTCGATTTCTTCACCAGCTATAGCGGGCATTACCACGCCCCCTACTTCGATGGTAAAGATCCCGAAGACCGTAACAACGAGCAGGCTTCCGCCACGCTCTCTTACTTCCTCGATTCCGCCGCTGCCGGCAGCCATGACTTGAAATTTGGCTACGAGGATTTCACCAGCATCCGTACCGGTGGTAACTCCCAGAGCCCCACCGACTACGTGATGTCGGCTCCGCCGGTCAGCGATGCCGCTGGCAACCCCATTTTCGACGCCAACAACGAGTTGGTCCCGGATTGGATTCCCGGCGCTTCCGGCGCTTGGAACTTCAATCCCAACCGTAACGCGGCGGTCGAAACTCAGACGCAGAGCCTCTATGTCAATGATCGCTGGCAGCTGAATGACAAGTGGTCCTTCAACATCGGCTTCCGCTATGAGGAAGTTGCAGGTGATACCCAGAGCGGGATCGTCACCGTCGACACCGATGCTTTCGTGCCGCGCCTCGGCGCTTCGTACGATGTGCGGGGTGACGGCAAGTACCGCCTCGATTTCACCTACGCCCAGTATGCCGGTAAGTACAGTGAGTCGCAGTTCGCTTCCAACACCGATGTAGGCAACCCCCCGGGTCTGCTCTACCTCTATGTGGGTCCGGCGGCCACGGGCTATAACTTTGCCCCGGCTTACGACTTCAACAACCCGGACTTCTACTTTGTCGCCGGTGCTTGCGACGGCACGCAAAACGTGATCGTCGACCCGAACATCAACTCGCCCATCGTGGATGAGTTCACCATTGCCGGTGGCATGGAGCTCGATCGTGGCGGCTTCCTGAAGCTCGTCTACACCAACCGTGAGTACAACGAGTTCGTCGAGGATTTCACCACGACGGACACGGGTTTCACTCAGGTCAATGTGCAAGGCAACATCGCTGGTACGTTCAGCAACACGCTGTTCACCAACAGTGACCTGCCTGTCCGTGAGTACGAGGCCGTTCAGCTGATCGGTCGTTACCGTCTGTCCGACAATTGGACTCTCGACGGCAACTACACCTTGCAGCTGACCAATGACGGTAACTTCGAGGGCGAAGGCACCAATACCCCGGGTTCTTCCTCGGTGATCGGTGACTACCCCGAGATTCGGACCGAGGCGCGGCACTTTCCTGAAGGTCGTCTCGACGACTTCCAGCGTCACAAGGTGCGTGCTTGGACCAACTACAACCTCGGCCTCGGTCGTGCCGGCAACCTCAACTTCGGCCTGCTGATGAACTATGACAGCAGCCGGGTGCGAAGCCGGACCGATACCGAGCCGATCTTTGGCCCTCAGAGCGCCATCCTCTCCGCTCTCTACGTTGACGCGCCGAGCAGTCAGGTTATCTACTTCGGCGAGCGTGGCGATGTTGAGTTCGACGATGCTCTGACCTTCGATCTTTCGGTCAACTACCAGTTCCAACTCTTCGGAGATTTTGATTTCTGGTTGAAGACCGACATCATCAACGTGTTCGACGATGATGCCCAGACCGATGGCCGCAACAACGTCACCGCGAATCGCAGTGGCCCAGTGGATGCCCTCGGCATTCCGACGACGTTCACCGAACCGGCCAACTTTGGCACGGCGGTCAACAATGCGGATTTCGTGGCTCCCCGTGAGTATCGCTTCACGGTGGGCTTCCGCTTCTGATCTCACCTCGGTGATTTCATAAGTGACGGAAAGGGCGGCTTCGGCCGCCCTTTTTTTATGGCTTGCCGTTGGTCCAGACCGCAACCGCGGGTATGCTTGGCGTGATGAGAATCCTCCCCCTTACCCCACTCACTTTCAACTTGCGGCGATGGACGCCTACCCTGCTGATCCTCAGCGCCCTGCTCACCGGCGGCTGTCCCCCACCTCCCGATAGGTCGCCGAGCGGGGGTAACGACTCCGGTGAGCCCACATCCGGTGAGACTGCATCCGGTGAGGCTGCATCTGCCGAAACAACATCCGTCGAAAAATCGTCCATGGCGACCGAGCCCCCCGCTTCGCCCTTGGGTCCCTATTTCGCAGAGGCTGGGCAGGCCTCCGGATTTGACTTCGTCCATTTCAACGGCATGTCCGGCAAGCTCTACTTCAACGAGATGGTAGGGCCCGGTGGCGCCCTGTTGGATTATGACAACGATGGCGACCTCGACATCTTCATGGTCCAAGGAACGATGCTGCCCGCCGACGCCGATTCCGCGGGGGCCCTCTTTCCGCCCCGCCATCCCCAGCCGTTCAGTGACCGGCTCTACCGCAATGAGCTTGGCGCCAATTCGGCGTCAGCCCCACTCCGCTTCACCGACATGACGGCGAAAAGTGGGCTCGCTGAGCTGGCTGAGCAAGACGGCACCTCCCGCGGTTATGGCATGGGCGTCGCGACAGGCGACTACGACAACGACGGTTTCATCGACCTCTACGTGACACGCTTTGGCGGCAACCAGCTGCTCCGCAACGGAGGAGACGGCACCTTTCTTGACGTCACAGCCCTCGCCGGGGCCGATGACACGCGTTGGAGTGTTTCGGCAACCTTCCTCGACTATGACCGGGACGGCTGGCTCGACCTCTTCATCGCCAACTATGTTGATTTCAGCCTGGCCTCCAACAAACAATGCCGCGCCGCCACCGGCTCGGCGGACTACTGCGGTCCCCTGTCGTTTCCGCCGCAGCCGGACCGCCTCCTGCGCAACCGCGGTGACGGTACCTTCGAGGAGACGACCCGTCGGGCAGGATTGCTCGAAGCCTTTGGTGGTGCCCTGGGGGTCGTTGCCGCAGACCTCGATCTCGATGGTTGGACCGATATCTATGTCGCCAACGACGGGGTGGCCAACCAAATGTGGATCAACGGCGGCGACGGCACGTTCGCCAACGAAGCGGTCTTCGGCGGAAGCGCCCTCAACCAGGAGGGGCACCCCGAAGCGGGCATGGGCGTCGACGCCGGGGATTTCGATAACGATGGCGACGAGGATCTCTTCCTGGCTCACCTGAGCAAAGAGACCAATACGCTCTACATCAACAATGGCAGCGGACAATTTCAGGACCTGACCCTACAGGCGGGGCTGGCCAATGCCAGTTGGGAAGCCACGGGTTTTGGCACCGCCTTCTTGGATTTCGACAACGACGGTTGGCTCGATATCTTGGTGCTCAATGGGGCGGTCAAGATCATCGAAGAGCTGGCACGGCAAAGCGACCCCTATCCCCTGCACCAACAAAACCAGCTGTTTCGTAACCGCGGCGACGGGCGCTTCGACGAAGTCTCCGCCGAGGCCGGCCAAGTCTTTGAGCTCTCTGAGGTGAGTCGTGGGGCGGCTCTGGGCGATATCGACAACGATGGCGATGTCGATATTTTGCTGGCCAACAACAATGGCCCGGCCCGTTTGCTGGTCAACCAAAACCAAGGCAATCACTGGTTGGGACTCAAGCTGCACGGAGTCGGTGGCCGGGACATGATCGGTGCTTGGGTGGAGGTGGTTCGCAGCCATGGCCCCAGTCTTTGGCGTCGGGTGACCACCGGTGGAAGCTATGCCTCAGCCAGGGATGCACGCCTCTTGGTGGGCTTGGGCTCCGTTGAGGATGTGGAGTCGGTACGTATTCTTTGGCCGAGTGGCCTCCGAGAGCAGCACACGATCGATGGTGTGGATCGCTATCTCAGCCTAGGGGAGGGCCGCGGTGACGCCCTACCCTGAACCTTGGGTCGTCGGCTGCCGCCCTCGCCGGTCAGCGACCGGAAGCTTGGCCTCGACCGTCGGTGGGCCGCTGCTCGCCGTCGCCTGTTGGCTGATCGTCCTGTCCTGCGGTGGTGCTGATCCACGGCGGGAAGCTCTAGAGCCACTACCGCAGCCGGATTTGAGCCGCTTCGAAAAGGCCGTCCAGGACCAACTGCAACGTCGCCATGGGGAGGTCGAAGAAGCCCTGGAGAGCGAGGCACCGGCACCGGTCCTGGCGGCGGCCTTTGGCGAGCTCGGCCGTCATTACGATGTCTATGAGCTGCTGCAGGAGGCCGAAGCCTGTTATCGCAACGCCCATCAACTGGCGCCGGAGGAGGTCCGTTGGACCTACCACTTGGCGGTGGTGATGCAGTCGACGGGGCGCCTGCCGGAGGCGGCGACGCTATTTCGTCAAGTCCTCGAGCAGCAACCGGAAAATCAACCGGCCCAAGTGCGCCTGGGGGAAACGCTGGCCGACGACAATCGTCCCCAGGAAGCGCGGCAGGCCTTGCAACGGGCTCTGGCGATCGATCCCGACAGCGCCTTGGCCCACTACTTTCTCGGTCTGCTGGAGAATGGCGAGGGGCGAGCCGCGCAAGCGGTGACGCACTTGCAGAAGGCTTTGGAGCTTCAACCCCAAGCCACCATCGTGCACTATGCCTTGGCGCAAGCCTTGCGGGCCGATGGGCGCCTCGATGAGGCGCGCCTGCAAGCGGCACAGGTCGGGAGCGAAGAGGTGAGATTGAAGGACCCCTTGGTCCAAGCCCTCGGCGATCTGCGCGCCGGCGCGGCGGCCCATATTCGGCGGGCCGCCAAGGCGCAAGTGGAAGGCTACTACGAGGCGGCGCGGCAGGAGTATGAGCGAGCTATCGCGGCAGATCCGGCAAACCCGGAGGCCCAACAAGGCTTGGCCGCCATGCTGTTGGAGCTCGACGACCTCGAAGGCGCCCGTCGGCACTTCCAAAAGGCCCTCGATTTGGGGGCCGGCAACGCGGCCCAGGTCCATTTCAACCTGGGGGCGCTGGAGATCCTGGCCGATCGGCTCGAGGCGGGTTTGCTGCATTATCGTCAGGCCCTAGAGATCGATCCCCAATTGACGGCGGTGCGCTTTGCGTTGGCCAAGGCCATGGCCGACGCCGGACGCTACGAAGACGCCACGGCGGCCTACGACGAGATTCTCCAGCTGGAGCCGCAGAACATTGCGGCCCGCCTCAACCTCGGTTTAGCTCTCGCCAGACAAGGCAAGTTGGCCGCCGCCAAGGGGGTCCAAGAGGAGGTGCTGAGCCGCGATTTGACCGACGGCGAAAGGGCCGAAGCCCTGAGTCATCTCGCCGCTTTGGAGGCCTCGGGGGGAGATCTTGAGGCGGCGGAAAAACTCTATCGACGGGCCGCCGCCGTCTCGCCGCAGGGCGCCGGCGCCTGGTTTGGCCTGGGCAACCTTCTCGGTCGCCAGGGTCGCTACCCGGAGGCCATCGAGGCTTACATGGCCTCGTTGGCGATCGACCCCAAGAACCCCCGCGCTTGGCTGGGGGAGGTGACCGCCCGGGTGCTAACGGAAGACTGGACCTCCGCCCGGCAGCGTCTCGAGGTGGCCCTGCAGGAAATACCGGACGATAACGAGCTGGCCCAAACCCTGGCCCGGTTGCTGGTGACCTGCCCCGATCCCGAAATCCGGGATACGGCCCGCGGCCTGCAACTGGCGCAACAGGTCTTCGAGCGCTCCCGCTCCATGGAGTCCGCTGAAACCGTCGCCATGGCCTTGGCGGCCGAAGGCCGAGGCGCCGAAGCCGTCGACTTGCAGCAGCAGATCGTCGGCCAACTGGAGGCGGCGGGTCAGCTCGACGCCGCCGCCGCCGCCCGCGCCCAGTTGGAACGCTATCGCCGCCTGGCTATCCGTTGATGCTCACCGTCGGAGATCCAATGCTCGAATTGCCCCCTTCAGCCCGTCGTCGTTGGTGTCACCAAGTGGGTGCTTTGTGGTGGCTTTCTTTTCTCGTCGCCTGCGGTGGCGCCGCGCCGCCAGCGGAGGACGAGGTCGCCCCGGCGACGACATCCCAAATCGAGGTCCCCCAGCGAGAGATCTTCAGCGACCAGTCCGCCGCCGCTGGATTGGATTTTGTCCACTTCAACGGCATGAGCGGAGAGCTGTACTACAGCGAGCACATGGGCGGTGGAGTTGCGCTGTTCGACTACGACAACGACGGAGACCTCGACATCTATGTCACCCAGGGCCATCTCCTGGGGAAAGGCAAGAGCCTCGAAGACGCAACCTTCCCCCCCGCCGAGCCGCCACCGTTCTTGGATCGCCTCTACCGCAACGATCTGAGCCTTGACGCCGAGGGACGACCTCACCTCCGGTTCACCGACGTGACGATCGAGAGCGGTCTCCGGGTGGATGGCTACAGCATGGGGGTGGCGGCGGGGGATATCGACAACGACGGTTGGCCCGACCTCTACGTCACGGAGTGGAATGGCACCAACCGATTGTTGCGTAATGGTGGCGATGGCACCTTCGAAGACATCACCGAGCGTGCGGGGGTCGGCGAAATGCGCTGGAGCGTGGCGGCCGTCTTCTTCGACTACGACCGGGATGGTTGGCTCGATCTCTACGTCGGCAACTACCTGGATTTTAGCTTCGCGGTGCACCGGGAATGCACCAACGACATCGGGTTGGCCGATTATTGTGGTCCCGTCTCCTTCAAGAGCGTCGCCGATTCACTGTTTCGCAATCGCGGCGACGGTACCTTCGAGGATGTGACCGCACGGGCCGGGGTGACCCAGGAGGCGGCGCCGGTGCTCGGGGCGGTCAGTGGGGATTTCGACGGCAACGGATGGCTGGACCTCTACTTGGCCAATGACGAAGAGCCCAACAACCTGCTGCTCAATCAGGGGCCCGACGCCGCAGGCAACGTCTCGTTTAAGGACGATGCGCGGCTCTCCGGTGCGGCGATGAACCATCAAGGCAAGGCCGAGGCGGGCATGGGTGTGCATGCCGCCGACTTCGACAATGACGGCGACGAGGACCTCTTTGTCTCCCATCTCGACCAGGAGACCAATACCCTCTACCTCAACGAAGGGGGCGGCGTCTTCTCCGACCGAACCGTCGAGTCGGGGCTCGGAGCTCCGAGCTTCGACTCGACAGGTTTCGGCACAGCATTCCTCGACTACGACAACGACGGTTGGCTCGATATCTTTGTCGCCAACGGTGCCGTACAGGGCTTGAGGGACTTGATGCTGGCCAAGGACCCGCACCCCATGCATCAGAAAAACCAGCTCTTTCACAATCTGGGCAACGGACGTTTCGAAGATTTGAGCGCCCATGCCGGAGCCGCCCTGCAGCTCTCGGAGGTCAGTCGAGGTGCCGCCGTCGGGGACATCGACAACGACGGCGATCCCGACGTGGTGGTCCACAACAATGCCGGACCGCTGCGTCTGTTGATCAACAATGTGGGCCAGGACCAGCAATGGTTGGGATTGCGCTTGGTGGGGGCGACGGTGGATCGTGATCAGCTGGGTGCCTGGGTCGACCTCTTGGCCCCCAAGGCCATGGGACGACGGGTGCGCAGCGACTCCAGCTATGCCTCGGCCCACGATCCGCGGTTGCTCTTCGGTCTTGGCGACAGCAGCGGGCTGGCCGAGGTCGAGGTGACCTGGCCCGACGGCCGCCGAGAAGGTTTCGCCGACCTCCCCTTGGGCCAATACTCGACCCTGCGCCAGGGTCAAGGCTCCGCGCCGCGGGTGGGCGGCTGAAATGAGGCTGCAAGGCAGCACGGCTCGACGGAGGTCGATGTCCTGGGTGTGCACCGAAGGGCTGGCAACCCGGGCGCTGGCAACCCTGGCGCTAGCAACCCTGGCGCTGGCAACCCTGGCCTGTCGGGGGATCGATCGCAGCGCCCTCGAACCGTTGATGGAGGCGGACCTGAGTCGTTTCGCGCCGCAAATCCAACAGCAGTTGACGGACCAGCGCTCGAACGTAGAAAAGCTCCTGGCTGGGTCGACGACGGATCAGGCGTTGGCCCTGGCTTTTGGCGAGCTCGGCCGGCACTACCATGCCTATGGCCTGCATCCACCGGCCAACATCGCCTATGGCAATGCGTCCTTGTTGGTTCCCCAAGAACCCAGGTGGACCTATCTGCAGGGGGTCATCGCCCAGACGGACGGCGATCTGGCCACCGCCGCGGAGCTTCTACAGCGCAGCCGCGACCACATCCCAAATACCGACGGTGCGGCGGCTCTGGCGGCAGATCTGCGTTTGGCCGAGGTTTACTCGGACCTCAACCAGGCGGAGCAGGCGCAGCAGCTGTTGCAGGAAATCTTGCAGAAGAACGACGCCGTCGCCGCCGCCCATTGCCACCTGGGGCGGCTGGCATCCTCCCGAGGCGAGACCCGGGAGGCCATCGATCACTTCGAGCGTACTTTGGAGCTCCAACCCTCGGCGACCACGGTGCATTACCTCCTCGGAGTCGCCTACCGTCGCCTCGGGGACAGCGATAGGGCTCAACACCACATCAATGCCATGGGAGCGGTGGGGCCCACCTTCGAAGATCCTTGGGTTGCAGCCTTGAAGGAGCTCGTCCTGGGTATTGGCCCGCTCCTGGATGCCGCCCAGGCTGCGGTTGAAGGGGGACGATTCGAAGAGGCCAAACAGGGGTACCGCGCCGCCCTCGAGATCGATCCCCAAAGCTCCACCGCCTTGCGCGGCATGGGGTATACCCTGCGCAAGGCCGGAGAGCTGGCGGCGGCCGTCGACGTGCTGCGTGGTCTGATCGACATCGATCCGGACGATACCGCGGCTCGGCTGGAGCTGGCGACGACGCTGCTCGAGCAGGGCGAGCTCGAGGCAGCGGTGCGTGAGTTCGAGGCGACACTCGAGGTCGATCCAAGCTTCGAGCTGGCGTATCTCAATCTGGGGGTAACCCGCAGCCGACAAGGCCGTTGGGACGAAGCGAAGGCCATGTTCGAGAAGGTGTTGGAGCTGTCGCCGAAGCATGCCAAGGCACGCTTCCACCTGGCCGTCGCCCTCGACGAGCTGGGTCGCGGGCAAGAAAGCCTCGAGGCGTTGCGGGTCTTGGCCCTAGAGTTTCCCCAATGGGTGGAAGTGCGGCAGCGGCTCGGCCTGGAGCTCTTCAAACGCGGTGACATGGAGGCGGCCGCGAAGGAGCACCAGGCGGTGATCGACAACGCCGAGGCTCCCAACCAAGAGAAGGCCCTGGCCCATTACCAGCTGGCTCAGATCGCCGAGCGCCGGGACGATCTACAAGGTGCCCTCGAGGGTTACGGTCAGGCGCGACAGCTCTACCCCGGCCTCTGGCAAGCGGCTTTGAGCTTCGGCAATACGCTGCGCCGGGCGGGTGATTTTGCCGCCGCCGCAGCCGAGTACCGGCGTTTGGTGGAGGGGCAGCCCGAAACGGTTCACTATCGACAGTTGGAGGTCCAGTCCCTGATGCAGGCCGGGGATTACCGGCAGGCAGCCCGCCGCCTGGAAGAGGGCTTGGCTCGGCTGCCACGGGCCGCCGAGCTGGCCCATTTGAAAGCTCGGCTGTTGGCTTCGGCGCCCGAGGACGGCCTGCGCAACGGCGACCTGGCGGTTGAGCTGGCGCAGCGCATCTTTCAGTTGTTTCCGACCCTGGAGCACGGGGAAACCCTGGCCATGGCATTGGCGGAGAGGGGCCAGCTCGGTGAGGCGCTGAAGTTGCAGCAACAGATTCTCAGCCAAGCCAGGGGTGAAGAACGGAACGATCTTTTACCCCGTCTACAGCGAAATTTCGAGGCCTATCGCCGTGGTGAGCCGGCCCGCGGCTGGTAGAGGCGGGGCAGCCTCCGAGATGCGGGCGATGCTCAGGTTAGCTCGGCTGCGCCGGCTTCAAGTGGCGGGTATGCGCACCCGGCGCCGATAGTAGCCTTGGTCCATGCGCCGGGTGCGCAAGTCGCTGTCCGTAAAGCTCAGCAGAAAGGTGTGATCGCCGGGGGCCTTGGGGCGCCAAACATGGGACCAGAGGTTCCAGGTCCGTTGGTTGGTGGGGGCGAAGTCTTTGACCTGCACCACCTCCTGCTGCGGCGCACATTGCAGTCGTAAGCCCGAGGGCAGGCGCTCGCCGCCCCAAGAAATCCCGACGATGCGATAGAAGAGACCCTCGGGGCCCTCCCACATCTCGACCCGAATGGGCATCGCCGCCGCATCGATGGTGGCCGGCAGGAAATCGCTGGCCCGGCGCGGCATGCCCGGTTGCAAGGTACGACCGGCGTACTCGTGCATGTGATCGGTGGCCGCCACCGAATCGTCGACGAAGGTGATGCGGTCGACCCATTTGATCCAACAACAGCCGTACCAGCCGGGCATCACAAGGCGTATGGGAAGCCCATGATCCTTCGTCAGGGGCGCTCCGTTTATGTGGGTCCCCAAGGCACCCAGATGGCGTAGGGCAGAGAGCGGAAACACCCAACTGGCGCCCCGGTTTTCCCCTTCGAGGGGATCGACACCCGAGACTAGAACCTGGGTGGCACGGGGATCGATCTTCCAGCTGTCGATGAGTGGAGCCAAGGGCACCCCACCCCAGGTGGCGGCGCTCATCAGGCCAAAGGAGCTGTTGCGCGTCGAGCCGGAGCATTCCAACAGATGGGTGCCGATGGGGCTTGGCGCCGGCAAGTCTTTGATCTCCAGCGACCGGGGCGTCGCCACCAGACCGTCGATGCTCAGGGACCAAGGTTGGCCCGGGGTCAAGTGCTCCGGATAGCGGGTACGGATGAAGAACTTTTCCTGCGGCGTGATCAAGCGTCGTTTGGTCAGGGTAGAGACGTCAAACGCCAGGCGACCGTTGAGCTCCTCGCCGTAGAGGACGTTGATGTAATTCCGACCCTCGTCGAGGAACGGTAAGACATCCAGCAGGCGAAACGGTGATTGGCCGTCCTGGCCCTGGGCCCAGCGGGGCATGGCGCCCGCCGCAAGGAGAGCAAGGCTGTGGTGTAGAAATCGTCGACGGTTCATGGTTTGAAGCTCCGGGTGCCCGAAGGGGGCACGGCACCAGTGTAAGATAAGACGAGGGTCGACGCCAACCGACCCGTTGTAACGATTCCATCACACCGACCACGCCACCACTCTGGACTTACGAACCAAGGCGGCGACGCCACTCTGGGAGAGTGCCTTGAACGAAGAGACCGCCGTGATCGATGCCGTCCGTAGACCTACCCTTGTCGGGACTCCGTTGCTGTTGTTGCTCTTGACGGTTCTCTGTGGCCTAACCTTTTCGGCCGGCGCACAACAGAGGGCTTCCCAAAGGCAAGATCTAGGAAAGATCGAGTTCGAGAATTCCGGATCTCCGGCGGCCCAGAAATCCTTCCGCCAAGGCATGGCGGCATTGCACAGCTTTTTCTACGAAGAGGCCATCGATCTTTTTCGGCAAGCCCAACGGCAGGACCCGAGCTTTGCCATGGCCTATTGGGGAGAGGCGGTCAGCCATACTCGCTTCCTTTGGAGCTACGAGGATCTCGAGGCGGCCCGGGCGGCCTTGAACCGGCTGGCTCCCACTCCGAGGGCACGGGCCCTCAAAGCGCCAAGCCAACGGGAGAAAGATTACCTGGGGACGGCCGAAGCGCTCTATGGGGCGGCCGAGCAGATTCCCCGCTACCTGGCGTTCTCCGATGCCATGAGATCGCTGTCCGAGCGCTACCCCGAGGACGAAGACGCCGCCGCCTTCTATGCTCTGACCCTGCAGTTCATCAGCCGGCGTGGCCCGTGGCAGCGTCAACAGCGCATGCAGTCGGCGGCCCTCCTCGAAGAGCTCTTCGATCGTCACCCCAAGCATCCGGGCATCGCCCACTACCTGATCCACGCCTACGACGACCCCTCTTTGGCCCCCCTCGGCTTGCGGGCCGCCCGCACCTACGCGGCGATCGCACCGGCGGCTCCCCATGCGTTGCACATGCCGTCGCATATCTTCGTGCAGCTCGGCGAGTGGCAGCAGGCGATCGATTCCAATATCGACGCCTTCCAAGCGTCGGTGCAGTGGGCGCAGCGCAAAGGACTGTCGAAGGCCCATTTGGATTGGCACAGCGCCACCTGGCTGACCTACGTCTATTTGCAGGCCGGGCGTTACGACGACGCGGCACGAACCTTGAAGGGTCTCGAGGACGCGATCCGCGAAATCGGTCAACAGGAGGCGTCCCGCAATGGTCATGGGGCCCATGAGATGGGGCCGCTACAAAACTATTTCGAGATGATCGGTCGTTATTTGATCGAATCCCGCCGTTGGGGCGCCGCACCGACGGGCGGTCAGCGCCTGGTGGAGCGCAGCTTCGAAGGAGCCAATGCCTCCATGGTTCTGGCCATTGGCATGGCCGCCGCCGAGCTCGGCGACTTGCCGCGGGCCCGTCAGGCGCTGAGCGTTCTGACGCGCTTGCGGCAACGGGAGGAGGGGCGCAAGAACACGGAGCTGGCGGCCCGCGTGGCGGTCATGGAGAAGACGGTCCAGGCGCTGATTCATCTGCGGGAAGGTCAAGCGGAGTCGGCCTTGAGCCGGGCCCGGGAGGCGGCGGAGATCGAAGGCCGCATGGCACCTCCGTCGGGGCCGCCCCACCCCGCCAAACCGGCCCAAGAGTTTTATGGCGAGCTGTTGCTGCGCCTGGGCCGTAGCCGAGAAGCGCTGATGGCTTTTGAGTATGCCTTGGTCCGGACTCCGGGACGGTCCATTTCCTTGCTCGGCGCCGCCCGTGCTGCGCAGAAGCTCGGCGATCGACGTTCGGCCGTCCGCTACTACGAAGCTCTCCTCGACAACTGGCAGCGGGCCGATGCCGATGTCGAGGGTTTGGCCGAGGCAAAAGCCTTCTTGGGTCGTTGAGCATGGGCGGTGCTGCAGTCGAGGACGCCGTTTTACGAGCGCCGCGAAGCGGTTCCTGGGTGGGGCGGGGTCTGTTGGCCTGCGCCCTGCTGTTGCCCCTGGCGGCCGGGCTGCTGACCTCAGGGTTGGGGGCGGAGGATCAGGCAACCGGCGTTACGGCGCCGCCGCCCGCCGTCGTCGCGTCGGCCGAGCCCAGCGGCGCGGTGCTCGAGGGCTATGTCGAGGATCAGCTTTGCGCCCAGTGCCACCGCACCATTTACGAGGACTTCCGTACGGTGGGCATGTCCCGGGCCTTCTATCCCCCAGACGCCGAGCGGCAGCCTGAGGATTTCGACAACAACCACTACTACCATGGACCCTCGAATCGTCACTACGAGATGGTGCAACGTCCCGACGGATTGTTCTTGCATCGCTATCAGCTGGGACCCGCCGGGGAGCGTCGTCACGAGCGGGTCGAAAAGGTGGATTGGATCCTCGGCTCAGGCTCCAACGCCCGCACCTACATTTACCAGACCGAGTGGGGCGAGCTCTTTCAAATGCCCATCTCCTGGTACAGCCGCAGCGGCGAGTGGGCCATGGCCCCCGGTTATGACCGTCCGGATCACCAGGGTTTCCAACGCCGCGTCCAGCGGGACTGCATGTTTTGCCACAATGCCTACCCCCCGGTGGCGGCGGACAGTGAGCGCTACGGCGAGCCGCAAATCTTTCCCCAGGACTTACCCCAGGGTTTGGGTTGCCAGCGCTGCCATGGTCCGGGGGAGGCGCATGTGCGTCTGGCCCTCGACTTCGAGGCCTCGGAAGAGGAAGTGCAGGGGGCGATTGTGCAGCCGGGACGACTCGACGCTAAGCGTCGCGACGACGTCTGCCTACAGTGTCATTTGCAACCGACGGTGACCCTGAGCGGTGTGCGCCACTTCGACCGCCCCATCTTCTCGTATCGTCCCGGAGAGGACTTGGACGACTACCTGGTTTTCATGGATGTCGTGGAGGAACGCCCGGCCGCCGATCGTTTCGAGATCAACCATCACCCCTATCGGCTGCGTCAGAGCAAGTGCTATCTCGAATCGCCGGCCGGTGAGCTGTCCTGCCTCACTTGCCATGATCCCCACCACAAGCCGAGCGGAGAAGCCGCCAAGGTGCAATTCCGCGACGCCTGCCTGAGCTGTCATACCGTCGATGCTTGCCAGCTGGAGGCCATGGCCGAGTCGACACCGCTGGCCGCCCAGGTCGCCGCCGATGACTGCGTCGCCTGCCACATGCCCCGGCGGCGGGCCCAGGACGTCATCGAAGTGACGGTGACCGACCACCTCATCCGTCGCCGTCCGGTGGACGGGGATGAGCTGGTGGCGCCCATCCAGGACGTGGAGCACAGAATTCGTGACGTCGTCTTTCTGCATCCCGAGACCGCCCCGCAGGGCAGCGAGGCGGAGATTTATCGCCAGGTGGCCCGTCTACGAGCCGGCAACAAAGCGGCCTTGGAGCGATTGCAGCGGCTCCTGCAACAGCATCCCCAAGACACCGCGACACCCTATTGGGAGCTGTCGGTGGCCGAGCTGGAAGCGGGGCAATTTGTCGCCGCCCAGAAGAGTTTGGCCAAGGTGCTGCAGCACTGGCCCGAGCATAGGACGGCGCGGGTCAATCTCGGTCTCGCCTTGGCCGCCAGCGGCCAGCTGGAGGCCGCCGAGGTGGAGCTGAACAAGGCCCTGGACAAGGTGCCGAACCATCCGCAAGCCCACTTCAATTTGGCCAGAATTCGGGTGGTGCAAGGACGCCTCGATGAGGCGGCCGAGCATTTTGGCAAAGCCATCCAGGGGCGCCCCAACCTCGACAGCGCGTGGCTGGAGCTAGGCAACGTACGGGCTCGACAACAGCGCTTCGCCGAAGCGATACGCCACTACCGGCGCGCCCTGGAGCTCGATCCCGAGGCTGAAGGCGCACTCCACAACATGGTCGAGGCACACCTCCGCCTGGGGCAAGTGGGCGAGGCGCGGGCCGAGCTCGAGGCCAGGATCTTCGTGCGGCCCGACGACACCCAAGCCCAGCAGCGCCTGAAGGCGCTTGCCCTCCCTGAGACGAAGTAGGAGCGCCCGCCATGCCCGCCCAGCCCGACGTAAGAAACGACCTACCCCTCAAGCATTGGACCCCGACCAGCTGGGCGCAGCTGGCGGCGCAGAACCTGGACTTGTTTTTGGCCGATCACGCCATTTGTGAGCAGCAGGCCGCACTCTTTGGTCTGTCGCTGATCGGCCACTACCCGGGGGACGATGAGCTGGTGGACAAGATGAGCGCCTTGGCGGCCGAAGAGGTGTCCCACCTACGGCGGGTGACGCTCCTGCTGCGCAAACGGGGGCATCGCCCTTCGAAGAAACGCTCGAACCCGTGGGTGCAAGGGTTGCGGCGTCAGATCGAGAGCCATCGGGAGGCTCTTCTCAAGGTGGATCGACTGCTCGTCGGGGCGCTGATCGAAGCCCGTAGCTGTGAACGGTTCAGCTGCTTGATGCAGACCCTGGGGGAAGAAGAAGCTGACGTTCGCAGCCTATTGTTTGATCTGGGGCCAGCGGAAAAGCGTCACTGGCAGATGTTCTTCCAGCTGGCCCAGCGGCATTTGCCTCCCCCGGAGCTCGAGCCCCGTTGGCAGCGCTGGCTCGAGATAGAAGCGGAGCTCTCCGCGGCGGGCGGCATCGAGCCGACGGTTCACGGTTGAGTGTCGTCTGCTGGACGCACTTACTCAGAGGCGAGAACCCACCAGAGATGAACCCTTGATGAGAAATTCGAACAATCGCCCCCAACGGATTCTCCTCGGTCTATCCGGTGAGCTGAGCATCAAGGGCAAAGGGACCCGACGTCGGTTCGTGGACCGCCTGGTCAGCAATCTGGCGGACGCTATGCGCAGCCACGGAGTGGTGTGCGATATCGAGCGCTCTTGGTCGAGGCTGCTCTTGCATGCACCGGATCGGCGAGTCGCAGAGATCGCCGGTCGGGTCTTCGGCGTGCAGTCTGTGACCCTGGTGGAGCAGCGGAGGTGGCGCACCCTCGCCGACATCTTGAGCCAGGGCCAAGAGATTCTAGCTTCCCAGGTGGTGGGCAAGACGTTCGCCGTCAAGGTCAAACGGGGCGAGGCTTCCCAGAAACACCCGTTCACCTCGCCCGAGGTCGAGCGTCAACTGGGAGCCTTGCTGTTCCCCCATTCGGCTGGGGTCGATCTGAAACACCCGGAAGCTCCGCTGAGTGTTGAGATTCGAGGCCAAGACGTCTATTTCGGGGGCGGCCGCATCCTCGCCCACGGCGGCTTGCCGATCGGCACCGAAGGCAAAGCCCTGGCGCTGATTTCCGGTGGTTTCGATTCTGCGGTGGCGGCCTGGAAAATACTCCGTCGAGGTGTCAGGCTCGACTATCTCTTCTTGAACCTCGGCGGCGAAGCGCATCGCGACAGCGTGCTGCGGGTCCTCGACCTGCTGGCCCGGCGCTGGAGCTACGGCTCACGTCCCAAACTACACGTTGTCGACTTCCGCCCCCATGTCGAGGAGATTCAGCGGAGCTGCCCGCCCAGCCTTTGGCAGATCATGCTGAAGCGACAAATGCTCAGGGCCGCCGATCAGGTGGCACGCATGCACGGCCTGCCCGCTCTGGTCACCGGCGAGGTGGTGGGCCAGGTGTCCTCACAGACACTACAGAACTTGGCGGTCATCGCGGCCGCCACCCGCTTGCCCATCATCCGACCCTTGGTGACCGAGGCCAAGGAGGACATCGTAGCCCTGGCCCGTCGCATCGGCACCTACGATGCTTCGGAGAAAGTGCCCGAATATTGTGCCTTGGCCGGAAAGCATCCCCAGACCCACGCCAATCCAAGGCGGGTCGACAATTCAGAGCAGCGCCTCGACGCCGAGGCGTTGCGAAACTCAGTCGAGTCGAGGGCTAGCTTCGATGTCAGGGCGCTCGATTTAGACTTGATCGCCACGGCCGATCGAGAAATCGACCAGGTGCCGGAGGGCGCCGAGGTCATCGACCTACGCAGTGCCCATGCCTTCCGCTCCTGGCGCTACCCTGGCGCCGAGCACAGGGACTATGGCGAGGCGATGCGAGATCTGGCGTCATTTCACACCGACAAGGTGTATCTCTTCTACTGCGAGGTGGGGCTCAAGAGCGCTCAACTGGCCGAGTCGTTGCATCGCCGAGGCGTCACCGCCTACCACCTGCGCGGTGGCCTGCGGCAAGCCCTACGACTAGCGGAAGGCCAGGATGAAGCCTTGCGGGCCCTCCGCTCGCCCGCCCTGCTGGACGGTTGACTCAGTCGACTTTGGGAGCCGCTGCCTTGATCGTGTCGCTGGTGCCGTCGGCGAATTGCTGAAAGTTATCGATGAACATCTTCGCCAGCTTGGTGGCTTGGGCTTCGAACAAAGCTTCGTCGGCCCAGGTCATCTTGGGAACCAACAGCTCGTCCGGAACGCCTTCGATCCGCTCGGGAATCGCGACGCCGAAGATGGGGTCGACGACCGTCTCGATGTCGGTCAACCCGCCAGCCAAGGCGGCATTGACCATGCGGCGGGTATAGGCCAGCTTCATGCGCTGGCCAACGCCGTATTTGCCACCGGTCCAGCCGGTATTCACCAGCCAGACGTTGGCCTTTTGCTCAGCGATCCGCTGGCCGAGCATCTCGGCATAGACGCTCGGATGAAGGGGCATGAACGGAGCGCCAAAACAAGCGCTGAACGTCGCCGTGGGCTCAGTGACGCCCTTCTCGGTGCCGGCCACCTTGGCGGTGTAGCCGCTCAAGAAGTGGTACATGGCCTGGGCCTCGGTCAAGCGGCTGATCGGCGGCAGAACGCCGAAGGCATCGCAGGTCAGGAAAATGACATTCTTGGGGTGACCGGCGCAGCCGCTGGGCTCGATGTTGCGTAAGTGGGTGATCGGGTAGCTGGCGCGGGTGTTTTCGGTCAGGCTGTCGTCATCGAGATCGAGGGTCCGGGTCTGTGGATCGCAGACGACGTTTTCGAGGATGGTGCCGAAGCGACGGGTGGTGGCGTAGATATCGGGCTCCCCCTTGGGGTCGAGCCGAATCACTTTGGCATAGCAGCCGCCTTCGATGTTGAAGACACCATCGGCGCTCCAGCCGTGCTCATCATCGCCGATCAAGCTGCGTTCAGGATCGGCGCTCAGGGTCGTCTTGCCGGTGCCGCTCAAGCCGAAGAACAGGGCCACGTCATCGCGGTTTTTCCCGTAGTTGGCACTGCAGTGCATGCTCAAAACATCCCGCTTGGGCAAGATGTAATTCATCACCGTGAAGATGCTCTTCTTGATCTCACCAGCGTACTGGGTACCGCCGATCAATACCATGCGCTGGGAGATATCGAGCAGGATGAAGGTGCTGCTGCGGGTGCCGTCCCTTTCCGGGTCGGCGAGGAAGCTTGGGGCATTGAGAACCGTGAATCCGGGCTCGAAATCGGTGAGCTTGGAGAGGTCGGTTTCGCGTACGAACATGTTGCGGGCGAAGAGGTTCTGCCAGGCATTCTCGTTCACCACCCGGACCCCGAGACGATAGCGGGGATCGGCGCCGGCGTAGCCATCGAAGACAAAAAGATCCCGGGCCCCCAAGTGCTCACAAACCCTGTCGCGCAATGCATTGAAGGCCGTTTGCTCGATCGGGACATTGACTTTGCCCCACCAAATATCTGCCGCGCTGTCGCCCTTGCGAACGACAAATTTGTCGTTGGGTGAGCGGCCGGTATGCTCGCCGGTGGTAGCCACCAACGGGCCGTCGGCGGCCAAGCAGGCCTCGTCTCGCCGGATCGCATGCTCTACCAGTTGGGCTTCCGGTAGATTCCAGTGAACGGCCCCTTTGGCCGTCAAGCCCAGGCTTTCGAGACCGTGACGAAGGTGTTCTGGAGCGGAATTCTGCATCGATCTTTCCTCTGGCTATCGAAATGCGGAGGTCCAAGAATTGGGCCCAAAAGGACCCGCTCTCACCGGGTGAGCGGTCGGCCATTGTACCCGCCGAGGTGGGCCTAGGCTAGCCCAAGGTGTTTTTCTTTGGTTTCTATGGTGTTGGCCACCGAAGTGACATTTGGGTCATGCCGCCCCCAAGAGATCGAGGGTCGTCGCGACGACGGCCCGTAGGGGGCCGACCTCGGCCACACCCCGACCGGCGATGCCGTAGGCGGTGCCGTGGTCGACGGAGGTCCGAAGATAGGGCAGCCCCAACGTCCAGTTGGTGGCGGAACCGAAAGAGGCGGTCTTGACGGCGATCAGCCCTTGGTCGTGGTAAAGGGCCAGCACCCAATCGAATTCACCTTTCAAGGCGCGGGCAAACAGAGCATCGGCACTCTCTGGGCCATGGGCGTCGATGCCCAGGCGTTGCGCCTCGGCGACGGCGGGACGGATTTCTGCGTCATCCTCATGGCCGAGGAGCCCGAGCTCGCCGGCATGGGGATTGAGGCCCGCCACGGCGATGCGTCCTCCCCCCGGCGGCAAGTGTTGATGCAGGCAGCGCAGGGCGGCGATGATCTTGTCGCGGCGGACCTCGTCGAGGGCTTGGCGCAAGGGCAGATGGGTGCTCAGCAGGGCCACCTTGAGGTTGGGCGCCAAGAAGGCCATCAAGTAGTCCCGCCCGTAGCATTCGAGCCCTGCGTCCTGGGCTAAGTAATCCGTATGACCACGAAAGCCGGCGTCGACATGTCGGGCGATGATCTCTTTGTTGATGGGTGCGGTCACCAGGGCATTGGCTCGGCCGGTGCGGCAGAGCTCCATGCCGAGGGTCAGGGCCGCCAGGGCGCCTGAGGCGTCGGCAGCGGTTGGCTGACCGAATTGCACGGAGCGTGATCGTCCGACCGGATCGAGCACCGTCACCCGTTGGGGATCGAAGGCGAGGCTCCCCACCGCTCCGGCCTCGACGAAATGCAGCCGGTCCCAGGGTGCCTCGGGCACCACCTGGCGCAGGGCTTCGAGGGCTGCCCGCTCAGCGATGAGCAGCGGCCGCCAGCGCTGCGGCGATGGCCGGTCCTCGAGCAACCGCAGAAGGATCTCCGGGCCAATGCCGGCGGGATCCCCTTGCGTCAACGCGAGAATCGGGGGGGGCGAGGGGGGCATCGGTGGCGGAGCTCCTGATCCTTCTACCGGGGAGGAAATGTTCCGGCCTTGGGACGGTTCAGTCGTCGGAGGAAGCGCCGGCCAGAGCCCGTTCCCGCTTGCGAACCCGCCGCAGCTCGTCTTCCTTGAACATGTAGCGGATGTTGTGTTTGAGAATCAGCAAGTTGGGCTCGTTGGTGCGGTTGATCTTGAGGGCGTTTTTGTCGTACCACTCGATCCAGCCACGCAACTCTTCGTCGTTGGTCAGAATGAAGACCATCGGCGTCTTGGCGGCCATCTGCTTGAGGTAGTAGAACTCCTCGGCGTTGGTTTGCTCCGGGGGGGCCTGCTTGCGCCGGGTGCCACGTCCGGAGGCGCGGGAGTCGATGGTGTCGGGACGGATCAGTTTGCGTTGGCTCATGGGTTTCTCTTGTGCGAGCTCCGTTCGGCGCCTCGGTTGTCCGCCATGGCTTGACGGGGCTGCCCGGCCTCTCCGGCCCGGCGTTTCCGGCCCCGCTGGGGTTCCGTCTGACCAGGGACCGTGGAGGTCTCTGGCGCGGTGTGCAGCTTGCTCGGATTCCTCGAAGCGGCTTTCTTACGACGAGAGCTTTGATGATAAACGGGGTCTTCATAGGCCAAGCAGCAAAGCAGCCGACCGCATTGGCCCGAGATTTTCGACGGATTGAGACTCAAGTTTTGACGCTTGGCCATCTGAATAGAGATGGGTTTGAAGTCTTTGAGCCAGGTGGAGCAGCAGAGCGTACGGCCGCACACTCCGATGCCGCCCAGCAGCGCGGCTTCATCCCGGGCACCGACTTGGACCATCTTGACGCGGGTCGAGAAACGCTGCGCCAGGTCGCGGACAAGCTGACGGAAGTCGACCCGTCCATTGGCGGTGAAATAGAAGGTGGCGTGGCGACCGTTGAGCGAAATCTCGACCTTGGAGATCTTCATCTCGAGATCGAGCTCGCGAGCCCGATCACGGCAGAAGCGTTTGGCCAGGAATTCGTTCTTCTTCTTGCGCTCGAGGGCGCTTTGGTCGTCCTTGCTCGCAAAGCGCAGAACCTTGCGAGCCGACGTCTTTTGACACGGCTTGAAGACGGGCATAGGCGAGCGCTCAACACGGCCCACCGCCGGGCCATGCTCCATATCGACCACCACTTGGTCGCCGTAACCGAGCAACCGCCCTTCCGTCTTGCAGAGGGTCAAATTGGTTTCTTCACTAAAACGAACACCGACGAAGGCGTCTTCGACGGCGGTCGACATTCCTTTGAAAGAGCACCCAGAGCATCCGGCCATCGAAATCATCCTCAGCTCATTGTCAGATCCGTTGGTAGATGGGCAAGAAACCACAAACTGAAGAGCGCCTGTGAAGCCTAAGCAATGATGGCTCTTACAGTTGGGACAAACTCTAACACACCGCCAGAGGTTCTGCCCCGTCAGGGGGAGGACAGCTCTACGAGACTAGCTGGCATTGCGTTCCAAGACCTGGCGGCCGATATCTTGGCGAAAGATCTTGCTGGGCCAGCGGATGCAGTTGGCGGCGACATAGGCGCGTTTCAGGGCGTCCCGCAACTGCGGCCCGGTGGCACAGACGTTGAGAACGCGGCCGCCCGCCGCCACCAGCGCACCGTCTTTGAGGGCCGTCGCCGCGTGGAAGATCTCTACACCCTCCACGTTCCCTGCTTGCTCGAGGCCGAGAATTGCCTCCCCCTTGGTGGGTTTTTCGGGGTAACCCTGGCTGGCCAGCACGACGCAGGCGGCGGCCTCTTTACGGAAATGGAGCCTCGAGGTGTCGAACCGGCCGTGGGCTCCGCTCAACAATACCGGCAAGAGGTCGTTCTCCATGCGTGCCATCAGCACCTGCGCTTCAGGGTCGCCGAGCCGTACGTTGTACTCCAGAACCCGTGGACCGTCGGCGGTCAGCATCAGACCGACGTAGAGCACACCGACAAACTGTCGGTTCTCGTCGCTCATGCCCTGGATCGTCGGACGAACGATTCGATCGAGGATCTCAGAGGCGGCGCCGCTTTTGAGAACACCTGCCGGGCTGTGGCAACCCATGCCGCCGGTGTTGGGGCCCAGATCGCCATCCTTGAGCCGTTTGTAGTCCTTGCTGGTGGCCAGGGGAAGGATGCGTTCGCCGTCGGAGAAAGCGATAAACGAGATTTCTTCCCCAACCAGGCACTCTTCGATCACCACCCGCTCCCCGGCGGAGCCGAATCGCCGATCCTCGAAAAAGGTCTTGAATCCTGCTTCGAGCTCTTCTTCCGTCTTGGGAATCAGCACGCCCTTGCCGCTGGCCAGCCCGTCGGCCTTGAGGACCACCGGCAGACCGAAATGAGCGGCGATACGGCGTGCCGCATCGAGGTCGTGGGCGATCTCGAAACGGGCCGTCGGAATGTCATGGCGGCGCATGAATTCCTTGGAAAAAACTTTGGAGCCCTCGAGCTCCGCAGCCTGCTTCTTGGGGCCGAAGATAGTCAAGCCGCGATTGGTGAAGTCGTCGACGATACCCAAGGTCAAGGGGAGCTCCGGGCCGACGACGGTCAAGTCGATCTTGAGGTCGGTCGCAAAGCTTGCCAAGTGGTGAATTTCATCGCTCGGTATGGGGACGATGTCCGCCACCTGCGAGATCCCCGGGTTTCCGGGGGCACAATATAACTCGTCGATCAGTGGACTTTGACGGAGCTTCCAACAGAGTGCATGCTCGCGTCCACCCGAACCGACAACCAGGACTTTCATTCGCTACCTCCGATGAGCTGCCGACGTGGGCGGCTCCAGTGCGGTAATTGCCATCGTATCGAGGAGGTCGTCGACCGAACAGCCGCGGGACAAATCGTGGATCGGACAGGCCAATCCACGCAGCAAGGGGCCAATGGCACGAGCTCCAGCGAGTCTTTCGGTGATCTTGTATGCAATATTACCCGAATTGAGGTCAGGGAAGATCATGACGTTGGCTTGGCCTGCGACGGGGCTGTCGGGGGCTTTGCTACGGGCGACCTCGGGCACCAACGCGGCGTCCCCCTGAAGCTCTCCATCGAAGGCGAATCCCAAGTCGCCGTCCAGCTCTTTCCGGCGCAGTATATCCCGAGCCAGCAGGACTGGCTCGAGGCACTCGTGGACGGCGCTTCCCAAGGTCGAAAAGGCCAACAGGGCCACTTTGGGCTCCTCGCTCACCAGCAGTCGATGTGTTGCCGCCGCCAGGATGGCAATCGTCGCCAGCTGTTCTCCAGAGGGCCGTGGGATGACCCCGCAGTCGGCGTAGACGAGCGGCCGGCCGTCAGGCAAAAGCATCAAGAAACACGAGGTGACCAGGCGATATTCGGGATGGACGCCGCACACCCGCAAGGCGGCTCGCAGCGTATCGCTGGTGGTGGCCACGGCGCCCATAACCGCGCCGTGGGCACGACCCGTGCGCACCAGCAGATTGGCATAGTGCAAGGGCTCCTGCAGCAACTCGGCGGGATCGGCGAGCGGTCGACGGCGCTCCTCGGCAATGCGGTTCAAGGCGTCCAGCATGCTTAGGCGCAACGGGTCCGTGGCCGGTTCGAGGCTCGGCAAGCTGTCCGGCAAGTCGAGTGATATCTCGGCGGCGGCGTCTCGGAGGCGATCCCGATCGCCGATCAGCAGCGGCTTGCAGAGACCATCCCGGTGGGCTCGGATGGCCGCCGTCAGCACGCGGGGATCACCGGCCTCCGGCAAGACGATCGTGCGATCGAGCTTGGAGGCGCGCATCCTCAGGGTCTTCAGCAGGTCGCTCATGGCGACCGAGAATATAGGCCACCGAACCGTACTGCAACGTGGGAAACTTAGTACACCTTTCCGGAAATACGGCGGCCTATCGAGAGCCCCGAGGCGCCGCGTCCGCAAGGCCTGCAGATTTCGGCGCCCCACGGACGATACGTGCCCGTACTTGCGAAAACATGCACTCAGCCTGTTGCAGAAGTGTAGGCCGACATAAGATAAGGGAATCATGGAAGTGCTAAAAAACGCTGAGGTCTTTTCCCCGATACGGTGGCGTGATGGTCTGCAGTTGCTGGACCAAACCCTCGTACCCGCTGAAGAAGTCTGGGTCGACTGCACCACACCGGAGCTCGTCGCCGACGCCATTTGCCGACTGGCGGTGCGTGGTGCGCCGGCCATCGGAGTCGCCGCCGCCTGTGGTTTGGTGGTCGGTCTGCAGACCCGTGCTGCGGGGCAATCGCTGCAAGAACGCTTCGACGAGGTCTACGATCTATTGATCAAGACCCGTCCGACGGCGGTCAATTTGCGATGGGCATTGGACCGAGGTCGAGAGGTTTTTTCGGCCCTCGAGGGAAAAAACGATGACGAGGTCATCAACAGTCTGCGCGATTGGGCCCTTGCCTTGCACGCCGCCGACATCGAAACCAACCGTCGCCTAGGGCAGTTTGGCGGTGGAATCTTCAGGAAGGGCGATCGGGTGCTCACCCACTGCAACGCCGGGGCCTTGGCAACCGCCGGCTACGGCACCGCCGTCGGCGTCATCACCTCCGCCTTCGAGCGCGGGAACCTGTCCCATGTCTGGGTCGATGAAACCCGCCCCCTCCTCCAGGGCTCACGGCTCACCGCCTGGGAGCTGTCCCGCTTGAAGATTCCCTACCAGGTCGTCACCGACTCCAGCGTCGGTGCCCTGATGTCGCGAAATCTTGTCGACCGCGTTGTCGTCGGGGCCGACCGCATCGCCGCCAATGGTGACACCGCCAACAAGATCGGCACCTACACCGTCGCCGTCCTGGCCGCCCGCCACGGGGTGCCCTTCTACGTCGCAGCTCCCCTCTCCACGATCGATCCCACCACACCCACCGGCTCCGATATCCCCATCGAGATCCGCGATCCCAAAGAAGTCACCAGGTTCCACGGCGTCGATGTCTCCCCGAACAACGCCGACGCCCAAAACTTCGCCTTCGACGTCACCCCCAACGAGCTCATCGCCGGCATCATCACCGAGGTCGGAGTCCTCGAACCGCCTTACGTCGAGAGCATTCGGGAGGCGTTGCAAAGCGCTTGAATCGTTGGACGGTGGCGCAAAAAATGCATCGGCCGACAGGCCGCGATGCGACCTACGAGTCACAGCGCCGATGCCGTACGACGAGCGAAGCGAGGCCCGAGAGGTTGAGGCGAAGCGGAGGGGTAGGAATCGCACCAGCGATCAGGCCGCAGGCCGGGAGCCCCCCAGTAAAAGCGCGAGGTAGAGCAAAGCGAGGCCAGGGAATTTGAGGCAAGGCGAGAGGTGGGAATCGCAGCGAGCATCGTCGGCCGACAGGCCGCGATGCGACCTACGAGTCACAGCGCCGATGCCATATGACGAGCAAAGCGAGGCCGAGAAGTTGAGGCGAAGCCGAGAGGTGGGATCGCAGCGAGCCTCGTCGGCCGACAGGCCGCGATGCGACCTACGAGTCACAGCGCCGATGGCATATGACGAGCGAAGCGAGGCCCGAGAGGTTGAAGCGGAGGGGTAGGAATAATCGCACCAGCGATCAGGCCGCAGGCCGGGAGCCCCCCAGTAAGAGCGCGAGGTAGAGCAAAGCGAGGCCAGGGAATTTGAGGCAAGGCGAGAGGTGGGATCGCAGCGAGCATCGTCGGCTGACAGGCCGGGAGCCCCCCAGTAAAGCGCGGGGTAGAGCAAAGCGAGGCCGAGAAGTTGAGGCGAAGCCGAGAGGTGGGAATCGCAGCGAGCATCGTCGGCCGACAGGCCGCGATGCGACCTACGAGTCACAGCGCCGATGCCATATGACGAGCGAAGCGAGGAAGATGGTGGAGGCGGTGGGAGTCGAACCCACGTCCGAAAAACTCAACAACGAGGCTTCTACGTGCGTGTCCTTCCCTTTATTGTCTCGCCGTAGCGCTTGGGCGGAAGGCTTCCGTCGCTATGGCCAGTCCCAGAAATATCAGGGTGAGACTCGGGACCCCCCTTCACCCATTGATCCGTTTAATGACGCTCCGGCACGAGCTACGGATCGGACCTCATCGCCGGAGCGGACGGTTAAGCTACCGCCAGTGCAACGTTATCGTTGGCAATTGTGTTGTGTACCATTTAACGGATGGAATCCGGCACGCCACCTCGGAGCTGCATGTTTCCCGTCGAAACCGGTGCGCCCCCGAGAGATCGCTCAGGCCAGCAAGCCGGCACAGAGCGTTCATAGAGTGTAACACGGGCCGGGGCTAGGAAATTTCACTCACCTGCAGGCTCATCGGCCTCGTCTTTCAAATCGGTCATGAATTCGTCCAGGCCGCTGTTGCGCAGACGGGCGACGATAAACAACCAGGTGGCCAGGCAGAGGACGACGCTGGGTGGCAAGAGCGGCAAGAGCTTCGGCACGAAGGGAACCACCAAGCAGGTCAAGGCGGCGGCGGCGGCGATCAACAGGACGATCAGGGTCGGCCTGTGGACTTGCAGGTCGCTCTCTTCCTCGACGAACTCCAGGTGGGTGCCTTTCGAGCCCTCGTCGGCCGAAACGGCGTAACCCACGAAGCCACGGCGTAGGCCCGCCAGGACAGGGATGACCAAGCGCCCGCCCAACCCCTCGCCTTGCCAACCGCCGCCCCAAGTCTCAGCCTTTTGTCGCAGGGCCTTGAAGCTGGCGGCAACCGGCAAGGGCAGGAACAAGCGAGGTGGCTCTGGGTTGTCTATTTGAGATCCTGAGGGGTGTTGCATCATGCGGCCTCGGCCAGAACGACGGTGTCGAAATGTTCTTCGATGGCGTCGAGAAAACCCTGAGTTGTCTCCATGGCGTGGATTTGCCGCCGCAAACGCAGCCCTTCGGCAAGGCCGTGGCTGTACCAGTTGGTGAAGGTCGCCAGTTTGAAGCGGGCCATTTTGTCGTCTTCCCGTTCGATGACGGTTCGGAAGTGATCGAGGATGAGGTGGCGCCGATCCTCCATGGTGGGCATCGGCATCTTGCCCTTGGAGAGCAAGGCGGCGATCTGTCCGAAGATCCATGGATTGCGGGTGGCCCCTCGCCCCACCATGACGCCGTCGACCCCGGTTTGTTGCAGCATGCGGAGGGCATCCTCGGCCTGGCGTACATCGCCGTTGCCGATCACCGGAATCGACACCGCCTCCTTGAGGGCGCTCAAATGCTGCCAGGCGGCCTCGCCTCGGTACATCTGCCGGGCGGTGCGCGGGTGCAGGATCACCGCCTGCACGCCGTGGGCCTCGCAAATGCGTCCCAGCTCGAGGTAGTTCATGCGTCGCTCATCGAGCCCCAGGCGGAACTTCACCGTCAAGGGAATAGAAATACTGCGCCTCACGGTTTTGATGATGCGTTCTGCCAGCTTCAAGTCGCCCATCAGGGCTGCCCCGGAGCAACCCTTGAGAATCTTGTTGGCTGGACAACCCATATTGATGTCGCAAATGTCGGCGCCGCGGGCCTCGACGATTCGGGCCGCTTCGGCCATGATGTCGGCATCGGAGCCGTAGATCTGGATGGAGAGTGGGCGTTCCTCTTCGTCGAACCACAACTGTCGACAGATCCTGCGGTCCCCTTCGACCAGCCCCTTCGACTGGAGAAATTCCATGGTCACCACACCGACGCCACCGATGCGACGCACGATGAGGCGAAAGTCCCGGTCGGTGATACCGGCCATGGGGGCCAGAAACAGCGGCGGATCGACGGCGATGGGTCCGAGATTCAACATGGGCGCCATTGTAGCAATCGAGAGGTCGACGTCACCTCTTCCGTCGTTGGACAGTGTAAGGGGGTAAGATCAGCCCATGGCTTGGTACAAAGAATGGTTTGGTGCGGACTACCTGGATCTTTATGCCCATCGCGATGCTGACGAAGCCGAGCGGCATATGGAATTCGTCGATCGTTTTGTGGCTGACGGTAAGGCGCCGCGCGCCGTTTTGGATCTGGCCTGTGGCGCCGGACGCCACACCGCGGCGTTGCGTCAGCGGGGTTATCGCGCTGTCGGGGTCGACCTCTCGTTGGTCCTGCTGGCCCATCCTCCGCGGGTGCCATCGGTGGCCGGGGACATGTGCGCCTTGCCTTTCGCCGACGGCTCGTTTGATTGGCTCCTCAACTTCTTCACCTCTTTCGGCTACTTCGAAACGGAGCGCCAGAACTTTCGAGTGCTCGAAGAGATCACTCGCCTGTTGACGCCGGGCGGGCGTTTTCTCATCGACTTGATGAATCGTGACAAGGTCCTGGCCGGGCTCGAAAAAGAAGCCGTCCAGGAGATTGCCGGGCGACGGGTCGAAATCCAGCGTTGGTACGATACCGAAAGTCGGCGGATCAACAAGAGAATGCGTTTGCACAGGGCCGATGGCTCCGCCAGCACGTATCTCGAAAGCGTCCGGGCCTACAAGCACGATGAAGTGACCATCGGATTGCGATGGGCTGGGCTCGAGGTCGACCAACTCTATGGAAATTTTCAGGGAGACCCCTTCGACCGTGAAAGCGAACGACTCATCCTCGTCGGCCACAAACCCCTTTGAGGTCGACCTTCTCAATAGCGGCATGTTGCCGCCCCTGCCCTCCGCCTGGCTGAAGGGCGAGGATCTGGATCTTCTCGAGCCCCTCGAATTTTCCGCTGGCCTGAAGCTCCCGGCCCCTCGCAAAGCCCACGGCGACCGTCCTGCTTTGGCCAAAGCGCTGGCCGTGGCCAATGCGGCGTATGGGCATCCGGCGGCTCAGGCCCTGGCCGACAAGCTCGCCGACCCTAAAACCTGTGTCGTGGTGACGGGCCAGCAACCGGGTTTGCTCGGCGGGCCTCTGTATGGGCTCACCAAGATGCTCGCCGCCGTGCGCTGGGCCGAAGCCTTGGAAGCGTCGGGTCAACCCGCGGTGGCGGTTTTCTGGGTGGCGACGGAAGATCACGATTGGGCGGAGATGGCCCAGGCCACCTTGCTACAGCGCAATGACCTCCTGGAGCTTTCCTTGGGGGATGACCTCTCCCCCCTCCTGCCGGTGGGAATGCGCAGCTTGGGCGACAAGCTAGACGGGGAGCTGGAACGGGCGACCGAAGCCCTGGCCGGCAGCTCCGAGGGCATCGACATCGCTCGGCGCTGGTATCGGCCCAATGCCCGTTTCGGCGAAGCCTTTTGCCGCTACCTGGTGCATTTCCTGCAACAGCGGGCGCCCTTGATGCTCGATTCCATGTTGCCGGAGGTCAAGCAGCTCCAGCAGCCATGGCTGCGACGATTGATCGACCAGCGGCGGCTTGTGGAGACCTCCTTGAGCGACCGGGAAGCGGCCATCGAAGCCCGTGGTTATGCGCTGCAAGTGAAACCCCAGCCCCAGGCCAGCCCGCTGTTCTTGTTGCGGGGTACCGAGCGTCGGCGCATTATTTGGGCTGACGACGGTTGGTTCCTGCGGGGCCTCGAGGAGGATGTGCGGCCGGTGGAAGAGCTGCTCACTACCCTGGAAGAGAATCCGTCGGTGATCAGCCCGGGGGTGTTGGCCCGTCCGGCCATTCAGGACGCCCTCTTGGGCACCACCCTCCAGATCATGGGTCCCGCCGAGATGACCTACATGTCCCAGGTCTCCTCGGTGTATCCCGTTCTGGGCATCGACCCGCCGGCGACGGTGCTGCGCCCCCAAGTCATGGTGGTGGAAGAGAAACATGCCGAGCATATGGAGTCTCTGGGCGTTGGCCTCGGCGAGCTGCTTTCGGAACCCATCGACAGCCTGCTGACGGCCAAGCTGGGAGCCGATGTGGTGGCTCCCCTGCGAGATCAGATCGAGGTTTTGTTGCAGGCCCTGACCGAGCCCGTCGTCGGCTTGGACGCCAGCCTGGCGAACCCCTTGAAGAAAACGCAGGATCAGATCGGCAGGGCCCTCGATCAGCTCCAAGGCAAGGTGGCGGCGGCGGTGGGTCGCCGCAACGACATCTGGCGGCGGCGCTTGGAGCAAGCGCAGGCTCTGATTTTGCCGGGCGGGCACCTGCAGGAGCGGACCTTGGTCGTGGCCCATTTCATCAGCCGTTATGGCGTTGATTTTCCCCAAATACTGCTCGACAGGCTGCAACTCGATCCGCGGCATCTGCAAGGTTTGCGCTTGGCCCCGCAGCCCGCCGGAGCCAAGCCGAGATCCCCTGAGGGCTCGGCATGAAGCTCGATGTTCTAGCCATCGGCACGCATCCGGATGATGTCGAGCTCTGTTGTGGCGGCACGGTGGCCCGTCTGGTGGATCAAGGACGAGCCGTCGGCATCTTACATTTGACCCGGGGCGAGCGCGGCACCCGCGGAACCGTCGAGATGAGACGGCAGGAAGCGGACCAGGCCGCCGCCGCCCTCGGTGTTGCCGAAATGGACATGCTCGACTGTGGCGACGGGGCGTTCCGTCAAGGGGAAGCGGAAGAGGATGCCTTGATCGCGGTGCTGAGGCGCTGGCGTCCCGAGATTCTCTTGGCTCCTCCACCCAATGACCGCCATCCCGACCACATGCGGGCGCATCGTTTGGTGACCGCCGCCACCTTCTACGCCGGGCTCTCCCGTCGCGGGGAAGGATCGCCACATCGTCCGGGAGCGGTCTTCTGCTACATGCAGCACCATGGATTTCAGCCGAGCTTTGTGGTCGACGTCACCTCCACCTGGCAACGGAAAATTGAAGCCATGTCGGCCTACGGAAGCCAATTCTTCCGCGCTGGAGAGCCTTCCGGTGAGCCGCAGACAAAAATCGCCAGCCGTGAATTTTCCCTGTCGGTGGAAGGGCGGGCGCGTCATTTTGGGCAGATGGTCGGCGCCGAGCTCGGCGAGCCGTTCTGGAGCTCGGTGCCCTTGGCGGTCAGTGATCTTCTCGGGCTTCTGCCGACCGGTCTGCGTTAGGCGAGTCGGTTGCTGCCGCGTCATCGTCCTCGGCGACGACCTGCGGATCGACGATCTCTGTGGTGATTTCCGGGGTGGCATAAAGGTCGGCAATGGATGGTGCCCAGCGTTGAAGAATGGTTGGCCGACGGAGCTCTCCGGAGAGGCTCACTTCCCCGTTCTCAGTGCTGAAAGCCTCGGCTAGCACCAGGAATCGTTGAATTTGTGGCCCGTCCCCCTGCCGAGCATTGACGGTCGCCACCAAGCTGGCAGCTGCCTGCTGCACTGGCGCCGAGTCGACGAGCTCTTGCCGACGGCCCCCGATGGGGCCGCCCTCAGGGGAGTGGACCTCGACATCGAGCAGCTGAGGCAAGCGGTCGAAATCCGGCACCAACAGGGCTACCAGATAGGGGCGGTTGTCACCGATGACCATCGCTTGGGCCACCCATTCGCCGCCGCATAGCTGGTCCTCGAGGGGCCGAGGCGCCACGCTTCTACCGTCGTGGGTCACCAGGAGATCCTGCTTGCGGGCTGTGATGAAGAGGTAGCCGCTTTGATCGATGCGTCCGACATCGCCGGTACGCAGCCAGCCTGAGTCATCGATGGTTCTGGCCGTGGCGTCGGGATTTTCCCAGTAGCCCATCATCACCCCGGGTCCCCGGGCCAAGATCTCGCCGTCCTCGGCCAACCGCATCTCGACCTCCTCCAACGCCTTGCCCACCGAGCCCTGGCGGCGGCGCTTCGGCGCGTTGGTGGTCAACACGGGAGAGGACTCCGCCAGGCCGTAACCTTGGTCGATCGGCAGGCCGACGGCATCGAAGAAGTTGCTCACCTCCGTCGGCAGCGGTCCGCCACCACAGAGGGCAAAGCGCAGCCGACCTCCGAAGCGTTGTTTGATCGAGGAAAAAGCCAGCCCCTCTGCCAAGCGGCGCTCAATGGCCAACAAGGGGCCGATGAATCCATTACGGGACGCCTCCAGGTGCCGTCTCCCCACCGCGACGGCCCAATGGAAGAAGCGCTGTTTCCAGGGTGCTTGATCGTCGATCATCTCGAGGGTCCGACGGTAAGCCCGTTCGTAGATCCGCGGCAGGGCGACCAGCAGCGACGGCTGCTCTTGGCGCAGGGCCGCCGGCATTTCCTCGTCCGAAGGGACGTAGTGAATGGCGGCGCCTCGGTACAGGCAGAGGTGGTCGATGGTGCGTTGAAAGCCATGGGACGGCGACAGAAAAGTTACGGCCAGGTCGGAGCTATCGAGCCGAAAGACCTTGCCGCAGGCCAATGCGTTGGAGATCAGGTTGCTCTGGCTCAACATGACGCCCTTGGGGTCACCGGTGGTGCCGCTGGTGTAGAGAATCGTCGCCAGGTCGTCTTCTTGGGCCTTGCCGCGGAAGCGTTCTAAGGGAACCTCGCCTTGCCGCGGGGCGCCCTCCCCCATCAGGAGAGTGATGGTGAGGCCGTCCGCCGCCGCATGCCGGGCGTCGAAAGCCACCATGCGGAGGGGCTCCGTCAGCCCCTGTTGCAGCATCACGAGCAGGTCGCGCTTCTCCCCCCAGCCGTAGAAAACCCAACGACAACCGCTGTTGCGCAAGATAAAACCGGTCAATTCACGGTCGGCGGATGGGTCGATGGGTACAGTGACCGCGCCGATGAGCTGGCACGCCAGATCCACCAGATGCCACTCGGGGCGGGCCTCGGAGAAGATGGCAATCCGGTGTCCGGCTTCCAGCCCGCGGGCTTCGAGGGCGAGGGCCAGGGAGTGAATGGCCCGCAGGACATCGCTGGTGGAGAGGGTCTCGCGTCGCCCTTGCCGACGACAGGTGAGCAAGCCGGGATGACCCGCTGAAATATCCCGGATGTGAAAAACGAGGTCCGCCAGGGTACGAAGAGTGGGCGCCTGCGTGGTCATCCGAAGGCGTTCGCGGCTCAGGAGGTCTTTTTCTGGCGGTTGCGAGGCAGAGTGCGGACGGTGGCCATCGAACGCTCGTCTTCCATCTCCGCCTCCAGGATGCGATGGAAAAGATCGAGCGAGTTGCGAAACTTCAGCTGTAGGTCGCGGCGCATCGTCCGCAGCTCGGTGATCTTGGATTCAATCCGGTTGGCTTGCTCGATCGCTTGGCGGACGATGTTGTCGGCGGTGACCTCAGCTTCACGGATCATCAGATCCGCTTCTCGCTTGGCATTGTCGGTGATGTCTTTGGATAACCTTTGAGCGTGGAGCAGGGCCTCCTGGAGCTCATCCTGGCGCCGCGAGGCGTCTTCGAGACGGACGCGAAAACTACGGTTCTCCTGCTCCAAGCGGGCCGTGTCGCCCAGGCGTGCGGTCAGCTCGTCGGCTACGACGGTCAAAAAATTATCGACTTCTTGTGGCTCGTAACCCCGCAGCTTCTGCGGGAACGCCATCTTGCGGATGTCGAGGGGTGTCAAGGACATCGTCTCTATCCTTTCGACTGCCGAGCACCGTGATGCCTCCGGTCAGGAGATCTACCCCTGATCGTGGCGCAACAGTGTCTGGCAAGCCAGTAGGGTAATAAAACAGTTTACCACCGTGGGTGCTCCAAGGCGGTGCGCCTTGTCCTCCCAGGCGCCTGTACCGCGACGGATGTCCATTGGCGTGCTCACTCAGCTGGGGCGCGGACCAAAAATCGACGTGCCAATGCGCAGATGGGTGGACCCCTCGGACACGGCGACTTCGAGGTCGTGGCTCATGCCCATGGACAGCTGGCCCTTGGAATGGGGCCAGAACCCCCGGTCCGCCAATTCATCGCGCAGCTGTCTGAGCTGACGAAACCAGCGTCGGGCATTTTCGGGGTTCTCTTCGTAGGGCGGCAGAGCCATCAAACCAACGATCTCGAGGTTGTCCAAGTGTCGCAGCTCGAGGGCAGCATCGATGACACGTTCCTTCGAGAAGCCGTGTTTGGAGCTTTCATCACCGACATTGACTTGCAAGAAACCCACTGGCCGTCGTCCCTGTAGGCCTGCTTCCTTGTCGATGGCGCGGGCTATCTTCAGACGGTCGATGGAATGGAAGACATCGAAGAGGCGAACGGCCGGTCGGGTCTTGTTGGATTGCAGATGGCCGATGAAGTGCCATTCGAGGTCGGGTGGCAGCTCAGCTGCCTTGGTCGCCGCCTCTTGCACGATATTCTCACCAAAACACCGGACCCCAGCGCTGAAAGCTGCCCTCAGCTTCTCGATGGGCTGCCGCTTGCTGATGGGAACGAGAGTGATCTCGTCGCGGGCTCGATGGCACCGTCGGCAGGCCGCGGCAATGGACTGCTCTACGCTGTCGAGGCATGAGGCGACGGCGCTGCTATCCGTGCCTTGGGGGCTCATCATGGCGGCAGGTTCGGCTCCGGGTTTCAGCCGGCAGTTTCTTCGGCCTCAGGGGGGCAATAAAGAAGCCGCTTACAGCTCTCGCACTGGTTGATACTGCCGTTGCGGCGGATCTCGATCACCACTTGGGGACGCACATTGTAGTTACAGGAACCACAATGCCACATCGTATTGGCGCCGCGGACGGCCTTGGCGATCTGGATGGGCGACACCGCCGTACCACCAAGGCGATCGCGGATACGCTCGAACTGCCGCAGCACAGGTTTGGGGATCTCCTTTTGAAGCTTCTTGACGCGCTTTTGTAAAGACTTGACTTGTTTAGCGATCTCGGGTTTTTCAGCTTCCCACTTGGCGAGGGCGTCACTGTACCTCTGGTCCAAGTCCGCGAAGTCACTCTTCAGCTCTCCGAGCTGGGTCTGCTCATTCTCGTGGCGTTCGAAGGCTTCCATGGAGGCTTGCTCGGCGCCGCTGATTTGTTCCTTGACGGTATCGATTTCCTTCAACAGGGCACCGTACTCCCGTTGGGTGGAAACCTGTCCGAGTTGCTCTTGATAGTGCTTCAGCTTCTCTTGGGAGTCGCTGAACACTGCTTCGGCCTCTCGGCGTTCTTTGTCGGCCAGGGCGCTGGTCTCGGCAAGGCCGTTGATCTCTTGCGTTCTAGCACTGTGTTCTTGGTGAAGCTCTTGCATCCAAGGTGGGATGGTGTTGAGGCGATGCTCCGCGGATTCCAGATCGTCGAGGGCCGTCTGGAGCGAAACGACAGCGTCCAAATGGGGTGGCATATTCAGGGGGCTCCGATGTAGCTACAGAGAGGAAAATTGAAGTCGCGGATATCACCCCGTGAGGCTAAATCGTCCCAGGAGGCGAGGGCGAGTTGTGACACCGTTTAAATCTCTTGGTTTCGGCCGTATCGATACGACAACATGAGTGGGTCCACCTGGACTTGAACCAGGGACCAACCGGTTATGAGCCGGTCGCTCTAACCACTGAGCTATGGACCCCTAACTAGCCGACTCCAGGGGATAAAAGCTGAAGACTTCAATCAAGAGCTCGAGGTTTTCAGCTTTTGGCCCGTGAGCCGCCTCGTGGGTCCTGGCAGGGATCCCGCGAGACCCTTGGGTCAAAGCGGAAGTATACCATCTGGTCAGGGGACAGAGCATGGACAGTTGAGGCTCGAGGTTGGGGCGACATCAAGTCATGCCGAGAAGGCTGGCATCACCGCCTGCCAAGCGCTGCACCAGCTCCTGGTAGAAATAGTCGTCCTTACCTTGAAGCTTCGGGTCGATGCGCTCTTGGTACATCTGGCGAGACCGGTCGATGTCATCCCGGAGGCGGCCATAGATATCGCCTTGTCGTTTACCCTCTTCGATGATCTCTTCGTTGTAGAGCTTGATCTCACTGACCAGAAGGCGTGCCAAACGCCGCGCTTCCTCGTGCAGGGCGCCGTCGGAACCCGGAGCGCTCGCAAAGGCCAAACCCGGTCCCTGGTGGCCATCCGGTGGCCGCACTTCGTTGGAGTCGCCACCTGCCGCTGGGGCTTCCTGCTTGGGCTCTGGCGGCGGGACGAAGCCACCGGAGGGCGAGGCATCGTCGAAGCTCGGGGGGGGTGGGGCCTCGGTAGGAGCTGGCGTGGCCACCACCGGCGGCGGTACGTAGGCCGTTTGCGGCTGAGCGAAGCTGGTTTGAGCCTGCGGTGCCGGCGGCTCAGGGGCTGCCGGTTCTGGGGCAACCGGTTCAGGAGCCACCGGTTCGGGAGCTGCCGGTTCAGGAGCTGCCGGCTCTGCCGCGAACGATGCCGCCCGGCCTAGGGCGGCGATATCCAGACGCACCGTCTCTTGGCCAACGCTATCGGCCGCTAGGGGCGGCGCGCTTTCGGCGATGTCTGGTTGGGCGCTGGTCTCGGGTTCTGCCGCCGGAGAGGGAGGGATCACCGACAGGCCGACGAGGGTGGGTTCGTCGTCGTCGTCATCCTCATCTTCTTCTTCGAGGGACCAGATGTCGGTGTTGGTATCTTCAAGCTCTGGTTCCGGGATGGCCTCGTGGGTCAGGTCGACGGCTGTGGGATCGTCGCCGTCGAACCCGTCGCCGGCGGTGTCGAGATCGGCGGGGCTCGCCTCCGGCCTCTGCGTTGGATCGAATGACGAATCCTCGTCGGCGAAGAGGGTGGGCTCAGCGAAGGTCGGCTGAGCCGGTTCTTCGATCAACGTCGGCTCGGCGAAGGTCGGCTCCGGCTCGAGGGTGGGCTCGCTGAGCTCGGCTGAGACGTCCGGTTCGGCCGAACCTAGCTCAGCGGCCGGTTGCTCGGCGAAAGCGAAGGGGGTGTCGACCTCGCCCGCCGGCTCGTCGATGATCGTCGGCTCGTCACTGACCGTCGGCTCGTCAAACGACGGCTCGTCACTGACCTCGGGCTCGTCAAACGACGGCTCGTCAAGCGACGGCTCGTCAAACGACGGCTCGTCAAACGACGGTTCGGCCATTTCGACCACCGGGCCGGCCATGACGGGGTCGGTCTCCGGCTCCTGCGCCGAGGTGTCGTCGACAAGTGCGTCGTCGGCGGCGCCCTCTTGGCCCCCGCTCGCTGTGGCGGACTCGGCGTCTTCGGCAACGGGATCGGTGGCGGGCTCGACAGCGTCTCTCGGAGATTCAGCGTCTTCCGGAGATCCAGCCTCTTCCGGAGCGTCGTCGCTAGCCTGCGGTGGTGAGGAGTCGGCGGCCTGCTCTTGCGAAGCCTGGCCGGGCTGCCAGACGGGAAGCTTGGTTGGCGTTGCTCGGTCTTCGCCGAGGCGCAGCGCAGGTGAGGTTCCGCGGTGGCTGACAGCCACCAAGTCGACGGCCTGCGAGGCGCTGTGGGTCAACAGTTGGAGGCCTTCGGTCAGCAGCGCATCGTCACTTTGGAGTCGATCTGCATAAAGAGCGCCTCCCAGCTGTCCGCGAATGACAAAAGGAATGAGAATGGCATCGTTGCCGGGGTCGACATCGAGATCTTTGCAGATCGCTTCGCAGGCTGCGTTGTCGAGGGGCAGGCTGGCACCATTCTCCGCCAGAAGGTTCCATGGATGGCCACCTTCGATCGAACGGCCGGCGATGGTGTCGTCACTGTCGCCGAAACCACGGCTTGCCCAGGCGACGACCTGATCCGACCTCAGGAGGAAAAACGCGGTCCGCGAGGCGAACCGCCTGCCCTCGACCAGGAGGGTGGTCAAGATGCCGCTCTGGCTCTCTTCGCCGTCGATGCGCGCAAAGGCTTCGAGAAGCGAGCTCGCCACCGTCTTTTGTCCGCTCGATCCTGCTTCGCTGGCAAGCCGCGAAATATCCTGATGGAGCTCCCGAACGGCCGTCTCCATGGAGGCGGCGATCTGACGATTCAGCTCCTCCAGACGGTTGGACAGGGTCTCGGCGGGAAGGTCCCCCGGTTGCTTTGACTTTCCTGTCGACTCCGACATCTCAGCTCTCCTCCAAGAGACGCCCTCGAGTGCAGATTCCCTCGATGCGTCTCGTCTCGTTCAGGTCGAAAACGATGTGATCGTACGATGTGATCGTGAAATGACTTTCTCGAGGTCGCGGCCCCGTCGATCAAGGCTGGGAATGAGCCCGAACGCTAGAGATTCCCGGAACCGCGGTTCACGTGCTTAAGGGTAGAGATTATTTTGCATCGGGGACCTCCGTGTCAAGGCGAGGAGGCAACCGGTTGGGCGCTGCGAATTCGTTGAAAGATCAGGATTTAGCGGCCTTGTGGTCGGTTGGAGACGAGGCGCCGGGGAGACGGCGCCGACAGCGGCCGGGTGTAGTTGTTCACGGTTAGGCGATATGGTAGGTTGCCAAATTAAGCAACATCTGCAAATGATCTCGTGTCGTCACGGCGCGGAGTCACTCTCATGGAGGTTACGAATGCGCAGCGGAAGGAACCTTTTCGCCCTCATTACCCTACTTCTCTTCGCGCTGTTCTCGGCGGCCTGCAGTCAAAGCGATCCCGAGGCGGAGAAAGCAGCCGCCGACGCTGAGGCCTGGACGGCGTTGGAAGGGGCGAAACAAGAGCTCGATGCCAAACGGCAGGAGCTTGCTGAGCTCTGGGAGCGTATCGAAGCCCGCGAATCGGAAGAAGCAGCGGCCCCTGTGGACGAAGCTGACGCTGAAGGCGAAACCGAGGGCGATGCTGAAGCCGTGCCGACCGCCGAAGAGTTGAAGGCGAGTGCCGAGGAGCTGAGGAACGAAGTCGACGAAATGACGACGAGCTTCACCACCCAATTGGTCTCCTACATCAACAGTCAGGGCATTACACAGGGCCAGGAGCTCTCCGAGCAGCAGCGGAAAGCCTTCAACATGAAATCCGAGGAAGACATCTTGGTGGCCATGGAATTCATCGACAAGGGCGGCGAGTACCAACGGGCCATCGACATACTCTCTGGCTCTCTCGTCTACGATCCGACAAACGAGGCTCTGTTGGCCGCCAAGGCTGAGGCTGAGGAGTTGCGTTACATGACGCAAGAGCGGTTTGCGCAAGTCAAGAAAGGGATGAGCCAAGCGGAGGCGCTAGAGCTTCTCGGGATGCCGAAGCGGCACAATCAAAGAGAGTTTGAAAACGGAATCACCGGGTGGTTCTATCAGAAGGAAGAGCCCAACACCGCTGCTGGCGTCTTCTTTCAGAACAAGGATGACGAGTTGGTGGTCTACAAGACGGATTTTGATGCCGTCAAAGCGCCGACGCAGGAGTGATCCTAAGGGCCCAGATGGGCTGCCTACTGAAGCTGGGTGGCCCGGGGCCGCAGGTTTTCCCTTGACGTCTGGCCGTTGCGTGGAAGATAATCGCCAGCTGCGGTGTGCCAGCCCCGCTATTTTTGACGAATCTGAGTCGCCTCAGCGGCTTGTCGAAACGGTCGGCCAGTGGGCCCAGCCCCTAAACGGCACATCCCCAAAGAGTTCAAGAAGTCGAAAACGAGCCAGAAAAGAGGATGGTCCAGATGCCGATCGTACATGTTCGCGATGAGGAGAGCTTCGAGAACGCTCTCCGTCGCTTCAAGAGGAAGTGTGAGAAGGCGGGCGTGTTGACGGAGCTCAAGAAACGTCAGCACTTCGAAAAGCCCAGTGTCAAACGGAAGCGGAAGATCCTTCAGGGACGCAAGAAGATGCTGCGCAAGCTCACAGAGGAGCGCCGTCAAGGGCTGCTCTGATCCAGCGGCCCCTAGGTGGCAGCTGACAGCGGGAATGGAGACTTCTCCATCTCCCGCTTTTTCATTTTCAGCCGGTCTCGCCAGCACTATCGATTTCCGGCGAGTTTCGGAGCCCCGGCCGAACCCATTGGGGCCTCCGCCCCCTTGAGCCATTGCTGCACAGGGGTTCGCGCAGCATTCGTCGTTGACGGTGGTAGACCGCCGACCATCACAAGAGGGCCTTAGCGTGCTCGAATCCAGGGTATCCATAGCCAGTCGCTCGGCCCTCGAGCTTCCGTCCCTTTTGCGGCTGGTGGCGTGCCTCGCCACGACCGATTTGGGGCACGGTCGTCTGTTGGCCCTGCAGCCCTTTGCCTCGATCGACGATCTGCAAACCCACCGGCTGCGATACGAAGAGGCCCGCCGGTTGCTGGTCGGGCAACCACTCGTGCTGTCGCGGGAGCGTCCCTTTGTACCGTTGTTGGCCGCCCTGGAGGGAGGTCGTGGTCAGACGCTGTCCGGTAAGGATCTGGTCGAGCTGGCTGCCCTCTTGGGCATGGCGGCGGAAGCCGTTGAGCGCATTCGGCATGCCGATCCCCCATGCCCAGCCTTGACAGACATCGTCGAAGAGCTTCCCGCCACCGACGAGCTCCGGCGGTTGCTCAAGAAGACGTTTGATGGTCGCGGGGAGATCCGCGAGGACGCGACACCCCGCTTGGCCGAGATCAAACGACAGCTGCGGCAGGCTCGACAACGGGTCTATGGTCTTCTGAAAACGACGATGGACGCGCATCAGGATGATCTCGAAGACACTATTCCGATGCGTGCCGGTCGCCTCGTCTTGATGATGCAGGCTGGTGCCAAGGGGCGCATGCAGGGGCTCACCCACGGGCGATCGGCAAGTGGTCGCAGTTTCTACTTCGAGCCCCTCGAAGTGGTCGAAGAAAATAATCAGCTGCAACAGACGAGCGAAGAGGAAGAGGCCGAGAAACGCCGCATCATGGCCGAGGTGATCCGTCGTCTGCGGCAAGCCTGGCCCAGTATCGAAGCCCATGTCGAATGGGTGACGACCCTCGATCACCTGCAAGCCTCGGTCCGCTTCGCCGACGCCAGCAACGGCATCCTGGCGGCCATTGGAGGCCGGCACGACCTGCGTCTGGTACAGGCCCGACATCCCTTGATCGATCCCGCTCTGGCGGATCTGCGTCAGCGGGCGCTGGACACCGCCGGACACCGCGGGGACATCATTCCCCTCGATTTGGAGCTGTCGAGCGATTGCCGGGCGCTGGTGGTCACCGGCCCCAATGCCGGTGGCAAAACCGTCGCTTTGAAAACCGTGGGTCTGCTCGCCTTGGCCCATCAATGTGGCCTGCCCATCCCGGCGGCTCCCGGCACCTTCATTCCCTTCTTCGAGAGTATTGTCGCCACCGTCGGCGATGATCAGGACCTGTTGGCCGATCGTTCGACCTTCAGTGGACGGCTGCTGCGCCTCAAAGAGGTCTGGGAAAAGGCCGACGAAGAGTCCTTGGTGCTGCTCGACGAGCTCGGCTCGGGTACCGATCCCGATGAGGGTGCCGCCCTGTCGACGGCCATCCTCGAAAGTTTGATCGAGCGTCGTGGCCTGGTGTTTGTGACCACCCACTTGAGTCAGGTGGCCGCCGCGGCGTTGGAGAGTGACGGGGCGCATTGCGCCGCGATGCTCTTCGACAGCCGCAGCGGCAAGCCGACCTACCGTCTCTTGCCGGGTCCGCCGGGGGGCAGCGAAGCGATCGCCTTGGCCCGACGACTGGGTCTGCCACAGCAATGGTTGGAACGGGCCGAGGAGATCTTGGGATCGGAACACCGAGACCTTCGACGCTTGTTGGTCGAGATCGAGCAAAGTCGCCGCCAGCTGGCGGAGACGCAGGTGCGGCTGGACGAAGAGCTGGCCGACGCCGAGTCCCTGCGGCGACGCCAGGCGGATCTCGAAGCCGAGCTCCGTCGGGAGCGCAAGACGGTGGGTCAGCGGCTCTCCCGCGAGCTCGAGGCTTTCCGCCAGAAGGTGCAACGTTCCTTGGCGGAAGAAGTCGAGGCGGTGCGGCAGCAGGCGCAGCAAGGGCGCAAGAAGGGGGTGGCGGTCGCCGCCACCGAGAAGCTTTTCGCCGAGGCGCCGGTCCTTGAGCCGGAGACGCCGAGCGACGAGGTAGCCCTGGCCATCGGCGGGACGGTGCGCCACCGGCGTCTGGGCTGGCAAGGGGTGCTGGAAAAGCTCGATCGCGGCAAGGCACAGGTTCGGGTCAAGGGAAAGGTCTTCACCTGTCGCGAAAAAGAACTGATGGGTGTGGGCGCGTCCTCCGCTGGGACGACCGCCGGAAACGTCTCGGCTGCGGAGCAGGTCCGCCGAGAGGCTAAGCGCCGAGCCCCTGAGCCGGTGGCCACGACCGCAGCTGAGATCAAGCTCATCGGGCAACGGGTCGAGCCTGCCCTGGAGAGCCTGGATCGATTCCTGGACCAAGCTCTGCTCGCCTCCCACGCCGAGGTGCGGGTGGTCCATGGCCACGGCACGGGGCGCCTGCGCAAGGCCGTCCGCGAGTTTCTCAGGGGGCACCGTGCGGCGGCCAAGGTGCGTTCCGGAAAAGCGGACGAGGGCGGCGACGGTGCGACGGTGGTGGAGCTGGTGGGCTGAGCGTGGAGGGGTTACAGGGCAAGATCACCCCCGAAGTCGTGCAATCGGTGCGCGACGCCGTCGACATCGTCGAGATCGCGGGTGAAATGACCCGTTTGGTCAGGAAAGGGCGGAAGTACGAAGCCCTCTGCCCGTTCCACAAGGAAAAGACTCCGTCCTTCAATGTGGATCCCGATCAAGGGCTCTACTATTGCTTCGGCTGCGGTGCCGGCGGCGACGCCATCAAGCTCTTCATGCAGCATCAGGGCGACGACTTCCCCGCTGCCATCGAAGCCCTCGCCGGTCGCTACGGTATCGCCTTGGCGAGCCACCTGCCATCGGCCGACGCCCGTCGTCAGCGACAGCTCGGGACGGCCCTGGAGGCGGCGGCCGAGCACTTTCGCCATCAGCTGCTGCAGCACCGTGAGGGGCGCGACTATTTGGCCTCCAGAGACATCTCGCCCCAACTGCAAGAGCGTTTTGGTATCGGCTATGCGCCGGAAGGGTGGCATCATCTGCTCGACGCCCTGCGCCACAAATTTCCCGTCGAAGACCTGGTGGAAGCGGGCTTGGTGGCGATCAGCCAAAAAGACCCCAATCGAGCCGGGCGCCCCTATGACCGCTTTCGCCACCGTCTGATGTTCCCCATCCACACCCCGACGGGCAGGCTGGCTGGCTTCGGCGGTCGTACCTTGGGGGATGACCGGGCCAAGTACATCAATACCAGCGAGACCGAGCAGTTCAAGAAGGGTCAGTTGCTCTACGGATTCCACCTGGCCAAGCGCTCCATGCGAGACGAGGGGCGGGTTTTGTTGGTGGAGGGCTACTTGGATGTCATGGCGGCGGCGGCCTGCGACATCGAATGGGCGGTGGCCGGCATGGGCACCGCGCTGACGACCGAGCAGGCGCGCCTGCTCGGTCGCTATACGGACGAGGTCGTGCTCGCCTACGACGGCGATGCGGCGGGGGACAAGGCGGTCCAAAGATCGCTGCCGATCCTCTTGGCGGCGGGGCTCGGAATCCGCAGGGCACGTTTCCCGGCCGGCCATGACCCCGATTCCCTGCGGCGAGAAGAAGGCCCCGAGGCGGTTCGCGAGGTGATCGCCCAGGCTGCCGATGCCGTACAAGAGGAAATCGAGCGCCTGGTTCCGGCGGCGGTGCAAAAAGATCCGCGGCAAAGAACCAAGGCGGCCAGCGCCATCGCCGAAATCCTGCAACCGATCCGCGACGGCATCGTGAAACATGCCTATGGGCAACTGGCATCCGAGCGACTTGGAATTCCCTTGGAGATGCTCTGGCGACGGGTCGGGAGCCCGGCATCGCCACCAACGGACAGCCTTCCAAGTCGTCCCGCCACTAATTTGGTGCGCTCGACAGAAGAAAAAGCGATCCAATGTCTGCTGGTGGAAGGCGCGATCGTACCTCCCTTGGCAGAGCTGCCGGAGCCCGAAGTCTTTTTTGATCCGGATTGTCGGAATATTTTCACGACGTTTTGCGCTTTATATTCACGGGGGAATCGCCAGGCCCCAGCGACGGCCGAGGTCATCGCTGCTCTAGATTGGGAGGCTGGTTCGGTTGACAAGGCGGCTCGTCTTCTGGTACAAGTGGCCGATTCTGGCGAGGGAAACCTTGCCGAAGCCCTCGATACGCTGCGTTCTCGCTGGACCAAGCAGCGTCAGGTCGAGCTGATGCGACAAATCAAGCAAGCGCAACTGCAGAACGATCAGACCCGCCTAGCACAGCTGCTCGAAGAGAAAAAAAACTTGAGCCAAAGCCAGCACCCGAAAATGACGGGCCGGTATTGGTGATTTAGCATCCACGGCGACATCGCCCCTTCGGGCTTGGTGTCGGCGTCCGCAGGAAGGTAGGAAGGGAATTGGCCATCTCGAATGCAGTACACATCGAGGAAAAATACAGCTCTGTCAAACAGCTGATCGAGCTGGGGCAGGATAAAGGCTATCTCCTCTACGACGAGATCTACGAGATGCTGCCAGAAGAAGTCGTCAGCTTGCCAGACGAGCTGGACGAGGTCTATCAGCGGCTCTTGGTTCTCGAAGTCTTTGTCATCGATCGTCCGGAGCGTCATCAGAATCGCGATGATGGCGCGTTGCCCGGAGGAGATTTTGACAAGAAAGAGGACGGTGGTCAGGAATATGTCCTCACCGAGCAAGAAAAGACCAACGATCCCGTCCGCATGTATTTGCGGGAAATGGGAACCGTGCCGCTGCTCGACCGCGAGGGTGAGGTTGAGATCGCTCAGCGCATCGAAAACGGCGAGTGGATGATCTACGAGGCCCTGTGCAGCAATCGGGTCGTCCTCAAAGAGCTGCTGCGCCTCAATGAGCTGGCACAGAAGGATCGCCGGGTATTGCGCGAGCTGGTCGCCAACGACGTGGGCGAAGAGCTCGATGCCAAGGCCAGCGAGCGTATCAAGAAGAATCTGGTGACCTTTGAGCGCATCAGCGACTCCGATCAGCGAATCCGCGAGCTGCGGACGGCCCAAGAGGGCGTCGATCGTAAGGATCCGAAGTACCAGGAGAGGGATCGCGAGATCGATCGGCTGCTGGCCAAGATCGCCAAGGATATTCGCAGCATCGATTTCAGCGTCCAGACCCGCAATGTGCTCGTCGAGCTGCTGCGCGATATCCACCGGGAATTTTCCCGTCTGCGCAGTGACATCAAGCGGGTCGACAAAGCCCTCGAGCGTGAGAAGAACGAAGAGCTTCGGGCCTTGCAGGTGCGCCGCAAAGAGAAGTACGGCGACAAGCTCGTAGGCATCGAAGAGCGCTACGGCACCAAGTACGCGGAGGTGGCCAGCACCATCGCGAAAATTCGTCGGGGCGAGGCGGAGTGCGAGAAGGCCAAGGAGCAGCTGATCGTCGCCAACCTTCGCCTCGTGGTGTCGATCGCCAAGAAGTACACCAACCGTGGTTTACAGTTCCTGGACCTCATTCAGGAAGGCAATATCGGCCTGATGAAGGCGGTGGAGAAATTCGAGTACCGCCGCGGCTACAAGTTTTCCACCTATGCCACGTGGTGGATTCGCCAGGCCATCACCCGTGCGATCGCCGATCAGGCGCGGACCATCCGCATTCCGGTGCACATGATAGAGACCATCAACAAGCTGACCCGCACTAGCCGTTCGCTGGTGCAGGAGCTCGGACGGGAACCGACCGCCGAGGAAATCGGCCTGCGCATGGATCTCTCCGCCTCCAAGGTGCGCAAGATCATGAAGATCGCCCAGGAACCGATTTCCTTGGAAACGCCGATCGGCGAGGAAGAGGATTCCCACCTCGGCGACTTCATCGAAGACAAAAACGCCGTGTCGCCCATCGATGCGGTGGTGGACGCCAACTTGCGAGACTCCACCGGCCGGGTGCTCAAGAGTCTGACGCCTCGGGAGGAGCTGGTGTTGCGGATGCGGTTCGGCGTGGGCGAAGGCTCCGAGCACACCCTCGAAGAAGTGGGACGCTCGTTCAGCGTCACCCGTGAGCGGATCCGTCAGATCGAGTCCAAGGCGTTGCGCAAGCTGCGGCATCCGAGCCGGGCTTCGAAGCTGCGGGCTTTCCTCGAGACCTGAGAGGGGTGAGTGCCCCCCGGGGGGCACATGACCAGACGCAAAAAGGGCGCCCGAGGGCGCCCTTTTTGTTGGCTGCAGGAAGAGCCGGGAAGTGATCGAAGAAGCGGCCCGTCGTGCTTCAGGCGGGGGCTTCGCCGACCTCGAAGAGAAGGTCGTCGGCTTCGACCGCTTGGCCCTCTTGCACGTGGATGTGAGTGACGATGCCAGCGCTCTCGCTCTGGATCTCGTTTTTCATCTTCATCGCTTCCAAGACCAAGACCCCTTGCCCCGGTTGCACCGTCTCGCCTTCCGACACCAAGATCTCCACCACTTGACCTGGCATATAGGCTGTCACCCTCTGCGTGCCATCGTTGGCGTCGCTGCCCCGGGAGAGCTGTGCCAAATGGGTGAGGGGGTCGACCAACGACACATCGTCCTGGCCACGCATACTGAGGACTTGATAGTGGGCGCTCCCCCGGGGGCCGGGTTTCTGGGGCTCCACCGCCACCTCGTATTGGGCGCCGTCGATGATCAGGCTGAGGACACCCGGTCCGGCCTGCACCACATCCACTTCGTAGCGTGCCTCGTCCAAGGTGATCAGATAACGATCTCCGAAGCGTTCGAGATGCAGGGCTTTCTCTTTCCCCGCCAGTCCGATCACGAGCTCCATGTGCCACCTCTCAGGGCTTGGCGACGGGCCGCTTGCCGCCATTGTGAGCGTTTTCCGGTCGCGCTGGCCGGCACCGACGTCGTCCGGCGTTGGCGCTGGGAATGGGCTATTGCCGCGGCGATGAGGGGAAGATCCTCGAACGGCGCCTCCTCCGGTCTGGCCCAAGTGCCGTCGGCGAGCTTGCGGTCGAGCATGGTGATGTCCAAGTTGCCGGAGCGGAAATCCTCGTCGCGGAGAATTTGTAAAAACAGGGGCGTTGTGGTCTGGATTCCTTCGATCCGTAGCTCCGTCAAGGCCCGCTCGAGACGCAGGATGGCGTGCTGGCGATCTTCACCCCAGACGATCAGCTTGGCGATCATCGGGTCGTAGTGAATGGAGATTTCCGCCCCCTCGTAGACGCCACAATCGTTGCGCACCCCCGGGCCCTCCGGCAGTCGAAGGCGCCGGATTTTGCCCGGCGACGGCATGAAATTACGAAAGGGGTCCTCGGCATAGAGACGAACCTCGATGGCATGGCCGCGGGGCTGAATGTCATCGAAGCGTTGGTCCAAGGCATACCCCTGGGCGACGCGCAACTGGGCGATGACCAGGTCGATGCCGGTGACCATCTCGGTGACCGGGTGCTCGACCTGCAAGCGGGTGTTCATTTCCAAGAAATAGAAATCACCGTGGCCGTCGAGTAGGAATTCCACCGTGCCGGCGTTGCTGTAGCCGACGGCGCGAGCTGCCTGCACAGCGGCTTCTCCCATGCGCTGCCTCAGGTCGGGGCTGACGATCGGGGACGGAGCCTCTTCGATCACCTTCTGATTCCGTCGCTGCAACGAGCATTCGCGCTCGCCGAGAGAAACGATGTTGCCGTGGGCGTCTCCCAGGATCTGTATCTCGATGTGCCGCGGCTCGTCGACAAACTTTTCGATGTAGACCGCATCGTCGCCGAAGGCCGCAATCGACTCGGAACGGGCGTCACGGAAGGCAGCCGCCAGCTGACCGGCTTCCGCGACGCGGCGCATGCCCTTGCCGCCGCCGCCGGCCGAGGCCTTGAGCATGATGGGATAGCCGATCTCGGCCGCCTCTTTTTCGGCACTGGCCAGGTCCGGCAGAGGATCACGGCCACCGGGAACCACCGGCACACCGGCATCGATCATCAGGCGCCGACTTTCGATCTTGGAGCCCATGGCGGAGATGGCGTCGGCGCTGGGGCCGATGAAGATGATGCCCTGGGCCTCACACTGACCAGCGAAGTCGGCGTTTTCGGAGAGAAAACCATAGCCGGGATGGATGGCGTCGGCGCCGATCCGGGTCGCCAACTCGATGATGGCCTCGCTTCGCAGGTAGCTTTCACTCGAGGCTGCCGGGCCGATGCGATAGGCCTCGTCCGCCAGCAGCACGGGCAGGCTGGCGCGATCGGCATCGGAGTAGATCACCGCCGACCGCATGCCGAGCTCGCGCAGGCCCCGCAGAATGCGCACGGCGATCTCGCCGCGATTGGCGATCAGAACCTTGCGGATAGGGCGAATCGTCTGTTCTTCCATCGAATCTCCAAAGGGGAAAAGGGTCGGCGGATGATAGCAGCTCAAGCCCTCACGGCACGGGGAGGATCGTCCCCCTCGGGGAGGCACTGGGGGCAAGTGCAAATGCGCCGCAGAAAATCGAAGCGGTAGATGCCCGTGGCGTGCATGTCCGACCAAACGATGGAGATTCCATAGTTGCCCACCGGCGCAATGGTCTCAGGGGTCACCGGTTTGCGGGGCGCTTGGTAGGTGACCTCGTTGGAGCCATGGCCTTGGCACATGGCACAGGGGCAAAAGCCCCGCAGGTAGTCGTAGTCCAGGGTGGCGGTGTGCCCGTCGCTCCAGGTGAGCTGTAGCCCATGGCGCTCATTGAGCCGTCGAGCCTCGGTCAAGTACAGGGGTTTCATGGTGGGTCTTCCGTCCCTCGAGGTGTCCAGGGGCCACAGCGCAGGATGCGCCAAACGGCTCGCCAGCTGCCGCCCAGGGCGCCGTAGCGCCGGATGGCCCCCTCACCGTAGTGACTACAGGTGGGCGTGAAACGACATTCTATGCCAGCCGTCGGCATCAGAGGAGAGAGGGTCGCTTGATAGAGGTCAATGCCCCACAGCATGGCGTGGGCGGACCACTGGTCTTGGGGCGGGCGTGAGAGGTCGAAGCCGATGAGCAGAAAACAAAAGATGGCGCCGACGAGACATCGACGCCATCCTTTGCTCATGGTTTTCTCGGATGGGGTCCGAGGGTGGTGCTCAGAAGCGATCGGCAAATTCGCTGATGCCCTTGATCTTGAAACGTTCACCGTTGACCGCTTTGAAGATGAGGAAGACATGCAGAGCGAGGACGCCTAACCATAGGACCAGTTGCAGCAGGGAGGCGATGCAACCCAAGAAATCGACCATCATGGCGAGGATGATGCCGACGATGATGACCGCAATCCATAGGACAAATTCCGCGCCGGCCAAGACCAAGCCATGCTTGGCGTGCCATTGCACTTCTTTGTCATCCTTCTCTACCAGGAAAGGCACCAGGGCGAGCAACCACAGGTAAGAAAGGACGAGCATGATCGTCCGGTTGGGTGACACGGTGCCACCGGCAGGGTTCGGCGAGGCCGCCGGCGGTGCGGCTGGGGGCGGGCCTGGAGGCGTGCCGCCGGGGGGTGGGGGAATCGGGGTGTCGCTCATTGTCTCATCTCCATCGGCAAGTTAAGGGGAGGCTATCGAGTCCAGATTGAAGCACAGTCGCGGCTAGCGCAGAATAGGGGCGTCAGGATTTATGGGGTCAGTGTAACCCTCATCGTCGTCCGCCTCAAGGCGAACCACACGAGACGCACCAAGACCCGTACCAAAGACCCGACATCCCCAGGCTCCGGCCTCACCGCCGACGCTTGGGCCGCGATTCCGGCGTTGCCGTCAACGGGTCTTCGGGCCAGGCGTGTTTGGGATAGCGACCGAAGAGCTCTTTGCGGATCTGCGGGTAGGTATTGCGCCAGAAGCTTTTCAGATCGTCGGTGACCTGCTGCGGCCGTTGGTTGGGCGCCAGCAAATGCAGCAGGACCTTCTGCCGCCCTTCGGCCACGGTCGGGGTTTCCTCCAGGCCGAAGAGCTCCTGAATGCGCACCGCCAAGACTGGCGGCTGGCCTGGCTCGTAGCGCAGACGGATCTGCGAGCCGCTCGGCACTTCGAGGTGGGACGGCGCCGCCCGCTCGAGCGCAGAGCGTTGACGATGATCCAGGTGGCCCTGCAAGATGGAGCGCCACGGCAGGCGACGGAGGTCGTCAAAGGAACGCAGGCCGTGGCAAAACCCTGGCAACAGCTCCGCCCAAGCATCGTCTTCGAAGGTCGGCAGGTCGAGCTCCGGAAGCCATTGCTGCAAGCTGCGCAGGCGGGCCAGCAAATCCATCAGATCGCGGTCGTCCTTGGGCAACAGCTGTTGCCAATGGCGACCGGCGGCCTCGGCCAGGATTCGCGCCGCGGTAGCTGGGTCTGGAGGCACCTCTTGGCGTTCGAGCAGCAGGTCTCGATAGTAGCGCGTCCGATGGGCGACGACCCGTTGTCGCGTCTCGTCGAAGTCTGTTTCCACCCCTTGCCGCAACTGGTCTTCGGGCAGCCAGTCGGCCTCGATGGCGGAGGCTTGCCGGATCAGGATGTCCCGGTGGTGGCGCTCGCCACCGTCGATCTCCAAGCCCAAGAAGAGCTCGCTTTCGGTGACCGTGCTCATCTCCGCCAGGCGAGCGCCACGGCCTCCGACCATCCGCCCGAGACGGCTGCCCGCCTCGCGCCGCCGTACGACCCGATCAGGAAAAGCCACCAGTAGGGCCCGCGAGAGTGCCGTCGGCGCATCGTCTGCCAGGGGCTCCAGATCAGCGGCCGCCGGTCCCAGGCGCCGTTGCGTCTGACCTTGCAACAACTCGGCGGAGCGCAGGACTTGGCGGCAACGGCCGGGGTGGGCCGGGCCGAGGGCGGTCTCCCCGTAACCGGTGCCGGCGAAGTGCTCCAGGGCGTCGAGGCGGTCCAGTAGGTCCGAGGTCGACGACCGCATGGCGATGACGCGTCGTTGTCCGGCCGGCCGGTTGACGATGTCCCGTTCAGATAGAAGTGCTGCACAGAGGGCGGTTTCGCGGCTCATACCGCGGCGAAAGCCTTCCACCAGGAGGCGTGCCAGGCGGGGCTGGGTGCCGAGCTTGACCATCATCTGGCCCAGCGGGCTGATGCGCCAGCCATCACCCTGGCGGCTGAGGGCGCCGAGATCCTCCAGGAGGCGATGGGCTCGATCCAGCGACGAGCTCTTCGGCGCCTCCAGCCAGTCGAAGTGCAACGGATCTGCCTCCCCCCAGGCGTAGAGCTGGAGCAAGGGGGCCGCCAAGTCGAGCCGTCGAATCTCGGGGGTCGATTGGGGTGCCAGGCTGCGGTGATCGTGCTGCGTCCACAACCTCAGGCAATAGCCCGGCCCTTGCCGCCCGGCTCGCCCCGCCCTTTGTTCTGCCGAGGCCAGGGAGATGCGTACCCGTTGTAACCGATCCAGGCCGTAGGCGGGGTCGAAGCGCAGGCTGCGTTCCCAGCCGCTGTCGATCACCGCTCCGACACCGTCGATGGTGATCGAGGTCTCGGCGACATTGGTGGCGAGGATGACCTTGCGCCGTCGGCTCGGCTCGAGGACGGCGTCCTGGCGGTTCCCCGGCAAGTCACCGTAGAGGGGATGGATGGCGATGCTGCCGAGGTCTTTCCAGGACTCCAAGAGCTCGCCGGTACGTCGGATCTCGCCCACCCCCGGAAGAAAGACCAGCACATGGCCCGCGCTGTGCTCCAGCACCTTGCGCACCGCATGGCCGGCCGCCGTGTGAATCGGCCGCGGGTCCGCCAGCTCGAGATAATCGACGCTCACCGGAAAGCTGCGGCCTTCACTTTCGATGACGGCGCAGTGGTCGAAGTACTCGGCCAAGGTCGCGGTTTCCAGCGTTGCGGACATCACCACCAGGCGAAGATCCGGGCGCGCCTGGGCCTGGACTTTCTTGGCCATGGCGAGGGCCAAGTCGGAGTCGAGGTGGCGCTCGTGGAACTCGTCGAAAACCAGGGCGGAGACGCCTTCGAGGAAAGGGTCGCGCTGCAGCATCTGGACGAGAATGCCTTCGGTGACCACCAGAATGCGCGTCCGCGGGCCGGATCGGCTGTCGAAACGGATGCGGTAGCCGACCTCTTCCCCCAGCCTCCAGCCCTGCTCTTCAGCGATGCGTCGAGCCGCGGCACGGGCTGCGATGCGCCGTGGCTCCAGCATGATGATCTGGCCTGTGGCCAGCCGGGGAGAGGTTAGAAGCGCCGGGGGAACACGGGTTGTCTTGCCGGCTCCGGGAGGAGCCCGAAGAATGACCGCGGGTTGTCTATCGAAGGCTTCGAGAAGATCGGGCAAGACCCCGTCTATGGGTAGTGGCTCGCGTCTCATGGCAGCACCGGAGGGCGACCTCCGAGGCCAGCTGAGGGACAGCTAGTGCAGCTGATCGCGACGCGTGGAGAGGCCGGCGATGATCTTCAAGCGTAAGTGCTTCGGTGCCTGCAGGCGGGCGGTACGCTCGCGAACAACCGTGAGGACATAACGGGTCCTCTTGGTGCAGCGTGCACAATGGGGGCAACATTCGACATGCTGTCGATAGGCCACGATCAAGTCCTGCGCCAAGTCGTCGTCAGCGAGGCGGAAGACCAACTCTTCCATGACCTTCTTACAATCCATGCTTCCTCCGCAAAGCGTCTTTGGGACCTAGGCTCTGTAGAACGTAGGGCATACCTGCGTCGTACGCTCGATGACCAGTCGTTGGAATAACCCGCGGCAAGGGGTAGTTATTCCATCAAGGTGCCGACCTCGGCAAAGATATCTGTGGTGTCGATATCCATGGTATCCCTCGGCCGCTCATTCAGTCGGCGGCGGAGCCACGATCGGCGGTTTCAGTGCCAGCAGCCCCGCGGTCAGGAGCCGAGCGATCATCTTTGGTCGACCGCATTTTCGAAGGTTCCTCATCGCGCAGATAGCCGTGTCGGCGGGCGTAGTCCAGCAGGACGCGCTCCAGCAGACGGCGTCCCCGATAGAGTCGGCTCATCACCGTGCCCACCGGCACCTCGAGGATTTCGGCGGCTTCTTTGTAAGAGAAGCCCTCTAAATCGACAAGATGAATGACCAGCCGATAGTCCTCCCGAAGCGTATCAAGGGCTTCCTGAACGTCCTCGTCGATGACACCGCTCAGGATCTCCTCTTCCGGATTCTTGATCTCCTGGCCAGCGTCTTGATTGACCAGGCTCTCGAAAGAGTCCTCGATGTCCGAGAAGGCGCTCTGCGGAGGCTGGTTCTGCTTTTTGCGGTAGCCGTTGATGAAGGTGTTGCGCAAAATGCGAAAGAGCCACGCTTTGAGATTTGTCCCCTCTTGGAACTTGTCGTAGTGCTTGTAGGCTTTGAAGTAAGTCTCTTGAACCAGATCCTCGGCGTCCTCAGCGTTGCGGGTCAGCCGGTAGCCCATGTTGTAGAGGCCGTCCAGAAACGGCAGGGCGGCGGTCTCGAAATTCCAATCGAGCCGCGTTGGGTCTGAGCTGTTGGCTGTGATGTTTTCCATTTGGGAGGTCGCTCGCTGGTGATCAGCTGTCGGGCAGCTACTCTATCGTCATCGTGGGTGCTGTCGCCATGACATACGTCAGAAGTTGAAGAATCGATTCAACCTGAGCCCGTAAAGGGCCGAGAACAGCTCATTTAAAGGATTAGCTTGGAGGAGGGTTGCCAGGCAAGGCGTGAGGTGCAACAATACGCCGGTCCGAAATTTGAGGGGATTCGTCTATCCCAGTCATCCTCTAACAGCACACCTATCAGCGGGGCGTCTGATGCCTTCGGGAAAGCATCGAAGTGGGCGTAGGCCACAGCTTCGTCTCGCCGGGTTGGGGATCGAGCTCGTTGGGGCCGTCCTGGGATTCACTTTGGTGGGTCTGTGGATTGATCGCCACTACGGCAGTGGTCCGTGGGGGCTCTTGGTGTGTTTGGTGATAGGGCTGGTCGGTGGTTTCTACAACCTCATTCGAACGTCCTTCAAGGCCATGGGCGAGAGCCAGCGACCGATGAACGATGATGAATGAGGCTGGTAAGCAGAGGCTCGACGCGCTGGTCGTCGGTTTTTACCGACGGTTCGCTGTCCACTCCGCCGTCACGCTGTTGGTTCTCTGGGCTCTCGGATATTGGCCGACGATGCGCTGGGCACCGAATCATGGAATGGCCGGCATGCTCGTCGGTACGGCCATCGCCCTGGTGGCATCTTGGGTGGGAACGCTTCCCGTCTACATGACGCGGTACCGCCCTCCCCTCGATTCCATCTCAGCGGCCATGGGGGCGATCGCGGTGCGTTTGTCCGTGGCCTTGGTTCTTTCTCTGGTGGTGGCGCTCAGCGGTTTCTTCAGCCTGCCGCCCTTGCTGATCTGGGTGGCCATCGCCCACGCTGCGTTTCTGGTTGCGGACACGACGTTTGCCAGGGCGCTGATGCAGGCTAAGAACGCCTAGCTCTGATACCGGGTCGAGGAGGGCGAATGGCCCGGCCTCGAATAACCGGTCCGGCTAGCGCGCAAGGTTTCTAAATAGCGGTGTTGCCGACGGCGGCATGCCTGAGATGTTTCAAGCAGCGACGGCCCGTGATGGGTCGAGATGCTGACCGAAGTGGAGTCGAAGTCGATGAATCTGCAAGTTGCGGGAGACAACCCATTAGCCCATGTCGTGCCCCATCCTTTGGTGCAACGACCTGCGGACATGGGATTCCTGACTCCTGAGGGGGTCATCACCCTGCTCAGCGACCAGATCGTCATGATGATCTTGGGAGGATTGCTGCTCTGCATCTTCTTCCCCATCTTCATGCGGCGTCGCAAAGGGAAAGGGGAAATCGCCGGCTTGGTGCCTTCTGGCTTCGCCAACTTCATCGAGTTGGTCTGCCAGTACTTTCGCAAAGAGGTTGCCGAGCCCCACCTTGGTGAGCACACGGATCGCTTCATCAAGTACATCTGGAGCGCCTTTTTCTTCGTTCTGTCGCTCAATCTGCTGGGGATGTTACCCCTCGGCACGGTGACGCCGGTGTGGTTTGGTATCCATATCGGCGGCACGGCGACGGGCAATATCTGGGTCACGGCCACCTTGGCCATCATGACCATGATTCTGATGGTTTTCAACGGCTTGCGTTATGGTGGCAAGGCCTATCTGGCGCACTTCGTGCCCGGGCCGATCTGGATGGCGCCGTTGATGCTACCGGTCGAGATCGCTGGTCTTGTTTCGAAGATCTTTGCGCTGGCAGTTCGTTTGTTCGCCAACATGGTCGCTGGGCACATTCTGCTCGCCGTCCTGTTGATGATGATCCTGAAGGCCGGCGCGGCCCTCGGAACGGGTGTCGGGCTCGGTGTAGCCATCCCCGTCGTCCTGGGCAGCGTTGCGGTCACCATGTTGGAGATTTTTGTGGCTTTTCTCCAAGCCTTCATCTTCACGTACTTGACGACGCTGTTCATCGGCATGTCGGTCAATGTGCACCACGAAGATCACGGCGAGGCGGGAGCCCACTGATACAGGTTTCGACGAATACAAGTTTCGAATGTAGAAGTTTGTGGTGTGGGCTGCCGATAGTGAGCTCGCATCTGGCGGCAGGCGGGGGGATGGACCTTCGTTTGCTCAAAAGAAACGGCCGACTAGGATAGAGACGGGCACCCCTAGGGGTGTCAGCTTAGAGGCAAGAAAGGACGAGAGGAAGATGAGCAAGAAGTTCGCGAAATTGTCCCTGATGATGATTGTTCTGGGCTTCGCTTTGATGTTTGCCCCCAGTGTGTTCGCGCAAGACGGGGGCGCTGCCTTCGAAGGTATCGGCCGCCTGGGTGGTCCGATCGGAGCTGGTTTGGTTGTAATCGGTGGTGGCATGGGTATCGGTCGTATCGGCGGTAGTGCCGTCGAAGCGATGGCCCGTCAGCCCGAGATGGCAGGTCAGATCTCGACCGCGATGCTGATCACCGCGGCCATGATCGAGGCCGGTCTGTTGTTCGGCGTCATCGTCGGCCTGCTGGCTGTCCTCTAGGCTTCTGCAAGTGCAAGGAGAACGGGGGGCCTGTCGGTTGGCCCACCTTGGATGGGACCGGTTAGTGTTCCCCTTCTTCCTGCCTGCGAGCCGAAAGGCTGTGCTCTGAGGATGCAGCAAAGGTGCAACAAAGACGAGGGCTCTGCCGGCGCCTGTGTGGACGGGTGGTGCCCCAAATCTGTGAGTGGACGATGAGTATGAGAACACTGCGAAATCTATGCGTCGTGCTCTTCCTGGTGGCTGGCGCGTTGCCGGTTTTGGCAGCAGGGGACGGCGGCGGCAAGAGCAACATCTTCGCTGGGGATATCGGCAACGTCTTCTGGACGTTGGTGATTTTCGGCCTGGTGGTGTTCGTGCTTGGAAAGTTCGCCTGGGGCCCGCTGCTCGAGGTCTTGCAGAAGCGCGAGGAGTTCATCCGTGAATCCCTCGAAGACGCCAAGCGGGATCGCGATGCGGCCGAAGCCCGCCTCAGGGAATACGAAGAGCGGCTGAATACGGCGCGTGCCGAAGCGACGGCCATCGTAGAGGAAGGTCGTCGGGATGCCGAGGTGCTGCGCCATCGCATCGAAGAGGATGGCCGTGAAGAAGCCGAGAAGGCGCTGGCCCGTGCCAAGCGTGAGATCGGAATCGCCAAGGAAACCGCCATCAAAGAGCTCTATGAGCTGAGCGGCAAGATGGCGGTGGACGTTGCGTCGAAGGTCATCGGCCGTGAGTTGAACGCCGCGGACCACCAGCGCTTGATCAAAGAATCCATTGCCGAGATCGGTCAACTGGAGAGCAACTAGGTTCGGGGCCGAGCCTCCGAGGTCGATACGATGGCGAGAGTAGACGAGAAACAAGTTGCCGTATCCCGGGTTTACAGCCGGGCGATGCTCGACCGTGCCGAGTCCGATGGGCAGGCGCAGAACCTGCTCGAAGAGCTCGAGGGTTTGGCGCGTCTGATGCGGGAGAATCCGAGCTTCCGCGATTTCATCTCAAGCCCTTTGATCGAAGAGCAAGAGCGCGAGCGTAGCCTCGAAAAGCTGTTCCGAGGTCGGGGTAGCGATTTGCTGGTGGATTCGTTGCAAGTTCTCAATCAGCACGGGCGATTGGCGATTCTCGAGACCATCGCCGAGACCTACCGCTTGGCGTTTCAGGAGAAGCACGGCATCGTGGATGTCCACGTGACCTCCGCCATTCCCCTGAACGACGCCCTGAGGCAAGGGTTGGCCGAAGCTGCGGCAAACATGACGGGTAAGAAACCAAAGATCATCGCCGAGGTCGACGCCAGCCTGCTCGGTGGGCTAGTCGTCCGAGTCGGCGACCGAAAGATAGACACAAGTGTCGTCGCGGGTTTGCGCAAAATGCGTCATACCCTCGAGGATCGCTCGGCGCGCGAGATCCATGCCAGTCGGTCTGCGGACCTTGGCTAGGGAGCGGCGTTTACCGGACTCCGGCGAAGCGGCCTGATGCCACTGCAAGGTCCAGGTCGCAAGCGAGAGGAAGAGGTTCATGAAACTGAAAGTCGATGAAATCTCGTCGGTCATCAACGACGAGATCCAGCAGTATCGTAGCGAAGTCGACATCGCCGAAGTGGGCAAGGTGCTCGAGGTCGGTGATGGAATCGCTCAGATCTATGGACTTGGCAACGCCTTGGCCGGTGAGCTGGTCGAATTCGAGAACGGCGCCGCCGGTCAGGTTCTGAACCTGGGCGAGAACGCCGTCGGCGTCGTGGTCTTGGGCGACTATCTGGGAATCAGCGAAGGTGACGAGGTGCGGCGCACCGGCGAGCTGCTGAGCGTACCCTGTGGCCAGCCGATGGTCGGCCGCGTCGTCGACCCCCTGGGCCGTCCGCTCGATGGTTTGGGTGTCATCGAGACGCCTGATCGTCGACCCCTGGAGTTCAAGGCACCCGGTATCGCCGAGCGGCAACCGGTGACCGAGCCGATGATGACCGGCCTCAAGGCCATCGATAGCATGATTCCTGTCGGCCGTGGCCAGCGTGAGCTGATCATCGGCGACCGTAAGACAGGCAAGACGGCCATCGCCGTCGACGCGATCCTGAACCAAAAGGGTCAGGATGTCATCTGCGTCTACGTCGCCATCGGACAGAAAGAATCGACGGTGGTCGGTGTGGTGGATCGGCTGCGCGATGCCGGCGCCATGGACTACACCATCGTCGTCTCGGCGTCCGCCGCCGATCCTTCGCCGCTGCAATACATCGCACCGTATGCCGGTGCTGCCATGGCCGAGTACTTCATGTACAAGGAAGGCAAGGCCACACTGGTCATCTACGATGATCTCAGCAAGCAGGCCCAGTCCTACCGCCAGCTTTCGCTGCTCCTGAAGCGCCCGCCGGGCCGTGAGGCCTACCCGGGTGATGTTTTCTACCTCCACTCCCGTCTCCTGGAGCGTGCCGTCAAGATGCGCGACGAGTACGGTGTGGTACCCAAGGACACCCCCGAGGACAGCACCGACCGGTCGTTGGCCATTGGTCATCCCGAAGGTTTGAAGGCCCCGGCCGAGCATCGCCCCGATGGCGAGGATGGTCTCTACCATCGGCCCCACGGCAAGGAGCGGGGCGAAGCCTGGCTCGAGAGCCTGGATGACAAAGGCAAGTACCGCTTGCACCACTTCCCGGATTCGGGCGGTTCGATGACCGCCCTGCCGATCATCGAAACCCTCGAAGGCGAGGTCTCGGCGTACATTCCGACCAACGTGATTTCGATCACCGACGGTCAGATCTTCCTGGAGCCGGATCTGTTCTTCGCCGGCGTACGACCCGCCGTCAACGTGGGCATCAGCGTCTCCCGTGTGGGCGGCAATGCTCAGCGCAAAGGCATGAAGAAGATCTCCGGCTCGCTGCGTTTGGATCTGGCGGCCTTCCGTGAGCTCGAAGCCTTTGCGCAGCTGGGTACGGAGCTCGACACCGCGACGCAACGCCAGCTCGACCGCGGTCGTCGGATGGTGGAGTTGCTCAAGCAGCCTCAGTATTCGCCGTACTCCTTCGAGAAGCAGATCGTCAGTATCTTCGCGGGAACGCAGGGGTTGCTGGACAGTCTTCCGGTCGACCAAGTGTTACCCTTCGAGGAAGCCCTGTTGCGGCATATCGAAGACGAGTTCCCCGAAATCAACGAAGAGCTCGTGCGGACAGGTGTCATCAGCGATCAGCTGAATGCCAAGCTCAGGGAAGTAATCAACAACTTCAAGGCAAACTACGGCGAAGGCGATGGCTAATAGAAGAGAGCTCGTCAAGCGGCGAAAAGCGGCGAGGAACATCCGCAAGATCACGCGCACAATGCAACTGATCGCGACGGCCAGGTTTCAAGCCGCCTTCAACCGTGCAGTGGCGACCAAGCCCTACAGTGAGAAGCTGGCGGAGCTGGTCGCGGATCTGTCGCGTGCCGCCGGCGAAACGGATCATCCGTTGATGCGAACCAACGATTCGGCGGAACGGTCCGCCTTGCTGGTCATCACCAGCAATCGTGGGCTTTGCGGCGGCTATAACGCCAATGTCCTGAGAACCGCGGTCCAGTACCTCGAAACCGTCGAGGCGGGCCCGGTCGATGTTCATATGGTGGGGCAGAAGGGCATCAACTACTTTCGCTTCCTGGACCGACCCTTGGTCGAGGCGCGAACGGACATCGGTGACAGCCCGAAGTTCGAAGAGGTCGAGCCCTTTGCCAATGCCCTCATCAACCAATTTGTCGATGGTGAGATCAAGTCGGCCCACGTGGCTTACATGCGCTTCCAATCGACGAGCCGTCAGTCTCCGGAGATCATGCAGCTCCTGCCCCTGCGGCCCGAGGCCGTCGAAGGTGAGGAGGGCGGTGGGTCTGCCTCTTACGAGTTCTCTCCCGAACCGGAGGCTCTACTCAACGACTTGCTGCCGGCCAGTGTCCGAATGCGTCTCTATCAATGTTTCACCGACGCCGTCGTCAGTGAGCAAGTCGCCCGCATGGTGGCGATGAAAGCGGCGACGGATGCGGCGGGTGACATGATCACCACCCTGACACGGCAATACAATCGGGCTCGACAAACACACATCACGATGGAGTTGCTCGACATCATCGGTGGCGTGGGCGCGCTCTCATAAGTGGATCGATAACAGAGGCGGCGCGCTCCAGCGCGCCTTGCACTCGGGCAAATACTCTCGGACGAGGATGCAATGGAAGAGAATCAAGGCAAGGTCACACAAGTCATTGGCTCTACACTCGACGCGCAGTTTCCAGACGACAAGCTGCCGGCGATTTACAACGCCCTAAAGACAGAGATCGAGCGCACTGTGCTCGGTGAAACGGTTCGCGAGGTACTGTGGTGCGAGGTGGCACAACACCTCGGCGGCGGGCGGGTGCGCGCCGTTTCCCTCGGCTCCACCGATGGCCTGCGCCGTGGAGCACCGATCATCGATACCGGAGCTGCGGTCACCGTCCCGGTCGGCGAGGAGGTGCTCGGCCGGGTGTTCAATCTGGTCGGTGAGCCCATCGATGGCTTGGGCGCCGTCGCGGCCTCCGAGATGCGGCCCATTCATCGCGAGCCACCCAACTTCGACGAGCTTTCCTCCAAGACGGAGATTTTCGAGACCGGCATCAAGGTGATCGACCTCCTCTGCCCCCTGGTCCGCGGTGGTAAGGCCGGGCTGTTCGGAGGTGCCGGCGTCGGCAAGACGGTCATCATTCAGGAGCTGATCGCCCGTCTGGCCCGTTTCCACTCCGGCTACTCGTGTTTCGCTGGCGTTGGTGAGCGCACCCGTGAGGGCAACGATCTCTGGCTGGAAATGCAAGATGCCAAGATCGGCGACACCGGCAAGAGCGTTATCGACCAGACCGTGATGGTCTTCGGTCAGATGAACGAGCCCCCGGGTGCCCGACTCCGAGTCGCCCTTTCGGCCCTCACCATGGCAGAGCACTTCCGCGACAACACGGGCGCTGACACGTTGCTCTTTGTCGACAACATCTTCCGCTTCTCACAGGCCGGCTCCGAGGTCTCGGCGCTGTTGGGCCGGATGCCCTCCGCGGTGGGTTACCAGCCGACCCTCGGCACCGAAATGGGCGAGTTGCAGGAGCGCATTACCTCGACCTCGAGCGGTGCTGTGACGTCGATTCAGGCGATTTACGTGCCGGCCGATGACTACACCGATCCCGCTCCGGCGACGGCGTTCACCCATCTCGACAGCACGGTGAACCTCGAGCGCTCGATCGCTGACAAGGGCATCTACCCCGCCGTCGACCCGTTGGCGTCGTCGAGCCGCGTGCTCTCCCCCGAGTACATCGGCGAGCGTCACTACAAGGTGGCCCGGGAAGTACAGCAGACGCTTCAGCGTTACAAAGACTTGCAGGACATCATCGCCATTCTCGGTGTTGACGAGCTGTCCGAAGGCGACAAGATCATCGTCGGCCGGGCACGCAAGATCGAGCGTTTCCTGTCGCAGCCGTTCTACGTCGCTGAGCAGTTCACGGGCTTCCCGGGAATCAACTGCACTCGGGACGACACCATCCGCTCCTTCGAAGAGCTGTGCTCGGGTAAGTGGGATCACTTGCCGGAGCAGGCTTTCATGTACGTGGGAGCCATCGAGGAAGCTGCGGCCAGAGCTGAGAAGCTCCAAGCCGCTTAATGACGGCGAGGTCCAAACAACCGATGGCCAGCACAGAGACATTTCATTGCAGCGTGGTGACGCCGGAGAAGGCTATTCTCGAATGCGAGGCGACCTTTGTCGCCTTCCCATCCCATGATGGCGAGATCGGCATCTTGCCTCGGCGTTCGCCACTGCTGTGTCGTCTGGGAATCGGCACGATGCGTGTCGAGACGGGGAATGGCGAAAAGACCTTCTTTGTCGACGGTGGTTTTGCACAAATGGTCGACAATCGCCTGACGATTTTGACCGAGCAGGCTACGGAGCCGACCGGTCTCGATCTCGAAGCAGCCCGGAGCGCCTTCGAAGAGGCCAAGCTCATGGGTACGCAGACGGAAAGAGAATTCCAAGAGCGTCAGAATGCGCTTCAGCGAGCCCGCGTTCAGATGCAGTTGAGCCGCAATAACTGACGGCATCAAGTTGCAGTCACCGCAGTGACTGTGTAGAGTTTGTTGAAGGGCGGGTTCCAAGGGGTACCCGCCCTTTGCTGTTCCAGGGCAATGGTCAAGGCGTGTTAGAATCGAGCTCTGGACTTGGCGAAGAGATCTCAGACCAATGACGTCCTAGGCCGACGGAGTCAACAACGGGTGGAAGCAAACGACATCGACGAAGCCTCGAGCCAACCCAAGGTTTCCAGGCACCGGGGTGCTCGAGCCATGACCGTGCTGGTCTTGGTTGCCATCGCCTGCGGTCTTTCCCTGTGGTTGACCCGTCTCGAATCCGAGCTCACCTCCCCCCCTCTTCCGGTCGCTGTCAGTTTGCACTTCAGCCCTGCGCTGCTGAGTCGCCCTGCGCCCGGCGAAACGCCACTCGATCTTTCCGCGGTCAAGGTGCCCCATCCCGTAACCCTAGGACGCGGACAAACGCTGGGCGGTTTGCTGGCCGGGCTCGGATTGACCGGATCGGAAGCCGGCGCCGCAGTGGCAGCCCTCAGCGAGCACCTCGACGTCAGGAAGCTTCAGGCTGGCGAAGAGGGGTCGGCGTACTTTGACGCGGACCATCGGCTGGCGAGCTTCGAGCTCGAGCTCAGGGGCAAGGGTCAAGTCGAGATCCAACGCAGGGGACGAGGTTGGGCGAGCCTATGGCGAGAGTCGAAGCGAGAGGTTGTCTTGCGGCGGGTCCATGGCCAGCTCCGCCGGTCCCTGGAGGGGGCTATTCTCGAGGCCGGAGGGCCGGTCCAACTGTCCGTCAAGATGTCCAACGTCCTGCAGTGGGATATCGACTTCAACCGAGATTTGAGGGTGGGTGACCGCTTCGACGCAATTTTCGAGGAGGTCTACATCGATGGAAACCGGACTGGGGTTGGGCGAGTCCTAGCGCTGGTCTACGAGAATCAAGGCAAGGAATACGAAGCCTTTCGATATTCGGACAAAGGTTACTACGATAGAGATGGTCGCCCGCTGCAGAAGATGTTTCTGCGCTCGCCCCTGCCGTTTACCCGTGTGACGTCAAAGTTCAGTCACCGCCGTTTTCACCCGGTGCTCAAGGTACATCGGCCCCATTATGGTGTCGACTTCGGTGCACCCAAAGGCACACCGGTACGAGCCACGGCCAGCGGTGTCGTCGAGCTCGCTGCCCGCAAGGGCGGAGCAGGCAAAATGGTAGAGGTCCGGCACAGCCAGGGATATCGCACCCTCTATCTACATCTCTCCGGTTTCGCCCCCGGTATCCGCCGAGGAGCCCGTGTCAGCCAGGGTGACCTCATCGGCTATGTTGGCTCGACCGGCCTGTCGACGGGACCGCATCTCGATTACAGGGTGAAGAAGAACGGCAAGTATTTGGACCCCATGAAGTTACCGAGCACGCCGGCGGAACCCCTGGCACCGGCGGAAATCCCCCGCTTTGAGGAGCACGTCGAGATGCTGCAAGCCGCTTTGAGCGGAGATTCCGCGGCCTTGCAGGTCCTCGAAGCGGGAGCTCCCGATCAGGCTTCGCCTGTCCGCCAAGCCGCCATGACGACTTCGCGATCGCCCTTAGCTGCCGTGGGGCGCTAAAAATCAGCTGAAGAATTGAATGCTGAAGGACCGGGTGCTGCAGGACCGAGTTGTCTAGGAGGCCCTCGGGCGTACCGGCGAGTTTTCGGGGAGCTTAGTACACCCTTTCAAAAATACGCTGGTATTCGAGCGCCGAAGCATCCACGTCCGCGGCGTTACGCTCGCTGCAACAGAGCCCCACTATGCCTCGCTCGCAAGCCTTGCGGACGCGGCGCCTCGGTGCTCTCGATACGTCACCGTATTTCCGGAAAGGTGTACTTAGCCCGAGAGGGGTCAACCGCGCGCCCCCGAGCTCGTTCTTGGAAGGAGCCCTAGGCTGACCCTGAGCGCCGCTCTTGGTGATCGGAAGCGGTACGATCGGAGTCGACGCTGTCATCCGGGACCTGCTGGCGTTTGAAGGCGATGAAAGCCTCCACTTCGCGACGTGCAGTGCCTGGGAGGCGTTTGAGATCTTTCACCATCTGGACATCGTGAGGGGTCAAAGACTCTTTGGCAACATCATCGAAAAACTCGCTGATGCTGACATTGAATTCCGCCAGGATTTTGAAAAGGGTGTCGAGGCTGACCCGATACTCGCCCTTCTCCATGCGCGACAGATCCGACTGCTGAATGTGGATGCGAGAGGCCAGATCCGTCTGGGTGAGCTTGCGCTCTTTCCTCAGCTGACGAATCTTGGGGCCAACAAGTTGTACCTGACGAATCTTGTGAACGAAGACCATGTCCTGCTCGCCTGAAGTCGGAATCAATTCATGGGGTGGCGCAATTGTGCGACGCCAAGAAATGCTACTTGAGCATTGAGAGCAAGTCAAGGCATCATAGGGCCTTGAGTCGCGGCGCCGATCTTGGCCAGCGTGGTTATTGATCAGAGATTGTCAGGCAGCCCTTCAAAGACAGATTCGAGGAAGCTTCGATGTCCGGACGGTATTTCCTTCTGAAAGAGCTCGTTCGCCGAGATCTACAGAGCCGCTACGTGGGCTCCGTTCTCGGCTTCTTTTGGTCGTTTGCGCAGCCGCTCTGGCAGCTGGTTCTTTTCACTGTGGTCTTTTCCGTCTTCCTGGCCTTCCGGCTCAAGGGGGAGGTGACGGAAAATTTTGGCATCTTTCTGTTCGCCGGCCTGCTTCCTTGGATGGCGGTGCAGGAAGGGGTCTCACGTGGCGCCACCGCAATCGTCGACAACGCGTCGATCGTCAAGAAGGCCAAGCTGCCGCTCGAAGTTCTGGTGTTGTCGCCTGCCATCAGTGCCCTGGTGCACCAAGCCATCGCCGGTGCGCTCTTTGTCGTGATCTTGGCGGTGACGGGGGACCTGGCGCCACAGGGTGCGGCCCTACTCTTGCTGGCGCTGCCGCTACAATTGGCACTGACGCTCGGCATGGGGTTCTTGCTGTCGGCGGCGCACACGTTTTTCCGCGATACCGCCCAGGTTCTCAACATGTTTATGATGGGATGGTTTTACTTCACGCCCATTGTCTATCCGCTCTCAATGGTGGGCGGACGCGCTCGTGTGGCCCTCGATTGGAACCCGCTGACCCCTTTGGTCGCCATGTACCGCCAAGCCCTTCTCGGTGGCGAGTTACTCTGGGTTCCCGGTACCTGGCGGTTGATCGTCATTTCGCTGGTCCTCCTCTTCCTCGGCAGTTGGGTCTTTTGGCGCGGCAAGCGCCTGTTCGTCGATGAGGTTTGAGGCCCCAAGGTGGCCCCTTCGGAGTCTTCCTTGTGTAAAGATCCAGCGGTCCAAGGCCTTCCAAGGCACGGACCTTGCTTAGAATGGACCGGCTGCGGAGGCATCCCGCCCGCCGCGGCCTTGAACACCCTTACGGGAACATCCCTCACGGAGCGCACACGGCATGCAAGATCAAATACATCAAGAGATGGAGACGATGTCAGACCGAATCGTCCCGATTCTCTTAAGCCTTTGTACGGCGACATTCCTGATGATGGGGCCTGCCGGTTTGGCATCGGCGCAGCAAGCAACTGCCAGCTCTCCGTCCGCCGAAGCCAACACCGCGGCGGCTCTGGGTGAGTCTGGAGACACCCGGCAAGAGGTGGGGGCGGATGGGGCCCCTGCCTCCAAAGATCCAAGCGATGGGTCAGAAGACGACACCGAATGGCTGGTTGATGAGCTCGGCCGATATCGAGTGGTGCAGATCACCAAGGGCATCGAAGGCCGCAACTACATGTGGATCGATGAGGACCGTGTGCAGCTGCGCCGTGGTTTGCGCTACCAGGTAGTCAAGCAAGATGAGGACTACTTCTGGATCAAATCCTACGACAATACCTACAAACCACAGGAACCCAAGGTCGAGGTGACCAGCGAGGCCGAGCAACAAGAGCAGGAAACCATCAGGGTCTCCTATTTGACGGACCTGGAAGTGGTCGACCGGCTGACCCTCGAACCCTTCGATGCCGGATTGCCCCGTCGAGGGCAGTGGCGTAACGGTTTCGGTGTTGGGGATATGAATGCGGATGGCGAGCTCGATATCGTCTTTGGTCCAGCCCGTAAATCGACTCGACGGCCCAATATTTTCCTGGGGGACGGCCAAGGAAATTGGGCGACTTGGCAGGCGCGTTATCCGAACAAGCCCTACAGCTACGGCACGGCGGCGGTGGCTGATTTCAATGGTGACGGGCACGCCGATATCGCTTTCGGAATGCATCTGCGGGGCATTTTGATATTGATCGGCGACTCGGCCGGCAACTATCGGCCTTGGAGCGAGGGCATCGGTCTCGAAATCCCTGGCCAAGGAGGCGATGCCTCGACGTTTTCCTCCGTGGCCCTGGCGCCCGTCGACTGGGACGGTGATGGCGATATCGACCTTCTGGCGTTGGGGGAAGGCCCAAAAGGTATTCGCATCATCATGGAGGAGGGTGGAAACCTCAAGAACGCCAATGGCCCGATCCTGTTCATCAACCACAACGATGGAACCTGGGAGCCCCGTGGGCAGGTTTCGAGGGTCTTTGGCAACAGTATGGCGCTGGGGGATTTCAACCAGGACGGACGGGTGGATTTCATCACCGCCAACAACTCGCAGAATCACGAGCTGTTGAATTTCGGTGGCGAAGGGGTCGAGTGGGAGACGGCGATTCTCGAGGAGATGCGCCAGGGCGCGTTCCCCTTCGCCGTAGATGCTAGCGACCTCAACGGGGATGGCCGTGACGACATTCTAGTGGGCTTCATGAGTCACGACCTGGACGCCTGGCGAAGTGGCGTCGATGTCTTTCTGGCCACCGACAAAGGGGCTTGGCAGCGCCGCCCATTGTATTTGGGGGAAGGAAACTTTGGCGTTTTTGCCATCGCCACCGGCGATCTGGACGGTGATGGACGCAAGGATGTCGCGATCGCTGATGGCTGGGGACAGATCAAGCTCTTTCTAGGCAACGATGCGGGTTTCTTTGATGAAGAGGCGGCCGCAGATGGGGAGCTGCCGTCTCCGGTAGCCGGCTGTAAGGGATATGCGATCCGGCTCGTCGACCTGAATGGTGATGGGCTCGATGAAGTGATTGCAGCCCTCGCCGGTGAAAGCACTGGCCTACCCGGAATTCTCGACAAGCCCGGCTGTCCGGGTGGGGGCAGCCTACGTGTTTGGTCCCCGCGCAAACGGCAAGCGACCGAAGCGTCGGCTGAGGGATTCTGAGGATAAACCGCTAGATGATGGGGCACCTCGACGAGACGACCTCATCATCTAGCGGCTAATGGCGGAATCAGACTCCCGGTCGGCCCCGCGGTCTCCCTTTCAACCCCCTTCTGCTCAGCGACTTGCGCCGTTGTCCGAGACGGGCCCGAGATTCACGATGCTTGACACCGGATGGGCAAGTGCTTTACGATTCCGTTTCAATCTATGGGGCAAAAGCGGCCGCGAAAGAAGACCCTGCTCAGAGCAGCTTCCACCGCCGGCCATCCCCAGCCAGCTCGCACCGCCAACGTTGGGTGCCTGCCGGTCGGGCGTCGAGGCTAACGCCTCTCGGTGCCCTGGATCTTGAAAAGCTAATTCAGTCGGCGGGGGGCTGTCACCCGAGACTCAAAGAATTGAAAACATTAAACGGGAGGTGATACCGGCAATTCTGAGGTAGGGGCTAGCATTCCCCTCACCGCTTCCGCTTTAGAGGACCGGAAGCACCGATCAGCCACAGGAGATGTTTCTGTGTGCCTGGATCACAATTAAGCTCATCCATCCTCAAATATTGAGGATTAGGAGAACAGAATAAATGAGAAAGACAGTTCTTCTGGTGGCTCTTACGAGCCTCCTGGCTCTGGGCGGCCAGTCCTTCGCTGAGCTGTGTACCGTTGATGCGGTACCTGCTGCGACCCTGCTGCTGCCCTACTTCGAGGTTTCCCTCGATGACACGAGCGACGTCAATACCCTTTTCTCGGTTAACAATGCTTCGGCCGCTCCGACCGTTGCTCACGTTACCCTGTGGGGTGATTGGTCACTCCCGTCGATCGATTTCGACATTTTCCTGACCGGTTACGATGTGCAGACCGTCAGCTTGGACGCCGTTTTCAACGGTGGCAATCTGCCGATCACCGCGCATTCCACCAATGACCAGGGCCAATTCGTCGCTCCGGCTGACAGCATCAGCCCGCACGGCGTAACCAGCGCCAACCCTGAGTGGGATTCGGCTCCCGACAACCCGCTCAACCCGCTGTTCCCCGGTTGTAACTCCAACCTGCCCCTCGACGGTGGCCAGGGCGGCCCGGTCCTTGACCAGGACCTCTTGGATCGTATCCGCAATGGCCATACCGGCGTTGCTGATGCCTCCTTCGGCGGCGGCTGCATTGGTTCGGCCTACGGCGACAACATCGCCCGCGGCTACATCACCGTTGACAACGTCATCGACTGTAACCTGTTCTTCCCCAACCAAGATGGCTACTTCGGAACGGGCGGCTTCGTTTCCGATGTCAACCAGCTCTGGGGTGACTACTTCATCATCAACGCCACCGACGGCTTCGCCTACGGTGACAACCTCGTCCATGTCGAGGCTGATGCCAACGCTTTCGCCCCTGGCGATTACACCTTCTACGGTCGCTACGTCGATGGCCTCGCCACCGACAATCGCGAGCCGCTCGGCTCCACCTGGGGCACCCGTTACCTGAACGGTGGCGGCTTCGACGGCGGTACCGATCTGGTGGTTTGGCGTGATTCCAAGTTCGACAGCACCGCTGAGGCTTTCACCTGTGGCGCTGGCCCGGACTGGTTCCCGCTCAACGAGACCCAGATCGTTGCTTTCGACGAGCAAGAGACCGCGACTGAGATTTGTTTGCCCGAGCCCGGTGGCATCGGTGGCGTTTCGCCGCCGCCAGATCCGGGTGTTGACCCCACCTGCTTCCCGCTTGAGACGGGTCGCTACACGGTCAACGAGGGTGAGCTTTTGGTGCCTTACGACTTCGGTTGGATGTACCTCAATCTCAACTTCACCCTCTCCACCGGTGGCCAGAACGATGGTCTCTTCGGCGATATCGCCCAGAGCTTCGTGACCACCAACCTCGATTCGTTCGCTGCCAACCTGAGTGTTGGTTTCGCGGCCATCGAGCTGACCAGTGCTTGCTCCGATGCCAACCCGGTTATCGTCGGCAATCTCTGATCAAAACTTCGTTTCCATCGACCTTAGGTCGGTGGATACGATTTGATTGAGTAGTCAGCGGGTGTGACATGAATGTGTCGCACCCGCTTTCTCGTTTTCTACTACACCCCCCCCTAGCTCATCCGAGCATCTCCAAGCGCTCAAGTGCCCCGTGTGTTGTCTGGCCTGCGTTCTTTGGATAGATAAAGACTCTTGTTGAGCGCTCCATGCTTTGGTAACATGCAATGAATGTGCTTAGGCCACATCTTGCAGATTCTCTAGTCGCGCCTGATGGCTCTTACCGGCCACGAGAAGCTCGCTAGAACAGCCAGGTAACGATTGCCCCGGGATACAAGGAGAGGAATGATGAAGTGCAGTTTTGGCCGTCACCGCTCGGCACATGCGATACTGTTTTTTGGTCTTATTCTTATGCTGTCAGGGCCTAGTGCTTTTGGTGGGACTGTCGGATGCCTGGATGGTTCACCCGTGGTGCCCGTCCCCGAGTTTGCGGACGGCGTGCGCCTTTGGCCGGACAGTGGCTTTCAGCCAGCGGAGACGTCCATCGATCGTCTCCGGGACAGCTCCGATTACAACGGCTTTCAACTCCTTGGCGCCCCCTCTGGCGGCCCCAATGACCTCGAATTCTTCAATGCCGTCGACATCCTCGCCGATGGTGGCAGCACCTATCTCTACACCGCCTACAACTCCGGCTGGCAGATCTGGAACATCACGGGGTCCCTAGCCGACTCTCCGCTCCGGGTCTCGTTCAAGGACGGATGGCGGAACGACTTCCATGAGTTCCAATCCCTGCCCACGGAGCTCTACTTCCTGGTTTGGGACATTTCGGTGATCGATCCACCCGGCAGTCCGGGAGATACGCTCGTAGGCGTTGCGAGTACTGAGCCGGTGGGTTTCTCGATCTGGGATGCCGAAGACAAAACCGATCCGTCGCAGATCTATCAGAATGTGGGTCACCAGAATGGTTATCAATTGGACACGGCCAACATCAACGGCCGCAGCTACGCCTTCGTGGCCAGCGGCGGTGGGGTCGAGATCTATGACATGACGCGGGCTCGTGAAGTGGGCCCTTGTTTCGAGAACACCCAGGTCTCGACGACCTGCGGTGGTGGCAACCCGGTCTACCGTGGCAGTTTGACCTCGTGGCCTTGGGGACGGACCCGCTATGTGGACGTGCTGAGCGTCGGGAATCGTGATTTCATCGCGCTGTCGGACTCCTTTGTGTCCAATCCCCTAGGTGTCGAAGTGAGAGAGATCCTCGACCCGGCCACGGGCTCTAGCACCCAACTCATCCATGGGTTGCACACCATCTCCTACGGCGTCAGCCTCTTCGAATATGCGGGGGATCAGTACCTGGCGGCGATCAACTTCGACAAGATCGACATTTACGACCTGAACAACTGCCTGACCACCGGCTCAGGGTGTAATTTCTCGAATCTCAAGTCCTCGACGCCCACCATCGCTTTGCAAGACTTCGCCCACCTGCAGTATTCCGAGAGCAATGGCACCCCATACCTCTATCAGGGTTTCCATACTCTCTGTGGTCGGCCGCCCTCCAGCTCGGAGGCCAACTTCGAGCACCTGCTCGACCTGAGCGGCCTTGCCACGGGATCCCCCGTCGTCGAAGTCATTGGAGAGGACTACAACGACCCTGGACATACCAGCCCACAGCGTCGGATCAATTACTGGTCCTCCTACTACGACCAAAGCTCGACGGGTTTTTCCCTGGTGGCCGGTAAACATGGCATGTTCCACGGTCAATACTTCTACCGGGCCGCCCAGGGTGTGCTCGACATCCATAAGAACGGCTCCGTCGCGGTGCCAACCTCGACGGTGGCGGCGACCTCCAGCGAGCGCTGGCTGAGCTCTCCGACGGTCGAGGAGTGGGTCAATCTCAGCGGCACTTGTAGCACCGGCAATGGAACCGGCTGGACCTGGGATGCGGCGAATGCTCCTGGCACACCGGCGACGGACCCCTCTCCGATCGTCGACCCGCTCGGCTCAAACCTGGCGCGCGTCCGGGGCGGTCTTTGCGGTATCGATGCCTATCCGGTCAGTACCTGCGCCGATCGCACCCTCGAGGTGTCCGGCACGGCCAACTGCAACGGTACGGTCGCTTCAGCGCCGGATATATTCGTCACCTTGGAGGACCCTCGCCCCTTCTTCAGCACCGTCGATGTCGGCGAGGCCAGCGGGGGTTTGGAAGGCACGCCCTCGTTCCCCGTCTGTACGATCTTGAGCCTCGAGGCTCAGACCGGCGGCTTGAATCTTATCGAAGGCCAACCGGTGACCGATTTCAGCTGGCAGATCTCGGGTGGCGCCGTCAACATCACCTGCGACAACGGTGGGTCCACCGACCCTGATGTCTCATGCTCCGAGAAGAACCTGACCTGGGATACGACCAACGTCACCTTGGGACCAGAGATCTTTGCCGATGGTTTTGGCAGTGGCAATACGCTGGGTTGGTCGAATACGGTGGGCGGTGCCGGGCCAAGTTTCAAGGGCACCCGCGCCGTCAAGGGCCTGGGGGGTGAGATCCTCGCAACCTTGACCGTGGGCAACGACCACGTCGCCAGTTTCAGCCGCAGCTCGGGTTTCGATTTGACGCCTCTCGGTACACTGGGTTTCACCGGGGACGGATTCACCATTCCTGCCTCGCCGCCTGCGGATGGCCTCTATAACTTCGTTGCGACGACGGTCAACGCGACCGAGTTTCGCTGGGAGTTCGAGCAGGAGGCTGGCCAGCCTGGAGATGCGGGATGCCGGATCATCACCGGGGGGGCTCCCTGCCGGATCGTGACCACCTCATCGCCGAACGTCAGCTATCAGTGGCCGGAAGGCAACGTCGATGGCTCCGATTATCGGGTGGGCTTGGAGATCAGCAACTGTGATCCCGGGCAGAGCGCCATCTCGACCCTACGTACCGTCGAGGATGTGACGGTGGCGAGCGTTGACCCGCCGAACATCGACGATTTCAAAGTGGTCGAGACCAACGGTTGCGATTGCGTCGCGGTCGGCGGTGGTGGCTGCAGCTGCCCGGTAGGCGTCTCGGCGATGTTCACCCTCGACACCACCGGCAACTGCAACGTGGTGAATATCGACTGGGGCGATGGCAACAGCAGCAATGGATTGAGCTGCACTCAGGCGACCTATCAGCACACCTACGGTGCAACGGGGACCTACACGCTGGAGGCGGAGGCTTGTTTCGGGGCTGTCTGTGACACCCAGATCAATCTCACCAACTTGAGCTCTCCGGTGCCGTTGGATATCGAGTAGGTCGGTCGAGCTCCGTTACCTATCTACCCCACTGGTGCCACACCTGGCTCCAGTGGGGTTTCGTGCTAGCCCATGTTTCCACCCCTACCCACACGTATCGCCCGCGATGCATCCGCGAGCGCAGTGTTCCGCTCGCTGCAACAGACGTAGAGATGTGCCGATGCCCGAAGCGATTCTCTCTGCCCACCATCTAGAAAAAGTCTATCGGGTCTATAGGCATCCGATGGATCGTCTCAAGGAGATGGTCACCCGCCGACAGCATCACGAGAGGGTCGAAGCCCTGTTGGATCTCAGCTTCGATCTGATGCCCGGCGAGAGCTTGGCGATCATCGGAGAGAACGGGGCAGGTAAGAGCACCCTGCTGAGCATGTTGGCCGGCGTCACTTCCCCTAGTCGAGGTCGTCTCGAGGTCCGTGGAACTGCCGCTTCCCTGTTGGAGCTTGGCATGGGGTTCCATCCCGAGCTGACCGGCCGTCAAAACATTCGCCTGACGGCTGCCATGATGGGTCTTGGAGAGGCTGAGGTGGAGGCTCTGGTGCCTGAGATCATCGACTTCAGCGAGTTGGGCGACTTCATCGACCGGCCGGTGAAAATCTATTCGACTGGCATGAACATGCGGCTCGGTTTCGCCATCGCGGTGCAAGTCAATCCGCAGATCCTGATCGTCGACGAAGCTCTCTCCGTGGGCGATGGTTATTTCCAGAAGAAGTGCATGGACCGCATCCATCGGTTTGTTTCTTCTGGCCGAACCCTGCTCTTCTGCTCGCACGCCCTCTACTACGTTTCCGCCTACTGCCAACGTGCCCTGTGGTTGGAGAAAGGGCGCGTGCGAGCCCTAGGCCCGGTGGAGAAAGTGGTCCGCGAGTACGAGGCGTTCTTGCTCGACAAGGGACAGGCGGCCCGGGCTGCCAAACAACAAGAAGCCAAGAGCGGTGGTGGTAAGCTGGCGAGCATCACATCGGTCCGCCAGTTGGGGGAAGGTGCTGATACCCAGGTCTTTCAATATCAAGATCCCTGGCTCCTGGAAATCGAATGGGAGACCCGCGATACGGAGCTGAGCTTCCATCTCGGAGTCGGCATCGATCGCATCGATGGCGTCCAGATATGCACCTTCGGAACCCACCGTGATGGTTTGCCGCCTCTGAATGGCAAACTGTTCTATACGGCGCGTTTGTCGGTTCCGGCGTTGCCCATCCTGAAGGGAGAGTTCTCGCTCTATGTATTCTTGCTCAATGAGCAAGGAATGCACGTTTACGATCAGTACCTGTTGCAAACGGCATTCTCGGTCGAGAGCCGCGGTTTTCAGGTGGGCTTGGTGCATACCGAGCATCGATGGGACCTCTCGCCCGAGGACTCGGCCTCGGAGCCGGCGTCGCAGGAAACCCCCGCCAGCGATGCCGCCTGAGGCCCTAGAGAGTCATCTTTTTGTAATCCCAGACAGCAAAATGCCTTTCCAGCAACGAGCTAACTCAGCCGAGAGAGAAATCTCAAAGAGAGCAATATGAGCCCTGCAACCACTCTGACACCTTCTAGGAAACCGGCGATCGCCTTCGACGCTTGGGCCATCGAGCCGTTCCTCCATTGGGGCGACGGCAAGGTCTACAACCCCCTCGGCGACAAGACACTGCATCGGGGGGATCGGGGCTGGGAGGCCATCTCAGCGCTGAATGACGGCCGTCGCCAGCTCCGGGATGTGGCCGAAGAGGATTGGCAATGGCTGGTGGACGAAGCGTGGGTGGTGTCGAAGCAGGAAGATATTTCACGCCGCTACTGGCTGAAGTACGTCGCCCTCGAGACGCACACGGTCTGTAATCAGTCTTGCTACTTTTGCCCCGTCTCCATCGACCCGCGCAAGCCGTATTTTATGCCCACTCCCTTGTTCGAGCGTTTGGTGGGCGAGCTGGCGGCGTTTCGGCAGACCCTGGAAGGGGTCTTCCTGATGAACTACAACGAGCCGACCGTCGACAAGCGTTTCATCGATCAATGCAGGACGTTGCTGGAAGCGGACCTGGGGGTGGGTGTCAATAGCAACGGCTCCGGTCTCACCCCGGCCAAGGTCGATGCCTTGGTCGAAGCGGGGCCATTGAAATATCTATCGATCAACTTCTCGACCATGGACAAGGAGCGCTATCGGGTCGAGCGAGGTAAGGATCAGCTCAGCCAGGTTCTGCGTCACCTCGACTATGCGAAGGACCGTCCGGTGGCCGAGGAAATGGTCATGGTGGTGCTAGGGACCGGTGACGCAAGGCACCAGAAGGACTATGCCGATATCTGTGAGCACTTTGCGGGGAGTCGATTCGACATCAAGTTTGCCCAGGTGATGGATCGTGCCGGCCATATCGACGTGGGGCTCAAGCCCCTGGTCAGCAGCCCCAAGCTCTGTGGCTGTGACAACGTTGGATCGCGACCCTTGCAGCACCTCCACATCACTCCCCATGGCAAGTGTGTGCTCTGCTGTGAGGACTATGACGAGAAGTACGTGGTGGGAGATCTGAACGAGAGCTCGGTGCACGAAGTGCTGGTGGGCGATCCGGTGGCCCAGTACCGCAAGTGGATCTATGGTTTAGAAGATTCACCGGATGACTTTATCTGCAAGGGTTGCATCTTCGCCCGGACGCGTACCTAGCGTCCCCCCGGAATCGGCCCGCCACCGTGCGCATCTCCTATGTCTTGCCCAGCCCCGAGCTCGGAGGGGGCAACAAGGTCGTCTTCCAGCACGCCGACCTGCTGCAAGGTCTTGGCCATGAGGTGACGATCCTGGGCGCCGGGCCAGCACCCCAATGGCTACACCTGGCACAGCCCTATATCGACTACCAACAGCCGCTTCCGCCCTTGCTGACTCAGGACTTGGTGATCACCACCTTCTGGATCACCGTCGCCACGGCGCAGCGCCTCGCCCTCGGACCAACGGTTCATTTTTGCCAGGGGTATGAGGGCAGCCATCATCACTTTCTGTCCCGGGTGGATGAGATCGAAGCCGCCTATGGGCAACATCGACCCGCCTGGGCAGTGACGCCGTTTCTCAAGGAGCTGCTCGAAAGCAAGTTCTCACGACCCTGTCGCGTTGTGCCGCCGCCTGTCGATGGCCGCTTCCGACCTCGCTGGCGATGGTCCCCGAGAGGCCGTCCTTGGATTGCCGTTCCCGGTGTCTTCGAAGCAAAGGTCAAGGGTGTCACCACCGCCTTGGCCGCCGTCCAAAACCTCAGGCAGCGGGGAATTCAAGCCCGTGTGTTACGTTTCTCCACCGTCCCCTTGGGCAACGAGGAACGGCAAATCTTGGAACCGGATGACTATTTCTGCGGTGTCCGCCCAGAGGTGGTCGCCCGTCAGCTACGCCGGTGTGATCTTCTGTTGATGCCGTCTGAGCCAGAGGAAGGATTTGGCTTGCCGATGCTGGAAGCGATGGCGTCCCGTGTGCCGGTGGTGGCTTCGCGTATTCCGTCGACGGAATTCATCGGCGGCAAGGATGCCAAATTGGTGCCGGTGGGAGATGTGCAAGCTTTGGCCGCGGCAGCGTATGATCTGTTGACCCGACCGCGGTGTTGGCGAGCTGCCCGGAGTCACGGCGGCCAACGGGCCCTGCGTTTTGCGCCATCCCGTATTGCCGAGGTGCTAGAAGAGGCGGTCCACTGGGCGGTCGCTCAAGGTTTTGAAGCTAAGTACACCTTTCCGGAAATACGGTGACGTATAGAGAGCCCCGAGGCGCCGCGTCCGCAAGGCTTGCGAGTGAGGCATAGTGGGGCTCTGTTGCAGCGAGCGTAACGCCGCGGACGTGGATGTAACGGGACTCGAAGACCAGCGTATTCTTGAAAAGGTGTACTAAGATCCTAGAAGAAAGTCGTCGGCTCGAGGAGCCAGGAGAAAGACCGTGCGTTTGAGAGTCGATCCCCAAGGTCTGCATGACCGGTACGTCGCCAATGATCCTTTTCCCCATATCGTCATCGACGACCTCTTTCCGGACGGCGTGCTAGAAGACGTCCTGCGCGAGTTTCCGCAAGGTAAGGATCGGAGCTGGCGGCATTTCGACAATACCAACGAACGAAAATCCGGGTTCGATTACCGAGCCCCCTTGCAGCGGTCGGTGCGCGACTTTCTCTACTACCTGAGCTCGGCCGAGACGTTGGAGTTTCTCGAAAAGCTGACCGGCATCGATGGCCTGATCCCCGACCCCTATTTTGGCGGCGCCGGGCCCCACCAATCATTCCGCGACGGCTATTTGAAGATCCATGCGGATTTCAACTGGCATCCCAAGCTGCGGCTGGATCGCCGCATCAATCTGTTGGTCTACCTCAACCAAGATTGGAAAGAGGAGTACGGTGGCCATCTGGAGCTCTGGGATCCTGAGATGAGTCGGTGTGGAGCCAAGATTCTCCCCCTCTTCAACCGCACGGTGGTCTTCAATACGACGGATGTCTCCTTCCATGGGCATCCCCACCCCTTGGCCTGCCCCGAAGACCAAAGCCGCAAGTCGATCTCGATGTACTACTACACCAACGGGCGCCCCGACGAAGAGCGCTCGGCGCCCCACGACACGATTTTCAAAGACGTGCCGACGGGGTGACCAGCGGACGTTGGCCTAGGGGCTTGGGTAGGGAGCCGAGGGAGTTGCCATCCAAGAAAGCGACTTGCCAGTGGCTGGTGCTGTGGCTACTGCCACTGCTCTTCCAGGTCGGTTGTGGGCCGTCGACGCCGCCTCTTCCCTCCGAGCATCTGTGGGCGGAAGAGCGTGTTCTCAGGCAGATCGATGAGGGCTGGGTGTGGGGTGTGCCCTTGGCATCTGCCAGGACCCTGGACGCCTTAGGGGCGGATCCGCGTCGGCATTTCCGTGCCGTCGCCGTCGGCCTGTCGGAGTCGGCGAGCCTTCAGGTCGAGCAAGGGGAAAGGCGCCAAGCCTTGGATCTCTCGTCGCCACAGCCCCTAGACCTCGAGCTGGCATCGCAGACGGTGCTGCGGCCCGAGGGCGAGGTGCTTCTGCTGTGGCCCCGCAAGGTCGACCCACTTCATCGTGGCCAACGGGTGGTGCTGGTGGTGGCCGACACCCTGCGCTTTGATCATGCCAACGAGCAGCTGATGCCCGGGGTCAGCGCCTACTTCGCCGACGGCTTGCGCCATAGCCGAGCCTATAGCGCCGCGCCGTGGACGCTGCCGTCGATGGCTGCCCTGTTCACCGGCCAGCGGCCCTCAACCCTGCGGCATCCGGACGGTTCCCTGATCTCCATCCCCGAGCATCAACAGACGGTGGCGAGCAAGTTTTTGGAGCGGGGGTTTGTGACTGTCGGCATCACCGCCAACTACACCATCAACCACGAGAATGGCTACTCGGCGGGGTTTGATACCTTCCTTGCCCCGCCGCCCCGTGGTCGCTCCGGCGACTTCCGCGACGCCCAGTGGGTCGCCCAGTGGGCGCGCCACCATGTGCGCTGGCTGCCCGATGTCGACCTCTTCCTCTACCTTCAGCTCATGGATCCCCACGATCCCTATCGGGACCACGAACGGGGCGGTGAGTGGGTCGCCCCGCAAACCGGCCATCAACCCGCCGCCGGGGAGGTCGAGGCGCTGCGCCGTGCCTATGCCAGCGAGGTCAGATACCTCGACGGTCACTTGGCCGCCTTGCTGCCCGATCTCGATGCGCAACGTGTCGTCTTTACCTCCGATCACGGCGAAGAGTTTTTCGACCACGGCGGGTTTCGCCATGGACCGGCGCTCTATGGGGAGAGTGTGCACGTGCCGTTGTGGATTCGTGGCCAGGGCATCGCGACCGCCGTGGAGTCGCAGCCCGTTTCGCTGATCGATCTGCATCCGGTGCTGCTGGGGGACGCCCTCACCGTGGCGCCGACCCGATTTCCGGTCACCATGGAAACGTTCAGCTTCGGTCCACCCCGCTGGGGCTGGGTCGACGGTCCATGGCAGTGGATTCTGAGGGCTCGGGCGCTGCCTGTCGAGCCGGTGGAAACGCCCGTCGGCCGCTGGCTAGAGGCCCAGCACCCGCTCTTGCAAGTGATCAGCAAGGCCTCCCCCATGGCCGCCGAGACACGCACCGTGGTCGAGCGCGAGGGTCTGCCGCAGGATGCCAGTGCGCGCCGGGTTCCCCACGCCTTGAGCGAGCATTTTCAAGGCTTCCGCCGCGGCCTGTTCGTCCAGGTCCCGACCACCGCTCAGCGTCTCGAGCTCCAAGATATCGACGGCACAGGCTGGATTTGGGGTTTGGGGGACGCCGAGCTCGAGGCCTTGGGGGAGGGACGCTGGGCCTTGGAAGCGAAAGCGCAGGAACCCTTCCTGCTTCTTTTCTTGTCCGTTGAGGAGGGGCGCTCGCCGTCCCTGGTCGAAGCTGACGCGGGCGCCTTGCGTCCGTTGGTCGACGAAGGCGTCGAATTGGCCGGGGGTCTGCGTATCTGGTTCGATAGTGGCCGGCCCGCAGAGCGCCTGACGGGCACCCAGGAGACTTTGGAGCGCCTCAAGGCCTTGGGCTACATCTAACCGTTTCGAGCCAGCGAGAAGATCCACTGGGTGGCCAGGAGGTCCCGTGGGTCGCCACCGGCGGTGCGGGCTGCCCACCAAGCCCAAAACCGCAGTCGCCAAGGCAGCGGCGCGTCGAGCGACGAGGTCTGCTCGACCCTCAGACCGCATTGGGCCGCCAAGTCAACAAACGACAAGCGGGTGAACGCGGTGAAGTGGTCGCGGGCCTGGGTGCCCGCCAAGGTGGTGTCCCAACGACCGGCCGCCAAGGCCCGGACCATGGGTGCCCAGGCGCTATTCGGCACTGAGACGATGAGCCGTCCCTCTGGGCCCAAGGAGTTGGCCGTGGCGGTGAGGGCGGCGGCGGCATCGGTGGTGTGCTCGAGCACGTCGGCGAAGACGATGCAGTCGAGATCCCCTTTCAAGGCGGCCAAGCCCACCTCGGCGGTGCTGGGTAGCACCAGATCGAGGCGTCGGGCGGCTTGCCTTGCCAAGTACCAATCGGGCTCGATCCCCACCACCAAGCGTCCAGGCCGCCGCAGGCGCTCTCCGAGGAAGCCGTGGCCACAGCCCACATCGACGACGGTGCGGGCGCTGTCGGGAATCAACGGCTCCAGCTCGTGACGCCGGTGCCCCGCCGGGTCGTCGTAGCGGTAGAGGTGGGCGCTGGCCACCAAACAGGCGCTCGAGTCCGTCGGTGGCCAGGCTTCGGTCAGCAGCCCGGCGGCCTCTCCCGGGGCGGCCACCGCAAAGCCCCACCACGGCCTTTCCAGGAGTTGGCCGCGCCGTGAAGCGCCAGAGACCGCTAGCTTCCCGTAGTCGAAGGGGGTGTAGGGCCCTGCCTTCAGCGCCCAGCCCTGGGGGCCGGAGAGGCCGTTCACCTTGGGCAGACGCCAGCGCCCCGCCGGAGCCTTGGCTCGGGCCAAATGCTCGGCCATGGCCGGCAGTGGCTGGCACCACGGATCCTCGAGGACGGCCAAGGCCCCAGCCACGTCGATGGGCGGCGCCTCGCCTTCGACGACCCGCCATCCTGCGGCCCGGAAAGTACCTGCCACATGTCGGAGGTGGGCCGCCACGACCGCCCGTGCCGGGGGCATACGCAGCCAGAGGACGGGTTGAGCTGTGAAGTGGGCGAGCATCGTCTCTTTTTACTACAGTTACTACTCCCCAGTCCGGCACTTTTACTACACTGCTCCCATGAAGATCGCCATTGTCATCGTTCACTACCACACACCGCGGCTCCTGGCGCCGGCCGTCGATGCCCTGCGTCGGGACGCGGAAGCCTCTGGATTGGAGCTCGAAGGGGTGGTGGTCGACAATGGCAGTCGTCCCGAAGACCGGGCGCTGATGGAGGCTCTGCCCTTTCGCCGACTGTCCTGCGGCGACAACCTGGGCTATGCGGGAGGAGCCAACTTGGGTTTGAGAGCCACCTCGGCGGAGCTGGCGGTGGTGATGAATCCCGATGTCGAGGTCCTGACCGGGTGCCTCTCGGCCTTGGTCGAAGCGTTGTGCGCTGGGACTGCGGTGGCGGCCCCGCGCTTCTACTGGGATGCCGAGCGTCGATTCCAGTTGCCGCCCACCGAGAGGATCGGCTACAGCGCCGAGCTTGGCCGGTTGATGGCCGAGCGGAATCAGACCTGGTGCCGCGTCATGCGCCGCCGCTGGCGCCGCCACAACCGGCGTTTCTTCACGGCCGACAAGAATCTGGTGTCCTATGACCTGAGCGGCGCATTGCTCGCCCTGAGACGGGATGCTTGGCAACAGGTGGGCCCCCTCGACGAGGGGTACCGACTCTACTTCGAAGAGACCGACTGGTTGCAGCGCATGAAGAGAGCTGGACGCCGATGCCGATTTGTTGCCGCCGCCGAGGCCGTCCATCTCTATGCCCAAAGCACCGTCCACGAAGGACGGGCCGAGCAGTGGTTCGAGGACTCGCAACGCCGCTTCCGGCGACGCTTCTATGGCGCCGCCTTCAGCCGCGCCCTGGAGGGGTTGGCGGTCCGGCTGCGTCGTGGGAGCAAGCTGTCGCCGGAATTATCTTCGCCCGAGACCGCGCTGGACAGCGACAGACTGCCGGCCACCGCCAGCTGGCTGGAGGTGGCGGCCGACGCCAAGGGATTTCCCGCCGCCGTGCGTCGGCTCGACGCCTCCGACCATCCGTTGGCCTGGTCGCAAGCGTTGCCGCAGGAGATACGGCAACGCATGGCACCGGGGGGCTACTTCCTGAGGACCGTCGCTGGCGACGGACGGGAGCTGACCCTGAACCATCTGGAGATCCCCCACCACCCTCCCCGCGAAACCGCCTCCAGGCTGGGCAGCCGCTAGACGGGATCGAGCACCCAGGGCGACCGTCGGCTCAGAAGAGATCACCGTCACCCATCGTGTAGTAGAGATCCGCCAGGTGCTCCGTCGCCTCCGGCTCACCGTCCGGCAAGGCCATAAAACCGAGACCCTGCGGTTGCGGATGACGCACGAAACCGAGATGGTCGAGGTGCTCCGCCCACCAGGTCGGACGGCTGGAAAACCACGCCTCGATGGGCTCCCTGCCGTCTCCCAAGGTCCTTCGGGCGGTCGCCAAGAGGGTTCCGACGGCACGGAGGTGACGGGGATGCACCAAGCTGTCGCCCCAGATCAGGCGATCTTGGCGTCGCCTGAAAACGCCCCAACCCACCAGCCGTCGCCAACGGCGGATCGCCAACACGAGATACTCCGTATCCGGACAGCCGAAGTAGCGCCAGCTCAAGTAGCGGGCATCCCGCTGGACGAGAAAACCATAGTGGGGTGCCGCTTGGCGGAACAGCCGGTCGACCTCATCACCGGCCCGCAACAGGGGCTCGACCTGATAACCCGTCGTCGACCAAGGGCCGGCCGGCCGCCCCTCCGTGTACCGCCAAAACCCCACCGGCTCGACCCTACTGCCGCCGATGAACCAGCGGCAAAATCTTTGGATGGGTCCCGTATTGAAGCCGTAGAAGAAGCCATAGGGGCCACCGCGGTGCAGCGCAAAAAAGTGTTTGACGGTGCGCCCCAGGAGGCCGTTTCTGCCACCGCTGAGCTGGCGAAACAGCGGATTTGTCATGGTGTCGCCCATCTGCAAGGCGGGAAACCTGCGGCATCCGCGGCCGAGGCTGTAGTAGAACGGCATGGCGTAGCCGGCGTAGTGGGCGGCGAGCCGATCTCGATCGGAGAGGGCTAGGCTGATGGCGGTTTCGCCAAACGGATTCTGCCGATACTTCCAGCGCCAGTGCTCGGCGCTACGAGGTACGTGGAAACAGGTGGGGAAAAGCTCCAGGATGGCGGCTTCATCGCCCTCGACATAGGGGCGGATATGGAATGGGTCCCGACGGCTACAGATCAAATGCCAGGGTTTGGTCGGTGGGTCGGAGGGGGCCTGGTTCTGGGCGCCGGGGTCTGGGGCTACGGGGTCTGGGGATGTGAGGTCTCGGGATGTGAGGTCTCGGGATGTGACCCAAGCTTCGTACGCTTTGGGGCCGACGCTGGCCTCCTTGCGGACGGCAAAACCGTGCTCTGAAAGCAGTAGGATTGCCTGGCGCACGGCGGAGGGGCGATGAGAGGATACTTCGGCGCCCCGCTGCCGAGCCGGATTGGCTTCGTCCTCCGGGACAGCCACCAGCAGATACGCGGCGTTGGGCAGCTGCCGATGCCAGTGCTGCAGCCGACGACGCAGCCGTGGTAGGGCCGTCGCAGAGAATCCCATCGCGTTCTTGGGATGCAGATGCCACAAAATCACCGGTGCTTCGCCCACCGTTGCCGCTGCCTCTGCCGGTGTCTCGAGGGTCGATTCTGGGCCGTCGACCCTCGGTCCGTCGTAGAACGCGAAGCTGCTATGGGCCAGGGCCGGCGCCGCCGGCGCCACCTCCTTGGGCAAAAGTGCCATCAGGCGTTGCTCTAGGAAGAGGTGCCACGACGAGGGGCCCTCGATGTCCGGTGTCAGTTCTTCGCTCCGAGAAACCATAGTGGAAGGTTATACTCCACCGGCTCTCCAAGGCGAGCCCGACGCTTTCTCATGGTCATGCCGAGCAACGATATGAACGAGACACCCCCCGGACATACAGACGACCTCGTAGCCAAAAGCCTCTTGGTCGTGGCGCCCCACTATGACGACGAAGTCTTGGGCTGCGGTGGCTTGCTCGCCCGCTGTCTGGCCGAGCAGGCGGTGGTCAGAGTCCTCTTTCTCACCGACGGCGGTGCGGACCATCGAGGTGAAGCCCGCCTTGCCTACACGGCCCGTCGACGACAAGAGGCCGGCGCCGCGGCGACAGTTTTGGGGCTCTCCGGGACGCACCATCTAGGGCTGCCCGACGGGCGACTGGGTGACCACTTGCACGAGGTGGGTGAGGTGATCGAGGGATTGCTACTGAGCCAGCGGCCCGATCACCTGCTGATCACTTCGCCTTTGGAGGTCAGTCGCGACCACCGGGCCGCCTTCGCTGCCCTCCATCGGCGCCTGACCAAGCTCCGCCCCGGTGATGCGTTGTGGGAGGTGGGTCAAGGGTTGACCATCTTGACTTACGAGGTCAACCACCCACAGCGGGCCAACCTGCTGGTCGACATCAGCGCCCAGGGTGAGATTCTGCGCCAGGCGATGGACTGCTACGTCAGTCAGCAGGAGCAGCACGATTATCTCGGGGCGGCTTTGGGGTTGGCCAAGTTTCGTAGCTTGACCTTGCCCCACGGCACGCAGCTGGTCGAGGCCTACCACCGTTTGACGGTGGACGATTTCATCACCCGTGGGGAGGCGGCTCTGCTCAGCCATCTCGGCGCCGTGCCGGAGCTTCTGCAAGTGCGCGAGGGCCCAAAAGTCTCGGTGATCGTGCGGACCAAAGATCGCCCTGAGCTTTTACAGGAGGCCTTGGCCAGCTTGGGGGCCAACACCTACGGACGCACCGAGGTCTTGGTGGTCAACGACGGCGGCGAGCCGCCGTCCTTGCCGGAGGAATTTCCCCACACCCTGCGGCGTCTCGATTTGGAAACCTGTCGGGGTCGGGCGGCGGCGGCCAACGCCGGGATCGCGGCTGCCGAAGGCGACTACGTTGCTTTTCTGGATGACGACGACCTCGTGGAGCCGGAGCATTTGGCGACCCTGGCCGGGCTGGTGGCGGCCCAAGGGATCCGGGTGGCTTACACCGACGCCGCCGTCGGCGTCTACCGTCTCGACCCGCAACTGGGCTGGCACTGTGAAGAGCGTCGTTTGCCCTACAGCCGGGACTTCGACGCCGACCTCCTAGGGTTCGACAACTACATCCCCTTCAACACGCTGCTCATGGAGCGGCGATTGTTGGCCGAGGTGGGGGAGGTCGATACCTCGCTGGATTTTTTCGAAGATTGGGATTTCCTCATCCGGCTGGCGGCCAAGACACCATTTCACCACCTTCCACGGGTCACCTGTGAATACCGCCAATTCCGCGGCAGCGGTCACCACATTTTGGGCGACGGAGGGCGGGAGCGGGCTGACTTTCTGGCCATGAAAGCGCGGGTCATCCGCAAGCACGAGTCGGCCCGGTCGACCGAGGTGGTGGTCCGGGTGGTCGATCGATTGCGCGCCGAGGCGGTCGCCGAGCACGAGGCGATGCGCCGTTGGCAGGAGCAGAGCAAGACGTGGGAAGAGGAGCATCATCGGCTCAATGGACGCGTCGTGGGGCTGGAAAACCACCTCGAGGTTGTCGAGGCCAGTGAGCGACGGGCCCAGGACGCTTGGCGCGAGATGCAAGGACAAGAACGGCAAGTGTCACAGGATCTGCGCCGCGCCTACGACGAGATCGAACGTCTCAACGGGCTGATCGAAGCCATGGAATCGACCCGCGCCTGGCGACTCCATCGCTGGATGGAAGGCATCAAGGGGCGTCGATGAGCCGTATCGCCCTGTTGCCCGGTGAGCCGGTACGAGCCCGCATGGCCGGTATCGGCATTCGCTACCAAGAGATCGCTCGACGTCTACCGCGGCCGGGAATCGAGGTGGTGCTGCTGAATCCGGGGCCGTTGGACGAAGTCGGCTCCGATCTCCCCCTACACGATCTCCGGCGCTTCGAACGGGGTCGCCTGGCCAGTCTCATGGCCGACTGTGACGCTGTGGTGGCCCAAGGGCAACTGGCCAACGATGTGCTGCTGGAGGTGCCGAAGCTGCCCGCCGCCATCGATCTCTATGACCCCTTCTTGATCGAAAACTTGAGCTACTACCAAACCTTGGGCTTGGACCCTTACCGCAACGACCACGCGACGTGGGTATTGCAGATGTCCCGGGGAGACTTCTTCCTTTGCTCTTCGGATGAGCAGCGTCAGTTCTACCTCGGCTTCTTGGCCGCCCTCGGGCGCCTCAACCCGCCCGCCGTCACTGCGGACCCCGATTTGCAAGAGTTGGTGGCGGTAGTTCCCTTTGGGGTTCCCGAGATGCTGCCGCCCGCCCGGCCACTGCTGGGCGAGCGTCGACCGGGGGAGCGCCGTCTTCTATTTGGTGGGCTCTATGATTGGTACGACCCATGGCCCGTGTTGGAAGCTCTGCAGAGCGTCGATCGGCCCGATTGGACGCTGCTGCTGATCCGCAACCCAAATCCCGATGCAACGCCACAGGGTCTCTTTCGGGAGGTCCAGGCATGGTGCGAAACCAGGGGATTCTGGCAGGAGAGGGTGCAGGTCCTCGACTGGGTCCCGTCGGACCGCCGATACGATTTGCTGCGGGATGTCGACCTGTTGGTGTCGACCCATCGCATCAACATCGAGACGCGCCTATCCCTGCGGACGCGGTTTCTCGACGCCTTGGCCGCCGACTGCCCCATCGTCACCACCGAAGGGGGCGCCATGAGCCGTCTGCTACAGCAGCATGGGGCCGGCTGGGTCGTCCCCCAGGGGGATGCCGCGGCGGTGGCGGTGGCGCTGACGGAGGTCCTCGATACGACGGCGGATGGGCGGGCCGAGGTGTCGAAGCGGCAGGCTGCCGGTCAGGCGTTGCTCGAGCAGCTCTCCTGGAGCCGCGCCCTCGAGCCCTTGGTGCGCTTTTGCCGTCGACCCCGCCGAGATGCTCACCGCGAAGCCTTCACTGCCTCGCCGTCCACCGTGGCTCCGGCCGACACCTTGACCTTCCGCGCCCGACGCTTCCTGCGGCGCTGGATCGGCTGAAACGACGCCGGAGATCAGGCTCGACATGCGCAAGTTATCCATCGCCATTCTCAGTTGGAACGGCAAGGCCCACTTGGAGATTTGCCTACCGGCTGTCTTGCAGCAGAAGCTCGACGGTTGGCAATGGGAGGTCTTGGTCCTCGATAACGGTTCCTCAGACGGTACCGTGGATTGGCTCGAGACCACTTTCCCCGAGGTACGTTTGATCAAGAGCCCCACCAACCTTGGCTTCTGCGCCGGCAACAATCGGCTGGTGGAGTCGGCGTCCGGCGAGTGGGTGGTGTTCCTCAACAACGACACACGCCCGCGGCCAGGTTGGCTGGCGGCCTTGACGGATGCCATGGTGTCGGCACCGAGGGACGTCGCGGCGGTGTCGGGAAAGATCGTCGATTGGCAGGCAAAACACTTGGACTTCGGCCGCGGGGTGATGACCTTCGATGGTCATGCCTTCCAGCAGGATTACGGTGTTGTGCTCAGCAAGGCGCGCATCCCGGAGGCCAACTCGGAGCTCCTCTTCGCCTGTGGTGGCAACATGATCGTGCGCAAGGACATCTTCCAGCAGCTCGGCGGCTTCGACGAAAGCTACTTCGCCTATCTCGAAGATGTCGACCTGGGGTGGCGTATGTGGTCCTCGGGCCATCGGGTGCTCTTTGCCCCCGAGGCGGTGGTGCATCACCGCTCCATGGCCACCAGTCAGCTGCTCGGCAATCATCAGCGTGGTTTTCTCTTCGAACGCAACGCCTATCTCACCGCTTACAAAAACTATGACGACGAGCTGTGGGGCAAGATGATGCCGGCAGTCCTGCTGACCCTACAGCATCGCACGCAGACCCTCATGGTGGAAAACAACCCCGGCGGCACGCAGTTGACCTTGGACCCTTACGCCGGCTTGATCGCCGATACGGCGGGAGGTACTGGCGTCGAGGCGCTGCCGGTGCAACACATCCCGCAAACCACGATGGCCCAGAAATGGCGCGGCTATGGGCCGCGTGAGTTCTTTCGCCGAGGGGTCAAGAAGGCGGCGCACCTCATGTTGCCGAGTTGGCTCTTCGAGCAACCGGAAGCGGAGGTCCGTCTGGAGGATCCTCGCACCGTAGCTCAGCTGCGGGCCCTCTCCTACCTCTGGCGTCATCTCGACGCTGCCGCTGCCAGCCGCAAGGCCGTGCAGCGGCTGCGGCGGCGCAGCGATCGCGACATTTTCGACCGTTTCCCGTTGCACCTGGTGCCCACCTATCCCGGCGACCAAGCCCTGTTCGACAGTGCCGCCTTCGAGAGTTGGTTGCCGGACGGGGTTCCGGTGATCCGCCGTGAGCTGGAGGACGTGATGGGAGGCTAAACCTCGGGGGCGGGCTCGACGGTCACCGCGGTGCCGTAAATAACGATTTCCGCCGCCCCGGCCATCGCCATCGAGGTGGTGAAGCGGACGCCGAGGACGGCATTGGCGCCAAAGCTCCTCGCCTCCTCGATCATGCGGTCGAGGGCTTGCTCCCGGGCCTCGGAAAGCATCTTCGTATATTCCGTGATCTCGCCGCCGACGGCGTTGCGCAGGTGAGCCACGAGATCGCTGCCGATATGCCGGCCCCGCACCGACGTGCCCCGAACCAAACCGCAGGTGCGGGTGATGCGCATGTTGGCAATGTTGTCGGTGGTGACGATGATCAACGGTGAACTCCTCGGTAACGGTCGGTCTTGAGCTCACTCAGACGGTCCAGGAGGACCGAGATGAAGAGCAACAAGAAGGCGCCGGGGAGACCGAGCACCAGAAAAATCTCCAGTGGGTCACCGGTCTGGGAGAGAAAGCGCCACAGGGCATAGGAGGAGATGACCAGGGACCACGAGGTCAAGAGCAGCCATCCGAGGGAACGGCTGAAGCCACTGAAACGAGTGCGTGGCAGCTCGGGCCATTCCTGATCGTCCGGCACCGGGAACTGGGTATCCAGGGCCGCTTGGCGCATCGACAATAGTTGATCATGCAGCTCACGACAGGAGCTACAGACCTCGCAATGAAGGCGTACTCTCTGGGCTTGGTGATGCGGCAGCGCATTGTCGATGTAGCCGCTGAGCAGCTCCTCATCGAAGGGGCGCTTACAATTGGAAGCCATGTTCGAGCTCCGGTCAGTTCAAAGCAATAAGGCTTGAAATTCGTCGAGAAGCACTTGCTTCAGCTTCTTGCGGGCGCTGTGTAGGCGAGACATGACTGTACCGATGGGAATGCCCAAGGTCTCAGCGATCTCGCTGTAGGCGAGGTCGTGATAGTCGCGCAGGACGAGAATCTCCCGCTGTCTTTCCGACAGGCGGGACAGCGCTTTCCACATGTTCTTGCGCAACTGGGCAGAAAGGGCATCGGCCTCGAGGTCGACACTGTGGTCGCGCAGCTCAAAGCGGGGCCGGCCGTCTTCGTCCTTGGCGTCGAGGGATTCATGGCGGCGAACCTTACGGCGCCGGAACAGGTCGACGACTCGATTGCGCACGATGCGATAGAGCCACGGTCGTACGGGCCGACCGGGATCGAAACGGTGAAGCGAGGTGAAAAACCGCAGCAGCGAATCTTGAACGACATCCATGGCGTCCTCATGATTCCCCAGCAGCTGAAGTGCCAGCAGAAACATCGGGCGCCGGTGAATGCGAGCTAGCTCGTCTTGGGCGCATATGTCGCCCTTGCGGGCTCGGAGCACAAGCTCAAGCTCGAAATCCATTGGCGAAGCGGTTGATACGACAGGTTCGGTGAGCATCATTTGGGTGTCCACACTATGCTATACGCAGGAAATGGCAGCTTATTCAAGAAGGAAGCGGATTTTGGCCACATTTTCGATCATTGTGCCGACATTTAACCGTCTGGAGGTCTTGCCGGAGGTACTTTCTGCCCTCGAAGAGCAGCAGAATGCCCCGGAGCTCGAAGTCATCGTCATCGACGACGGCTCCACCGACGGAACGGCAGAGTGGTTACGACAGCGCCGCTGGAAGGTGTCGCACCGATGGGAGAGCCGCCCCAACGAAGGGCCCGCGGCGGCGCGCAACCGGGGTGTCGAGATGGCCAGTGGGGAGCGGGTGGCCTTTCTCGGGGACGATACCGTCCCTTCAGCTGGATGGTTGGCGGCCCACGCCGAGGCCCATGACGCCAACGGAGAAGATGATCTATTGGCGGTTTTGGGCTATACCGGCTGGCATCCGCGCATGCGAGTGAACCCGTTTCTGCACTACATCAACGACTACGGGCTGCAATTTGGTTATGCGCTGATCGACGATCCCAGCGATGTGCCGTTCAACTTCTTCTACACCTCCAACATCTCCTTGCCCCGTCGCGTTCTCTTGCAGGACCCCTTCAACCTCGCCTTTCCATATCCGGCATGGGAAGATATCGAGCTCAGCTATCGTTTGAAAACAAAGGGCTTGCGTATGATCTACGAAGCCCGGGCGACGGTTTCTCACGATCATCCGACCACTTTGCGTCGATTCTGTGAGCGGCAAGAGAAGGTGGGCTACTCGGGAGTTGTCTTCTTCAAGCTGCACCCTGAGCTGGCTCCGTTTGTCGGCCTTGGCCCCGAGGGCCCGCCGCCCCTTCCCGGGCGTCGGCGCCAGAAAACCCTCGAAGCGCTGGCAGGGATCTTGCAGTTCACACCCCTGAGGACACCGAAGCTTTGGGAAGATGTCCTTCGTTTCTATTACATCCGAGGCTTACACCGGGGATGGAGAGAGAGAGTCCAGGAACAGGAGGGAAAGAATGAAGAACCAAGAAGCCTTGAGTAGAAGACGTCGACAGCTGGTGAGCATCCTATTATTCGGCGGTTTGATCTTGCTGGCTCCTGCGCTGCTGGCCGATACGCCGACTAGGAGCCAGACCAGCTCGAGCAGCGGTGCCTCGACGGGCAGCAGTGCCTCGACGGGCAGCAGCAGCGCGAGCGGCTCCCGTGCGTCCTCGGGCGGTGGCCAAGCCAGAAATGCACAGCCCGCCGCCAAACCGCGGGTTCGCTCGAACGACAACAACAGACCGTCCCGTCGGGGTGATGTGCGCCGGCAGCGGACGGCCAGGAAGCCGGAGGCAGCCGAGTACGACACCGCCAGGGGTACCCGCCGCCAGGGAACGCCCGGCTACAGCTCCGGCCAACGATACCGCACGGGTTATGGCTATGGCGGGCATAGTCGTCACTACCACTACTCCGGATGCGGCCATTACGGGTACGGCTATAGCTACGGCTCGCCGTACTACTACTACGGACCCTTCGGTTACATCTACTATCACCGGCCCCACGTCAGTGTGACTTATGGAGGCTATTACGGCGGGGGCTACTACGGCGGGGGCTATAGGGATGAGATGGGTGCCCTCGATCTCGACGTGAGCCCAGAAAAGGCTCAGGTTTTTGTCGACGGGAACCTCGTCGGAGTGGCGGATCAGTACGATGGGTTCCCCTCCTACTTGTGGCTCGAGAAGGGAACCTACGACGTAGTGATTTATAAAGAAGGCTACGAGACGATCTCTCGGCAGTACACGGTGTACCCCGGGGTCGTCTTGGATGTCTCCGATCGCATGGTGCCCGGCACGGCGGTCAAGCCGGAGGATCTCTACGCAAAATCGACGGCGCGTCGGGAAGAGCGACTTCGCCGCAACGAGGAGCGGCGAGCGGCAGCCGCCCGGCGGCCCGACAACGAGCGGCAGGGTGGACGCGTCGAGGTCCAGCAGCAGACGGGCCCCGTCGCTGAGCAAGCTGTAGGGCGTCTGTTGCTGAGCATCACCCCTGGCGACGCAGCGGTCTACCTGGACGGCCACTTCTTGGGCACCGCTGCCGAGCTCAGCCAGCTCAGCGCTGGCCTGATCGTCGAGCCGGGGGATCACATGCTGGAAGCAGTGCGTCCCGGCTATGACACGCAACAGGTGCCGGTGCAGATTCCGGCCGGCGATCGGATTTCCATCGATCTCGAGCTCTCACCCCGCTGAGCCGTGTCGAAGTGCAGGCGGCGGCCACCTTCCGTGGACGCCGCCTTTTTGCCTTCAGGCTCCTCCCATCGCGTCTTCACATCGCGTCTTCGAAACCCTGAACCGCGTCCTCGGCAACCCTCAAGGCTTCGTCGAAGCGCGACGCGTCCGGCGGCGGGGTCTTTGACGCCCCCAAGGAGCGCGCTGAATTGAAGGCGCGCTCCAGATTCTGGAAAGCGACCAACAAGAGGCTATCGGAATCCGCCCGGGGTCGACTGGGTTGACGGGCCGCGATGTCCCGAAGACGGGTGTTCAAGTCGTCGGCGAAGTCCCGCCAGCTTGCTGCCCGTTCGTTCGCCTCGCTGGACATGCCGCTGACCTCCGAAGAGCCTTGGCGCAGCAGGGATGCGAGCTCGTCGGCAATATCTCGGTACTCGGCTAGCGAGGCTCGCTGGGTGGCGCCAACCGAGCGCCGCGACGTTGCGGGGCTGTGGTACCAGTCGGCGTCGTCAAAGTGACGCCGCCGAATGCGCAGCCACTGATCCCGCAGCTTTTCCAGATCCACGAAGGTCCAGGCGCTGTTGTCCAAGCCGTCCACCAGCGCCGCGACTTCCCTCGCTGCGATGACGTCCGCGTCTGCCTGTTGCAGTGCCTCGCTGAACAGGCCGGCGGCGGAACGGATGCGCTCTCGGGCCACTTCGAGGTCGGAGGTCTTGGTGGTTTCAGAGTCGAATAGGGCGGCTTCAAAGGACTCGATGTTCTGGCGATAGGGTTCTGGCTCCAGAGTCCGCTCAGCCGACGAATCGCTGACGGTGAGACCTTCGAGGCGCTCTTCCTGCGGCCCCAAGTCGGGTCCGAACATGCGAAAAAGAGCGATGGTGATGCCCAGCACGCAGACCAGGATGATGAGCGGCTGGGGCCGTCGTTTGGGACGAATCTTGGCTCGTTCTTTGAGGCAACGCATACAGCCGGTCGACATCTTCGGATCGAAGTGCAGGCCGTGCTTCGGACATTTGACCATCCGCTGTTGTCGACTCAGCCAGTCATCATTGGAGCTCATGGCTCTCCTAGGTGCAAAATCGTTGGCGGCCGCCCCGGCGGCCTTCTGAGGTGCAAGCTGGGGATTATATCTCTAGCCAGGGGGCGACCTGGATTTCGAGCTCTTGCCACCTGGCCATGGCCAATTCGCCGCCGAGGTCGACGACCCCTGCGTAGGAGCGGTCGGCGATCTCACGGTAGGGCACTCGAAAGGTCGTCTGTCCCACCAAGGGGAAGGGTTCCAACTGCAGGGCATGTCCCACGAAGCGAGCCCGATATCCTCGCTCGTCGATGGGCTGGGTCCAGCGGTTGCAGACCACTAGGGAGAGATGGTCGGTCAAATCGATCCAGCGGTAATCGTCGGCCAATGCCTCATCGTCGATGGCCGTCTGTTCCTGGAGCTCCAGCCGGAGCTGATGCCAATGGGCCAGGAGCTCAGCCCATTGGGGATCATCGGCCCGAGTGCGATGCAAATGCAGTGCGTGCTCGACGATCAGCAGATTGGCATAGGGATCACGATCGGCATAGCGGGTCGTGCAGCGATGCCAGATCTCTTGCCGCAGGGCCAATGGAATCGACAGGAAATCATGGGGCCGCCCAGCGGCGTCACAGGGCGGTGCGGCGTCGGTCTCGAGCCAGCCGCTGTCATGCTGGCGGGCGGCAAACAACAGACTGTCGCGTCTAGGATGGTCCCTGAGCCCATCGCAGCTCCAAAGTTTGAGCAATTCTGCGGCGAAATGGGCGTGGTCGTTCTGGGTGATCATTTGCAGCCGCTTTTCCCCGCAAGGACTTTTGATGTTTGCCACGATCATGGACCTCTCCAACTTCTCGTTCTCGGGCGTGTCAGGGACCTCGTTCTTGACGCGGTCGTGGGGCGGTTGACGGGACCCTGGCGAGCGGCTTCAGCCCCCGTCGATGTACACTACTCTCTATGAGCCGAACAACAGATCAAGAAGCCCTCGATTACCACTCCAAGGGTCGCAAGGGAAAGCTGCAGGTCGTTCCGACGAAGCCGACGGCGACCCAGCGGGATTTATCCCTCGCCTACACACCCGGGGTCGCCAAGCCTTGTCTCGAAATCGAACGAGATCCGCTGAACGCCTACGAATACACCGCCCGTGGCAACCTGGTGGCGGTGATTACCAACGGAACCGCCGTCCTGGGCCTTGGGGATATCGGACCCCTGGCCAGTAAACCGGTGATGGAGGGCAAGGCCGTCCTCTTCAAACGATTTGCCGATATCGATGTCTTCGATCTCGAGGTGGATACCAAGGATGTCGACGAATTCATTCGCACCGTGCAGGTCCTCGAGCCGACTTTCGGCGGCATCAATCTGGAGGATATCCGTTCTCCAGAGTGTTTTGAAATCGAGCGTCGTCTCAAAGAGAGCATGAAGATTCCGGTCTTTCATGACGACCAGCATGGCACCGCGATTATTTCCGCCGCCGCGTTGCTCAACGCCCTCGAGGTGACCGGCAAGAAGATCCACAAGATCAAGATGGTAATTTCCGGCGCCGGGGCGGCGGCCATCTCGTGCTTCGAGCTCTACAAGAAGCTCGGAGTGCGGCAGGAGAACGTCATTTTCTGCGATAGCAAGGGGGTCATCTATCAGGGGCGCGAAGAGCGCATGGACGAGCTCAAGCGGAGGTATGCGGCAAAGACCAAAGCGAGGACCCTCGCTGAGGCCATGAAGGGCGCCGATGTGCTCATCGGGCTGTCCGCCGGTGGTTTGGTCAAGCCTGAGATGGTGGCTTCGATGGCCCGTCAGCCGATCGTCTTCGCCATGGCCAACCCCGATCCCGAGATCTCCTACGAGGATGCCAAGACAGCCCGCAAGGACGCCGTCATGGCGACCGGCAGGAGCGACTACCCCAATCAGGTGAACAATGTCCTGGGGTTTCCCTTCATCTTTCGCGGCGCCCTCGACGTGCGAGCCACCGATATCAACGACGAGATGAAGCTGGCGGCCGTCGAGGCTTTAGCCAACCTGGCCAAGGAAGACGTTCCCGACTCAGTGCTCAAGGCCTACGGCTTGGAAGGGCTGCGTTTCGGCTCCGAATACTTGATCCCCAAGCCCTTCGACTATCGGGTCCTGTTGAGCGTCGCGCCGGCCGTCGCCAAGGCGGCCATGGACAGCGGCGTAGCGCGGACGCCGATCAAGGACTTCAAAGCCTACGAAAGGCGCCTAGAAACCTTGATCTCCCGAAGCCGCGAGCTGATGCACAACGTCATCGATCGCGCCAAACGCGACCCCAAGAGGGTTGTCTTTCCGGAGGGCGAGCACGACAAGATCTTGCGGACCGCCAAGATTTTGGTGGATCGAGGCATCGCCCATCCGGTGCTCTTGGCGCGCCGCGAGATGATCGAGGAGAAGTTGCGGGCTCTAGACCTTTCCGAAGACCACATCACCGTCATCCACAACGAGACATCGCCGGACTTCGATCGCTATGCCCTCGAGCTCCATCGCCGCCGTCAGCGGGACGGGGTTACGCTGGAGGACGCCCAGAAGCTCATGCGATCGCGGAACTATTTCGGCGCCATGATGGTCGAGCTCGGAGATGCCGATGGGCTGATTTCGGGTTTGACCCAAGACTACGCCGAGACGATTCGGCCGGCCCTTCAGATTGTGGGTTTGCGGGAAGGGGTCAATCGCGTTTCCGGTGCCTACATCCTAATCTTCAAGGAGCGCATCTTTTTCCTCGCCGATACGACGGTGAACATCGATCCCGATGCCGAGCAATTGGCGGACATTGCTCTTCTGACGGCGAGCTTCGCCCGGCGTTTCGATATCGAGCCCCGGGTCGCCATGTTGTCGTTTTCCAACTTCGGCTCCAACCCGCATCCCGTGGCTCTCAAGGTCAAGCGAGCCACGGAGCTTGTCGTGGCAGCAGATCCGAGCCTGATGGTCGACGGTGAGATGCAGGCGGATACGGCCGTTTTGCAGTCGGTTCTCGAAGAGAGCTATCCGTGGAGCCGGCTGCAAGAACCGGCCAACGTGCTCATTTTCCCTGAGCTGCAATCCGCCAATATCGCCTATAAGCTTCTCTGGCGCCTGGCGGATGTCGAGGCGATTGGGCCCGTCCTCTTGGGCATGGGTAAACCGGTGCATGTCCTGCAGCGGGGCGTCGAGGTGACGGATATCGTCAATATGACAGCCATTTGCGTGGTTGATGCCCAAGAACAGGTCCCTCAAGAAGAGGCCTCTCCCAAACGTCCCCGGGGGCGTCGACGCTGAGCAGAAGATCTGACAGGAGCCGCGACCCCGAGGCGAATCGGCTAAAATTTCCCCCGTGGGCATGTATGCATCTTTGTTTCCCAGGATAAGACCTGGCATGATGAGGTCCCCTGCGGGGGCTATCTATTTTAATTCTAAGAAGCTTCACGGCTGAATCCGCTTCCCACATCCACCGAAGGAGGAGAACCATGAAACGTACGTTTGCTTTGATGATGTTGGTAATTTTTGCCTTGGCCTTGTTGCCCGGCGCCGCCATGGGCGCCAGCGACAAGCCGCGCATCGCCGTCCTAGAGTTCAAGAACAAGGCCGATAACCAATACTGGTACCACGGCGGTGCGGAGGCTGCCCAAGACGTCTTCGTGACCGAATTGGTGAAAAGCGGCAAGTTTCGCGTCATCGACCGCGAGCAACTGGCTGCCCTCATGCGCGAGAAGAACCTGTCTCTCTCCGGCGACATCGACCCTGCAACCGCGGTGCGAGCCGGTAAGTTGCTGGGTGTCGAGTATTTCCTCACCGGCGCGGTCACCGAGTACGGCACCACATCGAAGGGCGGTAGCGGTTTTGGCGTCTCGGTGAAGAAAAAGAAGTTCGTGGCGTCGATGAACGCTCGCCTCATCGACACGGAAACCGGCGAGATCGTCTGGGCCGATGAGGCCAGTGCGGCAGAAGGCAGCTCCAAGGTGCGCGTTTTTGGTGTCGGCGGTGGGGTCGACGACCAACGCATGTTCGACAAGGTGATGAAACCCGTGATTGCCGATTTGACGGCGAGCCTCAAGGCGGCGGATATCTAATCCGTTTGCCCAGCAAGGCACAAAAAAAGGCCCGGCGACATGCCGGGCCTTTTTTGCGTGCGGGGGTGAAGGCGATCAAGCCCGCTTGAACTGCATGACGATGGTGTGCCAGAACTTGACCGGCACGCCGTCCTTGGTGGCAGGTTTGTAGATCGACTTGCGAGCCGCCGACAGGGCCTCGTCCTCGAAACCGTAGCCGATCTTCTTACCCGTGGTCTCCGCTTTGATGACCTTGCCGTTCTCGTCGATCAAGACCCGGACGAAAACCCTCGCCTCCTTCTTGTTGAGGCGTCGTGCCATCTCGGGGAAGCGGGGTGTCGGACGGCGTAGCAACTCTGGCACCACCACACCCGGTCCCATCTCCACCAGATCGCCGCGGCGAACCGCCGGCGCGGCGGCCTTGGGCGGTGGTGCGACGGCAGGTGCAGCGACGGCCTCTTCTTCTTTCTTCTTGGCGGCTTCCTTGGCGGCGACGGCGGCGGCCGCTTCTTCCTCGGCCGCCTTCTTCCGTTTCTCCTCCGCGGCGATCTTGGCCGCTTCGTCGGCGGCCTGTTGCTCTGCCAGCAGGCGCGTCTCTTCCTCGGCCGCGGCCTTTCGGTCCGCCTCCTCTTGGCGTCTCTTGGCGGCGGCCTCTTCCTGTGAAGCCAGCTGCTTGTTGAGGTCCTCGATCTGGCGATCGTAGTCCTTGCGCAGCTCCTCCTCCATCTCGCTGGCTTGCTTGCCGACCATCTCGGCGATTTGCGCCTTGATCATTTCTGCCCTCAACTCCTCTTCCGACGGCCCCGTGTCTTCCGGCTCGACCACGGCAGGGGGCGGTTGGGCCGCCGCTTGGGCTGCCGCATCGCCCTCTTTGTCGCCGCCCATCAGGAAGAAGGCGGCGACGGCGATGCCAGCCAGCGCGGCAGCCAAGCCGACAAACAGACCGGTCTTGGACTTCTTGTCTTCTTTGGCGTACTCGGGGATGAAGTTCTCGGTCTTCTCGTCGGGACCGGGCTGAATGACGCCGGTTCCCGTACCCTCGCCGAGGGTCACGGGGGCGACCGCGGGCGTCGGCGGTGCGGCTGGCGTCGGTTTCTGAACGGGCAGAGGTAAGGTCTTTTCCGCCTCGATCTCTTGACTCTCGATTTCGATGTCCTGGCGGAAGAGGTTGTGCATGAAGAAGGCGAGGTTGAAGGTCGTCGGGTTGTACTGGCCTTCGAACATCCAGCTGTTGAGCGTCTTGTGCCAGGTCGCGGCATCGGCGATACGCTGCTCCCTGGGCACCAAGGAGCGCTTGAGCAGGTTGCGCAGCTCGTCCGGAATAGGGCCGTCTTCGGTCGCCACCACGGCGCGGTCGATGACCGAGTGGAAGCCGTCTGCGCCGGGGGGAGGCAGGGGCCGTCCGGTGAGTAGCTCCAGCATGAGCACGCCGAGGGAGTAGATGTCGTCGGCCGGATGTCCGGGGCCACCGGCCAAAGCTTCGGGCGCCAAGTAGCGCCCAAAATGCTGGCGGATGACGGGGTTGGCGGCAAAGCCCCGCAGTCCTTGGGAGATCTCGAAGCCGAGGAGTCGTGTTTCGCCCTCGTTCGAGATCATCACCAGGTGGGGGCAGACGAAGCCATGGGTGACGCGTTCGCCCTGGTGCCTACACTCGGCGGCGGCGGCGAGACCGAGGGCCACCCGTTCGGTGATCAATAAGGCGTGCTCCGCCGGCACGTAATTCTGTTGCTTGGCGGCTTGCTCGAGCAGGGTTGCGGCGTTTTTGCCGGAGACGTAGTCGTAGGCCACATAGGGAAGGCCTTCGATCTCCCCCATCGCCACGCCTTCGCCCAAGGTGGGGCTACGCAAGAGATCTTGCAGCCCCTGGCGCTTCTGGGTGGCCTGCCATAGACGAGGCCCATCGACCCCTTGACCGTTGAAGATCCTCAGTAGGACGACGCGCTCCATGCCGCCCTCGCCCAGCATTCCGGCGCGGAACGTTTCCCCGAGGGGGTCTTCTGTTAGCTTCTTGAGGAGGAGGTACTTGCCGAATTGTTCCCGCGTATTCATTGCGACTCCGTCTTTGCCACTGTCGTCTTGGCGACGTTCTGTCCTGGCGACTCGCCCGCTGGCGATCCGCCGACTCGGTGGATCTCTGGCTCAAAATCCCAAGAGCGGCGGTAGGACCCCCTTGGGATTCCCCCAGAAGATGCTGCAACGCTCTATCCCACTCTGGCTATCCCTGGCAGCAGATCGATTCGACTCTAAGAATCCATGATTCTAGCTTTAATCTCAATTTATACCAGGATTTTTACAAGGATGGGCGAACCCGCCGAGCGGCCATGAAGAGAAAGCCAGACTTTTTGGGCTGGTGAGTTGGCTCACTGGTTCTTTTCCTCGGCCCACTTGCGCCGCCAATACTGCTTCTGCCAGACGTACACGTTCTGGTTGTGCTCGCTCAAGGACTTGGCGAAAACATGGCTGCCGTCGTTGCGGCTGACGAAATACAAAAACTTGGTGTCTGCGGGGTTGGCGGCGGCAACCATACTGGCCACCCCCGGGGAGCAGATGGGACCCGGCGGCAGCCCCGGGTACAGGTAGGTGTTGTAGGGCGAATCCAGCTTCAGGTCGGGACGCCGTAGATTGCCGTCCCAAGTCCCTTGCTTCTTGATCGCGAAGATCACCGTTGGATCCGCATACAAGGCCATACCGATGCGCAGGCGATTGTTGTAGACGCTGGAAATAATGGCCCGTTCGTCGTCGAGCAGGGCCTCTTTTTCGATGATGCTGGCGAGGCTGACCAGCTCACGCACCGTACCGTCGTAGTCGCTGAGGAAGGGTTCGACGTCGCGGCGAAAGCGCTGCCGGAAATTGCGCACCAGGGCGGCGACGATGTCGCTCTCCGTGGCGCCGGAGGCGAAACGGTAGGTGTCCGGATAGAGATAACCTTCCAGGTCGTCGGCTTGCGGGTCGAGGTCCGAGACCAGATCTCCACGGCGCATTTCTAGCTTCAAGATCTCGGCGTCGCCAAAGCCGGCTGCTGCGATGGCGTCGGCGGCCTCTTCCAAGGTCAAGCCTTCGATCAAGGTCAGTGGATAGGTGACCACCAGACCACGTACCAGGAGGTCGAGCACCTGTGGCGTAGAGAGGGCCTCGGAGAAACGGTACTCCCCCGCTTGAAGCGGTGGATCGTCGAGGTAGTAAACCAGGTAGGCGCGGGCTAGTTGGGGCTCTTGGATGACGCCGTTGTCGGCCAGTTGTTGAAGGATCGTCGAGGCTGAAGTACCGGAGGGAAAGCTCAGCAGGCGCTCCCCTTCGTATCCTCGGTAAGGCTCGTTGAGCTTCTGCCAGGCGTAGTAACCCCCAAGGCCCGCCGCGGCGACGGCGAGCCCGATGAGCACCAGGGCGAGGCGCCATAACCAGCGCCAGCACCCCTTCATGGCAAGTCTCCACTGACCAAGGCGGCTCGGCGATCCAGGGCTTCCTGCAAGATGATCTGTGCCGCCACGGAGTCGCGCCGTTCCGGGGCATCCCGGCGGTCCAGCCCGGCATCTCGCAAGCGCTCCGTTGCCTCGACGGTGGTCAAGGCCTCGTCGATCCAGCGCACCGGCAGGCCGGTGATGCGGGCCAATCGTCGCCCAAACCGGTGCACCCGCTCGACGGCGGCGCCGCTACGGCCTTGGAGATCCTTGGGTTCTCCGAGGACCAGCGCTTCGACGGCTTCGCTCTGTACGAGGTCGGCGATGCGGTAGGCGGCTCGGCGGTCCGTCTGGCGCTCGATCGCCGCCAGGGGCACCGCCAGGCGCCCCTGCGGGTCTGAGATTGCAAGGCCGATGCGGCGTTCACCAAAGTCGATTCCCAGGGTACGCAATCTACATCTCCATTGCCTGGAGCGGCGCCCTCTTGGTGGTCGGCGTCGGCTCTCCGGGCTGAAGTTTGCTAACATGTCGGTCCTTCGGCGATCGCCGAACCTTCCTGAACACTACCGGCGCTCCGCGGCGCCGTTTCCGAGACTAGGAGATCTGATCTTATGCGAGAAATCGTTATTCTGAGCGCTGCCCGTACGCCCATCGGATCGTTCCAGGGGTCCCTATCGAGCCTGCGCGCCCCTGAGCTTGGCGCCAAGGCCCTGGCCGGTGCCTTCGAGAAAGCCGGTGTCGAGGCCGCCGATCTCGAGCAAGTCTACATGGGGTGTGTGCTGCCCGCCGGCCTCGGACAGGCGCCGGCCCGTCAAGCCACCCTGGCCGCCGGCTGCCCCACCTCCACCGGTGCGGTCACCCTCAACAAGGTCTGCGGCTCCGGCATGCGCGCCGTGATGAGCGCCGCCAACGACTTGCGCTGCGGTGATTTCAACCTGGTGGCGGCCGGCGGCATGGAGAACATGAGCCAGGCGCCCTATCTCGCCCCCGGCGTGCGCGACGGCCTGCGCCTCGGGCACGGCAAGCTCATCGATTCGATGATCCATGACGGTCTGTGGGACGCCTATGGCGACACCCACATGGGCAACTGCGCCGAGCTCTGTGCCAAGTCCTATGAATTCAGCCGCGAAGAGCAGGACGCTTTCACCATCGCCAGCTACGAGAAGGCGCAGCAGGCGACTAAAGATGGTCGCCTGAGCCACGAAATCGTGCCCGTTGCGGTGCCGCAGCGCCGCGGTGAGCCGGTGATGGTGGAGCACGACGAAGAGCCCTCACGGGCCAATTTCGAAAAGATGAAGACGCTGCGCCCGGTCTTTCAAAAGGACGGCACCGTCACCGCCGCCAATGCGTCGACGATCAACGATGGCGCCGCCGCCTTGGTGCTCACCACCGCCGAGCACGCCGCCGCCATCGGCCGTAAGCCGATCGCCCGGCTGCTCAGCCAGTCCACCTTTGCCCATGCCCCGGAATGGTTCACCACCGCTCCGGTGACGGCCATGCGCCAAGCCATTGAACGGGCGGGCCTGAGCCTTGCCGACATCGACCTGTTCGAGATCAACGAGGCGTTTGCCGTCGTCACGCTGGCGGCCATTCGCGACCTCGAGCTCGACGCCGACAAGGTCAATGTGCACGGCGGTGCCGTCGCCCTCGGCCACCCCATCGGAGCGTCCGGGGCGCGCATCATCGTCACCCTGCTGCATGCCCTGGAGGCCCGTGGTGGTCGTTTCGGCTGCGCCGGCATTTGTCTAGGCGGTGGCGAAGCGACCGCCGTCATCGTCGAGCGCTTGTCCTGATCTCCACGTCGGGCTGGGAAAGCTACGGCGGTAGAGGTAGTATCGGGGCCTCGGAATCGCTGACACCAAACCCGTGAAGATTTGTTCGAGGATGCGATGAAACGCGCTCTGCTGACTCTCTTTTTGATCTCCTTGGCCGCCGTGGTCGCCCCCCTCCTAGCTCAGGACTCTCCGCCGTCGGCGGACCTGGGCCAGGGGGGCCCGGAAGAGGCCTCGGAGGGGGCCGACCGCATCACCTTCGATGTGCGATTGCGCGACGAGCGGGGTGGCGGTCGGGTCACCGGATCGGCGGGCAACATCGAGCTGCGGGAGGGTCAATTCCTGTTGGCCACCGACGGCGTCGAGCTGCGCTATCGGGACATGGTGCTGTCGGCGCAGCGGGCCCGCGTCGATATTCCGACCAATCTCTTGACGGCGGAGGGCGATGTCATTCTCGACGAAGGGCCGCAGCGCCTGAGCGGCGAGACCTTGGAATACGACTTGACGACGCAGACCGGCAAGGTGACCCAAGCCACCGCCTACGTCGATCCCGACTACTACTTCTCCGGTTCGCAAATCGCCAAGATCAGCTCCGACACCTTCACCATCAATGACGGCATCTTCACCTCCTGCGAGCAAGAGGTGCCTTCGTGGAGCATCCACTTGCGGGATGCCAAGGTGACGATCGACGAATACGCCCGCATCCACCACGCGAGGTTGAAGTTCAAGCGCTTGCCGGTGCTCTACATGCCCTACATCCTGTGGCCCGCCACCACCGAGCGCACCTCGGGCTTTTTGGTGCCCAAACCCGGCTACTCCGACCGCCGCGGTTTCAGTCTCGACGTGGCGTACTACAAGACTTTGGGGCGGGGCGCCGACACCACCTTCTTCCTCGACGCCTCCACCGGAGGGTTCTACGGCGTCGGTAACGAGACCCGGTGGCGGCCCTCCGAGAGGTCGGAAGGTTACTTCCGGACCTACTTCATCACCGAGCCTGAAGACGCCTATTTCGAGAATGTCGGTGGCATGGACGTCTTCGATCCGAATCGTCTTGACCCGAGTCGCCAACCCGGCGACGACCGCTGGAAATTTGAGCTCTTCCACAAGACCGAGGACCTTTGGGAGAACTTCCGCGCCGTGGTGTCGATTCAGGATTATTCGGATTTCGACTACCTGCAGGACTACGAGCGCAACGTCAATGTTCAGACCCGTTCGTTCATCTACTCCAACGCCTTCCTGTCCGGCAATTTCGGCCAGCAGTCGCTGAACATCTTGGTGGATAAGCGGGATCGCATCCTGTCCGGGGGTTTGGTCGACGAGCGTTTGCAGCTGCCGGAAGTCGAGTATCGAGTGCGACCGACCCGACTCGGACAGACGCCGATCTACTTCAGTCTCAACAGCGCCTTGCATTATTTCTCGGTACGGCGCGAGAACGTCATTGTCGACAACCCCAACACCTTCCTCGACAGCGAATATGGCCGCGCCCATGTGGCGCCGCAGCTGTCGGTGCCCTTGAGCAGCTTGACCTGGCTGTCCGCCAAGCTCAACCTCGGTGGGCGGGCCACCTACTACTCGGACACCCTGGCCCTGGACGAGGAAGGCGCTGTTCTGCAGAACGAATTCGGCGGTGAGGCGGAGACCCGGGTGATCCCCGAGGCCAGCCTGGAAGTCATCGGGCCCGTGTTCTCGCGCATTTTCGAGAAGGGGGCAGGGCGCTACTCCAAGCTCAAGCACATCATCGAGCCGCGGGTCACCTATAGCTTCGTCGACGAGTTCGAAGAGCAAGGTCGTATTTTTCGTTTCGACGAAATCGACTCTTTGACCCCCTCGAATGGCTATGTCGTGTCACTGATCAATCGCCTGGTGGCCAAACCCCGTAACGAAGAAGAGGGTGGGGCGATCGAGATCGGTTCCTTCGAGCTACGTCAGGGGTACAGCCTGGACGACGACAAACCACTTCAGGGCACCGTGGCGGACGGCAGTCAGGAAGGGCCCCTGGCCGCCATCCTGCGGCTCAACCCCAGCCGCCGCACTTCGATTCGCAGCGACGTGCGCTACAACACCTTCTTCAGCAATCTGCAATCCGTGTCCTTCACCGGTGAGAAGTGGTTTGGTGGCGATCCCAAGAAGACGGCTCTGCCGGGGCGTCACAAGTTGGCCCTGACCTGGCGTACCAACTGGAATGCCTCAGACGGTGAAACCACCAGCGACCAGGTTCGCTTTTTCGCCAAATTGGGGCTCATTCCCCGGCGGCTCAATTTCGATGCCGAGGTGAGTTACGACATCGAAGAGGGCGAGATCCTGCAGCAACGCTATTTCATCGATTGGACATCACAGTGCTATGGCTGGCAGCTGGAGTATCGGGAGTCCAGTTTCGGCAGCGACTTCGAGGATCGGGACCTGCGCTTCTCTCTGACCCTCAAGAACGTGGGGACCTTTCTGGACCTGAACGAATCCTTCTAAGACTCGCCCGGGAACGGCGGCGCCCTCAGCGCCGCACCCGACCTCGGGAGGTCGGACGGGCGACGGGACAGCAACAAAGGGAACGACATGAAAGGCTTGATTCTTTCGGGCGGCAAGGGCACTCGCCTGCGACCGCTGACCTTTACCTCGGCCAAGCAGCTGGTGCCAGTGGCCAACAAACCGGTGCTCTTCTTCGGCATCGAGTCGATTGTCGCCGCAGGCATCACCGAGATCGGCATCATCGTCGGCGATACCAAGGACGAGATTCGAGAGGCGGTCGGGGACGGCTCCAAGTTCGGCGCCAAAGTGACCTACATCGAGCAAGATGCACCCCGCGGCTTGGCCCACGCGGTGATGATCGCCGAGGACTTCATCGGCAGCGACTCGTTTGTCATGTATTTGGGGGACAATCTCATCGCCGGTGGCATCACCAGCCTGGTGGAGGAGTTCCAGGAGCTTGGCTGTAACGCTCAGATCCTTCTCGCCGAGGTGCCCAACCCGGAGCAGTTCGGGGTTGCCGAGCTGGCCGAGGACAACACCATCCGCAGGCTGCAAGAGAAACCCGCCAAGCCGAAGAGCAACCTGGCGCTGGTCGGTGTTTACATGTTCGACCGCAAGATCTTTGAAGCGGTTCACCGCATCAAACCCTCCGCCCGCGGCGAGTTGGAAATCACTGACGCCATCCAGGATCTCATCGACCACGGCGCCGAGGTGCACCCCCACAAGGTGAGGGGTTGGTGGAAAGATACGGGCAAGCTGGAGGACATGCTGGAAGCCAATCGCATCGTCTTGGAGGCCTATGACATTCCCCGCAGCCCGCTGCGCATGGGCACCAACAGCCATGTCGAAGGACGGGTCGGGATCGCCGAAGGGGTCGAGCTGATCAATACCCGAGTGCGGGGGCCGGCGGTGATCGGCGCCGGAACCCGGCTCGAGAACGCCTTTGTTGGACCGTACTCCTCCATCGGGCCCGGTTGTACCCTGGTGAATTGCGAAATAGAGAACTCCATCATCCTAGAGGGCAGTGAGATTCGCGACATCGACGGTCGTATCGACGATTCGTTGGTGGGGCGCAATGTCAAGATCGTCCAATCGGAGAGTAAACCCAAGGCCCATCGCTTCATGCTCGGAGATCGCTCTGAGGTGGGGATCCTCTGAGGTTTGCCATGCGGACGCTGATCTTTGGTGGCACCGGCATGTTGGGTCGGGCGGTGATGGCGGCCAGCCGTCGTCGTGGGGCCGGCGTATTGGCTCTGAGCAGCCGTCAGGCGGATATTTGTCAGCCGGCGGCCTTGCTTTATTGGGCCAGGGCCTTTCGCCCGCAGCTGATCGTCAACTGCGCCGCCTTCACCCAAGTGGATGCCTGTGAGACACAGCAAGAGTTGGCGATGCAGGTCAACGGTCAGGCGGTGGGCAATGTGGTGGCGGCGGCGGACGACTGTGGCGCCGAGCTGGTTCACATTTCCAGTGATTATGTGTTCACCGGTGAGGCGACGGCGCCCTACGGGCTCGACGCCGAGGTCGGGCCGCGCTCGGTCTACGGAGAAAGCAAGTTGCAAGGCGAACGTCAGGCGCTGGACTATGACCGCTCCATCGTCCTGCGTACCAGCTGGCTATTCGGCCCCGGAGGAGGTAACTTCGTGGCCACCATCGCTCGGCTGCTGCGTACCAGCGACAAGCCGTTGAAGGTGGTCGACGACCAGGTGGGTGGGCCCACCTACACGCCATTTCTCGCCCGTGCCATCCTCGACTTGGCCGAGGCGCGGGCTTATGGCGTGCAGCATTACCAGAATCGAGAGGCGGTTTCCTGGCACGGTTTTGCCACTGAGATCGCCCGAACCTTGAATATAAAAACTGAGGTGGCGCCCGTCTCCACTTCCGAATTTCCGCGCCCGGCCCGGCGACCATCGTATTCAGTGCTCGACGTTACGGCCTTCGAGAATATCGTCGGCCGAGGTGTCGAACCCTGGTCCGCCGGGTTGACCGCCTATCTTTCAGGAGATCATTCATGAGAGCTCTCATCACCGGTATCACCGGGTTCGCCGGATCCCATCTGGCGGAGTATCTGCTCGAGCATCAGCCCGAGGTTGAAGTCTTCGGCACCCGTCGCTGGCGCAGCCCGATGGACAACGTCGCCCATCTCGAAGGTCAAGTGACCTTTCTCGAGATGGACATGGCCGACTACAACTCGGTGCACAATGTGCTGGCCAAAGTGCGTCCGGATTTCATTTTCCACCTGGCGGCCCAGAGTTTTGTTCCCACCAGCTGGAGTGCTCCGGTGTCCACCTTCGAGACCAACATCAGCGGCCAGATCAACATCTTCGAGGCGGTGCGCCGGTTGGAAATCGATCCGGTCATTCAGATCGCCTGCTCCAGTGAGGAGTATGGGCTCGTCCATCCCGACGAAACACCGATCACCGAAGACAATCCGCTGCGTCCCCTGTCGCCCTATGCCGTCTCCAAGGTCAGTCAGGACTACCTCGGCTACCAATACTTCCAGAGCTATGGCATCAAGGCGATCCGCACCCGCGGTTTCAACCACACCGGGCCGCGGCGTGGCGATGTCTTCGTAACTTCCAACTTTGCCAAGCAGCTGGCAAGGATCAAGGCGGGCCTCGCCGAGCCGGTGATTCGCGTCGGCAATCTGGATGCGGTACGCGATTTCACCGATGTGCGCGACACCGTCCGCGCCTATTGGCTGGCGGTCAACAAGGCCAAACCCGGTGAGGTCTACAACATTTGCAGCGGTACCGGAATCACCATCCGGGAGCTGCTGGATCGTCTCATCGCGATGGCCGAGGTGGAGGTCACCATCGAGCCCGATCCGGAACGCATGCGCCCGTCGGATGTCGAGATCCTGCTCGGAGATTGCTCCAAGTTCCACCGCGACACCGGTTGGGAACCCAAGATCCCCTTTGATCAAACCCTCCGGGACATCGTCGACTACTGGTTCGATCGTGTGCAGCCGGAGCGTGGCTGACGGCTTCGGCCGTTGAGCTCAGGGGATGACAATGCGTGTCTTGATCACCGGTGTCACCGGTTTTGTGGGTCGCCATCTGGCGGCGGAGCTGTTGTCGGCCGGACATCAAGTGTGGGGCGCTTCGACAGATACCGAGGCCGGGGTCGAGGGTGTCGAGCTGATGCACGCCGACATCACGGACCCGGTGGATATGGCGCGGGTGGTCGTCGAGTGCGATCCGAAAGCGGTGATCCACTTGGCGGGCCTCAGCCATGTGGGCGAGTCGTGGCAGCGCCCCGGTGACTACATGGCGGTGAACTTCGTTGGCACGCGCAATTTGCTGCGGGCCGCTGAAGGTCGACGCATGCTCGTCGCCTCCAGCTCGGAGGTCTACGGCCAGGTGCCGGAGAGCGAGCAGCCGATCGGTGAAGATCGGCCGGTCAATCCCCGTTCGCCCTATGCCATGACCAAGGCCTGTGCCGAGATCATCGCCCTGGAGCGCGCCGCCATCGTCGTGCGTTCCTTCAACTCGGTGGGCGTCGGGCAAGGCAAGCACTTTGCATTGCCGTCCTTCGCCTCCCAGCTGGTGGCCATCGAGCGCGGCGAGTGCGAGCCGGTGTTGCGGGTAGGTGACTTGAGCCCACGACGCGATTTTGTCCATGTCGCCGATGCGGCGCGGGCTTACCGCATTTTGTTGGAGACCGGAAAGCCGGCGACCGTCTACAACCTCGGTTCGGGGCGTGCCCATTCCATCGAGCAGGCCCTGGATTCGCTGCGTGCCATCTCGGGGGTCGATGCCAAGGTGGAGCGCGAGGAATCCCGTGTCAGGCCCGTCGATATCCCTTTGCTGCTGGCCGACAACCAACGGCTGCGGAGTCTGGGCTGGGAGCCCGAGCAGGACTTGGACCAAGCCCTGCGCGAAGTCTGGCAAGAGATTCGCGATGCCCAAGGAAGCACGGCATGAGGCGGTTGCCCGGTCGTAGGGCGCTTCCCTGAGGACGACGGGGGGTGGGCGGTGAAGGGCTTGCCGTGAAGTCGTCCGGCCATCGTCGGCTGGTGCTGCGCAAGACCATCCACATAGCGGTTGGCCTGCTGGCCTTCAGCCTGGCTCTAGGCCCGCGCTTCGCGATCTTTCTGACCGCTTCCCTCAGTGTTTTCAACCTGTGGCTCTTGCCCCGTCTCGGCAAGCGCCATCTGTGGCGCGATCCCGACGGCGCGGCCGACGCTGGCATCGCCGCCTACCCCCTCGTATTGCTGGTTCTGAGCCTCTGCTTCTTTCATCGTCTCGAAGTGGTGGCCGCCACCTGGGCGATCTTGGCCTTCGGCGACGGCATGGCGGCGGTGCTCGGCAGCGCCCTCGGTCGGCGGCCGTTGCCTTGGAATCGAGACAAGACCTGGCTCGGAAGCCTGTCCCATGTCTTTTTCGGGACGATCGGGGCGGCAGTGCTGCTGCTGTGGATGGAGTGGATCAACGGAGGGCACGTTTCGACACCATGCGCGCTCTTTCTGTTGCTGGCGGCGGGGTTGGCGGCGGGGTTGTCCGCCGCCATCGAATCCTTGCCCCTCGGCCTCGACGACAATTGGACGGCTCCGCCCCTGGCTGCGCTGCTGCTTTGGGGCATTTTGGCGTCCCGGGATGCATGGTCGGAGGGCGACGCCTGGGTCGCTTCTTCCAGCGCTTCCCTGGGCGGCCAAGCGGTGATCGGCGGGCTGGTGGCGACGGTGGTCTCACTGATCGCCTATCGCCTGCGCTGGGTCGACGCCTCCGGAGCCGTGGTGGGAGGTGCTCTGGCCACCGTCATCACCGCCTGCCTGTACTTTCCCGGCCTGTGGGTGTTCGGAGCCTTCTTCGTGCTCGGAAGCCTGGCGACACGTTTGGGCTCGACCCAAAAGCAGGCGTTGGGAATCGCCCAGGGGGCCGGCGGACGACGCGGTGCCCGCAATGCCCTGGCCAATGCCGGGGTGCCGGCCGTGCTAGCGGTTTTCGCCGTCACAACCGCCGCTACGGGACCCTTGAGCGTCGCCTTTGTCGCCGCCTTTGCCGCCGCCACGGCGGACACATTGAGCTCGGAGATCGGCCAAGTGTGGGGAGGCAAGCCGGTGATGATCACCAGCGGCCGTCCGATGCCACGGGGCACCGATGGCGGTATCACGTGGGTCGGTAGCCTGGCGGGTTTGCTCGGAGGTGGGGCCGTTGCAACCCTCGGCTGGGTGGTCGGGCTCTACGGCGCGACGGCGATGTTCTGGGTCCTCTTGGCCTCCATCGTCGGCAATCTCCTCGATAGCTGGCTCGGAGCCACTTTGGAGGGCCGAGGTCTGCTCGACAACGAAGCGGTCAATTTCACCTCGACCTTGGTGGCGTCCTTGTTGGCCGCAGGATTGTCTATACTCTGATGGGGTGCCGTTGAGGCTCCTGGCCTTACAAGACCTGGCCTTCCAAAACCTGGCCTTACAATAGGGCTCACCAAGAGAACACCGCGGACGACAGAGGGCCTCGAGACGGGAAAACCAAGACGACCGGGGCCATGGGGCGACGGGCGACCACATAGGAGAAACGGAATTGGACAACGAAACACCCATTGATGAACCAGGGCTGGGCCTCGAGCCGGCCGCCGCCGACCGATTGACGACAGACGGTGATGCGTTGCCGAGCACCGGTCTGCTGAGCTTTTACGATCGCTTGCGCAGCCGCATTCTCGCCTACGTCGAGCGGCGGGGCGGTCGCTTGGGGGAGACGATGGCCCAGGCCTTGCTCCTGGTGCCGGACATTTTCATTCTGTTGGCTCGCATGGCCCTCGACAAGGACGTCCCCAAGTCGACACGCACGCTGCTGGCCTCGACCCTGGCCTATTTTGTGCTGCCCATCGATCTGCTGCCGGAGGTCTTGGTGGGGCCGACGGGTTTCCTCGACGACCTCATCCTGGCCCTGCTTGTCTTGTCCCGAGCCTTCGGTGAAGACCTCGAGCCTTTGGCAGCCAAACATTGGAGCGGTAGCCGTTCACTGAGGACGGTGATCCAAGACGTGCTGGGGGCAGCCGAGAGCCTGGTGGGACATGATCTCTACGACCGGCTCGGCCGCCTTTTGGCTCGCCAAGGCATCGCGGTAGACGAGGTGGTTGTCGCTAAAAAGGAGGCCTAGTCAGTCCTCTTGCGGCTCGGTGGCTGCCCATCCTTGCCGGTGTCGCCAGGCCTTGAGATCTTCGATCAAGCGGGCGACTGGGGGAAAACCGCCGTCGGAGAGATCGTCGAGGGCAGCGCTGAATTCTGCGAGCCCACCGGCGCCCCAGCGTTCGTACATGGTGACCTTGAGCAACAGCTGTAGCTTGTCGCAGCAGGAGACGAAGCGTGCCTCCGGGGTCTCCTTGGCTTGATACTCGCGCATCAGATCGCAGCCCCGTCGGCCGATCGGGGCCAGTAAATCTTCGGCCACGGCCAACTCGCAGGCCGCCTTGGCGCCCGACGGCAAGTAGTGGCTGGCAGTACGGGGAAGATCTCCGGTTCTCACCTCTGCTAAATCGTGGATCAAGGCGAGCTCGAGGGCCCTCAAGCGATCGATGTCCGGAAGCTCCAGGGCCAGTGACCAAACTAGAAAGATCAAGTGGAAGGAGTGCTCGCTGACGCTTTCCGGATGAGCGATGCCGCGCAGGTTGTAGCCGGTGCGCGGTACGTTGTCCAAGCTTTGCAGCTCGAGAACGAGCTGCAGCAGGGATGCATTGGCCGAAGTGTTGTTGGGCTGAGTCATAAATCTTGGGACAAAAGGGCTCGCGGGTTCGTAGCATGGATAGCGAAGTTTCGATGGGCGTCTTGATCAAGGCGACTCCCCATGGCATCATGGCATGCTTATCACGATGAGGCTAGGAGCCCAAAATGAACTATCCCCAGGACCCTCGATCCGGCCTCGGAATCGCCACGGGCACTAGGCCGTCCCGCCCTCTCCGGGCACTGCTCATCAGCCTGCTGGTGGCTTCTCTGGCGGTCACCTGCCTTGTTCTGGTGGTGACGGCGGAGGGTTCGGCGGCAGTCCCTGAGGGCACCCAAGAGCAGCCTGCCAGCGCCGACGAGGAGCACGAGAAGCTCTTCCTCGAGAATCGTTTTCCTTCGGCGACCACCTGTGCCACGTGCCACCCTTCGCATTTCCGAGAATGGTCCGTTTCGCCCCACTCCTATGCGCAGATGAGCCCGGTGTTCAATGCCATGCACGGCACCATCCTCAAGCTGACCAACGGCACTAACGGCGACTTTTGCATCCGCTGCCACACACCCGTGGGCATGAATCTCGGCGAACCCGAGTTCATGAGCAACATGGATCGGCACCCGACGTCGCGAGAAGGGGTCACTTGCATCGTTTGCCATCGTGTCAACAATGCCTATGGCAAGCTGAGCGGCCGTCTGGCCATCGTCGAGGGGGATTTGTTCGAGCCGGTCTTCGGCCCGAGTGGCAACGAGGAGTTGGCGCGGGTCATCGACAGCGGCGACTATCGGGTCAATACCCAGCGGGGCAAAGGTGGGCGCGCCATCCATACCCGAGCCGAGCCCTTCTTCCAGCTCACCACCTCGGGGTTTTGCGGCACCTGTCACGACGTCAACCTGGTCAATGGCTTCCGGCTCGAAGAGGCATTCTCCGAATTCAAGAATTCGCCCGCCGCCGCAGAGGGTGTGTCTTGCCAGGATTGTCATATGGGCAAAGAGCCCGGGGTGGCCTCCGGCTATCGAGAGGAGCCTGCGGCGGTGATCGGTGGCCTGGAGACGCAACCGCGCAAACGCACCGACCACATGTTCATCGGCCCCGACTACTCAGTTGTGCATCCTGGAATCTTCCCCCACAACACGGCGGCCAGCGAGCTAGCGACGATCCGTGAGTGGCTGAGCTTCGACTGGCAAGCCGGCTGGGGCACCGATGCCTTTGAAGAAGATCGGCCTGACGAGCTCGAGTTCCCGGAACGCTGGCGGGCCATCGACGACCGCTACGACGCACGGGATATCCTGAACGACAACCTCGCACTGCTGGAAGAGGCCAATACGGCCCGCAAGCGGGTCTTGGCGGCGGGTTACCAGTTTGGCGATGTCGAGGTCGTGCGAGCCGACCGTCGCAAGGGCATCGTTTTCCGGGTCGAGGTCAAGAACGGCACCACGGGCCATGGCGTGCCGACCGGCTTCGACGCCGAGCGCCTGGTGTTTCTGCGGGTCACGGTGCGGGATCGTGAAGGGACGGTGGTCTTCAAGTCCGGAGACCTGGACCCCAACGGCGATGTGCGCGACCTCCACTCCCTCTATGTGCACAACGGCGAGCTACCCCGCGACAAGTTCTTGCTCAGCCTGCAATCCAAGTTCATTACCCGCATGGTGCGCGGCGGTGAGCGCGAGCAAGTCTTGGCGGTCAATTACTCGCCGGATCCTCTTCCCTTCCTGCGGCCCTCGACATCCTCCACGGTGCTCACCGGGCGTCCCGCCGGAGCCCGCAAGCACAAGCAGAACATCGAGCCTGGGGGCAGCCGTTGGGGCAAATACGTCGTCGAGCCGGAGGCGTTGACCGGTAAAGGGCCTTACCGCGCCGACCTGGAGATCATTGCCGGCATGATTCCGGTGAATCTTATCGACGCTATTCAAGGGGTGGGTTTTGACTACTTCATGAGCGCCCAGGAAATCGCCAAGCGAGTGGTCGATGGGCACTTGGTGCTGTGGCAAACCCATATGGACTTAGGGCTGGGGGAAGTCCAGAGCGGGGAAGATCAGGGTGGGGAGACCGTCTCCCGTGCGATGGCCCAACCGGCAGCGGAGAGAACCTCTTCGACCTCGACCGTCGATCATGGGCCCGGGGAAGCTGCAACCGACGAAGCCAAGTTGCCAGCTGGAGGAGCACGCTGATGTCTCTTTGCTCGACAGAGGAGCGAATCCACAAGGCCAAACGAAAGTGTCGCAGACCGACCCTTCAGATGGTGGTGCTCGGCTCCCTTGTCTTGGCTCTCGGGATGAGCGGCGTGGCGACGGCCTCCTCCGGCCCTGCGACAGATGAGCCCCAACAAGGGGACGCCGAGGCGGCTGACGGGGAAAAGCACGGCGACGGGCATGACGGTGCATCGGGTGACGGCCACGGCTCGGGCGACGGGCATGGCAGCAGTCGCTTGAGCGATGAAAAGACGGTGCTACAGCTCGAGGGTTTCCCGCAGCGGCCCAAACCCCTGTTGGAGCTTGGCGAGCCGTTTCTCGGCACCGGCACCCTGCGGCCGGGTATCCGACTACCCACCGGCGCCGTCTGGCAGCCTTCCCTACTTCTCTTCGGTAACTTTCGCACCGCGCTGCAGACCTTCGACGACGGCCTGGGCAGCTCGTCCTCGGATCGTCGGGTCACCGAATGGGCCAACCGCCTGGACCTCTTCTTCAATTTGCAGCTTTCGGGCAGCGAGCGTTTGGTGGTCGGTTTGAGAACCCTCGATAAGGACGGGCGCTTCACCAGCTATTTCTTCGAGAATCCGGATCCGGCCCTCGAAGGGGAGTTTCAAGACGAGCTCGACGCCAATCTCGAAAGCCTGTTCTTCGAAGGCGATTTCGGCGAGATTTTTCCTAATCTAGATCGTCGGGATTTCGGCTCCACGGACATCGGTTTCTCGGTGGGTCGTCAACCCATATCCTTCCAAGAGGGCATTCTGATCGAAGATACCTTGGACGGTGTCGGGCTGACGCGCAATACCCTGCAACCGAAGAACATGTCGAACCTACGCACCACCCTGTTGGTCGCCTGGAACGAGATCGACGCCGGCGCCGTCGAGCGTGAAGGCACCCTCTATGGCCTCGTGACCTCGATGGACTTGCGCCGTTCGACGGTGGATGTGGACGTTTTCTATGTCGACACCAACGATGGCCTAGGCGATTTGATCACCGGCGGCATCAGCGCCGTCCAGCGGATCGGCAAGACCAATTCCGCCTTTCGAGTGCTGGCCTCCAACGCCCCCGACGGCGAAACGGCCTTTGCCACCGACGGCTACTTGCTTTTCAGCGAGCTTTCTTGGGTGCCCCATTTCAGCCATGACTTGGCCTACGTCAATGCTTTTTGGGCCATCGACGAGTTCAGCTCTGCGGCCCGCGATCCGTCGGCCGGTGGCCCCCTGGGTCGTGCCGGGATCAACTTCGCCGCGGTCGGCCTGGGGAGCTATGCCGCGCCCCTGTCGAACCGGGCCCGGGAGGCCGTCGGTCTGGCCTTTGGTTACCAGAAATTCATCGACCACACCCGCAAGCAAGTTCTGGCGGAAGTCGCCACCCGCCTCGCTACGGCGTCCGACGGCGTCGATGCCGCCGCTGCAACGGTGCGCTATCAAGCGGCCTTCGGTCGCCGCATGGTGGTGGTGGTGGACGGTTTTGTCGGCTACGAAGACGACCCGCTCTTCAACGATGAACGCACCCTCTACGGTGGGCGTCTCGAATTGCAGGTAAAGTTCTGACCCGATGACGCCATCCACAACCAGGCCATGGAAGGTGCCGAGTCTGTTCCTGTGCGGGTTCTTGCTGGTCGGCGGCGGAGCTCTACAAGCCCAAGGGCCCTCCCTCATCGAGCTGACGGCGGAGGACCCCGCCAAGATCGAGTCCCCCGAAGCCTGTGGCGAGTGTCATATCTCGGAATATGACGTCTGGAAGAAGACAACCCACGCCACCGGATTCAAGACGCTGCACCGTCGACAAGAAGCTACGGAGATCGCTGAACGCATGGGGGTCTCCCTGCTGAAGCGGGACAGCCCCTGCATTCGTTGCCACTACACGGCGGTGGAAGCCAAAGAACAGCTGAGGGCGGTGGCCGGCGTCTCCTGTGAGTCCTGCCATGGGGCCGGTAAGGATTGGATCAACATCCACAACGACTATGGTGGCAAGGGGTTCGACCACACCAACGAGACCCCGGAGCACCGGGCACAGCGCCTCGAGCGTAGCCGTGCCGCCGGCATGCGTCGCCCTTCGGATCTTTATCCGGTGGTGGCCAGTTGCTATACCTGCCATTCGGTGCCCTTTGAAGAGTTGGTCAATGTGGGCGGTCACCCGGCCGGTAGCGGTGATTTCGAGCTGGTGGCCCGCTACCAGCAAATTCAGCACAACTTTCTGCAATCGTTGATCGAAGGGGACGGCACCATCAACCGCGATCGAACGCCGCAAGAGCTGCGCCTGATGTACGTCGTCGGCCGGGCCCTGGAAGCGGAGAGCGCCCTGCGCGGCGTCGCCGAGGCGACGGAGAAGGGCACCTATGCCAGCGCCATGATCCGGCGAGTGCGCTTGGCGACCAACGAGTTGCGGACCATCGAGCGGCTCGTCCAGGCGCCACAGTTGACTTCCATCCTCGCCACCCTGCGACAGGCCCGGGTGGGGCTCGACAATCGTCCGGCGCTCCTTCAGACGGCGGATGCGGTGGGCGAGCTGGCACGTCAATTTCTTGCCAGCTACGACGGCAGCACGCTAGCGACGCTGGACCCGCTGGTGAGGGGTGAGGTGGTTGACATTGTCGACGAGGATGTCGACGAGCCGGAGATCGCTGGGCAATCACCCCAGGATGCCGCCGCCTCGACCCATGATATTTCTGTCACCGGCGGCGGCCCAGGGCGCGACGCCACGGCGGTAGGGGGAAGTCGGCCCATTGGGGCGACGGCAGCGTCGTCGGCCGCGGCTCCGACGATCGCCGCCGTGCCAGCGGTGGGTGAGATCAAGAAGCGGATTCGTCCAACGTCGCAGCACGGCGTCGTCGGCCCCAGCACCTGCACCGGCTGTCACCGCCATGGGCCGCAGAACGAGTGGTGGTTCGGCGACGCCCACTATCGTTCCGCCGATCGCTTCTTCGAGGAGGATCCCAAGGCGGTGCAGATCGCCCGGCTCTACGGCATTCGTCCAGATCGCATGAGCCGTGGTGATCAAGTTTGCATGGATTGCCATGGCACGGTGGTGAGCGGCAAGGAAAAGCGGGAGGTGGGCGATGGGGTCGGCTGTGAAAGCTGTCACGGAGCGGCGGCAGACTATTTGGAGCCTCACCAGGAGGGGGAACCGGAGCTCGGTTTGCAGCGTCCCGGGTACCAAAAAGCGCTACAGCTGGGCATGGCGAAGCTACGTGATGCCGAGGTGCGCGCCAAGGTGTGCACCGGTTGTCACTACATCACCGAGCCCCGCTTGATCTCCGCCGGCCACCCGTCGGGACGTGAGCACGACTACATCGAAGGCATGGCGACCATCGAGCACTGGCCCGAGAGCTCGTTGGGCGACCCGGAGTTGCGCAACGCCTTTGCGGCGGCCTTACAGCGGCGGGGCGCCGTGCCCCAAGTGCGCTTGGCGAGGCTGGCGGGCCCGGCCCCACAGGCCGCCGGCACCGGGGGCTCGCCGCCAGCGGCCAGCGGCGGTGGTAGCCGTCGTGGGAGCGGCGCCGAAAGCGCTGGAGCGGGGTCGTCTCGTACCTCGACGGTCCGGCGCTCGGCTCGAGCCTCGCTGCCGCAGCGGCCCGCCGGCGAGGCCTCGCAGCTCGACCTGCCACCCTTCCCCGAAATCGCTGAAGATGCCTCCATCGAAGAGGTGTTGCGTCTGCTCGAGCAACGCCTAGAAGCTCTCTACGGGGCGACGGCGCCCGAAGGGAACAAGCCGTGAGCACGTCAGTCGACCTTTCCAAGACATCCCTGCGGCGCCTCGCCCAGTACCACGACCGTTGGAGCTCCTATGGCGCCAACACGGGCATTGTCGCCATTTCAGACAAACCCAGCGTCGCGGACCTCCGGCACTACGACATTTTCGAACCCTACGACGATGCCTTCTTGGAGAAGCTGAGCCCGGATATCTCGATCGCCCTGTGGCGTCCCGAATCGGTGCTCTTCGAGGAGGGGGCCTATATCGATGTCGCCTTCTTCATCGCCCAGGGGGAGGTCGAGGCCTACCTTGAGGGGGTAGGTGCGGCGCCCATCTTCGACGCCCACCGGACGGCGATGATTCCCACCCAGAAGCCACCCGGGGAAGGCGGCGACAAGACGACGCTGACCAGCGGTACGAGCCGCATTCCTCATCCAGGATCGACGGGCAGCCACGAGATCACCTTCTTGGCGTCGATGGACTTCGATCTGCCGCGGGGGAGCGGAGCGGTTCTCGGTGTGGGCGAGCTGTTTGGTGAGATCGGGGCGATGAGCGGCTGGCCGCAGTCGGTGACGGCCCGCACCAAGACGGAGTGCCAGTTGGTCCAGATCCGAGTCCCCGCCCTGCGTTTGATGAAACGACGCTCCAAGGATCTCAAGCAACGGCTCGACGCGCTCTACAAAGAGCGGGCGTTGACGGTCCAGCTGCGCAGCACGCCGTTGTTCAGTGGCCTCAATGACCTTTACCTCGGGGCCTTGATGGAGGCTACGGAGTTGGTGTCTTTGGAGCCGGGCGAAGCTTTGGTTCGGGAGGGCGAGGCGGTGGATGCCGTCTACATGGTGCGTTCCGGATTTGTCCGGCTGGGCCAGCGCTACGGGGCCGGCGACATGGCGGTGACCTACCTCTCCAAAGGCATGCTCCTGGGCGAAGTGGAGATGCTGGTGGACGGCTTGGAATGCTGGGAAACCACCGCCACGGCGGTGGAATATGTCGAGCTGGTGAAAATCCCGGCCTCGGTCTTCCGCAACATGATCCAAGGGGTTGGCGGTCTCGACGAGAAGGTGTGGGCCAACGTCGTGGCGCGGCTCAAGGAGATGGGATCGCGGCGCCGTGATGTTTCCCGGGCCCACTTCACGCAAGTGGCCCTGGGCACTGGTTTGGTGCAAGGCAACAGTATTTTGCTCATCGACACCGAGCAATGCACCCGCTGTGACGACTGCGTGCGGGCCTGCGCCGCCACCCACGAGGGGCGGCCCCGCTTCGTCCGCGAAGGGGACAAGATCGAGCGCTTTCAGATCGCCCGCTCGTGTTACCACTGCCGAGATCCGGTGTGCTTGGTGGGTTGCCCCACCGGCGCCATCCACCGCTCTGGGGCCGAGGTGGTGGTCGAGGTCGACGATGAAATCTGCATCGGCTGCGGCACCTGCGCCGGCAATTGCCCCTACGATGCCATCATCATGCACGACACCGAGGAAACCTGGCCCGACGACATGATCCCCACCGCCTTGCGGCAGCAGCCTCGTCAGGTGGCCAGCAAGTGCGATCTGTGCAAAGACACAGGGCACGGACCGGCGTGTGTTTCGAACTGTCCCCAAGGCTGTGCCTTTCGTGTGGGATCTCTCGAGGAGATCCAGGAGCTCTTGCAACGGTGAGCACATCGTCCCTAGATGGGCTGAGAAAGTCCCTGCGTCGACGCCTTGACTCCGGCGCCGCCGAAGGGCTGGTTTGGGCCCTCGGTTTCGCCGTCGCTTCGCTGATCAGCCTGGCGATCTACCTGTTGCTGGGTCGGCCGCTCCGGCCGTGGCCGGGTAGCCTTCCCGGGATGGCCTTCGGCATCGCCGCCACGGTGCTCTTCATGGCCGCCGCCCTCTACAGCTTGCGGCGCCGCGCCATGGGTTTGGCCACCCGGTGGCATCTGGGGCGCACCCGGTCGTGGCTCTATGTGCACGTCTACGGCGGTGGCATGTTCTTGCTCTTGGTGCTCCTCCACTCCGCCTTCCGCTGGCCCAGTGGCGTGCTCAGTTGGAGCCTGTGGATCCTCAGTTTCTGGACGGTGCTGACGGGTCTCCTGGGTTTGGCGTTGCAGCGCTGGATTCCCCGGGTCCTGGCTTCGTTGTCGACGGAGATCAACGCCGCCCGCATTCCCCAGCTGAGTCAGGAGATCCGGCAGCGGGTCGAGGCCTTGGTGGCCTCCTGCGACGATCCGGTAAAAAAGCTCGCCACCCGTCGTATCCACCAGGATCTGCAAGGTCCGCGCCGCTCGTTGAAGTTTTTCATCGACCCCTCCTCCGCCTCCAGCGCCTTTCCGCTGGAAGAGCTAGCCTACTTGCGCCGCTTAGCGGTGGGTGACGAAGAGGAGCGCTTGCAGCAGCTCGAAAGGCTGCTGGCCACCAAGCATGAGCTCGATGTGCATTTCACGCTGCAGAATGCCTTGCGGGTATGGCTGGTGGTGCATCTGCCCGCCTCATGGATGTTGTTGATGTTGATCCTGATCCATATTTTCTCGGTTGTGTACTACTAGGGTGGTTGGGGCGTGACGAAACCAGAGCGCAGTGGCAAGGGGACGTTCTCGAGCCTTCAATTGCCGGTGGCAGCACGCTACCTGTGGCCGTCCTCGGGGCGGCGACTGCTGTTGCTGAGCATGCTCATCGCCGTCCTCCTGTTGGCTCTGGTGAGCTTCGATTTTTTCTTTCGGCAAGGGCGCTGGGTGTCCGGGGGGCCCCTGTCGTCGGCCCATGCGTTTCTGCAAGACGATTGTGCGGCCTGCCATGTGGGTTTCGCCAAGGTCGACAACGCCCAGTGCTCCGTCTGTCACGAAAAATATGGCGACGAGCTGGGGGCCTACTCCTTCGCCACCCACTACCTTTACCGCTCCGGCGATGTGGAACGCCGAGGCGAGGCGGCGGAGGAAGTGACCTGCGCCCAGTGCCATCGTGAGCACGGCGGTCGACAGGCCGCCTTGAGCCGGGTCGAGGACGGGCGTTGTGAGACCTGCCACTTCGCGTCCTTTATCGGCGATCACCCGGCCTTCGAGGCGGTGCGTCAAGTGGACTCGGCGGGACTCGAATTCGCCCATGGGCACCACGTTCTCGAGGTCATGGAGCGCCTCGAGACCGTCGATCAAGAGCAAGCCTGCCTGGCCTGTCACCATGCCGACTCCCGCGGTCAAGGTTTTGAGCCCATCGACTTCGATCTGCACTGCGGCAGTTGTCATCTGGGGGGAGCGGTGGCGACGCCCCGTTTGCCGTTGGCCAGCGGGGACGACATCGGGGTGGCGACCCTGGCCGCCATTCGAGGACGGGGCGATGCCAGTAGCCAGTGGGCTTGGTCGGCCAATCCCCACGAGCTGCGCACCGTGGGGCGCCGCATCAGCAAGACGCCGGTGCACCATCGCGATCCCTGGATTCTCGACAACCTGCGCCAGTTGCGGCGTCGCCTCTACCCCGACGCCGGGCTGGCCGATCTGTTGATCGCCTCTCCGGAGGTGCCGGCGACGCAAACTCGGCTGCTCTACGAAGAGGCACTGGACACCTTGGAGATGTATGCCAAGGGTTTGCAAGGGCGCTCCGAGGCGGAGGTCCATGCGGAGCTGGAGATCATCGAGAGCTGGCTCGCAGTGCTGCGCCGGGAGCTCCATGATCCACAAGCACCCCTCGATGAGAACGCCTTTCTGCTCTCCCTCGGGGAGGTCGACGCGGCCCTATCGTCGACCGAAGTGGAGGAGATCAAGTCCTTGGTGGGCGAGCTGACCCAGGCCTGTACCTCGTGCCATTTGCTGGAGCGAGCTAGCGTGCAGCGGGTGCAAAAAGACCAGCAAGCCTTTCGGCGGGCCGAGTTCGACCACCGGGCCCACGTCATCGAGCGACGCTGTGTGGATTGCCACTACGCCATCGCCATTCCGGCGGCGGATGAAGAGGCGACCAAAGATCCGGCCCTGGACAACGCCGGCATCCAAAACCTGCCGGATATCAACGTGTGCCAAGATTGTCATCGTCCCGAGATGGCGACGGACGCTTGCGTCACCTGCCATTTCTTCCACCCCGACAAGCAACGGCACGCCGCGTTGCTGCTCTATCGCTAAGCTGGCGGACGAAATTTCCATGGGCCAAGTCAAAGCGAGGCTTTACTGCAAGATCGGTGCGTTGGCGGGCACCTCGTTTGCCATTGAGGACGAGCTGGTGGTCGGCCGGCACCCGGAGTGCTCGGCCTTTGTCGAGCCGGTTCAGATGTCCAATCGCCATGCCCGCATCTACTTCGATGCCGCGCAAGGGCGTTACTTTCTCGAGGATCTGGAGAGTCTCAACGGCACCCAGTTGGACGGCGAATCGGTCGATGGGGTGGAGCCCTTGGGCCATCTCCACGTCATCACCTTCGCCCGGCGTTACGATTTCATTTTCCAGGATCTCGAGCGTTGCCGACGACGTCACGAGAAGGCATCCGTCGAGCCGTCGGCGCCGGCGGAGAGCTCCGATGCCATGGATGTGGAGCGTACCCGTATCGACAAGCTGCCGTTGCCGATTCCCGCCATCTTGGAGAAATTCAGCCATTTGGCAGATGTCGAGGGGGATCTGGCGCTGAAAGAGACGGTGGGACCGGACGCCGAACGAACAAATTTTCAGAAAATCATCCCTGCCCTGCCCGCCAATCTGGTCCGTCCGGCGTCGAGCCTGCCCTCGGAGGAAGCGAAGGCCGGGGCCGCCCCAGCCGGTGCCGAGGAGGCTTCGGAGTCCTTCGAGTGGACGGCTGAGCGTCCCCCCGGCCTGTGGCTGCGGGTTTTTGCCGGGGACGACGAGCAGGCATTTCCGCTGCCCGAAGGCGAGCACTTGGTGGGGCGAGAAGCCAACGCCGAGATTCGGCCGGCAAGCCAAGAAATTTCCAGACGCCATGCGCGCCTGACGGTACGGGATGAGCGGGTGACGGTGGAAGATCTGGGCAGCCGCAATCGAACCTTCGTGGCTGGGCAAGCGGTGGACGGGCAAGTCGAGGTGCCGCACGGCGTCGAGCTACGTTTTGGTAGCGTTGTGGCGCAAGTGGTCCATACGAACCGCTTGGCATCGCACGACCAGGGTTCTGATGATCGGAGACCTGATGATCGAAGACCTGATGATCGGAGACCTGATGATCAGGGACCAGACGACAGTTGACCAGACAACCGGAGACAGTCCAAGCCAAACAGCCCCGGAGAGCAGGGGCACGACGAGTAGGATCGAAGGGCGGCGCCGAGGTGAGCTCGGTCGCCCAGTCGATGGGAGCATCATGAGCACCGAGTCCGAGCTTGTAGATCTGTTGGTGGTGGGCGGTGGCCCCGCCGGAACCGCCGCGGCGTTTCGCGGTTGTGAGTTGGGCTTGAAGGTGCTGATCATCGAGCTCGATGATCTGATGAAACGCATCCGCGACTACTCCAAGGACAAGCTGATCCTGCCGGGATTTGGCGGTGGCGACAGCATGCGCTTTCCGAAAGGTGGAGATCTCGTCTCCAGCCTTCGTTTCGGCCCCATCGACAAAGATGACATGTGCGCCCAATGGAAAGGGCTTTACCGGCAGCATGGCATTGCCCACCGTACCGGGGTCGAGCTCCAGGGTCTGGAGCGCCATCCCGAGGGGCCCTACGGCGCCACGGTCTACGATCACACTCGGGGTACCACCGAGCGCCTGTGGGCGCAGCATGTGGTGCTGGCCATCGGCCGCGGCGTGCCACGGCGTTTCGACATTCCCGGCAATACGGACGGCGTCGCTTTCCACCTCAAGGACCCCGCCCGCTACATCGGTAGGCCCGCCTGTGTCGTCGGCGGGGGCACCTCGGCGGCGGAAGCGGTGATCAGTTTGTCCAATGCCAAGGCGGCGGTGGAAGATCGGACGGCGGTCTACTGGGCCTACCGGGGCGACAAGATGCCCCGGGTATCGAAGGCATTGGCGTCGGTATTCTTCGAAGCCTACGTGGGCAACGGAAATATCCGCTACTACCCGAATAGCGATCCGGTGGCTGTGGTGACGGCCGAGGATCGACAAGAGTACTTGGCCATCCGTATCGATCGGCGTCAGATCGAAGGCCGCCCCACCGAGACCTCACAGCTCGAGTTTCCCAAGGAATGCTGCATTGCTTGTATCGGTGAAGACATTCCCGCGGACCTCCTCGCCTCGTTGGGGGCTCCGATGGTGGTCGGTGGGCCGCGGCAGCGTCGCCGGGTGGTGGTCAACCGTTACCTGGAGACGCGGCAACCCAACGTTTACATGGTGGGCGACATCCTCAGTCAGGCGTATTTCCGCACCGAGGATTTTGATGCCGACCCGGCGACCTTCGAAGAGGTCCAACATCGCGGCAATATCAAGACAGCCCTGCGGGACGGTGTTCGGGTGGCGCAAGTCATCCAGCAACGCTTGTCGGGTGTAGCTGAGCCAGAGATCGAGGTCGAAGATGATCCGGCGGTGGATCAGTCCTTCGACATCAGCCGTGCCATCCCTCGACCTACCGCCACCTCGTCGGCCCCGCAGCGCACCGTCGACGTGGCGCGGGTTGTCGATTCTGCGGCCCGGCTGATCAGTCTTCTGCCGGGGGGAGTGCAAGCCGATGAGTATTCGTTGCCGGCGGAGGGCGTTTCGACCCTGGGGCGCAAGGCCTGCGATATCAATTTCGAGCACGACACCGAGCTTTCGCCGCAACACGCCTCCATCCTGCAGCGTGAGGGCAACTTCCTGCTGCGCGATGACGGTTCGGCGACGGGGGTCTTTTTGCAGGCTCCGTCGACTCGCCGACTACCACTACGACATGGGGATCTATTGCGTCTGGGACGACAGTTCTTGCTGTTCAGCATCGCCGGTGGTCAACATGGTTTCACCCACTTCAACGCCCAAGGGCAAGAGATAAGTCGCCATAAGCTGTCCGAGGGAACGGTCGTCCTGGGGCGCAAGGCACCCCATTTCAACCTGGACCGTGGCGACGGAACCTTGTCGCGGCGCCATATTTCCCTGACCTCGCAGGAAGATGGGCTTTTTCTCAAGGATCTGAAGAGCGCCAATGGCTCGTTCCTTCGGGTGCAAGGGGAGCATGCCTTGGAGCATGGCGACCGCTTTCGCCTCGGGCAACAGCTTCTCGTCTTCAGCAATCGTGAGAACGCCGTGTTCGATGTGGAAACGCCGCGACCTGCCCCCGTCCCTGCCAGCGCCGCGGCCGTCGGCACCTCGCATCAGGTTGCACCCCCCGATGCGACCCTGGCCGAAGGCTTGAACGTCAGCTTTGTGGGTCATGCGGCCTTTGCAGCCAGCGACGGGCAAACGATCTGTGACGTCGCCGAGGCCAATGGCCTACCGATCAATGCCGAATGTCACGCCGGAATCTGCGGCAGCGATCCGATCCGAATCATCTCCGGGCACGACAACTTGGATGCCGAAGTATCGGACGGAGAACGCGAAACCCTAGAGGATATCTGCGGCCTGGAAGCCGGTGACTGCCGCCTTGCCTGCATGGTGCGTTTCAAGGGGCCGGTGAAGGTCGAGATTCTCTGATCCGGGCCGGCCAGGACCTGCCCGGTCGGAGAAACACAATGACTTGTCGACGCCTTGGCTTCTGCTCGCCTTGACCTAGATCAAACTGCCTTCACATGGGGAGACCCAATTCGGGTCAGAACAACAATCGAGCAGCCTAGTTCCCGTCGGGCTCCGCCATCGCACCATCCAGCAACTCCCCGCGGGCCACTAGGCGTGCATCCCCCGCCAACGTCACGTCTTGCAATTTGCCATCGACGCTGCGTCCGTCGACGATCAGCGGAAATCCGCCGAGGGTGGCCGCTCGACAGGGAAGGTCTAGTCGGCCGCCTCCGAGGGCGACGGCCACCGTGGCGACGCAGCCGGTGCCGCAGGCCAAGGTTTCCCCTTCGACGCCGCGCTCGTAGGTGCGTATCTCGAAGCTCTGGCGTGAGGTGAGGTGGACGAAGTTGACGTTGGCGCCCGCCGGTCCGAGGGAGGGGTGGGAGCGAAGCGGCGGAGCCACGGCAGCCAGGTCCAGGTCAGCCAGGGGCTGCTTCCAAAACACCACCAAGTGGGGTACCCCGACCTGCACGGAGAAGCCGTCGTAGATGTCGTCGCCGACCGTCAAGGTGCGCTGCTGCACCGAACCGACGAAGGGTGGCAGGGCGAGCTGGACGTGTTGCGGGTCCAGCCGAAGGGCGGCGAGGTCTCCGGCGTCGGTGCGCAGGGTCAGGGCGCCGTCCTCGGACCAACCGAGGTGGCAGGCCAACTGCACGGCGCAGCGCGAGCCGTTCAAGCAGAGATCGGAGCGCTCACCGTCGGCGTTGTAGTGCACCATGCGCACGGCATCGGTGTGACGGGCCAGGGTGAACAAGCCGTCCGCACCGAGGGAGAGCCGACGACGGCACCAGGCCCGGATCTGGCACGCCGATGGCGGCACAGGGGGCTCGACGAGGGCCAAGAAATCATTTCCGGCCCCCGAGAGCTTGTAGAAGGAGGTCATCGCCGAGGACCCCAAACGGCTCAGCGCGTGGTGGTGGTGATGGGTTCGCTCAAGGGACTTTGATTGCCCTGTTGATCGACCACTTGGATGCGGTAAGAGTAGCTGAAGCCGCTGGTCAAGCCGCGGTCGAGGTACTCCACCTGGCGCATGGGCGCATCGTTGAGCGGGTGAAAGTCCCGGCCGGGCTCACGACGGTGGAGGATGTAGCCGGCGACATCGCTATCCGGGCTCGGATCCCAGCGTAGGCGCACAGCGCCCGTCTCGGCCAGGGCCACGAAATTTTTTGGTATGGCCGGCGGAAAGCGATCCTCGTAGTGGATCTCCCGTTCGCCGGAGTCGGCGCTGAGCACCAGTGGCTCGAGGCTGGCGACAGAGCGCACGGTGTAGATGTAGCGATTGCCATAGACCGCCGTACGATCGAAAAAGTCACGGGCTTCCCCTTTGACCCGCTTCAGGGGGTCACCATAGCCCCGTTGGCTGGCGTCCCGCCGCAAGATCTCAAAACCCTCAATGGGTCGGGGGTCCTCGAGATCCCAGGTGATACGAATGCTCTTGGGCAGGGCTTCGAGGCCAAGATTATTGGGTGCCTGCGGCGGCTTGGCCGGAATCAACGCCACTTGGTTCGACAGGGCCGAGGTCTCCTCGCCCTTGTAGGTCTTGACCGCAAAGAAGCTGGCGCTGGTGGGTGTCTCCGGTAGGTCGTCCGACATCGGTAGGCGGAATTGAATGCGATCCCCCACCACAGCGGAGGAAAGATCGGAGCCCCTCAGGGTCAAGATCACCTCGGCGCCGTTTTCCAGCTCCCGCGGATCAATTTTGGGCAGCGAGCCGTCGGCCTGCAAAGCCTTGGCGTACTGGCTGAGCTCGACGCTGTCGACACCGCCGAGAACCAAGCCGCTGGCGGTCGTGCTGGGAAAAGCCATGTCGAAGAAGAGCACCTTGCCCTGTTGACGAATCGACAGGTCGGAGGTCTTCATGGGCACGTTGCGCAGCGGCGGCATGGGGTCGCCCATCTTGCCGCAACCGACGAAGAGAGCCAGTCCCATGGCGGCCAGCAAAAGCCGCGTAGGTAACGTCCGATGGGGGCGGTGGGATGGAGTGGTCGGGGTCTGTTCAGAGCACATAGCGACTGAGATCCTCATCTCTGGCGATATCCGCCAGGGCGTTGCGCACGTAGTTGCCGTCGACGGTCACCTTACTACCAGGTTTTTCCGGGGCTTCGAAAGAGATGTCTTCCAGCAAACGCTCGAGCAGGGTAGCGAGTCGACGGGCGCCGATGTTCTCGGTGCGCGAGTTGACATCGACGGCGATCTCAGCGATTTCGTCGACGGCGTCGTCGCTGAATTCGAGGTCGACGTCTTCGGTCGCCAACAGGGCCCTGTACTGTTTGGTCAAGGAGGCTTCGGGCTCGGTCAGGATACGGACCAGCTCTTCCTTGCCCAAGGCTTGCAGCTCGACTCGAATGGGCAGGCGGCCTTGCAGCTCAGGTATCAAGTCCGAAGGTTTGCTGACATGGAATGCACCCGCCGCGATGAAGAGGATGTGGTCGGTCTTCACCATGCCGTACTTGGTGGTCACGGTGGTACCTTCGACGATCGGTAGCAAGTCCCGCTGCACGCCCTCCCGGGAAATGTCAGGCCCGCGTCCGCCTTCCCGTCCGGCGACCTTGTCGATTTCGTCGAGGAAAATGATGCCCCCCTGCTCGACCCGACGAACCGCCTCTTCGGCCACCTGCCGAACGTCGATGAGCTTCTCCACCTCTTGCTGCCGGATGACCTCTCGGGCTTCGGCGACAGTCATCTTCTGTTGCCGACGGCGGCCGAAGAGGCCGGGCATCATCTCTTTGATGTTTAGGCCCACCTCTTCGACTCCCCCCTGAGGGGTGAACATCTCGAGGCTTGGGTAGCGATTCTCCTCGACTTCTACGTCGACTTGGCGATTCTCCAGCTTACCGTCGGCCAGTTTCTTGCGAAACTTCTCCCGCGTGGGATTGGTTTCGGCCTCGTCGTGGAGGAAACCTGGGGTGAGCGGCGACGGAACCAGGAGCTCCAGCAGGCGCTCCTCGGTGCGGGCGGCGGCCGCTTCGATCACCTCGTTGCGTTTTTCTTCTTTGACCATGGCGATGGCGATCTCGGTCAGGTCCCTCACCATGGATTCACAATCGCGGCCGACGTAGCCCACTTCGGTGAACTTGCTGGCCTCGACCTTGAGAAACGGCGCCCTCGCCAAGCGGGCCAGGCGGCGTGCGATCTCGGTCTTGCCCACTCCGGTCGGGCCGATCATCAGAATGTTCTTGGGGTAGATCTCGTCGGCCATCGATCCTGAGATGCGCTGGCGACGCCAGCGATTGCGCAATGCAATGGCGACGGCACGTTTGGCCTTACCCTGCGAGACGACGTATTTATCGAGCTCGAGGACGATCTGGCGGGGTGCCAGATCCTCGAGAAAGGTCTCCGGCGACAGCTCGTCGCCGACTGGCTTATTGGTCTTGGCGGCGGTCATCAAGATGCCTGCAATTCTTCGATGGTCAGGTTGTGGTTGGTGAAGACGCAGATGTCGGCAGCGATGGTCATCGCTTCCTCGACGACCTGCCGGGCCGACAGGTCCGTATGTCGCAGCAGCGCACGGGCCGCCGCCAAGGCAAAGTTGGCACCGGAACCGATGGCCAGGACGCCGTCTTCATCCGGTTGCATGAGATCGCCGTTGCCCGACATCAGAAAGCTCTGACGCTGGTCGGCGATGAGCATCACCGCCTGCAATTGACGTAAGACCCTGTCGGTACGCCAATCTTTGGCCAGCTCGATGACCGCCCGTTCCAGATTACCTTGGTATTCGTCGAGCTTGGCTTCGAAGCGTGTGTAGAGAGCGAGACCGTCGGCGGCGCCACCGGCAAAGCCGACCAAGGTGTCGCCACGCCCGGCGCGCTTCACCTTGCTGGCGGTTCCCTTGACGATGGTGTTTTGGAGAGTGACTTGGCCGTCGCTGGCCATGACCGTGTGTCCGGCATGACGAACGAGCAGCACTGTGGTTGAGTGCATCATGTCCATGAGGCCGCGAATTGTATCAGTGGCGCCCGCTCCGAGGTCGTTTCGAAGTAGGAATCTTGGCCCTCGGATGGCTTTGTCGGTAGGTGGAGAGGAGCCGTTCAACATCGACATGGGTGTATTTCTGCGTTGTCGCCAGGGAGCTGTGGCCCAAGAGCTCTTGAATGGTCCGCAAATCGGCTCCCCTCTCGAGCAAGTGGGTGGCGAAGGTGTGGCGCAGGGTATGGGGGTGGACACCGATGGCGAGGCCGGCTTCGGCGCTGTAGCGATCGATAATGCGCCGCACGGACCGGTCGCTGAGGCGCCCCCCTCGGTGATTGAGGAACACGGCGTCGTCGTCCTTTGGCGGCACCGCATCGGCCGCCGACCGCACCTCGTTCCAGTGCCGACGCCAGGCCGCCAAGGCGTCGGCGGCAGGCTCGCCAAAGGGCACCATGCGCTCCTTGCCGCCTTTGCCGACGACCCGTAGGACCCGTGCTTTGAGGTCGATGTCGTACCAATCGAGGCTGACCAGCTCCCCCACCCGCAGCCCGGTGGCGTAGAGCACCTCGAGAAGGGCACGGTTGCGATCGTCCAGGGACCCTTGCTGCGCGCCGGGAGCCTCCACCAGGTCTTCGATTTCGCCGGGGCGCAAATGCCGGGGCAATGTCTTTTCCTGCTTCGGCGTCTTGATGCCGGTCGCCGGGTTGGTGGTCAGATGCCCCCGCTCACAGGCCCAACGCAGGGAGCTGCGCACCGCCGACAGGGCCCGCCCCTGGCTCCGGCGGGACAAGCCGCTACGGGTCATGTGGGCGAGGAAGGCGCGCACCGCCTCGGGCTCGATCTGGTCGAGTAACAAGGCGTCCGCCTCGACGCCGTAGTAATCGCGGGCGGCAAAGAGATGAAATCTCTCCAGGTCGCCTCGGTAGGCCCGCACCGTATGGGCCGAAAGGCTGCGATCGACGCCGGTGTGGGTGAGGAACTCGTCCACCAGGCGTTGCAGGGTCCAGGGTTTGGAGTCCTCGCTGGGCATGGAGAGGCTCATCCCGCCTGTTCGGCCAGGGAGGGCGGTGACGTCTCCGACAACGTGGTCTCCGATGCCGCAGTCTCCGATGGCGCAGTCTCCGAAACCGTGGTCTCCGATGACCCTGTCTCCGATGCTGTGGCGGCAGAGGCTGCCGGCAGCTCGTCTTCGAAGCCGTAGATTTGCATCCATTGGCGTAGCTGTTGATGGGCCCTCGCCGCGTAGTGGCCCCGTCGCTCACGTTTGCGAATGCGCCCGGGCAGATCTTCGAACAGGCCGTAATTGATGTTGGCCGGTTGGAAGTGCTTGGCCTTCGACTCGGTGAGATGGCGGCTCAGGGCGCCGAGGGCCGTGCCGTTGGGAAAAGGCTCGAGGCTCTTTCCGGCCCGCTCCGCCACCAAGTATAGGGCGATGGCCAAACCGCTGGCTGCCGATTCGAGATAACCCTCGACACCGGTGATCTGGCCCGCCAGGCGGATCTGGGGATGGGACTTGAGGCGGTATTGCTTGTCGAGGTGGGTCGGTGCATTGATGAAGGTATTGCGGTGAATCTGCCCCATGCGCTCGAATTCGGCGTTCTGAAATCCGGGAATGGTCCGAAAAACCCGCTTTTGCTCGCCCCATTTGAGGCGTGATTGAAAACCCACCAGGTTGTAGTGGCTCTTGGCCAGGTTCTCCTGACGCAGCTGAATGACGGCATAGGGTTGGCTGCCGTCGGGGGCGGTGAGGCCGACGGGTTTCATGGGGCCGAAACGGGGTGTGTCGACGCCGCGACGGGCCAGCTCCTCGATGGGCAGGCAGCCTTCGAAGAACTGCGTCGTCTCGAAAGCGTGGGGCTCCACCACCTCGGCTTCGGTCAGGAGCTTGTAGAAGGCCAGGTACCGCTCTTTGTCGAAGGGGGCATTGAGATAGTCGTCGCCGTCCCCTTTGCCGTAACGGGAGGCGGCGAACAGGGCGGACATATCCAAGGACTCGGCATCGACGATGGGGGCGATGGCGTCGTAGAAGTAGAGGTATTCGTCGCCCAGCAGACCGAGCAGCACCTTCGACATGGCGTCCGAGGTCAACGGCCCGGTGGCCAGCACCACATCGCCCTCGGGAAGCTCGGTGACCTCGTCCCAGGCCATGGTGATCAGTGGATGGGCACGCACCGTCGCTGTGACTTTGTCGGCGAAGATATCGCGGTCCACCGCCAAGGCTCCTCCCGCCGGCACGGCGGCGTGGCGGGCGGCGCCGATGATCAGCGAGCCGAAGGCTTCCATTTCCCGTTTGAGCAACCCGGCGGCATGCAATGGGTCGTCGCTGCGCAGCGAGTTGCTGCATACCAGCTCGGCGAGTTGCCCACCCTTGTGGGCTGGGGTCATCTTCTTGGGTCGCATTTCGTGGAGCACCACCGGGATACCCCGGCGGGCCAACTGATAGGCGCATTCGCTGCCGGCCAGGCCGGCACCGACGATATGTACGGCAGGTTTGTCCATGCTGGCGATTATACGGTGATTATGCGTCGATCTGAGCTGTCGGCCGGGACGGCTGCGTCGAGGCGTAGTGGGGACCGGGCAAACGGCGGACCCAGCCGTCGAGCTCGAGCTGCAGCAGGGACGCCAAAACGTGGTCGATATCTGCAGACAGCTGCTGCGCCAGCTGCTCGGCGGATCGGGGCTCGCCGTCGGCGAGCTCGGCCAAGGCGCGTCCTGCAAAGCCGGTGGGGGGTGGGATGGTCGGTGTAGACATTGCCGGTGGGTCGGACATTGAGGCAGTTGTCGAGGGTTGATGATCTTGCCGTCGATCCTCGAGGGTCGACATCCCTTTGGTGGAAGGAAAGAGAACCAGCTGCTCGCTCAGCGAAAGGCCTTCGAGGATGTCGTCGGGGCAGAGCACGGGTGCGGCGCCGTCGGCGATGAGACGATTGGGTCCGGCGGCGAAGGGGTCGAAGATGGACCCCGGCACGGCGTAGACGTCCCGTCCGAGCTCGAGGGCTTGGTGGGCGGTGATCAGGGAGCCGGAGCGCGCCGCCGCCTGGACCACCAAGGTGCCACTGGCGAGGCCGGCGATGATGCGATTGCGGATGGGGAATTTCCAGCGCGACGGCGGGCTGCCCATGGGGAATTCGCTGAGCACCGCACCTTGGCGGGCGATTTCTTGCCCCAGAGTATGGTGGCCCCGGGGGTAGTCGACATCGATGCCGCAGCCGAGCACAGCGAGGGTCTTGCCGTCGGCGACGGACATTGCCGTCCGGTGAGCGACGGCATCGACCCCGAGGGCGAACCCCGAGACCACGACGATGCCCGCTTCCGCCAAGCGCCGGGCGAACAGCTGACAGGCATCGTGCCCATACGAGCTCATCTTGCGTGAGCCGACGATGGCCACCTTGGGCCCCCGCGGCAACGACCCTCGGCAATAGAGGACAGGCGGCGGCAACGGATGGTCCAGCAAAGCGGCGGGATAGTCGTCGTCGCCGAGGACGATCAAGTGCGCTCCAAGGCGAGCCGCTGCCTCGACCTCGGCGGTGGCCAGGCGCTGAGCCTCGTCCTGCAGCTCCCAGGCCCGCTGCAGGGCCTCGGTGGGAAGGCCGAGGCGTAGGGCGGTACGGGGAATCGTTTCTTGGGCAATGTTCATCCAATCTTCAGCTGAGCGTGCCAGGCTGCACAGGGTGGCGCGGCGGAATCCCGCCGCAGCATTCAGGGCGATGAGCCAGTTGCGTCGTCGCATGATCGTCCTCCGAGGTATGGAACGGGGTGTGATTCGAGGTGCCGGTTGCGGGGCTTTCTCTCGGGTCTCGTCGGTTATGACGAAATCGGGCAGCCACTTACGCCGCCGAGCTTGCATTGACTGCACGCGGTGGACGAGCAGAGCCGGTCAGGACGACGCGGAGCGCGAAGCTGTGGCCTTGATGCGTCGGGTCGTGGGGCAGAACGGAGGCCTGGCGTGACGAGCCGAGGGTAGCCCACAAGTCAGCTGGGTGACCGCCTCGTATATACTCCGCAGGTGCCTTCGGTGACAGCCGACCCAACGTTCTAGCCCGGTGGCCGAGATCGCCGCCGAAGCCGCGCCATCCGCGAAGATCACAGCGCATCCACCGGAGGTCGAGACAATGAGGTCCCACGGATGAAGATTCAGAAGAGAGATCTGTTGAAGATCTTGGCCCTTTGTGGCCTGTTCATCGTGCTCTTTGCCGGACGTAAGAGCCCGGAAACACCGGCCGCTCAGCTCGAGTTCGGAGTCGAGATGGCCAAGCGCGGTTTGTGGAGCGAGGCATTGTTCCGCTTCAAGCAAGCCGAACGCGCCAACCCGAACGACCCGCGCATCCTCAACAACATGGCGGTGTCCTTCGAGGCCCTGGGGCAGTTCGACAAGGCACTCGATTTTTACCAGCGCGCCCTCAAAGCAGATCGCGGCAACCGCGATTTGCGCCGCAACTACTCCCGTTTCATCGAGTTCTACCGTGCCTTCAAGCCGGATCGCGTCGACGCGGAGGATCTCGAAGACGCGTCGCCCGAGGAAACCCCTTGATCTGTCGACAAGTGGCCCCCTGGTCAAGACGAGAGGCTGAGATATGAACAGTGTTGAAACGGGCGACAGGCCCACCGAGAAGCCCCGGCCCGCCGGAGCTCTGCCGCGCAGGATCGTCGCCATGGTCGCCGTCCTGGCCTTGGGGCTAGGGCCTTGGATTCCCCTGATGGCGGCGACCACGGAGGTCCGTCTCACTTTGCCGGTGCGGGCCCGTCTCGACCTCAATGGCCGCCGTACAATCGCCCCGGTGCCATTCATCATGGTGAGCCGCGAAGGCGAAGGGCGGCTGCCCGGCCAGGACATCGACGTGCAGGCGGAGTTCGAGCGCTACATCTTCAAGTTGGTGCGTCGCGAGACCGATCTCAAGGTCGTCGAGTCGGGGCCGTTGGACTACCCAACCTACGACCTCGAAATGCTGGCCCGCGACAAGGACTTCTGGAGCGCCCTCGGCGATCGTCTCCAGGTGGACTTGATCTTGGCGGGCTCCCTCGACTTCGACATCCAGGATCGCAGCGGCTATCGAACGGAAGAGTATGTCTCACCATTTGACGGGCGCACCTACCAGCGACAAGTCTTGGTGGAAGAAACCGGTTTCGAGTACGACATCGTGATGCAGGTCTACGACGGCAAAACCGGCGAGCTGCTCTATACGGACAATTTCAAGGATTTCAAACAGTACGAAGGTGAGAGCGCCGACCCGTTGGTGGGTATGTTCTCGAATCTCTACTCTTTGGAAGACCGGATCATTGGCATCTTTGCGCAGAAGGAAGTCGAAGCGACGCGCATTTTGTTCAAGGAATGATGCACCAGCCCAAAGGAGGTCTCGTGAGCCGCCCTGACGCCCTTATGCACCGCTTCGGACTGCAGCGTTTCGGACTGCAGCGTTTTGGACTGCAGCACCCCGGACCGCAGCGCCTGCGCGGAGTTTTCTTTTACGGCGTCGCAGCCGTAGCTTTGATCAGTATGGCGCTCGTCGCCCTGCCGGCCGAAGCACAATTTGGCAAGAATCGCATTCAATACCGAAACTTCGAGTGGAAGATCTACCGCTCGCCGCATTTCGATGTCTACTACTACACGGCAGAAGAGCACCTGTTGCAGAACACCGTGTCGTTGGCGGAGAGCGCTTACGACGAGCTCTCGCGGACGTTTGATTACCAGATCCAAGATCCGACGCCGCTGATCGTCTACACCACCCATTCAGCCTTTCAGCAGAACAACATCATCCTGAACGGCGTGCCCGAGGGCGCCCAGGCCTTTGCTTCGCCGACGCGCTTTCGCATGGTGCTGCCACTGGACATGCCGGACGGCCAGCTGTTGTCTTTGATCCGTCACGAGCTGACCCACATTTTCCAGTACCACATCCTGTTCCGCGGCAAGCTCGGTGCCGGGCTGAGGTCTCGCCCTCCGCAGTGGTTCATGGAAGGCATGGCCAGCTACTTCGGCGACGATGAGGTGCCGTCCGATCGCAAGTACATGATCGATGCGGTGGTCAACGACAACCTGCCCTCCGTCGAGGCCCTGGGCGGTGGTTTCTTCGCCTACCGCTACGGCCATGCCGTCTTCGACTACATCGAGGAGCGATGGGGCAAAGAAGCGGTGATCGATCTCATCTATGAGTTCCGCAATACCATCGGCTCGCGCATTGGTCGAGCCATCGAGCGCACCTTCCGCATGGACGTGGAGGACTTCGACACCGAGTTTCGGCGTTGGGCTCGTAAGAAATATCTTCCCGAGCTCCTCGAAACCGGCGAGCCGGGGGACTTCGGCCGCCCCTTCCGCTTGGAGCAGAATCAGCCCGGCCAAGAGATTTCGCCCGCCGCCTCGCCGTCGGGAGACTTGGTAGCGTCGATCACCACGGACAAGGGCGAGCTCGACATCTCCCTCTTCGACGCCCAAAAAAGGCGCCGTATCCGCAATCTCACCAAAGGGCTCGATACGCAGATCCGCTCCATCATCTTGGCCACCAATCGCGAGTCCGGAGCGGACCTCAATTTTTCTCCGGACGGCAACTACATCGCCGCCTTTGGTCGCCGTGAGGCCGGTCGTAGTCTGATTCTCATCGATGTGCTCAACGGTGGCCTGCACAAGGTCATCGACATGGAAATCGAGCAGCAGCGCACACCGACCTTCTCTCCCGACGGCAAGATGGTCGCCTTCTCGGGCAATCTCGATGGGCGCTACGATATTTTTGCCATCGATCTCGATAGTCTCGAGATCACCAATCTGACCGACGACGAGTTCCATGACGTCACGCCGACCTTCTCTCCGGACGGCCGGTGGTTGACCTACGCCTCCTACGTCGGCGAGCACGCCCAACTCTTTCGGGCCGACATGAAGGACCTGGGGCCGCGCTATCAGCTGACCGATGGCGACTACAGCAGCCGCGAGCCGGTCTACTCCCCTTCCGGGGAGCGGATCTACTTCACCGCGGACAAAACCGGCTCGGACAACATTTTTGGCCTGGACTTGGAGCGGCAGGAGCTCATCCAGTACACCAACGCCGTCACCGGCTGCGACCGTCCGACGGTCTTGGCCTTACCCGAGGGCGGCGAGCGTTTGGTCTACAACGGTTATTGGAAAGGGCGCTACGACCTCTACATGACGGATGTCGAGGAACCCGTCGCACCCCCCGAAGCGGTGCAGATCGCCTCCATGCCGACGGTGATGGAAGAGCGCGAGCGCTTCGAGCCGGACATCGAGGTCTCCATCGACGAGGAGAATATCGAGAGCTACGGCGGTTTCAATTTCTTCCTCGAAGACGTGGTCAACTTCATCGGCATCGATTCGGATCAAGTCCTGGTGGGTCGAGTCATCTTGAATTTCAGCGACTACCTGGGGGATCGACGGGTCTTCATCAATTTGGGAGCCGTGGAGACCTTCTCGGACTTCGACATCACCTACTTGAATCAGCGCAAACGTCACCAGTGGGCGGCCCGCTTGTTCGACACGCGGGTCTACGGGCGCTTTGCGGTGCCGGACCCGGATCGCCAAGGCTTCTTCGACATCGAGCGCGATCTGCTCTATCGCATCACCGGAGCCGAGTACCGGTGGATTTATCCGTTGAGCTACAAAAACCGGGTTGAGCTCACCGGCGGCTACTACCTGCGCAAGTACGATGCTCAGCTCACCGCTTTTGATATCAACGAGAACCCGGTGGCGGTCATCTCACCCCGCGAAGACGATTATCCCCAGGTGTCGGCGGCCTTTGTCACCGACTCGACGATCTACGGCCCGTGGGGGGCCGTCAGTGGCCACAAGGTGCGGCTGGAAGCTAGCTATGCGCCGAACATCGACGACTCGGGAACGCTGTTGACGACGTTCAGTCTGGACGCTCGTAAATACGTCCCGGTGAGTCGGCGGGTGAACTTCGCGTTTCGTTTGGTGGGCTACAGCTCCGGTGGCGATTTTCCCACGGCGATCTTTGTCGGTGGCTTGGACCAGCTTCGGGGTGTGCGATTGCGGGAGTTTGGAGGCTATCGGGCCTTTTACGCCAATGCCGAGCTGCGCTTTCCGCTGATCGATCAGCTGGTATTCCCTTTCGCTGGCTTCCAGGGAATCCGGGGTGTCGTCTTCTTCGACATCGGAACTGCCTACTTCCCCGAAGTGACGGATTTTGATCTCATCGGAGACGATGATCGGCTGGAGGATGCGGTGGCCGCCTACGGCTGGGGAATCTCCGCCAACCTGTTTGGATTCACCGTCAACTGGGATTTTTCCAAGCGTTGGGACTTGAAAGACACGCTAGGGGATTTCGAAACGGACTTCTGGATCGGCTTCCGCTTCTGAGCCCCGAGGGGCCGCGCCGTCTGGCTCGACCTGGTACCGCCATCGTCTGAGCTGGCATCGTCTGAGCTGGCATCGTCTGATACGGCCAAGGGCCGCGCTCGACTGCGCGGCCCTTGGTGTTGATGCCGCCGACACCGGTTCACCCCTGGCTGAAAAGTCCGCCTGACGGAGCATGGCCGAGTACGCTACACTTCGACGGCAGTGCGTTGCCTTGTTCCATTGGCCCTCCGGAGATAGAATTCCGCAACTGTGCACTGCAACTGCGCAAAAGCTCGGCCCCGTGGGGTCAATCGGCAGCCTCCAAAGGCTCGGCTCGAAGAGGTCTCAACGTTCTTCTGTAATGGGTCTGTCTAGACGATACCGGGAATGAAAATCGAGGTCATAGGAGGCTACGGTGGCGAGTGCCTGGGCTGTCGCATGACGTGCCTACTGATCAACGACTGCATCGCGCTCGATGCTGGCTCGTTGTCCCAAGGTCTGTCCATCGAACGGCAGACCGGAGTCGACGGCATTTTGCTGTCGCACTCCCATATGGATCACACCAGCTCGATTCCTTTTTTCATCGAGAACGTGTTCAGTCGGCGGCAGCGCACCATCGATATCCATACGTCTCCGGCGACCATCTACGCCATTCGCAAATACCTCTTCAATAATGCGACGTGGCCGGATTTCACCCGTCTTCCCAACCATCTGTTGCCGGCCGTCAAATTCCACGAGCTCCAGGAGGAGGCACCCGTCGAGCTCAACGGCGTGCGCTTCACACCGATCACCGTCGATCATCCCGTACCGACCCACGGCTTCCTGATCGAGCAGGATGGCAAGTCTGTGCTGTGGTCCAGCGACACCGGCCCGACGCAGCGGCTTTGGGAGGTGGCCAACAATGCTCGCAACCTCCAGGCGGTCTGCATCGACACCAGTTTTGACAACTCACTACAAGAAATCGCCGATGTCTCGTATCATCTGACCCCGCGGACCTTGGAGCTGGAGCTGGAAAAGCTCGAAAACAAGGTTCCGGTGCTGCTACACCACCTCAAGCCTCCTTGCGTCGATCAGATTCGTGCTGAGGTCAAAGCGCTGAAGAATCCCGATATCGATTACTTGGAGCAAGGCAAGGTCTACCACTTCTAGGTGAGCGATTTCGTGGTCGTTGCGACCCCGAGACGGTTCCCCAGAACAACGAGTGAGCGCCAGGATGCGAGTGGCCGTCTTAGGATCTGGTAGTGCCGGCAATGCCGTCGTCGTCGAATCGGAAGGCCATCGCCTGATGATCGACGCCGGATTCTCGTGCCGCCAACTCGAGAAACGCTACGAGAAGGTCAGCGGCCAAGCCCTGGACTTCGACGCCCTCCTACTGACCCACGAGCATCAAGACCATTGCCGCGGCCTGCCGGTCCTGTGGCGTAAACATGCTTTCCGCGTCTTCGCTACCGCCGGTACCCTGGAGAAACAGAAGCTCGACGCCGAGAGGCCCAACGAGCGTAACGTCATCCGTTCGGGTGAGCCCTTCGAGGTTCGCAACGCAGACGGTGACATCACCTTCCGGGTCGAGCCCTTCTCCGTGCCCCATGACGCGCGGGAGCCGGTGGGATATGTCGTCGAAGACGCTGCCGGTCATCGCCTCGGTCTGGCGGCGGACTTGGGATGTCGATCGCAGCTCGCCTGGGGAAGACTGCGTGATCTCGACCTGCTCATCATCGAAGCCAATCACGACCTCCAGATGCTGCGCAACGGTCCCTATCCATGGCATCTCAAGCAGCGGGTTGCCTCGCGCCACGGTCATTTGTCGAACCGTGAGGCCGCCGAAGGCATCCAAGATTTGTGCAGCGATCGCCTGCGCAGCGTCGTTCTTTATCACCTTTCCCGAACCAACAACCAGCCCGCTCTGGCGGCTCAGACGATGGGCGAGAGGCTCGCATCCATCGGAGCGCAGGCGGACGTCATAGTGACACGGCAAGATGAGCCCGGTGAGTGGATCAGCGTAGCCTGAGACGTTCGCGGTCATCGAATCAGCCGGTCGAGGAGATGTAGTGGCCAATAAGAAGACAAAGGGCACGGGTCCGATCACAGCTCGAATCACAGTGTATCCGCGTCCGGAGATCCTCGATCCCCAGGGCAAAGCGATTGCATCTGCCTTGACACGACTTGGTTTCGACGGCGTCGAGGATGTGCGGGCGGGCAAGAGCTTCGAGATCCAACTGCGGGCGGCAGCGACCCAAGATGTCGAGGAGGTCGTACGGCGCATGTGTAAGGACCTCTTGGTCAACTCGGTGGTCGAGGACTACAGTGTGGAGCTCCTCGACGGCGAGGCCAAACCGTGAGGTGTGGAGTTGTCGTCTTTCCCGGTAGTAACTGTGATCACGACGTCTACCACATCCTCAAGCATGTGCTCGGCCAGGAGGTGACCTTCCTGTGGCACGGCGAAGATTCTTTGCGGGGCAGCGAGCTGGTGGTCTTGCCGGGCGGGTTTTCCTATGGTGACTATCTTCGGGCCGGGGCCATGGCGGCTCTCTCCCCGATCATGGCCGCGGTGCGGCGCCATGCCGAGGCCGGTGGTTTGGTCCTGGGCATTTGCAATGGCTTCCAGATGTTGCTCGAGAGCGGCCTGCTTCCCGGAGCCATGCGGCGCAATCGCAACTTGCTCTTCGAATGCCGCGATGTCTTCCTGCGGGTCGAGCGCGACGATTTGCCCTTCACGCGGGGCTATCGCAAGGGGCAGGTCCTGCGCATGCCGATCGCCCATGCCGAGGGCAACTATATTCATCACGCCGACCAGCTGGAGAGCCTCGAGGAGGCTGGGCGGGTCGTCTTTCGCTACGTTTCCCCCGAAGGTGAGGTCGCGGCGGAAGACGCAGCGCCGAACGAGCTGGGAGAGCTCTGGAATGTCAACGGATCCATCAATGCCATCGCCGGGATTTGCAATGAAGAGGGGAATATCATGGGCATGATGCCCCATCCCGAACGCTGTGCGGAGGAGATCCTCGGCAACGTCGACGGTCTGGCCCTCTTTTCATCAGCGGTGGGCGCCCTGGAGGTGACGGCATGAGCAGCGAGCCGAAAGTCGATTTGGAAATGGCCAAGGCGCACGGCTTGAGCGATGAGGAATACAGCCGTATCTGTGAGCTGTTGGGCCGCGATCCTTCGTTCACCGAGCTCGGTATTACCTCCTCACTGTGGTCGGAGCATTGCTCCTACAAATCCTCGAAGATCTACCTGGAAGAGTTTCCGACCCAGGGTGAGCACGTCCTGCACGGGCCCGGTGAAAATGCCGGCGTCGTCGATATCGGCAATGGCTGGGTCGCCGTCTTCAAGATGGAGAGCCACAACCACCCGAGTTTCATCGAGCCCTACCAAGGGGCGGCGACGGGCGTCGGTGGCATCTTGCGGGATGTCTTCACCATGGGGGCTCGCCCCATCGCCTGCATGGACTCGCTGCGCTTCGGTGAGGTCAGCGCGCCGCGCATGAAGCACCTGATCGCCGGCGTGGTGCGCGGCATCGGTGACTACGGTAACTGCGTCGGCATTCCGACGGTGGGCGGCGAGACGGGGTTCCACCGCGGTTACAACGGCAATATCTTGGTCAACGCCTTTGCCCTCGGCTTGGCGCGACGGGAACGGATCTTCACCTCCCGCGCCTCCGGTCTCGGCAATCCCCTGCTCTATGTGGGTAGCCGGACGGGACGGGACGGAATTCACGGCGCCACCATGGCGTCGGAATCGTTTGGCGAGGACAGCGAGGCCAAGAGGCCGACGGTCCAGGTGGGGGATCCCTTCACCGAGAAGACGTTGATCGAGGCTTGTCTCAACATCATGCGCACCGATGCGGTGGTCGCCATTCAGGACATGGGTGCGGCGGGGCTCACCAGCACTTCGTTCGAGATGGCGGGCAAGGGCGACATGGGCATCCGTCTCGACCTCGACAAGGTGCCGTTGCGGGAGCCCGGCTTGTCGGCCTACGAGATCATGCTCTCCGAGTCCCAGGAGCGCATGCTGATCTTGGCCAAGCAAGGGCGTCAGGACGAGGTCGCCGCCGTGTTTCATCGCTGGGGTCTGGAGGTCGCCGAGATCGGCGAGGTGACCGGCGACGGCATCGCCCGCATTTATCACCACGGTGAAGAGAAGGCGGCCATGCCCATCGGCCCCCTGTCGAGCAATGCTCCGATCTACCGACGTCCGGTGGCGGTGCCGAAGGATTTGGCACAGCGCCAGCAGGCGCCGGAGGTGCCGGACGCAGACGACTTGGCCGGTTCGTTGAAACGGCTTCTCGATACACCGGAAATGGGCTCCAAGTCTTGGATTTGGCACCAATACGACCATTCGGTGCGCACCAACACCATGGTGGGGCCCGGCGGCGATGCGGCGGTGCTGCTGCTCAAGGGCACGCCGGCCGGCCTTGGCTTGGTATCGGACGTCAACCCCGTGTACTGCGGCCTCGACCCCTACACCGGCGGCGCCCAGGCGGTCGCCGAGGCGGTGCGCAATCTCGCCTGCGTCGGGGCCGAGCCCGTTGGCCTCACCGATTGCCTGAACTTCGGCAACCCCGAGAGGCCAGAAATTTCTTGGCAGTTCAGGGAGTGTGTGCGTGGCATGTCCGAAGCCTGCCGAAGTCTCGAGGTGCCGGTGATCTCGGGCAATGTGTCGTTTTACAACGAGACCGGGGATCAGTCGATTCCGCCAACCCCCACCGTCGCCATGGTCGGTTTGATTCCGGACGTGGCCAATGTGGCGAGGTCCCATTTTGTCGCCGAAGGGGACCGGGTTGTCCTATTGGGCAACACCCATGCCGATTTTGGCGGCTCGGCATACCTTCGCCTGCTCTACGATATCGAGCAGGGGCGGCCACCGTCCGTCGAGCTGAGCCGCGAAGTGCAGTTGGCTGAGCTGCTGCGCTACCTGACCTTCGAAGGGTGGTTACACACCGCACACGATCTCTCGGAGGGTGGCCTGGGCATCGCCCTGGCCGAATCCTGCTTCACCGCCGCCTCGAAAGGCCCGACCCTGGGAGTCGGGGTCGAGGTCGACATGCCGCCGACCTGGCTTTTCTCCGAGTCCCAAGGACGGGCCATCATCGCCGTGCCGCCGGAGCATTTGGACAGCGTCCTCTCCGAAGCCGAGACCATGAACGTCCCGGCGGTCGAAATCGGCGGCGTCGGCGGACAGGAGCTCGTGGTGCGTTGCGACGGCTCCGTTCTGCGCGCCCCCGTCGACGAGTTGCATCGAATATGGGCCACCGCCTTGCCCAGGGCCCTCGACCTCTAGCCAACAAGGAATCCAGACATGTGCGGCATTTTTGGTATTGAGGGCCACGAAGAAGCGGCCTATTTCACCTACCTGGGGCTCTATGCCCTCCAGCACCGAGGGCAAGAGAGTGCTGGCCTAGTCTCTTGGGACGAGGCGCAGATGCACGTCGAGCGGGGTATGGGTGAAGTGGCGGACATCTTCAAGCCCCGCGTTCTTTCGCGATTGGAGGGGCGTCGTGCGATCGGCCACACCCGCTATTCGACCTCCGGCACCAGCGTCTTGAACAACGCGCAGCCAGTGGTGGTGAATACCTCCATGGGGCCCTTGGCCATCGTGCACAACGGCAATCTGCCCGATAGCCATCTGGTGCGCCAACGGCTGGAGAAAGAGGGCTCCATATTCCAGACCACCAGTGACACGGAAGTCATCTTGCACTTGATGGCGCGCAATCCCCGGGAGCGTATCGTCGACTCCTTGTTGTCGGCGTTGCAGGAAGTGCAGGGGGCTTACTCCCTGTTGCTGGTGACGGAGAATGGGCTGATCGCCGCCCGCGATCCCTACGGCTTCCGCCCTTTGTTGATGGCCGAGTGCCAAGGGGGTACGGCCTTTGCCTCAGAGAGTTGTGCCTTTGATCTCTTGGAAGCGACCCGGGTGGAGGAGCTGCAGCCGGGAGAGGTGGTGGTGGTCCAAGGTGACAACATCGAGCGCTATCACCTGCCGCCAGTGCACAAGCCGAGCCGCTGCGCCTTCGAGCATGTCTACTTCGCCCGCCCCGACAGCAACATCTTTGGCGACTCCGTGTCTTCGGTGCGCACCGCCATGGGGCGGCTCTTGGCGGAGGAGAGCCCGGCGAATGCAGAAATCGTCGTGCCGGTGCCGGATAGCGGTCTCTTTCCGGCCTTGGGATTCAGCAAGAAGTCGGGCATCCCCTTCGAGCTCGGTCTGATCCGCAACCACTATGTGGGCCGCACCTTCATCCAGCCTCAGCAGTCGATCCGCGATTTCGGTGTGCGGGTCAAGCTCAACCCGGTACGGCAGTTGATCGAGGGTAAGAAGGTTGTCTTGGTGGACGACTCGATCGTCCGCGGCACGACATCGCGCAAGATCGTGCGCATGGTGCGAGACGCCGGGGCGAAGGAGATCCATCTGCGCATCAGCTCGCCCCCTACTCGATGGCCTTGCCACTACGGTATCGATACGCCCCGCCGAGAGGAGCTGATCGCCGCCCGCTGGGAGCTGGACGAGATCTGTGGTTATATCGAGGCGGACAGTCTCGCTTACCTCAGCCTAGAAGGTCTCCTCGGGTGCCTGAGCGGAGAGCCAGCAAGCTATTGTACGGCCTGCTGGAATGGTGATTATCGGGTGCCGATGACGGCGGATCCCCGCCAGGGGAGGCTTTTCCCCATCTCGACCGAAGACGCCGATCGGTGAAGTAGACCGGAAATCCCATGAGGAGCCCAAAACGTGAGTAAGGCCAAGAGTGCCTACGAAGAAGCTGGCGTCAACATCGACGCCCAAGATGAAGCGCTGGCAAGAATCAAGAAAATGGTCGCCGCCACGGCAACCCCAGGGGTGCTCAGCGAGACAGGCTCCTTTGGGGGTCTATTTCGGCCGGAGATCTCGGGCATGACGGAGCCGGTGCTGGTCGCCTCGGCGGACGGCGTAGGCACCAAGTTGATGGTGGCCAAGATGGCCGGCGACTACTCCACCGTCGGGCACGACCTGGTCAACCACTGCGTCAATGACATCCTGGTGCAAGGAGCGGTGCCGCTCTTTTTCCTCGACTACGTGGGCACCGGGGTTCTGGAGCCGGAAGCCATGGCACAGCTCGTCCAAGGTGTCGCCTCGGGGTGTCGAGAGAACGGTTGTGCCCTGCTGGGGGGGGAAACGGCGGAGATGCCGGGTTTCTATCAGCCGGGGGACTACGAGCTGGTGGGTTTTGTCGTCGGCATGGTCGATCGTCCCGCCCTGTTGGACGGCTCGCGCATCCAACCGGGGGACCACCTGATCGGGCTGCGCTCGTCGGGACTGCATACCAACGGCTACTCCCTGGCCCGCCGGGTCCTATTCGAGACCTTGAGGCTGGGAATCGACGATACCGTCCCCGGGCTCGATGACGGGAGATCGGTGGGCGAGCACCTCTTGGCGGTGCACCGCAGTTATTTGGTACAGATCAGGCCGCTGCTCAACTTTCAAGAGCTGCATGGGCTGGCCCACATCACCGGTGGAGGGCTGACCGACAACCTGCCTCGCATTCTGCCCGCCGGGTGCGGCGCCAGCATCGACCTCGGGAGCTGGCAGGTGCCTCCCCTGTTCCAGGTTCTGCAACAGGAGGGGGGCGTCGACCGGCAGGAGATGTTCCGGGTTTTCAACATGGGCATTGGCATGGTGATGGTGGTGGATGCCGGCGGCGTCGAAGAGATGCGGCAAGCGCTGCTAGCCGCCGGAGAGCATCCGGTGGACCTCGGCCGCATCGTCAAAGCTCAGAATGGCGGTGTGACCTACGGTCGCGGCTCCGACGTATGAGCGGGTCAAGAAGACCATTGGCCAAGGTGGGGGTGCTGCTCTCGGGACGAGGCAGCAACTTCGTCGCCCTACAGGAAGCCATGCTGGCCGGTGAGGTGCCGGCGGAGATCGTCCTGGTGGCCAGCAACCTGCCATCGGCGGCCGGGCTGGCAAAGGCGCGGGACTACGGCCTGCCCACTCTCGGGCTGTCCCATCGAGGCATGTCGCGGCAGGAGCACGAGGAAAAGCTCATCGCAGCCTTGCGGGCGGCAGGAGTCGGGTGGGTATGCCTGGCTGGATACATGAGGTTGCTGTCACCACGGTTCGTGCAAGCCTTTCCCCAACGGGTGCTCAACATCCATCCCAGCCTGCTGCCATCGTTTCCTGGGCTCGATGCTCAACAGCAGGCCTGGGATCATGGAGTGCGAGTGTCGGGCTGCACCGTGCACTTGGTCGACGAGGGTTTGGATAGCGGCCCCATCGTGGTGCAGCGGGTGGTCGCCATCGATGACGCTCGGCACCCCGACGAGGTGGCGGCTCGTATCTTGGCCGAAGAGCATCTCGCCTACCCCGCCGCCTTGCGCTACCTGCTGATGCAAAGCTGGAGGCTCGAGGGTCGACGGGTGGTCGCTAGCTCGCCGGAGGCAGTTTCAAAGAAACCCGAGAAAAAGCCTTGACCCTCCGGGTCACCTACTCTAGTATTCGCCTCCCCACGACGGAGGTCGCGGGGAGAGTCCTAGAGATCGTTGATAATCGAATCCGCATCCGTTCCTTCTGCGGCACCTGGCCTCACAACGAGACGCCCGTTAGAGCGCTCGAAGAATTCAGGTGTAGCAAAAAAAGCCTTGACAGGACGATGGGTCAGATCTAGTATTCGCCCTCCTCGCGACGATGTCGCTTGGAAGCGTTCCTTGGAAAATCGTCCCGCCGAGTAGTTTGCTGACGGCCTTTCGAGCCGGCAAAAAAACTCTGTAAAGTTCTTGACACGAAACTGGCAGTGGCTTACGATTCGCGTCCGGCAGCCGAAAGGCTCTCGGCGGAGATTGCCACTCCGGGTTCAATTCGAAGTTTTCGAATCGGGTCAAAAAACATCTTGACAGCTCGGAACGGAATCTCTAAGATTCGCCTCCCGCGGCGCGAGCCGCAACCCAACTAAGCTCAAGACGAAGTTGATTAGCACGGGCCTTGTTTCTTGGCTCTGTGTTTCTTCGCGACGAGATTGGGGTTGACGGGGCGCAGTCGCCGGGATAAGATTGAAGGTCGCTGCTCTTGAGCGGCTAAGCGGGTTCTTTGAAAACTGAATAGAGAGATAGCCAACGTCAATTCTGGGTTGTGGCTAGCCGTAAAAAGCGGTCGCGATCCATGTCGCACCCTGATGCGCTTGCGCATTGGTGGTGCCTCAAAAATGAAAGAACGATGCGCTTGACGCATCTTGCAGGATTTAAACTGGAGAGTTTGATCCTGGCTCAGAATGAACGCTGGCGGCGTGCTTAACACATGCAAGTCGTGCGCGAAAATGGCTTCGGTCATGAGTAGAGCGGCGAACGGGTGAGTAACACGTGGATAACCTGCCTGGATGTGGGGGACAACTTGGGGAAACTCGAGCTAATACCGCATGAGCTCAGGTCACATAAGTGATCTGAGGAAAGATGGCCTCTTCTTGAAAGCTATCGCTTCCAGATGGATCCGCGGCTGATTAGCTAGTTGGTGGGGTAGAGGCCTACCAAGGCGACGATCAGTAGCCGGCCTGAGAGGGCGATCGGCCACACTGGAACTGAGACACGGTCCAGACTCCTACGGGAGGCAGCAGTGGGGAATATTGGACAATGGGCGCAAGCCTGATCCAGCAACGCCGCGTGGAGGATGAAGGCCTTCGGGTTGTAAACTCCTGTCAGGGGGGACGAAAAGACAGTGACTAATACTTGCTGTTTTTGACGGTACCTCCAGAGGAAGCCCCGGCTAACTCCGTGCCAGCAGCCGCGGTAATACGGAGGGGGCAAGCGTTATTCGGAATCATTGGGCGTAAAGGGCGCGTAGGCGGCCTGTCAAGTCAGTGGTGAAATCCCTCGGCTCAACCGAGGAACTGCCTCTGAAACTGTCAGGCTTGAGGCCGGGAGAGGGTAGTGGAATTCCCAGTGTAGCGGTGAAATGCGTAGATATTGGGAGGAACACCAGTGGCGAAGGCGGCTACCTGGACCGGTTCTGACGCTGAGGCGCGAAAGTGTGGGGAGCAAACAGGATTAGATACCCTGGTAGTCCACACTGTAAACGATGAGCACTCGGTGCCGCGGGTGTCGACCCCTGCGGTGCCTTAGGAAACCCGTTAAGTGCTCCGCCTGGGGAGTACGGTCGCAAGGCTGAAACTCAAAGGAATTGACGGGGGCCCGCACAAGCGGTGGAGCATGTGGTTTAATTCGATGCAACGCGCAGAACCTTACCTGGGCTTGAACTGTAGCGGACCGCCCTAGAAATAGGGTTTTCCCTTCGGGGACTGCTATAGAGGTGCTGCATGGCTGTCGTCAGCTCGTGTCGTGAGATGTTGGGTTAAGTCCCGCAACGAGCGCAACCCCTATTCTTAGTTGCCAGCGAGTAATGTCGGGAACTCTAAGGAGACTGCCCTGGAAATCGGGGAGGAAGGTGGGGATGACGTCAAGTCCTCATGGCCTTTATGTCCAGGGCTACACACGTGCTACAATGGGCGGTACAAAGGGCTGCAAAAGCGCGAGCTCGAGCCAATCCCAAAAAACCGTCCTCAGTTCGGATTGCAGTCTGCAACT
>JAJCXR010000025.1 GCA_029263315.1 Acidobacteriota bacterium | reverse complement strand
TGGCTGCATCGCCGAGGTTGGATCGAGAACCCTCACGCCTCCACCCCTGAGGGGCGCGTCGTTCCACTGGTCTGTTGGCCCGGCCAACTGGCCTACATCTGGTGGTTGCGTCGCGGCTTGGAGGAGGGCATGGCCACCGGTAGTGAGGTTCCCAGATTGATCAACAAGGCCCGCAGCGCCGGGGTGAGTTGGAGCTGCTGCCACCTGTTGGCCCACCGGCTGCTCTTCGAGCGCGGTTTCGCCGGCAAGGTCGGTTCGTTGACCGGCCGCGAGGTCGACGACGGCACGAGCTACTCGTTGATGGGCAAGATCCGTTTCATCTGGGCGCAGCAACCGACGTATCTGCTGCCCGATTACCCGTTGCACTACGAGCGTCTCGAAGAGGCGGTTGGGTTTGTGCGATCCAGGGTCGAGAATCGCTCCCTCAAGTCGGTGGTCCGCGGCGAGAACATGACCCGCAACTTCGGACGCTCGGGACGCGAAACCGTCGTGGTGTTCGACGAATTTGCAGGACTGCCCGCCCGCCTGCAGGAGGAGATCCGGACCGCCGGTACGTCGGTCTCGGTGAGCACGTGGTCGGTCTCGACACCTCGCGGACGCGGCAACCGCTTCCACCGTGAGTTCGAAGCCTCACCCGACGAGCACAAGCTCAGCGTCCGTTGGACCGTCGACCCGCGACGGGACGATGCCTGGTACGAAGGCTTGCTGATCGAGAACGGCGGCAGCCTGACGTGGGATCAGCGGGCCCAGGAATATGGATGCTCGTTCGCCGGGATCAGCGGTCACCGGATCTGGCCCCACGACCGCGATGCCGTGCTCTACGACGACGACACGCCCGAGTGGGCAGAAGTGCGTGACATCGCCCGCCGTCGTTGGACGTTGATCGGCGGCATGGATTTCGGCGACGGCCCATCTGCCACCGTCTACCGCGGCGCCCTGGTCGACTGGGACGGTGGGCTCCCTCACGAAGAGTACGGACGGTTGCCGCGACTTTGGTGGGATGTCGAGGTCTACGGCTTCCGCTCCCTGCCCGACGAAATCGGTCCGCGCATCGTCGACGCCCAACGTCCCTACGGCGGTCAATGGCGGGTCTACGGCGATCCATCGGGCAAACACAAGATGGTGCGCGACACGCCGAGCTGGGAGAGCGACCTCAAGCGGCACGGCGTGCCGCTGGTTTGCCTGCCCGAGGACCCGTTCGCCCGTCGCTACATGCTCGGCCGAGTTCCGTTGAAGACCTGCCATAGAGCTCATCGGCGAGCTGATGCGCCTCGGCCTTGGCGGGTGCATCGGCGGTGTGAGCTGTCACTGCCGTCGAGGAACAGCGGCCAGCGAGGAGCAATGGGCCTGGGATGTGCCCGACGGTTTGACCATCGAGCAGCTCAATCGGGAGTCTGTGAAGTAGCGCAAGGACTCTCCGTCCCACGCCTGTGAGGCCGGTTTGTACGGCGCCATGGCGACGATTCTCTATCACCAACCCCGGTCAGCAACCGCCGTCGAGGATGATCTCCCGATGGGTCTGCACGACTCCCTCGTCGGCGACCTGGCCAACATTTGGAGGTTCTGATGAGCGATTCCAAGACCGAGCAACCAACCGTCGAGGTGACCGAGCCAACATCGAAACGCACCCCACCTGACCGCAAGGCGATGCCATCGCCGAGCGACCCCAAGGTCACCCGTTGGGGTGGCCTGATCACCCTGGAAACCCGCTAGGCCACCGATGGACAACCCCGCCGAGTTCCGTCGCATCGTCGCCAGTCTGGGGGCCGAGTTGCGTCAACCGTCGCTCTTCGGAGCCAAGGTCGGTGGCGTCGCGGTGGAGCCCATCGGCGACCCCATCCTGCGCGAGCTCGCCGAGAAGCCAGATTGGCGCGAGTACGAGGAGATGTGGTGCACGCCGGAGATCTACGATCCGTGGCGCCATATGACCGCCAGCGTGCTCTCGGAGCCCTTCGAGATTCAACCGGCGTCCAATCGTCCCGCCGCCAAGCTGCTGGCCAACGCTGCGCAGTGGATGTGGAGCAGCCTGCCCACCATGGACCGGGCCGTCGTCTTGCAACGGCTGCTCGATGCCGACTGGTTCGGCTGGCGACCGATGCAATGCTTGCTGGCGGAGTCGACCTGGGCGAGCCCCACCGGCGGGCGCCGATCGATGTGGATTCCAAAACGGATCATCGACAAGCCACCGCACCATTTCCGCTGGACCACCGACCCCGAGCGGCGCCTGGTGTTCCTGCCCGGCCGCGGTGGCGACGTGCGTCTGTTCTCACCGGAGGAAGTCCGCGCCGGATGGATGGTGCCGAGGGTGCGGTCCCTTGACGACCCCTACGGCCGTGGACTGGCGAGCTATTGCTGGATGATGTGGAAGGTGGCGGCGTCGGTGTCGCGGCGGTTCTATACGTCGGTCGACCGCGAGTGGAACATGGTTCACCTCAAGCTGTCGGACCTCGGCGCCACCGAAGATCTGCGCACCCACATGCAGCAACTCCAGGCCGACCTCTCGGTGCTCAGCGAGATGTTGGCAACCAAAAGCGTGTTGATCAATCCAGGCCGCTTCGAGACCACGTTCATCGACAAGCTCGAGTTCATCCAAAGCGGCGTCGAGCTGATGCAGCACATCAAGACCTGCCTGCAAACGCTCATCGAGGGGCAGACCCTCACCAGTGAGACCCGCACCGCGGGCCCCGCCGGTAGCAGCGTGGTGCACCAGGAAGTCAAAGCCGAGTACGCCAAGATGACGTTCGCATCCACCGTCGAGGCGGCGATGTCGCAGCTGTTCCGCGACATGTTCTGGCTCAACTTCGGTGAGGAGGTCGACCCGAGCGACCTGCCGAGCTTCGTCAGTTGGTTGCGGCTGCGATTGATCGTCACGACGGCGCGGGCCTTGTACGACATGGGATTGCCGCTGCGGGGTCGTCGGATGGCAGAGCTGTTGGGTGCCGGCAGTATCGTCGATGCGGTGGCGGCCATCGAAGCGGACGACGACGAGATTCTGGTGCAGAAGGATACGTCAGGGTCCAAAGTGCTAGAATCACCCGCGGATTCAGAGGTCGAGGCTAATGCCCCGCGATCCGCTTGATCCCCACGAGATGGCGCCCCTGCGGGATGCGATCCGTCGGCGGATTCACGAGCGTGGGCTCAGCCATGGCGAAGCGGCGGATCGCGTTGGAGTGGAGCGTCGGTTGTTGACGCACTACCAGAATTCGTTGCGGTCGATGCCGTCGCCGGGTCAGTGGCGGCGGTTGGTGGAAGGGTTAGGGTTGGATGCGATGGAGGTCTTGCGGGAGTTAGGGTATCTGGGTTGAGCAGATAGTCGACGATCTCGACCCGTGTGCGGTGCACTGCTACCGAGCCTGGCTCGAAGGTCTCCGCAGCCGATCTTGGGTGGTCTACAGCAAAGCGCCTACCCAAGGTGTCGAGCGAGTCCTGGAGTACCTGGCCCGGTACACACACCGGGTGGCGATCAGCAACCAACGCTTGGTGCGCATCGAGGGGAGCCGGGTGGTTTTCCGCTACAAGGACTATCGAACGGATAGCCAGATCAAGGAGACCAGCCTGGAGGGTGTCGAGTTTGTCCGGCGGCTGCTCTTGCACATCCTGCCCCAGGGCTTCCAACGGATCCGCTCTTACGGCCTGCTGGCGAATCGTCATCGTTCGAAGAACTTGGAGACCTGTCGAAGGTTGCTGGAGGTGCCTTTGCCGCCAGACGGCGTGGTGCCATCAGATCCAGAGGACGCCAAAGAAGTGGATCCATGGCGGCCGCGCTGCAAGGTCTGCGAGAAAGGCCTGCTGATTGCCATCGAAACTTTGGCAGCAGTGCCTGATGCCCAAGCCGGGCCTGGCAACAGAGCACCACCGTAGAAACGGCTTGTAGTGACTTCAGCTGAGACCGAAGAGGCTGTCACCGATGACAGCTCAGTCGAGTTGCGTCTTCTCGACGGAGACTTGGTATACTCACCGGGCAGACTTATCTACTTATTAAGGCTCGCTGCGCGAAGATCAGCGAGTTTTGAAGACCTGGGAGGTCGCCGATGACGATGATATTGCCAGCCCTCTCGCACCAGCGAGTCGGCTTAACCGATGGCGGTCAGACAAGCAATCTACAAATAGCAAACGGCGTGCCACTTCGGCCGCGGTTTCGTCCAACCTAGGTTCTATCCAACGTCCATGGAGAGTCTGAGACGGATCGAGAATTGTGGCTGGACGTCGGATAGAACCCTTTGTGTTAGGCGACTTAGGAAGCAAATGAGTACGACTCAACCAAAGACGATTAACTTCGTGGTCTTCAAGCGACGTCTCACGGCTGAAGTCAGGAACTATTGGTATGTTCGCAGCGCTTTCGAGTACTCGGAGCGCTGGTGGAACGAAGACGGGCGTTTGGATGCAAACCAATACATCACCAGCCTTGACGGCGATAACGTCCCTCCGTTTAGCGGTATCGATATAGAACCCCGGAAATATCTCTCGGCCAAGCCAGATGTATTGTGGTCTGTCAGAGGTAACGCAATAACCAACATCGTTACCGCGTTCGAAACTTATCTCTACTACCTTCTCAAGAGGGCGATTTTTCTTAAGCCGAGTTTGATAGAAGATTCCGGTGTCGAGTTTTCTGCTGGGGAGTTGGCCTCGTCCTATGACACTCCAGACCCTCGAGAATGGTTGGCAGAAGCTGTTGTTGCTAAGTACATAAGAAACAACAGCCATCGCAAGATACTCAAAAAGATCGACAAACTGATTAAGGGTGGATTCACAAACGGCGAAGCTGATTTGATTGATAGGTGGTGTCGTAAGGTTACTTTGCGAAATGCACTTATCCACAATGCGAAACTAGTGAATAAGGAACTGGTTGAAGAGTGGCCGAAAAAATTCAGCACAATCGGGCAGCCTATTGCCCTGGATGATGGCGATGTTGTCCGTTCTCACTTTGTCGCTTACGAGCTTGCTGGAAAGATTGATAAGCAATTTCAACGGGCGGTGATTGATGAACAGGATGCACGCACTCTAGCCAGGGTGCTCTACTTGCTCGATAGAACCCGCTCAACCGGGGCGGTTGCAGCCAGCGTGTTTCAAATCATCAACTACCCATTTTCTAAAGATATGGCCGAGAGCGCGGTCAGTTACCAGAAGAAGAGCCGCGCTTACATCCCAGATTTCAATTTGATCGAAGAGGTTGTTCGTGACTATCAAGGGGAAGGCGATGAAGTCGCCTAAAAAATCGCTGCAGGTGACGTTTGACCCGCCACCCACTTTTGCTGCCGCAAAAGCAGGCGTCGCCTCAAACGCACCTGAGCTCAGGCGTTCACCGAAACCAAAATCCTATCAGGATCTCGTGCCCAACTCTGACGCTCTGAGGTGAACCAGGCTGATTTGTGCCGCTTACGCTCAGCCTAAAACTCGACAATGGAACTAACTCTATCCAGTTTTGGAAGTCTCGCTAGTATTCTGGGCCTTGCTGTGTCTCTGATCGGATTCCTGGCAGCGTTTCTCCGTCTGGCACTCGTTAACAAGCAAGTTGCTAGAGCCATAAACCGGATCTCTCTACTGGCACTCAAGACTGAAGTGGACTCTGCGCGAAATCTGGCGCATGAGCTTGAGGTTCTAAGCCGTGAATCGAAGTGGGAGCTCACGCTAGACCGATGGCGGCAAGCTCAGAAACATGTTGGATGAGTTGGCAGGTAGCAGGGTTGTTGACCAGAAAGACAAGAGTACTCTTGCCTTGAGACTTCGAGAACTCGAGATCGTTCAAAAGAGGATCGAGATTTGCGCCCGCTCCAAAGAGCCTATTCCACTTTCCACCCAAAGTGGGATCAGGGCCATCAAAAGTGACCTCAGCCAAATCAATGGCAAGCTTTCGGATATGTCGATGGTGTCATCTGGTCAGAGTAGCTCATGAATAGTAAACAGCAGCGTTTGGTACAGAGAGCGCACGACTTTTCCGTTGGGCCTGGTGTTAGTTGGCATCGGACTGCTCTTGGCTCCGTCTTCCATGGCCAAGCTGAAGATCGCATTCTTCGGATTTCGCACGAAGAAGAGCCTGACGCCTTCCACCTAGAATTCTTTAATTCAGATTCCCAGCAGGCAGATAGCATTGAGGTGAGCAGAGATGACGGGGATTTGTTCGAGGTGTCGAGGGATATCTTTCTGACAGCCTGGACCAACGCGCCTTCGGTAACGCAGACCGAAGCCCAAGATGATACTGAGATGTTCGTCGTAGTCCAGTTCCGGACAAAAAGCGCCTCTTTCATTTCAGTCGGATACCAGCTTACGTCAGATCTAGTACTTTCTTCCTACGCCATCAGCCACTCGGATCATATTGACCGTATTGACGTCCGTAGTGTCGGCGCCGATGATGCCCGCTACCAAGAATGCGAAATGTTATGGAGAGGTGAACGCCAAGGTAGCCACATCGTGATTCTGAGATCGCTGGGTCAGACTCGATTGGAGGAGAGGCCCGTTCAAGGAATTTCGCAAAGAATTCGACTTTCTGAACTCGACGCTCGAGGTGAATGGACGGCCAATGCACTCTACTTAGGCGCCGGGAGACAATCGATTTTGAGGCTGACTGGAGAGTATGTTTGCTCAGCTAGAAACAAGAGCGAAGTAATACTTACTTTGGATGCTTCGCCTTTTGCAATTTGCGGTGGCGAGTTAGACCGTCAATTGATTCTTGCTGGAACTCCACTCTTTACCGATGGCAGACTTGCTGGCGTCATTCTGACCGCCGCTTCCAGTCCTGTCGGCTCCCGTTTCCGTGCTGTGGCGTTCTCAAGCCTAGCAAGCGATCCCGCGTTTGCTGAGCTGGTTGGAATCAAGACCGTTGGAAGTCCGGGCCTCATGACCGCCCTGACGGAGCTCTTGAATCAGAATCGGACCGCAGCTTCAAGACTAGCAACTCAGAATGAGAACTGGGCCAGTGCTTATTCAGGTTCTGATGTCACAGGCTTGGCAACGGCTATGGTGAAGACTAAGGTTGGGGAAGGCATGGAGGCCCTGAACAATGCTCATTCTGATGCGGTTCGGTCCTTTGAAGCCAGAGATGCTAAAACCCTAGTGAAAGTGGCCTCCCTCTTGCTGCCACTGGCAGTAGTTCAGCAGTGGGGGCAAGAAGGGCGTCCGGCACAAGCAGGTTTGGATGTCCCAGCTGCATCAGAACTTTTTGCGGAAGCATTTGCGGCTAGTCTGGACGGCCAGCCAGCGCAATTCGCTCCTGTCAGCGAAGAATGGACGCCGCCAAAGGCAGCTTTTAGGCTTGATCTCCCCAAGAACGAAGGCTTATTGTTGAATAACGAGCAGGTTCTTGAAGAAGCGATTGGCCAATGGAGCGAAGAGCTGCTTTTCAAGAACGACCTTAAGCTAATCGGGAGGCTACCCGCGTCGACTCGGAGCGAGTTGATGGCCAAGCTCCTAAATGATCGAATGGAATGGCTAGCAAAGAGTCCAGATAGTGGTAGGAGACCCTATCTAGTCATCGACCCAAAGGATGAGCGGTCTCCGCCGGCTGATTTCCTGGAGCAACTTAAGCGGGTTTTGCCAGAGGTTAGAATTATTGAGTTGTCTGGCGCGCAAGGGCTCATTGAAGAGCGTAGGGCTACCTACCCCCTGTTGGACATGCTTCGGCGAGACACGAGCAATGATTAGAATGGCTTGCTTGTTGCGGCGAACCCGCCCAATCCACACGGACAACCTCCGCGCTGCGGTCGCCGGTGATTGGGGTCACGTTCCAGCCTCGGCTACCCACCCTCGGCTCTTCAACCTGGTACTATCCCCATAGATATCGTTGTGGCCCGCGGGTTTCGTGCAACCCTGCGTTGAAGCGGAACGCCCGGCAGCTACTCATTGCAGCTCACGGTTTGAGGTGTTGGGATGAGGATAGAAGCTTGTCCGGAAGTTCACCGGGCGCCCGATTAACGCAAAGAACGTTCCCCAGCATGGTGACCATAGCTCAAGCCTGACAAACGACACCCCCGGAAACCCGATTCCTATCCCCACCCCATCCAACCCGCCAAACTCCGCTCATGACGAAGCTCGGCGACCACCTCCGCAACCTGGCCGAATCCTTGATCTCCCGCGATCAGGGGCTCCAATTCGGCCCCGCCCGTTGGCTGGTCATGGCCCGCACGGAGGACAACCGCTCTGACTTCCCGTCCGAGGCGCGAATTACACCGAGCATTGTAGTCGATTTCGTAGCGACTTTTGACCCGTCCCGCCGCCGCGTCCCCATCATCTGCGCCCAGGGGCGCAACATCCCCGCCCACTTCACCGACACCTTGCCACCGGTCGGTGAGATCACCGCCCTCGACCGCGACCGCATCAACCTGTGGGGCGCCGCCCGCAGCATCATCGACCCGGTGCTCGGAGTGCCGCGCCTCGATCTCTGCGTGTCGAGCGGCTACAACGACCGTTCCATCGGCTTCCTCAAGGCGTCACGTGAAACCGACGGACGACCCAACCTGTTCCATCTCGCCTTGCTTGGCGGTGAGCCGCCAGGCGTCCCCAACATGCCGAGCCTCGCCGAGCATGGCTTCGGACTCGACGCTGAGCAGCGGGCGGCCCTCATAGAACAACGCGCCATTTTGGACCCCAACCGGATCAACGCCGCCGAGCTGATCGGCCAGGCGGTGGGTGATTTGGCCCGCGAGTGGGCGGCCATGGGCGGGCTGGAGCAGCATCGCCAGCTCGGCGACGAGCTTCAACATCGAGCGACCTGCCAGGTTGCGTTCCGCGAAGACGACGACCTCATCGAAGGGGCTTTGCACATGAAACCCGATGACCTCTCGGCTCTCTTGGAGGGCCTTCGAACTGGAATCGAGAAGCTCGGTGCGGTGGCCGATCGGCTGACAGCTTCCACACCAACGGACGACACCCAAGGGCCTGTGTCCGACGCCGACCGCGCCGAGCCGTCTCGTTCCTCCGACGACTCCGATTTGCAGCGCCGGGTCGGCGTGGCGGCACATCGTGCTGTCGCTTTCGGTTTGATGCCTCGGCAGGCTGCCGAAGAGCAGGCCCGCCGCGCCCTCGACGGTGGTGCGACCGCCGTCGAGGTGTTCACCGCCACTGTCGACGAGATGGCTCGCGCCCAGCAAGGGCAAGTCTTCCGCGAGGTGCGGACGTCCACCGGCGCCACAATCAACGTCAACCTCGCCGCCCAGCAGTTCCGCGTGTTTTCCAACCCAGAGATGGGCGTGCACGAGCGCAAGCTGGCCGTCCTCTCCCAGGCCATCGACGAAGTACACCGGACCCACCCCGGCGAAGACGACGTCAAGGCGCGCCATCTCGAACGGGCGGCGCAACGCATTCTGCGGCTGGAGGTGATCTGATGCTTGCCGAATACCTCGAGGGAATCTCCCTGCCCACCGGCGGCGTCGCCAAGGTCGATGAGGTCAGTATCGGTGGTGATACCACCGTTGGCTTGTTTCCTGATCAGCGGGGCTCTCAGCCGGTGGCCATCGACTTCCTCCGTGCCCCGAATCTGGCCGAGGACATGTTCCGCTCATCGCTGGGTCAGAGCCACGTCGCGGCCTCGCCGGTGGACCCGTTGACCACCGCCATCGTGCTTGGCAAACAGTTCAAGTCAGTCGCCTGGGTGGATCTGTTCTTTCCACCGACGACGCCTCTCGAATCCGCCGCGGGTGGGCTGGCCCGCAGCCTGTCGTACCAGTTTCCGATGTGGGGTACCGACCACCTCGACGAGTACGACACGCGCTTACCCGAGGGGGCACCGTACTCGGTCTCCGGCCTCGATGTGGCGTGGCTCACCGGCAAGATGCAGCCTCACGGCTGGGCGGCACTGGTGACTCTCGAAGAGGCGGCGCGAGCTGCATCGAGCCTCAACTGGGTAGCGCGCAAGGCGTCGTTGCCGATGACGATCGTCAACCGGGCGATGCAGTTCAACGCGGCCCGCCGCTTGCTCGACACCACCGCCGAGGTCACTTTCGCGACGGGCCACGTGCTCAACAAAGCCCCCGGCACGTCGTGGGATGAGCCCGGTGTCGACATGCAGGCGGACGCCGAGGTGGCCATTCAAACCATCGCCTCGCAGGTGTCGATCGACCGTCGCGCCATCACCTGCGTGATGAGTGAGGCCAGTTACGGCGCCGCGTTGCGAAACGAGGGCTTCCGCTCCTGGCACACCGGCATCCTCCTCCAGCAGAGCACCGATTACTCGATCAACGAGACCCGCCTGGCGCAGTACCTCGGCGTCGGTGAGGTGCACATCATCAACCCCACCGGGTCCGGTGGCCGTTCGCTCTTCGATGACGTCTGTTGGTTCCTGGTCCGCACGCCGGATCTCGAAGACTTCGACGACAGCTACGGCGCCGAGCGGTTTGCCGCTCGCTTCGCTGCCAACGACGGCGTGGTGCTAGAGCCGTGGCAGGAGCGGATGATCAGGGCGACCTTGTACCCGACGATGAAGGAATACGACCTGCGGGTGCTCAACACGGGGGCCGCGTTCCTGATCACCAACACGAGCTCGGTGGTGTGATGGACGGTGCGACCGAGCGTCAACTGCCCGAGCTTCCGGAGCGCGTGACCCGCTGGACCGTCGATCGCCACTACACGGCGTTGGTGGATTCCTTGCGCGGCGACGGTCCACCGGGTGCGGTGTCCGAGGCGGCCCACGAGGCCCTTGTCGCCCAGGTGCGGACCCGCTTTCCCGGTGCCCAGGTGCCCGACTACGTGACCCGACTTGGCCAAGACACTGAGGAGACCGCCCGTGAGTAATCCGAAGCCCCAGCCGACGAAGTCTCAGCCTGCGACGTCCCGCAAGGAACCGCTCAAGGTCCGCCTGGCGCAGCACATCCAGGTCCGCTTCGACGATGGCACCGTCAAGACGTTGCGTGCCGGTGAAGTGCATACTGTGGGTAAGGGCCCTGGCGAGGTTGATCCCGGCTGGATCGATCGCCAGCCTTTGCTCGATCTGGACGCCGAGCGCAACCAGAAGGCGGTTGCCGAGCGGCGCAAAATGCTGGGGCAAATCACCGACCAGCGCGAGACCGCCGAGTCGAAGGGTCGTCAGGCCGCCCGTCGGGTCGGTCGTCCCGAGCTGCGGGACTACGGGATCGTCTGATGCTGGTTCCCGAGTCCAGCCGCTTGATCGACCTGGCGGTCGATGTCGAGGCCATCGACAAGGCCCGCTTGGCGGCGAGCCGTCAGTTGCGGGAAGCGATCGGAGCCCGCTACGTCTGTCCCGACTCCCTCGACACCTTCCCAGGGACCGCTCAGGGCGCTGAGCTGCGCGCCCTGGTGGAGCAACACGGCATCGCCCTGGCGGCGGCGTTCCTGTCGCAGCACGACGGCGGACGGTCGCGCAAGGTGGCGGCCGAGGGTCAAGTGGCACGGGCTTGGTTGGACGATGTGAAGGCGGGCCGGGTGGATCTCTCCAACGTCCTGCCGCGGCGCTCGCGGGCCACGAACCCGCTGCGCCAACTGGTGGTCGTCGACGGAGGCGACACGACACTGCGCGATGAATTCTGGCCCGGCGGCGACGATCGACCGAGACGGCCGCGTCCTGGCAAGGTGTTCCTGTGCTGAGGGCGATCGTCCGGGCCGACCTGGCCAAGCTGCGATTGCCCATAGATCGCGCCGCCGACGGTCAACCGGCCTTCCGCAACATCATCGACGGGTGGCGTCGCGAGGTCTCCCGGCACTGATAGTCCGTGACTCCATGACCTCCGTTCGCAACTCAATCCCACCGACGTGTCCTGACTGGCCCACGGAAGTATTTAGACGTTCATGTCCCCAATCCGCTGGCCAGCAGCGCTGCGGTCAACTCAATACCGATCTGCCTTGCGGTGTCGAGGGACAATCGGCCAAGTTTCTTTAAGTGCTTCCAAGTACCTGACTGATCGCCTAGGGCGGCTGCCTTCTCTGCCGCCGCCAGGGAAGCGAGCTCTTGGTAATCCTCGGGCTCCTCGGCCTTGGCTACGATTGCCTTCCGCAGCTGCGCCAGCTCGTCTCGTAGGGCCTTGAGGTTCAGTTCGTTGCCTTCTCGGTACACTTGCTGAACTGAGAGATCACGGAGCTGGGTGCCGTCTCCTTGAATTGCGACGCCGCGGTTGTGGAATTCCTTCTTGTGCATATCCACCATCCCGTAATTGATGATCAAATTACCTTGGTTCCTTGCCCGATCTTCCGGTGCTTCGATGCCGTCCAGAAGTTTCTGAACCGAGTACTCGTCTTCTGCGCCTTCCGGCCAGTAGGTCGGAGTGCCTTTACTTTCGAGGCGGAGGAGGTGGTCATAGTCAACCGCAAACCCAGGGTCGTTAGGAAGGGGGACCTTCTCTTGGACGTCGATGCCGGGGATGGTTTGGTGAATTCCCCGCAAGATGTTGCGCACCGTGGCGAGGGCGGCTCGTCGTCCTCGGTGGCTTCCGTTGACCGCGATGTAGAGGTAGCCCTGCGTGGCGTCTCTCCGCACCAAGGCGTGGTTTTCGCCGATCTGGAGAAGGACACCGCTACGCCAATAGGTGGGGTGCTGGGTCAAATGATCTTGGCTTCTAACAATGAAGCGGGGCATCAAGCCCGGCGGTAGGTATCCGTAGTGGACCTCAAATTCGAGGCAATCGGTTTCTGGCCATCGAGTATCGGGCTCATTGCGCGGTAGGAGTTGAGTGACGAGAACGCTGCCGCCGCCTTCGCGGAAGTCGAAGCAGAGTTCGAACTTCCGCATCATGCCGAGGATGAAAAGGCGAGTCTTCTGAGTGTAGCCTTCTTTGGTAGAGAGAATACGACCTAGGTGTTCGCGTTTGAGAATGCCTTGTTTCTGCATCAGTTCGAGGTTGTTGAGGATCTTGTAGACCCCTGCGGTCACCCATTCGGGATTGAGAATCTTCATTTCATCGAGACGGAAGGTGCCCTCTGGATCGTCGAAGTGGAGCACTGAACCCAGATCATGTAGGAAGCGCAAGAGTCGCTTTTGCTCGGCAGCATCTTCGATGCCGTGCTGTGCCGCCAGCACTCGGTATTCCTCGACCTCGACGAAATCGGCTTCCTCGGTGCGGGCTTCCAGCCGCTGTTTGATCTCGAAATAGCCCCCAGGAAGGGGCGTATATACGTGCTCCAAGGATGCTAGCTCACGGCGGATTGCCGCCCTGAGTTCGTCGATGCCCGTACCGTCCCTACACGATGTGGGGAAGAAGCCGCGGATACTGGGGTGATTGAGGCGCAGACGAGTTTCGTCCAGGTCGGGAGCGTTGTTACCCTCGGTCTTGTTGACAACCACGAGCACTGGAGAGTCGTCGCCGAAACTCTGGATGATACGCAGCCAATGCACCAGTTGGGTTCCATCGTCACCCTTTCTGGCTTCGACCACGAGGAGGTAGAGGCTACGCCGGGTCAGGAAGAACTGATGGGTGGCATGCATGATCTCCTGGCCACCGAAGTCCCAGACGTGGAGATGCAAGGTTTCGCCTTCGGTACGCTTGAGGGTCCTAACCTGCCAATCCTGGATGGCGATGCCGTCCGTTTTGGCTTCGTCGGCATCGAATTGGTTGTGGACCATACGATTGACGAGTGATGTCTTGCCCACGGCTCCCTCACCAACGATCAATATCTTAGCTTCGTGGAGAGGCCGTGACTTCTCCTCTTGTAGCCGAAAGTAGTAGGCAAGGATCTCTGCTGGAACTGCAGGCTTGTCGTAAATGGCGGATCCGGTTCTCCGGGCCGCCGCCCCGAGGATCTCGGGTGGGATGCTCAGTGCCTCGTTGTCAAACAGATAGAGGGTATTCAACTCCTGGAGCTGAATGATCTCTGGCGGCAGTGTCGTGAGCTGGTTGTCACGGAGGTCGAGCTTCTGGAGTCGGGAGAGTTGGCCGATCTCCGGTGGCAGCGTCGTGAGCTGGTTGGAACTGAGGTAGAGCGTCTGGAGTTGGGAGAGTTGGGCGATTTCCGGCGGCAGCGTCGTCAGTTGGTTAGCACGGAGGTAGAGTGTCTGGAGTTGGGAGAGCTGGCCGATCTCCGGCGGCAGCGTCGTGAGTTGGTTGTAACTTAGGAACAGTCTCTGGAGTTGGGAGAACTGGGCAATCTCCGGCGGCAGCGTCGTGAGCTGGTTGTCACTGAGGTCGAGTTTCTGGAGTTGGGAGAGCTGGGTGATCTCCGGCGGCAGCGTCGTGAGCTGGTTGGAGCTGAGGTAGAGTCTCTGGAGTTGAGAGAGTTGGGCGATTTCCGGCGGCAGCGTCGTGAGCTGGTTGGCACTGAGGTAAAGCGTCTGGAGTTGGGAGAGTTGGGCGATCTCTGGCGGCAGAGCTGTGAGCTGGTTGGAACGGAGGTAGAGTCTCTGGAGTTGGGAGAGCTGGGTGATCTCCGGCGGCAGCGTCGTGAGCTGGTTGTCCATGAGGTCGAGCGTCTGGAGTCGGGAGAGTTGGCCGATCTCCGGTGGCAGCGTCGTCAGCTGGTTGGAACTGAGGTCGAGCGTTGTCGAACCAGCCTCTATGGCTTCCATGATTCTTTGGCGAGCCGAAATATCTACCATGAGCCTACTCTCCATAAGAACTCAAAATACTGCCCTAACTGCTGCATTCATGGAGCCGCGGTTTCCAACGTGTCACGAGACCTCTAGACCTTCGAGGGACTCGAATCCGTCTTTGCCGCTACAATGTACTTTGTAGAGGGTTGGATTGGAGCTATTCATCATGCTGCGGATCTCCCCACGGAATGCTATCTCTCATCATATAGCTTGACAGCCAAAGATCGCTGAGTCGCATTCAGAGACTTCGGTCGACCACCTTGGCGGCCTCTTGCCTTAGCCGCGGCAATTCCCACGTGGGTGCGTTCCCGATTGAGATTGCGGTCAAACTCGGCCTCTTGTGCGGCAAGCGACCCACCGTCGCTGACTCTGACCACCCTGCTCGGCAACGGCACGGCGCACTTTCGCTTGAGCCCGTCGCCATGCCTCTAAAGTCATCCTGCTCGAAGCGATCCCAAGATGGCCTTGGCCGCTCACGTCAAATCGCTGCTCACAACAGAAGGCATCGGCCGAATGTCCTGGTAAAGTAATGCCAGGCCTGGACCATGGATTGGGTTGTCCAAGGCCATCAACTGCCAGGAGACGAAGGGCCAAAAAATGACACTCACTCTCGATCTACCCAACGAGCTTGAAACCCGGCTTTCGGCAGAGGCGATGCGCCTGGGCTTGCCCCTGGAGCAGTACGCGCTGAGGCTTCTTGGTGACGCTCCCAAGGCTGGCGGCCAGCTGACCAATGGAGCCGAGCTGGTTGCATTCTGGAATCGTGAGGGTGTGATCGGCTCCCGCTCCGATATCGACGATAGCCAGGCTCACGCCCGCAGGATCCGTCGGCAAGCCGAAAGACGCCCGAGAGATTAGGCGCTCATGCAGATCCTAGATTCTGATGTCCTCATCGATATCCTTCGAGGGCATCGTCCTGCGGTCGAGTGGTTTGGCGAATTAGCGGACCTGCCCTCCGTGCCGGGTTTCGTCGTCATGGAGTTGATTCAGGACGCCGACAACAAGGATCGAGTCCGCAAGGCGATGAAGTTGGTGGAGCCCCTTCCCATCGTCTGGCCGACTCCCGCCCACTGCGATACTGCCCTGGCGACGTTTCAGAGAGTTTCACCTATCGCACAGCCTGGGGCTTCTCGACGCCCTGATTGCCGCATGTGCGGTGGGGCATTCCGCCACCCTTCTCACCTTCAATGCAAAGCACTACCGGGTTGTGTCGGGCTTGTCGGTGGAAGCGCCCTACAGTCGGTGACTCGGGGAACGTCCGTATTTTCCGCCTCAATCTTCAGGGCGACTCGGCCTTTCCTTCTCCAGATCGATCAGCTCATGTCTCGATCCGGTGGTGCCGCCGTCCGGCGAGGCGCCGCAACCCCGCGTTGTGCAACGGGTTGTCACCACCACCGAGACGGTGTGCGACACGGTGTTGGCCACCAAGGTCGACACTTACGCCGTCATGAATCCGGAGGTCTGGCGGTATGCGATTCGAGAGGTTGCGCCGCCCGGTGGCGAGACGCAGGTCGTCGAGCAGAACCGCTTCACCCACCTGCTCGACGACGCTCCGCAGGAGGACGCCCTCGGCTCGGAGTCAGCCCACAAATGGGAGTTGGGACGGCTGTTGCTGGTGAGCGAGGAATTCACCCGACACGAGTACGACGGCGAGGGCTACAAGCTGCGGACCGTGGTCAGTCGCAAGGGCTGGAGCGTGCAGCGTTGGGCGACGAAGCAACGGCCCGCAACGGGTTTCGTCGATTGGGAGTCGGTGCCGCTGATCTTCCCGACGACCTACGTGCTCGGCTCCGGTGACAGCGTCGGCAATTCACCCGTCGAGGAGCAATACAGCCAAGGCTACATCGGGAGCGACCTGGAGATCCCTGGGCTCGGATTCGGCCAGTTCGTGGCCCGGACGACCACCAAGCCTGGACGCGAGGGCGCGTTCATCGTCTCCGAGCGTGTCACCGTCGAGGGCCCGCACTTGCCGCCCGGCGACCGCTATCTCTACGCCAGCGGCGAGACCAGTCGGGCGGACCGCGAGCAGTTCGCCGTCACCGGCTCGGAGGTCACCGTCTACTCACCGACCGGCGAAAGCGCCGCCCGCAAGACGACATCGACCTTCACGGCCACTGGGGAGCTGGAAACCTCAGAGTCCGAAGACCTCGACAGCTACCTACCCGCCGCCGAGCGCCTGGTGGACGGCAGCGACCCGGCAACGCCACCACGTGGCGACACCCGCACCATCGAGGACAGCTGCGTCGCGTCCGCCCTCGAAGCCACCCATCCACGCTACGACGTCGAGCGCTCCGTCCCTCTGGCCGAGGACGCTGCCGACCTGGAAAGCCTCTGCTTGCAGACGCTCGCCGAGGCCTCGCTGATCTCCGCCGAGCTTCAGCTGCCCGCCTGTTTCGGCTTGCGCAAGGGCACCACCGTCCTCGGCATCCTGCCCCGCGTCGACCTGCGCCACCTCATGCTGGTCACCGAAGTCGCCCACACCGCCGAGGTGGGCGGCCCGGTGATCACGACGGTTCGCGGGGTGATCCGTGCTCTTTGACGCCATCCGTCGCCACGTCGAATCCAAGGCCGACGTGCAGCTCGGGCGCTACGTCGGGCCGTATGGCCAGGGCGGCTTGCAGCGCTTGCAACGGCTTGGCTCCAACGTCGAATTCATCGCCCGCGGCCCGGCCCGTCGGACTTGGACTCCAGGGGCCGTGTTGACGGTGGGCTCGCCGTTGGGTGGTCCCGGCCGAGTCATCCTGCAGGACCCACCGCCGGGCCAGATCGGTAGCTCGGCGCACCAGGTCTCGCTCATCTTAAACACTTACGAATGCTAAGTGACTGCAAAAATTTGACTTACAGGCGCACCGACCCCGCGTGGCACCAGGATTTGACTGTCTCCTCGTGCACCCCACCCGCTCCATTGTCGGCGGTAGAGCTACGCTACACGCTTGGGATACCTTGTCGGCTTTCCTGGGAGCAGGTTACTTGACAAGTGTCAATGCTCCGCGGAGCCACTGCATGGAGGATACGTTCCGCCAAATTTCTTCCCAACATGATAAGAGACAACCCGGGCCTCATTGTCTCTATTCCTTTCGACATACGCCTCCATCAACAATTCTGGGAAGATCCAGATTTCTGCTCCCCCGTCCTCTTTCTCACAGACGTCTATTTCTGACATCAAACCATCCGAAATATCGACAAAGGGTCGTCTGGATACTCTATATTGATCTCCCGCGATATCAACGAAGTCATTGACTGGAATTCCTCTCTCACCTCCGGCACTTGAATGCACTACAACCGAGATGGATTCGGCTCGATACGTGGACGGATCTATACAGAAGGATATCCCACCCTGACCTGCTATCCCAGTGAGATCAACGAGAGGTATGTTTATAAATGATAGTGCCATTTTCTCGCAGGGAGGGCGATCGGAATCATCTTGAAGAGGCTCTATGACCTCGATCGAACCGGGACCCCTGTGGGCGCGCAGTATTTCCTCAATGGAGCTCCCAAGGTGATCCCTTGTCCGAAAGCTCGTTGCCTCCACGGAGCCTCCTGCCAGTACCTGCATTGCTCCAAGTACGAAACTAATTAGAAATCCACTGGCGTGCATTGGCATTCCCCCATCCGAGTGTCAAAGGCGGCATTATTGGTCGAGATTGCGGGGCTACTCGCGGCAGGATCGTTCAACCAGTCTCTAGGATCGATTCGCTGCGCATCGCTGTCAAGGACAGCAAAATGTAAGTGCTCTTCGCTCGCGCTGATGCCACCTGCGTTCCCGGTAGTGCCAGAGAAACCCACCATTTCACCTTCTACCACCATATCTCCAGTCACTAGACCATTGGCAAAACTCTCTAGATGAGCGTAAACCAAAGTCTCTCCCTCTTCCGTAGCAATGTCGAGGCGATTTCCTGCCTGCCCGGCATTCTCCCTCACAGTAACCTCTCCTCCCTCTGCGGCATAGACAGGAGTTCCTTCGGGAGCGTTTATGTCAATACCGTTATGTCTGCGTGTCCCTCTATTCCGAGTCAATCCGAAAAGCCCAACATTCGGATTGCTTGTATTACTTCGAATGCTACCGAGGGTACCATTCTCTGGAGTCTCTGGGATACCTTGCTCGCCGGTTACTGGATTCTGTCTGTTCCCATCAGGATCCACATAATTGACCGGATTACCCCCCGTATACGCATACAGATTCCAGCCATCCCGAGCCACATCCGGCGTCGCGAAGCGCATGAACGGATACAAATACGTCCGTCCCAGCATGTAGTCCGCTAAGCCATGGGGGTCTCGCTCATGGCCGGTGTACTTCTTGGTCGGCTCGTCAGCTTGACCTGTCCTCGGGATCTCCGAGCCGAACGGGTAGTAATCATGTCGACCGACGAGGTTGCCATTGCCGTCGGTCAAAGCTCGCGGTGTGCCCAGGTGGTCCTTGTGCAGGTACATCGTGTCGCCACTACGCTCGCGGGTAGCGAAGATACCTTCGGGACCGTAGAGGAAGTCTTTGACGTGGACCCAGCCTTCGCCAGCACTACCACCACCCGCCGAGCCCCAGCCGTTGACGGCGTACTCTCGCAGCACCTCATCGCCTTGGCCGCGTAGCTTGAAGACCCTTTCGCCGGTGGTGGTGTCGAAGGTGACCAGCCGTCGATCGCCGGGGCCGTAGAGGTAGCGGTAATCGGCTTCTGCGCCGGGTAGCCTGGAAATGAAGCGGGTTTGCATGCCTTGGGCGTCGTACTCCATTTCGAATCTCGGCAAGCCGCCTGAGTACGGCCCGACCTCGAGCATTTGGCCGGAGGCGTCGTGCACGATGTCGTTGTTGCCTTCGAGACGGTTGGTGGCCGGGTCGATGTTGTAGTTGAGCCAGCTTCCTCCGTCGCGACGCATCGACAGGATGTTGTCGGCCGGATCGTAGGTGTATTCCTCTTTCTGACCCGCGCCCGGC
>JAJCXR010000024.1 GCA_029263315.1 Acidobacteriota bacterium | reverse complement strand
TTTTTCGTCAGAACAAGGCGCAGAATTGCATGAATATTGGTGATCTTCAGAGATTCTGGAACACAGTTCTGGCGGAAAAGAGCCGCTCTCAACGCGGTCCGACTTTTGCCACAGGCTGCTAGGGTGGGTGCATCTTGCATGCTGGTGTACACAAAAGTGGTTTTTGCACGCTATCATGCAAAATATGTGCGCAAGAGCTCGCTCAGCTCAAGGCGACAGTCCTGAAGTTGCCAGTAGTAGCCACGCTGTAAGTTGCGAGACACCGTCGACTCGGAGGAGACTTGTAGCCGTTCTGCCGCCATTTCTTGGCTTCCCGTCGCGTCGTAGGCTCGGATAGTCTCTTTCTGTCGCTCCGTGAGGCCAGACATCAAACTGTCTGCCAACATATAGATCAAGTTTGTGGTGCGATCGAGATTAGGGTCGCCGCTGCGCATCGAGGTGCGCAGGGGATATTTTCCAGCCTCCCGATTCATGGAGGAGATGGCCTCACGGGCGCGGAAGAAGCACTCACCGCTCGAGGCCTCGTTGATTGCCGTAGACGGACCTGGTACGTCATCAATCGCCCCTATGCCGAGACCAATCCTGAGCTCGATGGGAAAGAAGGCCAGTCGAAGATCCCACACAACTTGGGGAACCTCCCACGGATGGGTGAGGACATTCTGAAACTCGTTCCATGCCGTGACTGTGTAATGGGCCAGGACTCGATGCTTTACCAAGTGCTGCCGCGAGAGCCCAGCCAGGGTGCGATCCCTGATCCGTCGCAACTCGGGCACCTCGGACGAACCGACAACGTCGGCAATGATGACTGCCCAAACTTGTAATTGACTTGCACTCATACGTGCAATCTTAAAGGGTTTGAACGCCAGGGTGCAGATTCTTACCCTCGCAGCACACCAACAGCCCTCAATGGATTTGTCCGCCTGACAAAAAAATGGACCGACCCCGAGAGGTCGGTCCACGCTGAGATACCTGGATCCGAAGGATCCCTCAGTCTAGAGATCGCTCAAGTCGCTTCAGGGAAAAGCATTCGACCAAGCCGAGGTATTACCCTCCTCGAAGCCACCGCTGAAGATCGCTCCGCCGCCAAGCTTGCAGGAGGAGGTTCCGGTGACCACCACGTCATCGACAAACCAGCCGATGAAGTCGTTTCCGACACTGTCGGCGCTGTTGAAGCGGAATCGCAAGCTGATGGCCTGGCCGTCGAAGGCGCTCAAGTCGATGGGCCCCTCAGTGGACCACGCCAGGGTGGAGGGGGTGCTGGAATCGAGGGAGAACACCGTCGTCGTCGCACCGCCAGCGATGACGTCCACCTGCGTGACGTCGAAGCTGCCGCTGAAGGACTCGACCTCGCGGAAGTAGTCGAAGGTCAGCGTCGAGCTGCCGTCGATACCAAAGATGGTGCGGGAGGTCAGGTCACCGGTGGTGGTGGCACCGGTGTCGTAGGTGCAGCTACCGTCTTGCCCATAGTAGAAGGAGCTCACCGGGGACGAGAACCCATCTTCCGGCAACGCACAGGTGGAGTTGGCCACCAAGTGCCACAGACCAGAAGCCGTCCAATTGGCGGTGCCGCCTTCGAAATCATCGCTCAAACCACCTTCGCCATTATCGATGAAGACGGTGGCGCTGTCTTCCTTGGGTCCGCAATCCGTCGTCGCGGTCAGGGTGTAAACCGTCGTGTCGGCGGGCGACACGGTGATTTGCGCCGTCGTCTGACCACCCGGCGACCAGAGGTAGGTATGCCCCGGCTCGGCCGGTGTTCCCAAGGTCACGGGATCCCCGGCGCAGGCCACCTGATCGGGCCCGGCATCGGCGATGGGCACGGTCTGTCCATCCTCACACTGACACTCGACAGGGATCTCGAAACCGTTGGTGGGGGAGGTGCTGTTAGGACCACCGCTGACCGCATCGACGCCCAAACCGTAGGCCCCGAAGGTCTCCCATAGCAGGCAGACGTCCTCGCCGCCGAAGTTGTCGACCGCCGCTTGGATCATGCCGTCTCGCACGTCGGTGAAGGCGGGGCCACAGATGGAATTCTGCAGACCAGCATTGACATAGAGCATGGCCCGCTGGTTGCCGGCGCCGCCCATGGCGTTGTGGAGGTCGATATCGAAACCGTGGGTATCCACCAAGGCCCAGTAGACCTCCCAGGCGGCTTGCGCCCAGACGGAACCGACGCCGTGGGGCACCGACAGACCGTTCATCGACTCATAGGTGTAGTTGTTGATGGCGGGATCGGTGCTGTAGGGCTGCGGACGGATACCGTCGCCGGTGGTCGGTTGCCCGAGCAGATAGGTGCCGATACCCCGCTTGTCGGTGCCCATGTCACCAACCTCCGCGGTGTAAGCCAAGGACCACCAATCGCTGTAGCCCTCGCCGCCCTGCTGCGTATTGTTGAGACAGCCGGTATTGGCAGGTCCACCCACCAAGCGGTTGGAGATGCCGTGGCCGAATTCGTGGATGATGACGCCGTTGTCGAAGTCGCCATCGTGGGCCGGCGAGGCGTTGTTGCAGATGAACATCTGCATGCGGGGGCGGTTGCCATCCGGGGGGGTACCGAAATTGGCGTTGCAGTTACCGACGTCCTGGGCTTCGGCTTGCACATCGTCGGTACCGAGGCCACCGTTGCCGAAGTTGTCGACCTGAAAGTTGCCACCGGCTTCGTCGAAGCCGTAGTGGTATTGCACATCGTGAATGATGTTGTTCCAGTAGAAGAGGTTCGACACCGCAGCGTCTTGGTACGAGGCAGGCTCCTGGACGGCAAAATCGATCGGGAAATCGAAGTCGCAGTCGAGGCCCGCACCGCAGTCCGGCTGCGGCGTCGACGGCGAGTTGCTGCCGTTCGAGTCCTCATAGGCGTTGACGTTGTTGCCGCGGGTGATGGTGAAGTCGGTAGTGCCATCATTGTGCCAACCATTGGGGGAGGCGGTGCCATCCGCCGGCGTGGCTTCCACCGGTCGACCATCGGCCGGCGGCGGCACGGCGAGGTGGTTGAGGCTCTCGGCGGGGTAGGCGGCGACGCGGTGGGAGGTGCCGTTGGCCACCCAATCGAAGCGGGTCCAAACCTGGCCGCTGTGGGCGTCGACGGTCATGTCGTACCAGTGCTGGTTGTCGGGGGTGCGGAGCTGGAAGCGCCACACCAAACGGGCATCGCCGCGACGTATGGGCAACCACATGAGCTCTGCCTCAATGGCATCGAGGGACAGCTGTGCCGCTTCGAGGGAGGTGCGCTGGGCAGTTCCCTGAGGCCCTTCGAGGAGGCTGATGCCGGCCGCCTCCATCGACAGATGCTGCGCTGCCTGGGCCACCGCATGGGCAGCGCCGAAGGCGGGCTCGGGGCTGGCAGCGGCCCGGCTCAGGTTGGGCATGAACAGATTGTTGACACCCAGGATGCGGCCTTCACGGTTGACCGTCACCTGCAGCTGGCCGTTGTAGACCGGCAAGCCTTGGAACGTCTGACGCAAGTAGATGCGGCTGGTACCGGTGGCACGGGTAAAGACATGATCGGTCACCTCATAGGAGGCGAAGTCCGCCGCCTCGAGGCCCAAGAGCGGCAGATTCTGAGCCACGAAGTCGAGGGCTAGGGTCATGGCATCGGCTTCGCCGGTGACCGGAGGTGTCAAGTAGCCGAGTCGATTGTAGAGGCTGCGGGTGGCGCCGGTGAGGCGGTCGTAGTCCACCGCGGCGCTGGGCAACTGTTGGCTGAATCCCTGGAAACCCTGCCGTTGGGCGATACCGGGATGGGTGGTGAAGGAGGCATTGTGGCTGACTCTGGCATCGAAATTCCGTTGATTATGGCCGTTTTCGGTCGGTGGAGCGACGGCGCCGGCCACCTGTACGGTCAGCAGCGCGGCGAGCAACGAGATGAGCAGAAATTTCTGAGAGGTGCTGATGTGCTCAAACATGGATTGTCCTTACTGGTTGAGTTGATAACTAGCTGATCCGCTGATCTGCCCATGGTGAGGGAGCGATCTTCTCCAGCCGTCGGCGGAAATCCTCGCCTCGGTGAGCTGCGGAGCTGCCCCGAGGCATGGATGCAAGCATGCAAATCCGTCTGTGGATTGAGGTAACGAAAATACCCGCAGAATGGGAAAAAGTCAATCCGGCGGCGGAGGTGAGTCAACCCTGCAAATGGCGTCCGACGGCCGGTAGCAAGACCTCGGCCTTGGCGTTCAAGACCTCGAGGCCGGCCATCGGCGCGGCGGCGTCGGAAGGGTCGATCGACAGCAGGGCAATGCCTCTGCCGAGCCCCTGACGCAGGAAGAGATCCGTCACACCGACCGAAAACGAGGTGCCCACAAAGAGCATCAGATCGGCGCTCCAGGCCGCCTCCTGGACTCGCGGCCACTGGTAGTCCCGATGCTCGCCGTAGTACTCGTCGAACCACAGCACGTGCTGGCGCAGGATATCGCCACACAGGGGGCAGTGGGGAAGGCGCTCTGTCTCGGGGCGGGCGAGGAAAGCCTCGACATCGAAATCGCTGCGTGGCAAGGAGCCCTCCGGCGCACCGTTGGCACACCCCTCCCGTGGACAGCGGATACGATTCGCCGAGCCGTGAACTTTGACCAACTCTTGCTGGCCCGCGTCCTCGTGCAGGGTGTCGACGTTCTGGGTGATCAGGGTGAAGCGGCCGCGCTGCAGCTGCCAGCGCTCCAGGTCCACCAAGGCTCGATGGGCGGCATTGGGCTGCGCCCCCAGCACTTGGGAAAAGCGGGACAAATACCATCTCCAGCTGCCCACCGGATCGTGCTGGAAATAGCGGAAGGTGCCGAGCTCCGTGACGTCCTTTTGCCAGATGGCGTCCGGGTCGGTGCCGCGGAAGGTGGCGATGCCGCTGGCCAAGCTGATCCCGGCGCCGGTGATCACCACCAAATGCCCTTCGCCGACCTGACGCAGGGCCTTGACTAAATGACCGACTTGGCCGGCATCGACGGCTTGCGACATGAAGATAACCGTCCGTTGCTCAGAGAACGATATTGACCAGACGGTCGGGCACCACGATGACCTTGCGCGGCGCCTTGCCGTCGCAGAAACGTTGCACCACTTCCGACGCCAAGGCCATCTCTTCGAGGGTTGCCTTGGCGGTGCCGCGGGCCACTTGCAAGCGATCCCTCAACTTGCCTTGCACCTGGACCACGACGGTGATCGTGTCTTCGACGCACAGGGCTTCGTCGTGGTCGGGCCAGGCCGCTTTGGCCAACAGGCCGTCACCGCCGAGACGCTGCCAGGCCTCCTCCGCCAGATGGGGTGCGTAGGGAGCCAGGGCGTGCAAGAAGGCAGAGAGAATGCTCTTCGGCAAGGTGGCGCTCGAGGTGGCCTCGTTGACAAAGATCATCATCTGGGCGATGGCGGTGTTGAAGCGCAAAGCCTCGGTGTCCTCCTGGACTTTCTTGAGGGTCTTGTGCAGGGTCTTCTCGAGCTCCGCTTCGCTGCTCGGCTCGGCGTCGGTGAGGCGGCCATTGAGCTCGCCGCTGAGGGGATCCATCACCAGCCGCCACACCCTGCCGAGGAAACGATAGATGCCTTCGACGCTTTCCATCTGCCAGGGTTTGGTTTGCTCCAGCGGGCCCATGAACAGCTCGTACAAACGCACCGAGTCGGCGCCGTATTGGGCGATGACTTGCATCGGATCGACGCCGTTGAGCTTCGACTTGGCCATCTTCTCCACTTGTACCGACAGGGCAGTTTCCTGGCCGGGGGCAAAGAACTGCCCGTCGCACTCTTCGACATCCTCCCGCGACCAGTACTTACCGGCTTCATCGCGGTAGCTGGTGGCCAAGATCATGCCCTGGTTGAAGAGCTTCTGGAAGGGCTCCTTGGAGGCCACCAGACCGCAATCGTAGAGCACCTTGTGCCAGAAACGGGCATAGAGCAAATGCAGGACGGCGTGCTCGACGCCACCGATGTAGAGGTCGACGGGCAACCAATACTCTTCCAGCGCCGGGTCCCACGGTTGCTCGGTGTTCTGCGGATCGATGTAACGCAGGTAATACCAGCAAGATCCCGCCCACTGCGGCATGGTGTTGGTTTCGCGCACTCCCTTGCGACCATCGGGAAGCTCCACCATCAACCACTCGTCGCCGGCCCGAGCCAAAGGCGGCCGACCGTCGTCGGTGGGGCGATATTCGTCGATCTGCGGCAGGGTGACGGGCAATTGATCCTCCGGCAGTGCCACCACCGTGCCATCTTCCAGGTGGACGATGGGGAAGGGCTCGCCCCAATAGCGCTGGCGCGAGAATAGCCAATCACGCAGCTTGTATTGCACCTTGGCGGTGCCCAAACCCTTGTCCTCGAGCCAGTCGGTGATCTTGGCCTTGGCTTCGTCCACCTCCAGGCCATCGAGGAAAGCGGAATTGATGGCCGCCCCGTCACCGGTGTAGGCCTCGCCGTCGAAGCCCGGCGGCGGCTGGACGGTCCGCAGAATCGGCAGATCGTAGACCTTGGCGAAATCCCAGTCCCGTTGGTCCTGGCCGGGAACCGCCATGATGGCTCCGGTGCCGTAGCTCATCAGCACATAGTCGGCGATCCAGACGGGTAGCTTCTCGCCATTCACCGGATTGATGGCGTAGGCGCCGGAGAAGACCCCACTCTTCTCCTTGGCCAGGTCGGTACGCAGCAGATCGGTCTTCTGGGTGGCGACGCGGACGTAGTCTTGCACCGCCGGTCGTCGCTCCTCGGTGGTAATCACCTCGACCAGGGGATGCTCCGGTGCCAAGACGCAGTAGGTGGCACCGAAGAGGGTGTCCGGGCGGGTGGTGAACACCTCGAAGGCCTGGTCACTGTCGCTGATCCGGAAGGTGACATCGCAACCCGTCGATCTACCGATCCAGTTGCGCTGCATTTCCTTGACGCTTTCCGGCCAATCCACCAAGTCGAGATCTTCCAGCAGACGCTCCGAATAGGCGGTGATTTTGAGCATCCATTGCCGCATGTTGCGGCGTTCCACCGGGTCGCCGGTCTCGATGTATTTGCCGTCTTTGACCTCTTCATTGGCCAACACGGTGCCCAAGGCGGGACACCAATTCACCGGCACCTCTTTGAGGTAGGCCAGATCCTTCTCGAAGAGGCGCAGAAAGATCCACTGGGTCCAGCGGTAGTAGTCGGCCTGCGAGGTATTGACCTCACGCCGCCAGTCATAGCTGAAGCCGAGGCGCTTGATCTGCCTGGTGAAGTTGTCGACGTTGCGTTTGGTGATCTTCGCCGGGTGGATGCCTTCGCGCACCGCCGAACGCTCAGCGGGCAAGCCGAAGGCGTCCCAGCCCATGGGGTGCAAGACGTTGTGTCCGGTCATGCGCTTGAAGCGGGCCACCACATCGGTGGCCGTGTAGCCCTCGGCGTGGCCCACATGCAAACCGGCACCCGAAGGGTAGGGGAACATGTCGAGGACGTAGAATTTGGGGCGCCGACTTAGCTCTTTGAGATCAGAAGGGGTGCGAAAAGCCTCCTGCTCCTGCCAGATTTGTTGCCATTTGGGTTCGATTTCAGCTGGGTTGTAGCGCATCTCAAAGCCTCGAAATATGTGGTTGACGTGCCTGCGGGCAGTGTCCTGAGAAGGTGCGGCAGAATAGCAAGGGCGCTGGGGTGAGACAAGGCCGGGCATCAAGCGCTGCCGGGGAGGGACGGGGTGATGTCCCCCCTGGAGGACACCGGGGCGGCTCACCGGTCTCGATTCAGACCTCGGCAAGCTCTCGCCAGCCTCGACGGAGGCGACCCGGCGAGGCACGGTGAAACAATCCAAAGCACCGGGTAATGTGGTACCGTTTTTGCTATTCGTTAATGCCCTAAGGGTTCGAGCATGCCATGTCGGCATGGGTAGGCCCGTCAAGGAGACATCATCATGAGGCAATCGATCATGACACAAGATACAGAGGGTGCTTTAGATACAAAGGGTGCTTTGAGTACAACGGGTGCTTTTCAACGTTTGCCCTCGGGCCACCGGGCGAGATCCTTCGGCAAGGCCCAAAGCTTGAATCCGCAGTCGATGGAGCTGTCCTTTCTCGGGCTGGCCGTCGTTCCGCTGATCGCCCTGCTCACCCTATTGTTGGCGGGTCTGTTGGCGCAGCCCCTGTCGGCCCAGGCGAATACTTTCGGTGAGGTCATCGATGTGCGGGTGGTCAACCTGGAAGTGGTGGTGACGGAGAAGGGGGAGCGGGTGCGCGGCTTGCAGCCCGACGATTTCCTGTTGCGAGTCGATGGCACGGAAGTGCCCATCGAGTACTTCACCGAAGTCACCGGCGGGGTGGCGAACATGGAAAAGAAAGACGCCGCCGGCACCCTACCGGCCCTGGCCCCCGGCGAAAGGGTGGGCACCAGCTATCTGGTATTCATCGATGAATTCTTCAGCATCCAGGTGGACCGCAACCGGGTCCTGCAGGCCATGATGGAGCAATTGCCCTTGCTCAACCCGGAGGATCGCATGGCCGTGGTGGCCTACAACGGCAATCAGGTCGAGATGCTGACCTCGTGGAGCCAGTCGACGGAGGAGCTCGAGGACGTCTTCCGCAAAGCCCAGGGACGCCCAGCGTTCGGCCTACAACGGCGGGCCGAGCGTCGTATCTTCGAGCTCACGGACGACGATCGTACGGGCCTCAACCTGGCGCAGTCCACCAGCGAGCTGTCCACCGTCGTGGAATCCACCATCTCCCTGGAGGAGCAGCAGCAGGCAGATCTGATCGCCAATCAAGTGAAGCGCGTGGTCCTGGCGGCCAGCTCCGCCCTGCGCAGCTTCGCCAACCCGCCGGGACGCAAGGCCATGTTGCTGCTTTCGGGCGGTTGGCCCCACAATCCCACCGAATGGGTGATCAACGATCCGCAGCGCACCGTCTATGTGGGTGGGGCGGAGAATTACGACCGTCTCTACGCACCCCTCACCGAGACGGCCAATCGCCTCAGCTACACGCTGTATCCGGTGGACGTACCGGGGCTTGGCGGCTCCGTTCTCGACACCGAGGACTTCACCGTCGAGCAGGCCGGTCTGCGGCGCAACCAGCTCTTCAACCGGGAGCAAGAGGAGGAGCTGGCCCTCAGCTCTTTGGCCCGTGATACCGGCGGTCGCGCCGCCCTCGATGCCGGTAGCCTCAATGCCTTTGCCAGTGCCGTCGAAGATACTCGGTCGTATTACTGGCTTGGTTTCACGCCCACCTGGCAGGGGGACGACAGCGCCCACCGGGTGGAGGTGAAAATGCGCCGTAAAGGACTCAAGGTACGGGCCCGCGAAGGTTTTTCGGATCTCTCCCGGCAGACCGAGGTCACCATGATGGTGGAGAGCTCTCTGCTTTTCGGCGATCCCCCCAGCGCGGCGCCCCTGCGGGTCGAGGTGGGAGAGGGTAAGAAGTCCGGCTTCGGCAAGGTGATCGTGCCCCTGCGCATCGCCATCCCGGTGGGGGCCCTGACCTTCCTGCAACAGGAGGGAAAGTGGATTGCCGATACGGAGCTGCGCGTCGCGGTGCTCGACGACGGTGGCAATACCTCGGATATTCCGGTCATTCCCCTGGGCATCCGGGTCTCAGAAGAACCCACAGACGACGACTTCACCGTCTATGACACGACGATGAAGGTCCGCAAGCGTCCCCACGACATGGTGGTGTCGCTCTACGACAAGCTGTCGGGCAAGATTCTGTCGAGCAAAGTGCACTTCGATCCGAGCCAGGACAACCGTCGAAAGCCGTGACGGTCTCGGAGAGGTTCGCGGCGGCGTTGCGTTTCAGTGAATTCTCTGTAATCTTTCGCCCATGGCACGTTCCAAGAAGGTTACAGGCAAGCCCAAGTTGACGCCGATGCTGCTTCACTACCTGGAAGTGAAGGCAGAGCACGAAGACGCATTGGTCTTCTACCGCATGGGTGACTTCTACGAGCTCTTTTTCGAAGACGCCAAAAAGGCGGCGGAGGTGCTCGAAGTCACCCTGACGGCGCGCCATAAGGACACCAATCCGGTGCCCATGTGTGGCGTGCCGCACCATGCCCTCGACACCTACCTGGCAAAGGCGGTGTCGGCGGGTTTGAAGGTGGCCATCTGCGATCAGGTGGAGGACCCGTCTCAGGCCAAGGGGCTGGTGCGTCGGGAGGTGACCCGCGTGGTGACCCCCGGCACGATTTCGCAACCCAATCTGCTGCAAGGCAAGGAAGAGAATCTTCTGGCCTGTTTGGTGTGGGTCGACGACTCCGGGGCCGGCGCCTTTCTCGATATCAGCACCGGCGACTTCTTCGTCCGCCGTTGGTCCAACGCCGTGGCCGCCCTGGAGGATCTCGGAGTCCTGCGGCCGCGGGAGGTGCTGGCCGAGGAGCCCAGCTTACCGCCAGAAATCATAACCTTCGTCGAGCGGGAGGTGGTTTGCCGCACGCCGCTGGCCGATGACCGCTGGCTCGATCCCCGCAAGGCAGCGCAGCTTCTCTTGGACCACTTCAACGCCCAAACCCTGCGCGGTTTCGGCCTCGAGCACGATGAGCCGGCGGTGCTGGCGGCGGCGTCGGCCCTGGCCTATGCCCGGGAAACACAACGCAACGATTTATCCCATGTGCGCAGCTTGCAACTGCGCGACAGCTCCGAATACCTGCTGTTGGACGCCACCACCCTGGCCAATCTAGAGGTCTTCCGCAATCAGCGGGAAGGCACCCGCAAGGGGAGCCTGTTGCAGGTCCTCGACCGCACCTCGACACCGCCCGGGGGGCGTCTATTGCGCGACTGGTTGCGCCGTCCGTTGAATGACCCGGAAGCGATCGACCTGCGGCATGACGCCGTTGCCGAGCTGCTCCAGGACATCGATCTACGCCAGGATCTGATGCAGCAGCTAGCCGCGGTGGGCGATCCTGAGCGTCTGCTCAGTCGAGCCGTGCTCGGCACCTTGACACCGAGGGAGGCGGTGGTTTTACGTCACACCTTGAGCGTCGCCCCCGACATTCTGCAGCGCCTGGGGGACTGCAAGAGCCCATTGTTGGTGGAGGTGGCGTCCAGCGATCCGCTGCCGCAGCTGGCCTCGGAGCTGCACCGCCTGTTGCTGGAGGAACCGGCCTCGGTGCTGAAAAACGGTGGCGTCATCAACGATGGGGTGGACCCCGACCTCGATCGCAGCCGAACCCTGGCCCGCGACAGCAAACAGCTGATGTTGCAGTTGGAAACCTCCGAACGCCAAAAGACGGGCATCAGCTCGTTGAAGATTCGCTACAACAAGGTCTTCGGTTATTACCTCGAAGTCACCAAGGCCAACCAGCATCTGGTCCCCGAGCACTACATCCGCAAACAGACGTTGGTCAACGCTGAGCGTTACGTCACGCCGGAGATCAAAGAGCTCGAGGAAGAGGTTCTAGGGGCCGAGGAGAAGCAGCTGGCCTTGGAGGAACGTTACTTCGAAGAGCTGCGGCAGCTGGTGGCGGGGTATAGCGAGGGCCTGCACCGCCTGGCGGCGGCCTTCGGCAAGCTCGATGTCCTGCTGTCGTTTGCCGAGCAAGCCTCGAAACGGGGCTATTGCCGTCCCAAGGTGCATGCCGCCGGGCAACCTCTGGTATTACGGGAGGGACGTCATCCGGTGGTGGAGGCGACGAGCCGCGATCCCTTCGTGCCCAACGACACCGAGCTCGACGCCGAGGAGTCGCAAATCGTCATCCTGACCGGTCCTAACATGGGTGGTAAGTCGACCTATCTACGGCAAGTGGCCCTCATCGTCCTGATGGCCCACAGCGGCAGCTTTGTGCCGGCGGAGGCGGCGGAGATGGGGGCGGTCGACCGAATCTTCACCCGGGTCGGTGCCAGCGACGACTTGGCCCGCGGTGAATCCACATTCATGGTGGAGATGATCGAGACCGCCAATATTCTGAATTACGCCAGCGACCACAGCCTGGTCATTCTCGACGAGGTGGGGCGGGGTACCGCCACCTTCGATGGTCTCTCCCTGGCCTGGGCGATCGTCGAGTACCTACACCAGGAGCGGCGGCCGAAGACCCTGTTCGCCACCCATTACCATGAGCTCACCGAGCTAGCCCAACTGTTACCCCGGGTGGTCAACCGCACCCTGGCGGTACGCGAGTGGCAGGATCAAATCGTTTTTCTACGCCGCGTGATCGCCGGCAGCGCCGACAAATCTTACGGCCTGCACGTGGCCCGTTTGGCCGGGATACCGGCGTCGGTGGTCGAGCGGGCCGCCGAAGTATTGGCCAATCTGGAGGCGCAGGAATACGACCCGAGCGGCGAGCCCCGGAGGGCGCAGGGGGAGTTACGGCCCGCTCCCCAGGACAAAGAGCAGCTGAGCCTCTTCACCCCGCCGGAGGAGATGGTGGCCCAGGTCTTACGCGACAGCGACCTCGACCAACTCACCCCCTTGGCGGCGCTGAACCTCCTGCACAGCCTCAAGAAACGCCTCAGCTGAATGGGCGGGGCGGCGGCTCAGAACGGAATGTCGTCGTCGTCTTCCGGGCCGAAGCCACCGCCATCGGGGCCCTGCGATGGGGCCCCTTGCGGGCCGTCGTCTTGGCCACCGCCACCACTGGCTTGGCCGCCACCGCCCTGGTAGCCACCGCCACCGCCTTGGTAACCGCCGCCCCCACCGCCATCTTGGCGGCTGCCGAGCATCTGGAAGTTGTCGCATACGATCTCGGTGCGATACTTCTTCTCGCCGGTGTTGCGATCGTCCCACGAACGGGTCTGCAGGCGCCCTTCAACATAGATCTTTTTGCCCCGGGTCAGATACTGCCCGGCGATCTCCGCTTGACGACCGAAGCAGACGATGTTGTGCCACTCCGTCTGCTCTTGACGATTTCCGTCCCGATCGTTCCATTTGCGGCTGGTGGCCATACTGAAATTGGCCACCGCCATGCCCGAGGTCGTCGATCGGATCTCCGGATCACGCCCCAAGTTGCCGATCAGAATCACTTTGTTGACCATCTTGATCTCCTCAACTAACGATCTATCGCTATCATATCTGGGCCGAGGCTCCCACACTACCGCACCGGGTGGTCGACGGGGCGCCCGCGGGCCCAAGGGCTTCAACTACTTACTAGGACGTAAAACGTGCGCCTTATTCTGCAACGGGTTGAGAATGCATCGGTGCGGGTGGCCGGGGAGGTCGTCGGCGCCATCGACCGTGGAATCCTCCTACTGGTGGGTATCGAGCGCCAGGACACGCCGAAGGAGGTCGAGGTGGCGGCCGACAAACTCGCCGGATTGCGCATCTTCGAGGACGACGCCGGCAAGATGAACCTCGACATCGGTGCCGTCCAGGGCCGGTTTCTAGTTGTATCGCAGTTCACCTTGGGGGCCAGCCTGGCCAAGGGACGGCGCCCGTCCTTCAACCATTCGGCCGCCCCCGACAAGGCGCGGCCGTTGGTGGAAGCCTTGATGGCACGCCTCACCGACCTTGGTTTCGGCGTCGCCGGAGGGCGCTTCGGGGCAGACATGAAGGTGCAGTTGGTCAACGACGGTCCGGTAACCTTCGTACTCGACGTGAGGCAGGGCAAGGTTCTCTGAGCAGCCTCACCTGAACACTCTGGGAAGCTGCCGAGCTTCACCCGTCTCGTCACCCAGCTCTTCTTCCAGCGCCCGGCCCATTCACAGGTTCTTGAGCTCTTTCCCCGGTTTGAAGCGCACCGTCTTTCCTGGGGTGATGGCGACCTCCACCCCGGTCTTGGGATTGCGTCCCACACCACGCTTGCGATCCCGCACTTGGAAGACTCCAAAACCGCGTAACTCGATGCGCTTACCATTGCGCAGCGCCTCCCGCATGGCGTCGAAGATGGTATCGACCGCCAGGGCAGCCTTGGTTCGCGGCACTTCGGCCGCCTCCGCAACACGATTGACAATATCGGCCTTGATCATCTTCCTCTCTCGTCCTGCTGTAGGCTTTTCTTGCGCATTATGCACCACTCGAAAGCCAGGGAAGCGCGGTGCACCAGATTCCGGAGCCCATCGACGTCCGGTTGGTGGAGACCCGCGGTTCCGTTATCGACGTAAACCACACAAACCATGTGATCGCGAACCCGGATCGGCATCATGAGACAGTCCTTGGGCAAATCGCCCCCCCACGTACAGGCCATCCGACGATGGGCCGGTGAGTGGGGAAGGGGACCGATATAGATCTCGCTACCCTGCTGCAGGTGCCGAAAAATGGAGGAGTCCTCCAACGACAACTCGAGATCCAAGAAAAGCTGGTGATCGAAACCCTGCCCGCGGGACAACCAACCCCGCAGCACCCGGCGGTGCACCTTGAACAGGGCGCAGCGACGGAAGGCGACGGACAGGGTACGCAAGAGGATTTGTCCGATGACGTCACGGTCGCTCTGTCGGCTGAGCAGACGCTCGATGTCGTCGAAAGGGGAGGGCGGCCGAGGCGCCGAGACCATTCTGTCTGCCATTGCAATACCGTCCGCAGCCGGTACCGCCGCTGACCATGGGCTGCCCTCTGCCGAGGCCGTATCCTGCTCCGCTGGCGGGGGCCCAGTCGCCTCACCGAGGATAGCCTGCAACGGCGAAGTGGGGATTTCCGAAGGGGCCTCCGGTTGTCGGGCGATCAAGGGCTCGTAGGTCGTCTTGGGGGGGGCCTTGCCCTCCGCCGGCACCACGGCTTCCGGCTGATCGTCGAAGCTTGGCGTAGCGAAGGTCGGACCTTGGACCTTCGGTGTCAGATCGGCTGCGGGTGGAGGCGACAGCGCAGCCCTCGGCATGGACGGCTGCGTTGCCGACGACGGCTGCGCTGCTGGCCGTGTCGAGCCGCCGTTGGCCTGCCACGAGGTGCTCAAGGCCTTGGGGCCCTCCGCCACCAGAGCGCCTTCCTGCCATTGATAGCTCTGGCCCTCCAAACGATCCACCAAATGCACGTAACGCGATGGGCAGGCATGCCCGTAGTGCCTCTCGAGGGCCTGAAAAATACGTGCCTCGTTGGCGATGTGGGGGTGCACCCGTCGGCTGGTGCAAAAAGCAAGCTCGTCGAGGCAGCCGAGGTCGCGCACATCGAGGATGGCCACCTGGACCTCCCCCTCTTCGGCGGCAAAGGGGATCGCCTGGCAACGCTTAGCCACTTGTGAGGGCACCAGTTGAAGTGTCTCGTCGTCGATGCTCACCAGATAGACGGCGGGCAACGCCGGCACCGAGAGCTGCTCCGCCAGGGTCTCCAGCAAGATATCCTCGCTGAGCACTTCCATTTCCAGGAGGCAAGTGCCGATACGTCCGCCGACCGACCGTTGGCTGTCGATGGCACGCAGCAGTTGCTCACCGGTGATGGCACCGCGCTCGATGAGCATCTGTCCCAGTTTCTTGCTGGGCGTCGGCTTTGGAGAGGACTTTGAAGATTCCAACATCGAAGATTTCAACCGTCTCAGGGCTTCGTTAGTTATCCGTCGAACATCGTCAGCTGTGAGATGCTGATCGGGTCGTGCCGACGGTGTGATCTTGCGGAGACCGTCACAGGCTCCCGAAATCCGCAAGCTCACTGGCAAGAGATGTGCAGGCCAGAGGGCCGACGGAGACTATTGAATCCGTCGACTTCCGCTTCGACCCTGCATCCCCAGCCGTCGATTCTGGACCCATCTTAGCGTTCAGTGGGAATGGTGTAAAGGTACTGGAATGAACGAGTTGTAAGAAGCTTGTGGAGACTGTTATTGTGCGGACCGTAAGACATGGAAGGTTGCAACCCGCGATGAAATCTGCTGAACACACCTGCCGCGACGATCGGAGGGGGCGCCAAATCGGCATGGCTCTGCTCCTAGTGCTTGTCGTCGCTCCGCCCCTGGCGGCCCAAGACCCTAGCCCACAGAGCTCGGAACCGTCCCCCACCGGTGCTACCGTCGAGCCGCAATCCGAGGACCAGGCCATTCCCGAGAACGGGGCGACGCCGGCCCCGGAGCCCACGGCATCCGACCTCGGCGAAACGTTATCCGTCGTCCCGGCCCCCGAAATTTCTCCACAGCCAGAGATCCCTCCACCGCCCGAGGTCACCCCCCAGCAGGCCCTGGCCGCTGCCCGCTCCTTTGCCCAAGCCAAGATTTTGTCCGAAGAAGGTCTTTTCTCCAAAGCCCTCACCGCCTACGAAAAGGCCCTGGCACTGGACGGCCGTGACCCCTATGCCCATCTCGAAATGGCCCAGTTCCTGGTCGGCATGGCGCAGATGTCGCGGGCCGAGCGAAGACGGGGCGAGCTCGTCTTGCTGGCTACCGAGCATGGTTTGAGGGCCCGTGAGCTGGCGCCGGAGAACCCCGACGTCCTCTTGCAATACGGGCAACTGCATTTGCGTCTGGTGGAGCAGAACCGCCTCGACTCGGTGCCTTTGGCCACCGAGGCCCTGGAGGCCTATCGACTGGTAGCGGAGGAGGAGGACATGCAAGTCCTCACCTCCCTCGGCCAACTCTACCTGTGGCAGCGACGGGGAGTCGAGGCGGCGGATGTGCTGCGCCTAGCCGCCGACTTGCGCCCTAGCGTGCCGACGGTACAGCTCATGTTGGTGGAGGCCCTGTTGGGTAGTGAGCAGAAGCTGGAAGCCGAAAAGGTGCTCGAGCGCCTCCTGGTTTTAACACCCCAAGCAGCCGAGCATCGCTTGCGTCTGGCCGAGTTGCGCAGCGAGCGGGGCGATCACCGGGCCGCTGCCGAGGCCCTGCTGCAACCGGACGTCGACCTCGAGGACAATCCGCGGCTACGCCAGGTCTTGGCCCGCGAGCTGCACTTGAGCGGCGACAACGACCGCGCCCTGGCCCTGGCGGATTCCCTGCTCACCGAGATGCCGGGGGAGTCCGGCCTGCATCGCTTACGGGTAGCCATCTTGTCTTCCCTCGGTCGTTACAACGATGCCGTCGATACCCTGCGACCTCTGATCGAGCCCGTCGGCGGCGACGGAGCGCGACGGGTGCAGGATCTTCGTTTACTATCTCGCCTCCTGGAGCGCGTTGGGCGGCCCCTGGAAGCCGCCGATGCATTGCAAGAGCTGTTGGCCGACGGCTCCCTGGATCAACGGGAAGAACTGCGCAATGAGATGGCTCTGGTCGCCCTGTGGGAACGCCACGACATGGCGGACAAATCCATCGATCTCCTGCAACGTCGCATGCAGCAGGCCACGGATGCCGACGAGAAAGTCATCTTCGCCCGGCTGCTGAGCGATCTCTATCGCAGCATGGAGGATCCGGTGGCGGCCCAAGAAGTCCTGGCGCAAGCCGCCGAGGGTTTTGGGGACGAGCAACAGTCGGCCCGAGAAACCCTCGCCTTGCACGCTTTGCCAGCCCTCCTGGCGGCGGAGCAATGGCAACAAGCCGAAGCTGCGGCCGGCCGGCTCATGGGCAGTGCCGACGATGACATCCGCTTCGCTGCCCGGATCCTGCGGGCCCAGGCCCTGGCCAACCTCGATCGCTTGCCGGAAGCGCTCGAGCTATTGCAGCCCAAGGCGGAGGATGACGCCGCCGTCCAGCGCCGCCTTTTGGCCGATCGCCTCGATCTGATGTTCGAGCATGGTGACGAGGTCGACGCCGCCGCCGTGCTCCAGACTCTGACGGCGGATGACTCTCTGGAGAACCTGTATTTCGCCGCTCAGGTGTGGCAAGGGCAAGGGCGTTACAGCGAAGCTCTGCCCCTGTTGGAAAGAGTCTTGGCGCAGCGCTCCGATTCGATCCAGGCCCTTTTTCTATTGGGAGCCGCCCAAGAACGTCTGGAGCAGCGCGAGAAGGCCGCCGAAACCTTCGAGCGGTTGCTGGCCTTGGATCCAGACCACGCACCCACTCTCAACTACCTGGGCTATATGTGGGTCGAAGAAGGCCGACTGCTGGAACAGGCCCTCCGGCTCATTCAGCGGGCCGTCGCCTTGACCCCCGACAACGGTGCCTACGTCGATTCCCTGGGGTGGGCCTTCTACAAGATGGGGCGCTATGAGGATGCTCGGATTCACTTGGAGTGGGCGGCCCGTTTGGTGCCTCGAGATCCGACCATCCATGAGCATCTAGGAGATGTTTACGTGGCCTTGAATGCCCTCGAGCTCGCCAAGAACGCCTATCGCCGGGCCCTCTCCCTGGAAGGGGACGATGTCGAGACCGTACGCTCGAAGCTCAACGCCTTGACGGAGGAAAATTCGTGACGCCAGGCGTCAGACCCAAGGGGCGTTGCGCTTGCGAGTTGCTCGGTCTGGTGATCCTGTGCACCCTCAGTCTCGGTTGTGCCTCAGGCTCCCTGGGCGAGCTTCTCGGCAACCCGCCGAGCAGCCCAGGGTCGGCGGAGATGTGGCAAATTCCCCCCGAGGCGTATCCCACCCAGCGCCTCTATCGAATTCGCTACCAAGGTCCCGACGACGAACGGGCCGGCTTCAAGCTCACCCTGTACTTGGTGGGGGAGCGCCAATACCGCATGCTCGCCGCCGACGGCCTCGGCCGCAAGCTGTGGTCCCTCGACCTCGACGCCACCGGCAACGCCACCTGGCTCGATCACCGCAACCGGGAGTTCTGCCATCTCGGGCCCGCCGACCGGCTGGGATTTCTGCCCATCGCCCGGCTCCCCTTGGTGGCCTTGCCGCGATTGTTATTGGGTCGTATGCCCACCGAGCCGAAGGCGAATCTAGAAATATTCGACACGCATCTGACGTTCCTCGACGCCGAGGGCCAACGTTGGAATGGCAGTTTTCGGTCCGACGAGCTACAGTGGTGGAGCCAATTGGAAGGGGACGAATCCATTGCCTGGTGGCGCCGTGAGGACGACCAAGGCGGCACCTACGCCCACCGCAGCTCGCAGCAACAACTGCGGTGGAAGGAAGTGGTTCGCGAAACCCTGACGGCGCCTTTGGAGCCCCTGGAAATCCCACGCCGTTTCAGCGAGAGTTTCTGTACCGCCGATGATGTCTGAATGCCTCCCAAGACGGATGAATGCCTCCCAAGACGGATGAATGCCTCCTAAGACGATGAATTTCGAACGCTCCCGCCGCAAGGCGCCGACACCCACTTTCGAGTCGGCCGCCGGCAAGACCTTGCCCAATAGCGAGGAGGCGGAGCGCGCCGTCTTGGCGTCGATTCTCTTGTCGCCACGGATTCTGCCAACCATCACCGGGCGGATGACGGACGAGGACTTCTTTCTCGAAAAGCATCAGCTGATCTTCCGGGCGATGCTCGAGCTTCAGGAACGGGAATCGGAGATCGACCTGCGGACCCTGCAGGCGCACATGCAGCTCAAGGGTTCCTTCGAGCTCATCGGTGGCATGGCTTTCCTGGCCGGCCTGGATCTCGACTTGCCGGACATCGGGCGGGTCGATACCTATGTCGAGATCGTCAAGGAACGTTCCGTCCGTCGCCGTCTGGTGCAGAAATGCCAAGAGCTGGTCTTCGGCTGCCTCGAGGGGGGCCTCGATGCCACGGAGGCCCTGGCGGAAGCGGAGAAGAGCATCTTCGGCCTGTCGGAAGAGGCGGTGCAGAAGGGATTTTCTGCCCTGGCGGAGGTCTACGAAGCCACCATCGCCAGCCTCGAGCAACGGGCCGGCGGCGGCTTGGTGGGCATCCCCACCGGTTTCTATGATTGGGACCGCATGACCCAAGGCCTGGGCGCCGGGGCCTTGATCATCATCGCCGGTCGTCCGGGCATGGGTAAAACCAGTTTTGCCCTCAATGTCGCCCAGAACGTCGCCATCCGGGAAGAGAAGTCGGTGGCCCTGTTCTCCCTCGAAATGGGCGAGCAGGAGCTGGTGCAACGTATTCTCGCCTCGGAGGCCGACATTCCCTTCGGCAACCTGCGCTCCGGCAAGATGTCCGAAGGGCAGTGGGGGCGCATCTACGAAACCACCCGGCGCACCAACGAGGCGCAGATCTTCATCGATGACTCACCCAATCCGTCGCTTTTGGAGATCGCCTCCAAGTCGCGGCGTCTGAAGGCCGAAAAGGGTCTCGACCTCTTGTTGGTGGATTACCTCCAGCTCATGCAGGCGGGGGGGCGCTACGAAAACCGGCAACTGGAAATCGCCGCCATCAGCCGTGGTCTCAAACAGCTGGCCAAGGAGCTGATGATTCCGGTGGTCGCCCTGTCGCAGCTGTCGCGCCAAACCGAGCGTCGGGCCAACGACCATCGTCCCCAACTGGCGGATCTGCGTGAGAGTGGCTCCATCGAGCAGGACGCCGATATGGTGTGCTTCATCTACCGCGACGAGCTCTACAACAAGGATGACCCCGACAACAAAGGATTGGCGGAGCTCATCATTTCCAAGCATCGTAACGGCGAAACCGGCACCGTCGATCTGGTCTTCATGGGCGAGAATACGACCTTCCGCAATATGGAAAAAGTGCACACCGAGCAAGCCGGCTTCTAACCTTCGAGACCTGAGAACCCGTCCATGGCCGCACCGCGATCGATCCACATCTGCCAGAGCTGTAGCTACCGCAGCCCAAAGTGGCTGGGTCGCTGCCCGGACTGCGGCGCCTGGGACTCGTTCAGCGAGGAAGTGGAGGAGCGGGGTAGCCGCGGCGGCGGTTTGGCGCCTACGGCCTCCTCCTCCCGCCTCAAGGGCCAAGGCCCGGCCACCATCGTCCAGCCCTTACGGGACATCGTGGCCGACGAAGGGAGCCGACTGTCGACCGGCTCACCATGGATCGACCGCGTTCTGGGTGGCGGCATCGTGCCCGGCGGTGCCGTCTTGCTGTCCGGCGAGCCGGGCATCGGCAAGTCCACCCTACTGCTGCAAATGGGCAACGACCTGGCCAGCAGCGGCGCCTCAGTGCTCTATCTCAGCGCCGAGGAGAGCCCCAGGCAGCTGCACCTGCGGGCCAGCCGCCTGGGGTGTGAAGCCGAGACGCTGCACGTTGCTGGAGAAACCCGACTCGAACCGCTGCTACAGGTGATCAGCGAACGTCGTCCCCACATGGTGCTGGTCGACTCGGTGCAAGCCCTGCGCAGCCAAGAGCTCAGTGGCCCGCCTGGTTCGATCGGTCAAGTGCGGGCCTGTGCCGATCGCCTGGTCGAGCTGGCCAAGGGCTATGACATGGCTCTCTTCCTGGTCGGCCACGTGACCAAAGACGGCGCCATCGCCGGGCCAAAATCTTTGGAGCATCTGGTCGATACGGTCCTCACCTTCGAGGGTGAGAGCCATTCCGAGTACCGGGTTCTGCGGGCCCAGAAGAACCGCTTCGGGCCCACCGGCGAGGTGGCCATGTTCGAGATGCATGACAACGGCCTGGTGGCGGTCAAAGATCCGTCCCGGGTGCTGCTGGCCCGGCGCCGCGGACATCGTCCCGGCTCGGCGGTGTGTGCCAGCCTGCACGGCACCCGCCCCCTGCTGGTGGAAGTGCAAGCGCTCATTCATCCCACCAGCTTCCCATCCCCCCGCCGCATGAGCGTCGGCGTCGACCGCCATCGCAGCATCCTGCTGGCCGCCGTGCTCGAGCGTTTCGGCGGTCTGGGACTCGGCGACCGGGACCTTTTCCTCAACGTGGTCGGTGGCCTCCAGCTCAAAGAACCCGCCGCCGATCTGGCCATCGCCGCCGCCATGCTCAGCGCCGAGCGGGAGCGACCCCTGCCCCACGAGGCCGTCTTCTTCGGCGAAGTCGGCCTGCTGGGGGAGGTCCGACCGGTGTCGCAGACCGAGGCCCGGCTGCGGGAAATCGCCGCCTTGGGGTTCCGCCAGGTCTTCCTACCACCCGGGGACCTGCGGGTCGTTCCCGAGGGGTTGGCCACCGTCGTCGTTGAGGACTTGGCGGAGCTGGCGCCGTTGCTGTTGACGGCGGAGCGCTAGTCGGCGCCCGGACGGCTCGTGGGCGATTCCCCGTCTCGAGATTGAGAAGAACAGCAACCCGGAAACTCCGGTCTCGTCAAGATCCCTGACTCAGGTAGACGAGGTGACACCGGTTGCCCTGGCCCCCCCTCAGTCGGTTCCCTCCAAGCTCGATCGATCGATCAGCACCAAGACGCAGTTTTCCCCACTCGGCAAGTAGGAATGAACCGAGCTCGAGGCTGCTGCGTAGTGTTAGATTGAGGTATCCCCCCGGGGGGGATAAACCAGTCCAAAGAAGGAGAACCTTTTCATGATTTCGAAGAACGATCTTTCGACCTCCCATCCAGCCGGTCTCGGATACCTAGACGAGGCTGCGAAACGCGCTTTGCGCAACAGGCTTGCACGGCTCGAAGGGCACCTTCGGAGCGTCGGCCAGATGCTCGAGGAGGAGCGGTGCGCCGACGAAATCCTGCTGCAGGTATCCGCGGTCAAGGCGGCACTCAATCGCTTCTCCGCTGTGCTGCTGGAGCACGAGCTGCACTCCTGCATGAATACCTGCATGGAAGGCGACCCGGACGAGCGGCTCAAGAAGGTCACCAAAGTCCTCGCTACCTTGCTCAAGCAGAGCTGAATTGAACGGGAGCACCCGATGGAAGAAACCAAGAAGAACGTGTTTGTCAACGCCGGAGCCGTGATCGCTGCTTTTGGTGCTTCGCTGTGCTGCATCCTGCCAGTCGCTGTGGCGGTCCTCGGGGTCGGGTCGGCGGCCCTGGGAGCGAAGCTCGAGCCCCTTCGCCCCTGGTTCGCAGGGCTGACCCTCATCTTCCTAGGCTTCGCCTTCTATCAGGCCTACAGGCCGGTGGAGTGCGAGCCGGGGGAAGCCTGCGCGGTCCCCAAGAGCCGGCGGCGGCACCGCATTGTGCTGTGGATCGTAGCGACCGTCGCGGTCGCCTTGATGGCGTTTCCGTACTACGCATCGTGGCTGTTGTAGGCCACCTGAGACAAGGAGAACACGAGATGAAGAAGATACTTGCGAAGAAGCCCCTGGTTGCATTGGTCCTGTTGCTGGCCCTGGGCGGTGTGGGCTGGGTCAGTCGGACGGTCGCGGCCGACGATGACACTCGAGCCGTCACCTCTACCTTCAAAATCGAGGGCATGACCTGCGGTGGCTGCGAGCTGGGCGTCAAGATGACAATCAAAAAACTCGACGGTGTGGAATCGGTAGAGGCTTCCTACGAGGACGGTGAGGCCGAGGTCGTCTACGACCCGAAGACGGTGACACCGGAGGACATCATCGCCGCGATTGAAGATCTTGGCTACAGCGCCAAGTTCGAGCTTCCGAAACACCCCTCGAAGGACGGCGGAGCCCGATGATGGAGGGCGAGGAATCAGGCCTCCACGTTGCGGTCATCGGCTCTGGATCTGGTGCCTTCGCCGGGGCGATCCGAGCGGTCGAGAATGGCGCCAGGGTGACGATGATCGAGTCGGGAACCCTTGGGGGCACCTGCGTCAACGTGGGATGCGTCCCTTCGAAGATTCTCTTGCGCGGCGCTCACGCCGCCAACACGCAACGCGATCATCCATTTGACGGCGTAAGCCGCAGACAGCCGGAGATAGACCGCGCCGCCATGGTGGCCCAGCAACAGGCCCGGGTCGAGGAGCTGCGTCGTACCAAATACGAGAGCATTCTCGAGGGCAACCCAGGCATCGAGCTCCTTCAGGGCTTTGGATCGTTCGACGATCCGCAAACCCTTCGCATCGAGCACCCAGACGGCACGACCCGCACTTTGCAGGCTGATCGTTATCTGATCGCCACGGGCGCTGCCCCATGGGCACCCGGGATCCCTGGCCTGGCCGAGAGCCCCTACTGGACCTCGACCGCAGCCCTCGTTGCCGAGGAGCTCCCAGAGCACCTGCTGGTGTTGGGCGGTTCGCTCGTCGCCGTCGAGCTTGCCCAGGCCTTTCTGCATCTCGGCGCCCGGGTGACTCTGATGGCTCGCAGCACTTTGTTGTCGAAGGAAGATCCCGACCTCGGCCGTGGTTTGAAAGAGGCCCTGGAGGGAGAGGGGATGAGAGTGCTGCTCGACACCGTCCCGACGGCGGTTCATCACGACAGCGAAGGATTTCACCTGGACATCGGCCCTGACACCTTGACGGGTGATCGCCTTTTGGTGGGCACCGGTCGTCGGCCGAACACGGCCCGGCTCGGGCTCGACCGGGCTGGCGTGATGACGGATGCTCTGGGTGCTGTCACTGTGGACGCGCGCATGCAATCCAACGTACCGCACATCTATGCGGCCGGCGACTGCACCAGCCAGCCTCAGTTCGTCTACGTCGCGGCCGCCGCGGGCACCCGGGCCGCGGTGAACATGACGGGAGGTGACGCCACGCTCGATCTCACGACGATGCCGGCCGTCGCCTTTACCGACCCGCAGGTCGCCTGGGTGGGACTCAGCGAGCGGGAAGCCGAGGCGCTAGGGCTCTCAGCCGAGAGCCGCACCCTCCCGCTTGAGCACATCCCGAGGGCGCTTGCCAACTTCGACACCCGCGGATTCGTCAAGCTGGTCGCTGAGACCGGGAGCGGGCGTCTCCTGGGCGCACAGATACTGGGGGGCGAAGCCGGAGAAGTCATCCAGGCGGCGGCCCTGGCTCTGCGAGCCCGCATGACCATCCACGACTTGGCGGACCAGCTCTTCCCGTACCTCACCATGGTGGAGGGGCTCAAGCTGGCAGCCCAGACGTTCACGAAAGATGTCAAGCAGCTCTCTTGCTGCGCGGGCTAGCCCTAGCCGACGAAGCGTCGTCGGCACGCTCATCACTCCGAAGGAGAAGGGTCCATGAATCCCAAGCTCACTCATGCTTCGATCCTGCTGGTTGTTGCTGCCCTTTCGGCCGGCACTGTGCTGGAAGGTGACCGTCACGGCGATTCGAAAGAATAGCCGGGCGTCACCCAGGACCTCGGCTCTCGAGCGAGACTTGACACAACTTGACACAACTTGACACAAACCAAAGTAGAGGGAGAACCATGATGCCATCACATGACTATGACTTGGCGGTGATCGGAGCTGGACAGGGAGGTCTGCCGGCCGCCCATATGGCGGCCAACCTCGGAGCCCGGGTTGCGCTCGTCGAGCGCGCGGAGGTCGGCGGCACCTGAGTCAACGAGGGGTGCGTCCCTACCAAGGCCTTGCTGCGCTCGGCCGAAGTGATGCACCTGGTTGCCCGGCGGGCGACCGACCTCGGAGTTGAGATCGATGGCGCCGTGCGCTTTCGGCTGGATCAGGCCGTGGCGCGCAAGGACGCCATTGTTAGCGGCATTCATAAGACGATCCATGGCGCGTTGAGCAAACGACGGGATGCGATCGATTTCGTCCGAGGAGAGGCCAGATTCGTCAGTCCCCACGAAATCGACACTGGCGATCGCCGAATCAGCTTCACCAAGGCGATCATCGCCACAGGGGCACGCCGGGTCGTGCCTCCGATCTCGGGCCTGGAAGCTATTGACTCTTTGAACAACGATACAGCTCTGCATTTAGGGCGTGTGCCGTCGAGCCTCCTGGTGATCGGAGGCGGCTACGTTGGAATCGAGTTTGCTCAGATGTATTCCCGCTTCGGCTCGAGGGTCACTCTCCTCGGCCGCAATGACCGCTTGGCGCCCGGAGAGGATCCTCAGCTCTCCGAGCTCCTTGCGGACTACCTCCGAGAGGAGGGCATCAACGTCAGAACCGGGGCCGCCGTGCAGTCGATACGCGACGAGAACGGACAGAAGATAGCCGTCTGTAGCACTGACGGCTCAGAGAAGGAGTACCGTGCCGCAGAAGTCCTGGTTGCGGCCGGGCGGGTCGGGAACACCGGCGGCCTCCACCTACGGTCCGCCGGTATCGACATAGACGCGAGGGGCTTTATTCCGGTCGACGGCCAGCTTCGGACGAGCCAGCCGCATGTCTGGGCCATCGGCGATGTCAAGGGCGGTTGGATGTTCACCCACGTGGCGACCTATGACGGACCCCTCGCTGCCTTGAACGCCGTCAAAGGCCTGGGGAAAGAAGTCGACTACCGGGTCGTGCCGAGGGCGATCTTTAGCGACCCGACGCTGGCGGCAGTCGGTCTCACCGAGGCCGAGGCTCGAGAGAGCGGTCATGACGTGGCGGTTGGCACGGTCCGTGCGGACGGCGCGCGAGCCAAAACGATCGGTGATCCACGCGGACTGCTCAAAGCGGTTGTAGATCGAGAATCCCGGCAAATCCTCGGCTTCCACATTCTCGCACCTCACGGTGATGATCTCCTGCACGAGGCTGTTGCTGCGATGCACGGAAACGGCAGAATCGACCGAATCAGCAAGTCGATTCACGCCCATCCGACGCTGAGCGAAATGGTGAAGGGCGCAGCTCGTGCAGCCCGGTGACTCGTCGTGCGAGGCTCCGAATACCGTGAATTCTGGCCCTTCCTGGTCCATAGGAGCGGTGAGGATTCTCTGTTGGAGTCATGAGATCGAGGTCTAAGACTTGTGAAAACCCCATGTCAGATCTCGCGGGGTCGCTGCGCAGCAAGCTCCTGATTTGGAGTCTGACCGGCATCGCCTTGGGCTGAGCGGCGGGTTGAGCCGCTTCTGGCAATAACTTCAAGCTGGCGATCGCTATAGCCATCGGCATCTTTGGAATCGCCTCGCCGATCGCCTTTGCGAAAGCGGTCGGACCCCTGGTCGATGTACCGGTGTTGATCAGCCTAGTCTACGTGAGCCGAGCATTGCGCCGCTGTTTTGCGGATACGAGTCGGAGGACTGTCGGAGGCCAACTAAGGCTCGATCGGGCGCAGCTATGGCTTGATCGGGAGGTTGAGCCTGGTACTCCCAAATCAATACAAATCTGCTTGCGACCCTCTACACAACATTCTCTGGGGGACCCCTTGACTCTGAAGTTGACTTCAGGCTGTAAGTTCTTCCTGCATGCCGGGAGAGGCATCGCGCCGCGGCTCTCCTGGCTGGCGTAACGATCGTGTTCCGCCTCAGTACACATTTCTTCTCCGACAAGAATGCCAAGATGTGCCTCTGTTGCAACTTGGAAGAAAGGAGTCGACCCATGAGTCAGCTAACGATAGAGATTTTCAGCGCAGGTTGCCCATTGTGCGACGAGGTCGTCACTGCGGTAGGTGAATTAGCGTGCACCTCCTGTGACGTGAGTGTGTCCGATCTTCGGGATGCCTCTGTAGCGGAACGTGCTCGAGCTCAGGGCGTAGCGAGAGCCCCCTCGGTAGTTATAGACGGCGTTCTCGCCGACTGCTGCCGCGGCGGTGTGGACCTCGCTCGGCTGCGCGAGGTCGGTCTCGGCCAATCCGTGGAGGGGGAGGCGTGAAGCTGAAGGGCCCAAGCTCCCAATCGCAGAAGGAGAGCGATGCCATGCGGCTTGTTTGGAAACCGTTGCTACTAATTCTGTTGCTCGCCAGTCCGCTCCCTGCCCAGGTCATCAAGGCCACGGTTGCAGTCGACGGCATGGCCTGCCCGTTCTGCGGATACGGTATCGAAAAGCGCCTCTTGAAGGTAGACGCGGTCGAGAAGGTGACAATCGACCTCGTGGCAGGTCAAGCGCGAGTCATCGCTGAACAGGGCCAGTCCATCGATGTCCAAGAGGTCCGACGAGCTGTCGAGAAGGCCGGCTTCACCCCCGGTAGTTTGGACATCGAGGTCACTGGCCGAGTCGTTGCCGGGCCAAAGGAAGGCGACCTTCAGCTACGCTTCGAGAACGACGAAGGAAGCCTGTTGTTGGTCGATGTTGCTGATGAGATCGCCCTGCGTCTGCTCGAGTTTCTTCGAGGCGACATACCGGTGACCCTGCGTGGAGAGATTCGATGGTCAGACGCTGGTCCGGCGCTGTCTCCCGAGCACATTGAAGAGGTGCGAAGGTGAGGCAACGAATTGGCCAGAGAAATGCAATTCTGCCAATGGCGGTCTTCGCTGTCTGGGGCTTCGGTGTAAGTCTTGCGGTCGTGCACGTTGCTGCTGCACCGATTACCTTCAACACGGCCCTGCCGGTCGCCGAAGGAGAAGGGATCGTTCGTATCCAGACGAGGTACCTCCGGTCGACCGGTGACCCGACTTCAGCGCAGCGAAAGTTGGAGGTCGAAGCTCTGTCCCTGGTTGGGGTCTACGGTGTCACCGACAAGCTGGCCCTCTTTGCCATTCTTCCGATCCTCGACAAGCAGCTTGCTCTCACGACGTCGAACGGTCGCAAGCGACGACAGGTCTCTGGCCTGGGCGACGTCACCTTGTTGGGCCGCTATACGCTGTTTCGTCGCGACCGGCCGGGACGAACCTTTCGCCTGGCACCGTTCCTCGGCGTCGAGGCGCCCACCGGCGAGGACGACCGGCGCGATGGCCTGGGCGGGCTTCCACCGCCGCTTCAGCTCGGCTCGGGTTCCTGGGATCTCGCCTTCGGTTCGGTCGCCACCTGGCAAACTCTGGGCTGGCAGCTCGATACCTCCATTGCCTACCGAGTCAACGACCAAGCCAACGCTTTCGAGCTTGGCGACGAGGCGCGGCTCGACATCTCGTACCAACACCGGCTCCTGCCGCGTCGCCTGAAGGCCGGGCTGCCCCGGTTCCTCTACGGCGTCCTGGAGAGCAATCTGGTGTGGGCCGGCCGAAATCGTGCCGGCGGCCTGGCTGATCCAGACTCGGGCGGCTTCATCGCCTACTTGGCACCGGGCATTCAGCTCGTCAGCAAGAGGTTGATCGTCGAAGCCGGAGTGCAGATTCCAATTGTAAGAGCGCTCCATGGCGCTGCCCTAGAACCCGATGGCACCGCCATCTTGAGCATGCGGGTGAACTGGTGATGTGGCGCCGCTGTACCACCTACCTGTTCGCTCTCAGCCTCGCAGCTAGCGTGTCGAGCACCGGCGTCAGCGAGGTAGGAGCGGGGGAGCTGCCGCTGCCGAACGGCGGCTACCGATTTGTCTCGACCTGGGGCCAGGAGGGGTTTCGACCTGGAGACCTGCGCCAACCGATCGGGATCGCCGTGGCGCAGGGTGAGGTCTACGTCAGCGACGCGGGCAATCACCGCATTCAGGTATTCGACCTCGCAGGCCGATTCGTTCGTGCCTTCGGCAAAGAAGGAAGCGCAGCAGGGGAACTTGCGCGGCCGATGCATCTCGCATTCCGCGATGGCAGGTTGTACGTCGCGGAATACCTAAACGACCGCATCCAGGTCTTCTCGCCGGCGGGGATCTCTCAAGAGATCCTGGGCATGCCTGGATCCGGACCCGGCCAGTTCGACGCGCCGGCAGGGGTCGATGTCGACGCCGAAGGGAAGCTCTACGTGGCGGACTTCTACAACCAGCGGATCCAGGTCATGACCTCGGCAGGAGAGTTGATCCGCCAGCTGGGAGAAACCGGCCGAACGGGATCCGAGCCGGGACGGTTTCAGTACCCCACCGATGTGGCCCTGCTCAGCGATGGGAGCTTGGTTGTTGCCGACGCCTACAATGATCGCGTCCAGATTTTCCACAAGGGGGGGAGCTTCCTACGCTTGTGGAATGGCTCGACCTCCTCAGGTACCGATGGCGATCGAGGCAAGTTCCGCACCGCGACGGCGGTCGCCGTAGGTCCAGACGGCGCCATCTTCGTCGCTGACTTCTACAGCCACCAAGTCCGGAAACTGACGACCGAGGGCGAGCACCTGGCGATCATCGGCGCCGAGGGTTCGGCACTTGGCAAGCTTGACCGGCCGACCGATGTCGCGGTGGATAACGATGGTAACGTCTACGTGGTGGACTTCGGAAACCATCGCATTCAGAAGTTCGCGCCTGGCCAAGGCCATCGGGCGAACACTCAAGGGAGCAATGAATGACTACGGCTTTGTCGATAGGCGAGGTAGCCGCGGCTACCGAGATGCGGGTGGAGGCCATCCGCTACTACGAGCGCCGTGGTTTGATCCCGCAGGCGCCACGTCGCGCTTCTGGCTATCGCGCTTTTCCGGCGAGCACGATCCCACGGATCCGATTCATCCATAGGGCCCAGCAGCTTGGCTTCTCCCTTGACGAGATCGGTGAGCTGCTGTCGCTGCGCGTCGATCCGGCAGCGACCTGTAGCGAGGTCAAGGAACGAGCGGAAGATAGGCTCCGCGACGTAAGGGAAAAGATCGCGTCGCTACGCCGCATCGAAGACGCTTTGGGCCGTCTGACAGAGACGTGTCAGGGGGGCGCCGGACCGACCAGCGAGTGCCCTATCCTCGACGCGCTCAGGGTTGCGGAAAGAGGTGCCCTCTGAGCATACTCAGCAGATTTGTGCAGAAAGGGAGGAAGCGTGAATGATCGAGGCCAGGATCAGAATCAAGCAGCCTGCCGTCTTCCCTAGTCAATCAACATCTCGCCAGTCGGCTCGGCCGAGCTTGCCGTAGAAGAAACTAAGTACGAACACTTGAGCTCCTCAAATTCAAGCCGAATCGATCTTGAGGGGAAGGCGGCCCTCGCTGAGTACCGATCCACAGTCCGCTTCCCAAACGGTTGGGGGAGGGGAGTCTTGTCGCCCTAATGTATAACTTTGACAGAATATAACCTCTCGGTTATATTGAGAGCATGAAAACCGCAGAACAGCTCACCGTTGTTCTCACTGCTCTCGCTGATCCGACACGACGCGCCCTTCTAGCGCGCTTGGCCTCGGGTGAGCTCGGAGTGATGGAGCTCGCAGAACCGTTCGAAATGAGCCAGCCAGCTATTTCCAAGCATCTCAAGGTGCTCGAAAATGCCGGGTTGATCCACCGCCGCGTCGACGGGTCGCGCCGCCCCTGTGCCCTTGCTGCGGACGGGCTCGCTCCGATCGATCAATGGCTGAATGAGCTGCGGAACGCCATGTCTTCCAACTATGACCGGCTCGATGAGCTCTTGGCTGTCGGTCCAAGCGAACCACATAAGGAACCACCACCATGACCATCTCTACGCAGCTCAAACTGACCATCGAGGGTGACCGGCACATCGTCATCACCCGTCAGTTTGCCGCCTCACCCGAGGCCGTCTTCCGTGCACATACGGACCCGGATCTCATTCAGCAGTGGATGCTTGGGCCGGAAAAATGGACCATGCCGGTGTGCATCAATGACGCTGTTCCCGGCGGAAAATTTCGTTACGAATGGTCGGATGGAAAGGGTGGCGGGTTCTATATAACCGGTGAATTCATCGAGCTCGAGCCGTTCTCGCGGATCGTTCATATTGAGCGCATGCATCTCCCAGGGCCGACGCCGGAAAACCACATCGAAACCCGCTTCGAGGCCAAAAACGGCGGCACCTTGATGACCATGCGGATGACACTCCCCGACGAGAAGACCCGTGAAGCCATGCTGGCTTCGGGAATGGAAGACGGTATGGAGGCGTCTTACCGCAGACTCGGCGGAGCGATTGCCAAGGACCACGGAAGACAATAATCATCCCATCTCGCATTCGGGGGCTCAGGCTGCTAGGTCCGGACCCCGAGAAACAGATACATCGAAAAGACGGTGAAAATCAAACTGGGGCTCCAAACCGCTATCAGCGGCGGCAAGACCCCATTCTCACCCAGGGCCCGGAACACCCCGAGGACCACCAGCAGAATCACTCCGAGAACCAGCGACAGCCCAATGCCATAGAGGGCCCCCTGGCGTCCCAGCCGGAAGGCAAAGGGCAGGGCCACCAAAGCCATGACCAACGAGATCACGGGATAAGCGATCTTGTTGTGCAGGGCGACTTCGAGATCCGGCACCGATTGTCCACTTTGCCGGAGCTCGTCGATGTAGCTGCGGAGTTGGTTGTAGCTCATTTCCTCCGGCAGGCTCAGGGCGCCCCCGAAGTAGTCGGGGGTTTCTTCCAAACGATATTTTCTCGGCTCGGTGAAGCTGCTGAAATCCGTCGACTCGGTCCCCTCGAAGGAGCGTGTCCAGCCGGAGGAGAGCATCCACCAGCCGTCTTCCATATATTTCGCCCGATCCGCCATCAGGCGACCGGTGATGGATTTGACGTCTTTGTCGAACTGAAAGATCTGCAGCCGGTGCAGCTCTTGCTCCGTGGTATCGAAGAAGGCGAAGTTGTAGAGACGATTGTCCTTGCCGTAAAGCCATCGGTGCCCGCTGCCGCCACCCCGCGGCACGGCTTGCCCCTTGATGATCGCCTTGAGCTCCGTCACCCGCTCATTGGACGCCGCCAAGACCTCCGATTCCAATAGGCCGCCCACTGCGGAGATCAAGGTGGCGGCCAGAATCACCGGCACGGAGAGGCGGTAAAGGCTCATACCGAGAGCCTTGCAGGCGATGATCTCATTGGTCCGCGACAGCAGGCCGAAGGTGATCAACGTCGACACCAGGACGATGATCGGCGAAATCTCGTAGACGATGGCCAATGACTTGAACTTGTAATAGTCGAAGATCACATGCCGCGGGATTTCGTTCTCCAGGATCTTGTCGAAGTTGTCCGTCAAGTCCGCCACCAAGTAAACCATGGTGCCGGAGAGCACCGCCAGCAGGAGGACCCGAAGGAAAGTCCGCAGGATGTAGCGGTCCATCGAGTTGGGAAAACGCAGACGCAAATCCGGCAGCTTGAAGAGGACCCGGCCTTCGGTGGAGGAGCCATCCTCCTCGCGTCGTTTCCGCCGCCGCCGCTCTGCCCGTGCCGCCTGGGCCTGCGCCTTGTGTTTGGCGCGGTTCTCCTCACGGCGGGCCTGAAAGGTCAGGATGCGCCCCCAGAGGCGATCTTGAATCCAACGGTCCAAATTGGTCAGCAGCAGGCTCTTGTCACGATTGCGCCGCGCCAAGAGGAAAAGACCGATCATCAGCAGGAGAACGTTGGGAAACCAAACGGCGAGCCAGGCGGGCACCGTCCCTTCGCGGGCGATATCCTCGCCGGAATTGAGCAAGATGTAGTAGACCAGGATGACGCCGATGGAGATGGCAAAACCGGAAGAGCGGCCGCCCCTGGAATTGCTGAAACCCAAGGGCAGACCGAGCAGGCCGAACACCAGGCAGGCCGCCGGAATGCTGAACTTCTTCTGGATCTCCACCTTGGCCAAGTTGCGCACCGAGTCTGGATAGTTGGTGTCGGCGGCCCTTTCGAAGAGCTGATCCAGCGACAGCTCCCGCAAGCTTCGCTTGACCGAGGCACCGGCCCGCTGCCGCGAAAAGCTCGCCAGACGCACCAGCAGATCTCGATGGTAAGCCAGCCGATACTGCTCCGGTCGATACAGATCGACGACGTGGCTGTAGGCCCCCTCCAAGGACAGCACCACCTGATCGCCGTCCGGTTCGGCGCGGCCCCATTCGGCGATGGTGACTTCCGTCTCCCGCGTCGGCACCGCGTCCGACAGGAACAACCCCCGCCAACGTTGCTCGCCGGGGGGCGTCTCGAAGACGTAGAGCATCTTGTCCTGCCAACTGGTGTGGGGAATACGTGGCGTCACTTCTTCGGTGATGCTCTGGGTGAGGATGTCGATGCGCAATTGTTGCAGCGCATGGTTTCCCTCCGGCAGCACCTTGACCATCAAGTAGGTGTTGAGGCCTGTCAGGAGCAAGGACAGCACCAAGATGGGACGGTAGAGGGAGAACAGGCTGACGCCGCTCGAGCGCAAAGCGATGAGCTCACTGTCCGAAGACAATCGACCGACGGCGATGAGAATGCCAAAGAGGAACGACATGGGGATCGTCATGACGACGATCCAAGGCAGGGAAAGCAGGAGCAAGCGTCCCACCGTCGCCACATCGACGCCGCTGCGGATAATCAGCTCCGCAGCTTTGAAGAGGGCCTGCATCAGCAGGATCGAGGTGTAGACGAAGAATCCGAGGGTGAGAGGGCCGAGGATCTCGGCAAAGATGTAGCGATCGAGTCGAAACATAAGGTGGTGGATTATACAGTCCGCAGTACCGTCAAGGTGCGCCGAGTGGACCCGGCTTCGGCCCATCGGCCACACCGCCGGGCCTCTTGGCACAGCAGGCGGTAGAGGGGAAGCCGACCTTCGCCCTCGAAGTCCTTGCCCATGACCGCCAGAATCCGCCGCTGTGAGCGCCACAGATGTCGATCGAGGGAGGTCAAATCGACCACCAGTGGGGGAGGGGTGTATCTTCCGAGCAACCCAACCTCGAATCGCGCTTTCTGCGTGCCGCCCCTCGACGAACCCAGGACCAGGGCTCGTCCCCCAGGGGCCAGCAGGCGGAGCCAACGCCGCAAGGCGATTTCAGGTTCATCGACAAACGCCAGCACGTCAACCGCCACCAAGGCGTCGAAGGAGGCGGCGGGCAAAACACGCAGATCGTGCACATCGGCCACATGAAGATGCAGCCGTTGCCCGAGGTCGGCGTGCCGACGACGTCCCACGGCGATGGCCTCGGACGCGAGGTCGACGCCATAGGCCACCGCCGTGCCGAGTTGGCGGGCCAGCCAGGCCGTCATGTTTCCGGCGCCACAGCCCAAGTCCAGCCAACGGAACGGCCGGCCCGGCGGCTTCGATCGGTCCAGGCCCTTCAGCATGGAGGCCAGCAAAGATACCTGGATGGCGTCCACCGGGCTGAAATGCCCGATGTCGAGTCCCATGGATCGCCGACAAAAGGAGGCGTAGGCGGGGCTGTCGAGGGCATCCACCAGCAACTCATCGAAGCCCTTTGCCATGAGCTCACGGTGGAACCCCCGTGCCAGCTCACGTCCGGCGGGAGTCAGCCCAAAGGTCGCCGCGGGGTCACCGGGCAGGCCGTGCAACCAGTTTTGCTCGCAGAGCGTCAGCAGAGCTCCTTGCCAGTCGGAGGGCCACGCATCCTGCGGCAACTCGGGAAAGACCTGCCGCGCCTGAGACTCGAGGGTTCGGTGGTCGAGCCGTAAGTCGTCGCCGGTGATGGCGTCGAAGGGCCAGCGCTGCAGATGTAGCAACAGCGCCAGGATGCGGCGGTCTTGGGCAGATGGCTGAGCAGACATCGTGGTTGACATCGTCTTAGTTGACGTCTTGGTTGACATCGTCTTGGCAAGTGGTTGCCGCCGTCTTGATTCGGCTACCGGTGGGAGCTCGAGAGTGGCAGCAAGCTGCGAAGGGAGATGCTAGCACGGAGGATTGAGCCTCGATGGCGGGTTCCACGGGGCCACTTCACGGCGTATATTCACGCCATATCCAAGGTCCGATAAGATACATTATGTTAACCTCAGACCATGAAGAGCAACACCCTTGAACGGGTTATCCCCATCCTAGAAACAACAAAGCCGCCAAACCCTAGAAACAACAAAGCCGCCAAACCCTCTCAGGCTGGCGGCTCATGGATGCCCCGTGGAGCGTTGCTCAGGCTGCTAGTGGGTCGGCTTCTCGGCCGCGGCTGCGTCTAGATTCTCGGCCTTGAGATCCAAGAGAATCCGCTCCAATGCCGTGATCAACTCGCCTTTGCTGACATCCGTCTGCCGAAACTTCAACGCCAGGCTGTAGCTCTTGTCGGGGGCCTTGAAATTGAAAACAAAGGGACGTCTCTTGGTGGCACCGCCCGACGTCTTAGCGCCGCGTTTCTGGCGACGTAGATCGTCACGGCTCAACCCATGTAGGTTGACTTCCTCGAGCAATGAAATCATCTCATCCTCGGTATCGCACTTCAGCACTTCCAGCAGCAAGGACTTGGTATGAATGCCCAAGGCGTCCGCCGCCTCACGTACCCGGCGTGACATCTGCAGGAGGGCAAAGCTCTCCGTAACGACGGTACGGGACTTCCCCACCGCCTCAGAAATCTGCTCATGGGTGTAGTCAAAGCGCTCCGCCAGCGCCTTATAACCTTCCGCCTCTTCGAAGGGCGTCAGGTCCTTGCGTTGGAGATTCTCGATGAGAGCAATCTCGAGGGCTTCTTCGACGGAGACCGGCATCTCGATGGCGGGCACTTCCGATAGGCCGGCTTCCATGGAAGCCCGGTAACGCCGCTCACCGCTGATGATGAGAAATTGGGCCCCCGACGGCAGCGCCCTCTCCAAGGGACGCACCAGAATGGGCTCCAGGACCCCCTTGTCGCGGATGGACTTGGCGAGCTCGGACAGGTCACCCATCGATGTTCTGGGCTGGGAAGGATCCGGCTCAATAGAAGAAATAGGAATCATTCGCCCAATGGCTTCTTCTTCGTTGCGGCTCGTGAGCTCATCGACAAAATGGCTCGTCGCACGCATGCGGACCCTTTCGGGCAAGCCGCGTTTCTTGCTGGCAGTGGCGCTTCTAGACACGACTCAGAACCTCCTCCGACAACTTGTAGTACTCGTACGCACCGCTGGATTGAGGGGCAAACGAAAAGATCGATTCCTTGTAGGCCGGACTTTCTTCTAGCCGCACGCTCTTGCTGATGGTGGTCTCGAAGAGCTTGTCGCCAAATACTTGGTCGATCTGTTCCCGAATATCTCGAGCCAGAATCGTCCTCTTGTCGTACAGCGTGATGACGGCACCGAGGATCTGCAAGTTTGGATTGGCCCGAACCTTGATTTTGTCGATGGTCTCCAGGAGATCATCCGTCCCTTCAAGGGCAAAATAACTGGACTGGATCGGGATCAATACATGTGTGGCCGCCACCAACGCATTGACGGTGATGATGCCCAGCGTTGGAGGTGTATCGATGATGATGTAGTCGAAGTCGTCCGCGATCTTGTCGAGCTCGTCCTTGAGGCGGAAATGGCTATCCAACTCGCCCAACAGGGCCGATTCCAGCTTAGCCAACGAAATGGTTGCTGGGGCAACCGAGAGGTTCGGCACCTTCTCCGACTCTTGAATGATGTCGGAGAGATGAACTGAGTCCTCGGTCAAGGCATCGTACATGGACTGCTTGACTGCATGGGGGTCGACGTACGACATGGAGCTATTGCCTTGCGGATCAACATCGATCAATAGAGTCCGAGAACCCTTCGATGCCATAGCCGCCGACAAGTTGATGGCCGTGGTGGTCTTACCGACCCCACCTTTTTGATTGGTGATTGCGATGATCATGGGCAGGTGAAGTCTACTTACATGCCATTGACGGGGTCAATACTAGAGCGCGTTTCTTATCGAGAAATCTGCATTCAGACGCCATATGGCGTTGTTTGCATCTTCCTACACCCAAGATATGGCGGTCATGGCCTATCCGAGCTGGTTCCCGTGCGAGACAACGATGCGGGGCCGGAGCCCTTCGTTCGCGTGCGGATTCCACAAACTCGCCTCAAAGCTGACGTGTCCATCTAAACCAATTCATAGTTCCATCTGGTCCCATGGCCCTGGGGGCTCAGACAGCGCTCCGTCCGAGCTCGCTCGAAGGGGGACCCGCCAAGGGCCTCTCGTTGGCACCGATTTCGGAGGAACGGATCGATGTCGGCGCGCCGACATTGGGCGCCAGCAGACTGGCCTTGGGGCTCAGACAGCGCTCAGAGAGCTCTCAGATAGCGCTCCTTCCGTGCTCGATCGAAGGACCTCCCGTTACCGATTTCGGAAGAACGGACGGATCTATGTCGGCGCGCCGACATCGGACGATAGCTGGATCCCATCCGAGGGGCGATGCGGGGCGGGGGCCTTTCGGCTGTGCGGGGCTTCCGGAAAATCGCCCCAAGCTGACGTTTCGCTCTAGACCCATTGATATTCGGGGTTCATACCGTCCCCCTGGCCCTGCGACTCAGACAGCTGGGGCCTACCGCTAGGACCGATTTCGACACAATGGGTGGACGCTAGCTGACTATCTGTCGAACTGGAATGTTGTGGAAACCTGCCAAGAAGGTCGATGTCGGCGCGCCGACATCGGGCGGTACTGCGCCGACGTTGCGCGGGCGTTGGGACCCTACCCTCCGGGGTCACACTCCGCATTTTCTCTAGCTGGGATGGTAGTGCATGTCGGCGCGCCGACATTCTTGAACTAGCCCACCTTCCGGCCAGTGCGGGGCTATCAAGTTGCAGATCGCTATCGATGGGTTTCAATCCTGGCCGCGGGGCCATAGGAACCGGCGCTCCTTCGCGCCAAGGAACCAAAGGGAGATCGGGAGAGAAGGAATTAGATGCGGCCCTGAAGAGAGACCTCTGAGTGGTTTGTTGTTTGCCGTTCAGAGTGGGCCAAGGCGTTACGAAGGTGGTTAGCCCTTGCGCTGTTCGATGGGCGCGAAGATATTATGTGGTGACTCTCCCAATATGAAGCGCAGCGGCCAGACAGCCAATTAAGCCGCCGGAACCCTACATCCGGAAGCTTACATCCGGAAACCTACCTTCGGAAATCTACATCGTATATTTGCCCAGATCCTCCGGATCCACATCTTCCAACCACTTTTTGAGCTCTTCATCATCATTGAGCTGTTTGGAGAGATCTTCCTTCGTAGCTTGTTCTAACACTTTTTCTGCGACCAAAATCGGGACACTGGCTCGCAAGGCGATCGCAATGGCGTCACTGGGTCGCGAGTCGAGGCTGACCTCTACCCCACCCTGCTCGATAATCAGCTGCGCGTAAAAGGTGCTCTCCTCGAGGTCGTTGATCACGATTCGTTGTAGATAGCCATCTAAGGACTCCATGAGATGGACGGCCAAGTCATGGGTCATGGGACGAGCGCTGCCTTTACCCTCCAAGGAAGTTGCGATGGCATTGGCTTCGAAGAGACCGATCCAGATGGGCAAGAACTTCGAGCCGTCGTCATTGGCGAGAATAAGGATCGGCACATGGGTCGTTGTGTCGACCATCAGCTTCCGTACCTTCATTTCGATGAGTGTGTCCTTGGGGTCTTTCATGATCCTTATTCTCCGACGCGGTTGAGTTTGGGTCAAGGATGGTGGTCCTGAGAAAGGAGATCGGACCTTGTCAGGAGACCGATCACCGACCTTAAACCTCTAGTTTCACTTTAACTATTTTCCTAGAAAACACTTGAGGTTTATGGGCAGTGCTTTTGCCGATCGATACGCCGATCGATACAACGGCCATTGGTCTCGAGCATAAAGGGCTCGCCTCCCCTGCATCGGACGCTGCCTTCCCTGTCGCCAACTCGATGATCGCAGACTCGAGGGTTTGTCGGAGAGGGCGCCCGGTAACGGGCTCGGCATAGTAGGTTACACCGTTCACTCACTCACCACAGACTGTTAGGGGCGCGGACTTTCTCGATCCACGGATAGACGCTACACTCATGACGATAGACTCGTCGGGTCAGTTTCTCAGGGGACCGCCTTGATTGAGAAATCTGTCCGTGCGATGGAGGCGGCAAAGGGAGGCGGCAAAGATGGACACGATGCATTTCGGTGCTAGGAGGCAATGTGGATAATCGAAGAGCGATCCTGGTCGATGAGCCTGATTTCGGCAATCAGGAAGCTATTGAGCGGCTCAGGGCATTTGCCCCCGCTGGCGTGAGCGTCACAGTGCTGGTGACACCGGGCGACGTGCCGAGTGTTCGACACGGCGGCGGTGACCTCGGGGAAATCTTTGTGGAGTCGGAACGGCGACGGGCCGAGAAGATCGCCGAAGAGCTCAAATCGCACGGTATCGATGCGGCTGCCAAGGTACGGGTGGGTTCTCGGTCGAGCGAGGTAATCCGTGAGGTGCTGGAAACAGGAGCCGACTACATCATCAAGGTGTCCGGGGGGGCCCCCTCACGACGCTCGTTTGTCGGCAGCACGGACCTCCGCCTGCTTCGCAGCTGTCCGTGCCCAGTTTGGATTGCGAGGCCCCGAGACCGAGTGCCCTATCAGCGGGTCTACGCGGCGGTGGATCCAGAGAAGCAACGACCTGGGCGAGACCCCGGTCTCGATGCGCGGATCCTGGAATGGGCAGCCCGGATCGCACGGGCAGACAACGCCAAGCTGACGATCCTGCATGCTTGGGAGATGGTTGGAGAGAGTCTACTGCTTCACGGACGTGGACGGATTCCAGCCGACGAAGTCCAACAACTCTTGCAAGAAACCAGAGATGCCCACAAGGTACGGGTTGAAGAGCTCGTGCAAGGCCAGGATCTCGCAGGAGTCGATCACACCCTGCAAGTCGTCAAGGGACGACCCTCGGACACGGTATCCAAGGAGGTCGATCGCGGAAGAGCTGACTTGCTTGTCATGGGAACGGTCGCACGCACGGGCATCGCCGGCTTCTTCATCGGCAGCACGGCTGAGGAAATTCTCCCGCAGGTGGGGTGCGCGATCCTTGCCATCAAACCGGATGGTTTTGTCAGCCCGATCCAAGGCGAACGAGGTTCCGCCTCAGACCACTGAGCCAGACGCACGACCCTGAGAGCGTCAGGATGCCTACTTTGGCTTATCCAGCCAGCGCGACATCACGACGCAGGCGGTGAGGTCCCCTGACACATTCACACTGGTGCGCGTCATATCAAGAATGCGATCGACTCCCAGGATGAGGGCAACACCTTCGGGTGGCACACCCAGACCCTGGACGATCGTGGCGAGGATCACGATACCGACACCGGGTGTGCTCGGTGCGCCGATAGACGCGCCTACGGTGGTGGCGGAGAGCAGAGCGAGTTGGGCGAGGGTCAGCTCAATCCCGTAGACCTGCGTCAGAAATACCGCAGCAATCACTTGATACAGTGCCGTGCCGTCCATGTTCACGGTGGCACCCAACGGTATGACAAATTGTGAGACGGGTCTGGGTACGCCGAGCTTGTCCTGCGCAATCTCCATGGACAGCGGCATCACGGCAGCCGAGCTGGAGGTCGAAAAGGCGAGGAGCTGAGCTTCCCGGATATTGCCCAGGAAGGTCAGGGGATTTCGTCTCGCCAGTACAGCGACAATTAAGAGGTAGAAGAACAGCAACAGCAACAGCCCGAGCAGCACCGTACCGACGTAGGCGGACATCCCCAAGAGTGCGTCGAGCCCTGCTTCAACACTGATCTGCGCCAGCAGTCCGAAGACAGCAGCTGGTGCCAAAGCCATCGCCCAACCCACCACCTTCATCGACACGTCTTGCAACGACACGCAGAGATCGAGCAACGGTTTGGCCCGCTCGGCGGAAATGGAAAGCAGTGCGACTGCCATGAGGACCGCGAAGACGACGATCTGGAACATCGAGCGTTGGAGGATCGCGTTGGACGGGTTTTCGGGGATCACCTCTACGATGCGATCGGGAAACGGGATCTGTTCCTGTGCTTCGATCACCGGCAGGTTTTGTGAAGACGGCGAGGTCATAGACATCGCTTGATCTACGTACTGACCCGGTCGAATCCATAGGGCAAGCGAGGCACCAATGACGACGGCGACGAGGGTGGTGCTCAGGAAGTAGGGTGCGATGCGCGTACCGATTTGGCGAAGAAACTGGGGATCCCCGCCTGAGGCGATACCTAGAATGATCGAGGTCAGAACCAAGGGTACGACCACCATCTGTATCAGCGCCAGGAACAATCGGCCCGGAAGCGCCAGCCACGACGCGATCATGGTGGCGGTCGTCGCTTCGACGAGCGCGCCACCTGTGGGTGACAGGGCGAGCCCCACCCCGATGCCCAACACCATCGCTATCAGGATCTGTGCCCATAGCTTGGTGCGAACCAAGTAGTCCAATCGAGTGACGAGTCGATGCGCCCCGAGGGGGCGCAATGCATTTGAGCTCTTTTCTGTCATAGACATTCAACCTGCAATCGGCGTTGTCTTCCAAGAAGCAACGCCATTCAGAGTTTTGTCCCCTGGCTTTCGACCCCAGGGTACTCCATCAAAGCCCAGGGTCAGGAGCGCAGCAACGCCACCCTGGGTTAAATGGGCTTGACCCTGGACTGTGTCGTATCGATCGACCTCGCCGTCGCCTAGCCCCAGCCAGAAGCGCACACCCCCGCACCGGCCCCTCAGGGCCACAATCCAATTTCTGAGTGCCAGATCTCGCATTGGATTCTTGGCGCGAAGGAGCGCCAGGGGGCGTAGAAGCGGGATGGACACCTGCGAGTGTCCATCCGAGAAAAGAATGCGGGGCGGGGAGCCCTTCGGGCTGGGCGCAGCCTGCGAGAGCTCGCTAGGCAGCGACCGGGCGCCCGACGAGGGAATGGGGCAACCCCTCCTCCACCGTCACCTGGGTTGTGCTGCCGAGCTCGAAGGGGGCGTCGCCGTAGGGGAAGTGGATCAGGCGATGGCAGGGGGTGCGGCCGGTTTGGGTACCCGGTCGTTTGCCCCAGTTGGTCACCAGGGTGTCGAAGGTCTCCCCCACCAGCCCGCGATTGATCTCACTTTGGATGCTCTGTTGCAAGGCAAAGAGCTCTTGTAGACGACGGTCGGCGACCTCGGGGGCCACCGCGTCGACTTTCAAGCGGGGCGCCGCGGTGCCGGGACGGGGAGAATACTTGAAGGCGTAGAAGGAGCCGTAGCGAATGTCTTCCACCAGCTTCAGGGTGGCTTGAAAATCTTCGTCCGTTTCCCCCGGGAAACCGACGATCAGGTCCGTCGACAGGGCGATGCCCGGACGTACCCGGCGAATCCGCTCGACCAGATCGTAGTACAGCTCGACGTCGTAGCCCCGCCCCATCAGCTTGAGGATGCGGTTGGAACCCGACTGAACGGGCAAATGGAGATACGGGCATATGTTGGCGTGGCGCCCGAATTGATCCACCATGTCCTGGGTGAAATCCCGGGGATAGGAGGTGACGAAACGCAAGCGCTCGACCCCCGGCATGGTAGCGACTCGATCGAGGAGGACGGCGAAGTCGACATCGGTTTGTGGATCCCGCCAGTGGTTGACGGTTTGTCCGAGCAGCTCGATCTCGCGGAAGCCATAGCTCACCAGATGCTGCACCTCGGCTAGGATGTCGTCCATGGGACGGCTCTGCTCCGGGCCGCGGGTTTGCGGCACAATGCAGAAGGTGCACTTCTTGTTGCACCCTTCGATGATGGTGACCATGCCCTTGAAGGTACCTTCGCGGGCCAGGGCGTCGAAGTCGTACTGGCGTTGGCTGGCCTCCGGAAAACCGGTCGCGACGACCCGTTTGCCGAAGCGTCGGCGCTGCTCGACGATGGTCGGCAGCTCGCCGACCCGCGCCGGCCCCATCACAAAATCCAAATCCGGCACTCGCTTTAAGGCCTTCTCCCCCTCCTGCTGGGCGACGCAACCGCAGAAGCCGATCAACAACTCCGGGTTGTCTTTCTTCAGCAGTCGATACTCACCCAAGCGGGAGTAGGCCTTCTGGGCCGCCTTCTCGCGGATGCTGCAGGAGTTGAGGAGGATGAGATCGGCCTCCTTGACCTCGCGGGTGGGCAGGATACCCTGCTCCATCATCAGGCCCGTCATGCGCTGGCTGTCGAGCTCGTTCATCTGACAACCCCACGTCTCGACGTAGAATTTTTTCATGGGTCGTAAACCTCTTCACTGATCTCTGCCTCCCCCGCTTCGAGGGTCTGGAGGCGGTTGTCGCCGGCGGCGTTGGCACGCTCGGCTTTCCATGGCATTTCGTCGGCGGAGGGCTCAAGCTCCCAACCCTGATTCAGCCAGCCTTGGTGGGCCTGGGATTGTCTCCCTTCGGTGCTGAAGGTATCGAGCTCCCGCTCGTATTGCTCGGAGCGAAGCTTGAGCTGCTCGATGCGGTCGAGCACTCGGTCCCAAGTCGGCTTGAGCTGGCTATCCCTGACGTAGGGATCGTCTTCGGCATAGAAGCGTTGCCGCAGGGAAGCGGATTCTAGCGTCAGCTCCTTGATACGGTCCACCGTTCGTCGCCAACCCATGCGCAGCTCGAGGGCCCGATTGCGCCAGTACTGCTCATCCCGCACCGAGTCGTCGGGGCGATTGGAGGTCGGATTCACCAAAGCGTCGGCATCGTCGACGGGGTTGGGTGCCGCCGGGGCCGATTCGAGGACGATGATGTCACCTTGCTCAGAGAACTCGTGCAGGTTTTCGTCGTTGATGCTGACCACCGAGGGGCCATGTTGCCCCTTGCGGGCCTTGGCCAGACGGGAGGCCTCGGCCAGTGATTTGGGCTGCGATTCGGAGCCCCCCTCCTCGATCACTTTGACCGTGGACCGATCCGTCTGCGAAGTGACTTCACGGATCGCCGGCGCCGGCGGCGGCAGGGGCGGCGGCGGCTCCAGCTGGGGTGTCACTTGGCTCACCGACTGCGAGGGCAATGTTTGGCTTTGCTGGCCACCGCCGGCGCAGGCCAAAGCGGCGGCGCAGCAAACGGCCAGCAGCAAGCCTTGGCTCGAAGGCGCGGCGAAAACCGAGATCCGGCGCGGCGGCCGGCCGATGTTGGATTTGCTGGAGAGACCGATGGAATCGGTGATCTTGTTGGGTGAACGCATGGCTCGTCTCCTTCTGGGTGCCGGGCCGGAGCTCATCCCGGTGAGGGACCCTCGGGTCCAACGGCAGTTTCCTGCTCTTCTTCGAGAGCTTGACGCAAGTAGGCATCGATCTCGGCTTGGGTGCCCAGCTGGCAGCAGACGTCCACCACCTCGGCCAGACGACCCACGGTGAGACTACGGATGCGGTGCTTGATCACCGGCACTTGGCGTGGATTCACCGACAGACGCCTTAGGCCGCAGCCGAGGAGGATTGGGGTCAGCGCAGGATCGGCGGCCATCTCACCGCAAAGGCTGACCTCGATGCCTTCGGCCCGAGCGCTGGCCACCACCTGACGCAGTAGGCGCAACAGGCCGGGATGCAGCGGACGGTAGAGATTCGCCACATGCTCGTTGTTGCGGTCCACCGCCAGAGCATATTGGATCAAGTCGTTGGTGCCGATGGAAAAAAAGTCCACTTCCTTGGCCAGCAAGTCGCTGATCATCGCGGCGGCGGGCACCTCGATCATGATGCCGAGTCGAAAGTCGCGGCGAAAGGCGTGCCCTTCGGCCTCCAGCTCCGCCATCATCTCTTCGGCGAAGGCTCGGAAGGCGTGCACCTCTTCGAGGATGGTCACCAGCGGCAGCATGATCCAGAGGTCACCGAAGACGGTGGCCCGCAACAGGGCGCGCACCTGAGATTTGAAGATGTTTTGTCGCGCCATGGTGAGACGAATGCCGCGCAAACCCAGCGCCGGATTTTCACCTTGGGTTTCCATGACTTCGCGGGCAATCTTGCGGCCGCCCAGATCGTAGGTTCGGATGATGGCCGGATTGGGCGCCATGCGTTCAACGATCTGACGATAGAGCGCCAAATGCTCTTCTTCGCTGGGCAATTCGGGGCTCTTCTCGATATAGAGGAACTCGCTGCGGTAGAGACCGATGCCGGCGGCGTCGAAGCGCTGCGCCTCTTCGATTTCCTCCGGCAGATCGATGTTGGCCATCACCTGTACGGCGACGCCATCGCGGCTCAAGACCGGCAGTTGGCTCTCCACCTGGAGCTCCTTCTCCCGCTGACGCAAGGCCACCTTCTGTTCCCGGTAGCCGTCCAGGGTTTCCTCAGAAGGTGCGACCACGACCACTCCACGGCTGCCGTCCACCACCACCCGGATCTCGGATTGGTCCGTCAGCAGTGCCTGGGCACCGTGTACGCCGAGCACCGCCGGGATGTTCAATGAACGGGCAATGATGGTGGTGTGTGAGGTGCGGCTGCCGTGCTCGATGACAAAACCTGCGGCGTTCTCCCGCCCGAGGCGCACGGCGTCGGAGGGAGACAGGTCGTCGGCGACGATCACAACGTCGTTGGCCACCTCCGAGAGATGGTGCAGATCGAGACCGCGCAAATGCCGCACGACATAGCGGCAGGCATAGCGCAGGTCTTCGGATCGTTCCCGCAAATGCTGCGAGTCGATCAGGTCGAAGCGCTGCTGGATCTCGGTCATGGTCTCTTTGAGGGCCCACTCGGCATTCACCCGCTCGTCGCGGATGTGATCCTCCACCGAGCTCAAGAAGGAAGGATCGTTGAGAAAGAGGCATTGGGCATCAAAAATTCTGGCGATCTCTTCGCTGATCTCCGTCTCGACCCGGTTGCGCAGGCCCTGAATGTCGGATCGGGTCTGCTCCACCGCCTGTCCAAAACGACGGATTTCCTTCTCCACCTCGTCTTCGGCCAGGGGAATCTGCAGGATGTCGCCGATGTGATTGCTGACGCAAACCGCCGTACCGATGGCGACGCCTTCGGTGACTCCGATGCCGTGGAGCAGGTGCTGTTTCACCGCTCAGGTATCCTCACCGAAGCCGTTATTGATCAGCTCACTGATAGCCTCAGCCGCCGGCACTTCGTCGGTGCCCTCGCAGACCACGTCGAGATCCGTGCCCTGGGCTGCCCCCAGTTGGAGGATACCGAGGATACTTTTGCCGTCGACCACGTCGTCGCTCACCCGCAGCCGGACATCGCAATCGAAGCTGCTGGCCAGGTGAACGAGCTGGGCCGCGGGTCGGGCATGCAGCCCGTATCGGTTGGGGATGGTCACGTGACGCTCAACCATCTGGGTCCTCACAAATATTGGGAGCGCGGGCGCTCCCAGGAATTTCGGATCCGCAGCGGATACCCTGGCGGGCCTTGTCCTGGATCCAGGATGCCAAGGCATCGAGATCTGAATCGGGCCGTCCGATACAACCCAAACGCACTACCATCGGCAGATTGACGCCGGAGACGATCTCGACTCGGCCCGTCTGGCGAAGATCCATCGCCAGGTTGGTGGGCGTACCGCCCAACAAATCGGTCAAGACCAGCACACCCGCGCCCTGGTCCAAGCGAACGATCTGTTGATCGATCTCGTCTCGGGCTGTCGAGCGGTCGGCGTCCCACGGTAAGGATAGGGCTGCGAAATTCTCAAGCTGACGTTTGATGATGGTGCGGGCAGCGAGCAAAAGCTCAGTGGCCGTACCGCCATGGGTGACAATCAAAACACCGACCATCGGGGGATGTCCTCGCAAGAGATCTACTGACGGTGCAGAGTGCGGGTACCTTGCTCACGACAGCGCTAGCGACCTGGGCCATAGTATCTCCGGCACCGAGACAAGGCAAACAATGCGCCCGGCTCAACGGTCGATATCGCGGTGGTTTAGGCGAATCGTCCAGCCCTTTTGCCGCAGCGACGCATTGAGGCGCTCGCAAATGGCGACAGAGCGATGACGGCCTCCGGTGCAACCGACGGAAACGGTGACATAGCGACGATACTCATCGCGGTACTTGGGCAGCAAGTAGAGCAGGAGGTCCTCGAGGCGTTGCAAGAGCTCGGCGAAGTCGGGCTCGGCGTCCAGGTATTCTTGGATGGCGGTGTCTCGACCGCTGAGCTCGCGCAACTGCGGGACAAAGTAGGGATTGGGCAAGAAGCGCACATCGAACAGCAGGTCGCTCCCCGCCGGCACGCCATATTTGAAACCAAAGCTCGACAAAGAGACCACCAACTGCGCCTTGGTCTCCACGTCGCCGGCAAACTCACGGTAGATTTCGCCCCGCACATCGTGCACCGTCCAATCGGTAGTGTCCAAGATGCGATCCGCCATGCCCCGGAGGTCGGCCAACAACTCGATCTCGCGACGAATGCCGTCGATCACCGGACGTTGTCCTTGGCCGAGGGGATGGACGCGCCGGGTGGCCGAAAACCGGCGCTGCAAGCATTCTTCAGAAGCTTCGAGGAAGAAGATGGTCAAGGCCATGCGCTGACGATCGAGACCGGCCAACAGCCGGGGGGCCAGCTCGGCGAAGCGGGCGGCCCGCACATCGGTGACCACCGCCAGCCGACGGTGCTCCGGCCCCACCTGCCCCGCCGGATCTTCCAGCAGGGTGAGCAACAGGGGCAACGGCAGATTGTCGACGCAGTAGAAACCCAGATCTTCGAGGGCGTTGGCGGCGGTGCTCTTGCCGGAGCCCGAAAGACCGGTGACCAGAACGACCCGAAGATCATCCTCAGCGGGCTCCGCCGGCAGGTCCGGATCAGTGTTGGCTGCGTCGTCGTTTGCGTTCAATTTCTGCCTCGAGCTTGAGTGCCAGCTCACGGGCTGAATCGTGCCCTTGGAGCTTGAGAAAGTGGTTCCGAGCGGCGATCTCCACCAGACTGGCGACATTGCGACCGGTGGCGATGGGCATGCGGATGTACGGTACTGGGCTGTCGAGGATGTTGAATACACTCTCGTCGAGCCCAAGTCGATCATAGACTTTGCCCTGCGTCCAGGGCTCGAGCTCCACCACTAGATCGATCGTCTTGCGATGACGCACCGCGGCGAGCCCAAACAGGTCTTTGACGTTGATGATGCCGAGGCCGCGGAGCTCCATGTGATGTTTGATCGGCTCCTCACCATAACCGATGAGATCGCCGCTCGGATAGCGGCGGATGGTCACCCGGTCGTCGGCCACCAGGCTATGCCCTCGGGTGATCAAGTCGAGGGCCGCCTCACTCTTTCCCATGCCGCTCTTCCCGATCAACAGGACCCCCAAACCATAAACCTCCATCAGCACCCCATGCAGCCGGGTGACCGGCACCAAGTGATCTTCGAGGAAGAAGCTGAGGCGTTTGATCACCGTTGACGACAGCACCGGCGAGCTGAGAATCGGCAGGCGGTTATCTCGGCAAAGCTGGAGAAAGGTGGGAAACGGCTCGATACCCTTGGTGATCACAAAGACCGGGATCGGCATCTCTGCCATCTTCTCAAAGCGGACGCGGCGCTCCTTCTGCGGCACCGTATTGAGGTACGCGGTTTCGCTCTCGCCGATGATCTGCACCCGCCCGGGTTTGATGTAGGCGTAATAGCCGGCAAAGGCGAGGCCCGGCTTCTGGACCCGCGGATGGGAAATGCTGCGGTCGAGGTGATCCTCGGCGCACAGCACCTTGAGCCGAAGGTCCGAAAGCTCGGGACCGAGGAGCTCGGTAACCTCGACACTGACCGGCTCCTTGGTGGAACCCGGCATCAGCCACCGGTCTCGTTCAAGTAGGCGTAGATCTCATCGGCGGTCTCGAGCTCGAGCAGCCCTTGCACACGGGACCGTGACTTGACCCAGCGAGAAATCGTCGCCAGGCATTGGAGGTGGGCGACCGGCGAGTGCGCTGACGAGACGATGCAGAAGAAAACTCGAACCGGCTCACCATCGACGGCGCCGAAGTCGATGCCATCCTCGACCACCGCAACCGCCACCAAGATGTCCTCCAGGCCGTCGACCTTGCAATGGGGAATCGCCACACCCTCGCCAAAAGCCGTCGATTCCAGCTCTTCCCTCTCCAAGAGCTTGGCATAGAGCTCATCCTCCGAGAGGTCAGGGTGACTCGCCGCCATGCGTTTGGCGACGGCACGTAACAACGATTTTTGGCTGTTGACGTCCAGAGCTGGGAAGATCAGCTCTGGACGAATGTGGCTACCGAGCTCCATCAGATTCCTTAAAGCCTAGGCCACCTAGAAGTCGGGGGCGATCAAGCCGAAGTTGTCGTCCTTGCGGCGGTAGATGACGCTGACTTTGTCCGTGTCGGAATCCCGAAATACGAAAAAATCGTTCTTCGACCTCCCGAGCTCTGAGGCTGCGGTCTCGATGCTCATGGGTTTGATCGGCAACGAGGTGGTTTTGACCACCTTCGGCCCCTCCTCAGAGCTCATACTCTGCGCTTCGAGGATGTCCAGCGGCCAATTGTGAGGACCACTGCCGCGCTGGCCACGCCGTCGCTGATCGATGAACTTCTTGCGCGAACGCCGGGCCTGCTTCTCCGCCTTGTCGGCGGCGGCATAGATCGCATCGCGCATGTCGTCGGCGCTCTCCGTCGCCTTGAGGCTACCGAAACGGTGGCTCACATGGAGCTCCGCGGTCTGGCGATTTTTCTCTGCCACCAATACTAATTGTACCCCTACCGGATCTTCGACGAACTTATCCAGTTTGTGCAATCGCTTGGCGGCCAGCTCTTTGATGTCATCGTCGAGCTCGAAGTGTCTGCCGGTGAAATCGATCTGCATTGCCGTTCCTCCTCTAGGTTCGTGGTCGGAAGGTCGCTGTCGATGGGTCGGAGGTCAGAAGATCGCCGATCAGAAGATTCGTTTGCGGTCGGTGGAAGATGGAATCGACAGCTCGTCGCGATACTTGGCGACGGTTCGCCGGGCGATATGAATACCCTCACGGTTGAGAATTCGCATCAATTCGCTATCGGATAGGGGCTTTTTCGGTTCTTCGTCCTGGATGAGCTGCTTGATCTTGCCCTTGACGGTCAAGGAAGAGATATCACCGCCATATTCCCGATCGATACCGCTGTGGAAAAAGAACTTCATCGGCAGCAAACCGCGTGGGGTGTGGATGTATTTGTTCGATACTACCCGGCTGACCGTCGACTCGTGCATCTCGATATCCTCGGCCACGTCCCGTAGCACCATGGGTCTTAGGTGGTCGACCCCATGTTCTAGGAAATCCTTTTGCTGCTGCACGATGGAAGCGGCGACCTTATAAATGGTCCGCTGCCTTTGATCGAGGCTCTTGATCAACCACAGGGCGGAGCGCATCTTGTCCTTGATATAGGCCTGGGCCTCCGCCTCGGAGCCCTGGCTGCGCATGGTCCGCAGCATCTTGCGGTAGGCCCGGCTAATGCGCAGGCGAGGCAGCCCATTGTCGTTCAGTTGGATGACGTACTCGCCCCCCACCTTGACGACATGCACATCGGGTTCCACATAGTGGGTGCGCTCATTGTTGAAAGGGCGTCCCGGGCGGGTCTCGAGACCGGCGATGTCCTCCACCACCGGCCGCAACTCTTGTAGGGGGATGCCCAAACTCTTGGCGATGGCCTCGAACTTGCGGTGGGTGAAGGCGTCCCAACGGTCGCGCACCAGCAGATAGGCCCTCGAGCTTTCGTCGTCTCCCCTGGCGATCAGCTGCTGCAGCAGGCTCTCTTGAAGAGTCCAACAGGCGATTCCCGGGGGATCGAGACCCCGCACCAGACTCAAGGCCTCCTCGACTTCTTGGCGACTGAATCTTTCATCGCCCGCCGCCATGCTCGACGCTTCGCTCTCTGCCAAATCTTGGCTCGCCTCGACGTCGAGGGCCCGATCCTCGGACCCGGCGTCCGAATCTTCGGCCCGGTCAGCTTCGGCGTCGATCTCTGCGGCATCGAATAGCGGTTCCGATGCTGCGTCGGGGGCCTCTGCGCCATTGTCCGAATCCATCGCCGTGCCCTCGGACGGCTTGCTCAACGCCGCGGCCCGTTGGAGCTCCTCGAAGGAGGCGACCAGGAAGCCGTCGGCGTCCAGGTTGCCGACGATGAACTCCGTCAGCTCTTTCTGCCGCGCATCGAGATCGAGCATGTGGAGTTGGAAGAGCAGATGATCGTAGAGATCGTCGGACCGGGTGAGAGTATTCTCCAGGGGTGGACCCTGCCGCTCCTCATAGACGGAGCCTTGGGATTGACCCTCCCAGCTCTCGGCGTAGTCGCCGAAATAGGCATCGAGATCGATGTCGGAGAGGGTGTCCGTCTCCGGCGTTTCTTCGTCCGCCGCCGGAGCCTCCTCTTCGGTCGACTCGAGGTTCTCCTCGAGAAGTGGATTCTCCACCATCTCTTGGTTGAGGACACCTTCGAGCTCCATGCGGGTCATTTGCAGCAGCTTGATCGCCTGCTGCAAAGAGGGCGTCATGACGAGCTTTTGGGCAAGCTTTAGACTGAGTTTCTGCTCCAGGGCCATCGTTTAGGGCTCGATCAAAGACTGAACTCTTCACCCAAGTAAATCTTGCGCACTTGGGCGTCGGCAGAGAGCTCTTGCGGTGAACCCGCACGTAAGATCTCGCCGTTGTTGATGATATAGGCGCGGTCGGTGATCTTCAAAGTCTCCCGCACATTGTGGTCGGTGATCAAGACGCCGATTCCCATTTCCTTCAGATGGCGGATGATCGACTGAATATCGAGCACCGCAATGGGATCAATGCCGGCGAAGGGCTCGTCGAGGAGAATAAAGGAAGGGTCGATGGCCAAGGCACGGGCAATCTCTACACGGCGTCTCTCACCGCCGGACAGAGCGTACCCTGGGCTCTTGCGAATGGCTACCAATCCAAACTCCCGCAGCAGCAGCTCCGTACGCCGTGCTTGCTCGGCACGGGGCAGATCCAAGGTTTCGAAAATAGCCCTCAAGTTGCCTTCCACCGTCATCTTACGAAAGATGGAAGCCTCCTGCGGCAAATAGCTGATGCCCCGTTTGGCCCGCAAGTACATGGGCAGGTCTGTGATGTCGGTCTCTCCGAACACCACCTGCCCGCGGTCCGGCGCCGTCAGCCCGACCACCATGTAGAAGGTCGTGGTCTTGCCGGCCCCGTTGGGACCGAGCAAACCCACCACCTCGCCTTGCTGCACCGAGATCGAGACATCGTTGACGACGGCTCGGCCACGATACACCTTGCGCAGATTTTGGGTCGACAGACTCTTGATGCTCATGGTACCTCAGAGGCAGTGGTCATGGGGACCCGACTCTGCAGGTGGACGGTCCCGGCGTTCAGGTCATAGCTCAGGTAGCGACCTTCGAGGTTGTTGTTGTCGGCATCGATGAGGCGCACGTTGTTGCCGAAGATCTCCACCTGCTGCTTCTGTACAGTATAGACCGCCCGGTCGCCGAGCACCCGACGATTCGCCGGTGGATCGACGAGAACTACATTGCCTTCACAGGTCATGCGTTCGGCGTCGCTGCCGTCGGCACTGAGATCGACCGACAGCTCGTCGCAACGGATGGTGCGCTCCTCCTGGTGCACCGTCACCTCACCACTGTAGAGAAGCTGGCGCTCGTCCTGACGGTAGCTCAGCTGCTGGGCGTCCACCTCCACCGGTTGGCCGGCCCCCTCGAAGGCGGAGCGCGAAGTCGGAATCCACTTTGTTTTGACCCCCCCGGCGGCCGACATCTGCCGTCCCTCCTGGTCACCGCGCAACTGTTCGGTGAGCAACAGGTTCTGCTCCCGCCAGGCCCGCACGGCGCCACGGAAAGCAAAGGCCGGCGGCTCTCCGGCCCAGAACGCCTCGGCGGACTCGACGTGCAAGGGGCCTTCACCGTTGGAGAACGGCGTGTCGCGCAAGGCCGTGCCGGGAACCAGGCGAGCCCGTACGCCACCCTTGGCATGGATGTAGCCGTTGTCTTGGGAATACGAAATATGGGGCGCCGCCACGTCACCGCGGTCATTGTAGAGCTCGACCCCTCGCCCCTCGATCTCCACTTGGCCTTGGACCAGATCGAGGGACGCCCGCTCACCACCGCTCAGATGCACCCGCTGATCCCGCAACTCGACGGATTGCTCGAGCTCCATGTAACCGAGATCGCCGTTGTCGAGAAAGCGGGCCGTCACCTTGCGGGCACAGGCCTGGCGCAGCTGGAAGGGCTGCGGAAAGTCTAGGTATTCGTCGATCACCAGCGGGTCGCCGGTGCCCTCCACCAAGTCGAGGCCAGACGGTGACGTTTGGCTCTCCAACACCCGTCCGGTCATCCGGCGTGCGAGGCCGCTGGCGTCCACCATGCGGATGATCGAAGGCCCGCCTTCCGGCCCCCCTTCGAGGCGAATGGTGTACGCATCCCGGTGCCCTTCCTGGGGTGTGATGTCGAGCAACTGGCCGCTGAAGCCCACTTCCCCGGGCAGGCCGAGATCGCTCAGGGTATGCATCAAGCCCTTGACATCGAAACGGGCCCGCAAACTCTGTAGCTCCTTTTCCGGAGTCATGAACATGGTCAACACGCGGCCGCGGATTTCCTGCTGGCCCCGTCGCAGCAGGACATCGTCCATGGCCCGCACCAAGCCCTCTTCCTGTCGATAGACCAAGCGCTCGCAGTCCAGGCGCATGGCTACCGCTGCCTCCGGCACCGTCTTGACATGGACACCACCGCTCAGGGTGATCAAATCTTCCTTGCGATCGAGACGCAGTTGGGAAGCCCGACCGACGATCTCCGGTGGGTAGCGAAACTCCACCGCGCCACGGCTCTGTAACAGCTGCCCTCCCTCCAGCAACTCGATGGCCCGTGCCTCGAGCACCAGATTGTCCCAGCCACGGATCACCACGTCGCCCTCCAGCTCGGCGGCCCAAGTGCTCTGGTTGACCCGCGCTTGGCGACTGGTGATGGTGTAAACCTCGCCCTCGGCGCTGCGGAAAATATCCAGTGTCACGCTCTCCAGACGGGCCGTCTCGTCGCGGTCCTGCTGACTGCGCTCGGCACGAATCCTGAACACTTTGCGCCCTTGGCTCCACTGCACATAATCAAAGCCCTGGCCGGAGGTCAAGGTGCGCTGATCGCTGGCCAGCTCGGGACGTTGGCGTTCGCTGTCGAGGGCCTCCGGAAGATCCATGCGGCCGAATTGATAGGCCGCCAACATGACCACCAGCGCCGCCAGGGAGACAAATCCAACCAGCAACAGGATGCGGCGCAACCAACGCACCGGGCTCTTGGCCCGCACGAGTTGGGCCATCTCAGGCCTCCCCCGCCGTCGAACCACGGGAGCTCTCATAGGCGCGGCAATCCAGGAGGCGCAGCACGCTGCCCCCGAGATAGCGATCCCGTTCGATAAATCCCAGCAATTCGAACTCCCCATCGAATTCCGTCGAGCGAGGGGCGAATCCCCAAGCTACGAAACGTATCTTACCGCCATCGGGACCGACCGCTTGGCCTGAAAGGTGATCGTTGCCGAACCGCCGGGCTGGCGCTGCAAGTCGCAGTGGACCGCGGATTTTCAGCAAGGGTTGGGCATTGCCCTGGCCATGGGGTGCCAGGCACCAGAGCTGTGAGATCAACGATTCGTCCAGCTCCTCGGGCGCCAATTCGATTTCATATTTGTAGCTCCGAGCTTCAACCATGGGTCGCCACGGCTCGGCGGCTTGCTCCAACTCCTGCCGCAGCTCTTCCAAGGCGTCGCTGGGCACGGTCAGGCCGATGGCCTGGGCATGACCGCCAAAACGCTCGAAGCGGGACCCAAAATCCTGCAAGAACCGATGCAAGTGGATGGCGGAGATGGAACGCCCCGAGCCGGTGGCCGCTTCGCCGTCGACGGCCAAGAGCACGGTGGGGCGGTTGAAGCGTCGGGCCAAGCGCCCGGCGGCGATGCCCACCACCCCGCGATGCCAAGTATGGCTCCAGCCCACGAGGATGGCCGGCATCGGTTGGCGATCGACAAACAGGGCTTCCGCCTCCTTAGCCACCCGCCGCTCCTCTTCTTGCCGTTGGCGATTGGTTTGGTCGAGGTCGGTGGCCAGGCGCAGGGCCCGTCCGGGATGGCGGCAGAGCAAGAGCTCGAGGGACTTCTCAGCCGAAGCCAGGCGCCCGGGGGCATTGAGCCGCGGCCCGAGACGGAAGCCGATATCGTCAGCCGCCAAGGGTGGACGGACCCGGGCCACTTGCATCAGGGCTTTGAGACCCGGCGAGCGGGTCGTCGCCAGGGCTTCGAGACCGAGCTTGGCGATGACCCGATTCTCCCCCTGCAGCGGCACCATATCGGCGATGGTGCCCAGGCAAGCGATGCGCAGCAGGGCATGGACATCGATCTCCTTGTCGCACACTTCAGCCACCGCCAGGGCCAGCTTGAAGGCCAAGCCAGCACCGGACAGGTGGGCGAAGGGATAGCTACAGGCGTCCTGCTGGGGATTGATCTGGATGATGTCGCCGGCCATCTCTCCGTCCGGCAGATGATGATCGGTGATCACCACATCGAGCCCGGCGTCCCGGGCGGCGGCGATGGCGGCATGGGAGGTGGTGCCACAGTCGATGGTGATGACCAGGGCACAACCCTCTTGCTGCGCCCGCTCGACGTGGACCGGCTGAAAGCCATAACCGTCGCGCATGCGATGGGGCAAGATCATGCGCACCTCGAAACCACAGGCTTTCAGGACAGCGCTCAGCAGGGCCGTGCCGCTGACTCCGTCGACATCGTAGTCGCCGACCAAAGCCACCCGTTGGGCAGCGTCGCGGGCCAACAGCAAGCGATCCACCGCCTCCTTCATGCCGTGCAACAGGGCAGGAGAGTGCAGGTCCTCGACGCTGGGTTCCAGGAAGGCCCGCAGCGCTTCGGCCCGATCAACGCCCCGCCGGGCCAGCAAGGCCGCTTGATGCGTCGAGCAGCCGAGGCGACACAACGCCTCGACGCCCTCCGGAAGCGGAGCTGCAAGCCATGTGACCGTCGCGGTCAAGGTGGAGAGATGGCTGGAGGCGCACCGGCCTCAGCCGGCAAAGGCCCCGAGGGCACGGAATTTCCTATAGCGATCGGCGATCAGCTCTTCGGCGGACATGCCCTCGAGCTCCTGCAGCGCCTTGGCGATGGTCTCGCCGACATCTCGGCACACCGTTTCGATATCGGTGTGGGCTCCCCCCGGGGGCTCGGCGATGACCCCGTCGACCACTCCCAACTGGCGTAGGTCGGGGGCGGTCAGCTTGAGGGCCCGCGCAGCTTCCGATTTCTTGGTTTGATCCTTCCACAGAATCGCCGCGCAACCTTCCGGTGAGATCACCGAGTAAATGGAGTACTCCAGCATGTAGACGCGATTGCCGACCCCCAAGGCCAAGGCACCGCCACTGCCCCCCTCGCCGGTGATGACGGCGACGATGGGCACTTCCAGATCCGCCATCTCGATGAGATTGCGGGCGATGGCCTCCGCCTGTCCACGCTCTTCGGCCCCGATGCCCGGGTAGGCCCCGGGGGTATCGATCAAGGTGATCACCGGCAGCCGAAAGCGCTCCGCCAAGCGCATCACCCGCAGAGCCTTGCGGTAGCCCTCCGGGCGGGGCTGGCCAAAATTGCGGTGAATCCGTTCCTTGGTCCCACGGCCCTTCTGATGGCCGATGATGGCGACGGATTTTCCCCTGAAGGTGGCGAGACCGGCCACCACGGAGGGATCTTCGCCGAAGGCACGATCGCCGTGGATCTCCTGCCAATCGGTGGTCAGGTGTTGGACGTAGTCCAGGGTATAGGGACGGTCGAAATGGCGCGCCACCAACGTCTTCTGCCACGGTGTCAAGCGGCCGAAAATCTCTTTGGTGGTTTTCTTCAGGGAATGGTGCAGCTGTTCCAGCTCCTGCCGGTGGCCACTCCCCTCGGGATATCCTTCGAGCTCTTCGATGCGCCGACGCAACTCGACCAACGGCGCTTCAAAGCTGTTTTCTTCAGTACTCATCGGCGAGGAAGCTAGCAAAGGGCGGAGAGGAGGTCAATCGAAAGAAGCCAAGTGCCATGAATGCCTCACATCAAGTCATAGGGATCGACATCGACCGTCAGCTCGATACCGAGGTTGGGTTCTTGCACCTGACGGGCCATCTGCCGTAGCTGGGAGCCGGCGGCGCTGCGCACCAGAAGCTGGAAACGCCACTTACCGCGCAGGCGCTCCAAGGGCGCCGCGGCGGGACCGGTGATGCGAGCCTTGGCGGCCAGGGGGTGTCGCCGGACGCGCCGCGCCAGCTCTTGCATCGCCTGATGCACCTTCTGCGGTTCCTTGTGACGTCCCAAGAAGCTCACCATGCGACTGAAGGGCGGATAGAAGAAACTCTGCCGAAACTTCATTTCTTCTTCGATAAAGGCCCGGTCATCACCGGTCAGGGCGGCCTGTATGGCGTAGTGGTCGGGGTGAAACGTCTGGATCACCACCTTGCCCGGCTGCTCACCGCGACCGGCCCGACCGGCCAACTGGGTCAGCAGAGCGTAGGTGCGCTCGACGGCTCGAAAATCGGGGAATCCGAGGTAGCTGTCGGCGTGCAACACGGCGGCCAGCGAAACGCGGGGGAAATGATGCCCCTTGGCCACCATCTGGGTGCCGATCAACACCTGTGTCTGGCCGCTGCGGAATCGTTCCAGCACCGCCGCCGCTCCTCCGGCCCGGCGCCCGGCATCGGCGTCCAGCACATCGACCGCGACCCCAGGGTAGAGATCTCGGAATTGCTCTTCGACCCTCTCGGTCCCGGCACCCACCGCTTCGAGGGCCGCTTCATCGCATTGCGGACAGATCATCGGCGCTTGCACCTCATGGGCGCAGTAGTGGCATACCAAACGATGCTGTCGCTTGTGGAAAGTCATCGATAGGCCACAATCTTCGCACAGGAAGTTTTCGCCGCAGGCACGGCACAGCAGCAGCGGCGAGTAGCCTCGCCGATTGCGCAGCAAGATGATCTGGTCCCCCGCCTCGACCGCCGCCTCGATCTCCCCCCGCAGTGCCTGCGAGAAGGAGATCTCCCCCGGTCGCTTGGGCCCCGGCTCGCGCCGCAAATCCACCAGGATTCCCTCCGGCAGCTGGCCATGGCCGGCCCGCCGCAAGAGCTCTAGGCGCTGTAATTTGCCCGAGGCCACATTGTGGCGACTCTCCAGGCTCGGGGTGGCGGATACCAGCACCGCCACGGCTCTGTGGTCCCGGGCCCGCAGCAAGGCCAAGTCTCGCCCGTTGTAGCGCGGCGTGACGTCCTGCTTGTAGGACGTATCGTGCTCCTCGTCGACCACGATGAGGCCCAGCCTCGACACCGGTGCCAGCAGGGCGGAACGGGGTCCGAGGACGACCCGGGCCTCGCCCCGTCGCACCCGCTCCCACTCCTGCAAACGCTCCGACGGCGAGAGATTGGAGTGCAGGATGGCCAGCTCTTGGCCGAAGCGCTGGCGCACGGCGGAGGCCAGGGCGGGAACCAGAGCGATCTCCGGCACCATGAGAATGGCGGAACGGTCGCTGGCCAAGCAGCGGGCGACGGCCTGCAAATAGACTTCGGTCTTGCCGGAGCCGGTCATTCCGGCCAGCAGAAACGGCGCATAGCTGCCGGCGTCGAGGGCCCCCAACAAGGCATCGACGGCCACCGACTGATCGCCACGCAAGGTCAGCGTCGAGGCCCCCTCAGCCTGCAACCGATGGCGGGCCAGGGAGCGATTCTCCGGTTGAGTGAACTCCCGCAAGAGCTGCAACGAGGTCAAACGGCGTACCACACCATCGCCGCAATCGATCGCTTGGCGAATCTCCCTCAAGGTGGCGGGGCGGCCCAAGGACGCCAGGAAGTCCACCACCGCCCGTCCCTTGACACTGCGTCCGCAGCGCTGAAGCTGCTCTTCGCGATCGCCGGGACGCAGCTCCAAAGCTTTGACAAAACGCCTGCCCCGACGCCCGGGCTCCTCCACCGTCACCCGGCCCTGCTCCTGCAGCCGCCGCAGCACTTGGGCCAGTTGCGGCATCGACGGCAACTGGCGTTTCAAATCCGCCAGTCGGAGGCGACGCTGTTGCATCAGGACACCGAGGATGGCGCCTTCGTCGGCATCTTTGACCACCGCCAGCGCTCCGCCGTCGGTGAGAGCGATGCGCCGGTGGCCCCAGGGTGGCAAGTCCGCCGGCACCAGGGCGCGGGCCGCCTCGCCGATGGGGGCAAGATAGTAGTCGGCGACAAATTGTGCCAGCAGCAGGAGGTCCGTCGGCGCCACCGGCTCGACATCGAGCACTTCCAAGATGTCCTTGGCGGCAAAATCCGTCGGCGCCTCGACATCGGTGCGCAGCACCATGCCGGTGAGCTTGCGACGGCCGACGGGTACCTTGACCCGACAGCCGGGGCGCACGTCCTGGAGGGCCGACGGCAACCCGTAGGTCAAAGCCTGCTCGACGGGAATGGGCACCGCAACGTGACAATAGACAGCAGCCCCGCCCACGGACGGGACATCGGCCCCGCCCACAGACGGAGTCGCGTCGTCTGTGGACGCTTCCGGGCCGTCGGAGGTGGCGAGCGTACCCGTCTTGCCGTGCGGCGCCGCAAAGTCTTCAGGAGTTGGCGAATTTGGCTCCATGTAGATCACAGATCCAGATGTCAGGAGCCCGCTAGCACCTCGTAGCAGGCCGTTGAGCAAACGTATGTGCTACCGTCGTCCATCAAGAGCGACTGGCTAGCCGGTACATGGACACCGCAGTTGGCACAGCGCTCCAAGGTTTCCACCACCGTCTTGCGGTGGCCGTAGTGCACTTCCGAAGGAGTGTTGCCGCTGGCCCCCTTCAAGGTGCTGACCAGGCGCTGTAGGCGCCAGAAGAACCAGATGATGAGCAGGGCGGTGAGAATGAAGCGCAACTTCAAGCCCCTTGCCGGCGACGCTCCAGCTCGGCCGCCAATCGCTCGACGGACGGGTCCCCCGGACGCAGGATCCGAAGCTCTTTAAGAGCCCTGTCCGCACCGTCATAGTCCCTGAGGTCGACGGTCTTGACCAGGACTTCGTTGAAGCGCGCTTCCCAATGATCCGGTCTGGCCTGGAGCACCCGCTCGAACTCAGCCAAGGCATCCTCGTAACGGCCCAAGTAACGGTAAACGGCTCCCAGGTCGGTGCGCACTCCATGATCGCTGGGTGAGATCTCCAGGAAGGCTTCGTAGAGCTCAGCCGCCTTCGGCCAAGCCTGCTGGTCGTAGCTCAAATTGCCATAGGCCTGGAGAACCTCCAGGTCATCACCCTTCTGCTGCACGTAGCGCTCGAAGAGCTCCGAGGCCCGCGATAGGTTGCGGATGCTGAGATTGAGATTGGCCAGGACTTTGAGCGCCTCCAGATCGCCGGGGTTCTCCTCGACGTATTGGCGGAGTCGCTGCACTTGCTGCATCGAGTCCTGGGGCCCGTTGGCGCCGCCGACTCGAGGGGCGGGGGATTGGGGGGCGGCTCCGGCGCCGATCTGCTCTGCCATACCGACAAAGCTCGGAGCCGGCTGACGGCTGGCCATGGACTCATGGAGCATGAAGCCGGCGATGAAACCGACCAACAAACCGATCAAGGTATACAACAGGGAATCGCGGCTCACAGGGATTCTCCGACGACCCGGTCCGGGTCAGGTGATTGATATCAGGTCGAGGTGCGTGGGGCGGCGATCACGCTGAGGTTTAGTCCAGGAGATGCCCGCCGCAGATCCGCCGCCGGCCATCGGCAGGCTCCCCTTCAGGCTACCATGGTGGCGATAGAGATGATGATCCCGGCCACTAAAAAAGCCGCCCCCGACATAGCCTGGGGCGGCTTGGTTGAAAACTTTCAACGGCATCGGGGCCAACGCCCCGGAGCGCTTCGAAAGATGACGAATTCTCCGCCAGGCAGATCACTCGGCGGCGGCTGTGACCTCGTCGCCGTCATCGTCATCATCGTCGTCCTCGTCATCATCACCGTCGTCGCTGTTGAGAGCCTCTTCTTCGGCGGCCTCCGCTGCTTCGGCGTCCGCTTTGGCCTTGGCTCTGCCGAGAGACTTCTCCAGCTTCTTGAGGCTCACCTCCAGGGCTTTCTCGACCAAGGCGTCGGCATCCTCTTCCTCGAGCTCCTTGACATGTGCAATCTCGCTGACGATGAAGTACTTGGCCCGCTCGTACATCTTCTTTTCGCGAAACGAGAGACTCTTCTTCTGGCTCACCAAACACAGGTTCTTGAGAACCTCTGCCACCTCGGAGAGCTCTCCGGTCTTCATCTTGTCGAGGTTTTGCTTGTAGCGCCCTTTCCAATCCTTGTAGGTATCGATGTTGCCATCCTCGAGGATGCCGATGAGCGCCTTGATGGCGTTTTCATCCCCCAAGGGCCGCAGACCCACCAACTCCAAGTTTTCCTTGGGCACCATGACTTTGGAGTTGTTGGACAACAGACGAAGGTGATAGAGCGTTTGCTCCACATCGTCGAATGTGGCGGCTGAGATCTCTTCGACGCGGCTGACCCCGTGGTTGGGATAGACGACTTTTTGTCCTACCGTAAAGCTCACTATGAGAACCCCTTTCAGATTCCTTCACCGCGGATGGCGATCAGCGGATCGAGCCTCCGAGGTGTGGAATTAACTAGCGTATATCGTCGCAGTGCGGACGGTACCGCGGCCTGCACATTGGTCGAGTGTCTTCGCCGAAGGCGATCGAGAATTTGGACGGCTCTGCGATGACAAGACATCGCAGAAGGAGCCACCTCATGTTGCCGGTTGAAGCGCGGTGTCGGCAGGTGCTGGCATGTAGAAATCACGTGCTATGATCTCAAAATCTGGGCCTAGACAAGACCCTCAAGGCTAGAACTATAACCTAATCTATGGGTTAGAAGCAACCCCGCTCCACCCCGGGTCCCTAGGTGCGTTTCCTGCCGTGGCAAGAGTTGAGGCCCAGCCCCGTGCGCTCTTCTCAGATTTCCTCATCTTGACTGTTGACACCCGCTGGCTGGAACGCCTAGCATTCGCTCTCTCAGCTACGCCGGAGTGGCGGAATGGTAGACGCGACGGATTCAAAATCCGTTGTCCGAAAGGGCGTGTGGGTTCGACTCCCTCCTCCGGCACCACCTCTGATTTTCAGCTTGCCGATTTCCCGCCTTCAGTCTGTCCCAGCGGCCCACAGCAGCCTTTGGACAGGCCTGGCCCTCAGGGGCCACCGTCAGAGCAGGCCCTCCCAGCCCTGCAGAATCTCCACCAGGTCCGCCTGCTCGATGCACCATTGGCCGTCCTCCTCGAGCCACCGAAAGCTGAAGCGGTAGGCTTCTCGGCGGGAGGTTCCGTCCACCCTGCCACTAACCGTCACCTCAGTGGTCATTTCGGCGCTTTGGGGATGACCCGGCAGCACCGTGACGTCGGTGTTGGCGAAGCCGACGGCGATGCTTTCGGCCCCTTGACGGTAGCCGAGCATGATCTGGGCCAGCCGTCCACGGTCCTGCACCCTTTGATCGAAGGGCCGTAGCTCGATGCTGAAATCCCGACAAAAGAAGGTAGCCACCTGCCGCCCCTTGTTGGCCGCCACCAGGTTACCTTCCGCCTCCCCCTTCTCCACCAGCGTCCCCAGACCCTCGAGTCGCTGGTGCAAGCGACGCTCTTCGTTGTCCCACTTGCCGTAAAGCCAGATCAGGATCGCCGCCGCCAGCAGCCCATAGACGACGGCGAATTTACGCTGCATCGCCCATCCCCAGGCCGCTCCACCGCGGCGTCGCCGGGCTGCTCAAGCCGCCTCCGCCCCGTCGACCACGGCTAGGGTCGCCAGAGGGGTGAGACCCAAGTAGCGCCGCATCCAATGGCTGCCGATGTAAAACGGGACGGTGTCGACAAGGGCGGCCACCATCTTGAAGGTGTAGGAGGAGCCGATCAACACCCAAAGCTGCGGCCAGACGGCCTGTGAGGCATTGACTGGCAACGGCGCTTGGGTGAAGAAATAGGTGATGGTGATGACCGCGAAGCTGTCGACGAACTGGCTCACCAGGGTGGAGCCGTTGTTGCGCAGCCACAGATGCCGACCTCGGGTCAGGCGTTTCCAGAAATGGAAGACGTGCACGTCACACAGCTGGGCCGCCAGGTAAGCGATCATCGAGGCGACGGCGGCGCCGCCGGCCATGCCCCGCAGCTCGAAGAAGATAGTCTGTCGTCCGGACTGGGGATCTATGGCAGGGGTGTCGAAACCGGGTAGGGCGCCCCCCAGCCAAAGGATGAGCAAGAGCCAGATGTTGATCAAGAAACCCACCCAGACAACTGCATTGGCCCGTCGTCTGCCGTAGATTTCGGAAATGAAATCGGTGCACAGAAAAGTCAGTGGATAGGGTAGAACCCCCACCGCCAACGCCATGGGGATCTTGAAACCGAGGAAATTGAAGGAGAGATCGATGAAACGGGTCACCCCCAGAATATTGAGCATGGTCATCGAGCCCAAGAACAGGCCCACGAGGACGAGAAAAACTCTCTCTCGGCGCTCGCTGAAGACATCCCCATGGGGGACTTCGGCGTAGGGCGCCTGGTGCGGTTGCGGATCTGCGTCACTGTGCATCATGGAGGGCAGCGTATCGGCCCCCCGGTGAGGTCGTCAACATGGACGACTCGACGTACGTTCGAGGGGCTCCCTTGATAGAGTTGGGGGTCTCGGCGGGTTGCGCTGCAGTGGAGCGACGCAGCAGAGCGACGCAGTGGAGCGCAGGAGCACATCAGAGACAGCGAATGATCAGACCCTCGCTGCCGTATCCCCCCCATTGCCATGGCCAAGTCACCACGCATCGCCCCCAAAGCAGGCAGCCCCAAACCAGGCAGCCCCAGGGTAGGTGTGCAAACCGTCGATCGCTTGACCCGCTTCCTGCGGGATTTCTCCTCCGGTATCAACCGGCGCGAGTTGGAAAGGCTGTTCGAAGAAGACGCCAGCCGCGCCCTCTCCGTCTTCTCCTCCGGTAGCCGCTCACAGAATGCCTTCGAGGAGCAGGACCCGGCCAAGGTCCTCGAGCAGATTCGAAATTTTTTCATCGGCATGGCCATGGAGCTGTCCCCCGGTCGGCGGCTCCTCTTCACCGTGGCATTGCTCTGCCCGCTCTTGGGTTTTTTCGACATCAACTTCGATTTTGGCACCCACGGCATCTTCATCGATGCGTCGCCCTTTTGGTTCCTGACCTCCATCGCCGCCTTGGTCCTGCTTTTGGGTCTCGAGTTGGTGGATCAGCTGCGGGTGCGCGACGAGCTCGAGGTGGCGCGGCAGCTGCAACGGGATTTGTTGCCCCAGGACACCCCCCTGTGGCCCGGCTGGCGAGTCGCCCATTCCTATCGCACGGCCTTGGAGATCGGTGGCGATTACTACGATTTCTTGCCCTTGGCCGACGGCCGTTGGGTGGTGGCGGTGGGCGACGCCAGCGGCCACGGCATCAGCGCCGGTTTGTTGATGGCCATCACCAACGCCTCGCTGAAAACGGCCATCGAGCTCGATCCTTCCCCCGAGGCCGTGTTGCGCACCCTCAATCGAGTCCTCGAACGGACCGGCGGTCGTCGGGCTTTCATGACCCTCTTCTACGGCATCCTCGATCTGCGCAGCGGCGAGTTGGAGTACGCCAGCGCCGGCCATCCCTTTCCCTTGCTGCGCCGTGCCGACGGCACCATCCTGGAGCTTGGTAAGGGTGCTTTCCCCTTGGGGCTGCGCCGTGAGATGCAGTACACCAGCCAGCGGTTGACCCTCCACGCCGGCGATTTTCTGGTGCTCTATAGCGACGGCCTGCCCGAGGCCATCGGCGGCGACAGCGAGCAGAGCTTTGGTTTCGACCGCCTGCGCCGCCTATTGGAGCAGCCCCGCAGCGCCCAGGAGGTGCTGGATACCATCCTGCAGGCGGTGGAGGCGCATTTGGGCAGCGGCGATCCGCAGGACGATCTCACCCTGGTGGTGCTCGATCGCGCCCCCCTGCGTCCCGACATGCCTCCGCCGCAGCTACGTCGCGCGGTGGCGGCGATCCCATCACATGAGGAGCCCTCCCTGTATATGCCGCCTCGCCGCGTCGAAGACGAAGACATCTAGCAGGCATCGACATCCAGCAGCCGGCGAGAAACTCTTCGCTGGGGCTAAAGAAAACTCAGGTCCAGGCCATGGGACGGGCAAAATGTGTCGTCGGGCTTTGCATCGGCCACCGCATTTGAGATGATCGGCAGCCCGCCCGCGCACCTCCGTCGCGGGCCTTTGTTCGAGTGCCAATTTGTGCAATAGGAGCCTCAGCGTGCCCACCTCTCCGCTCAATCTACGTCCGGACGGCCAAGTGATCGTCGCCGGTTCCCTAGCTTTCGACCAGATCATGGTCTTCCCCGGCAGCTTCAAAGACCACATCCATCCCGACAAGCTGCACGTCATCAGCATCTCGTTCCTGGTCAGTGAGATGCGAAAGCAACGCGGGGGATGTGCCGGCAATATCGGTTATACCTTGGCGTTGTTGGGCCATGACACCCGATTGGTGGCCGCCGCCGGCTCGGATTTCGGTGCTTACCGGGAATGGCTGGAGGAGCGGGGCGTCGACCTCGGGGGGGTGCGGTGTTTCGACGATGAGATCACCGCCTCGTGCCACATCACCACCGATCAAGACGACAACCAGATCACCGGTTTTTTTGTCGGTGCCATGGCGCGGGCCGGTGAGCTCAGCTTGCGCCAGCAGGCGGGGGAGCGCCCCGCCATCGCCATCATCGCACCCGACGACCCCGCCGCCATGCTGCGCCACTGTGCGGAAGCACGGGAGATGGGCCTGCCCTTCCTCTTCGACCCCAGCTTCCAAGTCACCGCCATGAGTGGCGAGGATCTCGCCGCCGCCGCACGGGGTGCCGCCATGATCGCGGTCAACGACTACGAGCACGCCGTCTTCGAGGAGAAGACCGGCGCCAAGGGCAAGGGTATTTTCGACCTCGTCGACATGGTGATCGTCACCCTGGGGGGCGAGGGCAGCAAGATTCTGCGTCCGGGCGAGCAGGATATTTTGATCCCGGTGGCCAAGGTCGAGCGCTTCGTCGACCCGACCGGGGCAGGCGATTCCTATCGCGGCGGTTTCGTTGCCGGCCTGCAACGGGGCTACGGGCTCGACGTCTGCGGCCGCATGGGCAGCATCGCCTCGGCCTTCGTGGTGGAGCAGAACGGTACACAGAACCACGCCTACGAGCGACAGGAATTCGCCGAGCGCTACGCCGCCAACTTCGGCGCCCTGCCTGCCGACTTCGAATGACCATCTCCCGCCCTGTTCGAAAGGAAAAGTGATGAGCGCGACCAACTACTGGCTGTTCAAATCCGAGCCCGACGTCTACTCCATCGACGATCTGGCCCGCGACGGCTCCACCTATTGGGAGGGAGTCCGCAACTACCAGGCGCGCAACTTCATGCGCGATGCCTGCAAAGTAGGTGACCTCATCCTCTACTACCACTCGAACGCCAAACCCCCCGGCGTCGCAGGTCTTGCCCGGATCAGCGGTGAGGCCTACCCCGATCCTCACCAATTCGAGGAAGACAGCAAATACTACGACCCCAAGTCATCGCCCGAAAATCCCCGGTGGCTGGTGGTCGATGTCGCCTTCGAAGCCAAGTTCGAGCGCCTGGTGCCGCTCGCGGAGCTGAAGGCCGAAGAAGCCCTCGATGGCATGCTGGTGGTGCGTCGCGGGCAGCGGCTGTCGATTCAGCCGGTCGAGGAGCACCACTTTGCCCATGTTTGTGGCATGGCGGGGTACCGCCTCTGAGGCGCCTGGCCCGACGATGGCCCATCGGCGTTCCTGACTAGGTCGATCGGAGCAGGCCGCGCTTGCGCCTCGAGCCGACACCGACCCGCCGTGGGGTCATCCGTCGTCGATCATGACCCGGCGATCGAGAAAATCCACCAGACCTTCCCAGACCCCTTGGGGAGTATCCATCATCATCCAATGGCTGGCCCCCGGCAGCATGGACCAGGCCAGATTGGGAACCACTTTGTGCAAGCTGTAGGGCAGATCATTGAGTGGGCTGATCAGCACTTGGCACGGACCACCGTAGGCCTCCAAGGCGACGGCGGGCTCGAAGCCCAGGCTGCTGCGCACGGCACCGAGCAAGGCTGACGACTGACTGGTATCGATGTCGGCCAATACACGATCCGCCACCTGCGGTGCGACGTTGATCAGAATCTGCCGAAACTGCCATCGCACTTCGTCCTTCGGGTCCTTTTCCATGGCTTCCAGGACACTGGCCTTGGCCGCATCGTCGAGCCGGCTCTGATCGCCGTTGGGATCGATGAGGAAGAGTCCGAGCACCCTTTCCGGCACCAGCGACGCCAGCTGTAGCGCCACGGTGGCCCCCAGGTCGTGACCGACGACCAGGACCCGACGCAGCCCGAGGGTTTCGAGGACGGCGCGCATCGCCTGGGCCATCTGCTGCACCGTAATGTCGGTGCCGTCGTTGCGGCTGTCGGACTCGCCATGCCCCGGTAGATCCACCGCCAGGCAACGCAGGGCCGGACCGGTGCGGTCGAGCAACGGCAACCAATGCTCCAGACGGCCCGCCAAGCCGTGGATCAGTAACAAGGTGATCTCCCCTTGCGGATGCCGCTCGAGAATTCTGAGATCCCCGGTGGGACCGGCGATCCAGCTGATCGCATCGTCGGGCGCCGCCTCGAAGCTGGCCTCTGAAACAGCTTCGTCGGGCCACAGGTCCCTGGGGGCATCTTCGGGGTTGGCCCGGCGGCGGGCCCGTCGCGGTCCACTGGGGCCCCGCGACAGCATCAGGGCCAAAACGCCTAATATCCCCAGCCCCAAGATCTGCAATAGGCGGAGGACGAAACCGCCACCGCCTGGGCGGGGCGTCGGCTTGGCCCGCCGTTGCTTGGCCGTCGGCGGTTTCGAGCCGTTGATCCGTGGGCCCCGTCGCTCTTCATGTTGTCGCACTGCCATGACCTTCTCCTGCCCCACCGTCCCGGGCCGGCGAGCTGTAACCCACCCATTGTCAACGCATCTCAGTATCTCAGGCTTTCCGCTATTGTTAGCATAGCCGCTCAACCCCCCAGGAGCCAGACGTGCCAACACCGCCCTTCGATACTTTGATGCAAGACATCCGCCGCTGTGACCTTTGTCGACCGTTCCTGCCCGCCGGTCCGCGCCCCGTGGTCCAGGCATCGCCGCAGGCACGGCTGTTGATCATCGGCCAGGCTCCGGGGCGCCGGGTACACAAAAGCGGCATTCCTTGGGACGATGCCAGCGGCCAGCGATTGCGCCAGTGGCTGGGAATCGACGCAGACCTTTTCTACGACCCACGGCACGTCGCCTTAGTGCCCATGGGATTCTGCTATCCGGGAACCGGCAAGTCGGGAGATCTGCCGCCCCGCCCGGAATGTGCCCCGCGGTGGCATGGGCCCCTCCTGGCAGCCTTGTCTCAAGTCGAGCTGACGCTATTGATCAGTCGACACGCGCTGAATTACTACCTGCCCGCCATGTCCCGACAGACCCTCACCGAGACAGTAAAGAGCTGGCGGCAGCATCTACCGGCCCGCCTCCCTCTGCCCCATCCCAGTCCCCGCAACAATATCTGGCTGCGCAAGAATCCCTGGTTTGAAGACGAATTGCTGCCCGATCTGCGTTTGCGGGTGGCAGAGCTGATGCGCTGAGCTGACACCCATCCTAGGACTTGATACCTCCGCCCAGGACTTGGCGAGCGCTCTTGACAGTACCACGGTACCTATGTACCATGCGTCGCACATTGAGTCACCTTTCTTGGAGCCACGCGATGATCGATCAACAGCTTGTCGATGCCTTTTTGGACGGCAGCCTGCCACCCTCCGAGCTCGATCACCCAAAACATGTTCGTTTGGTTTGGGCGGATCTACGCCAGCATTCCCTGGCCATGACCCTGGAGCGTCAGACGGAGGGGCTGCGTCGTTTCGTCCAGCAACACGGCGCCGACGAGAAATTCCATGCCACCATCACCTGGGGGTTTGTGCTGCTCGTGCACGAACGCTTAGAGCGCTTTGGACGGCATCGACCATGGCGGGAGTTCGCAGAGCACAATGCAGATCTCTTGACCTACCACCCTTCACCCCTGGCGGCGTACTACAAGCCGGAAACCCTCCGTTCCGAGCTGGCGCGGAAGGTGTTTGTCTTGCCGGACGCCGGTTTAGCTTGAAGGCCGGTTCGCCAACGTCGGTTGCCGGCTCTGGGGCCTCGGCTCGGCGTCAAACAACGTTGCCATCGCGGGCCGTTGGTTTTGGCTTGGGGTCGTCGCTTCTTGAGGCCGTCGCTTCTTGGGGCAGCCCTCTCTCGAGCTGCTAGACCTGAGTGCGACGCAGCCAGGGTAATAAACCTTTGACGGCTCGCCAGGTGGACAGCATGTTCTGCCGATAGCTCCAAGCTTGATCTTCGCCGCCATGGACGACGATGCCGGGCACGATCTGAGGTTTACGGCGCAATTTCCCGGTCAAATAAGCCCACACCAAGGGCAGGGCCTGGTGGGCCCGATGTAGGGCCCGTTCCGCCTCAGGTATTTGCTGCAATCTAAAGTGGGCCAAGATCCGGCCGTACATCACTTCAGGTGTGGTGTCGTCTTCGAAGGCCGCACAAACCGCCAAGGCTTCCTCGTCGTGGCCGGCGCGCAGGTAGTGGTCCACCAGCGGACAGCGCATGTCCAGAGGGTCCTCCGGCGTCAACCGTAGGAGTCGCCTGCAAAGCTCGACGGCCGCATCAGGATGTCCGACCTCCAGCCACTGCAGGGCAAGGCGTCGGTACAAACGCAAGGCCGGGCGATTCGCCTCATGCTCCCAAGGCAGCTCCAGGGAGCCGTCTTCGCCCAGAGCCCGGTCGACGATCGCCACCCCCCGCTGCATCAAAGGTCGAAGGAATCGCTCCTGGGCCTCCTTCAGGAGGGGATACTCCAGCAAGTGGGCAGCCGAGCAAAGATCGTCGAGAATGTGCAAGCTATCGAGGGCCGCCGGCTCTTGTTGCAGAAGTTGAACCCAAGGACCGGCCAACTCAGGGCTCCAACAGGACACATCGTCCAGGGAAGCTGCAGCGCCGACCAGGATGGAAGCGGAGGGCCAAACCCGAAGCCACTCCTGCTCGATGGCATCCAGGGCGGGCGGAGCCACTAGCCGTGCGGCGTTGTCCGATCGTTCGAGATCATAGGCCGGCAGGGGGCGCTCCTCCAGGCCGGCCAAGAGGGCCAGCACTTGCCGCAAGTGCTCGGAATCCACCACCTGGGAGAATTGCCAGACGGCCACCAACGGGTCCTCGATGATCTCTTCCAACAACTTCTCCAGGTGGCGGTAGGACTTGTCCGCCGGCAACCGCTTGAGCTTCGACAACCAAAACTGGGCGCGGTCGGAGGCTTGCCGCGATCGCCCTTGGTGGAGCAGCAGGGAAACTTCCAACCCGGCCAGGGACGGATTGTCAGGGTCGTCTTGCTGGGCCCGCGAAAAGAAGTCCCAGGCCTCCTCCACCTCGCCTTGATCCGCTGCGATGGTGGCCCGCCGCGCCCAGACGACGCCGCGCAGGGGCGGCCGCAAGGTCGTCGAAAGCTCGACCAGGGCCCGATCCTTTTTGCCTCTCCAACCCAAGGCGTCGTAGGCGTCGAACAGGGCGTCCAAGGCCACCTCGTACTCGGCATCGAGATGCTGCGGCTGGGCGAAGACTCTTTCCAGCAAGCGGGCGGCCCGTCGCGTCGCTCCCCGTTCCACCAAACGCATGCCGACGACGCCGAGGATCGGACCGGTCAGGCGCCCTGCCAAGGCGACACCCTCCAGGTCCTCGAGGGGCAGTTGCTCGGCGACGAAGGTCCAAAGGGCTTCCGCCTTGAACGGGGGAGGTGGTGGAAACAGGGCACAACAGTCGTCGAAGTCCAATCCGGAACGGCAGCGGCAGAGGTCACCGGAGCTCTGCCGCGGTAAGGGCTCGGGCCGATAATCATGGCGCGGCAGGGGCATGGCATTCCACAGCCCAGTGCCCAGCGAGGTGGCGAAAGATGGCCAAAGGACCACATCCGGCACCCGGGCGAAGACCCCGGGATGCAGTTTGGGCGCTTCCTGGCGCATCCAAACGAGAAATTTCTCTGCGTCCTGGTGGCGCAACATATGACGGACCGCGTCGGCGGTCAGGTAGTCGAAGGGATCTGGGAAGACCAGTCCAGAGGAGCTCCCCATGGAAGGGCCGGGTGGATCGAGGAAGCGTGTCATCCGGGGATTGTACAGAGGAACGGGCGCCAGGTCTTCTGTCGAAGAGCATCGTTGTGTGCCGTCGGTGGCTCACCCGGCTCCGGGCATTGGGAGCGAGCACTTTGCTTCGCACTTTTGGCCCACATCCATGTAAAATGTAGCCTCCACATAGAATGTCTCGAATACTTGGGCGGTCTGGCCGGGTCGCAACAACCGGATGCGGGGCGATTGACTATCCAGCGATTTCCTGGGATAGACGTGCCATGAAACTACACTCGATCTCCAATCCGGAGCTCATCTACCTCCTGACACCCGACGAGCCAGGAGGTCTGCCGATCTCCGAAGTCGACCTGAGTCGAGTCCTCTGCGAAATCTTGCGGCGGGCCAATGATTTTGTATCGTCGCAGGCGGGAGCCATCTATCTGCGAGACGCCTCCGTTCCCGAGTCCCTTGAGATTCCCCCGGAGATGGTCTTGGTGGCCAGCTTTGGTTTGCAGACAGCCTCTCTCGAGGGGGAGCCCTTGCCGATCAGTGAAAGTCTGGCCGGTCGCGTGCTGAGCCAGGGGGAATCCCTGGTGGGCAACGCACCGACCAGCGATGCTCTGTTGCACCTCCCCCCGGACGCCCAACGGCTTCAGGGCTCGGTCGTCGCCCTGCCCCTGCTGGTCGGACAGCGTGTGGTGGGCGCCCTCGAGTTGGTCCAAGCACCGCAAACGGCCTTCAGCGGGCGTCAACTGGCGATCTTGGAAACCTTCGCCCTGACCATCTCCTCCGCCATCGCCAATGCCATCGAAGCACAGCGGTCGAAAGACATGGCGCGTCGGGACGACCTGACACGGCTCTACAACGACCGTTTCCTGCATCAGAATTTGACCCTCGAGCTGCGCCGCCTGATCGCCGAGGGGCAGGACTGCGGCCTGTTGTTCATCGACTTGGATCGTTTCAAGCGGATCAACGACAGCCACGGTCATTTGGTGGGTAGCCGGGTGCTGCGGGAGATGGGTGGTTTGTTGCGCCAAGTCTTGCCGGGCTCCGCCATCGCCGCCCGCTACGGCGGTGATGAGTTTGTCGTCGTGCTGCCCGGCCACTCGCCGCAGGAATCCGCCTGGGTGGCGGAGACCATTCGTCAATCCATCGAGACGCACATCTTTTTGGAGATCGCCGACCCCGAAGATCCGGAGAATTACCCTGCCCTGGGGCTGGCGGATCTCACCGCCAGCATCGGGTTGGTCACCCTCGAAGCGGATATCGTCCCCCTGTTCGAGACCCGGACGATCGAATTGACCGCCCTCAAGAACGAGCTGCTGAGGGCCGCCGACCGGCGTATGTACCGGGCCAAGGAAATGGGCCGCAACCGCATCATCGCCACCTCCAGCCGCCAGCCATCGATCGCCGTTTTGGGGAACGGAGACAGCACCTGAGACCCTCCTTTCTTGGATGCTCAGCTAGGGATGCTCAGATACGATCCCGCAAGGCTCGCCGAACCGCCGACTCCAGCTTTCGTTGCGACAACGGGCGGCGCACCAAACCGTCGAGCCCCGCTTGACGACAGGCCTCCAACTCTTCGGGGCGGGTTCCCAGGGCGATGATCGGTAGGCGATGCTCGGTTTTCTGCCCTGCGCCTTCTCGAATGCGTCGGGTCAGCTCCAAGCCGCCCATCTGCGGCAAGTCGAGGGCCGTCAGCACCAAATCGAAGGGCTCCCGTTGCAGCGCATTGAGAGCCTGGATCCCGGACTCCGCGGGTACAAACCGGCAGCCGAGCTGCTCGACCATGCGCCCCACCACGTGAATGACCACCGGATTGTTGCTGACCACCAGCACTTGGGCCGGATGGCGATCGATTTCCAGCACCCGCGGCTCGAGACGTTGACGTCCTGCCCGAGTGCCATCGTCTGAGGTCTCCCACCAACTACTCTCACCGGAGGGCTCTTGAATCGTCTGATGACTATCCAGGGGCACCGCCGGTAACTCCGCCGAAAAGCACAACAGGGTTTGATCCGCTAGCTCGGCGCTGGGGGCGGCCTCGACCCAAATGCTGCCACCGAGACGCCGGGCCAAGTCACGGCATTCCATGAGCTCGACGCTGAAGGCCCCGGCCATGGTTTCCTCTTCGCTGAGATTGAACGCCGCCATCAGCCGTTGCCGATTTTTTGCCGGCATCAGCAAGCATTTGCCGCCGATGTCGAAGCGTAGGTATTCGTCCGCCCGGTGACGTCTCACCTCCACCGTCAGCTCGCCCCCATCGCTCTGCCCCAGCAAGCTCTCCACCAAGCGGATGATCATCTCGCGAAGTTGTTGCGGATTGCCGAACACTCTCTCCGGGACGTCGTTGGCCAGTACATAAAACAGATCCCGCGCCTCGGCGGCCGGGGGAAGGGTCAAGGCTTCGAGGGCACCGCGGATGACATCTCCCAGGTCAAACGCCTTGCCGTTGCCCTCCTGCTGCTGAGCATCGTACTTGGAAGCTTCGAGGAGCTCGTCGAAGAGCCGTTCCAGCTCTTGGTGGCCACTTCGCAGGCTGGACAGGGCCTCGCCGGGGGATGGTTTGCCTTTTGATTTGCCTCCTGCGGGCGGCGACATGCCGGTGTTCTGCGCCATCAGATGGATAGCCTGCCGCATATGACGCAGCTTCTGGCGAATCGCCTCACTGGTTTCTTCCTGCATGCGCAGGCGCCGACGGCGGCTCTCCAGGGCCGCGTCCTGGGCCGACCGGAGATCGCGTTCGGCCTTCTTGCGGGCGACGTGGTCTTGGTGGCGCTGCACCGCCTGCGGCAACATCAAGGGGAGGCGGGCGAGATATTCGTGGGTCGAGTCCTTGACGATGTACTCATGCACCCCCGCCTTCAGGGACTCGATGGCCACTTCCTCGGAGCCTCCCCCGGTCAACAGAACGATGGCGTAGGAAGGTTTGTCGGCCAGCAGGAGCTTGGCAAGCTCCAAGCCGGACATGCCGGGCAGCTTGTGGTCGGTGACCAGGAGCTCGAGCTCGAGCTCGGTGATCTGCAATCCCTCCAAGGCTTCCTCAGCCCGCCGGCAGCGGACGATTTCGCAGGCCACGCCACTTTTGCGAAAGGCCCGACGAAAGACGGCGACATCAAATTCGTCGTCTTCGACAAGGAGGATGCGCAGCGGTGCAGGGGTATCGAGATTGGCGGTCTTGGGGCTCATGGTGAGACGATTCTCCCCCAACGGACGACGGATGCAAAGCACTGACTTGCCGGACTGCACTCGGATCGAGTTGTCGGACTGCGCTTTGATCGGCGTCCCGCATGGCCTTGATATAGAATGTCGGACTGATTCACGGGGAAACACAATTTATCCATCCACAGTCAGGAGGAAGACATGCGGACACATCATTGGTCGAGAATCGCCGTGCTGGCGATCACCGGCCTCACTTTGGTGGCCTGTAGCCAAGAACCCAGCGAACCGGCGGCAACCGAAACGAGCGGCGAAACGGCACCGGTCCCGGCCACTGAGCCGGCACCGGCGGCTTCTGCGATGACCGCCATCGCGGTGCTGCAACCCACCGCCGCCACCGAAGGCATGAGCGGCACCGTGACCTTCAGCGAAAGCGAAGGTTCCGTCCAGATCGTCGCCCACATCGAAGGGGCTCCGGTCGGCACCCACGGTTTCCACATCCATGAGGTGGGAGATTGCAGCGCCTCCGACTTCACCTCGGCCGGCGGCCATTTCAATCCCGCCGCCGTCGACCACGCCGGCCCGGACGATGCGGTGCGCCATGCCGGAGATCTCGGCAACGTGGTCGTCGGTGAAGACGGTACGGCCCACCATGAGCTGACCAGCGACCTGATCACCCTCGGTGAAGGCGAGCATTCGGTGATGGGACGGGCCGTCATTCTGCACCAAGATGCCGACGACCTGACCTCGCAACCCACCGGCGCTGCCGGGGCTCGTATCGGCTGTGGCGTCATTCGGGCAGACGACGGGGCCGATGACGGGATGGCCGATGAGATGGCCGATGACGAGGAGCAAGCCTCTCACTGACATCTGACCATCGGTAGCGCTGAGGGCCACGGGGCTCCACAGCATGCCTTGGACGCGGCGGGCGGGTGGCGACAGCCACACCGCCCTTCGTTGTTTCAAGACCCGCGGGTGCCCACCAGTGGCGCGAAACCCCGTAGAGCGAGAACACGATGCGGGGCGGGAGCCCTTCGGCTGTGCGCGGCCTCCAAGCTCGCCCCAACGCTGACGTGTCGCTCTAAACCCATTGGGATCAAGGTTTAATACCTAGCCACTGGGCCTTTCGATGTCTTGATGGTGGGGTTGCCGGTTGGCCACCACTCGCACCTGTCCAGCCAGCTTGTCGAAGATCTCTTGCAGCTCTGTCGGGTCGGTGATCCCCGCCCCAAGGGCCACCATCAAGGCGACTCGGGCTTTCAGGCCCCCCAGATCTTCGGCGTAGATCACCCCCCCCTGCTCCCAGCGGGCATCTTCCCGCAGACCACCGCTGCGGGTGCGGCTGGTGAAGACAACCCGCACCCCCTGGCGCATCGCCTGGATGATCGCTCCGATCATGCTGCCCGGCAGGTTGCCCCGTCCAAAGAGCTCGATGACAATGCCCTTGGGGGAGGACTCCAACATACTTGACAAGACGTGACCATCACTGCCGGCGGTGACCGTCAGAAGGTCGACTTTGGGCTCGATGGCTGCGGCGCTCAACGACACCCGGCGTCGGGGAGCGTTCACCAGGTAGATGCTTCCACCGTCGATGAAACCGAGCCGTCCTCCAGAGGTCGATTCGAAGGCATTCACGGAGGTGCTATCGAGCTTGCAGATCTCCCGCGCCGCATGGATTTCGTCATTCATCGTCACCAAGACACCGAGGTTACGGGCCGCCGGCGAAGCGGCCAGGCGCACGGCGTTGATCAGGTTGCGGCCACCTTCGGCCGCCATCTGCCCCGGCTGCCGCATGGCGCCGGTGTAGACCACCGGTCGCGGATCGTCGACCAGCAAATCGAGAAGAAAGGCTGCTTCTTCCAGGGAATCGGTGCCCTGCGTCACCACCACCCCCGCCAACTCCGGATCCTCGGCCAGCACCTTGTTCACTCGCTGGGCGATGTCGAAAAGAATCGCCGGAGTCAGCTGTGAGCTACCGACGGTCATCGGATCTTCAGCCGTTACCCGAGCCACCTCGAAAACCTCAGGTACGGCGGCCAGCAGCGCCGAGCCGTCGCGGTCCTCCACCTCGGCGTACCCCGCCCCGGCGATGGTGCCGCCGGTGGCGATAACGTGCACTCTGGGCAGGACGACGGCCTCGTTGTCGGCTGCAGCAGCGTCGTTCTGGGCAGCGTTCCTCTGGGCAGCGTCGGCGCCTTGGGCCATGCCGGGGACGGTTAAAAACAGCTGGCCAAAGGCCAACAATGTGGTGAAGAGCACCGTTTGCTCGGTTCTCCAATGCCTGTCGACTCGCATCATGGAACATCTCCAGTCGAAAAAATAAAGAAAACGCCACCGAAGCTCCGGTGGCGTCGCTGGCGAACCGTTGGCAACTCGGTCAAGTTGCCCTCGTTCCGATCTGCATCCAAGAGCAGGGCTGCTCGTCAACCCTGGCAAGGGATTCATAAGAACGAGGTTCGCTCATTGACAAATGTCGATGAATCTTAGCAGAATTATTAGAGGCCGTTGTCGGTTCCTTCGACGATGCACGGCCAGCAGCCCGGATGGACTCGATGTCGCCAGCCGGAGAGGATATGCTCCAGCCTACTATGGGACACCGTGCACCCCTTCCCCGCAGGCGCCACCGGGCCTGCCGCCTGCTCCTCTGCGGGAACCTCGTCATCGCCTTGGCTGGCTGCGGCCTGTCGAGCCCCGCAGAGGCTCAACAGCCCCTGGAGCCGCTGGGCCATTTCGAAACGTTGGATATGCCGCCCTATGTGCTCACCGGTCCACCCCAACTCTCGGCCGCCGGTAACTTTGTCTTCAACGGCTTGGAAAGTGTGCAGGTCAACGTACATCGCAACGGCCAGAACATCGTCGGTGACGCCGCCAACGAGCCGTCCCTGGCGGTGGACCCAAACCTCGAGCAAAACATGGTGATCGGCTGGCGCCAGTTCGACACGGTGGCCAGTAATTTCCGCCAAGCGGGCCTCGGCCGCAGCGTCGATGGCGGCCTCACCTGGAGCGCCGAGGTCCTGGACGCGGGGGTTTTCCGCTCCGATCCTGTGCTGGATTTCGACTCCCAGGGCATTTTCTACTACTACAGCCTGGACGCAGACTTCGCCTGCCAAACCTTCCGCTCCACCAATGGTGGCGCCACCTGGGGTCCAGCCGTGCCGTCCTTCGGCGGCGACAAGGCTTGGATCGCCGTAGATCGCAATGGCGGCATCGGCAACGGTTTCTTCTACGCCGCCTGGACTCCGGGCACCGGATGCTGTGGCGACGATCACTTCAATCGCTCGACCGACGGGGCGCAGAGCTTCGGCGCCCCCATCCCGGTGCTCGATCAGCCCCGCTGGGGGGTCACCACCGTCGCCCCCAACGCCGACGTCTACCTCATCGGCAGCCGCAGCGGTGACGGCGCCATCGTCGTCGCCCGCTCCACCGACGCCGACGACGTCACCCAGCCCCTGGCCTTCGATTTCGCCGTGCAAGTCGAGCTCGGCGGCCGTCAAGTGATCCAAGTCGGACCCAACCCGGGCGGGCTGTTGGGGCAGCTGTGGATAGCCGCCAACCACGCAGCCGGCCCTCGCCATGGCGACCTTTACGTCTTGGGCTCCCTCGATCCTCCCGGCCCGGACCCCCTCGATGTCTTCTTCGCCCGCAGCAGCGACGGAGGTTTTGTATGGAGCCAGCCGCAACGCCTCAACACCGACAGCGGCAATGCCTGGCAATGGTTCGCCACCCTCGACGTCGCCCCCAACGGTCGCATCGACGCCGTGTGGGCCGACAGCCGGCACGACCCCAACGGCTTCGACTCCATCCTCCTCTACCGCTTCTCCCACGACGGTGGCCTCAACTGGTCGAGCGAGATCCAGCTCACCCCCAGCTTCGATCCTCACCTCGGCTGGCCCCAGCAAAACAAGCTGGGTGACTACTACGACCTCGTCGCCCTCGACGACGCCGCCCACCTGGCCTACGCCGCCACCTTCAACGGCGAGCAGGATATCTACTACCTGCGGTTGCCGCAGGACGGATACATCTTCCTCGATGGGTTCGAATCCGGGAATGTGGCGGCATGGTCCGCCACTGTGCCCTGAGGTCATTGGGAGCACAGCGAAAAAACTCTGTGGCCCTGAAGGGGCCGGTGTTGGTAGCCCGGACCGCCCGACCCTGGGAGCGCAGCGATCCAGGAGGGCGCTCCGGGCGGCAGGTGCCCGAGGGCTGAGTGCTCCAAACCGATGGTGGCTAACTAATGGTGTCAAACCGATGGCTCCAAACCAATCGCGGACGGACACTCTCCTGGCGGCAATCCATCAGGACGCTCCCGGCGGCGAGGGTCCCAAACAGGGAGCGCAGCGACAAAAACCTCTGTGGCCCCAGCGGGGCCGGTGTCGGGTGGCCGGGACCCCCGACCCCGGGGGCGCCGCGGTCGAGGACGGGCCGGCGGGCGGGCGGTGGCCCAGGCAGAAATGCTCCAAACCGATGGTGGCTAACCAATGGTGTCAAACGGATGGTGGACGGGCACCCCTGGCAGCGATCCAGGAGTTGGGTTCTGGACCCACACGCCCGGAGCGCCAAACCGCTTCCGAACCGACCACAGCAAACGCAACACCCCGGACCCACACGCCCGGAGCGCCCTCCTGATCGCGGACTCTCAGGTCGGGCGGTCCGGGCTACCGACACCGGCCCCTTCAGGGCCACAGAATTTGTTTGAATTTGTCTGAGCTAAGATAATGGGTTGAAACTTACCCGTTTTTTGGAGGATTTTTGGCGACTACCTACACCAGCCTTCTTTATCATTTGGTATTCAGCACGCGGGATCGCCTACCGCTGATTACCCAGGATGTCCAAGAACCGCTCTATCAATTCGTCGGAGGATTGGTGCGGCACCAGCGGGGTGCCCTCCTCGGGGCGGGCGGCATGCCAGACCACATTCATCTCCTCGCCAGCCTGCCGCCAAGCAAATCCCTCTCCACCTACCTCCGACACATCAAATCCGAATCATCGCGGTGGATGAATGAAAGCCAGGTAAGAAGTTTTTTCGCCTGGCAGAAAGGATATGGCGCGTTCTCCGTCAGCCCATCCCAGGTGCCGGTGTTGTTGCGCTACATCCAAAACCAAGCGACCCATCACCAAGACAGATCTTTTCAAACAGAGTTCTTGGCACTCCTGGCCAAACACCGCATCCAGGCCGAAGAAGACCACCTTTGGGACTAATCCAGTGGAGCGCAGCGACAAAAACCTCTGTGGCCCCAGCGGGGCCGGTGTCGGTAGCCCGGACCGCCCGACCCTGGGAGCGCAGCGATCCAGCAGGGCGCTCCGGGCGGCAGGTGCCCGAGGCATGAGTGCTCCAAACCGATGGTGGCAAACCGATGGTGGCAAACCAATGCCGCCAAACGAAATGATGCCGGCACCCCTGGCAGCGCCCCAGGAGGGCGCTCCGGGCGGCAAGGAAAAGTGCCCTACTCGCCCCAATCCAAAAGGCTATAGACCGCCGGAATCACCACCAACGTCAACAATGTCGAGCTCAACAACCCCCCGATGACCGTCAAGGCCATGGGGGCCCGCAGCTCGCTGCCCTCCCCCAGCCCAATGGCCATCGGCAAGAGACCGAGGACGGTGGTGGCGGTGGTCATGAGGATCGGACGGAGGCGCCGTTGCCCCGCTTGCTCCAAGGCCTGGCGTTTCTTGAGACCGTCCTCACGGCGAAGGCGGTTCGTCGTATCCACCAGGATGATGGCGTTGTTGACCACGATGCCCGCCAGCAGCACGACACCGATCATCACCACGACGCTGAGCCGCACATCGAAGAGGGCAAGGGTTACGACGACGCCGATCAACGACAGGGGGACGCTGCCCAGGATGACAAAAGGATGGAGCAGAGACTCGAACTGCGAGGCCATCACCAGATAGACGAGAAAGATCGCCAGGTAGATGGCCAGACGCAGGCTGGCGAAGGAGCTCTGCATCTCCTTGCCTTGACCCCCCAGCTGCCAATCGAATCCCTGGGGTAGGTCCAGATTTTCGACCAGCTCTTCGATGGCGACGGCGGCGGAGGCCAAGTCCCGTCCCACCAGATTGGCGCTGAGCAGGGCGGCCCGCTCGCCGTCGACACGGCGGATCTCCACCGGCCCTTCCGCTGCGATGACATCGGCCACGGCGCTCAACGGCAGGCTGGCGGCCCCTTCGCGGTGCACCACCAGCTGGCGCAGACCCTGGGCGCTATCTCGGTAAGCCTCCGCCACCCGCACTCGGATATCGATGGTGCGATCCTGTTGTTGAATCTCGGTGGCGATGTCCCCCTGCACCTTGTTGCGCACCACCGCCGCCACCTGCTGCAAGGACAACCCATAACTGGCCAGACGATCGCGGTCGAAGCGGATTTGGAGCTCGGGGCTCCCCCCCTCCGCCGAGGACTCCACGTCGGTCAAGCCGGGAATCTGGCGCATGCCGCGCAGCAGCTGATCGGAGAGCCTCCGCAGCAGCACCAGATTGTTGCCGCGCAGCTCGAGCTCGATCGGAGTCTTGAAGCTGAAATACGACGGACGGCTGAAGCGGCCGATCAAGTCACCGTCCGCGGCCAGGGCCTGCCGCAGGGACTCCATCACGCCATCTTCCCGCTGCCGCGAAATCGGTGGTTTCAAGGTCAAGGTCAAACGCGCCCGATGCTCGCGGTTTTCGCCGGCCACGCCCCCCTGTTGCCCGGTGCTACCGATGATGGCGTACACCGTTTCGATGTCCGGCAGGCCTTGAGCCACCGCCTCCAGTTTGGCCACCCGGCGCTGGGTGATGTCCAGTGGCGTGCCCACCGGCAGCTCGACATCGAGGAAGAGCTCACCTTGCACCAACTCCGGTACCAGCTCTTGCCCCAAATCGTCCAGCAGAGTCCAGGCGCCGAAGAGCAGTAGGAAGGCCGTCAACACCGGCAGCCATGGACGGTTCAGGGCACCCCTCAGCAGACTTTCATAGACCACCGCCAGGATGCCGTAGCCCCGCTCGAAGGCACGGGCCGGCAAATCCAGCAACCACACCAAGGGACGTGAAACTCGCCGTACGAGACGCGCCAAGGCGGAGACCATGCCGACACTACCCCGGGACAGGCGACCGCCACCGGCGTCGAGGCTGGGCGCTTGCCGCGAGGCCAACATCGGCACGACGGTCAAGGCCACCAACAGGGAGGCGATCAGGGAATAGGTGACGGTCAGGGCCTGATCGGCAAAAAACTGGGCTGCCACCCCCTCGACGAAAATGATCGGCAGGAAGACGCAAATACTGGTCAGGGTGCTGGCCATGATGGCCGTCGCCACCTCGCTAGTGCCCTGGGAGGCCGCCGTCTCTTCGTCGAGCCCCTGGTCTCGCTGCTTCTGGATGGACTCCAGCACCACGATGGCGTTGTCCACCAGCAGACCGATACCCAAGGTCAAACCACCCAGGGACATGATGTTGAGGGAGATGTCCGACAGGTACATGCCGAAGAAGGTGGCGATCACCGAGATCGGGATGGCGATGCCGATGATCAGTGTCGCTTTGAAGCTGCGCAGGAAGAGGTAGAGCACCAAGACCGCCAACAGGCCACCCAACATGGCGGTGTCGAGCACCTCGTCGACGGCGCTGCTGATGTAACCCGCCTGATCGGTGATGACCGTCACTTCCAGCTCTGGGGCCACCTTGTCGAGGTCCCGCTGGATTTCGGCCAGGGCCTCCCAGACGGTGCTGGAGACCTGGACCGTATTGCTGCCCCCAGCCTTGTAGATGGCCACCTCGACGCTTTCCAAGCCGCCGATACGGGTGATGATTTCCCGCTCCTGATAGCCCCGTCGGACCGTCGCCACATCCTCTAGGCGCAGAGAGGCGCCTTGACTGCGATCGATCACCAAACGTTCCAAATCTTCGGGACGGCGAATCTCGTTCAGGGTGCGTACCAACAGCTCGGTCTGGGCGTTCTGTAGACGCCCGCCGGTGAGATTGACGTTTTCTTCCGCCAAACGCTGGCTCAGGACGCCGATATCCAATCCCAAGGTGGCCAGGCGGCGCTCGTCCACTTCCACTTGGATCTCTTCTTCGAGCCCCCCCTGCACCACCGCCGCCGCCACCCCTTCGAGGCGCTCCAGCGGACGCTGCAAACGCTCTTCCGCCAACTGTCTGAGACGCAGCAGGTCGCCGTCACCGGTCAGCCCGAGACGCATCACCGGATCGAGGGCCGGGTCGTAGCGCAGCAACACCGGGGGTGTGCTGTCGATCGGCAGACGCAATAGATCGAGCCGTTCGCGAACATCCAGGGCGGCGAAGTCCATGGCCGTGCCCCAGGCGAATTCGAGGGTCACCTCGCTGGTGCCGGAACGCGAGCTGGAGGAGATGCGCAACAGGTTCTCCACCACCCCGACGGCATTCTCCACCGGCCGGGTCAGCAAGCTCTCCACCTCCTGCGGGGCCGCCCCGTCCCACTCGGTGCGCACCGTCAAGCTGGGATACGTGACATCCGGCAGCAGATCCGTCGCCAGCTCCTGGAAGGCCACACTGCCGAAGACAACCGCCGCCACGGCGACGATGAACACCGTCACCGGGCGTCGAATCGAGGTGGTGACAAGACTCATTGGGCGCCGCTCTGCCGTTGCTGGAGGCGCTCCAGGCGCTCTTGAATCTCACTCTCGCTGAGGCCCCGTTGGCGCATCCTCGCCTTGAGCTCGTCCACCTGTTGGGGATCGCTCAGGTCGATGGCTTCAGGGCCATCGGCAGGTCGTCCCCTCCGGCTGGCACCGTCTGCGGCAGGGTCGACGCCACCTTCGGGGGCCGCAGCTGGGGCCGTTTCAGCTCCGGGGCTCACCGTCCCTGAGCTCGACTGCCCTTCCAAGCCCCCGCCCACGTCCACCGGCGTACCATCGCTCAAGCCGTCGAGACCGACAACCACCACCTGCTCCCCCGCTTCGACGCCGGAGAGCACCTCCAGAAATTCGGCGTTGCGTATGCCCAGCTCGACGGTGCGCCGCCGGGCGATACCATCGGCGGCGACGAAGACGCTGTCCTCCAGGCTGTCGAGGGCCAGGGCCCTGCGGGGTAAGACCAAGGCTTGGGGACGGGTTTCCATTTCCAGGTAAACGCTGGCGAACATGCCCGGTTGTAACAGGCGCTGGCCGCTCTCGTCGGTGCCGTCGACCTCCAACGTGACCCGCACCGTGCCGCTGGCTGCCTCCACCACCGGGGCCACCAGTTGGACCCGGGCGTCAAAACGGCGATCGCCCCACGCTTCGACGGTGAGCTCGGCCCGTTGCCCCGGATGCAGCCGGCGCAGCTCCCGCTCCGGCACTTGGATGCGGCACAGCAAGGGATCAAAGTCCGACAACCGGAAGAGCTCGGAGCCGACGTTCACCTGCTCCGCGAGCTTGATGTAGCGCTCCACGACGAGTCCGCTGAAAGGCGCTGTGATGCGGGTGTAGTCCAGCTGTAAGCTGAGCCGCTGGTGCTCCCCCTGGGCCGTCTGATAGCTGGCCAGGGACTGGTCGAGGGCTTCTTGGCTCAGCAACTGGCTGTCGTGCAGCGAGCGCACTCGCTGATAGGACTGCTCAGTCTCCTGCAAGCGGACCTTTGCCACTTGCAGCTGCGCCGCCAGCTCGCGGTCGTCGATTTGGGCCAGCAGCTCACCGCGCTTGACTTGCCGACCCTCCTCGCTCAGCAAGCGAACGATGGGACCAGACACCCGGGCCACCAAATCGACTTCGTTCTCTGCCTCCAAGGTACCTTGGGTTTCGAAGTAGGCGGCCATATCCCGGCGTTCGAGGGTCGCCAGCTCCACCGGCACGCCCCGCTCATTGGCCCCGCCCGCCGCCCCAGGGCGGCCTGAGCCCGGTCGATCGGAGTTGCGGTTTGACGGTGGGCCTCCCTCGGGGCTGTGGCCAGAAGCCTGGGCCCCCTTAGGTGGTCCCGATGCGCCTCCGGCTCTGCCTTGCTCCGCCTTGGCGGCGTCTCCACCGTCGTTGCCGCAGGCGCTCAGCAACGGCAAGAGGATGAGCAGCGCCATCCAGGGCGGTAACGATCCTTGCCAGAATCGGCGATTGGGCGGCGGCGAGGGCTCACCTTGGTGAAGCGAGGCGGGCGGGTAAGCTTGGAGGGAGCGTTGAGATCGGCGCAGCATGAAAATTCCTTCTCTCGGACTTGGGAGGTGGCGACGGGGAGGCAGGGATTGTCGAGGCGGCTCAGGCCACCGGTTCTTTGACCGATCGCACCACCGGTTCCGGGGTAGATCGCAGGGCGGCGGCCAGCAGACGCCGAAAAAACTGGCTGACGTCGTCCACCAGGGAATACAAGGTTGGCAAAATGACCAGGGTGAGGAAGGTCGAGGTGGTCAAACCACCGAGGATCACCAATCCCACCGGCGCCCAGGTGGCGGATCGGCCTTCCAAGGGGCCGAACCATTGGGGCAACAGAATCGGTGCCACCATCGGCAGGAGGCCCAGCATGGTGGTGATGGCGGTCATCAGAATGGCCCGCAACCGATGACGGCCACCCAAGACGATGGCGGCGCTCCGCTCCATGCCCTCCTGACGCAGGCGGTTGATGTGGTCCACCAGGACGATGGCGTTGTTGACCACGACTCCGATGAGAATGATGAATCCCAGCTCGGTGAAGTTGTCCCGCGGTTGCGACGCCAGCTTCATCACCACCCCGACGCCGATGAAGGCAAAGGGTACCGACAGCATGATGCTCAAGGGATGGGCAAAGCTCTCGAAGAGGGCCGCCATCATCATGTAGACCAGCAAGATGGCGAAGAGAAGGGCGAAATTGGCCCCCTCCTCATCTTCGGAGTCCATGCGGTTGAAACGGCCGAAGCTCCAGCTATAACCCGGCGGCATGGCGAAGGATTGCAACAGACCGGTGATCCCCATCATGGCGCGTCGGGCCATGATCGGGTCGTCCGTATTGGCGTTGACGGTGATCTTGGACAGCCGGTTCTCCCGCTCGATGCTCGTCGGACCCGGTCTGACCTCGAAGGTGGTCAGGGTGTCCAAGGGCAAGGAGCTGCCGCTGCCCTCGATGTCTTCGAGGGGCGTGAATACCGCCACGTTGCGCAACTCATCGACGGATCCTTCCTCGGCGTCCTGATACTGCACCACGACGTCGATCTCTCGATCGTCCGCTTCCAGGGTGGTCACCGCCCGGCTCGACAGGGCGCTCTCCACCGTCATCGCCACTTGACGGCTCGACATTCCCGCCGCCATCGCCCGCTCCCGCTGCACTTCGATGACCAGCTCGTCGGTACCGCTCTCGAGGGAGAGGTCGATGTCCTCGATGCCCGACAGGGCAGCCATCTGTGCCGCGATCTCCCGTCCCAAGAGCTCCAGGACCTCGACATCCTCACCCAGGATCTGCACTTCCAGACCATTGCTGCCATGGCCCCGCTGACTCTGGGCGATACGAAACTGCACACCCGGTCGCGGCGTCAGCAGCTCCCGCAGGGCGTCCCGCACCTGGTTGGTGGTCAAGGACGCCTGCTCTTCGTCCACCAAATAGAGGGTGAATTCTTTGTCGCCGCCAAAGCCGCCCCGCGAGCGCCCACCGCCGACCCGGTACTCATGGCTGATGTCCGAGATGTCCAGCTCTCGGCGACGCTCGGAAAGCAGCCCATAGGTCTCGGCGAAGAGCTCTTCCGTCTGCTGCAAATTGTAGGTGCTGGGGGTATCGACGAAGATGGTCAATTGCCGGGCCTGGGTGCGCGAGCCGAAGCTGCGCTCGATGGAGCCGAAAAGCCACCAGGAGGACCACAGCAGGCCCGCCGCCAGCACCAGCAGGGGCAATCGCCAGCGCAGTGTCCAGCCGACCAGGGTGCCGTAGAGGTTCTCCAGCCGGTGCAACCAGGTGGACTCCGGCGGCGGCTCCTGGCGCAGCACAAGGGCCGCCACCATGGGCACAACGGTGAGGGCGACCAACAGCGATGCCACCATGACGATACAGACCGTCGTTCCCACCTCGCGCAAATAGTGGGAGAAGAAGCCACCGCCGGAACGCAAAAAGATCAGCGGTACAAAGACGCACAGGGTGGTGGCGGTGGAGGCCAGAATCGGCAACGCGACTTCCGAGGCCCCACGCAGGGCTGCCGTCTCCGGATCCTCTCCCCGCTCGGCCAGGCGCCGGTAGATCGACTCGATGACGACGATGGAATTGTCCACCAACATGCCGAGGGCGAGCACCAAGCCCATCAAGCTCACCACATTGAGGGTGATGGCGGCCCAGCCCAACTGGCGCAACAGAAACATGATGACAAAAGCCAGCACCACGGACATGGGAATCGCCACGCCGATGAGCAAGGTGACCCGGCGTCGGCGCAGGAAGAGGTAGACCGCCAGGAGGGCGAAGCTACCGCCCAACAGGCCCGCCGTGCGCAGCTCGCCGAGGCCCTTTTCCACATCCTCCGAGGAATCGTGGAAGACACGCAGCGCCAGACCGGCGGCGTCGGGTTCTTGCTGCAGAGCAGCCAATTCATTCTTGACCGCCTCGACCACCTGCAGCAGGTTGGCGCTGGAGGTCTTGTAGACGCGGACGCTGAGGGTTTCCCGCCCGTTGAGAAAGTTGTAGCGCTCTTGTCGCGGATAGTCATAGGTCACCGCCGCCACGTCACCCAGGCGCACCGATCCAGGGCCGAACCGCAAGCTGCGGATCTCCTCCAAGCTGGCCAGGTCCCCAACCACCCGCACATGTTGCTTGCTGCCGCGGCCCGTGACGTCCCCCACGGAGGTGGTGAGGTGGTTGTTGCGCAGGGTAGCGACCAACTGACGCACGTCGACGCCGTGGGCGGTCAGGCGATCGGTGTCCAGCTGCACCAGCACTTGGCGCGTCTGCAAACCCCGCAAATCCGCCTGCGCGACACCTCCCAAACGCTCTAGACGCCGCTGGATCACCTGCTCGGCGTAATCGTAGAGAGCCTCGGAGGTCCAGCCCTCCTCACCCGGTTGGATGCTGAGGTCGAACCGTAGGACGGGGATATCGGAGGTTTGAAAACGGCGGATACGGACCTGTTGTACGTCCGGCGGCAAGAGATGGCGCACCCGATCAATGCGATCTCGCACCTCCACCGCCGCCAGATCCATGTCGGTGCCATCGACAAAGCCGACGTTGATCTCCGCCGAGTCCGCGGAGGCCCGGGATGACAGGCGGTCGAGATTCTCCAGGGTTCCGAGGCTATCTTCCAACGGCCGCACGATGCGTCGCGCCACCTCCTCCGGGGCCGAGGACGGAAAGGATACCCGCACCGAGACGTTGGACGAGGAGATGGCCGGCAGGAACTCCAAGGGCAAGCGTTGCAAGGAAAGCACGCCGAGCACCGAGACGGCGATCACCAACATGCCCATGGTGACCCGTCGGCGGACGGCAAAGGCAACCAACGGATGGATAGAGGGCGAAGTCGTCATGGCGCAAGACTGGCAGGCCTTGGGCATGAGATCTAGCGGCACCATGTAAATTCCCTGTAAGTGTGTCGTCTCTATCACTTCGGGCTTACAATGGGGCGTCCAAAGGGTGGCGTCAAAGGGTGCGCTCCATGGGGCCCCGGGGGATTGGCAAGATGATTGGTAACAAGCTCAGGGATCGCTACGAGTTGACGGAGATCCTCGGTCGAGGTGGTATGGGCGTCGTCTATCGGGCCCACGATCCGATGCTGCAACGGGATGTCGCCATCAAGCTGATCCCCCCCACCTCGCTGGCCGCCGAAGGACGCACCCGCTTTCGTCGGGAGGCCCGCATGGTGGCACGGCTCGACCACCCGGCCATCGTCACCATTCACGACTTTGGTATCCATGACGACGACATCCTCTTTCTCGTCATGCCCCTGTTGACGGGGCAAACGATGCGCCACCACATCCAACAGTGGGACCTGTCGGTCGGCGATCTCCTTGAGGTGGGGTACCAGGTCGCCGACGCCCTCGACTACAGTCACCGCAACGGCGTCATCCACCGCGACATCAAGCCCGAGAACATCATGGTGTCCCATCCCCCCGGCGGTATCCGGGTGCGGGTCATGGACTTCGGCCTGGCGCACATCGACGAACGCGTCGCCGATAGAGTCGCCGCCTCGCGCAGCACCGAAGAGCTGAGGATCACCGGCTCGGGAGGCTTTGTCGGCACCGTCGCCTACATGAGCCCCGAGCAGATCAATGGTCGGCAGGTCGATCACCGCAGCGACCTATACTCCCTGGGGGCGATGCTCTACGAGATGTTGAGCGGTGATCCACCCTTCGGCAGCGGCTTGCATTCCGCCATGTATCGCATCGTGCACGAGCCGCCGGCGGCGTTGCGCAGCCGGGGGGTGGAGCTGAGTGACGATCTCGACGCCCTGGTGCTTTCCTGCCTGGCCAAGGAAGTCGAGGATCGTCCCCTGGACGGCCGACATATCGCCGATCAGCTGCAATGGATCGGCGACCACCTGAGCGCTGACAAGCTGCGTCTGCCGGTGGTCCTCTCCGCGGAGCGGCGGCGCCGTCACAACCCTTCGTCGCCGCCCCTGGTGGGGCGCAACCAAGAGCTGGCCAGCTTGGGGGAGCGCCTGGAAATCGCCATCCGTGGAGAGTGCCAGTTGGTCTTGCTGGCGGGCGAGCCGGGGATCGGTAAAACTCGCTTGCTCGAAGAGCTGGAAAAGCTGGCCACGGTGCGGGATCTTCGGGTCCTGCGCGGCCACTTCGCCGATTCCCACACCGCCCTGCCCTACCATGGCCTCTGTGATCTCATCCAGGATTACTTCCGGCGCCTGGGGCTGGGGGACAGCCAAGCCGCCGTCGATCTCAGCGACCTGGCGCCGGACCTGGCGCGTTTCTTCCCGATGCTCAGCGACCTGCCGGCGCTATCGCAGAGCAGCAGCGCTCACCACATGTGGCAGTCCAACCCGGGCGCCACCGAGGACGCCACCACCCTGGCAAGGGATTGGCGGGCCACCGCCATTTTCGAGGTCTTGGCCCGCACCCTCTCCCGTCTCGGCGACGGTCGGCCCTTGGTGCTCCTGCTCGAGCACCTCCACGCCGGTGACGCCTCGGTGGAGGCGTTGGCGTATATCGTGCGGCGGCTCGGTCCGACCCCGACGTTGATCATCGGCACCTACCGTCCCAGCGATGTCGACCGCGCCCATCCCCTAGAGCGCTTGCGTCAGAGCTTCCATGGCGACCCTCGGTTCTTGCACCTCCAGATCGAGCCCCTGGGGCGCGAGCCGTTCCGTCAGCTGTTGGAATCCTGTGCTCCTGAAATATTGTCGGAGAGCCTGGTGGAGCGCCTTTTCGAGGCCACGGAGGGCAATCCCCACTTTGCCCTGGAGCTGCTTCGAGCTTTGATGGAAGCCGGTGATCTGGACGAGCACACCAGCAGCCTGTGGCACTTTGGGGGCGGTATCCCAGCCGAAGCGCTGCCCGCCACCGTGCAGCAGGTGGTGGAACGACGCCTCGACCGCCTACCCCCGGCGCAACGCCAGCTGTTGACCGTTGCTGCGGTGATCGGCCGCAGCTTCGATGTCGTCGATTTGCTCCAGCTCCTGCGGCATCAAGGAGAAACCCTCAACGAGGGGGAGCTCGACGAGGTCCTCGATCAACTCATCGACGACGGCCTGTTGCAGGAGGAAGCACACCGCCGTGGTGATGCGCTGCGGTTCAGTCGCGGCGTCATCGCCGACGTGCTCTATCGCGACTTGACCCGACGCCGACGTCGACGGCTGCATCGGGCCCACGCCGGTCACTTGGAAGAGCGCCACCGGGAACGCCTAGAGTCCGTGTTGCCCCAGTTGTTGCGCCACTATAGCGCCGGTGACGTGGCGGACAAGACGGTGAGCTACGGCTTGCAGCTGGCCCGCAGCTCTCTGGCTGCCTTCAGCTTTGATGACGCCATCCGGGCGGCCCGCAGCGCCTTGGATTTGGTCGATGAGGAAGGCGTCAGCGACTCCGTCGCTACCCGCGGTGAGCTGCATTGGCTGTTGGCCAGGGCGGAACGTTCCATCGGCCATCTGGAAAGGGCCCAACACGAGGCCTTCCAGGCATGGGGTGACGCGGAGAGCCTGCAGCGCTTTGCCTGGGCCGGCAAAATCGCCCTCTTTCTGGCCGATACGGCCTGGCAGGCTCGGCAGCCCAAGGAAGCCCGACGCTGGGTAGAAAGGGGCATCGAGGTCACCCGCCGATCGGATCAGACGGCCTTGCTGCGCCGTCTGCTGACCTTCGGCGCTACCCTGGCCAATCTGCGGGGTGAAGTTCGCCTCGCCCGGGCCTACTTGCAGGATGTCGAGCGGCTGGCCTTCGCCGACCGCGCCGCCCAACCGCCGACGCCGCGGGGCGGCGAGTTGATCACCGCCCTGCCGGTGTCGCTGCATTCCCTGCAACCGGGTCAACTGGTGACCGACGAAGAAGCGGAGGTGGCGAGCACCATCTTCGAAACCTTGCTGGCCTGTGACGCCGACGGCAATCTAGTGCGGGGTTTGGCCGAAGCATGGCAGAGCCTCGATCAGGCCCGCCGCTTCGTCTTCGAGCTGCGCCAGGACGTCTACTTCTCCGACGGCAGCCCGCTGACCGCCGAAGTGGTCCGGAGCTCCTTCATCGAGGCCATCGCAAGCCAACCGGAAAGCCCCGTCGCCGCCTTCAAAGCCCTCTCCGTGGACCGCGGTGAGCCGGCCATTGAGGTGCTCGACGCGCACCGTATCGCCTTCCATCTCGAAGCCGCCCTACCGATGTTTCCTTCCCTGCTCACCGACCGTAATACGGCGATCAGCAAAGCTCCCAGCGGTCCCAGTACCAACAGGCTGACCGCCGGTCGCCTGGGCACCGGCCCCTTCATCATCGCCGACCAGACTCCCGAGTCCCTGCGTCTGGCGAGAAATCCCCAGTTACAAGGTCCGAGGTCACCGCACCTCGACGGCGTCACCTTTCATCTGGCAAAGTCCTCGGAGTGGATTCGGGACGCGTTGCTGCACAATCGTCTCGACATCGGGCGTGATCTTTCCTTGCAGGATCTCGAGCAAGTGTTGAGGGACCCACGCTTTCGCGGCAGACGCACTGAGACCGTCAAAAAGAACAGCTACTTCGTGCTCTGGAACATGGCCGGTCCTAACAGCTGCCATGCGGAGCTGCGGCGCCTCGCCGGTGCCGCCCTCCATGCCCAGGACCTGGTGTGGCGAAGCCTCGGCCGAAGCGCCCAGCCGGCGGTATCGCTCATCCCTCCCGGGGTGCTCGGCCACGATGCCGGACGGCGCCGCCCGGTTGCCAGCTTCGACGAGCTGCGGGCCCTGGTCAAAGCGAAGGGGTTCTGCGGCGCGACCTTGCGATGCCTGGTGCACCCGGTCATCGGCGAACGCTATCGGCCGCTGCTCGACGCCATCGTCGAGCGTTGGCAGCGTCTCGGTTTCGAGGTGGAGTGCGACTTGCCGGACATGGAAGGCTACCGCCTGGCCTATCGTCACGGCGACGGCATCGATGCCAGCTTGGTGCGTTGGAATGCCGACTACGAAGACCCCGACAACTTCACCTATGGCTTCTTCCATCCGCAAGGGGGCCGCTTCGCTAGTTTTTATACCTCCGAGACCGGCACCCAACTGTTGGAAGAGGCTCGCCAAGAACCCGAGACCGACCGCCGCATCGAGCGCTACCACCGCATCGAGGATCACTTGCAATCGGAGCATGTGGTGGTGCCGCTGTTCCACGACATCGACTATCGCCTGGCCGGTCCTCGGGTGCTCGGGTTGCAGTTGCGCAATACCCCGCCCTATGTGAGCTACACCAGCATTGCGCTTCAATCCAAGGAACGAGGCCAAGCCGAGCCCAAGGCGATCCTTGAAACCAACTCCCTGGCGGCCAGCGACGGGCTGCGCATCCCCATGCAGGGCAAGCTGGCCAACCTCGATCCGTTGCAAGGCCGATTCCTCGAGTCGGTGGAGGTCACCCCCAACGTCTTTGAGACCCTGACCCGCATTGAAGAGGGGGCGCGCATCCTCCCCTGGCTGGCGGAACGGGTGGAGTCGGAGGACGGAGGACGGCGTTACCGCATCTTCTTGCGACCCCAAGTCCGCTTCCATGATGGGCGCCATCTGACCAGCCGCGATGTCCGCTACTCCTTCGAGCGGGCCCTCAAATCCTATCCCGGGCGTCTGCCCTTCCCCTTGCTCCCCATCCGCGGTGCCCGTGAGCTCCGCGACGGCCGGGCGGAGACCCTAAAAGGACTGCACATCATTTCACCGTCCCAGCTGGTGCTCGAGCTGGTGGAGCCGATCGCCATCTACACCACGCTGCTGGCCTTTCCCTCGGCCGCCATTGTCGCCGAAGGCTGTGAAACCTTCGATGCGTCGTGGAAGCGGGGTTGTTTGGGCACCGGGCCCTTCCGCGTCGTCGAGCTCACCGATAGCCATCTGGTCATGAGCCGCCATCCTGATTACTGGCGACCGGAGCTGCCGCGCAGCGAGCACCTGACCTTCTGCTTCGGCATGTCTTCGGACGATGCCTATGAAGCCTTCCGTGGCGGTCGACTGTCGATGGTTTCTGATCTCATCCCCCACCAAATGGAGGCCCTACGGCGGGATGCGGAGCTGGCCGTCACCTACCATGAGTCGCCGCGCTTGGCGACCTACTTCCTGGTGCTGAACACCCGCCAAGGGCCCTTCCGAGACCTGGAGATGCGTCAGCGATTCGCCGCCAGCTTGGAGATCGAAGAATCTTTGCCAGGCGTGGCGAGTGGCTTGGCGGTGGCCGCCAACGGCCTCATCCCGCCCGGCTTGCTGGGCCATGAGGAGATCCCTCGACCGACCCACGGCACTACCCACCGCCAGACCCTGCTGAGCCTTCAAGCGACGATTCTGCCAGCTTTTCTCGGACCCTATCGAGGACTATGGGAACAGCTTTGCCAACGACTCCTGCACCGCGGCTGGGACATCGAATCCCGTCCCTTGCCGCCGGGACCCGAGGTGGCGAAGGATGCCGATCTCCTGGCCTTTCGCTGGGTCGCGGACTATCCCGATACGGATGGATTCTTGGGTCGCCTGCTGCACTCTGAGGAAGGCGTCTTGACCGATTATTTCCAGAACCTGGACATCGACCGCCTCCTGCTCGAAGGACGGCGCGAAACCGACCCTCGAGTGCGCCACCAGCTCTACCACCAAGTGGAGCAATTGCTGCTTCGAGAGGCGCTGATCATTCCTCTGTTTCACGAACAAATGGTCCGTTTTCTCGCCCCTCGAGTGCGCGGTTTCCGCTTTGCTCTGCACATGCCTGAGGTGCACTACGAGGAGCTCTATCTGGAACCCGAGCTCAAACCTCCGACGCCCTAGCGATGCCCTCTCTTTCGTTCACCATCATCAGCAAGATGCCGCCGATGACGAAGAAGCCGATCACCGTGGCGACGCCGGCACGCTGGCCGTGGGAGGCGCTGAAAATGCCGAGCAGCAAGGGCCCGAGAAAAGCGGACGCCTTACCGGAGAAAGCAAAGAAACCAAAAAACTCCGTCTTGTGACGATCGGGTACAAAGCGCCCCATCAGCGAACGGCTGGCCGACTGATTGGGACCGGCGACGATGCCGGTGACGATACCAGCGATCCAGAACCAGGTCTTGTCCGGTGCCATCACCGCCAGGCTCGACGAGCCGATCAACATCACGATGCTCACCATGACCGTCGCCTTGCCCCCCAGGCGATCATCGAAGTAGCCGAAAATCCAAGCCCCGAAACCCGCCGCCACATTGAGCACGATGCCGAAGAGGATGATCTCGTCCTGGGGCATGCCGAAGGTGCCCGCCGCATAGATGCCGCCGAATGCGAAGATGGTGATCAAACCATCGTTGTAGATCAGCCGCGCCAGCAGGAACTTCATCACTTCCCTATAGCGGCGGATATTGACCACCGTTTCCTTGAGATCCTCGATGGCTCCGCGCAGATCGAGGCCGACGCCCTGACCCGGCACCTTGTCTTCCTTCACCCACAGGAAAAACGGCAAGCTGAAGACCAGGAACCAGCCCGCCACCAGCAAATTGGTGGCGCGGATGTGGAAGCCGTCCACCTGACTGAGGGCAAACCAGGGCTCGGCATCACCCAAACCGACAAAACCGAGCAAGGCCACCACCATGCAGACCAGACCGCCGGCGTAACCCATGGCCCAGCCGTAGCCGGAAATGCGGCCGATACGCTGCGGCGTGGACAAGCTGGGCAGGAAAGCGTTGTAGAACACCATGCCCACTTCGAAGGCGACGTTGCCGACTACAAAGAGCGTCAAGGCAATCCAGACCGCTCCGGATTGATTGGGGGAAACGAAGGTCAGCAGGGTGGTCGCCACCGCACACACCAGGGTGGCGATCATCAAATAGCGCCGCCGCATGCCATCGCGGTCCGCCGCCGCGCCGAGAAGCGGCGACAACAGGGCGATGAAGACCGACGAGACCACCACCCCGCGCGACCATAGGGCCGTCCCGATGGCCTCGTTTTCAGCGAACGTCTTGCTGAAGTAGGTGGCGTAGATGAACGTCACCACCAGGGTGGTGAAGGCTGAGTTGGCCCAGTCATAGAAACACCAAGCAACGACACTCTTGCGCTGACCGGGCACCGCGGCTTCTTGCATTGCGCTCCCCATCTCGAGCCTTGGCTCGGGTCGGACTTCGTGAAGTGGTGGCAACTTATCAGCCCGGTGGGGTCAACGCCAGGTCCCACGGCCGGTGGATCGGCCGTCGTCTGAGGCGACCACTTTTGCAAATGTCAGAAACCGTGGTCTCCGGGGCCTCAGAATCCGCGGCGATCGGCAGCCCAGGCGAAAACCCAAGAGGAAAGAAGAGCAAGTCAACCCGCCGAGTTGAAAAGCACATAGAATAGGATCGCAAAGAGCTGACTTCGGTAAAGAGCCACGTACAAAGTACTCGACGACGCCACATCCCGGCCGGACGCTGGAACGCCAGCTCGGGGCCATGTCGAAGAGTCGAGAGGAGCGGTCATGCCAGGAAAACCGACGGAAGGGAACGCCAGCCAAGCCCTGGCACAAGCGTCAGCGGCGAAGCAACTCCCGCTGCCCGATCTCATCGGCAAATACAGGATTCTCAGCCTGGTGGGACGCGGTTCCATGGGTACCGTCTACAAGGCGCACGATCCCGACCTGGATCGCTTCGTGGCCCTCAAGACCATCGCCCGGCGGCCCTCGGACAAGAGCGAAGAGGATCTCCTGGCCCGCTTCCAGGAAGAGGCCCGCAACGCCGCCCGGCTCAACCACCCTCGCATTGTCACAGTATTCGATTTCGGAGACATCGAGGGCGAGCTATATTTGGTCATGGAGTTGCTCGAAGGGAGCGATCTGGCGGCCATCATCCGCCGCCGCACCTTGACCAATTTCGAGATCAAGCTGGAGCTGGCCGAGCAAATCGCCGACGGCGTGGCCTTCGCCCACAGCCAAGGCCTAGTGCACCGGGACCTCAAACCGGGCAACATTCACCTCGCCCCGGACGGTCAATGCAAGATTCTCGATTTTGGCTTGGCCAGGACCCTGGGCAGGCAACAGGGGCCGGTCGGATGGATCGAGGGGACACCGCAGTACATGTCCCCAGAGCAGGTGCGCGGTCATGCCGTCGACGTGCGCTCCGATATTTTCTCCCTCGGCTGCATCTACTACGAGATTTTCACCAACCGCCGGGCCTTCCCCGCCGATTCCGTGCACTCGGCCATGTTCCAAGTCTTGGAACGCAATCCCGAGCCCATCCGCACCATCGATTCGACCTTGCCCAAGGTCCTGGAGCTGGTCATCCGCAAGGCCATGGCCAAGAAAGCGGAAGAGCGCTTTCCCGACGGCGCTGAGATGCGCCAAGCCTTGGCCTGGGTCCGCAAGGTGGCGGGGGGTCAAGCCTCGGAAAGCCAGGCCATCGCCACCCTGGAGATGACGGAAATCGCCGGCCCCGGAAGCAGCATCCACCAACTGATGGGGGACCTCAATCAGGGTTTGGTGGCCACCGCCAGCACCGCCGTCAGCCCCATTTCGAGCACCATCTCGGAACCGGGCTCAGTGAGTGGCATCTTCCTCAGCCCGGATGTGGAGAGGGCACGCATCACCTTCGTCAATGAGCCCGGCGGCGGTGAGCGCCTGTTGGAGGTGCAACAACCCGGCGACCGATCCCTGTTGCAACTGGCCATCGAGAACAACGTCAATGTCTTCCATGAATGCGGCGGCACGGCCCGCTGCTCGACCTGCCGCGTGCGGGTCGTCTCCGGACCCAGTGGTCTGACCCCCCGTACTCAGCCTGAAAAAAAGCTGGCGGCCCGGCTGGGCTGGGGCGACGACATCCGATTGGCTTGTCAGGCGAGGATCCTCGGCGATGTCGGCGTTCACCGGCTGATCCGCGACGCCGAAGACTTCGGCCTGCTGCATTTCGAGACCCAGGCGGCGCCCCCCAGGGAGGCGGCCTTGGCGATGCTGGTCTGCGGCATCCAGAATTTTGCCGATTTCCTACGCCGGGCGGAACCCTACGACATCGTGCACATCCTCAACCGCTACTTCTTGCAAATCGGTGAGCCGGTGATCGCCGAGGGCGGCACCATCGAGCGCTACCTGGGGGAAGGTTTGGTCGCCCACTTCGGTCATCAGGGGGGAAGCGCCCAGGAGAAATGCGGCAAGGCGGTGCGGGCCGGGCTCAACATGATCGCCCGCATGAAGGATTTCAATCGCTACCTGCGCAGCCATTTCAACGCCGAGTTCCGCTTCGGCGTCGGCCTGCACTTCGGGCGAGTGATCGTCGGCCACGTCGGCCATCCGTCGCTGATGCACACCACCACCATCGGCAACGCCACCGGCATGGCCGCCTGGCTGGGTTCTCTCAAACGGAGCGAAGTGGGGCCCATTCTGGCCACCGAGGATCTGGTCAACGTCATCGAGGGGGAGATCAGAACCGGCCAAGTGATCCACGAGCAAGGGCCCGAAGGACGCGAAACCAATGGCTACGAGATCATCGATTTTGTCACCCCCAACGCCGTCGTCATGGTGCAGGAGATGTTTCTTATCGTACGCCAGTCTCCCCAAGAGGCGTCGGAGCTCTTCTATCGTCTGCTTTTCGAGATCGACCCCAGCGCCCAGGCCCTGTTCGATGGTCTCGACATGGAGGTGCAGGGGGAGAAGTTGATGACCATGCTGATCACCCTGGTGGACAACCTGCATCAGCTGGAGGGCATCCGCTCCGTAGCCGAGGAATTGGGCGACCGGCATCGCGGCTACGGCGTCCGCCTGCAGCACTACGATTCCGTCGAGCAGGCGATCCTCGAAACCTTCCGCCAACTGCTCGGGGAAGCCTTCACCGTCGATCTGCGCCTGGCCTGGAGCCAGGTCTACAACCAGATGGTCAAAATCATGATCGAGGGGGCGACCCTGGAAGAGAACCAACTCCCCGGCGACGGCGGGCAGTCCGGCGACGGCTTCTACGGGACGTCCGCCGACGGGATTTGAGAGGTCTCCTCGGCGTCGGGCTTGGGCCCGCCATAACCCAACAGGCGCAGGGCATTGAATACCACGACGACGGTTGATCCCTCGTGCAGCAGCACCGCCGCTCCCATGCGCAAACCGAAGAGGGTGGCGGGCACCAGAAAAGCGATCATCCCTAGGCTGATCCAGATGTTTTGCCGGATGATACGACGGGTCTGGCGGCTGAGGCCGACGGCGAAGGGCAAGTGGCCCAGCTCATCGGCCATCAAAGCGATGTCGGCGGTCTCCAAGGCCACATCCGAGCCGGCGGCGCCCATGGCAACTCCCACCGTCGCATGCGCCAGGGCCGGGGCGTCATTGACCCCATCCCCCACCATGGCGACAGAGCCCTTCTGGCGCAGCTCTTGGATGGCCTTGACCTTGTCCTCCGGCATCAGATCACCCCTGGCCTCGTCGAGCCCCACCTCCCGGGCCACCGCATCGACCACTTGCTGATTGTCTCCGGAGAGCATGATCATGCGCTCAATGCCCAGCTGACGGAGCCGGCGGATGGTTTCGGCGGCGGCCTGACGGGGGGTATCCATCAATCCCAGGAGCCCTAGGTAGCGCTCACCTCGGCGCACCACGATGGCGGTGCGGCCCGCCGCCTCGAGGGCGGCGAGTCGTTCCAGCAGGGCATCCGACATCGGGGGGCCCTCCACTTCATCGAAGAGCGCCCCCTTGCCGGCGTAGACCCTCTCACCCTCGATCATGGCGGTCACCCCACGGCCGGTGATGCTGCGCAGCTCGGTGGCCTCCACGATGGCCAGAGTTGGGCCGTCGGCTGCTGCTAGCCGGTCTCTACCATCCCGAACCACAGCGCTGGCCAAAGGATGATCGCTGAGCGCCTCGATGGCGATGGCGGCCCGTAGCAGCTGGTCGGCGGAGGCCCCCTCCCAGGGCACCACATCGGTGAGCCGCGGCTTGCCTTCGGTCAGAGTACCGGTTTTGTCGAAGGCCATGGCATCGAGGTCACCGAGACTCTCGAGGGGCCCACCACCCTTGAACAGGACGCCCCCCCGGGCGCCACGGGCCACCCCGCTGAGCACGGCGCTCGGCGTCGAAATGGCCAGGGCGCAGGGGCTGGCCGCCACCAGGACGGCGATGGCACGGTAGAACGAAGCGCTGAAGGGCTCGTCCAGGACCACCCAGGCGAACATCAGCAAGCTGACTAAAGCCAGGACGGCGGGCACAAAACGGTGCTCGAAGGATTCGGCGAAACGCTGCGTCGAGGATTTCTGCGTTTCGGCCTCCCGCACCATGTCGATCACCCGCGCCAGGGTGCTCTCCGCCGACGGGCGGCTCACCATCACCTCCAACAGACCACTCTGGTTGATAGTGCCCGAGAAGATGCGGTGCTCAGCGGCCAGCTTGTCCCCTTGCTGCAAGGCCGACGACGCATCGGCCACCGGTTCCTTGTCCACCGGTTGACTCTCACCGGTGATCGGCGCTTCGTCGACGCTGCTCACCCCGTCGACGACAAAACCGTCCGCCGGCATCCGTTCGTTCGGTTTGACGACGACAATATCGCCGCGCACCAGCGCCGCCAAAGGCACCACTTCAATGCCGCCGGGGCGTCGTACATTGGCCGACTCCGGCGCCAGGGCGGCGAGGGCTTCGATGGCTCGGCGGGCCCGTCCCATGGCGTAGTGCTCGAGACCATTGCCCAGACTGAAGAGGAAAAGCAGCAAGGCCCCCTCAGCCCACTTATCGAGAAAGGCGGCTCCCACCGCCGCTGCGATCATCAAGAAATCGATATCGAACCGCCGACGTCGCAGGCTTCTCCAGGTCTCCCCCAAGGCGAAGAATCCGCCCAGCCCATAGGCTACGACATAGAAGGCCCTCGGCACCCAAGGATCCGCCGACCCCATGGAAATCAACCAACCGGTGGTCATCATGGCGCCACAGGCCAGGGCGAAGAGCATTTCCAGACGCTCCCCACCGCCCGCCTGGGATTCAGCGGTCAAAGATCCTTGTTGCGAGCTCATGGTTATCTCCAAAACCTCCGCCCGAGGGAGGTCATCTAGTACAGGGTCCTTCGGAGGCGTCCACCCTCTGGCCATGACCGCACCCAGCCAAGCCTCTCCGGGCCCGGTGCGCGGTCGGCGGCGGGCCTCAGAATACCGCGATTGCGGTCAATCTCCAGCCAGCAGACCATGGGCCGGAAAAAACGGCCTGCGGCATGGGCGGGTTGGTAGGCGACACGGCAAGGCCTGGGAAGGCGGGTAGGCTGTATTAGGACGAATTGGAGCGGGAAACGGGATTCGAACCCGCGACCCCAACCTTGGCAAGGTTGTGCTCTACCACTGAGCTATTCCCGCTCTGAGGAGCTCGAAGAGATTCGAACCCTTGAAGGACTGGAAGGAACTGGAGGCGACGACCGGATTCGAACCGGTGAATAAGGGTTTTGCAGACCCTCGCCTTACCACTTGGCCACGTCGCCTGAGACTGACGCCTGCTGCCTGTTGAGGCATGACGGCGGAAGTCGAAAACTGGAGCGGGAAACGGGATTCGAACCCGCGACCCCAACCTTGGCAAGGTTGTGCTCTACCACTGAGCTATTCCCGCTCGGGGACGCAAAGGATATTGACCCACCGGCACGGTGTCAAGCGCCATGTCCCACCTTTTTTAGACTTTCCGGCGACCGCCCAAGGCCGTCGTCGAGATCGGCTAAATCACCGAATCCAAAGCCGCTTCGGCGCTTCGCCTCAGTCTCGCCTCAGTAGTGTCCGTAGCTGCCGCTCGGCAGTGAGAAGGCGTCCTTGACGAGGCTGAAACGCCAGGCACCAGCGCCGTCGAGATCCAAGCCCAGGACGTCGAATCGGCAGGGCCCCGACCAGGCCCGGTGCTGCAGATAGACCGCCGCGGCACGGGCTAGGCGGCGCTGCTTGGCGACCGGTACGGCGGCTATGGCGCTGCCGTAGAAACCAGTGCTGCGGGCCTTGACCTCGATGAAACACAACACCTCGCCGTCTTGCGCCACGATATCGATCTCGCCACCCCGTAGGCTGACGTTACGATCTATGACAACGTACCCCTGGGAGGTCAACCAACGTTGCGCTTCCTCCTCCCCCACCTTGCCCTTGGCTCGGCGATGGGGCTGGCCGCTGAAACGGTCTCCACCTGCCACCGTACGCCTCAGCCCCGGCGCCAGCGGGTGCCTTCGGGGGTGTCCTCGAGCACGATTCCGGCCTCCACGAGGGTATCGCGGATGCGGTCGGCGGCGGCAAAGTCCCTGCCCCCGCGGGCCTCCCGCCGCTGCTCCAAGAGATCCTCGATGGCTTCGTCGGACAATCCGTCGTCGGTTGCCACCGCACCGGTCCGCCCCTTCCATGGCTCGGGATCGATCACCCCCAAGACAGCATCGACCCGTCGCAGGGCATCTTGGATGCGCTGGCGATCATCGTCGCCCAAACCCACCTCGATGGCCTTGTTGATCTCTTTGACAAAATTGAAGAGGGCGGCAAAAGCGGCGGAGGCGTTGAGATCGTCCGCCAGCGCCGCAGCGAAGGACTCCAACAGCTGCTCGCAAGCAGTGGCGACCTTGGCTTGCGGCTCGCCGGACTCCTTGGCGCTGGCCAGCCGAAACGCCATCTCATCGAGGCGGCGTAGGGCGGCGCCGGCGGCTTGCAACGACTCGAAGGTGAAGTTGAGCTTCTGCCGATAGTGAGAAGCGATGAAGAGGTAACGCAAGGCCCGTGGATCGGCCCCCCGCTGCAGCAAGTCCGGCAGAGTGAACTGATTACCCAGGGACTTCGACATCTTGTGACCGTCGACGATCAGGTGCTCCGAGTGCAACCAGGTGCTGACGAAGGTCTTGCCCGTCGCCGACTCGCTCTGGGCGATCTCGTTCTCGTGGTGGGGGAACATGTTGTCGACACCACCGCAATGGATGTCGAAGCTTTCGCCCAGGTACTTCATGCTCATGGCAGAGCACTCGATATGCCAGCCAGGGCGACCCTTACCCCACGGCGAGTCCCAGGAGGCCCATTCGGGCTCGTCGTCCTTGGCAGCTTTCCAGAGCACAAAATCCCGCACATCTTCCTTCTCGTACTCGTCACTGGCGACGCGGCTGCCCTGTCGTACTTGGCTCAAGTCAATGCCCGAGAGGCGACCGTAGTCCCCATCCTCGGTGATGCGAAAGAAAATGGAGCCATCGTCACTTTGGTAAGCAAACCCCCTGGCCAGCAAGGACTCCACCAGCTCGATCATTTCGGCGATGTGGCGTGTTGCCCGCGGGTAAGCCTCCACCCGCTCCGCCCCCAGGGTATCCAGGTCTGAGAAGAAAGAATCGATGTATTCCGCGGTGAAGTCGTCGAGGGTGGCTCCGTGCTCTCGAGCCCCGCGGATGGTCTTGTCGTCGACATCGGTCAGATTCATGACCATCGTCACCTCGAAGCCGAGGAAACGCAGGCTGCGGCGCAGGAAGTCCTCGAACAGGAAGGTTCGCAGGTTGCCGATATGGACGTGGTTATAGACCGTTGGACCACAGGCGTAGAGCCTTATTTTTCCAGGCTCCAAAGGGCGAAACGTTTCCAAGCGGCGTCCTAAGGAGTTGAAGAGCTGAATATCTCGCATACTTGAAGAATCCTAGGGGTAAGGGCCCTCTGAGTGCCTTCACCATGGCCCGGACACCATGGCGCGGTGCAACACCGCCGTAACCGGTGCCGGCCCTGGGGCGATCAGAGGGCTTCGTTTTGCTGCTTCACCAATCGTCTCAGGGCCCGGCGGGCCTTTTCGCGCCGCAATCCCCGCAGATGGTCGACGAACAGCACACCATCCAAGTGGTCGAGCTCGTGACAGACGGCGCGCGCTTCGTAGTCTTCGCAGGTGAACCGGAACGGCTCACCGTGTTCGTCCTGGGCATCCACCTCGACGCTGCGGGGCCGGATCACCCGTTCGCTGAGCCCGGGAATCGACAGGCAACCCTCGGTGTCCACCTCACGTCCCTGCTGCTCGACGATGCGTGGGTTGACCAGCACCTTGAGAGATTCGGCCTCCTTGCCGACGCTGATATCGACCAGCGCCAAGCGAAGCGGAACCCCGACTTGCGGAGCGGCCAGGCCAATCCCCGGCGCCGCGTGCATGGTCTCGGTCATATCGGCGATCAGACGTTTCAAGTCGTCGTCGAAGGCGGTCACCTGGGGACACTCGACCCGCAGCACGGGATCGGGATAAAGGCGTATCGGTAGGATGGCCATGGTCTCGATCAGCAGGGATCAGTTTTGTAGTTTTTGGATGAATGCTACGACATCGCGGTCGTTGTGCTGCTCCCGCAAGACGCTGAGAAAGCCGACCGGATCGGTATTGCCCATCATGACGCTTTCCAGGCCGTCACGGTCGAGACGGAAGAGGGTGCCGCCTTCGGTGACAGTATACTTGGCCGGCCAGGGCTTGCGCTCTAGGAGGGCCGAATCCCCGATCAACTGGCCGGTGGAAAAGCTGCGAATGGAGGTCACCTTGCCACCGATCTCAGCCGTCGCCTCGACCACCCCGGCCACCACCACAAAAAGAGCCGGATAGGAGCTTCCGGCATCGGCCAGCACTTGGCCGGTTTTGGAGTTGACCATCTCCATCACCGAGAAGAGCTTTTGAATTACGGAGCCATCGAGCTTCATCACCAAGTGGCTCTTGGCGATCTTGTTCCACAGCAGCTCGACCTGCAACTTGGAATTGCCCGCCGTGCTGACGCCGGTTGTCTTGTTGGCCAACAGGCCATCGACAGCGTACTGCCGGACCTTTTCGAGACGCTTGAGGGCCTGATAGCGCTCGATGCGGCGCGGCAGGGTGTCGTCCCCCGGAACCAACCGGGCGGCCTTGGACAGTAGAGCGATACCCTTGTCGAAGAAACCGTCATCGGCGTAGGAGTCGGCAACAAAAATAAACTCGTCCAGGGCTTTGCCGACATTCTTCAGGGCGACATGGACTTCGGCAAGCTTGAGATGGGCGTACAAGTCCTTGGGAAAATTCTTGACCCGTTGTCGCAGCATCTCTTCTGCCTCGGCATATCGTTCAAGGGTCACCAAGTCCTCGATGGTGAGCTCTTTAGACTCTTCAGTCGGTGCCTTGCTCTTGCGGCCGAATACTCTCTTGAAGACCACGGTGAGTCCTCCATTCAAGGAAAAAGGGGCCCGAAATCGATCGGCGACGCGGCGCCCCGTCGCTGATCGACCAGGCCCGCTCTTGGCTTTCAGCCAGCCCTCTTGCTGGTCATGAGGGGCAAGTATAAACCAAACCCGGGCCGATCCGAGCCATCCTCTCCACGGCGTCCTTCGACCCCCAAAAACCGCACCGCGGTAGAGAATGAATAGGCGATGACGTACAATTCCCCCCCATGGATTCCGACAAGCTACTGCGCTTCGTCTTCTTCCTCTATTGCACCTCGGTGGGCACCCTTCTGGTGATGCTCCCCTGGTCACCGAGTTGGACGGTGATGATCGACCACCTCCCCTTCAGCGGTCTGGTGATGCTCAAGCACTCCTGGGTGCGTGGCGCCCTCAGCGGCTTCGGCATGGTTCATCTGGTCTGGGGGCTCCATGACCTGAGCGCCTTGCTGTCACCCTTTTCAGGTCCCCAAGATGATGGCCACCCCACGGTCCCTGGCGATCACTGATCGGCGATTGCTCATGCCATCGGGCGTCGCCAAGCCGAGTGATCGAGCCTTCCTCACCGTTCTGAACGCCTGGCTGGATCGCCTCCACGTCTGCCGTCTAGATGCCTTGCAAGTCCGCGAGAAGGACCTCGACGATGCCTCCCTCTTCGCCCTGACTCAACATATCGTCAGGCACCTGCGCTCAAAGCCCAACCCCAGGCCGAGGATTTTGGTCAACGGCCGGTTCGACATCGCCCTGGCCGCCGGAGCGGATGGCGTCCACCTTGCCGCTGCCGGCCTGCCCATCGTCTGCCTGCAACGGGCGACGACAAATCTCCGGCACCTGCTGGTCGGCCGCTCCACCCATGCGGCGACGGAAATTCAGCAGGCGGCCCGCGAAGGCATCGCCTATGTGACCTTCGGGCCCCTCTTCCCCACCCCCAGCAAGCCCTCCTGGAATCGGCCTCCGGGACCGGCCAGCTTGCGCGCGGCGACCGCCGACGGCATACCGGTGCTGGCCCTCGGAGGAATCGTCGACCGAGAGCAGGTGCAGGTTGCGCACCGTGCCGGAGCCCACGGGGTGGCGGCGATCCGCGGTTTCGTCGAGCGCCCGGAAGCTCTCTGTGAGGAAGTGCGCCGTCTTTGGCCACCGGCCAGCCGTCTAGCGGAGGACCTTTGATGTCTATTCTCGGCAGCGGCCTCGATATCGTCGAGCTGTCACGCATCGCGGCGCTGTATGCCAAACATGGCGATGCCTTCGCAGCGCGCATTTGTCGTCCCGGCGAGGTACAATCCCGCCTTGGCGACGCCTTGATCCAGCATCTGGGTGGTCTCTTCGCCGCCAAGGAGGCGGCGCTCAAGGCCCTCGGCACCGGCTGGGCCCAGGGTCTCGGCCTGCGACAGGTGGAAATTCTGCGCAACGCCGCCGGGGCTCCCAGCCTACGTCTCCACGAACAGGCTGCCGAGCGGGCCGCCGCCATGGGCGTCGTGCACAGCCACCTATCGATTTCCCACGAACGATCCTACGCCGTCGCCATGGTCATTCTCGAAGGCGACAGAGCGCTGCAGGAGTCCCCATGAGCTCGACGTCCGTCTCGACCACCACCGCCCTACCCCACGGCTCCAAGCTGACCGATGACCTGGGCCACAAAAGCCGCTATCTATTGCTCTCCCTCTTCGTCCTGGTGCTCGACCAATGGAGCAAGTGGATGATCGAGCTGCACTTGCTCGGTCCGGCGGGACAACATCAGGTCAGTTGGCCGGTGATCCCCAACCTGTTGAACTTCACCCATGTGCAGAACACCGGTGTGGCATTTGGGCTCTTCGCCTCCCAAGGCAAGCTCGCAGGCACCCTGACCCTCACCGTGCTGGGTTTGGCCGCCCTGGCTTTTGTCGGCTACTACTTTTGCCTGGTACCGCGCCACGATCGCATGCTTTTGGTGGCCTTGGCATTGGTCATTGGAGGGGCCATCGGCAATCTCCTCGATCGCATCATGAACGGCGGCGTCACCGATTTCATCGATTTCTACTTCGGTTCCTACCACTGGCACACCTTCAATATCGCCGATACCGCCATCTCCATCGGCATCGGATTGATGCTGCTGAGCACCTTCTGGCCTCGTAGGACCGATCCCGCGGCGCCGTCGGCCACCGACCCGTGACCGCTACCGGTCCGTTCCACGCCGACCAGGACGATGCGGGCCAACGGCTCGACGTGCGGCTGGCGGCGCGTCTGGAGCTGCCGCGCAATCAGATTCGCCAGTGGATTCAGCAGGGGGCCGTGCAGGTCAACGGCAAAAAACCCAAACCTTCGACCGCGCTATCCGTTGGCGACCTCATCCGATGGCAAAGGCCGGAGCCGCCGGTGGACTCGCGGGTCCAGCCCCAGGAAGGACCCTTGGAGATCCTATTGGAGGATTCGGAGGTCATCGTTCTGACCAAACCGGCGGGCATGGCGGTGCATCCGGGGGCCGGACGACCGGACGGCACCCTGGTCAACTACTTGCTGGCTCGGTTTCCCGAAATCGCTGGGGTTGGAGGACCGGGACGCCCCGGCATTGTGCACCGTCTCGACATCGACACCACCGGCGTCATGGTCATCGCCCGCACGGCGGCGGCCTACCAGAGCCTCAGCCGAGATTTTGCCGAGCGGCGGGTCAAGAAGCACTATCAGGCGATCGCCTACGGGACACCCCAGAAGGCCAGCGGAGTGATCGATCTGGCCATCGGACGCCATCGCCAGGATCGCAAGAAGATGGCCGTCATCCCCCAAGGGCGCCCCTCCCGCACCCTGTATCGCTGCATCGACCACGGTGAAGGGGTGTGCCGCCTCGAGCTCGACCTCGAGACCGGTCGCACGCATCAGATCCGAGTGCACCTCAAGGCCATCCATCATCCGTTGGTGGGAGATCCGATCTACGGCGAAGCCCGCTGGAAAGACTGGCCCCGTAAGCGGCAGCAAGCCCTGGCGTCGTTTGTGCGCCCGGCCCTGCATGCCTGGCGCCTGGCCTTTCGTCATCCCGCGGACGGCGACATCAAGCGTTTCGAAGCGCCGACCCCCGAGGACATGAAGCAGCTCTGGCAGCGGGTGACGGGACGTCCTTGGCACTGAGGGGAAAGAAGCCAGAAGCAGGTGCCAGGCACCTGCGGGAGGAGACGGAGACATCAAGCGTTTCGAAGCGCCGACCCCCGAGGACATGCGGCAGCACTGGCAGCGGGTGACGGGACGTCCTTGGCACTGAGGGGAAAGATGCCAGAAGCAGGTGCCAGGCACCTGCGGGAGGAGACCGGTGGCCTCAGGTCACCTTTCCGGAAATACGGTACCAGCGTATTTTTGAAAGGTCTCCTTATTGAAAAGGTGTACCTAGATCAAGTCCGCTAGATCTTTGTAAGGGCGTCCCTGGGACTCCGCCACCGGCGCACAGGTGATGTGCCCGGCGTAGGTATTGACACCGTTCCACAGCCCGCGATCCTTGCGCACCGCGGCTTCCACCCCTTCGTCCGCCAGCTCGATGGCATAGGGCAAGGTGGCATTGGTCAGAGCCATGGTTGAGGTGCGAGGCACGGCACCGGGCATGTTGGCAACGCAGTAGTGGACGATGCCGTCGACTTCGAATACAGGATCGGAGTGGGTGGTGGCGTGGGTGGTCTCGAAACAGCCCCCTTGGTCCACCGCCACGTCGACGATCACCGAGCCGGGTTTCATCAAGCTGAGCATCTCGCGGGTGACCAACTTTGGAGCGGCACGACCGGGGATGAGCACGGCGCCAATGAGCAAATCGGCCCGTTCCAAACAGGCCTCGAGATTGTGGCGATTGCTGGCCAAGGTGGTGACGGTACCCTGGAAGAGGTCGTCGATGTAGCGCATGCGTTCGGCGCTGGCTTCCAAGACGGTCACCCGGGCCCGCATGCCATGGGCGATCTTGAGGGCGTTCAAGCCGACGATGCCACCTCCGATGATCACCACGTCTCCGGATGGCACCCCCGGGACGCCGGAAATCAAGACGCCTCGGCCACCGTGGGCCCGCTGAAGGTAAGTGGCGCCCACCAGCACCGACATGCGTCCCGCCACCTCGGACATGGGGGACAACAGGGGCAGACCGCCGCGGGCGTCGGTGATCGTCTCGTAGGCCACGCCCGTCACTTTGCGCTCGGTGAGCACTTCGGTGAGCTCCGGTAAAGGCGCCAAGTGCAGGTACGTGTAGAGGAGCTGGTTCTCCCGCAACCTCTCATACTCTTCCGCCATGGGCTCCTTGACCTTGATGATCATGTCGCCGGATTCATAGACCGCATCGGCCGTCGGCAGGATCGTGGCCCCGGCGGTCGAATACTCCTGATCCGTAAATCCGCTGCCTTCACCGGCATGGGTTTCAACAAAGACCTGGTGACCGTGCTCGGTCAAGGCCAGGACACCCGCCGGCGTCATCCCGACGCGATACTCGTGATTCTTGACCTCGGCTGGAATTCCAATTTTCACCGGCCACCCCGGTTCTTTCGGGACTGCATATTGGATCCGCCCTTGCTGTTATCGGTCATCGGTTTGTGATCTGGGCCGGTCTTGTCTGCCTGGACGCTGCGGGTCGCAGGCGTCGCTGAGGGGGAGGTCTGTGCGGGCGCCCCTTTTTCAGCACTGACATGGGCAGGCTGGCCAGGCCTCTTCTTGCCGTCGCCGGGGGTGCGGGACGGAACCGGCCCCGCCTCGGTCATCTCGACCTTGCCCTTGAAAAAAGCGCCGTCGGCGATCACCACCCGAGGCGAGGTGACGTCGCCTTCGAGGCTGCCGGCAGTCAAGACTTCTACCTTCTTGACCCCTCGAATGTTGCCGTGCACCTTGCCGCCAACCTGGATCGACTCGGCGTGCACCGTGCCTTCGACGCGGCCCTGTCCGCCGATCACCACTTCGCTCTGCAAATGGATTGAACCGTCGACGACACCGTCGACCACCAACTGAGCTTGGCCCGAAATTTCCCCCACCACTTTGGTGCCATTGGCGATGTGGGTGGCATCATGTCCGTGGGAAGGGGGTCTGGCCACATTGGGCTTCGCAGCGGGACGCGGTGGTGCGGCGGGCTTGGCCGGGGGCGGCACTACCTCTCGGCGAAAGATCGACATCCTGAAGTACCTCGATTCGTGCTTTGATTCAACCAGGTGTGATGAATGGAGCGGGCAACGGGACTCGAACCCGCGACATCAAGCTTGGGAAGCTTGCACTCTACCAACTGAGTTATGCCCGCTCTGAGGCTTTCGCCTAGACGATCTTGCGTTGGTCCCTCGGCTTATCCGGAAACTTCGTTCCGAGTATCTCCGAGGCGCCAGGAAAACTTAGCCCAGGTGACTCCGGGTGGTCAAGCTTCCTTTGGATCAAAGTACACCTTTCCGGAAACCCAGCTCTATTGCCATTTACCGGCGGCGAGCTATACTGGTTCGCATTATGGTCTATCCGGACAAAAAGGCAATGACGAACCCAACCGACGCCGACGCCGAGCGGCAAACCAATGTCGAGCAACCCGATGCGACGGCGGAGCCACAGAAGCTCTTGAAGCCAGGTTACGCCGGAGCGTTGAACCCCGGCCCCAAAACCTCCGATCGACCGCTGCCCTTCCTCCGCCATCACGAGATCGGTGTCGACGAGTTACGCCGACAACTCACCTCGGCCCCGGATGAAGAGCGGCGCCAGTTGATGACTGACATCGTTTCATTCGCTCCCTGGGAGATGGTCTGGGACCTGCTGACGCCGCAACAGTTGCAGCTAGAGCTCGAGCAACTCGATCTTTCCGCCAACCTGAAGGAAGTCTGGCAGCGCTGGCTGGCGACCCACGCCGAGCCCTGAGCCCACGGCTGGCGCCTTCGGCCACGGAGACGCCGCCGAAGGCCCTGGCCGGTAACGGGGCCTGGCGACCGGAGCCCGGCGGTTCGGCTCCGGCTGCCAGGTCGGGACCTCAGTCCCCCATGACCAGCCCGCCGAGACCACCGAGCACCGAGCCCTCGCCCTTGTTCTTGCCACCGCCCTGCGGTGCCGATGCGAAGACGCGCTTGGCCAGACGAGAGAACGGCAACGACTGAATCCAGACCTTACCGGGACCGGTGAGAGCGGCATAGAACAGCCCGTCGCCACCGAAGAAGGCGGACTTGAGCCCCTTGACCATCTGGATGTCGTAGTCGACGTGTTGCTCAAAGGCCACCAAACAACCGGTGTCGAGCCGCAGGGTCTCGCCGGCGGCCAGTTGGCGGGAGATGACGGCACCCCCGGCGTGAAGAAAGGCCAGCCCGTCGCCTTCCAGCTTTTGCAGAATGAAGCCTTCACCGCCGAACAGACCGGTGCCTATTTTTTTGTTGAAGGCGATACCCACCGAGACGCCCTTGGCGGCGCATAGGAAAGCGTCCTTCTGGCACAGCAGGGTGCCCCCGTGCTCGCGCAGATCCGCCGGGATGATGCATCCGGGATAGGGCGAGGCGAAGGCCACCTTCTGGCGCCCACCGCCGGTATTGGCGAACACCGTCATGAAGAGGCTCTCGCCGGTGAGCAGACGTTTGCCCGCACCCATCAGCTTGCCCATCAAGCCACCGCCCTGCGACTGGGCGGAGCCGTCGCCGAAGACGGTTTCCATCTGGATGCCGGGATCCATGTACATGAAGGCCCCGGCTTCTGAAATGCAGGCCTCTTGCGGATCGAGGGTGATCTCGACAAATTGCATCTCCTGGCCGAAGATCTCGTAGTCGATCTCGTGGGATTCCATGGCTGCCCCCAGACCGGTTGCGGGCGCGGCGGCGGCAGGGGGAGAAACGACGGCGGGGGCCGCGACGGGGGCTGCCGCCGGCGGCGGAGCGCTCAACACCTCGGCCAGCTCGGGACGGCTGGAGGCCGGTTCCCAATTGGCCATGCCTTGGGTGAAAACATAGGTGTCGGGGGCCAGCTCTCCGGATTGGAACCGGGGTTTGAGCTCGGCAAGGCTGAACGGGCCCTGCTGTTGGCCGCCGATGGCGAAGTACCAGGTTGGGTCACTCATGGTCTTGAACCTCCGGGCCCCGAGGATGCCTCGCGGGCCTGTGGAATTGATCGGGTGCGACACTGGAAGACGACATCCTCCAGCTGGACGATGATGCTTAGAAAGGCAGAAATCCTTGGAAGCCGGTGATCCTTGGAAAACGGTGATCTCTAGGAGATGGTAATCCTTGGAAAGGAAGATAGGTCATGGAACAACAAATTGGTCAGCGAGTCTGCACCCGCAACCGGATTGCCGGTGAAAATAAACAGCGCGATGATCTGGACCGCGATGATCTGGACCGCCATGGTCTGAGGTACGACGTCATGGTGCTGAGTCTAACCGTCGTCCGATCACATCACAAGGCACCTATCCGGCCCCCGGTCGGATAACCTATCGCCCGCCGCGGCGCCCGCCACGGCATTCTCAAACCAGCGCAAACCAGCGGAGAGGACCGATGAGCCAGACCCCACCTGAGATCTTTGAATCAACCCTCGCCTTGCTCGACGGGTTGACCGCCATCTCGTCCCCCAGCGGCGACGTCCCGGGCTTGCAGGCGGCCAATCGTCATCTAGCCCAGGCCCTCGAGGCCCAGGGTCTGAGCGTCGACATCGTCTTGGAGAGCTCTTCCTTGGGACCCCAACCGGTGCTCTACGCCCGCGGTCCCCAAGCCCTGAAAAAGCCCGACGGCGAGGGCTGCTTACTCCTGGTGGGGCATCTCGACACCGTCTTGCCGGCCATCGCACCGCAACGTCAGGGGGATCGCTTGCTGGCCACCGGCGCCATCGACATGAAGGGTGGTCTGGCCGCCTTTGTCGGCGCCCTGGCCCTGGTGCGACAGCGGGGGCAACACCCCGCAGAGGACCTCTTGATGATCATTGTGCCCGACGAAGAGGTGGCCGGAGAGCTGTCGCACAAGGTGCTGACCACCTACGGCCCCAAGGCCCGAGGGCTGTGGGTGCTGGAGCCGGGCCGCCCGGCCCAACGGGGAGAGAGCATGGTGCTCGGGCGCCGGGGTATGTTCCACTGGCAACTGCGGGTGACCGGCCAGGGGGCCCACGCCGGTAACGCCTATTGGCAGGGACGCTCGGCCTTGACGGCGGCGGCGGATTGGTGTGTTGCGGTCCGTGCCTTGGCCCGTCCCGGCAAGGGACCGACGGTCAACGCCGGGCGCTTGGTGGCCGGTGAGCAGGATTTCGTCGACCACCTGGCAACCCAGGCCGATCTCATCGGCACCAGTCGGCAGATCAATGTGGTGCCCAACCTCGCCCTGGTGGAGGGCGAGGCCCGTTTCCTCAAAGCGGCGGACGGCGACCAATTGATCGCCGACATGACCGCCACCGGCCAACGTTTGGCGAAAGAGCATGGGGTGACGATGGATTTCGAGGTCAAGGGACGCATCGCGCCCTTGGACCCCGGCGGACCGGGTCAAGCCTGGGCCGACCGAGCGGTGGCCCTGGCCGCCGACCGGGGCTGGCACCTGGAGGTGGAAGAGGATCGGGGAGGGATTTCCTTCCCCAACTTCTTGCCGGACCCTTCAGCGCTGCCCATCCTCGACGGCCTGGGGCCGGTGGGTGGCGGCATGCACACCCGGGACGAGTTCATCGAGCTCGAGTCTTTGGACCGCCGCATCACCCTACTGGCGGATCTGCTGGTCGCCGATGCCCAGGTCAACCCTTGACGGCGGCCACCGCCTCGGTCAAAGCGGGGACGATCTCGTGCAGATCCCCGACGATGCCATAGTGGGCAATGTTGAAGATCGGGGCCGTCGCATCTTTGTTGATGGCGACGATGCAGGTGGCCCCTTTCATGCCCACCAAGTGCTGGATGGCGCCTGAGATACCCGCGGCGATATACAGCTTGGGCGCCACCGTCTGGCCGCTGGAGCCGATCTGCCGCTCGCGCTCGACATTGCCGTCGGCGTCGAGCAGCCAACCATTGTCGATCACCGGGCGACTGGCACCGATGTCCGCCCCCAGAACCTTGGCCAGCTCTCTCAGGGACTCCACTTTGTCGGCCCCGCCGACGCCGCGGCCGATGGCGACGATGACGTCGGCCTTGGTCAAGTCCACTTGATCGTCGCCCACCTGCTGCACTTCCAGGATCTCTCGATCGCTGGTCAGCCCCGAGGGCACACTCGGCAAGGGCTCGACATCGGCCTGCCCAGCCGCCGCTCCGTCGGCCGGAAAGGCACCCGACTGCACCGACAGGAGCACCGTTCCGGAGGTCTTCACCCGGACTCGGGCCTGCAGCTTGCCACCGAGGATCGGCCGTTGCCAGATCAAGCCGTCGGCCCCGTTTTCGAAGCCGATGACCTCGGGTACCAAGGCGGCGTCGAGGGCTTGACCTAGGCGAGGAAAATAGTCCACCGATTGGTAGGTGTGGGGAAAGACGACAAAGGCCGGTGCCTGCTCACGGATGGCCGGTGTCAGAGCGGCGACGTAGGCGCCGGGATTGTAATCCTGGAGAGCGCTGTCATCGACGGTATAGAGGGTGGCCAGATCGAAGGCCGAAGCCTGGGCCACCAGATCCCCCAACCCGCTGCCCAGCAATACACCGCTGACGGTGCCGCCGATCTCGCCGGCCAACCGTTGGCCGGCGGCGATGGCTTCCTTCGACATGCGGTGCAGCTTGCCCTCCCGGTGCTGCAATACAACCCAAACTTGCTCAGACATCAGAGTACCCTCGCTTCTTTCTGCAATTTCTCCACCAGCTCCTTGGCGGCGGCGGCGGCGTCCCCTTCGATCATCTGCGCTCCGTCGCCGCTATCGGGAAAAGCGATTTCGAGGATCTCGAGGTGGGAGCCCGCCGCACCCAGGGATGCGGCGTCCAGACCCAGCTCGGCCGGAGTCGGTTTGTCGATGGGTTTGCGTTTGGCTTTCATGATGCCCTTGAGGGAGGCATAGCGGGGATGATTGATGCCCGCCTGCACCTCGATGACGGCGGGCAGGGTGAGGCGAAAGACCTCGTTCATGCCACTCTCCATCTCTCGGGTCACCTTGGCGGTGGCACCGCCCTCCTCCACCTCGAGGCCCATCACCAACCAGGCGTGGGGCCAGCCCAGGTGGCCCGCCACCAGGGAAGCCGTGGAGCCGTAGCCGACATCGTCGGACTGCGAGCCGGTGAGCACCAGATCGGCACCCTCGTTTTGGATGGCCGCCGCCAAGGCGACGGCGGTCGCCCTGGCGTCGCCGCCCTGATAGGCCTCGTCCACCAGGTGGATCGCCTTGGCGGCGCCCAAGGCCAAGCCCTTGCGCAGGGCTTCCTGGACCCGGGCCGGCCCGAGACTGATGATCACCACCTCGCCGCCGGTCTTCTCAGCCCAGGTCAAGGCCTCTTCCACCGCATATTCATCGCTTTCGTTGATCACGAAGCGTAAGTCTTCTTCGTCGAGCCACTTACCGTCTTTGGCGACGCGCAGGCGGGCCTCTGTATCCGGCACCTGTTTGATGCAAACTGCGATACGCATCGGTTTCTCCCTGGAAATTCGTCAATGGGACATCGACAATAACACCAATCACCGATTCTCTTCCAGATCCTCGCCGAGCCCCGAGTTGGGTCATCTAAGTCGCTGTAGACATGACTCTTAGGTCGAAAACGGGAGGTCTGCCGGGAGTGGACTTCCAACCGCTGCCATGCTAACTTTCGCCCATTGGTATGCGGCTTGGGCTATGTACGCCATCATCGCCTACCGACACCGCATAGCAACACGGCACCGACAGCCCCAAGCGGTTGTCCCGCTCGCCGCCGTCAAACCCCGGCCTCTTGGTCGGACGCTCGAACAACCGCCGACCGCGCAACGGAAGCCATGATCTCTTCGCTCACCTCCCTTGTGGCCAACAGCACCGCCGGGCCCTCCATCATCGACTTATTCCTCGATGCTGGCCCGATGGCCAAGGTTATTTTCCTTCTCCTCGCCCTGATGTCCATCGGCTCTTGGGCAATCATGATCAACAAGTTCCTGCAATACCGCAAAGCGGACCGGGATGGGGCTCGCTTCCTCGAGGTCTTTCGCCGCAGCAAGCGCTTCAGCGAAGTCAACTCGGTGGCACCCCAGCTCTCCGGCACACCGATGGTGGGGCTCTTCCAGGCCGGTTATGCGGAGATCGACGCCCAGGTCAAGGACGCCCAGAGGGCTGCCGCCCAGGAGGGTCAGCAGGCTTTCCGCGTCAAATCCCTCGAAGGTGTCGAACGCAGCTTGCGGCGGGCCATCGGCGTCGAGCAAGCGGTGCTGAGCCGCGGCACAGCATTCCTCGCCACCACCGCCTCCGCCTCCCCCTTCATCGGCCTCTTCGGGACGGTGTGGGGCATCATGGTGGCCTTCAGCGCCATCGGTGCCACCGGCAGCACCTCGATCACCGCCGTGGCTCCGGGCATCGCCGAAGCCCTGATCAACACCGCCGCCGGATTGGCCGCCGCCATTCCGGCCCTGGTGGGATTCAACTACTTCGGCTCGCGGCTGCGGGACATGCGCCACCAAATGCAGGACTTCGTTCTCGAATTCATGAACCTTACCGAGCGCAACTTCACCTGAGGGAACGGCCATGGCTTTCCATCTCGACGCCGGCGACAGCGACGACAACTCCGTCGCCGACATCAACGTCACACCGCTGGTCGACGTCATGCTGGTGCTGCTGATCATCTTCATGATCACCGCCCCCATGTTGCATCAAGGCGTCGAGGTCAGCCTGCCCCAATCGGCGGCGGCGGACGAAATTCCCATGCGGGTCGACGACCCCTTGGTGTTGACGGTGCAACCGGATGGCATGGTCTATATTCGCGACGAGCCGGTACACGCCACCGTCCTGGTGGAGCGTCTCAGTGGCCTGCTGGCCCAGCGCGATGACAAACAGGTCTTCATCAAAGGAGATCGCAACATCACCTACGGCCAATTCATCGAGATCATCGGTTTGCTACACGAAGGCGGCATCCATCAGATCGGCTTGGTCGCCGAACGCCTGGCCGCCAACGGCTGACGACGACATGCCCTTACCCCTCGATCAAATCCTCGACCAGAGGCGCCAGCGGGTAGGTCCCGGTGAGCGACGTCGGACGGTGGTGGTATCGCTGCTCACCCACGGCTTGATCGTCGCCTTGGCGTGGTTCGTACCCGACCTGCTGGCCAAACCGCCGGAACCCTTTCCCTACGTCGCCGTCACCGTCGTGCCGCCGTCGGTTCTCGGGCAACCGGAGCCGCCACCGCCGAGCCCCCCACCTCCGGTGATTGAGCCGGAACCGGATCCGGAGCCGGTCGTCGAGCCTCCTCCACCGAAGCTGGAGCCCGACGTGCCCGTGCTGCCGGAGGAAAAGAAGGTCACCGAAGCCAAACCACCGCCCCCCAAACCGCCGCCCAAGGCAGCCCCACCGCCGCCCAAGCGTCAACCGCCGCCGAAACGTCAAGGCTCCCCCTTCGGCAGCTCCCTAGGGGCAACCAACCGGGACGCCACCATCGGTGTCGAAGATCCCAACTTCACCTATGGTTATTACTTGGACCGTGTCGTCTCAGCGATCAGCCAGCGCTGGACCCGCCCCTTGGTGGATCCCAGCATCGTGCAGGCGACGTTCTATTTTCGTATCGACCAGAACGGCCAGGTCACCGACCTGCGGCTGGTCAAGTCGTCGGGCTCTGAACCCTTCGATGCGACGGCGGAGAAAGCGGTGCGGGCTGCGGCCCCCTTTCCCCCCTTGCCCAAGCAATACACCAAGAAGTTCGGCCGTGACTACCTCGGTATCCACTTGATCATCAAATAGCCAGCCCCCTACGAGGTCGAAATCCGTCATGAAATACCACTCGCCCCATGTTTCACCCCGCCTCGCCGCCGTCTCGCCCCTGGCTTTTCTCTACCTCATCGCCCTGCTGGTCAGCCCGCCGACGATGGCGCAGGAGGGGACCGGTGCGACGCCGCCCGGCGACGCCGTGGTCGGCCAGATGCAAGGTGACGCCGTCGAGATCATCGTCACCGGCGACGGTCGCTCGCAGGTTCGCTTGGCCATTCCTCAGGCAGATATCGATGCCTCCCTGAGCGGTGCTTTTCTCGAGGCTGCCCGGGAGGTCGAGCAGACCCTGCGCGACGACCTACAGTCGGACAATCTATTCAATACCCAAGGCCCCACTGAGCTGTCGGTGCTCACCCTGAGCGGCCAACGGGCCCATGATTTTGAGCAGTATCAATCCCTCGGCAACGATGTGGTGCTGTTGGTCACCTTGAAGCAAGAGGGTGACCGCATCGTGCTCGACGGTTGGGCCTACGATTTGCCCAGCCAGCAATCGATTCTCGGCAAGCGTTTCCGCGGCACCGTGCAACAGGCCCGCCTGGTGGCCCATTATTTGAGCGAAGCCTTGCACTATCAATTCCTCGGCCGCCCCGGGATCTTTCTCACCAGCATCGCCTTCCATTCCAAGAGAGACGGCTTTCAAGAGCTTTACCTGATGGACTACGACGGGCGCAACCAACGCAAGATCAGCGCCCACAAATCGATCAGCGGCTACACCGACTGGAGCGGCACCGGCGACGCCATCGCCTACATTTCGTACTACTCCGAAGCACCGGGCATTTACTACGTCGACTTGAAGACCAGCCAGAAAGTGCCCGTCTACCGCGAAGGCACGCTCAATCTCTCCCCCACCTTCTCGCCCGACGGCAAACGCATCGCCTTCGCCCACAGCAGCAATTCCAACATCGACATATACGTCTGTGGCCGCGACAGCTGCACGGATCCACAGCGCATCACCGACTCCGCCGGCATCGACACCAATCCCTCCTGGAGCCCGGACGGTCGTCAGATCGCCTTCACATCCAGCCGCTCCGGGCGGCCGAACATTTACGTCATGGACATCGATGGCTCCAATGTGCGGCGCATCTCCTTCGATGGCGACTACAACGACGGTGCCACCTGGAATCCGAACACTCCGGAGATCGCCTACGCCAGCCGTGACAAGAACCGTTTTCGCATCGCCGTGACCAATCTGGTGGATCTTTCAACGCGCCTCGTCGCCCAAGGTGCCGAGAGCTACGAAGAGCCCACCTTCTCACCCGATGGGCAACGCATCGCCTTTACGGTGCGACGGGGCAAGGAAGCGCAGATCTTCGTGATGAATGCCGACGGCAGTAATTGGCGCCAATTGACCCATGAAGGGAGCAATTCAGCTCCGGACTGGTCTGGATTCGCCAAAGAGTGATCATTCATCGGCAGTTGGAGCATACAACGGTTGCTGCAAGCGGCTGATTTCTGCTACATTCTGGTCCAGGATTACTGACTCAGACTACACTCTCAACCGCCCTGCGCATGGAGGCTCCTGAGGAGATGAGAATCGATCGTAAGTGGATCTTTCTGGCTACGCTCTTGGCCATGTTTTTATTGATCGGCTGCCCTGGCCGTAACCGAGTCGAGCCCGCTGCTCCAGAGCCAACCGTCGAGAAGCCCCCGGTGACCGACGTTCCGGCCCAAGCGGAACCAGCGAAACCCGTGGACGAGACGCCGCCGCCACGCCCCAAGAGCCTCGATGACCTACAGCAAGACGCCGAGCGCGGCGGTTTGCTGGGTGACGTCTTTTTTGAATTCGATCAATACGGTCTGACCGCACGGGCGCGCGAGCGGTTGGCCAAAAACGCGGATTTCATGAAAGCCAACCCGTCTTTCACTTTCACTGTCGAGGGGCATTGCGACGAACGCGGTACCAACGAGTACAACCTGGCTCTCGGTGAACGACGCGGCGTCGCCTCCGTCGACTACCTGGTCAGCCTGGGTGTTCCCGCTTCCCGCTTCAAGACGGTCAGCTATGGCGAAGAGCGTCCCTTCTGCAACGAAAGCAACGAAGCTTGCTGGCAGAAGAATCGCCGCGCTCGCTTCGTGTTGTCCGGCCAGTAAGTTTCGTCAAACCAGAGTCCATTTCCAGCGGAGCCGTGATGCAAATGCCACGGACCCGTCGGTTCGGAGGATGGAGCCAAGCCGGCATTGCCTTTCTGGCGATGTCGGCTTTGGCGTGCTCATCCGGTACCGAGCTGACACGGGTCAATTCCCAGCTCACTGATATCCAAGTCGAGCTGCTCAAGCTACAGAAGTCGTCACCGACCAAGGACGGGGTGGCCGCCATCGAAACCTCGGTGGGTACCTCGGTGCAAACTCTCTTGCAGTCGAATGCGGACCTGCGGCTCGAGCTCAGACAGCTGGTTTCCAAGGTCGATCGCCTGGAAGGCAAGCTGGAGTCGACCAATTTCAGGCTGACCCAGCTGTCGCAACAAATCGCCGCCGCCAATCAAGAGCTACAGGCGGTGCGCAGCGCCACCGAAGCGGCGCAGGAAAGGGCTTCGGCAACGCCGGCCGCCCCCCTCAACCCGACCGATCCGCGCGAGGTCTACGATACCGCCTACAACGACTACCTGCAGGGTAACTACGATCTCGCCATCCTGGCCTTTCGCCGCTATATCGAAGCCTTCCCTGCCACCGACTTGACCGACAACGCCACCTATTGGATCGGCGAGTGTTTCTACAGTCAAGGCAAGTTCAGAAAGGCGATCGAGCAATTCGATGAGGTGTTGGCGTCCTTTAGCGACAGCGACCGTATCCCGAGCACTCTGCTCAAGAAGGGCTATGCCTATCTCGAGCTAGGGCAACGAGGACCGGGCATCGTGCAGTTGCAGAGTGTCAGCTGCGAGCACGCCGGGACGGACGAGGCCCACTTGGCGTTGCAGCGCCTCGCTCAGATGGGAATTGACGTCGACTGCTAGGCACGCTATCATCCGCCGCTGCGGATGCTTCCGCCAACCTTTTTGTCGACCGCCCGCCGGTACTCCTTCACAAGTGATTCGACGTTCACGTCTTTTGCTACACACCCAGAGGTTTGATCTCACATGGCCAATACTGAATCCGCCAAGAAACGCAATCGTCAGATGCTCAAGCGCCGCGAGCGCAATCGGGCCCATACCTCCCGCCTGCGGACCGCCGTCAAGAGCCTTCGCAATGCCATCGCCGAAGGCGACAGCAAGACGGCCCAAGAGCTTCTCACCCCGACCTTGAGCATTGTCGATTCGGTGGCCCGCAAGGGCGTCATCCACCGCAATGCAGCGGCCCGCACCAAGTCGCGCCTCAGCCGAGCCGTCGCCGGCATCGACGGCTGAGCGGAACGGGATCTTCGGGCCGGAGAGACCGCAACCCGCGTCTCACTCCGTGAAAAAGGGGCACCTTCGGGTGTCCCCTTTTTTTTGCAGCCCGTACCCCGTTGCGGGGCGGGGGACAAGGGAATTTCCTGCTTCTTCCGGCGTCAGGGGAATTCCCCCTCAATCCTCTGGCCCGAGAACCAGAGCGTCACCTGTTAGCATCGCTCCGAGGACCAAGCAATGACTGCTCCCGGACTCCATTTGAGAAGCAAGGTTCGGGGACTGAATAGGCTGCGAGAGATTCTCGCGGTGCTGATCATTCACGGCTTCGAGGAAGCCTTGGCCGAGCTTGGCTTGTTGAAGGCCTTCGGACCCTTGAAGCGGCGGACGGCATCGGCTTCTCCGGAGGTCTCGCGAGCGGCCCGTTTTCGCCAAGCCTTGGAGGATCTCGGCCCCACCTTCATCAAGCTCGGCCAAGTGCTGAGCACCCGTCGCGATCTGATTCCCAGCGGTTGGGCCGACGAGCTCAAGCGCTTACAGGACGATTGCCAGCACCTGGACTTCGCGATCATTCGCCAACGGTTGGAGCGGGAGTTTCCGTCCGGGGTGGATGAGCTGTTCACCTCGATCGAGGAACAGCCGATGGCGGCGGCCTCCCTGGCGCAGGTGCATCGGGCGGTGCTCGCCGACGGCAATCAGGTCGTGCTCAAGGTGCTCCGCCCGGGGGTACGGCGGCTCATCGAGGCCGACATGGAGGCACTCGCCTCTTTGGCCCGTTTCGTCGAAGCGCACTTCAGAGACCTGGGCTACAGTCCGCTGGAGGTCGTTGACGAATTCTCCAACGAGCTCTACAGCGAGCTCGATCTCACCCACGAGGCCAAGGCCACCGAGCGCTTGGCACGGGACTTCGCCGACGACCCTTTTGTCTCTTTTCCCCAGGTCTTCTGGCAGGCCACGACGCGCAGTGTCTTGGCCCTCGAGGAAATCAAGGGCCAGCTCCTTTCTCGCATCTCCCTCCAAGACCTGAGCCCGCGACAAAAGCGCACCATCGTCGAACGCGGCGCTGATGCAGTGTTCAAGCAGTGCCTCGAGCTCGGTTTCTTCCACGCCGACCCCCACCCGGGAAATATCTTCATTCTGCCGGCAGAGAAGATCTGTTTCATCGATTGCGGCATGACCGGGCGTATCGACCGGGGCACTTCAGATCAATTGGCGGACCTCGTCGCGGCGGTGGCGTCGGAAGATCTGGAAGCCGTTGTCAGGGCCGCCATCAAGCTGGCCGCAGCGGACCCGGCCCTGGCCATCGACCGCGCCTTTCGCCTCGACGTGGCAGCTCTCGTCTCCAGCCTTCACGATTCGACCCTGGAGCAGTTGGATCTAGGCGCTCTCCTGGATGGCCTCTTCGAGCTCTTCCGCAAGTATCGAGTGCGCTGCCCAAGCGACCTCATCTTTCTGATCAAGGCGATCACGACGATCATCGCGGTGGGTAGAGAGGTCGATCCCACATTCGACCTGGTGGCCCATGTGCGGCCTCACATAGACCGCCTGGTCATGCGACGGTACGGACCCCGGGCGATGGCTGACCGGCTGCTGGGGAGCCTGACCGAATTCGCCAGCCTGGCGGAGGACTTGCCGACTGAGATTCGGTTGTTTCTCGACCGAGTCCGGCGCAACAACCTGATCGTCCGGCTCGAGCACCAAGGCCTCGATCGCCTGACGGCCACCCTCGAGCACGCCAGCCGCAACATCGCCGGCTCGCTGATCATCGCCGCCCTGATGGTGGGCTCGGCCATCTTGGTGCTCGCCGACCGGTTGGCCAGCGACGACGGTCTTTTGTCGACCTTCGGCCTCGTCGGCTGGGTGGTGGCTGGTTTGTTGGCTGTCTTTCAGGTGATCGCCAGCAGCCGTTACCTATCCAAAAAGCGGGACGAGGACTGAGAGCCAAACCTCTGCCCACCGCCCCGCCAACGCCAAGCCCAACGTCCGTGCACAAGATCGCTCCGCTCAGCGAGCCGCAGGCAGAGCCACAACCGCCCGGCGCGGAGGCAGGGAGCGGAGCAACGGTTCGATCTTTACAGGTTCCTGACAGGCGCGCCCCCTTGCTCACTGGAGATCCCCGGATGGGATCGCTACACTTGAGGGGTGAGATTGCCTGGGTTGTCCAATCCAGTCTGAGATTCGAGGCGAAATCATCCTAGGGCAACGGGTTTCTCGTCGCTGGGAAGCTCTTCGCTCTTTCGAGCAGCTCTCCGCCGACCGCGCACCAGCAAACGCTCACCCGAGCTACTGGCCACCAGACCATCGAAGAACCAGGGACCCATGATGCTTCAATTACCCATCCTGAGAGCCGGCACGCCGCATTACAGCCTACAAAAACAGCCTCTGATCGATATCCGCAATGGCGAGCAACTCGGCGAAATGAGCCAAGCCCTGCCGGGCCAAATCGCCCGTGACCTGCGCCATGCCAAGGCCAACCGGCAGCGTCTCGAAGAGCTCTCCGTCAGCCAGCTGATCGATATTTGTCACCGGGCGGGTGAGCTGATGGCGGAAGCCGAGCTACCCCTCGGCGACGGCACCCAGGGCCCTGAGGAGTACCTGAGCTGCCTGGCCGCCACAGCGGGCATGCCGGTGGCCATGGGGCGGCAGAATCTAGGCAAAATCGTCGGCTTTCTGGGCGGCATCGAAAAGGTGCTCGACGGCCTCACCCGGGGCCTGGACTTGAGCGTGCTGGAAGACGGCTACGGCTTGCAGGACGGCCGTCAACTGAGCTACTTGCGGCAGAGCGATACCCTGGGTGCCATTCTGCCCAACAATTCCCCCGGAGTGCACAACCTGTGGATTCCGGCCATCCCGCTGCGCACTCCGTTGGTCCTGAAGCCCGGTAGCGCCGAGCCATGGACGCCGTATCGCATCGCCGCCGCCTTCATCGCCGCCGGCTGCCCCAAGGAGGCCTTCTCCCTCTACCCCACCCACCATGGCGGTGTCGCCGAGGTGCTGCTGCGGACCGGGCGATCGCTGTTTTTCGGCGATGCCAAGACCGTCAAGAGCTGGCAGGGCCAAGGCAAAGTGCAATTGCACGGCCCCGGCTGGTCGAAGATCGTCTTGGGGCCCGACACCGCCCGCCGCTGGCCGGAGTATCTCGATCTCATGGCCAACTCGGTGACCGCCAATGGCGGACGCTCCTGCATCAACGCTTCGGGGGTTTGGACCGTCGAGCAAGGGCCGCAGCTGGCGGCTGCCCTAGCCCGTCAGCTGGCCACCATCGAGGCCCGTCCCCTAGACGATCCAGAGGCACAGCTGGCCGCCTTCCCCAATCCCGAGGTGGCCAAGGCGATCTCCGAGATGATCGATCAGCAATTGCACCAGCCGGGCGCCGAAGACTTGACGGCAAAATATCGGACAGGGAGCCGGGTCGCCGAAGCCGGCGGTTGCACCTTCTTGCTGCCGACGGTGATTTACTGCACGGACCCCGACCATCCTCTGGCGGCCGCAGAGTACGGCTTTCCTTTCGTCAGCGTCGTCGAGGCACCGAGCGACGAGTTGCTGGGGCGAATGGGGCCGTCGCTGATCGCTTCGATTGTCTCGGAGGACCCGGAATTTCTCGGCCAGGCGTTGACCTCACCCCATATCGATCGCCTCAATTTGGGCCCCATTCCGACCTTCCGCATCTCCTGGGATCAACCCCACGAGGGAAATCTCTTCGATCACCTCTTTCAACAGAGGGCCTTCCAGTTGGACCGTCAAGCCTCTTGATCAACTTTCCCTTCCTGGCCGTAAAAGGCCTGTAACTGTCTCCAGAAACAAGAGAACAACATCCTTCGCTTTCCGTAAGTGAAGCCGAAGGGCAATCCATATGCACCACTTGGCACCAGAGTTTGATGAAAATAGTTGGCAGGTCGACCTGGGCGGCATCCATGTCGTCTTCGGTGAAGGCCGCCTAGCGGAGCTCGGTGTGCTGGCCCAAGGGCTCGGCCGCCGGGCCCTGCTGGTGACCGATCGAGGAATCGAGGTGGCAGGGCACGCCGGGGCGGCGCGCCGCTGCCTCGAAGAGGCGGGCCTCGAGGTCGCGGTGTTCGACGGCGTGGCCGAGAACCCCACCACCGAGCATGTGGCCCTCGGTGTCGAGGCGGCGCAGCGGCATCGTCCCGATCTGCTCGTCGGCCTGGGCGGCGGCAGCTCCATGGACTGCGCCAAGGGCATCAATTTCCTCTACACCAACGGTGGCAAGATGGAAGATTACTGGGGGGACGGCCGGGCGAGCCAGCCGATGTTGCCCGCCATCGGCATTCCCACCACCGCTGGCACCGGCAGCGAGGGGCAGCGCTTTGCTTTGATCTCGCGAGCCGAGAGCCATGTCAAAATGGCCTGTGGCGACCGCAAGGCACGTTTTCACACCGTCATCCTCGATCCCCGCCTGGTCTCCAGCATGCCGCGGGAAGTGGCCGCGGTGACCGGCATGGACGCCCTCTCCCACGCCCTCGAGAGTTTTGTCACCCGACGTCGCAATCCGGTCAGTCAGCTTTTTGCCCGCGAAGCCTGGCGGCTCATCGAGTCCAGCTTCGAAACCTTCCTCGACCATCCGGCGGACCCGACAGCCCGTGGCAAGATGATGCTGGGGGCGCATCTCGGCGGCGCCGCCATCGAGGCTTCCATGCTGGGGGCCGCCCATTCCTGCGCCAATCCGTTGACGGCTCACTACGACCTCACCCACGGCACCGCCGTCGGCCTGATGTTGCCGCACGTCATCCGCTTCAACGCCCGGGAAGTCGATCACCTCTACGGCGAGCTGCTGCAAACCGCAGGCCTCAATGGCCAACCGTCGAACCCGGACCTGCCACCCCATGGGCAACGCCTCTCGGAACGGGTCAGTGGTCTGCAGGGGCGGGCCGGCTTGCCGCTGAGGCTCTCCAGCTGCGGCGTCGAAGAGCACATGCTGGCGCAGCTGGCCGAGGAAGCCGTCGGCCAGTGGACGGCCCATTTCAACCCCAGGTCGGTGGCTCGGGAAGATCTGCAACAACTCTACCGGGACGCCCTATGATGCCTCAACGAACGTCGATCACCCGTCGCCTTGGGGAGCCGATCGTGGCCACCTTGTTTCGTCTTTGGAGCTTCCGTTTCCTCCTCTGCGGCCTGCTTCTCCTGCCCGCTGGCCTCACCTGGGCGGACAGCTGGCCGCAGTTTCGGGGCGGCCCCCAGCAACAGGGGGTGGCCGGTCCCCTGGGCCTCGAGCTGGAGCCCATCTGGACCTTCGAGATCGATGGCGGCAGCGAGTCCACCGCCGCCATGGTCGACGGCAAAGTCTTCATCGCCGGTCTCGACGGCAAATTCTTTGCTCTCGATGCGGCCACCGGTAAAGAGATCTGGTCCTATGACACCGGGGAGGAAATCAAATCCTCGCCCCTGGTGCACGGCGGACGGGTTTACTTCGGAGACGAGCTCGGCATTTTCCACGCCCTCGAGGCCGGGACCGGCAAAGAGGTCTGGCGCTTCGAAACCGAGGCGGGCATCTCCAGCTCCGCCAACATGGCGGCCGGCAACGTCGTTTTCGGATCCTATGACAACTACATCTACAGCCTCTCGCCCGAAGATGGCACCGTCCAGTGGAAGGTGGAGACCGACGGCTACGTGCACGGCACCCCCGCCGTCGTCGACGGTCAAGTGACGGCCACCGGCTGTGACGGTCACCTACGGCTGATCGACGCCACCAGTGGCGCCGAGACGTTGAGCATTCCCTTGGGCGGCTATGTCGCCGCCAGCCCTGCGGTGTATGGATCCAAGGTCTATGTCGGCAACTTCGAGGCACAGATTTTGGCCATCGACCTGGAGCAGCGCAAGGTGGCCTGGACCTACAAGAATGAGCAACGGGCCTTCCCCTACTATGCGTCGGCAGCGGTCAGTGAGGATCGCGTCATCCTCGGGGGACGCGACAAGACAGTCCATGCCCTCGACCGCAAAAGCGGCCAAGAAGCATGGACCTACACCTCCCGAGCCCGTATCGATTCCTCCCCGGTGATCGTCGACCGGCGGGTCTATGTGGCCGACAAAACCGGCGCTCTGCTGGCCTTTGCCCTGGCCGACGGCAAAGAGCTCTGGCGCTTCGAAACCGGCGACAGCTTCACCGCCTCCCCCGCCATCGCCGACCAACGATTGGTGATCAGCACCGACCGCGGCACCGTCTACTGTTTTGCCCAGCCAGCGACATCATCCCAAGGAGCGACGCGATGACTTCCAACCCCTCGACTACGCCACAAGACGGCGACGCCGCCAGTCCGACCATCGAGCCCCCGAAGGGCACGGCCGTCGGCAGCGTCTTTGTCTCCAACTACCCCCCATTCTCCGCTTGGCGGGACGATTCCCTGGATACCTATCGGGAGCTCTTGGAGACGCCGCGTCCCAACCCTCCGGCCCTCGGGCTGTATCTCCACATTCCGTTCTGTCGCAAGCGCTGCAAGTTTTGCTACTTCCGGGTTTACACCGACAAAAACGCCGAGCAGATCCAGCGCTACCTCGACGCCCTGGCCCGCGAGGTGGAGATCTACGGCTCCCAGCCGGCGATCGCCGGACGGCCCCTGAATTTTGTATATTTCGGCGGCGGCACCCCCTCGTATATCGCGGTCAAGCATTTGCATGAGCTGTTGCAGCGCATCAAGACCGCCATGCCTTGGGACGCCGTCGAAGAGGTGACCTTCGAATGCGAGCCGGGCACCTTGACCGAGTCCAAGGTTGCCGCCTACCGGGAAATCGGTGTCACCCGTCTCAGCCTCGGGGTGGAAAACTTCGACGACGAGATCCTGCGCAACAACGGCCGCGCCCATGTCACCAAGGAAATCGACCGCTGCCTGCCGTGGATTCAGGCCCAAGGCTTCGATCAAGTGAACATGGATTTGATCGCCGGCATGGTAGGCGAGACCTGGGATACCTGGCGGGATACGGTGGCCAAGACCATCGATCTCGACCCCGACAGCGTCACCATTTACCAAATGGAGCTCCCCTACAACACCGTCTACTCCCAGGGCATCCTCTCCGGTGGCTCCTCGCCGGTGGCCGATTGGGCCACCAAACGTGCCTGGAACGACTACGCCATCGAGACCATGGGGGCGGCCGGCTACGAGATCTCCAGCGCCTACACGCTGGTCAAACGTCGGCCCGGCAAGGAAAAGAGCAGCCGCTTTGCCTACCGTGATTCCCTGTGGCATGGAGCGGACCTGTTGGGCACCGGGGTGGCCTCCTTTGGTCATTTGTCGGGGGTGCACTGCCAGAACAGCGCTTCTTGGAACGGCTATCTCGAAAGCTTGGAGGCCGGCGAGCTGCCCCTCGGACGGGCCTTCGCCACGGCACCAACCGAGCAGCTGACCCGCGAGCTGATCCTGCAGATGAAATTGGGCGAGCTCAATCTCGATTACTTCCGCGACAAGTTCCAGATCGATCCCCTGACCCACTTCGGAGCGGCCTTCGAGCGCCTCGAGACACGCCAGATGTTGCAGATCGACGACGCAGCCGGGCAAGTCCAGCTGACCCGTCAAGGGCTGCTGCAAGTGGATTCCCTGCTGCCCGAGTTCTACGCCCCCGAGTATCAGAACACCCGCTATACCTGAGATCGCGCCCACGCCGCGCCACGCCCCCGGGGCGTTATAACCTACGAGGAATCAAGATGCAGCAGAGCAGCCCTTCAGCTCCGCCTCCCGGTGACCTTCCAGACGGTGATCTGCCGCAGAACGGGGACGCCCCCTACGATGCCGTGGTCATCGGTGGTGGTCCGGCAGGCTGCACCATCTCGACCCTACTGGCCCAACAGGGCCACCGCGTCCTGTTGTTGGAGCGCGAAGTCTTTCCCCGCTTCAAGGTCGGCGAATCCCTGATTCCCGCCACCTACGACACCCTACGGCGCCTCGGCATGTTGGAGGTGCTGCGGCAGAGCCGTTTCACCGAAAAACACAGCGTGCAGTTCTATTCCGGCCGCGGCAGGGCCAGCGATCCTTTCTATTTTAGGGAGATCGATGAATCGGAACGGTCGCAAACCTGGCAGGTGCTGCGCAGCGAGTTCGACCAGATGATGCTGGACAACGCTCGCCGACAAGGGGTCGAAGCCTTCGAGGGCATCCAGGTGCGGGAGGTGCTGTTCGATGGCGATCGGGCCTATGGCGTGCGACTGCAACGGGTGGACGACGGCCGGGAGAGCCGCGACCTGCTGGCCAAGGTGGTGATCGACGCCAGCGGCCAGCGCGCCCTGTTGTCCCGCAAGCTCGGCCTGCGACGCCAAGACCCCTGTCTGCGCATGGCCGCCATGTTCGCCCACTATGAAGATGGCCTGCGGGATCCCGGCATCGACGAAGGGGCCACCTTGATCTTGCACACGGAAGAGCAGAATTCTTGGTTCTGGTACATTCCCTTGCCGGACAATCGGGTCAGCGTCGGCACGGTGGGCCCCATCGACTATTTGATCAAGGGTCGCCAAGGCAACCCGGAGGCCACCTTCGAGGAAGAGATCCAGCGCTGTCCCGGCCTGGTGCCCCGCCTGCAGCGGGCCAGCCGTTGCTCCCCGGTGCATGTGCTCAACGACTTCTCGTATGTCTCAGAGCAAGTGGCGGGCAATGGCTGGATGTTGGTGGGGGACGCCTGTGGTTTTCTCGACCCCATGTACTCCTCCGGCGTCCTCCTGGCCCTGCGCTCCGGCGAGCTGGCGGCCGACACCCTGTTGCCCGCCCTGGCCGACGACGACTTGACCGCCGATCGATTGAGTGCCTATGGCGAGCGTTTCAAAAACGGAATGGACGCCTTTCGCCGCCTGGTCTATGCCTTCTACACCAAGGGATTCAGCTTCGGCCGTTTCCTCCACAAGCATCCACAGCACCGCATTCCCATCATCCTGATTCTTCAGGGGGATGTCATCGATCAAGACTTCAGCAGCCTGTTCGAGGATTTGCAGGCTTGGCTGGGGGAGATGACCACCGCCGACGGCGAATCCCCGGCGACCGCCATGGGGTCGGTGAAAGATGCAACAGCCGACGACAGCGGCAGGGCGGCCCCGCCCGACGAGGTCAGCACCTCCAGCGACGGCGTGCCGGCCAGCCCTTGAGCCGAGTACCCTGAAGGCCCGACGATGAAAATCGCCTACATCACCGCCGGTGCCGCCGGCATGTATTGCGGCACCTGCATGCACGACAATACCCTGGCTGCGGCCCTCATCGAGCGGGGACACGAGGTGTCCCTCACCCCCACCTACACGCCCATGCGGACGGACGAGACGAGCGTCGCCAATGACCACATCTTTTTTGGTGCCGTCAACGTCTACCTGCAACAAAAGCTGTCGTTCTTCCGCCACACCCCCCGCATTCTCGATCGCCTGCTGGACAATCGCCGCCTGCTGCGCTTCGTCTCCCGTTTCAGCGCCTCCACCGATGCCCACGATCTCGGGGCCTTGACCTGGTCGATGTTGCGGGGGGAAGAAGGTCTACAGAAAAAGGAGCTGGAGAAATTGGTGCAGTGGCTGGAGGAGATCCTGCAACCGGACGTGGTGCACCTCTCCCATTCCCTGTTCGCCGGTTTCGCCCGGCAGATCAAGGATCGCCTGGGGGTACCCGTTGTCGCCTCCCTGTCGGGGGAAGATCTCTTCTTTGACGAGCTCGTGGAGCCTTGGTTCAGCCGGGTGCGACAGACCTTGGCGGAACGGGCCCTCGACGTCGACGCCTTCACCGCCCCCAACCGCTACTACGCCGCAACCATGAGCCGAGAATTCGGCATCCCCTCGGAGCGCATCCACCTGGCCCGCTTGGGAATTCGCACCCAGGATTTCCCACCGCCGCCCTGGCGCCCGGAGGCCGGGCCGGTGATCCTCGGCAGCCTTGGACGTTTTGCCCCGGAGAAGGGTATCCATCTGCTGCTCGAGGCGTTCCATCGCCTGACCCAGCAACTCCCCGCAGGCTCGGTGCGATTGCGCATCGCCGGCTACCTGGGCAACAAGGATCGTGAGTACTACGAGACGCAGCGGCAGCGGGTCAGCGCCTGGGGCATCGATCCCCTGGTGGACTTCGTCGGCGAGGTGGACCGCCAGGGGAAGATACAGTTTCTGCAAAGCCTCGATGTCTTCTCCCTGCCGACCATCTACCGGGAGCCCAAGGGTCTCTCCATCCTCGAGGCCTTGGCCAGCGGTATCCCGGTGGTGCAACCGGACCACGGCGCCTTCCCCGAGTGGATCGAGGCCACCGGCGGGGGAATCCTGGTGGCCCCGGACAACGCCGAGGCGTTGGCCCAGGGGCTACGGCGCCTGGTGGACGATCCCGAAGGCCGTCGGCGTCTGGGCGCAGCCGGTCGCCAGGCGGCCCTGACACAGTTCAATGAAGAAGCCATGGCCGACGAGGTGCTGAGCTTGTACTATCGTCTGACGGCTTCGTCCAAAGCCGCTTGAGCACGGCCTTTACGTCATCCGACTGCGCCATCCCCTATGCACTGCGAGGAACGCCAGCTGCCTATGCACTCATTCCACACCCAGCGCCGCATCGAGTTTGCCGACACCGATATGGCGGGCATCGTTCATTTTTCCCGTTTCTTTGTCTTCATGGAGACCGCTGAGCACGAGTTCCAAAGGGCCCTCGGCAGCAGCGCCCACTTCGAGCACGAAGGTCAACACATCGGATGGCCTCGGGTGTCCGTCGCCTGTGAATATCGCAGCCCGGTACGCCTCGATGACGTCTTGGACATCGAGGTGCAGGTCCTCCGCAAGGGGCGTCGCGCCCTGACCTACGGATTTCGTTTCACCTGTGGCGAGCGCCTGGTGGCGGAGGGCAAAATCAGCTGTATTTGCTGCGTCCTCGGAACGCCCTACCCCAAGGAGGGAGGCGCCTTGACCCCGGTTCCAATCCCCAGCTTCCTGGCCGATCAGATCGAGGAAGCACCCCGCGCAGGGAGAGACCCTTGAGCCAAGATACACCGTCGCCGAGCCCCCCGTCCGCTCACCACCCAACCTCCGATGTCCAGCTGCAGGTGCGCCAGGTATTCAAGGAATTCCCCACCGCCGCCGGTCCCCTGGCGATCCTCAAGGGGATCGATTTCGAGATGCAGGCGGGAGAGTCCTTGGCCATCACCGGCCCTTCCGGCTCCGGCAAGAGCACCCTGTTGCAGATGCTCGGCACCCTGGATCAACCGACCTCCGGGGAGATCGTCATCAACGGCCAGCAACCGTTTGCTCTCTCCGAACGTGAGCTGGCCCGCTTTCGCAATCGCACCATCGGCTTCGTCTTCCAAGAGCACTACCTATTACCCCAGTATTCGGTGCTGGAGAATGTGCTGCTGCCCACCTTGGCCTTCAACGACGGCCAGGACTCTCGCCAGCGGGCCCAAGAGCTCTTGCGGCGCGTCCAGCTGGAGCATCGCCTGGAGCATCGTCCGGCTGAGTTGTCGGGGGGCGAGCGCCAACGGGTGGCGGTGGCCCGCGCCTTGATCAATCGTCCCACCCTGTTGCTCTGCGACGAGCCCACCGGCAGCCTGGACCAAGGCACGGCGGGGGCGGTGGGAGAGTTGCTGATGGAGTTGCACAGCAGCGAGCCCACCATCTACATTGCCGTCACCCACAGTCTGGAGCTGGCCGCCACCTTTGGCCGACGCTTCGAGCTGCGGGAGGGTCTATGTTACGAGCTCTGATCCACCACTGGCGGATGAATACGGCGGTCGTCGCCGGTGCCGCGGTGGCCACGGCGGTGCTGACCGGCGCCCTGCTGGTGGGAGATTCGGTACGGGGCAGCTTGCGGGACTTGACCCTCGAGCGCTTGGGGGGCATCGATCAGGCCTTGGCGGGGCAACGCTTCTTTCGCCCGCAGCTGGCCGATGAGCTGGCCTCTGAAGCAGCCTTCCAGGAGTCCTTCGCCAGCGTCGCACCGGCCATTCTGTTGCAGGGCAGCTGCCAGCACGTCAGCTCCCGGTCCCGGGCCTCGGAGGTATCGCTGGCGGGGGTCGGAGAGCCTTTTCTCCGCCTCTTCGATGGCGGTGACCTGGCGCCCATGCTGAGCGCTGAGGGCGGTATCTTTCCTCCGGCGGTGATCAACCTGGCCTTGGCGGAAGCCTTGGGAGCCCAGGAGGGGGACGATCTCCTCTTCTCGTTGCAACGCATCAGCGAGGTTCCCGACGGCTCGCTGCTGAGCCGCAAAGACACGGGCAACGTCGTCGGCAAGGTGAGGATGAAGGTGGCCGCCATCATCCCCGACACCGGGCTAGGGCAGTTTTCACTCACCACCCACCAAGGCACGGCCTTCAATGTCTTCGTCGATCACCGGCGCCTCGCCAAGGCCCTCGATCAGGAAGGCAAAGTCAATAGCCTGTTGGTCTCCCAGGGCCGGCCGGGGGACGGCGCGGAGCTTGCCCAAGAGCTGGACTCCCTGCTGCGCCAGAAGCTTCATTTGGAGGATCTGGCCCTCGAGCTGGAGCCGGTCGGTGACACCCTCCTGCTGCAATCGCAGGAGTACATCCTCGACCCAAGCCTCGAAGCGCTGGCCCAACGGCAAGCGGCGGCGGCGGGTGCCACGGTGCTGCCGGTGCTCACCTACCTGGTCAATGAGCTGCGGCACGGCGATCGGAGGGTGCCCTACTCGACGGTCAGCGCCCTCGACCCGGCCGTCGCCAACGCCTTCGGCCCCTGGGCGACGGTCGACGGCGCCTCCATCACCGGCCTTGGAGACGACGAGATCTTGCTAAATCCTTGGGCCGCGGAGCAGTTGCAGGCGGCCCCCGGGGACGAGATCGAGCTGACCTATTTTGTCGTCGGTGAGCGCGAGGAGCTGCGCCTCGAATCGACCCGCAAGCGGCTTGCCGCGGTGCTGGCCTTCGAGGGTTTGGCGGCCGATCCTCTGCTGACCCAGGAATATCCCGGCATCGCCGGCAACGACAACATGGCGGATTGGGATCCCCCCTTTCCCATCGACCTGCAAGCCATCCGCCCCGTCGACGAAGACTATTGGGATGTTCACCGGGGCACCCCCAAGGCATTTCTCAACCTCGACGAGGGCCGCCGACTGTGGCGTAATCGCTGGGGTGACCTGACCTCCCTGCGCTTCCGTCCCGCCGACGGCCGGTTGTCGCCCGATCCAACGTTGCCCGGACAAAGGTTGCAGGACCTCGACGCCTCCCTGCGGCATGGTTTGGTGCAAGGCCTGCCGCTCCAAGCCTTTGGCCTGGGTTTCCGCCCGGTCAAGGAGCTGGCCCTGGAGGCCTCCGGCGGGGCCACCGATTTCAGCGGTCTGTTCATCGGCTTCAGCTTTTTCCTCATCCTGTCGGCCGCCCTCCTGGTGGCCCTGCTCTTCAGCCTCGGGGTCGAACGCCGGGCCTCCGAGGTGGGGCTCTTACGGGCCGTCGGCTTCAGCGACGCTAAGGTGGCTCGACAATTGTTGGCCGAAGGGGCTGTCCTGGCCGGTCTGGGGGCCCTCGTCGGTATGGGCGGCGCCGTTGTCTATGCAACGCTGATGATGCACGGTCTGCGCACCTGGTGGCTTCCCGCCGTCGGCACCTCACGACTCGATCTCCACCTCTCGCCGTTGACCTTGGTGGCCGGTGGCGTCGCTTCCATGTTGATCGTCCTGGCCACCATCTGGTGGCGGCTGCGACGGCTGCGGGGAACGGCGATTCCCGCCCTCTTGCGCCACGTCTCGAGCCCACCGGCCACCCATGCCGGTCGCGCCAGCCGGCGCACCGCGGCCGTCGCCCTGCTGCTCAGCCTGGTCTGTGGCCTGGTCGCTATGCTGCAGGATCACCACCCCTTCCTCTATGCCGCCGCCGGTTGTGCCCTGCTGGTGGGTCTGCTGGCCCTCTTCGCCAGCCGTTTGGGGCAGCGGCAGGGGGGCCGGCGTCTCGGCCCGCCGGGGCCCACCGCCTTGCTGCGCATGGCGGTGGCCAACGCGGCTCGCCACCGGGGACGCAGTCTGCTGTCGACCATCCTGGTGGCCTCCGCCACCTTCATGATCGTCACCGTGGCCGCCTTCGAACAGGATTTCAGTGTCACCGAGCTGGGACGGGAATCCGGGACGGGGGGCTTCAGCCTGCTGGCCGAGACGGACATTCCCCTGCAGCAGGATCTCAACTCAGCCGCCGGACGCTTCGAGCTGGGGGTCGCCGACGCCTCCCTACCCGCCGACAGCCGAGCCTATGCCATGCGCCTGTTGCCGGGGGACGACACCAGCTGTCTCAATCTCTATCAGCCCCGTCAACCCCGTCTCTTGGGGGTGCCGTCGGAGTTGGTGGAACGGGGAGGTTTCCGTTTCCAGTCGACCCTGGTGGACAGCGACGAGCCCTGGCGGCTTCTCGAGGCACCGATCACCGAGGCCGACGACGGCACGCCGGTGATCCCGGTGATCGGCGACTTCAATTCCATGACCTACATTCTGAAGCTCGGCCTGGGCGAGGATTTGATGATGGAGAACGGGGCCGGCGAGACCATCCGGCTCCGACTGGTCGCCACCTTGGCGACCAGCATCTTCCAGAGTGAGCTGTTGATCTCCGAGGATCACCTGCTGACCCACTTTCCGTCTTTGGCGGGCTGGTCGTACTTTCTGTTCGACGCCCCGGCAGAACAAGCCGCAGCCATGGGCCCCGCCCTGGAGCGAGATCTCGAAGACTACGGCTTCGACGCCGTCGGCACGGCGGAAAAATTGGAGTCCTTCCACTTGGTGCAGAACACGTACCTGTCGACGTTTCGCAGCCTGGGTGGTCTCGGACTCTTGCTCGGCACCTTGGGGCTGGCCATCGTCCTGCTGCGCAGCGCCATCGAACGACGAGGAGAGCTCGCCGCCCTCAGGGCCTTCGGCTTTGGGCGCTCCAAATTGCTGCTGCTGATCATCGCTGAGAACGCCTGGCTTCTCATCGTCGGGCTGGCCATCGGCACCTTGGCGGCACTTCTCACCGCCCTGTCGAATCTGCTGGCCCATGCCGAAAGTGTGCCGTGGGGCGCCCTCGGTCTGACCCTCGGTGGTATCCTCGCCTTCGCCCTGACCGCATGCTCACTGGCCGCTTGGGCGGCCCTCAATACGCCTTTGTTGCCGGCCCTCAAAGCGGAGCGCTGAACCTCCGATGGTGGCCGTGGCTCAACATCTCGATCCGCATCCAACACCTATCTCCCATCTACCCTGTCCCAAGCTCAACGTCAGGAGACCGTCATGAAGCTATGGCTTTTGTTCGTCGTCGGAGCAGTCGTCTCGTGGGGAACCTACGTTCCCCTGATGCACCATGGTCAAACCCTGCTCAAGGGGGGCGCCCTGCGGGCCTTCCTCTGTGTCGGTGTGGCCTACTTCTTCACCGCCGTGGTCATCCCCCTCGGTTTGATGGCGGGACCCAAGCTGGAGCCCTTCGAGTTCACCCCCGACGGAGTTAAATTCGCCACCATCGCCGGTATTGCCGGGGCGGCGGGGGCCCTCTGCGTCATCCTCGCCCTCAAGTCCGGCGGCACGCCCCTGGTGGTGGCGCCCCTGGTTTTTGCCGGTGCCCCCATCGTCAACGCCCTGATCAGCATGCTGTGGCACAAGCCGAAGAACGCCCCGGAAGCCATGTTCTACGTCGGCCTCGCCCTGGCGGCCGTCGGCGCCGGTATGGTGCTACGTTTTCGCCCCACCTAGCCAACCTTCTCTGCCCCCACCGGGGTGATGCATCCGAGAGACAACTCCGCGAGCCAGACGAAGATGAGCGAGACGAAGATGACAAACTCCATCGGCCAGACATCAAATCGAGGCCTCCGTTGGTGGCCAGCGGCGCTGATCCTGCTGGTGGCGGGGGTCCGCCTTGGTTTCATCTGGCTGGGCGAAGCGAGCCAACTTCAGGACCGGGTCGTTCCGACGCTCATGGTGGTGGGTTTGATGATCATCGCCCTGGTGCTTTGGCTGCTTCTCTTCTCGCGGCTGCCCGGTCGCTTGCGCGCCCGCCTCGGTGTCGCCTTGACTCTCCTGGCGGTCCTGCTGATAGCGCTGTTTGAGATCCGCGGCGTCAGCGGCGACCTGATCCCCGATGTCAGGTGGCGCTGGGGTGGCGCTGCACCGCAGAGCGATGCTCGGCAAGTGGCCGACGCCGTCGAGCCCACGGCCACCGACTTTCCTCAGTTCTTAGGCCCACAGCGCAATGCCGTGGTGCCCAACGTCCACCTGGCCACCGATTGGCAGGCGCAGCCCCCCAAAGAGCTGTGGCGCCAACCGGTGGGCGATGCCTGGTCGTCCTTCGCGGTGGTCGGCTCCGCACTCTTGACCCAAGAGCAGCGGGGGGATCGAGAAGCGGTGGTGCGCTATGACTTGGAAAGCGGCGAGCTGGTGTGGGTTTTCCATTATCCGGGGACCTTCGAATCGGTCATCGGCGGCAACGGCCCCAGGGCCACGCCGACCGTCGACGGGGACCGCGTCTACAGCCTGGGCAGCGGCGGAGTGCTGAGCTGCTTGGATCTGCAAACCGGGGAGCTTCACTGGCAACGCAACCTGGTGCAAGAGCACGACGCGACACCCCCTGAATGGGGCTACGCGGGATCACCGCTGATCGAAGCGGGGCTGGTGATCGTCGCCCCCGGCGGCCCACAGGGGCACTCCGTCGCCGCCTACGACGCCCTCAGCGGCGAGCCCGTATGGCAGGCCGGAGACGATCCCGCCGCCTATGCCTCCCCCGCCGTGATGGAGATCTTGGGACAACGGCAAGTTGTCGTCCGTCATCTGGGCGGCGTCTCGGGACACCATCCCCAGCGGGGTGATTTGCTGTGGCGAATCGACTGGCCGGGTCAACAGCCCAACGTGGCGCAACCCCTGCTGCTCGGGGACGATCGCCTGCTGATCTCCAGCGGCTATGGCATCGGCTCCCAGCTCATCCGCTTCCGACGGTCCAGCGACGGCGCGACCCTAGCGCCGGAGATCGTCTGGGAAAGCCGGCGCATGAAGGCCAAGTTCACCAACATGGTGAGCCACGACGGCGCCGTCTTCGGCCTCGACGACGGCGTCCTGGTGAGCCTCGATGCGGAGACCGGTGAGCGCCATTGGAAAAAAGGGCGCTACGGCCACGGGCAGCTGCTGCTGGTGGACGGTCACCTGCTGATTCTCAGTGAGAAGGGGGAGGTGGTATTGGTGGCGGCGGATGCCTCAGAGCACCGTGAGCTGGGGCGTTTCCACGCCCTGGGGGACAAGAGCTGGAACACTCCGGCCCTGGCGGGTCGCCATTTGCTGTTGCGCAATGCCGGCGAAGCGGTTTGTTACGAGCTTCCCTTACGCACCGATCCGGCGGTATGACCCAGCGGATCCCCTAGCTGGGAGCGGAAGCCTCAAGACGCCTTGGAGGCCTCCGCCGCCACGGCGCTGTCGAGATCGTCGTAGATCGTGAACAGGGAGTCGAGCTGCGCCACTTTCAAGAGCTTACGCACCCGCTCCGAGGGATTGACCAGGATGAATTTACGGTCCATCATCCCAAAACGGCCGAGATAGGCCACCAGCTCACCGATGCCCGTGGAATCGATGTAATTGATCTTGGTGAGATCGACGATCACGTGTCCGTCATCGGCCTCCAGGGCCCGTTTTAGGTTTTCGGCCAGGAACTCGGCGCTCTGCCCCAATTTGATGATGCCCTCGACACTGAGGACCGTCATATTGCCAATGTGATTCTTGTCGACAATCAAGATACGTCTCGCTGATCGGTTAAGACATGCGGATGGGATTGGACCGGCTGATAACTCAAGACTTGCTGCGGATGCGGAGCAGCTTACCAGCGCCCCCAAGGAGCGTCAACGTGGCGCGGCGTCGCCACTTCGACAACGGGGCAGGGCGACGTGAAAGACGCTTCCCTTCCCCACTTCCGTCTCCAACCGAATGTTGCCTTGCATGCCCTGCACCAGCCCCTGGACGATGCTCAGGCCGAGCCCTGAGCCACCGCTTCGCCGTGAGTTGGACGACTCGAGCTGGCTGAAACGCTCGAAGAGGCGGCTGCGGAATGCCTCCGGAATGCCCGGCCCGCGATCGCGCACGCTGACCGTCACCCACTCCTCATCGGCCTGCACCTGGATCAAGACCGGCGCCCCGCTAGGGGAAAACTTGATGGCGTTGGACAGCAGGTTGTCGAGCACTTGCACCAAACGATCGAAGTCGGCGACAAACCAGAGCTCCTCCGACGCCCCCTCCAAGCGCAGCTTGACGTCATAGCTGTCGGCGAAGGATCGGATCCCCTCCACGGCCTCCCGCAAGAAGGTCTCGACGTTGACCTCGTCAAAGCGGAAAACCAGCTTCTTGGCCGACAGCTTCTGGAGATCCAACAGATTATTGATCAGCTGCAACAGGCGGTTGCCGTTGCGCAGGGCGATGGATACCAGCTCCTGGATGCGCTCCGGACGGTTCAAGCGGCCACTCTCCAACAAACCGAGGGAGGCGATGATCGAGGTTAGCGGTGTGCGCAGCTCGTGGCTGACGGTGGAGATGAAATCTTGCGTCATGCGGTCGTAGACTTTGCGTTCCGTGATGTCGCGGAAAATGCCCCGCGTCGCCACCGGTAAGCCGTCCTCGTAGCGGCAATTGACATTGCCTTCCACCGGGATCTCTTCCCCGTCCTTGGTGACGAAGACGGCCTCAAAACGCCCTCGTCCGTCGTCCGCCAGAATGCTTTGGACGACGCTGCTGTCCTCTTCCTCCCGGCCACCGCGGGCCACGTCCCAGACCCGCAGCCGGTCGATCTCCGCATCGCTGTAGCCGAGGGTTTGCTTCCACGATCGGTTGACGAAACGAAAGCGGCCATCGGGGGAAACGCTCTGGATGAGGTCGCTGGCATTCTCCAGCAAATCCCGATATCGGGCCTCACTTTCCGCCAACGCCTGGTTGGCGTCGTTGCGCTGGATGGAGGCGCCAAAGGTCCGTGAGGCGGTGCGCAGGGCTTCCAGCTCGGTGCCCGACCAGCGACGGCCGTCGTCGCCGTCCTCCAGGCAGAGATAGCCCCGCAGCTCGTCGTGGACAAAAATCGGTACCACCAGATAAGCCCCAACGCCCCAGGGCAACAGCAACGCTTGCTCCTCCTCGGTCAAGTCTTTGACCGGGCCGTGCAGGATCTCCCCGGCTTGCAATCGGTCGCGCCAGCCGTCGAAGAGCTCCTGGCGGTCGGGAATTCCCAGCCCTTCGCTGAAGGCGATCTCGGCACTACCGGCCGGGGTGCCCCAAGCGAAGATGACGTTGCTGGGGTGCAGCTGTTGGAAGGGTCGGGTCTCCTTGACCCGCAAGATGTAGATCAAATCGACCCCGGTGGCCCGTCCCAAACGCTCGAGCACCTCCTCAACGCCTTCCCAGGACGAATCCACCAGCAACTTCTCCGCCGCCACGGCCAGGGCTTCGAGCACCCCGTCCCGCCTCGCCAGGGCCTCCTTGAAGCGCTGCCGCTCGCCGAGATCCTCGCACAGGGTGATGGTGCCCATGGGACGCTCCGAGCGATCGACGATGCGGTCCGAGATCAAGCGCACCGGAAAGGTGCTGCCACCCTTGGTGATGTCCAGGCGGTGGCGTGCCCAGACCCCGCCTTGCGCCGTCAGATCCTCGCCCCCCTCCGTATCCACGGCGGCGTAGACTTTCGCCGCCCGGCGACCGATCAGCTCCTCGACGTCGAAGCCATGCATCTCGGCGTCGGCGGGATTGGCATAGACGATCTTGCCGTCCAGGTCGGTGATGGTGACGCCCATGCTCATCGTCTCAAAGGCCGTTTCGAGCATCCGTAAGGAGGTTTCGAGGCGCTCTTTATGATCTTCCGCCTCCGCCAAGCGGCGGCGCAGGTCGGCGATCTCAGCGTTGTCGGTGGGTGGTTGCGGCACCGCCCGAGGTTGCCGCAACGGCCCATTGGGCGCCTCTTCGAGACGCTGAATCCAATCCCGCAACCGCAGGCTGGGCCGGTCTTGGGTACGCGGCGACCTCATGGTGCCCCGGCGACAACGCGATGGCGACGCCAGATGGTGTGGACATCATCGGCCAGCTTCATGGCGTCGAAGGGTTTGACGATGACGTCGATGGCGCCGCTGAGCCGGTACTCCTCCATCTCCGCCAACTGTGCCCGGGCGGTCATGAAGACGACGGGGATATGGCATAGCCGGGGGTCTTTCGCCATCCTTGCAAAGGTGGTCAGGCCGTCGATGCCCGGCAACATGATATCGAGCAAGACCAGTTGGGGAGCCCACTGTGGCGCCCGCTCCAAGGCCTCCTCGCCTGAGCCACAGACCTCCACCTCAAAGCCCCCGATGTCTTCGAGCGCGAGCCTGGCGACCATCTGAATATCCACTTCGTCCTCGACCAGCAGAATTCGATGTAGCTCCTGTTGTCTCATGGTCCGTTGCTCAACCCATCGCCTGGTCTTCGGAATCCACTCTCCAGATCGCCAGTTGCTTCTCGAATGCCTCGCGCACGATCTGCAACTCCCGCTCCAAGGTCTGGGCTTCCGCCTTGATGCCGGAGGCGGCGATCGCCTTGGCCAGCGACCGCACCCGCCCCCGCATCTCCAGATCGGAGCAGATCTCAGCCATACGCGCCGCCCCCAGGGTGCCACTGGAGCCCTTGAGACTGTGGGCGATGCTCTGCAAGGTCTGATCGTCGGCCCGATCCACCGCCTGGAGAATGCGGGCCACCCGATGGCCGGCGGTGCTCAGAAAGTTGTCCACCAACTCCTGCGACATTTTCGGCCGCAAGCGGTGCAGGCTTTGGATCACTTGCAGGTCGACGGTCAGGCTTTCGGACCCTTCGTCGAAGTGGTCAGCACGGCCACCGGCGGGTAGGGCGGTCATCGTACGATCGGCGGGGGCCAGGCCCCCCACCCGTTCCAGGACGATCTCCAGCTCCTCGGCTTGCACAGGTTTGGAGATGTAATCGTCCATGCCCGCTTCGATGCACTTCTCACGATCACCGCGCATCGCCCCCGCGGTGACGGCGATGATGCGCGGTCGGCGGTGCTCCGGCCACTCCCGGCAAATGCGGCGGGTCGCTTCCAAACCATCCAGCTCCGGCATTTGCACGTCCATCAGAATGACGTCGTAACGTTGGCGTTGGAGGGCCTCCAAGACCTCCAGGCCATTGGCCGCCAAGTCCGATCGATAGCCCAGTTTCTCGAGCAGCAGCCGCGCCACCTTCTGGTTGATGACATTGTCGTCGGCGATCAGAATGCGCAATGGCAACCGTCGTGCCAACAATTCCCGATCCCCCGCCGGTCGGCGAATGGCCGGACGTCGAGGCGGTGGCGACTCGTGGGTCTCGTCATGGCCCCGCAGCGGCACGGTGACATAAAAGGTCGAGCCCTGCCCGAGCTCGCTCTCCACCCAGATGCGACCACCCATCAGCTCGGTCAAGTGCTTGCTGATGGCCAAGCCCAAACCCGTGCCACCAAACTTGCGGGTGGTCGAGGCATCGGCCTGGCTGAAGGACTCGAAGATACTATCGATGCGGTTCAACGAGATGCCGACGCCGGAATCCTGCACCGTCACCAGCAACTCGTAACACCCGGGATCGGTCCGCTGGCTGGAAACGTCGACCTGCACCGAGCCCCGATGGGTGAACTTGACGGAGTTGCCGAGCAGATTGACGATGATCTGGCGCAATCGGGTGACGTCTCCGACCACCGCTTCGGGGCAGTCACTCGCCACCTTGCATTGCAGATCGATCTGCTTTTCTTTGGCCCGGCCGGCCACCAAATCGAGGCTGTCATGGATGCAGCGCCTGAGATTGAAGGGCTGTCTCTCGAGCTCGAGACGGCCGGATTCGATCTTGGAAAAATCGAGGATATCGTTGATCAAGGTGAGCAGGGTCTCGCCGCTGGAGCGGATGGTTTCGACGTATTCCAGTTGTTGCGGATCCACCGGAGTATCGAGCAGCAGGCCGGTCATGCCGATGAGCCCGTTCATCGGCGTCCGGATCTCGTGGCTCATGTTGGCCAGGAACTCGCTTTTCGCCTGGCTGGCCGACTCCGCCGCTTCCTTGGCGGCCCGCAAATCCATTTCGACACGCTTGCGATCGGTCACGTCTCTGGCGATGCCCAGGATCAGCACCATGCGGTCGCCATCGCGGTAAGGGGAGACGGCGAACTCGGTGCTGCGAACCGTCCCCGAACGGGTCTTGATGCGCAGCTCGAAGGGCGGCGGCTCTTCGCCGACGATGACCTGGTGGATGCTGGCGATGGCGGTCGCTCGATCGTCGCGATGGCTGAGGTCGAGGAAGGGACGACCGAACCATTCTTCGGGGGGCCAGCCGGTCAACCGCTCGAAGGCGGGATTGATGAAGCTGAAGGAACCATCTTCCACCGACAAACTGAAAATGACTTCCGGGGCTGCTTGTACCAGGCTACGATACTGGTTGCGGTCCGAGGCGATGCGGCTTTCCGCCGCCCGTTGCAGGGCTCCCGAGAGCTCCTCGCAATCCCCTTCTTCACCATTCAGCAAGGCCTCCAGGGCCACCACATCCTTGCGCGACTGGACGTAGGCCTGGTGCACCTTGTTGAGAAAACGACGCCACTGCTCGCCATCCGGCGGCTTAGACACGCTGAGCGCCAGCTCGTCCATCTGACGCTCGAGCAAGTAATGATAAGTCACCGTTTGTGGACCTCCAGACATCGAAGGCAACGATTTTAACTAAATGAGACCGCAAAAGGTCAGCCGATGTGTTCCTGGCTGCGTTAGCATTCCGTCCATGACCCGTCTCATCCTGGCGACAGCGGCTTCTTCAGCCTCGAAACCCGCCCTCGCCAAGGGGCGATGGGGGGCCCGATTGCGTTCCCCCCGAGACCTCGGGAGCCTGGCGTCGAAGGGCTGTTTGGCCTGGCTCTGCTGCCTGACCCTGGTCGCCTGCCGTGGCCCGGAACCCGACAGCGGGTCCTTGTCCAGCGCCCCCAGGTTGGCAGAATTGGCCCCCGTCCACAACCTTCTGGTCGTTCTCTCAGACACCCATCGCTACGATCACGCCGCTCCGCTGGCCGACGGCTGGAGCCTGACGCCCCATCTCGAGCTCTTGGCTCGCCAGGGGATTCGCTTCACCGACGCCTCGACACCGATCCCGATTTCGGCCCCTGCCTATGCTTCCCTGATGACCGGTGTGACGCCCGTCGACCATGGGTTGCTCAACAACCATCAAGACCTACGGGCTGACCTGCCGGTGCTGGCGGAGCACCTCCGGCGACGAGGCTATGAAACGGCGGCGGTTGTCGGCAATACCTTCTGCTCCGCCCGCCATGGTTTCGCTCGCGGTTTCGATCACTTCTGGGACGATGTCGAGGGCCAGGGCAAGGACGGTGAGCGCCTCACCGACGAGGCGCTGCGCTGGCTCGAGCAACGGGACGCCAGCCGCCCCTTCTTTCTCTTCGTAGCCTACATGGACGCCCATACGCCGTACGTGCTGCCCACCTCCCCACCCAGCCTGCTGCTGGAGCGGGATGATCTGCCTTGGGGTACCTTGGTGGCGGAGGATGCCCACTTGTACCATCGTATCGAGGTGGAGGTCCCCCCGGGCACGCAGCGCTGGCGCCTCAGCTACCTCGATGCCGAAGGCAAGGCCCCGCCGTCGCCGAGCGCCGGCTCCCCCCTCTATTTGGTGGACTTGGAGGTCGAGCCGTCGCAACTCAGCGTCAGCAGCAGCGGCTTGCAAACCACGGCCGATAACCCACGGTTCCGTCAGATGGCCCATCGCGTCACCCTGGAGCTGCGCAACCGGACGACGGAAACCCTGCGGGGCACGCTCCGTTTCCGCATTTATAGGCGCTACGACGAGGTCGAGACGCCGGCCCTCTACGCCGACGGTGTGCGGCATGTGGATCACCAATTGGGACGCTTGAGGGCCTTTCTGCACGCCGAGCAACTGGAACCGTCGACGGCGCTTGTTTTTGTCTCCGACCACGGCGAAATGCTCGGCGAGCACGGGGCATGGGGGCATGTCGACCAACTATGGCGGGAGACGCTACAGGTGCCATTGATCGTCAAGGCACCGGGCCTACCGCCAGGCGCGAGCTATGCCGAGCCCTTCGACCTGATGGACTTGCATCGGCTGCTGCGGGTCTTGACCGGCGAGCGCCCCCCCGGCCTTGGGCAAGAGTTTCCCTACGTCTCCTCGACCGCGGAGACGCCGCGCTACGCCTTCACCTTTCCACCGGAGGCTCCACAGCTCAAGCTGGCGGTGCGCCGGGGATCCCTGAAGCTGGTGCTCGAAACCGGCGCCGAGCCGCGCCTCTACGATCTCTCCACCGACCCAGCGGAAGCCGACGACCTCTTCCAAGGACGGCGCCAGACAACCCCGGCGCGCCAGCTATTGGCCTTGGCTCGCCAACAGTTGGCCGCCGCCGCCGAAGGCCAGCGCCTCGATCTGCAACAGCTGAGCGCCGAAGAGATCGATCGCCTCAAGACCTTGGGATATCTCGACTGACAGGAGCTAACACAGCGTCAAGGCAAAGTCATGGGGCAGATGTGAAAGGGTCTCGGCTCCGTTGGCCGTCACCGCCACGACATCCTCCAGCCGGATTCCACCGCGCTGGGGCAAATAGACCGCCGGCTCGACGGTGAACACCATGCCCGCTTCCAGGCGGCGGCTTTCGGCGGCGGCGATTTGGGGCGGCTCATGGATGTCCAGACCCAAGGCATGGCCGGTGCGGTGAAAGAAGCTCTCGCCGTGCCCCGCCTCCTCCAAGACTTGCCGTGCGGCGTGATCCACCTCGGAGCAGGGGACGCCGGGGGCGGCGGCCGAGCGGGCCGCCAGATTGGCTTCCGAGACCGCTTCGTAGGCTTGCACCAGCTCGTCGTCCGGCTGGCCCAGGTAGTAAGTGCGGGCCACGTCGGCACGATAACCTTCGAGGGTTCCGCCGCAGTCGAAGAGCAGCAGCTCCTCGGCCTGGATCTTGCGTTCGGAAGGCAAGGCATGGGGCAATAGGGTCCGCGGACCGCTCAGCACCAGGGGATCGAAAGACAATCCTTGGCACCCCTGGGCGATGATCTCTTCGGCCAGATGGGCAGCGACGGAACGCTCGCTCATGCCCGGCTCGATCCACGACAAAACATTCGCCAGGGCGGTTTCCGTCGAGTAGACGGCCTGGCGGATGCAGTCGATCTCCCGCCGTGTTTTGATGACCCGAGTTTCCAACAACATTTTGCCCGCCGGCACGAGCTGTAGTGTCGGGTCGACCTCAGCCAGGGTCAACCACTCGAAGAGACGCACGTTGAGATCGTCCACCCCCATGCGGGCACCGGCCAGGTCCAGCTCTTCGACGGCTCGGCCAAATGCGGTGGCAAAACCCTCCGAATCGCTCCACGGAAAAACCTGCCAGGTCAGCTCCGACTCCTGATAGAGCCTAGGCACCTCGAAATCGGGCAGGACAATGGACAGCTCATGGCGGCCGGGACGGTAGAGGGCGACGATGGGGCGCTCGGTGGGAACGAACACCAGGCCGGTGAAGTACCTGAGGTTGGACCCCGGAACCAGAACCACGGCATCCACATCCGTGGCATCGAGCTTGGCGAGCCGTACGTGGAAATCGAAGTGCATGGGAACCTCCAGAGATAACATCTGTCCCGGTGCCACGGGCGAAAGACGTTGCAGCTAACGGGCAACGGGATAAGCTCGAGGGCGATCGGTGCAACCGTCCGTCCGCACTATCCCGGTGTGAGCACCCCTTGAAGATACGCCTCCGAGCGAAAGGATGCAATGAGCGAATCGTCCCCTCCGCTGCTCGAGCTAGCCGCTGTCAGCAAAGGCTACCGTGAAGGAGAGCGCTTTCGAGAGATCCTGCAGGACGCCAATCTGACCTTGCAGGCCGGCCAAGTGGTGGCCCTTCTGGGTCGCAGCGGCTCCGGCAAATCGACCTTGCTCAACGTCGTTTCGGGCATCGACTTGCCCACTTCCGGCCGTGTCCTGGTCGAGGGTACCGATCTGAGCTCCCTGGACGAACGGCAACGCACCCTGTGGCGTCGCGGCGGCGTAGGTTTTATCTTTCAGTTCTTCCATCTCATCCCGACCCTGACGGTGGCCGAGAACGTGCTTTTCCCCCTCGAGCTGTTGGGGCGCCGCGGCGGTGACGACGAAACCCGTGCCCTCGATCTGCTGCGCCAACTGGGGCTCGGCGACCGCCTGCACAGCTTTCCAGATGTATTGTCCGGCGGTGAGCAGCAACGGGTCGCCATGGTCAGGGCCCTGGCCCACGACCCACCCCTGATTTTGGCCGATGAGCCCACCGGCAATCTGGACGAGGACACCGCCGAGCAAGTGCTGGATCTGCTGCTCCAGGGTGTGCGGGACCGTCAGAAGACGTTGCTCATGGTCACCCACAGCCGACAGGTGGCCGGTCGCGCCGACCGCATCTTGCATTTGCGCCATGGGCGTTTCGAAGAGGAGGATCGCCCTCCACTGTCACTTGCCTCGGGCCCCCAGGGGTCCAGCGGATGAGTCTGTTGCTGCGTTCCAGCTGGCGCTGGTTGCGACATCACCCCTGGCAGTCGGCCTCCACCTTGCTCGGCATCGCACTGGCGGTGGCGGTGGTCACCGGTGTCGACCTGGCCAACGAAAGCGCCCGCCGGGCATTCAGCGCCAGCATCGACGGCGTCGCCGGCAAGGCCACCCACGAGATCGTCGGCGGGCCCCAGGGGGTCGACGAGACCCTCTACCGGGATCTGCGTCGACAGGGCTTTCGCGCCTCGGCTCCGGTGGTGGAAGGCTGGGTCCAGGCGAAGGATCGCCCCCTGTTGTTGATCGGCATCGACCCCCTGGCGGAGGGCGAGTTGCGCTCCTTCTCCGCTAGTTGGCGCCAGGAGGGCTCGGACATCCAGAGCACCGGCGTGCCGTTTGGCGATTTCATGTATCAGCCCGGGGCAGTGGTCATGGGCGCTGAGCTGGCCGCCGAGCTCGGTCTCGAGGTGGGACAGACCATGGCGGTGGAAGTGGCTGGCAAGAGCCACTCCCTGACCCTCCTGGCCTTGCTGCGGGCCAGCCAGGATCTCGACCGCCAGAGCGCCAAGGATCTCCTGCTGTGCGACATTTCGACGGCCCAGGAAGTCCTCGATCAGCGGGGTTGGCTGAGCCGCATCGACCTACGGCTGGACGCCGATAGCCACCTTGGGGAAGCGGCTTGGCGGCAGGCCCTGCCCGCCGGTGTGGTATTGCAGAGCAAATCTTCCCGCCGCGGCGTGCTGGATCAGATGACCTCCGCCTTCCGCCTCAATCTCCAGGCCTTGAGTCTGCTGGCTCTGCTGGTGGGCATGTTCTTGATTTACAACACCATGACTTTTGCGGTGGTGGAACGGCGTCCCCTGCTGGGCAATCTGCGCCTCCTCGGGGTCACCCGTCGGCAGATCTTTTGGCTCATCCTGGGGGAGGCCTTGACCCTCGGTCTATTGGCCAGCGGCCTGGGCCTGGCCTTGGGTTACGTCATCGCCCAGGGGCTGCTGACTTTGGTCACCCAGACCATCAACGATCTGTACTTCGTGCTCTCGGTGGGCCAGGTCCAGCTGTTGCCCACCGCCCTGCTCAAGGGGTTGCTCCTCGGTAGCCTGGGCAGTGTGGTCGCCAGCCTGGTACCGGCCAGCGAAGCGATGGCCACACCGCCGGGCCAAGTGATGCAGCGTTCGTCCCTCGAGCGCAGCGTTCAAACGACCCTTCCCCGACGTGCTTTGCTCGGTCTGGTGGGCCTGCTCGGCTGTACCCTGCTGCTGCAAATCCCGTCCACCAGCTTGGCCCTCGGTTTCGGCATCCTGCTGCTTTTTGTCCTCTCCTGTGCCGTGCTCGTGCCCCCCAGCATGTGGTGGGTGATGAACCTGCTGCAACGCCTCGGCGGGGGTCTGGGCTTGCTGGCCCGCCTGGCGATACGGGGGGTCAATGCCAGCCTGAGCCGCACCGGCGTCGCCACCGCCGCCCTGGTGGTGGCGGTGGCCATGACCTTGGGGGTGGCCCTGATGGTGGGCAGCTTCCGTTCCACCCTCGAAATCTGGCTGGAGACGACCCTGGAAGCGGATGTCTACGTCGCCCCGGTGGACTTCGCTTCGCGGGGCGGCCGTCAAGACCTCGATGCCGCTTTGGTGGACCGCCTGCTGCAGACCCCCGGCGTCGCCGCCGTCACCACCACCCGGCGGGTCGAGGTGGTCAGCCGCCAGGGCCCCCTGCAGCTCATGGCCTTGGGCATGGAGCGTCCGGCCTTTGATCGTTTTACCTTCGTCGACGGTACGGCGGCGAAAATCTGGCCGGCCTTCGTCGACGGCGGAGCTTTGATCTCCGAGCCCTTGGCACACCATCGCCAGCTAGCGGTGGGGGATCGGCTGGAGCTGCTCGGCGCCGACGGCTGGCGACCCTTGACGGTGGCGGGGATCTATTACGACTACGGCAGCGACCGCGGGGTGGTCAGCTTGTACCGGGACACCTACGATCGCTGGTGGCGGGATCCGGGCATCCACACCCTGGCTTTCTACGCCCAGCAGACCGTCGACAGCCGGACCTTGATCGATGCGCTCCGCCAAAGGGCTGAGGGCGAACCCCTGCTGATCACCGCAAACGGCGACCTGCGCCGCTACTCTTTGGATGTCTTCGATCGCACCTTCGCCATCACCCAGGTATTGCGCTTGCTGGCCATGGGGGTGGCCTTCCTGGGCATCCTCAGCGCCTTGATGGCCCTACAGCTGGAGCGCCGCCGCGAGCTGGCCGTCTTGCGCGCCCTGGGCCTGACGCCCCGCCAGCTGGCTTGGCAGGTGGTGACTCAGACCAGCCTGATGGGAGCGGTGGCAGGGTTGCTGTCGATCCCCTTGGGAATCGCCCTGTCGGTCCTGTTGATCGAGGTGATCAATCGGCGGGCCTTTGGCTGGAGCCTCGATCTGGAGCTGGCGCCCTCGGCCATGCTGGCCTCCTTCGTCCTGGCCCTGGTGGCGGCCCTGCTGGCCGGTCTCTACCCGGCCTGGCGTCTCGGCCGCAGCACCACCGCCAACGCCTTGAGGGAGGAATGACCATGGGCCTACGACAGGACCCCATCGCGGCTGGCCTTTGGAGAGCTGCCCCATGGAGAGCAGCCCTCTGCCTAACCTTCCTGTGGGTGAGCCTTGCGAGTTGTCAGGGGGCCCCTCGACGGGGCACGCCGACGGCAGCGGAGGAAACCGCAGAGACCCTCTCGCCGGTCCATATTCTGCAAGCCGATGCCGTCCCCGGTTTCGAGCAAGCGACGACTCCGAGGCGCTTCGACTTTCCCGCCGATCACGGCCCCCACCCCACTTTTCGCACCGAGTGGTGGTATTTCGTCGGCAATCTGGAAAGCGACGGCGGCCGCGCCTTCGGCTTTCAGCTCACCTTCTTCCGGCAATCGGCGCGCCCGGATGCCGTGCCCCGGGGTTCGGACTGGGCCTCGCAGGATCTGTATTTCGCCCATTTTGCGGTCAGCGATGTGGCCGAGCAGCGTTTCGCCGCCTTCGAACGTTTCTCCCGAGGCGCCTTGGATTTGGCCGGAGCCCAAGGCGATCCCTTTCATCTCTGGATCGAGGACTGGAGCGTCGAGAAGCAAGCCCCCCCGACTTCAGCTCGAGCCGGACCGAGCGACGGTCTCGGCCTGTGGCCGGCCACCCTGCAGGCCGCCGACGGCGACATCGAGCTGCGCCTCGAGCTGTTGTCCTCCAAACCGCCGGTGGCCATCGGCGACCGCGGCCTGAGCGTCAAGAGCGAGTTGACCGGCGCCGCCTCCCACTACTACTCCCTGACCCGCATCGCCAGTCGGGGCAGCTTGCGGATCGGCGACCGGGTCTTCGCCGTCCGAGGCAACGCCTGGTTGGATCGCGAGTGGTCCACCAGCACCCTGTCGCCGGAGCAAACCGGTTGGGACTGGTTTTCGCTCCAGCTCGACGACGGACGCGACTTGATGTTCTATGTCATCCGGCGCCAGGACGGCACCGTGGAACCCGCCAGCCACGGTGTCCTGGTGGAGACCGACGGAGGTGCCAGGCACCTTTCCTTGGACGACGTGGAGTTGCAGGTGGTCGCCGACTGGCAGAGCCCCGGCGGTGTCACCTACCCCGCCGCCTGGCGCCTAGCGATCCCCGATCTCGACCTTCACCTCAACATCGAGCCCCGCCTGGCGGACCAAGAGCTGCGGCTCTCCGTCGCCTATTGGGAGGGTACCGTCCGGGTCGAGGGCCGGCAGGGGGATCGACCGGTCAACGGCCTCGGCTACGTCGAGTTGGTGGGTTATGGGTTTTAGCTATCCATCGGCCCGATCATGCTGGCCAAGCGCAGCGTACGGGCATTGTCATCGTCGAGACGTCGCGCCTTGCGCAACATGCGCCTGGCCGTATCCAGGTCCCCCCGCATCAACGCCAATTGTCCCAGGGCAGCGTAGGATTCCGCTTGCTCGCGGTTCAGATTGACGGCCCGTTTGTAGAAACGTCGGGCCTCGGCGAAGCGTCCGGAGCGCAGGCTGATATCCCCCAGGGAGATGTAGGTGAAGGGATTGCGGTTGGGTGTCCGCTGGAGGGCGTCGGCGAACTGCTGAGCCTCCTCATCCCGTCCTTGGAATCGCAGAAGGGAAGCCAGATTCTGATACGAAGCATAGACCATGGGATCGATTTCCAAGGCACGACGGTAGGCCACCTCGGCGCCGTCGTAGTCCCCCACCCGGCGTCGGGCAACCCCGAGATTGACCCATCCGCTGGCCAGCTCCGGCTGCAACCTCACCGCCAAACGCAGGGAATCCAAGGCGTCCTTCCAGTGCTCCCGTTGCAGCGCTTCGGCGCCCCGGTTGGAGTGGAACATGGCCAGGGCCGTCAAGTCGTCGATCCGGCGCACCCGGCGCAGCTCGTCGCTTTGGCGCTGCGAAAAATCGTACATTTGGATTTCGGGCCCCGGCCCATGGCCGACGGCGATGTGATCCGAGATGACCACAAACTCCCCCTGTCGCCGGAAGGTCTCGGTTTCCACCGCCAGAAAATAAACCGGTACCCCCACCTCCCGCGCCATGGCCAAGAAAAGGTTGGTGAAGGCCAGGCAGTTGGCCTGCCGGGTCTCGAAAACCTGTCGCGCCGTGCCGGTAAAACCCCATGAATACTCCAACGTCATCTCGCCGTCGCTCAGCAAGGCCATCGCCAGGGATTCCAGACGCTCGCTGGGGGGCAGCTCGGCGGGCGCCGCCCGATGGGCCCAGCGGGACATTTCGTCGTCCAGCTGAAAAGGTATCAAGACAGTCTCTGGCGACACCCCCCTTTGCCATACCCTCTGGTCCAAAGGAATCTCCGCCACCTGCGGCGGTGCCGATGCACAGGCGGTGCCTAGGCCTAGGATCAGAATCCAAGTCAGTCGAAGGGCCACCGCCTGGTTTGTGGCCGAGACACCGTGACGGGATGGCGATAAAATGGAGTCTTGCAGCTGAAACATGTCGTCTCCTCCTTGTCTGTTCACCGCTACTGGATTGTTACGGAAAAACCCGAGTCGTAGCCCGGCGTCCTATCCCGCCCTATCGACACTTCGCCCCAGGGCCAGAGGGGCCGACTCGATCAGCAAGGGATTCCCGGTGCAAGGCGATGGAAGCGGAGATAAAGACTTCAAGATTCGTCTGTTCTGGAGGCTCAGATGTCGTAGCGTTACAGCGCCTCTGCGCCTTTCAGCGTCGCTGCGTAACGCTGCCGTCACCGCATGGAGTCGCCACGCAACTTCGCCCCCAGCCGCGGGCATGCCTTCGGACCGAGCTCCTTGTAGGGTTTGAGCCGGCGGCGCGGCCGAGAGCCCAACACCGATGATCAATTCTTCTCCAGGCGATACCGCACCTACCTTCACGGCGGACCAGTCAAAGCGCCTTGCCTGGATATTGGGCCTGCTGTTGACCTGCCTCGGCAGCCTTCCCCTGCATTCACAGGCCTATCCCTTCCGCTGTGCAAGCATCGCCGACGGCTTGGCGCAGTCGGTGGTCAATGTCTTGTTGGAGGATTCCCGGGGTTTTCTCTGGATTGGCACCGCCAGTGGTCTCAGCCGTTTCGACGGTCAGGTGTTTGTCAACTACGACACCGCCCATGGTTTGCCGAGCCCACGTATCTACAGCCTGTTGGAAGATGCCTCGGGACGCCTCTGGGCCGGCACCGATCGCGGTGTCGCCTACCTAGAGGACGAAAGCTGGCGGACCGCCTTTGCCCAATCCCCCATCGCCCGCTTGCGAATCCTGTCGTTGGCGGAGTCGAGCTCCCCGCAGCACCCTGGTCAACTGATCATCGGCAGCCGTGGCGGCGGTCTCTTTGTCGGCCGGCAAGACAAACTGCAACCCTTGGAGCTGCCGTCGCCGAGCATCGGATCGGTGTTCGCCCTGCAATGGGCCGGTGGCCATCTTTGGGCCGGCACCGACGGCGGCCTCTGGCGTTTGACGGAAGGGGACAAGGACTGGACCGCCTCGCGCTTCGAAGCCCCGTGGGCTCAGCAAGCAACCACCGCCTTGGCGGTCGATGATGACGGTCTGTTACTGGTCAGCAACGCCAGCGGCACCTTTGCCGTCGAGCCGTCGAGCGACACCTGGCACCGGCTGATCGAAGGCTCCGTCGGTCAACCGACTGCCCTGACCGTGGGGCGGCGGGGCGAGGTGTGGTTGGGCACCCACCATCAGGGGTTGGTGCTCATCGAGGAGGGAAATAGAAGGCGCTTCACGACCCTCAACGGCCTGCCGACGGAAGGTATCCGAGCCCTGTTGCAGGGCTCGGACGGAGGTCTTTGGGTCGGTACCTACGGCAGCGGCATTTGCCGCCTCAACGACCTGGCGTTCTCCCTTTTCGGCAAGCAGCACGGACTGCCCAGCGAGCAGGTCCTGGGACTTGCCGAAGGCCCCGATGGCGACCTTTGGGTCGGCATGCTGGAGGGGGGTGTCGCCCGCTTCGACGGCCAATCCTTCAAAAGCTTCGACCAGCAAGACGGTCTGCGCAGCCTGGCGGTCAGCCACCTGCGGCTCGACGACTCGGGCACCCTGTGGGTCGCCACCCTACGCGGCGGATTGCATCGCTTGTCGTCGGGGAAGCATCGTTTCGAGCCCGTCGATTTGCCGCAGGCTCCCCAGGCGTCAATATTTCATCTCACCCTCGACGGGGAACAGGGATTGTGGATCGCCACCTGGGGACACGGCCTAGCTCGCTTGGACTTGCGGCACCGGACCTTCGACACCGTCCGTGAAGGACTGCTCAGCCAACAGATCTTTTCCACCTCTGTGGACGCCGACGGCAAGTTGTGGATCGCCATGCCCAATGGTGTCCAGATCCTCGACCCCGACGATTTGCGGCTGACCTCCTTCAGCAGCGAGCAACAGCCGCCCCTGGGCCGGGTGCGGTCGATCGTTCACCACGGCGGCCGCGCCTTCCTGGCCACCGATGGGGGCCTCGCCATGTGGACCGGTGAGCGCTTCGAGGTCATCGCACGGCCCCAGGGTTTGGCCTCCAACGACCTCTACTTGGCCACCCTCGACAGCCGCCACCAGCTGTGGGTGGGCAGCGAGCGGGGCCTCGACCGTCTGCGCTTCGACGATGCGGGCAGTCTCGAAGAGATTCGACATTTCGGCGTCAGTGAAGGTTTTGTCGGCCTGGAGACGAATCAGAATGCGGTGCTCGAAGACAGCCGTGGCAGGCTATGGCTCGGCACCCATGGCCTGGCCCGCTTCGAGGCAGCGGAAGAGCCGCCGCCGCCGTCTCCTCCGAGTGTCGAAATCATCGGCCTGCGACTGCTCGACGACACCCGTATCCCGCTGACGCCGGAGGCGCCCATCCGTCTCGCCTGGCATCAGGACAACCTCGTCTTCGAGCTCTTGGCGATCGATTTCATCGCCCCCGAAGAGGTGCGCTATCGCTATCGCTTGCTGGGCCACGGCGCTGGATGGTCACCGCCGTCGGCGAGTCGGCTGGCGGTGTTTCCCCAACTGGAGCCGGGGAGCTACAGCTTCGAGGTGGCGGCTGCACGGCGGGGGGCGTGGGGCCCTAGCCGTCGGCTCGATCTGGTCATCTCCCCCCCATGGTGGGCTACCTGGTGGTTTCGTGTCGCCGCCTTCGGCGGTCTGGCGGCCCTGGGGGTGCTGGCGCTTTGGCGGCGGACCGCCGAGCAGCGTCGACGACGGCGGCAGCTGGAGAAAGCCGTCGAAGAGCGCACCCATGAGCTGGTGGTCGCCAAACAGGCGGCGGAAGCGGCCAATGCCGCCAAATCGGATTTCCTGTCCAACATGAGCCATGAGCTGCGCACCCCATTGACCGGGGTGGTCAGCGCCGCCGAGCTGATCGGCAAGCAAGGTCTCGACAGCCGTCAGCAGCATCTGGTGGAGACCATCCAGACCAGCGGCCGCGCCTTGCTGTCGGTGGTCAATGACATTCTCGACCAGGCCAAGATCGAAGCCAGTGGCCTGCAAATGGACTCGCGGCCCTTCTCTCCCCGACTATGCCTCGAAGAGTGTGTCGAGATGGTCCGCCACAGCGCCGCGCTCAAGGGTCTCGAGCTGAACAGCAGCGTCGGGGCCGATCTGCCGCCCTTGCTGGTGGGTGATCCGGTGCGCTTTCGCCAAGTGTTGATCAACCTGCTGGGCAACGCCATTAAATTCACCGACCAGGGGAGCATCTCGGCCGCCATGTTCGTCGGCTCCGACGACGGGGACCACTGCCGCTTGGTGGTCGAGGTTCGAGATACCGGCATCGGCATTCCCCAGGACGTGCAGCAACGGATCTTCCAGCCCTTCGAGCAGGTCGATGCGTCCGCCAGCCGCAGCTTTGGCGGCACCGGTTTGGGTCTGTCGATTTGCGATCGCCTGGTGACCCTGATGGGAGGCTCGATCGAGGTCGAAAGCACCTTGGGGCAGGGCTCACTATTCCGTGTCGATGTCGCCTTTGCCTGGCCCGGCGAGAAGACCGTGGCGGAGAATCCAACAAGCCAAGCTCTGCCTGCCATCCGTCCCGGCTTGCGCATTCTGGTGGCTGAAGACAATCCTGTCAGTCAGCTGATCACCGCCTCGCAGCTGGAGGCCCTGGGCATTCATCCCCAATTGGCCGACGACGGCGCGGAAGCGGTGCGCTGGATCCGCACGATGCGACCGGATCTCGTCTTCATGGACGGCCAAATGCCGGTCATGGATGGCTACGCTGCCACCCAGGAGGTGCGCGCCGAGGAGGCGGACGGCGAGCACACCATCATCGTCGGTTTCACCGCCCATGCCACCGCCGATGCCCGGGCCCGGTGTCTAGCGGTCGGCATGGACGATTATCTCGCCAAGCCGGTGAGCTTGGAAAGCCTGGCCCGTTGCTTGTGCCGTTGGTTTCCGGCCCCGGCCGGCTGAGCGCTCAGGCGGGGCTCGCCGCCGCCAAGCGGTCGAGCCACTGGCGGGTTTCCACCAAATCGGCGCTGTCGAGGCCCTGGTCGAAGCCTCGATACAGGGGCTCCACCATGCTCACCGCCTGCTTTTCCATGCCCCGTTCCGCCCACAGGCGACCAAGGCTGGCGGCGGCCCTCAGCTCGAGGGAGCGGCATCCCTGGCGGCGGGCGACGTCCAAGGCCCGCTCGAAGTAGCCTTCTGCCTCCCGCAGCCGCTCGTGATCTGCCCCCGTGTCGACGCTGTGCAGCACCATGGTGCCGCAAAGGCGGAGGAGCTCAGCTTGCCAAAAGCACTCGCTGCTGGCTTCGACGGCGGTCAGAGCCTCCAGGAGATGGCGCAAGGCCCGATCGATCTCCCCCCGTTCGGTGCTCGCTTCCGCCAGCAGTGATAACAGGTAGGTCTGGGCGAAGAGCACCCCGGCGTCCCGGTAGACTTCCAGACTGAGACCAAAGAGCTCATTATGGGTTTCCGTGACCGCAGCCTCTGCCGCATTTTCCGCCTCCGGCCTCGGGGGCCCCTCGCCGCTATCGTCACTCTTCAACTGTGCCCAACCGAGCAGCAGCTGGCCATAGGTGGACCACAGCAAGAAACCTCCCCGCTGCGAGATCTCCACCGTTTCCCGGGCCAGCACCTCGACCTGCCGCCGGTCGCGGCGCAGTTGGTGCAGCCAGGCACCGAAGCTCAAGGCCGCCGCCAAGGTCCCGGGATGGCTCAGCTGACGGGCTTTCTCGATGGCGCCGCGGCTCAGCTCCACCGCCTCGTCGATGCTGCCCAAGTGCCAGGCCACCAAGGCCGCCAGGCCACGGCAGGCCACCCCCGGATCTTCGCTCGAGTCCCCGGCCGGAGGTTCGGCGCTGCGAGCCCGGTCCAGGGCAATTCCCTTATCGAGGTGGAGACGGGCCGCAGCCAGCTGTCCCAAGGTGAAATGGGTCAAGCCGGTGGCGTAACACGCTTCCAAGAGCAGCTCCGGGTCCTCCGCATGGTCGGCGATCTGCATCAATTTCTGAACCAGCAGCAGAGATCGCTTGGGCCGCGCCCGGGCGATGAAGAAGGCGCTGATCGAGCGCAGGATGCGAAAATTCTGTGCCTCGTCTTCTTGGACCAGGCAGAGGTCACCGGCGCGGGTGTAGATTTCCTCGAGGATGGGATCCTCGAAACCCCGGGCGCCGGAAACCAAGGGCCCGAGGGCGACCAACAAGGACAGCTCACGGCGGTCCCGATCATCCCCTTCGGGCAAGCGGCGCAAGAGCCGCAAACCCTTCTGTAGGGACTCGATGGCCAGGGGTTGATTGCCCGACTCGGCGTCCCGCCGCGCCGCCGACTCATAGTGGCCGACCGCCGCCGTCAAATCCCCCGCTTGATGGCAGTGGTAGGCCAACCGGGCCGCATCGACTTGGCGCCCCGACTGGGTATGCTGGTCGAGGAGGCCGACCACTCGCCGGTGCAAACGTTGCCGTTCCTTGGTCAACAGGGAACCGTAGGCCATTTCCCACGCCAGGGTATGCCGAAAAGTCAGCTCCTCCGCCCCCGGAAAACCACGGCGTGATAGCACGCCGGCCACCAACAGACTCTCCAAATGCTCTTCGAAGGTCACAGCATCCCAAACCTGGAGCTCTTGCAACAGCGGGCCCGGCATGGAGCGCCCGAGGACCGCCGCCAACTGGGCGAGCTGCTTCGCCCCCTCCAGCTCATCGAGCTGGCTCATCAAGCCGTCTTGCAAGGTCGTCGGCATACTGCTCGGTAGCACCATGTGCCCGGCGCTGTCCCGACGCACATGGCGCGCCAACTCGACGACGTACCGCGGAACACCGTTGGCGCGCTCCAGCAGCTGTCGTCTGACCGGGGGTTCGACGCCCTTCGGGAATAGCCGATGGATCAGCTCCGAGGCATCCGGCCAACGCAAGGCGCCGAGGGTGAGGCGGGTATGGGATCTGCCGCCCGACCAAGTCGGAGCGAAACCGGGGCGGTAGGTCAGCAGGGTCAGGATCGGCACCGCCTCGCTGCGCTTCAGCAGACACGACAGCAGCTTCAGCGTCGAAGCATCTACCCACTCGAGATCCTCGACGATGATCAGCAACGGACGGCGCCGCGAGGTTTCCAAGAACAGCGCCAGGAGGGTCTCGAGGGTCTTGCCCGGCGGCTCGACGGCAGGGTTGGTCGCCGGGTAGCGCCGTTGGGTCGACAAGGACAACAGCTCGCCGAGCAGTGGCACCATCGCCTCGAGGGGCGCTTGCAGCTCACCGAGAAGGGCTTCCAACTTGTCCAGCTGCTGCTCTTCATCGTCCTCCGGGCGGATATCCAACAGCTGATGCAAGAGCGCGACGACGGTACTGAAACCTTGCTCCCGATGCTCGAAGGTGCCCCTGGCATAGAGGGTTGCAGTGTTCTTTTCATCGAGGCTCTGGGTGAAGGCTTGTAGCAGCCGAGATTTGCCGTAACCCGCCTCCGCCACCAGGGCGACCACCTGACCGGCGCCGTCCCGTGCCAACCGCCAGCGCTCCTGAAGGAGAGTCAGCTCCTGCTCACGGCCCATCAGTGGCGGCGTTTTTGTCGTCGCCCAGGGAACCGAGTGCTCGGGCGATCTTCGTCGGCAGCGGTAAGCCCGCAGGGGGCGATCGAGATGGCGGGTCCGCAGGGCCGGCAGGGCGTCCAGCTCACAATGTGGGGCCACCAGGTCGGCCGTCGACCGGGAAATCAGCATCGTGTTGCCCAGGGCCCGACTGCGCAAGGTGCTGGCCAAATCCAAGGTCTGGCCCAAGATGACCCGAGCCCCGGGTCGTCCGGTCTGGACCACCGCCGGGCCGCTGTGGATACCGATGCGAACCCCGAGCCGGGTGTCTTCCCCCAGGGGGCGATCGCGATGCAAATGCTCTTCCACTTGAGCGATCAATGACTGGGCCGCCGAGACCGCCCGCAGGGCGGCATCCTCCATCGCCTTGGGATATCCGAAGTAAACCAGCAGCCGATGGTCTGGAGTTTGCTCCAGGTACCCCCCGAAGTGCCGGACGATACCCTCGGCCATTTCCTGTAACCCTTGTGTCACCTCAAAGAGCAGCTCCGGATCGAGGCCTTGATCGTCATCACCGCAGGCGACCAGGTCACAGCACATGACGGTGACCGGTCGTCGCTCGCGCTGGATCTGCACCATCGCCTCATCGACGCCGGCCTGGGGGGCGATTCCTCGGCGAGTTCCGATGGCCGGCTCGACATAGGACAGCCTCGAGGATGAGGGCGCGTCGTAGAGCGACAGGCTACCGCTCAGCGAAGGTTCGATGACCGAACCGGTCGCGGTCCCCAACATCGGCTCGCTGCCACCGGTCCCAGCCCCCGCTTCGGAGAAAGTCGCCAGGAGATCCTCGAGCTCCACGGACACCAGATAGATAGAGGCCGGGCGGCGGTCCGGTTCTTTTTCCAACAGGCGGTCGATGAGCCGCGACAGCTCCTCCGGTATTTGGCCGTTGTGCTGGCGGACGGGCGTTTGCCGATGGCTACAGACCCGGATCGCCGTCTCCACCGCCGTCGGCCCGAGAAACGGCGACTTGCCGGTGGCCATCTCATAAAGCAGGATGCCAAAGGCAAAAAGATCCGTGCGATGGTCCGCCAGCTTGCCCAAAGCTTGTTCCGGGGCCATCGAGCGCGCTGTCCCCAACAGAGTGCCTTCGATCGACAGCGAGATTTCGCTATCCGCCTGCCAGAGTTGCTTGGCGAGACCAAAATCCAGGATCTTGATCCGCTTCTCGCGGGTCAGCATGATGTTTTCGGCTTTGAGATCCCGGTGCACGATGCCTTCGGCATGGGCCGCCGCCAAACCGGAAGCCAACTCGCGAGCGATCTCCAACAGGCGCCGCAAGGCCATCGGTCCTTCCCGCACCCGCTGCGCCAAGGTCTGACCTTCCACCAATTCCATGACGATCCAGTCGACACCCCGTTGCTCGAAGATGTCGTAGATTTGGACGATGGTCGGATGGTTGAGGCGCGCCGCGGCCCGGGCCTCCCGCTGGAAACGCTGCCGCAGGTGTTGATGATGACTACCGGCAGGAGAAATCTTTTTCAGCGCCACCCAACGGTCGAGACGCTCGTCATAGGCGCGATGGACTTCGCCCATGCCGCCGACCCCGAGCAGGCCATTGAGACGGTAAGGGCCGATGCGCTCCGGCCGATGTTCTTGAGTTTCCAGTTGCACGGCGTAAGTCTAACCAACGACAGGTCCACGGGCAAGCCACGGAGAATCGATGCGTAGGGTTTTCTACCGCCGGGAAGGTGAGCGAGCGTTTTTGATCGATAGTCGATCCACAACAACCCTTTCAAGGTTGCCCAGCATCGGGTAGGGCCGGCGTCTGGCCGGTTTCTTGCTCAGACGTTCCCCGCCAGGCTGATACCACCGTCGAGGGTGAGGATGGAACCGGTCATCCAAGCGCCTTTCTCACCGGCCAGGAAGAGGGCCAGCTCGGCGATGTCGGCCGGTGTGCCGACCCGCCCCAAGGGAGTGGTGGTGGCCGAAGAGCGCAGGAACTTCATGGCCTCCCCTTGGCCCATGACGGTCTCGAAGATCGGCGTTTCGACGACCCCGGGGCAAATGGCATTGACCCGAATACGCTCATCGGCCATCTCCAGGGCCCAACAACGGGTGAGCTGGTCTAGCCCCGCCTTGGCGGCGGAGTACACCGAAAAATTCTCCAGCACCGTCCGGGTCACCGACGACGAAATGTTGATCACCGAGGAGCCACCGTTCTCGCGCTGCCGGCGCAGCTCCGGTAAGGCGGCCCGCATCATATGAATCGGCCCCTTGAGGTCGATGTCGATGGTGGCATCGATGTCGTCGTCGGACATCGACGCGATGGGACCACCCCGCGCGACGCCCGCATTGTTGACCAAAATGTGCAAGCCTCCGAAGGCCTCCACCGTCTCGGCCACCATGCGCTTGCCATCGGCGCTCTCTCGCACATCCCCTTGCACGGCGAGCACCCGTCCACCCACCCGCCCGATGTCTTGGGCCACCGCCTCCAAGGGCTCGAGTCGACGTCCACTGATCGCCACCGCGGCCCCGGCCCGCGCCAGGCGACGGGCGATCCCCTCACCGATGCCACTGCCACCGCCGGTCACCAATGCCACTTTGTCGGCCAGCTCCAAGCTCATTGCAAGACTCCTATTGACTTTATTGAATTAGATGTCATCTGGCTAAACACCAATGGTTCCCCGCAGCAACGCCGCCGGGATGCCCAAGGCCCGCACCAAGGGCAAGGCCTGGGGCCGCACCTCCGAACAGAGCTTGTTGACCAACGGCCGCAGGGCCCGCGACTTGGCGGCCTCGAAATAGCCGTGTTCTTGGTAATAGCCACGGTGCTTCTCGAGCAGATCCAGGGCGTGAAGCTGACGCAGGGATTCCAGCATGGCCCTCTGATCTTCGGCTTCGGTAGCCTCGACGGCGGCGGCGAAATGGCCATGCACCGAGCTCTCGACATGGGCCATGGCGGCCTCCAGGAGATGGGTCTGAACTTCGATCATCGCCTCCCCCATGGCCATGCCGCCGTCCAGACGCCGCTTCAGACGCCGCGCCACCGACGACAGCGTATGCTGCTCCCGGAAGCGCAAGGCTGCGCTGTGCAGCTCCAGGCTACGCAGGTGAGCCTCGTCGGACCTTCGGGTGATCACCGGATTGCGCTCGCTCAAGGCGGTAGCGGCCTGGGAAGCGACGTAGCGCACCAGGCCGGCGACCCCAAGGCGACCGAACTGCCGCTGGTAGCCGGAGAGCAAACCCTTGGCGACCAATAGCAGGAGCACCACGTTGTCCCCTTCGAAGGTGGTGAAGACGTCGGTGTCGGCCTTGAGGGCGGCAAAACGATTGACCGCCAGGTAGCCTTGGCCACCGCAACACTCGCGGCAGGTTTGGATGGTGTCGGTGGCGTGCCAGGTGGAATAGGCCTTGAGCCCCGCCGCCAGCCCCTCCACATGGCGGCGATCCTCCGACGACGAGTCGACGAAGACCCGGCGCAAGTGCTGCAGGCCGAAATGCAGGGCATAAGTTTTGGCCAACCGCGGCAGCAGGCGCCGCTGGTGGGTTTGGTAGTCCAGCAGCTTGATCTCCGGCAGGTCCTCGTCGCCGAACTGACGCCGGGCCTCGCCGTAGCCGACGGCGATGCGCAGGGCGGTTTTGCTGGCGGTCAAGGCGCCACAGGCGACGCTCACCCGGCCCCCCACCAAGGTCCCCAACATGGTGAAGAACCGTTTGTTGGGGCTGGCGATGGGCGAGCTGTAGATCCCCTCCGCGTCGACCGAGGCGAAGCGGTCGAGCAGGGCTTGCCGCGGTACCCGCACCCCATCGAACCATAGGCGTCCGTTGTCGACCCCGTTGAGACCCAGCTTGCGGCCGTTGTCCTGGATGCGAACGCCGGGCAAGGTTTGACCGCTGGCATCGCGAATGGGCACCAGGAAGGCATGCACTCCATGGTGCTCTTCCCCGACTTGCAGTTGGGCAAAAACGGTGGCCATCTCGCCGTGCAGAGCCGCGTTGCCGATGTAGTCCTTGCGGGCCCCGTCGTGGGGGGTGCGCAGCTCGAAGACGCCTTCCGAGGCGTCGTAACGGGCGACGGTTTCGAGATCCTGCACATTGGAGCCGTGGCCGGTTTCGGTCATGGCGAAGCAACCCGGAAGCTCCAGGCGTCCCACCCGCGTCAGGTATTCCCGATGCTGTGACTCTGTCCCCAAGTTGAGGATGCTGCCGCCGAAGAGGCCGAACTGGACTCCAAACTTGATCAGCAAGCTCAAATCCCCCAGGGCCAGGGTCTCGAAGGCGACGATGAATTGCTCGATATCGTCGGCCCCTCCATCCTCTCGGGGAAAGCTCAGGCTGCCCAGCCCTTCGTCCGCCAGACGGCGGCAACGGTCCATGACCCACTGTCGGGCCTCCGCCGTCGACTGGCCCAAGGGGGGCGTCATTTGCGGCTCGCTGAGCAAGTCTCGGATCCGCTGACGCAGCTCTCCATGCTCACCGTCGAGACGCCGTTGCAGAGCCTTGACAGCGAAGCTGGCCTCGACGGCCTGGGGCTGCGGCGCCGGGCGGCGGCTGGTCAATAGCTGGCGGGCCGCCTCGCTGTCGGCGATGCCCAAGGCCCCTTCCACCTCCGCCAGGGCCTGGCGTTCGGCGTCCTTGACCACATGGCCGCTGAGCCGTGCCAGGGCCAGGCCAAAACCGGTGAGGGTGAGCTTCTCCTGACGCTCCATCTTCTGCGCCGCTTCGCTTAGATGGGCCAATAATTGTGCCAGGTCCCGTGCCGAGGGCGGATTGGCGGTGTCGAGCCAAGGCTGCAGCCGCGAGCCGCATTCCCAACCCAGGCGACGGCAAATCTCTTCCATCTCGCCATCGCTGAGGTCGCCGTCGGCCCAAGCCACATAGAGCATGGGCAAAAAAGGTAGGGCGGTCGGATCGTCGAGGGCCTTCAGATGCTCACCAGGCGATGCCATAGTCTTCTCCAAAGTCGCTGGCGGCCCCCCACAGGGACCCGTGTTGATGGTCGAAATAGATGGCGGTGATAGGTCCTGAGGTGCGGCGTCGGGTTTCCAAATCGTAGCCCATTTGACGCAGTTTGGCCTGCACCCATGGGGGCACGTCCTGCCTCACCACCAGGCGCCCGGGCTGTGAGTTGTGGGCGCCGAACGAGCTCTGCATTTGGTAGCTGGTGATGTTGGCCGCCTCGGCGGCCTGCTGTACGTTCATCTCGAATTCCACCATGTTGAGGAAGAACTGCAACAGGTTCTGGTCCTGGGTGTCACCCCCCTGAACGGCGAACGATAGGTAGGGCTTGCCGTCTTTCAGCGCCATGCCCGGCGTCAGGGTGGCGCGCGGCCGCTTGCCGGGCTCCACCAAGTTATACGGGTTGAGCCGCTGGTCGAGGACGAAGCTCTGCATGCGCTGTGACAGCCCCACCCCCGTGCGACCGGCGATCACCGCCGGAATCCAGCCACCGCTGGGGGTCACCGATACAACCCAGCCTTCGGCATCCGCCGCCTGAATGGATGTTGTACCGGCAACAAAACCTTCGTCATGACTCATCATCGAGGCCTGTTGGAATCCCTCTTCCCCTGCGGCCTTGGCGGCGGGGGGAATCGGCGTCCACTGCTCCAACAAGGGCAGAAATGGATGGTCGCCCTCCTGGAAGAGGTAGGGATTGCCCGGCTTGATGTCGGGGTCGTTCTTTTGCCAATCGATGGCTTCGAAGCGCTGCCGTGCATACTCCTTCGACAACAGACCGGCGATCGGCTCTTGGGGGGGAAAGTAGGGATCTCCGTAGTAGAAATCGCGGTCGGCGAAGGCCATGCTCATGGCCTGGTAAAGGGCATGCATGTAGGCGGCGCTGTTGTAACCCAGGGAGGCCAGATCGATGTTTTCCAGGATATTCAGGGCTTGCAACATGGCGGGACCTTGCACCCAATGGGTCAGCTTGTAGACATCGATACCGCGGTAGCTTGTGCTCACCGGCTGCTCGATCTCCACTTGCCAGCGGTCGAGATCCTCAAGGGTGATCAGGCCCCCTTGCTCCTGGGTGCCGCGCACCAGTTCCACGGCGATATCACCGCGGTAGAAACGATCGTAGGCGGCATAAATGGCCTGTTTGCGGTTCTTACCCGCGGCCAGGGCCTGGCGTTCGGCGTCGATGAGCTTCTGCAGCGTGGCGTGCAAATCGCTCTGACGAAAGATCTCCCCGGCGTGGGGGGCCGCCCGCTGCTGGGAGTCATCGGCCGCCAAATGGGGCAGAAAGACTTTTGAGGAGTAGGGCCACTGGCGCAACATATCCTTGCGGCGTTCCATGTTGTCGGCTTGGGAGGCCTCGATGGGATAACCCGCCGCCATCTCCAGGGACGGTTTCAATACCTGTTCGAGGCTGAGAGTGCCGTACTCCGCCAACATGACCATCAAGCCGCCGGGGGTGCCCGGCGTCACCGCCGCCAAGGGTCCAAACTCCGGCGGATAGATGTCCCCCCGCTTTTTGAAGAAGTCGAGGGTGGCCCCCGTCGGAGCGACACCGAGGGCGTTGATACCCTTCACCTCGCCGCTGTGGGGATTGTAGATCAACGCCTGCGTCTCGCCGCCCCAACCCAAGGTATCCCACATGGTGCAGGTGGCGGCCAGCATGGCGGCGGCCGCGTCCACCGCGTTGCCACCCTGGGCGAAAGTCATGGCACCGGCGGTGGCCGCCAAGGGTTTGCCGGTCACCGCCACCCAATGCCGTCCATGCAGCACCGGTTTGACGGTTGGTTGGGCTGACAGGGTGGTCGATGTCACGCTGCCGAGTCCGAGGATGCCAAGGACCATGAAGCCGAGGCGTCGAATCCAGCAGGCAGTGCTTGAGGTATTGGGTGATCGCATGGATATCTCCTGGGCCAAAGCGACTTCAAAAGAGCCCCGTCAACCCGACACGGCAGCCGATCGGCGAGGGGGTTGGTGGACTGATTGATTCTTGGTGTTTAGCCTACCAGGGGTTTCGCCTGACAAGGCGAATCGGTTTTGCGTCGGTTGCTTGTATAATCCATGGCATCCGACGCCGCCCTGGCGCCCACGCTCATGCCGATCCAACGACGACTCAACCCTAAACCTCCACGCCGCCGCAGCCCATTGGCCATGGCTCTCGGCCTCTTTCTTGGATTGATGCTGCCGCCGCTGGCGGCAGTGCAGGCCCAGGACCCGTCCCAGGCAAAAACCTCCGCCCCTTCAATCCCCACCTCGACGGCGACACCGCAGGCCTTGCAAGCCCTACCGCCCCACCGGGCGCTGCGCTTGCGTCAGGGTGCCGAGCAACGGACCTTCTTCCTGCTCGACAAGGACGAGCAAGTGGTGTTCAGCATCCAAGGCCCGGCGACGGTTCAGCTCATCAGCCGCGCCCTGTTCACCGATGGAAGCCCCGTCTTGGGCTATTCTCTGTGGTATCGCCTGGACGGTGGCGACGATCAACGCATCGATGTCGGTGGCATCGATGTCGATCCCACCGCCAGCTTCGTACCGGCGTCCAGCGGCGCGCCGGGTCGTGCCTTGAGCCATCGCCTGGCGGTGGGCGATGGCTGGCACAGCCTGGTGCTGCGACGTCAAGGTAGCGCCCAATCCGTGGCGATCCGAGCCCTGGCAACGATGGGCAACACCAACGATCAAATTCCTTGGCGGCCCCTACATCCCATCAGGCCACCGGCCAGCGTCGAGCTGATCTCCGCCGACGGTTCCCTGGGGACCTACTTTCGTTTCAACGAAGAGCGGGGATTGCGTTTCGAGCCCACCGTCCAGGGATTCCTGCGGCTCTTTGTGCACAGCGAGCATTTTACCTCCCAGACCGAACCCTTCCGCTACCAGATCGAAGTACGGCGGGACGGCCGCCCCTGGTTGCTCTATGACCTGCTGGGGGAACGCTCCGCCGAGCTGAAGACCGTCGGCGGCTCGACAACCCCTGGCAAGGTCCGCCAGCTGATTTTTCGGGTCGAGCCCGCCGAGCTGGGCCGCCGCAGCCACTACTTGATCCGTCCCGCCATCGGCAGTGGTCGCTCCCTCCTCGGCCGCGCCGACTTCGCCGCCACATCTCCGTAGCCCCGCCCCCGTTCCCGCTCTCTCACCCGATTCGACAATCCGCGACTTGGCGCGGCGACGTATCGCACAGTCAAATTGCGCCCAGAGGCAACTTTTTTGGCCATCGTAATGTTCGCCTTAACCAATCTGTGCTTAGATGACACTGCCATTTCAGACACATTCGATAGGCGACCTCGATCATTCGAACACTGAACGAGCCAACTACCGTGAATTCAATACGCTACGCCCTGCCCCCCGGCCATCTAGACGGCCTTGCCGCCCGTCGATGCGGGGAGATGAACCCATCTATGCACCGCCTTGCCGCGAGGAATTCGTCCGACGACGGAACCTCTAGCCGCCGTGTCAAGGGAGATCCCATGAAAGCACTTCGCTCCATCCTCAGTTTTTGCTGTCTCTTGCTGCCGCTGGCCTGGTCCGCCGAGGCTGCTCAGCTCGATATCGATCCGGCCTTCCAGATCGAAACCCTGAGCTTGGTGGAGTCCCCCGCCGCTCTCGCCTGGACGCCGCAGGGCGACCTCATTGTGGTCAGCCGTGCAGGGGCACCGGGAACCGGGACACTGGACGCCGGGACACCGGACGCCGGGACACCGGGCGCCGGTCCTGCCCTGGGCAACGGTCTTCTCGATCCCGGCCAGGTTCCGGGTGCCTCGTCCGGTCGCCTGCTGCAAGTCGCCATGGGGGGAGATCACGCCCTGTCCACGGTGGCCCTGGTCGACGACGAGCACCTCGGCCATGGACGCCAAAACCTGTGGGTCACCGAGCGAGGCAATATCCTCGTCTTGGGTAGCGAAGACGACGCCCTGCGGCGCCTCGATGGGGCGGCTTCCCATCTATCGTCGTGGAGGACCCTGCCCGACGGGGCCGGCGGTCGCGGTCTGGTGATGACTTCCAGCGGTCACCTGCTGGTGGCGGTGCACGGCCCCCGCGGCGGCGATCTGTTGCGTCTCGACGCGGCGGCCCCCCGCCACGACCGCGGATTCGAATCCTTGAACGTCTTGGGTCCAGGGCAAGAGCCCCTCGCCATGGCGAAGGGGCCGGAGGGTACCCTCTATTTGGCGGTGCGCCACCAAGAGCGAGGTGAGCAAAGCATCGTCCGTCTGTGGTACGACGAGGCGGCGCAGATCGTCGCCGTCGACGCTTCCTATGCCCAGCTGCCGATCTTCGGCGACGCGGTGGTCACCGCCCTGGCCGCCGACTCCCAAGGCAACCTGGTGGTGGCGATCACCGATCCGTCCAGCGGTCGCGGCGAGCTGTTGCGTCTCGACGAGCGGGGTACGGCCCATGCCTTGGTCGGCGGGCTGCGCCACCCCAGCGCCCTCCTCTTCGACGCCGACGACCGCTTGATCGTCGCCGAGGGGAGCCATCAAGTGCTCTACCGCCTGGCCCGACGGCAAGTCGGCGTCCCCCCCAGTGAGGGTGGCGCGCCGTCCCTGCCCGGCGAGCCCGTCAACGTCGTCGACCCGGCGGGCAATAGTCAAATCTGTAGCGTCGAGGATTTCGACAACACCCTCGGAGCCCTTTGGCAGAGTGTCGACCTCGGCGACGCCGACCAGGGCGATGCTTCGGTGGTGGCCAATCACCTTCAGATCACCGCCGATGGCACCTCCCTGTACCACGACGACGACAACGGTCATTTCGTCTACCAAAACGCCCTCGGTGACTTCCGTTTCGAAGCCGCGATCACCGACCTGCCGGTGGATGCCGGCGGCGACCTGCGCAAGGGCGGCATCGCCTTACGCGCCTCCACCGACAGCGACGCGCCGCGGGTGATGATCAATTTCATGCCGCAATTCCCCGACCCGGCGGACACCGCCTTGCAATTTGACTTCCGCGGTACCGATGGCGTCGCCCACGAGCTGGCGGCGCCGGTGCTCGGCGTTTCCCTGCCGCTGCATTTGGCGATCGACAAGCGGGCCGATGTCTACACCGTCTACTACTCCACCGACGGCGGTGCCAGCTGGACGCAGCCCACCATCGGCGGCGTCGGTGGGCAGGTGGAGATCGCCATGGGCGATTCGCTGCTGGCCGGCATGGCGGTGGCGTCCTACGACGCCGACACCACCCTGACCATGGAATTCGACGACTTCATGCTCTGTCATCCCAACCTCGATCCACCCTATGTGCCGACGCCGCCTCCCGCCTGCGATGCGTCGACGCCGGTGGATCTGGTCTTCCTGCTCGACATGTCCGGCTCCATGAGCCACGAAGACGCCGCCGGCAGCCAGCGTTTCGAGGTGGCCCGACAAGCCATCCGGGCCCTCAACGACTACCTCGACGTGCAAGCCGCCGGTCATCGCGCCGCCCTGCTCACCTTCAGCGGCTTCCAGACTTCGGCCGCCAACCTGGCGGACGGGGTCCTCGTACGCTCCGGCTTCAGCGACGATTTGAGCGTCATCGACGACCTCCTGGCCAGTCTCGAGCTGGTCGTACCGGAGGACGGACCGCCGCCCACCACCCCCACTGCCATCGCTCTGGCGGAGGCCCTGGAGCTGCTCTTGGCGGAGCGTGATCCGAGCCATCGGGCCTCCCTGGTGGTGCTCTCCGACGGCGTGCCCAACATCGACCGCAACGGTCGCGGGCCCGATGCCTACGACCTCGATGCCGTCGCCCAGATCAGCCTGCGGGACGAGCTCGGCGACTTCGCCTCTTGGGGCGAGGTGGCCTGGCGGGGGGCCTTCAACGGCGATCTCGTCACCTACCAAGGAGAGACCTTGGCCAACGCCATGTTCGGTTTCGAGGGGCTGAAGAGCGCCATCGACGATTTGGTGATCTATGGCATCGGCTTCAACGGCGACGGCGGCGGCTTTGGCACGGCGCAACAGGACCTGTTGGCTTACGCTGCTGCGATCAGCGGCGGCAGCGCTTGGACCACCAACGCCGAGGGCGTGCTGGCCACCATGCACAGCCTGCTGTCCTCCCTGCACTGCTCGCAACCGGGCACCGCCATCGTCGGCGATCGGCTGTGGGCCGACCTGGACGGTGACGGTCAGCAGGAGGCCGGCGAGCCGGAGATCAACGGCGTCAGCGTCGAGTTATTGGACCACCTCGGCGGTGTCGTCGCCACGGCGACCACCGCGGGCAACGGCGACTATCTTTTCGTCGATGTCGCCCCCGGCGACTACACGGTGCGGGTCGACATCTCCACCTTGCCGGCGGGTCTGATGCCCAGCTTCGACTTCGACGGCACCGCCACGGCGCATCAAGCGACGGTATCGTTGAGCGCCTGGCAAGTGCAGCGCCTGGTGGACTTCGGCTACCGGGCCGACGACTCCGGCAATCCGACGCCCCCCGGCCTGGCCTGTTTCCAAGACGATTTTGCGGACGGCCAATTGGCGGCCGGGTGGGCCACCACCTTCATCGGCGATGCCAGCCTCGGTTCGGTGAGCGAGGCCGGTGGGGTGTTGAACGTCCAGTCCGACGGCTCCTCCCTGTGGGGTTCCGACAACCATCACTTCGTCTACCGATCGGTCGAAGGCGACTTTCGGGTCGAGGTGGAGATCGACGACCTGCCGTTGGATGTCGGCGGTGCCTTCCGCAAGGCGGGCCTGGTGGTCCGCAACGGCTTCGGCAACCAAGCCCAGCGGCTGATGGCCATGCTGGTGCCCCACTTCCCCAACCCGGAGCGTTCGGTGCTGCAGTTCGGCTACCGCGACACCGAAGGCGCCCCAGGTCTGGAGCTGGCGGAGACGGTCTATGCCGAGCTACCGGTCAAGCTGGCCATCGAGAAGCGAGGCGACACCTACACCGTCTACTACTCCACCAACGGCGGCAGTAATTGGGTCGTACCGAGCGGTGGCGACAGCGGAGGCGGCTCCCTGAGCCTGGCGATGGGCGACGATCTCGAGATCGGTTTGGCGGTCGCCTCCTACGACGGGATCGGCGACTTCAGCGCCGATTTCGACGATTTCGAGATCTGCCAGCCGATGGCCACACCGCCGGTCAACCCACCCCCCATCGAGCTCTGCGAGGAGCGTCCGGTGGACATCGTCTACCTGCTGGATCGCTCCAGCAGCATGACGGTGGATTTCGCCGGCACGCCGCGCTTCACCGCCGCCCAAGAAGCGGTGCTGGCCCTCAACGACGCCCTGGCGGCGGAAGGGGACGGCAGCCGCGCCGCCCTGGTGAGCTTCGCCGGCTTCGCTACGGTGGCGGAGAATTTGGGCCAAGGAGCCCTGATCCACGCTGGTTTGACCTCCAACCTGGCGAGCATCTCCGACCTGGTGATGGCCATGGACGTCGGCGACCTGCGCGAGAATGCCACCACCCCCACCGCCCTGGGTCTGCGCAAGACCCTCGACTTGCTCTTGGGTTACACCGACAGCGCCCACGACCCGGTGATCGTGCTGCTCAGCGACGGCGTGCCCAACATCGACAGCATGGGCCGTGGCCCCGACGGCTACGAGCTGGACGCCATCCAAGCCATCTCTTTGCTCGACGGCACGGGGGGTTATCTCTCCTGGCCACAGGTGGCCTTCGCCGGCGGCTACAACGGCGAGCTCGGCACCTACGACGGTGAGACTCTGGCCAACGCCATGGCGGAGATCGAGCTGCTCAAGTCGGCCCTGCCGGCGCTGCGCATCTACGGCGTCGCCCTGCAGGGGGACGGTATCGGCCTCGGCACCTTCAACCAAGACTTGCTGGACTACGCCGCCTTCTACAGCGGCGCCCAATCCTTCAGCACCACCAACGCCGATGAGCTCCTCGACGCCCTGCTGGCGGTGAGCGACGCCACCAACTGCATCGGCAGCGCCGAGATCGGCGATCGGGTGTGGCGCGACGATGACGGCGACGGCGCCCAGGACGGCGGCGAGCCGGGACTCCACGGCGTCGGCGTCGAGCTGGTCGATGTCTTCGGCAACGTCGTGGCCATGCAGGCCACCGGCGGTGACGGTGAGTATCTGTTCACCGGCGTGCCGCCGGGCACTTGGACGGTGCGGGTGGTCCGCAGCACCGTGCCGGCTCAGCTCGATGAGGCCACCTACGACTTCGACGGTCTGGCCAGCGCCGACCAGGCGACGGTGACCGTGGCGGCTGAGGAAAGTCAGCTGGCCATCGACTTTGGCTATCGCCAGTCGACGCCGCCGATCGAGCCGCCACCGGGCAGCCAGATCTGTTTCGAAGACGACTTCAATGATGGCGCCCTCGATGCCAGCTGGCAGCTCACCCAAGTGGGCGACGCTGACCAAGGCAGCGCCATGGAGGCCGGAGGTTTCCTCGACCTGACCTCCGACGGCACCGCCCTGTGGAACACCGACCACCACGCCTTCCTCTACCAAGAGGTGAACGGCAACTTCCGCGTCGAAGTCGACGTGGCCGCCATCCCGGTGGACACCGGTGGTGCCTTCCGCAAGGGCGGCTTGGTGGTGCGTAACGGTTTCGGCAGCAGCGCTCAACGGGTGATGGTGCAATTTGTGCCCCATTTCCCCAACCCGGAACGGCCGGTGCTGCAATTCGGCTACCGCGACACCGACGGCGGCCCCGGCCAGTTGCTGGCCGAGGTGGTCTTCGCCACCCTGCCCAACCGCATCGCCTTGGAAAAGGTGGACGATACCTACAGCGCCTACTACTCCTTCAACAACGGCGCCACCTGGGTGATGCCGACGGAAGGGGGCGCCGAGGGTGAGGTCACCTTCGCCATGGGCGACGACCTGCAAGTGGGTCTGGCGGTGGCGTCCTACGACGCCAACACCACCATGACCACCCGCTTCGACAACTACGAGATTTGCCAACCGATCACCGTGCCGCCCATCGAGCCACCGGACCCAACGATTTGCGAGCCGGAGCGTCCTCTGGACTTGGTCTTGGTGCTCGACCACTCCGGCAGCATGACGGCCCTCTTCCCCGACGGCCAGACCCGCTTCGAAGCCCAGCAGCAGGCCGTCGACCAATTGCTCACCGCCCTGGCGGCGGAGAATGACGGCAGCCGGGCGGCGGTGATCACCATCAACGGCTCCGACAATGTGGTCGCCAACCTGACCTCCGGCGCCAGTCTGCTGTCGAGCCTGTCGGCGGATCTGAGCGGCGTCAACGGCCTGGTGCAAGGCATCGACGTGGCGGACATCCACCCGATGTCCACCACCACCACCTCCATCGCCCTTAAGAAGGCGTTCGAGGTGCTCGTCGAGCAGCACGACCCGGCCAACCTGCCGGTGATCCTCTTCGCCACCGACGGCATCCCCAACATCGACGCCGCCGGTCGTGGTCCCATCGGCTACGAGCTGGAGGAGATCCAAGAGATCACCCTGCGCGACGCCATGGGACAATTTGTCACCTGGCCGGAAGTGGCCTTCCGAGGTCACTACAACCCCGACCTCGGCACCCGCGACGGCGAGCCCTTGGCCAACTCCATGTTCGAGATCCAGCGTCTCAAGGACGGCTTCCCCGAGCTCACCATCTACGGTGTGGCCCTGCAAGGGGACGGCATCGGCCTCGGCACCTTCAACGAGGACCTGCTGAATTTCGCCGCCTTCTACTCCGGTGGCCTGTCCTTCAGCGCCAACGACAGCGCCACCTTGACCGGCGCCCTGCTGACCTTGCTCGACGACACCAACTGCATCCTCGGAGCGCAGATCGGTGATCGGGTATGGGCCGACCTGGACGGCGACGGGGTTCAGGACGCCCTGGAGCCGGAGCTCAACGGGGTCAGCGTGCAGCTCTTCGACGGCGACGGACTAGCCCTCGGCAGCGCCATCACCAGCGGCGACGGCGAGTACCTGTTCAGCGGCGTGTCGCCGGGCACTTACACGGTGCGCGTCGATGCCTCCACCCTACCCTCCTCCCTGATGCCCACCTTCGATTTCGACGGTGTGCTGACGGCCCACCAGTCGGTGGTGACGGTGGCTGCCGGGGATAGCGTCCTGACGGTGGATTTCGGCTACCGGGCACCGGACGGCGGCGGCCTGCCCAGCCCACCGTCGGGGGTCTGTGCCGAGGACGACTTCGAGGACGCCCAGATCGGCAACGGGTGGCTCACCACCCAGGTCGGGGATGCCGATCAAGGTAGCTTCGTCGAGGCCGATGGCTTCCTCGAGCTGACCTCCGACGGCAGCGCCCTCTACGGCTCCGACAACCATTACTTCGTCTATCAGCTGACCAACGGCGATTTCCGCGCCGAGGTCGACATCCTCGATGTGCCGGTGGACGCCGGAGGCACTTTCCGCAAGGTGGGCTTGCTGGCCCGCGCCAGCGACGATCCCCTGTCGCCGCGGGTGATGGCCATGTACGTGCCGCACTTCCCCAACCCGGACCGTCCGGTGCTGCAATTCGCCTTCCGCGACCTGCAGGGCACCGGCGGCCAGGACATCAGCGACGTGGTTTCGGGCCAGCTGCCGGTGCGCTTGGCGCTCCAGAAGCAGGGCGATGTCTACACCGTCGAGTACTCCTTCAACGGCGGTGACAGTTGGATCCGGCCCACCGTCGGTGGCACCGGCACCGGTAGCGTCAGCGTCGACATGGGTGACAACGTGTGGGTCGGCATGGCGGCGGCCTCCTACGACGCCGATACCACCTTCACCGCCACCCTCGACGACTTCAGTCTCTGCCAATCCGGTGACCAGACCCCCGTCGAGCCACCGGATCCGGGGGTCTGTGATCCCGAGCTGCCCCTCGACGTGGTGCTGCTGCTCGACCGTTCCGGCAGCATGACCGCCACCTTCGATCCGGTCAGCGGCGAAAATCGCTTCGAAGCGTCGCAGGAAGCCCTGCGCACCCTCCTCGACGCCATGCTCGCCGACGGCCAGGACCACCGTGCCTCGTTGATGAGCTTCGCCGGCTTCGGCTCGGTGCAGCTCAACCTCAATCAGTCGGTGACCATCCACTCCGGCTTGACCGGCAACCTGAGCGCCGTCCGCGCCCTGGTGGACGACATGGACTTCACCGAGATCAACCCCGACTCCACCACCCCGACGGCCCTGGCGCTGCACGAGGTGGTGGCGCAATTGCAGGGCTACGGACGGCCGAACGCCCAGAAGGTGGTGGTGGTGATCACCGACGGTATCCCCAACATCGACATCGCCGGCCGTGGTCCCATCGGCTACGACCTGGCGGAGATCCAAGAGGTGCGTCTCTTCGACGGCATGGGCGGTTTCAAATCGAAGAACGAAGTGGCTTACACCGGCCACTACAACCCCGACCTCGGCACCTTCGACGGCGAGCCCCTGGCCAACGCCATGGCCGAGATCGAGCTCATCCGCGACAGCGTCCCGGAGGCTCTGATCTACGGTGTCGCCTTGCAAGGTGACGGCGTCGGTCTCGGCACCTTCAACGAAGACCTCCTGCAATACGCCGCCTACTACACCAGCGCCGCCTCCTTCAGCGCCGCCGACAGTAGCTCGCTGATCGATGCCATGCTCGATCTCTTGGCCAACGTCGAATGCGAGGATATTCCCTGAGCACCCGCTACCTCCTTCGCGGGTCATGGGGATGCCCGGTACGAGCGACGGTTCGTGCCGGGCTTTTTCGTTGGCTTGAAGCTGAGAAACCCCAAGCACCCAGGCAACCGTGACCGGACCATGGGCGGAGCTGCTGACGAACGCGGTAGAATGGATTCGTGGAAGTCGTTGATCGCAATCCCATCTACATCGAGCGTATGCGGATCACCGTCGAGCTGTTCGACGAAGCACTCCGCCTCCAGGCTCAAAGCCTGCGGCGGCAGCATCCCGACCTCGATGAGGATGAGCTAGAGGAAAAGCTCCAGGCCTGGCTCTACAGTCGTCCCCATGCACCCGATGGCGACGCACCTGGCCGCCTTGCCTGGCATAGGTTTCCGGAATGGGCACCGGACTCTTAGAAGGCGCCCTCGGACGCATCGCCGAGGATCTGAAAGCTCTCAATCATCAGTGGACTCCTGGTCGGCGGCTTGGCTTTTTCGGTTCTAGCGGACTCCCGCACGACCCGCGATATCGATCTAGTCGTGGCCATCAGCGATGATCCGTCAAGCCACGGTCGAGGATCTCAAGCTGACGTCGGAATCCTTGGAGCTGATCACTCGACGTGGATACAACCGCCAGAAGGACCTTTTCACCGATCTGGAAAGGATCATTTCGTCCGTCGACGATGACACCTCGCCATGGTTTTAACGGCCGGTCAAGGTCACGCTGCTCTCACTCCCCACATACCCAACCGACTCACAGGGTAGAATCGCTGCTTCGAGACATGGTCCGAGGGAGCGCACTGATGAGTCGACCCCAGATTGCCGAGCTGACGGAGCTGTTGGTCGCTTGGAGCGACGGCGACGACGGAGCTTTGGAACAGCTGACGCCGATGGTTTACCAGGAGCTGCACCGCCTGGCGCACCACTATTTGGTGGGCGAGCGCTATCGCGGCTTGCAGACCACCGAGCTGGTGAACGAGGCATTTCTGCGCCTGGTGGAGAACGACATCACGTGGTCGGGACGGGCCCACTTCTATGTCGTGGCGGCACGGACGATGCGGCGGGTCTTGGTGGATTTGGCCCGCCGACGGCGGGCCGACAAGCGGGACGGCATCGAGCGCCACATCCCCCTGTGGGACGCTGGTCAGCTGGATATCGATCTGGCCATCAACGACGACACCTCGGCGGTGGATCTTCTGGCCTTGGACCAGGCCCTCGAACAGCTGGCCCAGGCGGACGAGCGCAAGAGCAAGGCGGTGGAGCTGCGCTATTTCGGCGGCCTCGCCGTCGCCGATGTGGCGCGGGTGCTGGACGTCTCCGTGGCCACCGCGGAGCGCGACCTGCGTTTGGCCAAGGCTTGGCTGGGGCAAGCGATTCAGGGCCCTGGCCCCCCATGAGCCGCCCTATGGGACAACCGTGAACCCTGAGCGCTGGCAGCGTTTGGAAGCTCTCTTCCTGAGACTCGAAGATCTGGACTGCGCAGGACAGAAAGCGCTTTTGGACTCCGAGTGCGGCGACGACCCGGACCTCCGGCGGCAGTTGAGGGGCATGCTACGGGAAGTGGGCCGAGACTCCACCGAGGACTGGATTGGCGCCTCGGTGAAGAGCGTCTTGCCGCGGAATCTTGATCGTGTGCCGGAGCGTTTAGGACGTTACCGGGTGACCGGTGAGATCGGTCGCGGGGGCTTGGCGACGGTCTTGTCGGCGGAACGGGACGACCAGGTCTACCGACAACGCGTCGCCATCAAGCTGATCCGCCGGGGCCTCGATACGGACGACATCCTGCGCCGCCTGCGGCAGGAGCGTCAGATCCTGGCCCGCTTGCAGCATCCGAGCATCGCCCAGCTGATCGACGGCGGCTCCACCGACGACGGACGGCCCTTCGTGGTCATGGAATACATCGAAGGTCGACCGATCGATGCATTCTGCCGTTCCCTCCCTTTGAGCGATCGTCTAGAGCTCTTCGTCACCGTCTGCGACGCGGTACAGTATGCCCACCGCAACCTGGTCATCCACCGGGACATCAAGCCGGCCAACATCCTGGTCACCGCCGACGGTCAACCCAAGCTTCTCGATTTCGGTATCGCCAAGCTCTTGGAACCGGGCCAGCACGACGCCGAAAACGCCGCCCATACGGCGGCCGGCGTGCGTTTGTTGACCCCCGAGTACGCCAGCCCCGAGCAAATCCGCGGCGAGCCCTTGACCACCGCCAGTGACGTCTACTCCCTCGGAGTGCTGCTCTTCGAGCTGCTCACCGACGACCGCCCCTACTCCCGGCGCACCGGAGATCGCCGGGCCAGGGAGTCGTCGGTCCAGGAGAGACCCGTGGAGCGCCCCAGCTCACGCATCCGCTCCATGGCGCACAGCGCTAAGCAGCAGGATCGCCCCTCCGAACGGGACGCTCGGGCGGTGGTCGGCGACCTCGACAACATCGTGCTCATGGCCCTGCGCCAGGAACCGGAGCGGCGTTATGGCTCGGTGGAACAGCTAGCCGAGGACGTGCGCCGCCACTTACAGGATCTGCCGGTGCGAGCCCGAGCCGATACCTGGGGCTACCGGCTGAGCAAATTCGTCCGCCGCCATCGGTTGCCGGTGGCCATCGCGTCCTTGTCGGCGGTCTTGTTGATCGCCATCAGTCTGGTGGCGATGCGCCAGGCCCAACTGGCCAACCGCGGACGCCTGGCCTCAGAGCAGCTGAGCGAGCTGATGGTGGATCTCTTCGAGATGCCGGATCCCGGCGAGGTACGGGGCAATACGGTGACGGCGCGGGAGATCCTCGACCGCGGTGCCGAACAAGTCCCCGGTGAGCTCGAGGATCAGCCGCAGGTCCAAGCCCTGTTCATGGACACCATCGGGAGGGTCTACAAGAACCTCGGCCTCTACGATCGAGCCGGCGAGCTGTTCGTCGGAGCCGTCGATCTGCGGCGGGACGACGAGCCCCTGGCGCAGGCGGAGAGCCAGAACCATCTGGGGGAGATCCGCTTCCTGCAAGGGAAATTCGACGAGGCGGAAGCCCTTTTCCGGCAAAGTCTCGAGCTCAGACGTCGGGCTTTGGGGGAGGACCGCCCGGAGTTGGCGGAAAGTTACACCAACCTCGGCGCCTCGAGCTTCGTGCGTCGCGACTTCACCAACGCCGAACGCCTTTGGAGCCAAGCCTTGGAGCTGCGTCAACGACATTTGGGGGATCACGGGGATCTGGCGGAGTTGCACGACAACCTGGCTGCCCTGCGGGAGGTGCAAGGACGGCCGACGGAAGCTGAGAGTCATTTACGCCAAGCCTTGGACCTGCATTCCAGGCATCATGGCCCGACCCACTACGAAACCTTGCGCACGGTGGCCAATCTGGCGGCCCTGCTACACAGCCAAGGCAATCTCGAAGCCGCCGAGCCCCTTTACCGACGGGCCCGCGAAGGTCAGATCCAAGTGCTCGGCGCCGACCATCCTCAGGTGGCCAAGAGCAGCACCAACTTGGCGGCCCTCTTGATGCGTCGCGGCCAGCTGGACGAGGCGGAAACCTTGCTCGGGGAGGCGCTGAATGTCCTCAGGCAGAAGCTGGGGGACGGACACTTCGAGACCACCTATCCGATGATCCACCTGGCGGACCTGCTCGCCCGACGGGACGAAGCTTTATCCCAAGACCGAGCGGCGGCCCTCTACCGAGAAGTGCACCGCATCCGCGTCGCCGCGCTGCCCGCCGATCACGGGCACCAGATCAATCCCATGCTCGGTCTTGGACGCCTACAGGTGGCACGCCGACAATGGCAGGAGGCGATCGCCACCCTGGAGACGACGACAGATCTCTGTCGGCGCATCCGCGGCCCCCGGCATGCGGATACCCTGGAGGCCGAAGAGCTCCTTCTGCAAGCTCGGACGGCGCTCGAGCAGCAGCTGTGAGGTGGCGTCCTCGCTGCCACCGCCGCTTCAGTCGCAGCCCCCCGCACACAGCTGAACGGTCACGAAACCGCGCTGGCTGTCACCGTCGACCTGGGAGATTTTCAGCTCCGACCCTTGGCTAGACGCCACCAGCCCCAGGGGGCCGAAGGTGCCATTGAGCACCTGTGCCAGGTCCGCCGCCAATAGGTTCGGCGTCAGGGTGTTGGGGCCGCTCTGGTGATCGGCGGCAATCATCTCCAGCACCAGGTGCGCCGTATTGAGGGTCCGGACGCTGCTGGCCGGCACCCCGACGACCTTGTCACCGCCGGAGAACGGGGGCGGCTCGGTCGATCCGCCACCACTGCCGCCCCCGTCGATCACGATGTCGATGCGCAAGCCGAAATCGCCAAAGCCACCGAGGGGAAAACACGGCCAGAGATCGACGGCTGCCACCTGCGACACCATCGGGCCAGCGACGGTGTCCGGTGTTTTGGGGTTGAAGGTGAAGGAGTCGGTCATCGGCTCCAAATGGCGCCCGATGAACCAACTCGGCGACTGCACCAAGTACGCCACCTCGGTCCCCTGGAAGAGTTGGGGCGGCAAGTCGAAGCGCTGCCCCCGCCAGACCTCCAACTGACCGCCGAAAACCGACGCCGAGGGACCGAGGGTACCGTAGAGGCTTGTCTGCACTTGCCGCAGGTCGCCGACCACAGCGCCGGCCGCACCATCCGGTGCAAAGAGGACCACCGCTGGATCGTCGTTTGTCAGCTCGACACCGTCGATCCGCAGGTCGGTTCCTTCGGCCCCAACCTCGGGGGTGACGTCCAGTGCCGGGGTCGACCCGGCGAAGCACAGGGCGACGAGGCTCGAAATCAATAAAGCTTTGGGATGGATTGCAGTGCTGCGGCTCATGGCGACTCCTGAATGTGTGGACGAGCCCTGCGGGAGGCCCGGGATAGCCTAGCATTTTTGCCTAATGGAGACCCACATCAACGAACGAAGCACCCTCCTCCGAACCATCGAAGGAGGGTGCCCCACTCACCGTTGTGACGGGATCAGGGATCGATGACCCGATAGCGGAAGGTGTTGGCCCCCCATGGATCATCGTAGGCCATCAGGAAGAGCTCCAACTGGCCATCGCCGTCGATGTCGTAGAGCTCCGGCTCGGCGCCGTCCGCCTCCCAGCCGAGACCGTTGATGATCACCGTCGAGCCCCACGAGGCGCTGCAAGCGGAGGTCAAGTCCCGACCCACCCTGTAGCGGAAGGTATTGGCCCCCGGTGGATTGTCATAGGCCATGAAGACCAAGTCCGGGGCGCTGCCACCGACAAAGTTGCCGATGGCGGCACCGGCCCCTTGCGCTTCCCAACCGACGCCGGCCACCTGTGGGCACGACAGGGTGCCGCCGGTGATTTGCCCGGAGGTATTGAGATCGAGCCCGAAGCGGTAGCGGAAGTTGTTACCGCCCGCCGGGTTGTCGTAGGTCATGTAGAGCAGGTCCGGACGGGACGAGCCGCCGATCTGCAAGGTTTCAATGCCCGCGCCTTGGCCTTCCCAGCCGAGGCCGGAGAGCTGAGGATAGAAACCCCAGCTGCTGATCGTGCCGCTGGTGCTCATATTCCAACCCACCACATAGCGGAAGTTGTTGGGACCGGGGGGCGCATCGTAGGCCATGAGCACCAACTCGGGCCGCGGATTGCTGTCCAGATTGACCAACTGGCCGTCGGCACCTTGACCCAACCAACCCACACCCGGAGGCGTGTAGACGCTGGTCCAACCACCGGTGGCGCTGCCATCGGCATCCAGGTCCCAACCGATCTTGTAGCGGAAGTTGTTGGCCCCGGAGGGAGCATCGTAGACCATCAGCAGCAGATCGGGATTGCCGTTCTGGTTGATGTCGTAGATGTCCATGCCGGCGCCTTCCGCTTCCCAACCGAGGCCCGGGATCTCAAAGCTGCCGTGGTCCGATTCGCGCCAAGCCCAGCCGATGTAGCGCGGCGACTCGTCACAGCGGTACTTGCGCACCCGGATCTTGTAGTTGCCGCTCTGCTCGGGCAGGAAATCGACGATCTCGAAGGTGTTGTCCCAGCTATAGGAACCCGTCACGACGTTGCCACCGGGGCCGATGATCTGGAGGTCGAGATCGGCGCTGGGCCGCGTCGCGTACTGTGAATAGTCGCCGGAGGTGGTCCAGTTGAGGGCCACCCGGGTGCGTCGGTACTGTTGCAGGTAGATGGTCTCCACGTCCATCACCGTCGGCGAGCTACAGGAGTAGGAGGTGCCGCCCCATTGGTTGGACGAGTAGTTGCCCGCCACTTCCAGGGCTTCGTCGAGCACCACACCACCGGCGCCGTCGCGCTCGGAGAGTCGCGCCGCGCCTTCGATGTTATGGGTCGACGCCACCATCAACACCGGCTTGGTGGCTTCCGGCCAAAAGGCCAGGCTGGGGTGGCTCTGGAAGAGCAAACCCGCCGCCCCGGTGACCACCGGCGCCGCGTAGCTGGTGCCGGATCCGACGTTGCCGTTCCAAGGCGAAGCGGTCAGGGTGCTGTTGAAGTTGGTGCCGGGGGCTGACAGATCCGGCTTCTCCCGGTCGCTGTGCTGCGAGGTGGGATCGACATAGCTCGAGCAGATGCCGATGGTGTCATCGCCCCACAGGTCGGTGTTTTTGTCGTCGAAATTGCCGACGGTGATGACGCTATAAGCCCGTGCTGGGCTGCCGGTGATACCGGTGCCGGGGGCACAGGGAGCATCTCCATTGCCCGCTGCCACGACGACGGTACGCCAGTGGTTGATCACCATGTTGTCGTAGAAACGATCCATCGCACCGGGTCCGGTGCCAGCATAGCTACCCCAGCTCAGGTTCATCGCCCGGGCGCCCCAAAGGCGGGCCCGATCCGACGCCGCTTGCAGCTGGCTCGAAGCGTTGGAGCAGGAGCCCGCGGCATAGAGACAAGTCTGAGGCGCCATGCCGGTGTCGCTCGGGTGAGTGCTGGTGATCATGCCGGCCACCGCCGTGGCGTGGGGACCGACACAGGCGTTCGGATCCTGCACCACGGTGGAGCCGCTAAAGCATGCGGTGCCCGTGGTGTAGGTCTGCAGGTAGGGATTGGTCGGCGGCACGCCGCCGCTGATCTCCACCTGGGCCAGACGGGTCCCTTGGCCCTGGAAGCCCTGACCGTGCACGATGTCAGCGTGCACCGTGGCGCCGGCCACCGCCAGGAAGTCCTCATAGGTGCCGCCCAGATAAAGCCGGTCCACCGACTCCAGGGACGCCAGCTCTTGAATTTGCGACGGCGTCAAATCCGCCTGCACGATGGGCGCCGAGGAAGAAACCCCCAGGTTCTCGGCCCGCAATACGTTGAGGAATCCGACGATGGGCTCCACCGCATCACCGTAGGCCTGATTCCAGTAGGCATCCACTTGCGCGTAGATGGCGTCGATGTCGTCGCCGGGCACCTGTTGGTCCGCACCTGGACGGCTGGGGGCCCCGTCGGCCACCGCTTGCGAAATCCGCGCCCAAGCGATCACCGGCAGCAGGTCTCCCACTCCGGCATTGGCCACCGCCGCCGCCAAGTCAGGATCGAGGCGGCCGTATGTGGCGTCCTGTTGCAGTTGCTCATCGGCTTCGAGGGTCGCCAGGTCCACCGAGTTACCGTCACCGTCGAGGGCCACGGCATCGACGTTGCCTTGGCTGTCGGACATCTTGTAAATGAACGCTTCGCCGCCGCTCAGAGAGAACGTCGCCTTGCTCTCGCCCACCGAATCCAGCTCGGCCACCGGCACACCCATCGACTGGGAGGCCGCCGTAAGCGCCCGATCCCGCAGGAAGCGAGGTTGTAGGAAGGACCCGACGGTCAACTGAAGGACGGTGTCCACCGTCTCGTTGGAACGGTCCTCAGGGGCCGCCCGGAAGCGTAGCAGCACGACGTCGGAGCTCTTGAAGCTCCACTGGCCCGGCAATTCCACGGCGGTGCGCCGGGGCTCGCCGTCTGTGCGTCCGTCCAAAGCGAGGGGCTGGGCGATCAGGGATTGCCAGGGGAAGGCACCGTCCCAGGTCAGCTCCGACAACGACGGGGCAGCGCTGAGGCGCGCCCAGTCCAGGGCCTGGAGCTCGAGGTTCTCGAACCCCATATTGCCGAGCTCGGCTTGCAGGGTGAACGATCCACCCCCCAAGTCGACGCTACCCCACTGCACGCCGGCGGCGGCGGCGGCGGGACCTTTGGCGGCCTCTTCGCTGTCGCTCTCGATTTCACCGGCCACCGTCCAAGCGGCGGCGGAGTCAGGGCCGACGGGGATCGGGGCCGCGTCGCTACCGTCGAAGCAGAAGGCCAAGGTGATTTGATCGTCGGCCGCCACGGGGGAGCCGCTGAACAAAAAGCGCACGCTGCCGTCGGGGGCCGTCGCCACCTCCGGAGTGCCCAACGGACCCTGCGGATCCGTTCGCACGGCGCTGACCGCCTGCGGCCCGATCACCGCCAGCCGCAGGCCGTCGACCTGTTGCTGGCCGTGGTAGGCCAACGATTGGCTGAAGGCCGATTGTGGACAGGATGTCGACTCGCCGCTGGCGGCGCCGGTGCCGCCGACGAGGAGCAGCATGGCGCTGCAACAACTGGTGATGAGATGGCGGCGTCGTATCGACACAGCTCTCGCTCGCACGTCTGAAGATTGCATGGTGTCTCTCCTACGATGGTTCGAATTTTCGTGGACGGCTCGCGCAGATTGTGCGAGCCGACCTGCCCGGAAAAACTCCGGTGGGCTCATTCGTCTATACAAATTAATGCGCAGGATCTGACGAAACCCATCAAATGGGCTGCAAAAACTTTTTGACCCTACCCGACCACCTAGGGTGGTCGGCGACCGACCTTCAAGTCATGCTTGCCCCACCGGACCGGCCCGGTGATACCCTCTCCCTGCGCGACGAAGCGAAACCAAGACAACCTCGGAGCTCTGCCGTGAAGAACTCACCCTTTATCGCCATTCTGCTCGCCATCCTCTTGCTGCTGGGCATCCTCGTCGCCTGGTACCAAGTCTCCACCCTAGGGCAGCAGATCGATACCTTGACCGGCGAGATCGGCGACTTGAGCCAACGTCTGGGTGAGGCGGAAATACAAACCTCAGAAGCCGAGTCGCGGGCCAACCTGGCTGAGGAAGATGCCGAAGCCGCTCTGCGCTCGGCCGATGAAGCCTTGTTGCGGGAACAACTCAGCGCCGAGCAAGCGGCGGCGGCCGAACGGGCCCGACGCCAGGCGGAAGAGCGTGAAATGCAAGCCGCCGAAGCCAGGCAACGGGCCGAGGCGGCGGCCGATCAAGCGGCCATTGATCGGGCCACGGCAAGAGAGGAGAAAGCGGCCGCCGAGAGGCGAAAAGCTGAAGCCATCCTGGAAGCGGACCGCGCCTGGGGAGAAGCCGCCGAAGCCAGGGCCGAGGCCACCCGTCTCAAGCGTCGCATGCAGCGGGAGCTCGATCGCATGCAAAGCGCCCTCGAACGCATCGCCCAAACCCGCCGCGAAGGTCTCGAGCTGGTGATGACCCTCGACAGCAGCCAGGTGGAGTTCGATTTCAACAAGGCGGAGCTGCGGATCGAAGACCGCGAGGTGTTGAGTCGCCTGGTCGGCGTCCTGCTGACCTTCGACGACTACGGTCTACAGATCTTCGGCCACACCGACGACGTCGGCAGCGTCGAGTACAACGAGAAACTGTCGGAGCAGCGGGCGCAAGTGGTCAAGGACTACTTGGTGGACTCCGGCATCGATGAGAGCGTCATCAAGATCCTGGGCATGGGCAAATCCTCGCCCTTGGTGGAAGGTACCGACGACGAGTCCCGGCAGCGCAACCGCCGGGTCGAGGTCGGCATCGTCTTCTCCGAAGGGGACTACGAATCGGTGCTCGAAGAAGACACCTTGCCGTTGAACCCGCCGAGCGCCGGATGACATCGGACTGCGTCCCCTAGCCGTGCCGCAGGTGCCTGGCACCTGATTTCCCGACCCTTCCGCAGGTGCCTTCCCGCAGGTGCCTGGCACCGATCCCCGCAGTGCGATCCCGCAGGTGCCTGGCACCTGAATCCTCGGCTTTCCGCAGGTGCCTGGCACCGATCCCGCAGGTGCCTGGCACCTGAATCCCCGCCCTGATTTCCAGGCGTCCCGCAGGGGCGTCCCGTAGGTGCCTGGCCCCTGATTTCCCGACCCTCCCGCAGGTGCCTGGCACCGATCTGAGCCGAACCCAGTGCGATCCCGCAGGTACCTGGCACCTGAATCCTCGGCTTTCCGCAGGTGCCTGGCACCGTTCTCGGCAGGATTCCCGCAGGTGCCTGGCACCATGATTTGCGACACGCGCTCGCCGCCCTCTCAACAAAAGTCCATCCGTCGGTGTTCTTCATTGCAGCCAACAGGCAGAAAGCATTACAACCGATGAGGTGAACCATGGAGCGATGTAGCCATTGTCAGAACGAGCTGTCCCCAGGATTCGATTTCTGTCATCACTGCGGCGCCTCGATCCAGACACAGACGGATCCCCAGGCCTCGCGCATGCAACAAGCGGTAGAGGTGGTGGATCAACTCAAGGGATTGCAGAGCCAAGTGCTGAACACTGGATCCTCCGCCAGACAGTTGATGAATCACTGGCTGGGCAATCCCATTTCCCTGCAGCGGCAAATTTTTTATTCCCTGTGGACCGCCCTCGCCTTGGTCCTCACCATGGGATCCAATCCATTCAACGGCAAGCCCTTCAGTTGGCTGGAGGGATGGTTGTTGCTGGCCATTTTCTTGCTTCCGATGATCCATTATCAAGTCACGGGCCTGCTGCCCTTCGCCAACGTCGTCAACACCCTGCTGGGGGAAACGCACTCCATGAGACGGCGTTGCCTCCTGGCCCTGATGTGGACCGTTGGACCCGGTGTTCTATTGATGCTCCTCGTCCGACTGGTGCTGACTCCTTTGGCCATGAGCTTCGGGCCGGAGATCCAGTCGACCTCCAATTCCACCAGTTTGCTGACCTCGACTGCGGACGGCGTGAATGTCAACGGTCTCGAAGCACTGAGGTTGTCCTTGGTCTATCTCTCCACCTTCTTCGGGTCGTTCCTGATCAACTACTACTTCATGGGCTTTGCCAATTCTTGGCGTTCCATCTCCGACCTGGGCGACAGCTTGCTGGGCAACCAATTGGTGTCGGAAGTAGACCGTGCCGCCGAGCTGATCAAGGAGCGTATCGAAGCATGCGCCATTCGCGACTTGGAGATCTCCAGCATCGCCATGGCCTCACTGCGACGCCACACCGCGGGAGAGTCCAGCGGCACCCAGGGGCAGCAATTGGTTCTGACCCGCGGACGGGCCCGTGTCGTCATTTTTGTTCAAGACTACGGCCAGAATCTCTTCGTTCGCTGGTCCTGCTACTTCGATGCCTCTGGGCGCCGGCTGTGGGTTCTCATCGGCATCCTGGTCGACGCGATCAATGACCTGTTTCAGCGCTGGACGGGAAACGACATCACCGGGATCTGGCAAACCATCGCCAAGGTGCTCAACCCCTTCGCCGGCGGCCGCGACAACGTCATGTACGACCAAGGCGGATTCTTCAGCCGCCTGTTTCGGCTCGAGGCCAGTATTTCCGAGTATTCGTCGAATGAAGTCTTCGCCCTCGAGGGGTCGATTCGCGAGAGCATCGAGAAGGTCCTTGGGGAAGTGGGGGCCGTTCATCACGAGGCGGAATTCATCCGCTCCCAAAACCAAGCCCGTGGACAGCTCGAACAGGCGGCCGATCAGCAAAGGCGAGGTACCTCACCAGCCGCCGGGGAGCGGCACACGCCATGAGCACCTCATCGCCCGAGATCCATGCCCGTTGGCAGCAGAGCAATGCCGTTGAGGAGACCGCGACCCCTTCTCCGTCCCGGGGCTTGATCGACAGGCTGCTCGAAGACGGCTGCCTGAGCCAGGAATGGGTGGCCCTGGACGGCACCTACAGCGTCGAAACGCGGGTCTTCTTCGACATCGAGAAGGCCTGGTTGTTCCGCTGCGCCGTCTCACGGGACGGCGTCGAGATGACCGATCCACCCTGGCAATGCCAGATGACCAACCTGACGACCGAAATGATCGGACAGGCGGCCACCGAAGCGCTCAAGATCGCCTTGGCGCGAAGAGCCCTGGAAAACCACTTGAGCAGGGTACGCCAGGTATCTGTGACCTTGCAGTCCCGAGGCACGCTGATGCCGTCATCCAATCGGTTCCCCCTGTGGAATCGTTGGACCTGGATCTCCATCGGCGCTCTCCTCGGATTTCTGATCCTCGCTGCGGCGGTCTGGAAGGTTCCAGATCTCAACCAGCTCTGGCACGCCTCCGTTGAAAAGGCATCGGGCATTCTGCCGCCACCTTCAACCATCGCCAGCAGCCGAGCTGGCGATGGCGTAGCCCCGTCACCGGTGGTGGCCGAGCCGCCAGCCGCGAACCTCGACCGCCCTGCCATCGACACGGAACCCAGAAGCGCATCGACTTCCCCACCGGAACAGGCCAGCGGTGAGCTCCGGCCGGAACGGCGGAGCGCCGTCCCCGGGACCGAACGAGTCCGCGTGACGCCCCTACCGACCTCCCGAAGGTCACCACCCGCCGCGTCCGCCAACCGCCGTCCGTCCACCGGCGCCAAAGCCGAGGCTTCATCACCACCCAGAGTCCAAGCCCCATCACCGGCGACGAAGTCGGATGTCGTGGAACCGGCGTCCCCTCCAGCCAGCGCCCCGGCCGAAGAGCGTTCTTCGGCGCCCACCGCCCGCTCCCGCCTGCAAGCCCTGGCCTCAGACATCGAGCCGTCCGCCACCAATGTCTTCTTCGCTGAGCCGGGTGTCTCACCGTATTCTGATTCCAGCCTGCGATGGAGCGAGATTCCTCAATCCATGCAGGGCCTGGCCTGCCTCTCCACTCGCCAAATGGATGGCGATAGACAACAGGGTATTTTTGTCCGGTTGGTCCGCCCTGCGACGGTATTCATTGCTCACCACAATAAGGTGAAGAAAACACCATCATGGCTCGACGACTTCTCCGCCAGCGGTGACACCTTGGAAGCTCTGGACGTGGATCAGGGCGAAACCATCATCTATGACATCTACCGTCGTGACTACTCGGTCGGTGCCGTCGCCCTCGGCGCCAACAACGGTGCCCGCAAATGGACCCGCAAGCTGCGGGATACCGTCGGCAAGAAGGAGTTGGTGATGTACGTCGTTTGCTTGCGCTGACACCACGCTGTGGCGGCACGCTTCAGACCGCGACACACTTTAGACCGCGACACGCTTCAGATCACCAAGTCTCGACCTCCGGAGTGCTCTCAGTGAAACAACCCCTCGATCAACGTCAAGATGCTCTGCGGCGCTACTTCACACCACTGCCGACACCGCCGGACCGTCGTGGCGCGCTACTGCGCATCGGCGGATGTGCCGCCGTCATGGCGGTCGGCTTCCTCTTTTGGCTCGTCTCCCCCAGTTGGCTGGGTCGGGTCGTCATCGGCAGCGCCTTTTTCTTCGTCGGCCTCGGAACAGTGGCCCGATTCGCCTGGCTGTATGCGTATGACAACTACATCTACCAACAGAATTTGGCCAAGGCCTTCCCGAAGCCAACCCACGCGGCGGTGGACCAATGGTTGACCCATGCGATCCAACGCATTCGCGCCCATTCCCTGGAGCGCTTGGGGCTGAGCCTTGAAGACTGCGACTTCGTCGATCTGCCACCGATCATCGGGCCGATTCTGTGGGTCAAGGCCGGCATCGATCCCGCCGACATCATTTGGATCCAAGGCAATCACGCCATCCCCCACTGCGGCGTCTACCAGATCGCCTTTCTTTGGCTGGCCAAGTTTCACCTCGGAATCTTCAGCTGTGACTACAATCTGATCCGCGACGCCATCCTCAATGAAGAGATCTATGAGTTCTTCTACCAAGACATCGGCGGCGTCTCCGTCAAGGAACAGGCTAGCGCCCTCACCCTCAAGACCGGCCAGAGCCTCAAATCCGCGCAGGAGCTGCGCATCTCGGTGGCCAATGATCGCTATTTCACTTTCACCTTGGGAGCCGAGCAGTTGCAGGAGCTTACCGGCACTGAATTCGTTCCGGAAAGCGGCGTCGAGGTAGCCCTCAGCGCCGTGCGCAAGCGCATGCAGGACGCCAAGGCTGGCTTGCTGCGGACTCCGATGGCTCCCTGAGGAGCCAATCCTCTGAAGTCCAGCACTCTGGTCTGAAAATCAGCACAGGCCGCTGCGGCAGTCGATCCGCTGCTCGCGGCTCACCGTCGAGTGTCGGTCACAGGCCCCCGAGATACACCGACAGCCGCTGGCGCACCTTATTCTGCGGCGTCGGCACATGCTCCGACAAATAGCGCAGCGCCATCTCGTCCTTACCGGCGCTATCGGCTTCGAGCAGCACCTCATCGACGCTGGGGGAAATCACCCGCAGACCGTTGAGACGGTAGAAATCATGCTTGATCAAGGCCGCGAAGAGCCACAGATGGGCCGGCTCTTCACCGCGATAGAGGTGGTGCGCTTGCCAAAGATCTGCCTCGAGCTGGCGGATTTCATTGGGCCGTAGACTGCGGGGACGTTTGCCCTGCAATCGGCTCAAAGCCAGGTAGAACCATATCTCCGCCCTCGACGGCTGCTCTTGGCTCAGCCCCTGCAGGACCCGTTGAGCTTCGTCGTAGCGACGGTAGTCCATCAGCTCGAGGGCGGTGGCGATGCCGTCCTGCGGCGACTGGCCGGTGTCCTCAGCGACTACCGGCAGCGGCTCTGTGGAAACTCGACTCTCCGCCCAGGGCACGAAAAGGCGTCCATTGGGACAGCCGAGAAAAAGCACTGGTGTGGACCACTCCCAGGAGACGGATGGGGAGCTGAAAACAGCGAGGCGACCCTCTGTCACCGCATTCTCAAGGCCGTCCCCGCGCCCCAAACCATCATAGAAAGCATGGCTGAAGGTCACCGCGGCCTCATCTGAGATAGGTCGTTGCATGGCGACCACGGCGGGAGCTCCGGCCATTAGCAAAGCGCTGGCAACGCCCCTGAAAGGATCGCCTCCGGCATCCAGGCTGGGCGTGTTGGCGGACTCACAGGCGTTCAGCACCACCAGACGTAGCTCTTCGAAGCCCTTCAGATTTTCCGCCAGAACCTCTCCGCTCACCGCTACGGAGCGGCCGGTTGCATCTTCAAACAACACCGCCCCTGCAGACTGACCGTGGCAGGTACCGTGTCCGACAAAATGCATCACATCGAAGGGTTCGTCTCGGACCCTCTGGCGCAGGGAGCCCAGGGTGGCACCGGCCAGGAAATTCAGCTCGATGCCAGGCACACACCCCACCCCAACCTCGATGCGCTGCCGTTCCAGCTCGAGGTCGAGGGGGTCCATGTCCCGCGGGCTCGACAGCACCACCAACAGGCGCAGTCGTTCCACCTGCCGTCGGCTCGGCATGGCCCGCTGCACTTCCAAGTGGCGCACCACCGGCGTACGTACATTGAGGCTCAGGAAATCCCGTGTCTCTGCTCGATACAACAGCTCCCAAGGGATGTCCGCCAGCAAGCCCACCACTTCCGGCACCATCTTGAGCCGCAAGCGCAGACCGAGTTGGGGTTGTGCCTCCAAACGAGCCAGGCAGGTCAACAGACGTTCCCGCGCCTCACCGGTGAAAAGGCTGCGAAAAAGAACATCCCCAAACCGCTGGGCCTCTCCTTCGGCAACGTAGAAATCACCGTTCCAGGCCGGTAACGACGGCACCAAAAACGGCACAGCTTGGCTCGATCCCATGGGCGAGCTGTCGATACGAACCGTGATCTCATCCCCCTGCGGAGTCAGCTCAAATCGCAGGCTCAGGTCGTCGAAGCAACTCTGCGCCCGGAGCGGCTGTTGGACCTTTGACGGAACTTGGGCTTGTCGCATGATAGTTTCAACACGGTCACAGAAAAATTGTTCTCCAGCACGGGCTTCTCAAGAGCTCGGGCTTCTCACCGGCAAGGGCTGTGGTGGCGATTCCTTAGTACACCTTTTCAAAAAACGCTGGTATTCGAGCGCCGATGCATCCACGTCCGCGGCGTTACGCTCGCTGCAACAGAGCCCCACTATGCCTCGCTCGCAAGCCTTGCGGACGCGGCGCCTCGGGGCTCTCGATACGTCACCGTATTTCCGGCAAGGTGTA
>JAJCXR010000023.1 GCA_029263315.1 Acidobacteriota bacterium | reverse complement strand
CCCTCCGTCGCTCCTTCGCGCCAAAACAAACCAATGCCAGATCTGGACAAGAAGAATTGGATTGTGGCCCCGGAGGGGCCGGTGTTGGTAGCCCGGGCCGCCCGATCTGAGCGTCTGCGCTCAGGAGGGCGCTCCGGGTGGGGCAGGCCTGGGTGGCGCCCCCTGCTAGGCGCCCCCGGCTAGGTCCATCCAGCTTCTGCACCCTCCGTCGCTCCTTCGCGCCAAAACAAACCAATGCCAGATCTGGACAAGAAGAATTGGATTGTGGCCCCGGAGGGGCCGGTGTTGGTAGCCCGGGCCGCCCGATCTGAGCGTCTGCGCTCAGGAGGGCGCTCCGGGCGGGGAGGGCCTGGGTGGCGCCCCCTGCTAGGCGCCCCCTGCTAGGCGCCCCCTGCTAGGCGCCCCCTGCTAGGCGCCCCCGGCTGGCGCCCCCGGCTGGCGCCCCCGGCTGGGCGCCCCCTGCTAGGCGCCCCCGGCTGAAGAGTCCGTTGTTTGTTGGAAGCACACAACCCGTTTCGCCGGACCAACTCCCCCCGCATCGCTTTCTTGGATGACACCAAGGGCTAGGTCCACTAGCGCGGCCGCTCCGGCCATTCGGCGTCGGGGCTCACCGGTGCCGGCTGTTGGGGCCCCAGGTTGTCAGGATCGATTTCGGCGACGATGAAGTTCTCCGGCGCCACCGGTGAACCCGCCAGGCGCCTGAGCAAGGCCAGCTGACCGGCGTGGCTCATGACGTCGGAGAAAGGGCCTTGCAACATCTGCTGCGGGCTGGTGTCGATCATCGCTGTGCCCGCCTCCAGATGACGGGCTAGCGTTTCGAGCTTGCCATGGAAACGCTGCACCTCGTCGGCGAAGGAGGGCAGGGGGGCATTCCTGTAGGAGCCCCCCTCGAAGTAGGTCACGGCGTAGCCGAGCACGCTGTCCATGTGGGCCAACAATTGATGGGGCGTGCGCACTTGATTGCCAGCCTCGAAATCGGCAAAGGTGGCCGGAGCGTCCCGCAGGGCCTTTTGCGTGCGATAGGCGATGGCGGCCAAAAAATGGCGCAACATCGAACCTTGATCGTCCATGCCTTCTCCTCGGTCGGTCGTGGTGGCGCCTGGTCGGTGCATCCTGGGTTCGAGCTAATAAATCTTCTCATGAAACGCCAGATGATGCTCAACCGGCGTTTCCCGACGGGATTATGAGCTCCTTGACGCGTAAATAGGTGCCATCACATCTTAAGTAGGTGCCGTCACAAGTAGGTGTCGTCCCAAGTAGGTGTCGCCACATGGTGTTCCGCGATTCTGCCGCAAGGGTCGCCGAGCCAACGAGAAGAAAATTGAGGGAATGGTGCCGTCAGCGTCGTCTATCCCGTCAGAGGCCGGCACGATAGCTGGTCATCCACCCAACCTAGGAGCTTGAGCATGAGCTGTGCATTGTCGAGAGAAACACCGTCGAGTCGTCTATCTGATCGAGGTCTGACGCGATCCATTATTGCCGCCCTACTCTTCGTCGCAGTGAGCACCGCAGCCCTTGCCCAACCGGTGATCGTGGCGTCTACCACGAGCCAGGTGGGTCCCTTGGAACGTAGTGAGTGGATTGTCCAGGCGGGGCCCAACCCCATCGACACCTTCCGCATGACCCGTCTGGCCCGCAATGTTGCGCCCGCCAACCTCAAGGGCTCCATCCTCTTGCTGCCGTCCCTCGGCACCACCTTTGCCCTCTATGAGCAGCGCGACGCCAACGGTGCCTTGGGCACCTCGATCGCCGAGTTCTTTGCCATCCGCGGGTACGATGTCTATGGCTACTCACCCCGCTTCGAAGGGGTGCCCGCCGGCAGCTGCGAGCTGGGTCTCTTCGACTGCTCGGTGATGCTGAGCTGGGATCTTCAGTCGATGGTCGACGACGTCTCGTTTGTGCGCGATCACATCGAGTCGATCCATCCCGGGGGTCACGTGGTGGCCGGCGGGCTTTCCCTCGGCGGCATCCTGGCGGTGGCTGTGGCCAATGACGACGGCGCTCGGTATGACGGTGTCTTCCCTTGGGAGGGCATGATGCTGAGCCTCGATCCGGCGGTGCAGAATCTCAACGTGGGCTACTGCAACCAAGGTCAGGCCATCGTCGGGGCCGGCATTGCTTACGACGCTGTGGGCAACGGGGTCTTCAAATCCATCGTTCAGTACTCGGCGGGCAGCCCCGACGGCTTGACGCCCATTGCGCTCTTTCCTCCGTTCCTCACCAATCAACAGGTTTTGGTGTCGACCCTCAGCCTGCCCACCCCAGGGCCGATCTCGGGACCGGTACCGGGCTACATCCTGACGGCGGGCGATGCTGCGACCGCCAGCCTGTTCTACGCCTCCGAGCAGCGCTTGCAGGAGAACGTGCTCACCGGCTTCAACAACTACACGCCGACGCCGGTGACGCGGGACATCTCCTGTGCCTTGGCGGGCATCGACACCACCCACACCCACAATCTGGCCGCCTTTGCTGGCTCGGTGTTGATGATCGGGGGTGGCCAAGCCTTCGGTGCCTACATGCAGGATCAGCTGGACGCCTTCAGCGGTGCCAGTGATCGCGAGCTTCTGCTCGAGCCCGACTTCGGCCATGTCGATCATTTCTTCAGCCCGCAGCATCGACGGTTCGTCGAGCGTCCGATCCTGCGTTGGTTGCGTCAGGTCTTCTGAGGGCCAGCTCTCATATTGAGGTGCCAGGCACCTGCGGATCGGTGCCAGGCACCTGCGGGATGGGCAGCGGCTGAATCTGTCGCGATAAGATGGTGGCGATGACCAGCCAACCACAGTGCCTAGAAAAAGAACGGGCCGAGGACCGGGCGGTCGTCGGCCCTAGCCCCGTCGAGCCCAGCGGCGGCGATCCCGCACGGGACCTCGATTCCTTGGCCGACTTTCTAGCGCCGCACCGGCGGCTCTTCGTGCTCACCGGTGCCGGTTGTAGCACCGAGTCGGGCATTCCCGACTATCGCGACGTCGAGGGTGAGTGGAAGCATCGCCAGCCGATGAAGTATCAGGAGTTCATCGGCAGCGCCGCGGCCAGGCGACGTTATTGGTCGCGCAGCCTGATCGGCTGGCGGCGTATCGACGAGGCGCAGCCGAACGCCGCCCACCTGGCTCTGCATCGTCTGGAGGAGGGGGGGCGCCTACGCTGCCTGGTGACCCAAAATGTCGACCGCTTGCATTCTAAGGCCGGCAGCCGCCGGTCGATCGATCTTCACGGCCGTCTGGACCGTGTCGAGTGCCTCGCTTGCCACGTGACCTATCGGCGGGATGTTTTCCAAGGCGAGCTGCAGCGTCTCAATCCGGGCTGGCGGGTGACCGCCGCCGAGATCCGTCCCGACGGCGACGCCGACCTCGGGGAGCAGGACGAGAGCACTTTTCAAGTGCCGGACTGCATGCGCTGCGGCGGCGTGCTCAAGCCCGGTGTTGTGTTCTTTGGCGAAACCATTCCCAAGCGTCGGGTCGAGCGGGCCTTCAAGGCCCTCGACGAGGCCGACGCGGTGCTGGTGGCCGGATCGTCCTTGATGGTCTACTCCGGTTATCGCTTCGTCCGGCAGGCGGCCAAAGGCGGTGTGCCGGTGGCGATTCTCAATCTCGGCCGTACCCGCGGAGACGGCGAAGCCAGCCTCAAGATCTCGCGGCGGTGCGGTGAGATCTTGCCAGCGTTGGCGGCGCGGTTGATGGATTGACGTCGGCGCTCAACGGGGACATTTCCCGCTCTGAGGCGTCACGGCTGCTCGGCGACCACGCCTGGAACGATTTGCCCACCCTGAAAAACCCGGTACATGGAACGGCTGTGCAAGATGTCGGTGAGTGGATTGTGGGTCAGCAGCAAAAGATCCGCCACGCAGCCCGGGTCCAGGCATCCCAAGGTCGACTCGGCCCGCAGGAACGCCGCGCCGCCACCGGTGGCGGCGGCGAGGGCTTGGGCCGGGGTCAGCCCGGCTTGCACCATGAGATGCAGCTCTTTGTGCGCCGAGTAGCCCGGGAAGACCCAAGGATTGTTGACGTCGGTGCCCAGGGCCAGCGGAACCCCGACCGCCACGGCGCGGCGCAGGTTGTCTTGCAAGATGGCTTCGTAGGCTAGCGCCTCCTCCTCCGTGTCGCCGGGCTGATGGCGGAAGTCCTCGTCTTCCAAGCTGCGCAGGGCCCGCCCTGAGACGCCCGCTATGGCGTAGGGCTCTTGCTCGAAGCGGCCGAAGGCTTGGTCGATGAAACCGTCATAGAGGGACAAGGTGGGGACGAAGAAGACCCGACGTTGTGCCATCTGCCGCAACAGGGAATCATCGATCGGGTCCTCGGAGGAATGCATCAGGCCATCGACGCCCGCCGCCAGGGCGTCTTCGACGTGGTACGTCCGGCTGACATGGGCGAATACCTGCAAATTGCGCTCGTGGGACGCCGTCACCAGCTGCAGAATCTTGTCTCGGGACAAACGCGGCTTCGGGTACCAAGGGCCCGGACCGTCTTCGATGACGATCTTGATGGCGTCGACTCCGAGGCCCATTTTTCGGTCGAGCAACGGCTCCACCGCTTCGTCTTCTGCCAGGGTCACGGCGCCACGGGCGTAGACGGTCGCTTCGTCGATGTCGATGGGCAGGTCCCAAATCGTGCCGATGGGATGACCACCCGGTGCCGTGATCAGGGCGCCGGAACCGTAGATCCGAGGGCAGGGCAGCTCATGGGCGGCGCAGCGCTGCTTCCACAGGGCGAGGTTGTCGTCGTTGCCGCCACCGCCGCCGGGCACGAAGATGGTGGTCACGCCGTAGCGCAGAAATTGCGCCAAGGCGCCTTCGCGGTCGGCCTGAGACTGCGCCCCGAGGCCGCCATCGCCAATGTGAGCGTGCACGTCGATCAGCCCGGGCAAGGCGAAAAGACCTTCCGCCGCCACCACATGGTTGGCCGCGTCGGGATCGATGTCGCCGGCTGGCGCCACCTGGGCGATGAAGCCGTCGACCATGAGAATGTCCTGTGGCGCCGTGACCGCATCGTGCTCGGCCTCGACGATCGCCACGCCGGTGATCAAGACGCTACCCTTCGGGGCCTCGACGCCGCCGGGGGAATCTGATGTCGAACGATCGGACCCCATGGGGCCACAGGCGCCGAGCAGAGCTGCGAGGTAGAGACCGGTGAGGCAAAGGACTCGATGAAGTCGCTGTTGTTGCATGGTCCGCTCCGCAGTCGCTGTCAGGTGGGGTTATTGGGGTCTAGTGCAGGTCAGATAGGTCCAGCAGGCGCGGAACGTTGGGCGTTGATCGAACAGCCGTTCGAGGGACTCGCGGATGAGCTGCAAACGCAGGGCGACCACTTCGGGCTCCGGGTCTTGGCCGTCGATTTTTTGGTTGCCACCGGCCCAACCCAAGACCCCTTCATGGTAGGCGCTGAGGAACTCGAACCAATCCGCCACCTCGGCTTCGATGACCCGGTGGGCCACCGCGTCCACCCGTAAACCGGCCTGCGTCAAGTGCTGCAAATAGAAATCCAAGGGACGCACCGGCAGGAAGTACTTCGACCGTAGCGCGTCGTGCTCGGCCAAGCGGGGTGCGTCCTCCAGAGCCGGGCGGAAGACGGCGTAGCGAGGGTCCAGCTCCACCAAGGTCTTGGCCAACGACTGAATTCGCCCCACCGTTTCATCGATGATCCAAGTGTCCGGCGGGGCGCTGGCGCCGCGGATATTGCCCGATTGCACCAGCACCTTGCCGCCGGGCCGCAGGCAGCGGTGCCAGCTACGCAGCGTTTCGTCGAGGCCGTAATAGAGATGGATGGCATTGGTGGAGGTGATGAGATCGGCGCCCCGACGCAGCAAGTCGTCGCTCAGCACCTCATCGAGCCGTTGCAGACGCTTTTCGTCCCGCAGGAAGCGAATCCAGCGGTAGGCAATGTCGGCCTTGCGGCCCAGCTTTTCGTAGGCCAGGCGCAGGAACTTCGGCGATGCATCGACCAAGACGAAGCCGAGATCTTTTGCTGCCGTTGGGCGAGCTAGAAAGCGATCGATCAGAATGCCGGTGCCGCCGGAGTAGTCGATCACCAGGTCGCCGGGTGAAAGCAAGGTGGCCATCTCGTCCAGAGTCGGGTCGAGATTCGAGTACCAACCGTGGGCCTCCACCGTGTCGTATTTGCGCGCCAAGGTCTCCACTCGAGCATCGAGCCAAGGGTCCTCGGGAAGGGGCGAGAAGTCGTCGGGCCATGGGAACGTCATCGGCCGACAATAGCAGCTTAAATGCGTCGACGGCCATGGCTCCGGCTGGCCCTAACCGCCATCTCCGCTGCGTGGATTCGCCTGCTCCCGGCCATCATCATAGAGCCCCACCAGGCCCACCACCTTGTCGTCGGCGTCGCGCTCGAAGCGCAGTCGGAAACTATCGCTGCTGGCCAGGCCGAAGAGGTCGTCGGCCATGGGGTAGAGGGCGGTGGGGGCTTGCTCTCCCCGACGGTAGTGGAGCACGCCGTCCTCCAGGTAGATCTTGCGCGGTCCGTAGACGCCGACGTAGGCGGCCATGGCTTGGCTTGTCATTTGTTGCGGATAATTCCTCGCTTGCACGGCGCTCAGGGCCCAGTCGAGGGCGGCGCGATGGTCCGGGTCGTCGGCTTTGGAAGCGAGATGCTCGAGGGCCTGGGCGTAGGCGACATCGAGGGCTTCGGCGGCGGCAACCTCGACGTCGGGGGCGATGCCGGTGCCCTCCCAGTTGCTACCGGTGATCGGGTTGATAGCTCGCCCGAAGGGAAGGTACATCTGAAGCCCGAGATCGGGGAAGCTGTGCACATCCACAGGGTGTGCGCCGCCACCGGTGGTTTGCCCGACGATGGTGGCCCGCTCCATATTCTTCAGGTTGTAGGTGAATTCTTCGGCGGCGGAGAAGGTGCGACCGCTGGTCAGCACCCAGATGGGCGTATCGACCATTTTTTTGCCCTCGACGTGGGCTTGGGTCCAAAACTGCTTGGTGCGATCGCCGCGCCGGATGTAGAAGGAATTCAGGTGCTGGGGCTGGTCAAAGAAGTAGCTGCTGATCAGCTGGATCATCGACGGCGAGCCGCCGCCGTTCTTGCGCAGGTCGATGATCAAGGCGTCGGCGTTGGCAAGGTAATTCATGGCTGCGACGGCGGTGGGGCCGCCGAGGCTGGCGTCGTCGAAACCCCGTAGATCGAGATAGCCAACGTTGCCTTGTAGGGTTTCCATCTTGCGAAAACCGTAGTTGTTGCGCCGGGCATCGGCTTCGTAACGGGCCCGCCGCAAGGCTTTGTCGACCTCTTGCCCGGCGGTGATCTCCTGCTCGGGGATCGGGAATACGCTGATGTGCAGGTCGTGGCTGACGGAGCGTAAGTCCTCGGTCAGCAGGCTGCTGAGAGTCGCCAGATCGAGGTCGTCATAGGCGCCGTCCGCCAACCGTTGCTCCAAGTGCTGACCCATCTCCCTGGCCACCTGCGGGAAGATGTAGGTCTCGTCGAGGTCTTGGCTGATCTGCTCGACGATAGCTCCGGCGTCGGGGGGGCTCGCGGGGGCGGCCCAGGCGGTGACCGGGGAGAGCAGGCCAAGGCTTAGGGCGCAAAGGGCCAGAGTGCAGAGGAAGATGGGGCAGAGGGAGATGGAACGAAGCGGGCAAGGCAAGAGATGTTTGGGCACGTCGCGGCTCCTGAGGTGTCGTGGTCAGGCGGAGGGTACGTCCCATTTAACGGTTTGGCGGGGGGAAGGTTTTGGTGTGTCTCCCTTGGGCCATTGCTGGACGAGCATCGACAGCTCGGCCCTCGATACCCAGTCCGGCAACCAAGCGGCAAGTAATGTTCTGGTCGCCGGCTCCACCGACCTTGATCAGATCCTTCAGAGAACGGCTGAGACGGCCCAGCCGCCACACCGTCAGGGTGGCGCCCTCTCTGGCGTCGTCGAGCGCTTCCCTGAGGCCAGGACGATCAGCCCTTGCAGCGCTTTTGCGATCTTCGAACACACGATCGCACCCCGCCTGAGCGAGGGCATCCTTTTGGAGGTCAACATTGAAAGGGAATAAACGCACGCAGAGGCCGGAGTTGCCTCGCTACGCCTAGGTGCCCAGGCCGCTAGCGAGCAGCGCGGCAGTCAGCTCGATGCCGATCTGTCTTGCGGTGTCGAGGGACAACCGACCAAGGTTCTTCAAGTGCTTCCATGTGCCTGCCTGATCTCCTTGGGCGGCTGTCTTCTCTGCCGCCGCCAGGGACGCGATCTCTCGGTAGTCCTCCGGTTCTGTAGCTTTGGCTAATAGGGCCTGGCGCAGCTGCGCCAGCTCATCTTGCAGGGCCTCGAGGTTCAGCTCGGTGTCTTCCTGGTACACCTGTTGGATGGAGACATCTCGGAACTTCTGGCCGTCTCCCTGAAATGCGATCCCGCGGTTGTGGTACTCCTTCTTGCTCATGTCCACCCTTCCGTAGTTGATGATGGTGTTGCTTTGGTTCCTTGCCCGATCCTTGCGAGCTTCGACACCGTCCAATAGTTGCTGTACTGAATATTTGCCCTTGGCCCCCGGCGGCCAGCAGCTCGTCTCTCCTTCCTTTTCAAGGAGGAGAAGGTGCTCATAGTCGACTGTTAGTCCGGGGTCGTTGGGCAAGGGGACATTCTCTTGGACCTCGATGCCGGGGATGGTCTGGTGAATGCCCCGCAGGATGTTGCGCACCGTGGCGAGGGCGGCGCGTCGCCCTCGGCGGCCGCCACTGACCGCGATGTAGAGGTGGCCCTGACTGGCGTCGCCCCGCACCAAAACATGGTTGTCGCCAATCTCGAGAAGGACGCCACTGCGCCAGTAAGTTGAACGCTCGGTCAAGTGATCGCGGCTCTTGACGATGAAACGCGGCAGCAGGCCCGGAGGGAGGTAGCTGTAGTGAACCTCGAACTCGAGGCAGTCGTTGTCCGGCCACAGAATTTCGGGTTCACTGCGGGGTAGGAGCTGAGGGATCAGCACGCTAACGTCGCCCTCACGGAAGTCAAAGCACAATTCGAATCTCCGCATCATGCCCAATATAAAGAGCCGAGCCTTCTTTGGGTAGCCATCTCGAGTGGTCAGAATGCGATCGAGATCGCGGCGTTTCAGAACGCCTTGGTTTTGCATGAGCTCCAGATCGTTGAGGATCTTGTAGACCCCCGAGGTCACCCACTCGGGGTTGAGGATCTTTGTCTCATCGAGACGGAAGAGGCCTTCTGGGTCGTCGAAATGGAGCACTGAACCGAGATCGTGAAGGAATCGTAGAAGGCGTTTCTGTTCACCGGCCTCTTTGATGCCTTGCTCCGCAGCCAGTCGTTGGTATTGATCAACGTCGACAAAGTCGGCGTCCTCTGTAAGGCCCTCGAGTTGCTTCTTGACCTCGAAATAGGTAGCGGGCAAGGGAGAGTAAACATGATCTAGAGATTCCAATTCGCGAATGATCGCCGCCTTCAGCGGGCCGAAGCCAGCCGGCGGCTCCCGGCACGAGGTGGGGTAGAACCCCCGGATGTTGGGATGATCGATGCGTAGGCGGGTCTCGTCTAGGTCAGGAGTATTGCTCCCCTCGGTCTTGTTGATGACCACAAGAACTGGAGAGTCTCCGCCGAAGCTCTGGATAATCCGCAGCCAGTGAACAAGTTGGGTTCCATCGTCCCCTTTCCTGGCCTCCACGACGAGGAGGTAGAGGCTCCGGCGGGTGAGAAAGAACTGATGCGTGGCATGCATGATCTCCTGGCCACCGAAGTCCCAAATGTGGAGATCCAAGGTTTCACCCTCGGGGCTCTTGTGGGTTTCTATCTGCCAGTCGAGGATCGCGATGCCGTCCGTTTTGGGCTCGTCGGGATTGTGACGGTCAAAGACGATGCGGTTGACCAGCGAGGTCTTGCCCACCGCCCCTTCGCCAACGATCAAGATTTTGGCTTCGTGGAGGGGGCGTGGTTCCTCGTCTTTAAGCCGAAAGTAGTAGACGAGGATTTCTGCAGGATCTACCGTCGTGACCACCTTGCCTCCGAATACCTCTTGCCGGGTTGGACCGAGGATTTCTGGAGGGATATTCAGAGCCTCGTTGGAGTGAAGGAAGAGCCTTTGTAGGTTTTGGAGCTGTGCGATCTTCGGCGGCAGCTCCGCTAGCTGGTTGGAACTGAGGTCGAGTGTCTGAAGTTGGGCGAGGTGTGCAATCTCCGAAGGCAGCACCGCGAGCTGGTTGTCACCGAGTCCAAGGGTCTGGAGTTGAGCGAGCTGGCCGATCTCCGGCGGCAGCACCGTGAGCCGGTTGGAACTGAGGAAGAGCCTCTGGAGTTGGTCGAGGTGTGCGATCTCCGACGGTAGCTCCGTTAGCCGGTTGCGACTGAGGTCGAGCGTCTCGAGTTGGGCGAGCTGGCCGATTTCCGGGGGCAGCACCGTGAGCTGGTTGGAACCGAGGAAGAGCCTCTGGAGTTGGTCGAGGTATGCGATTTTCGGCGGTACCTCGGTGAGTCGGTTGTTTTCGATGTTGAGGCCCTGAAGTTGGTCGAGGTGTGCGATCTCCGGGGGCAGCTCGGTGAGTAGGTTTTCAGATAGGTAGAGGTTCTGGAGCTGGTCGAGGTGAGCGACCTCCAGCGGCAGCTCGGTGAGCCGGTTGTCACCGAGTCCGAGGGACCGGAGTTTAGCGAGCTGGCCGACCTCCAGAGGCAGCACCGTGAGCTGGTTGGAAGTGAGGAAGAGCCTCCGAAGTTGGTCGAGTTGGCCGATTTCCGGGGGCAGCTCGGTGAGCTGGTTGTCACAGAGGTTGAGGTCCTGGAGTTGGTTGAGGTGTGCGACCTCCGGGGGCAACTCGGTGAGCTGGTTGTCACTGAGTCCAAGGGTCTGGAGTTGAGCGAGTTGGCCGATTTCCGGGGGCAGCTTGGTGAGCTGGTTGTCACGGAGGTCGAGGTCCTGAAGTTGGTCGAGGTGTGCGATCTCCGGGGGCAGCTCGGTGAGCAGGTTGTCACTGAGGTTGAGCGTCTGGAGTTGGACGAGCTGGGTGATCTCCGTGGGCAGCCCGGTGAGCAGGTTGTCACTGAGGAAGAGCCTCTGGAGTTGGTCGAGCTGGCCGATCTCCGGCGGCAGCACCGTCAGCAAGTTGTCACTGAGATCGAGGCTTTCCCAACCAGCTTCTATGGCTTCCATGATTTTTCGGCGAGCCGAGCTATTTCCCATGAGTCTACTCTCCCCAAAAACTAAGAATCTGTCTTATGGGCTACACATCACGGAGCCGATGTTTCCAGGCATCACAAGGTGTCTAACCTTTTCTCCGAGGGATTCTCGTCCATCGGTGCCGGCTCAATGTACTTGGAGAGGATTAGTTTGGAAATACTCATCATGCTGCAGATCCCTTACAACTTGTGTCATATAGCTCGACCACCGAGGATCGCTGCGCCGCATTCAGAGCTCTTGGTCCACCCCCTTGGCGGCCTCCGCAGCAATCCCAGCATGGGTGCGCTCTCGGATGAGATTGGGTTCGAGCTCGGCCAACGAAGCGAAGCCGGAATGAAGGTTGATGCGCTGGGTTGCTTCTAGGCGGTCAAGGTTGGAAGCCAAGGAGCCTTTACCAAATGGCGATCGAGGGTTACGAGATGCAGATCGTAGACCATAGCGGTCGCAGCCAGGAGACGGTCTGCCGGGTCGCCATGGGGGAGATCGAGAGCATGGGCGCTTCGCGCAATCTCAAAGTTGATGGCAGCCTCCCTCAGGACCCATTGATGCATCGATTCCTCAAACCACTCCTCGAAGGCGAGGGGTAGGCGGATTCGACCCTTCTGCGCCAAGACACTAGCTTCCCAGACGGAGATTGGAGACAGCCAAATCAGGCCGAGGGAGCTATCCAGGGCCTCCCGGAGCGAAGAGGAGAGGTTCGGAGAGGCGCCGAGGTACCACAGCCAGATATGCGTATCGAGAAGCAATCGCTTCATTTCAAGACATTCCAATCGGACGATGGGAGAGGCTCGGTGATATCGCCTAGAAACTCGATCTTGCCTTCCATACAGCCATAGCGACTTTCATTGACCAGCTCGGTCTTGGGAGGCGGAAGGACTTGGGCGATGGGTTTCCCTCTCTTGGTGATCAACAGAGTTTGGCCGCTCTGATGGACCCGTTCGAGCACCGCCAGGCAGGTTGCCTTGAAGCGGGAGATGGCAATTCGCTCCATGGGTGGCTGGGTTTTTGTCGATTTGCTCATGGCCTGAGTTTACAAGGATTACTGATGATGGTCACTTCATAGGGTCAACTGGGGGAAAGAGTGCGACGAGTGGCGGAGCTCCAAGATCGAGGGCGGCAAACCAAGGTAGAATCGCCAACCATCCTCGAAAGGGAGGCCCCATGGCATCACCCGCTCGCGTATCAACACCTCGGGCATCGACACCCCAGTCCGGCAACCAGACGGAACGCACCGCTTTGATCGCCGGCTCCACCGGCCTGGTGGGCGGTTTCCTCTTGGACAACTTGCTGAACGACGCTCTCTACTGGCAAGTGCGCGTTCTGGTGCGCCGTCCCCTCGATCGCCGGCACGACAAACTACAGGAGGTGGTGGTCGACTTCGATCATTTGGAGGCCCACGACGGGGCCTTCGGCGTCGACGATGTCTTCTGTTGTCTGGGGACCACGATCAAGAAGGCGGGCTCGCAGGAGGCTTTTCGCCGGGTCGACCATGACTATGTTGTGGAGATTGCCGAACGGGCCCGCAAGGCCGGGGCGCAGCGTTTTCTCCTCGTTTCCTCGGTCGGTGCCGACGCCTCGGCCGGCAGCTTTTACCTCAAAGTCAAAGGGGAAACGGAAGACGCCGTCGGCGGCTTGGGTTATCCGGCCTTGCATATCTTCCACCCCAGCATCCTCACCGGTCCGCGGCAAGAGAGCCGCCCCGTCGAGCGGCTGAGCATCGTGGTCAGCCGTCTGCTGAGCCCACTGATGCTGGGTCCCCTGCGCCGCTATCGTCCCACCCCGGCGGCTTCGGTGGCCGCGGCGATGGTCGTAGCGGCCAAGGCTTCGGGTGACGGCAGGTCGGTCCATGGCTACGGTGACATCGTGAGCTTGGCGCAGGGTCAGTCTGCCGGTTGAGCCCGTGTTAGAATGACGCCCGCTTCAGCTCACCGATTCTGAGGGCCCCCCAGGGGTGGCCTCGGCGTTGGCTGGGCTGGAATGATCGCCTTTGAGATCTTTCCACCTTGCAGGTCATCGTTTCAGGGAAGTGGAGTGTGAATCTCCCGCCGCCCCGCGACTGTTTTCGTGACGACCGCCGCACATAGCCACTGTCCGTTGAGACCCTCGAAGTGTTCGGGGTGTCGGGATGGGAAGGCGCGGCCAGTAGGATGAATGTAAGCCAGGATAACTGGACGATGATCGGTTCTTTGCTTTCCTTCGTGGAATAAGGAAATGGAGCCATCATGTCTCAGATTTTGCATGTCCCATGCCGGACGGCGTCAGCCGTTTTCAGGCCGTCGCTTTGCCTCGTTTTATTGCTTCTCACTCCCATGGCCTTGCCGGTTTGGGGACAGGACGACGCGGCGTCCAGCCCTTCCGAAGAGCCTGTCGCCACCATCGAAGACGAGATCGTCATCAGCAGCAGCATGCGCCCGTTGCCCCGGCGCAGCTCCGGCAGCTCGCTGACGGTCTTCGACCGCGAAGAGATCGAGCGACGTCAGGAAACCACCGTGCTCGAGCTGTTGCGCACCGTGCCGGGGCTCGAGGTGTCCCAGCTCGGGGGTCCCGGACGGGCCAGCAGCGTCTTCATCCGGGGTGGCAATTCATCCCACACCCTGGTGTTGGTGGACGGAGTGCGGGTCAACGCCAACGGCACCGGCGCCTTCGATTTTGCCGACCTAACCACCGACAACCTGGAGCGGGTCGAAGTCCTGCGCGGTCCCCAAGGGGTGCTCTATGGCTCGGAAGCGGTCTCCGGCGTGGTCAGCATCTTCACCCGTCGCGGCGACGGTCCGGCAGAAGGCTGGATCCGCGGGGAGGTGGGGACGGAGGACTCGGTCCGCTTCGGAGCCGGCGTCAGCGGCGGCCAACGGAACATCGACTACAGCTTGGCGGTCTCCAGCCTGAGCAGTGACGGTCTCTCCGCCGCCAGTGAAGCGGCGGGCAATCCGGAGACCGATCGCTGGCAGAATCTGACCCTGTCGGGACGTATGGGGACGGTGGTGTGGGGCGATGGACGCCTCGACCTGGCCCTGCGCTACAGCGATGGCGAGTCCGAGGTGGATGGTTTCTCCTTCGGTGTCGGCCCGGTGGACGACCTCAATGCTCTGCAGGATCACACCCTGTTCAGCGGTGCCTTGACCCTCAGCAAACCGATCACTGAGATGTGGACGCAAAAGCTGATGCTCAGCAACAGCCAGGATGATCTGACCGGGGAGGACCCGGACGATTTCTTCAGCAATTTTGAGATTCTCAGCCAAACCTCCGCCCTGACCACCCAAGCAGACCTCACCTTGAGTGACATCCACAGCATGTCCTTGGGCTACCGCTTCGAGCGGCGGCAGGACAAAAACGTTGGTTCCTACGACGAGCAGGTCGACATCAGCTCTTTCTTCGGCGAGAGCCTGTGGTCCTGGAGTGAGCGCTTCAATGTGTCCTTGGGATTGCGCCATGACGACTACTCCAGCTTCGGCAACGAGACCACCTACCGGCTGGCCCTGTCGGCGGACTTGGGAGATCTGGTACGGATGCACGGCTCGGCGGGCAGCGGCTACAAGGCGCCGGGGTTTGCTGATCTGTACTTTCCGTTTTTCGGCAATCCAGACCTCCAGCCGGAAACCAGCCAGGGCTTCGATTTGGGATTTGAGGTGGCGGCCGAAGACCGTTCTTGGATCGTCGATGTGACCTACTTCGATACCGATTTCGAGGATCTCATCCTGTTCACTTTCCCGGCGGGCATCGTCAACGTCGCCGAGGCTACCTCCAGCGGCGTCGAGCTCACCTTGGCTTGGCTTCCAAGGGACTCATGGTCCCTAAGCGTCTCCCACACCTACAACGATACCGAGGACCTGGCCAGTGGCCTTCAGCTGGCTCGGCGGCCGGAGAATCGCACCACCCTCAGCTTGTCCTTCGACCTCTGGGAGAGACTGCGCGGCAGCGCCACGGTAATCGCCGGCAGCGACCGCATCGATTCCGACGGCAGTGACATGGAGGATTACGAGCGCCTCGATCTGGCGTTGGATTATCGCTGGACGGAACGTCTTCGTCCCTTCCTGCGTTTCGAAAACCTACTCGACGCCGACGAAGCGGAGGTGCCGGGTTATACGACCCCCGGAGCTTCGGCGACCGTCGGCATGAAGGTCGTTCTATAGGGATGGGTCATCGGCCGGGGGCGCTGCGATAGGTTTTATCGGGGCGCCTTTCGTCCTCGACAATGTAAGCCGCAGCACGGATCAAGTGTTCGAGTTGCTGGCGCTTCATGGTGTCTCAGCGGCTTTCGCTTGCCGCAAGATCTGCCAACGCTCTTGCGGGGTGAGGGCACCGGCGAACGGCGAGCATTGGCGAAGGGAGCGCATCCGTTCGCCCGGATCAACCAAACAGGCGACCAGTTGATCGGCGCCCAGGGTCAGGACTCTTCGCCATGCTTCGGCGTAGTGTGGGTGCACCGAACCGTCATCAAGCCAAGTCTCCACCCGTCTCCGGGCCTTGGCGAGGATCGCCGGATCATGCCGTAGTTTCTCGGCCACTGCTCGATGTAGGCGGATGCTCCGCTCTTCAATCTTGCGATGTGGGTTCATGACGTCTCCAGCCGTCGACTATAGTTGGATGGAAGGTTAGATCTCAAGCGTCGACGAGATCCATGCTTACGATCATTGAAAGAGGCCCCATGCAACGCCAACCTAGATCCGAGCTCAACAACCCCTTCGCAGACTCCAAACGCCGCTGGTTTGTCGATCGACGACGGCTCTGCGGGTTCACCTTTGGGCTCGCGCTGCTGGCCTTGACTGGCTTGGTGGCATCGGCCCAAGACGAACCGGTGGCACACTTTGACGATATGGCGGAGGTGCGTGAGGTGTTGCTGGACGTCTTGGCGGTCGATGCCGAGGGGAAGGTGGTGCTGGGGCTCGGGGCGGAGGATTTTATCGTCGAAGAGGACGGCCAGGCGATGGAGATTTCCGGCGTCAGTTTCTACGCCACCCAATATGGCCTCGACGACAGTATTCTAGAGGCCGAAGGGGTGGTGCCCTCGAGCCGTTACTTTATCTTTTATTTTCATAGCCCCATCGGCGGGTCCGTCGAAAGCTTCTTGGCCCGCCAGCACATGCGGCTGCGGCAGGATGCCCTCGATTGGGTGGATGATCATTTGCTGCCCTCCGATTGGCTGGCGGTGGTGGGTTACGACGTGCGCCTCAAGGTGCACCAAGACTTCACCCAGGACCGCCTGGCCTTGGCCGACGGCATCCGCAGCGCCATCGGCCGCAAGAATCCTGACCAGGGTTTCGGCCGCGGCGGGCGTCCTTTGCCCGCCAGCGGCGCGCCGTCGCTGCTGCGCCATTTGCCCCAGGGCAAGGCTTTGAGCCGGCAAAGCCGTAATCTCTTTGACGGCACCCGTCTGCTGGCGGAGGCGTCGGGCTACCTCATCGGCCGCAAGAATTTGGTGCTTTTTTCGTCGGGTTTTGGTGGCCTCGATTCGATCAATTTCACCTCGTCACCGAATCCCCGCGACTACCGCCCGATGGAGCACGCCCTCAACGACCACAACGTCGCGGTGTATGCCGTCGACCTGACCCCCATCGAGGTGCGCCACCTGCAGGGGCGCCTGCTGCCGACCGTGGCTCTGGCCACCGGAGGCGCGTATTTCCGCGACCCGATCGATTTCAAGACGCCCTTGGAACGTATCTCCCAAGAGAACCTCGGCTACTATTTGATCAGCTACCAGAGCGCCCACCCGAGCGCCGAGGCGGGGTACCAGAGGGTCAAAGTGCGGCCCAAGGATCGACGCATCAAGCTGCGGGCCCGACAGGGCTATCGCTTGGGGCGGCCCGCGCCTGACTGACCCGGCACCGGTACCAAGGGGTAGGATTGCCCTACCCCTGAGGGTGTATGGGCGAGGCGAAGGATAAGTCAGGATGCGACCGTTCGTGCAACTGGCATGGAAACAGCGATCAAGGGAGTCGGCGGAGCGTGCCTCCTCGGAGACGTGATGGGCGGGAACGGGATCGGAAGGGGAGTAGGCGCGACATGCTCGAGCAACTGAACTTGACCTTGGTGTGCTCCAAGACGGAGTACAAGCATCGTTTATCGGCGCTGCAACGGCGATTGCATCAGTTGCAGCAGGCCTGCTGGGAGGCGAGGCTGGCGACGGTCATCGTCTTCGAAGGCTGGGACGCGGTGGGCAAGGGGGGGATTATCCGCAAGCTCAGCGAGAGGCTCGAGCCCCGGGGATTCGATTTGCACTCGATCGTCGAGCCGCGTACCCACGAACAGCAGTTGCCTTGGCTTTGCCGTTTCTGGATCAAACTGCCCCGCTATGGCCATATGGCGATCTTCGACCACAGCTGGTACCAAGAAGTGGTGTCGGATCAAGCCCTAGGTGGTGAGAGACCTAACCATCGGCAGCGCCCGTATGAGGATATCAACACCTTCGAGCGCGGCTTGGCAGAGGATCGCTACACGATCATCAAGTTTTTTCTCCACATCGACAAGGCGGAGCAGGCCCGCCGTCTCCAGGCCTTGGCTGAGGACGAGGGCACCGCCTGGCGGGTGCAGGCTGAAGACTGGGAGCGCCATCGCTCGTATGACCTCTACACCTTGGCGGTGGAAGAGATGCTGTCGCGCAGTGAAACCGAGTGGGCCCCCTGGACCCTGGTGGAAGCGACGGACAAACGTTGGGCGCGGATCAAAGTCCTACGGTCGGTGATCGACTATTTGGAGGCGGCCTTGCGACGTCATGGGGCGGCCGTGCCGCCGCCCTACGAAGACGAGGCGGGCAACGATCTGGTGGATTCGGAAGACGAGGGCTGAGCATGTTGGCCAATGTGGATCTGAGCAAGAAGATCGATCGTGGGGAGTACAAGGCGCAGTTGCTCGAGTATCAGCTGCGCCTGCGAGACCTGGCCTTCCGCTGCTATCAGGAGCGGCGATCGGTGATCGTCGTCTTTGAGGGTTGGGATGCCGCCGGCAAGGGGGGGAGCATTCGGCGCATCACCGGTAAATTGGACCCCCGTGGCTACCAGGTGTACGCCATCGCGGCGCCGGTGGTCGGGTTGCACCATCACTACCTCTGGCGATTCTGGCGGCGCTTGCTGCCAGCGGACGTCAAACAGCTGGTCTTCTTCGATCGCAGTTGGTACGGCCGCGTTCTGGTGGAGCGGGTGGAGGGGTTTGCTCGTACCGACGAATGGCGTCGAGCCTACCGCGAGATCAATGACTTCGAACGGCAGTTGACGGACCACGGTTTCATCCTGGTCAAATACTGGTTCCACATCAACAGCGACGAGCAGCTGCGGCGTTTCGAGACCCGCAAGGCGACCCCCCACAAGCGTTGGAAGCTGACCGAAGAGGACTACCGCAACCGGGCGCGCAGCGCCGAATACACCGAAGCTGTTGATGAGATGCTGGTCAAGACCAGCACGCTGCGGGCTCCCTGGACGCTGATCGAGGGCAACGACAAGTACCACGCCCGGGTCAAAAGTCTGCGTCACCTGGTGGAGGTGGTAGAGAGCGCTTTGGGCGACGAGCCCGGCCAGGGCGGCGGCAAGAAGGAGTCTTGAGGTGAGCCACTCGGAAGCGGAGCCCGACCTAGATTCAGGGTGCATTTCCCCACTTGGCGCCGCAGGAGAAATCCTGGCGGCGATCGATTTTTCCCCCCATTCCCGCGCCGCGCTGGAGTGGGCCGCCAGCGCCTGCGAGCGCTTTGACGTCCCACTGGAGGTGGTCCATGTGGTGCACGATCCGGGTTCCGCTCCGGGCTCCTACCGCATGGCCACCGAGGCATTGGAGCGTTTGGAGGACGCCGCCCAGGAGCAGCTCCAGCTGTTCTTGGATCAGGCCGTGGCGGACTATCCTGCGTCGCTGCCGTTGGCCGAGGCTCGACGGACATTGGTGGTGGGCTTGCCGGTGCAGCGCATCCTCGAGGTGGCGGCACGCCACGGCGCACAGCTCATCGTCCTGGGCAGCCAGGGACGCACCGGCCTGCCGCATCTGCTACTCGGCTCCATCGCCCAGCGGGTGGCGCAGCTCTCCCCCGTTCCGGTGACCATCGTCAAGGCAGATGCCGAGGTCGAGAACGGAACCCAGCCATGAACGGCTTGGTAGGTGCCGTGGGCTGGTTGCCGATCGGGGCGGCAGCGCCGACGGCGGATCTGGCTTGGGCCAGTCTCCTCATGGAGCTGCTCGGAGGTTTGGCCCTCTTCCTCTATGGCATGGAGAAGATGGCCGAAGCCCTCAAGGCGGTGGCCGGGGAGCGACTTCGCCAGATCCTCGAACGTTTGACCAGTAATCGTCTGGTGGCCGCCGCCACCGGTGCTTTTGTCACCGCCGTCATTCAGTCCTCCTCGGTGACCACGGTGATGGTGGTGGGGTTCATCACCGCTGGCTTGATGTCCATGTCCCAGTCCATCGGCGTCATCATGGGGGCCAACATCGGGACCACCATCACCGCCCAGATCATCGCCTTCAAGGTCACCAAACTGGCCTCGTTGATGATCGCCGCCGGTTTTGCCATGACCTTTCTCAGCCAGCGACGGCGGACCCAGCAGAAGGGCGCCGGCCTGATGGGTCTGGGTTTGGTCTTCTTCGGCATGACGGTGATGGGACACGCCATGGAACCCCTGCGCGGTTTCCAACCCTTTCTCGACTGGATGATCCGCCTCGACTCGCCCCTCCTGGGCATCCTCGTCGGCGGCCTGTTTACCGCCCTGGTGCAGTCGTCCTCGGCCACCACCGGCATTGTCATCGTCATGGCCAGCCAGGGATTGATCAGCTTGGAGGCGGGCATCGCCCTGGCCTTCGGAGCCAACATCGGCACCTGCGTCACCGCCCTGTTGGCCTCCATCGGGCGGACCCGGGAAGCGCTGCGGGCGTCGACGGTGCACGTGCTTTTCAACCTGGGGGGGGTCTTGCTCTGGCTGCCGTTGATCGGCTGGCTGGCCGATCTCGTCACCGCGATGTCGCCGGTGGCGGAAGGGTTGACTGGCAGCGCTCGCCTGGCGGCCGAAACCCCACGCCAGATCGCCAATGCCCACACCGTCTTCAACATCGTCAACACGCTGGTGTTTTTGCCCTTTGCCGGTCAGCTGGCCCGGTTGGTGGAGTATCTAGTGCCGGATCGTCCATGGCAGGAAAGCGAGGAGGTGGTGGCCCGTTATCTCGACGACGAGCTTCTGGAGACCCCGATCCTGGCCTTGGGGCGGGTACGTTTGGAGTTGCTCACCCAAGGGGAGCGGGTGCGGGAGATGTTGGCGGATGTTCTGCCGGCGGTGCTCCAAGGCGATGTCGAGGAGGTGGACCGGATCGCCGCCATGGACGACATGGTGGATGCCTTGCACGGGCAGATCGTCACCTATATCGGTCGCCTCAGCACCCAATCCCTGGGGGAGAAGGAGGGCAGCGAGCTGATGGAGTTGCTGGAGGCGACCAACAGCCTCGAAAACATCGGCGACATCATCGAAACCAATCTCGTGCGTCTGGGACGGGAGCGCATCGAGCGTCGCGTCTCGGTGAGCCAGGGCACAGCCAAGGTGCTGACGGAATTCCATCAGGCGGTCAGCCGCGCCCTCGATGCGGCCCTACAGGCGGTGGCCCAAAAGAACGTCAGCGCCGCCCACCAAGTGATGGACATGAAGATGGAAATCAACCGCTTGGCGGAAGCGGCGGCGGTGCATCAGTCCCGGCGACTGGTGGTCGAAGCGCCCAATCGTCTCGAGGCCTATACGGTGGAGATGGATATCCTGCAAAACCTCAAACGCATCTATTACTTCACCAAGCGCATGGCGCGGGCGGTGGTGCCTACGGTGCAACTCGAAGATCAAGCCTGAGGCCCCTCGTTGCGTTGTCGGCCTCGTTACTGGGTGCCGGGGCTCAGGGTTGCCAGCTGAAGCCCGAGATCTCCGACTCCAACGCCGTTCCGTCCATCAGCTGGGCGGTGAGGTACCAGTAGAGTTGGGTCCTGCCCTGCGGCGGTGGCGACAGGTCCTCGGAGGTCAACTTCATCCGCCCGCCGTCGACGGTGGTGCGCAGCCGGATGTTGCCCAAGCCATCGAGCACGGTGACGGTGAGGCGACGTGGTGTCGTCGTCAGGGTCCAAGCGAGCTCGATCTCGTTTCCCGACAGGCGGCTACCGTCCGCCGGCTGCAGGTCTTGCCAGGCGGATGGGACCTCTTCGGCCCTCAAGGTGGTGGGATCTGTGGCTTGAAAGGAATAAACGGTCGGTGCCGACAGTCGCAGACGTCCTAGGACAATGAGCAACAGGGCAGCGGTTGCCAATGCCGCGCCGGCTCTGGCCCAAGCGGCCCAACGAACGCTTTGCCGTCGCCCTGACCTTCGACCCATGGCTTTGACCCGCTGCTCCAGCTCCTCCGGCAACTCGACCGGCGCTTCCCCTTCGGCGTCCAGCGGCTGACCCAAGCGATGCGCCTGCACTAGGCGGCGGCGGCAGGCGTCGCACTGACTGAGGTGAGTTTCTAAACGGCTGCGGGCGGCCCCGTCGAGCCGACCTCGCAAGAAGGCGTCCAGCCTTTCCTCGGTTGGCGGTTGCGGGCTCAGGCAGGACACGGTGTACTTCCTTCTTCGTCTTGCTCGCGCAGCACAGCCCGCAGGCGGTCGAGGCCCTGGCGGATCGACATCTTCACCGCCGATAGGCTCAAGCCGAGGAGGGTCGCCACCTCGGCCAGGGGTAGGGCGTCGTCATAGCGCAGCTGCAGGACTAGGCGCTGCCTGGGCTCGAGGCTGGCCAGGGCGCTTTCGATGCTGCGTTGGCGTTCGCGCCGCAACAGGGCATGCTCCGGGTCTGCCTTGCCGTCCCTGGGCTCGAAGACGATGGGGGTTGCCGTATCCATGTCGGCGATGGGGACCGTCTCTCGATACCGCATCAACTGGCTCATCAGGCGCCACGTCTGATGGCTGTCGAGGTTGCCGAAGATGTGCTCCAGGGCGTCGAGGACCACCAGCAAATCGATCTCACCATGTTCCTCGACACTGAGCTGCTCCCGCACCTGGGACGGGGTGAGGCCGCCCCAAAAGTAGAGCTCGAAGATGCGCTGATGCCGCCCCGAAAGTCGGCGGATGGACTTGAAGAGACGGCGTCGACCGTGCACCGACCACGCCCAGCTGACCGATAGATGTTTGACGACGGTGCGCAACCAGGGCTCCAGGTCACCCCGCTGGCCGGCAAAGCGAACGCTCCGCAGGCGCCGGAATTGATTCTCGGAGAGCTTTTCACACAGGTAGACAAAACGGTCCATGACCCCGTCGTGGTCAAAGCCCAGATGATGCAGGGTGGCCAGCATGAGTCCTGAGTAGCGATCGATGAAGAGATCCCAAGCAGCCTCCGGGTCCCTCTCGAACAGGGCCAGCAAAGCGGTGTCCGAAGGCTCTTCCGGGGCTGCCTTCGGACGCCGAAAGAGCTTGATCACTGACACGTCTCGGGCCTCCTACGGGGACTATAGCAGGGGCCGTCTCGGTGTCCAGCGCAGCCCTCTCCGACTCAGGGCGAGCTGCTGGACCACCTGCTGACGTTGCCGGATTCAAAGCCGTCGGTGAACTGAAGCGAATCTAGGGGCTCAGGGGAAAGGAAGCCGGAGAGGTCGATCGCCAGCTCGACGGCCTGGAACGTATTGCCGGCCCCGGGTTCCGCGCTACCTCCGCTCAAGCCACCGCTGAAGCCCGTGCCGCCAGGAAGGAGAGCAAAGCTGATGTCGGTGAAGGTCAGGCGTCGCCGATTGCCGAGATTGTCGATGGCAACGGCATTGAATTGCAGTGTCGGGCTGAAGAAGGCCTGGTGAAGGCCATCCTTCTGGGTCCATTGGACTTTCACCTTGGGCACAACAAAGGGAGCCGTCGAGCTATAGCCCGTCGGCGCTCCGGAGAAGTCGAAATCGACGGTTTCAACGCTCGCTGGCGGATTGTTGTCGCCAGGAGAGAGGTCGATCTGGAAGCTGATATCAAAGAAGGAATCGACGTTGAACGTGCCGACAAATTGCGGTTGGATGCGACCTCCATGGGGGCTCCACAGGTCGGAGAAGTGGAGCGGTGGATCGGTCGGTACCTTGTTGACGAACAGGGCAGCTTGGCTGAGGGTGGTTTCGACCTCGATCTCGATTCCCGGATGGGGTGAGGCCGAGGCGGTCAGCTTCACCGGGTCCATCGGCGGCAATATCTCGGCCACCTCGCCGGAGTCGGGGCAGTCATGGGTGGCGGGCACCGAGGTGTCGACGGCGGTGACAAATCCGCTGCAGGCGAAGCCCGGCGAGGCGTCCCCGAAGAGGCCTTCGAGGGAGACCGTCGAGCGTCCGCAACTGCCGTCCGCACACATGCCCCAATGTCGGGAGCTGACGATGAAAAAGGCCGTCTCGCTGGGGTCCAGGGCCAGGGCAAGCGACTCGAGGGGCACCGTGGGGTCCATGGGATCGGCCGGCAGGGCGATACAGCTCGCAGCTACAGGCGGCCCTTCCGGCGCCAGCGATTCTCCCAACAGCAGGCTGATCGGGAAGTTGTCCCCTTGCACGGGGTCGGAGATCGAGACCACCGCGGTGCCGGGAGGCATGGGCCCGGCGAAGGACGGTTGTCGAGATTCATTGAGGGAGTCGACCGTGATCATGCCGCTGAAGCTCTCGCTTGGATCATTGTTGGTGATCTCGTAGACAACAACCGACGGGTCGCCGGGATGGGTGCGGGAGATCTCGCCGCCGGCGGGGCCCACTCTGCGTAAGTCGAGACGGGGTTGGTCGGCCATGCCGGGTGCCGGCTCCGCCAGGCAGGCGACGTTGTCGGCGGTTTCCGTCAACACCATGCCGTCGGTCAGGGTCAGGGTTGCGGTGGCGGAGAGAAGGCAACGCCGAGCCCCTCCCGCGGGCACCATGAGCGGAACGGTGAGCTCGTTGTAGCCGCTGACCACGGCGGCGCCGAGCAACTGACCTGCGCCGTTGCCACCGCCGCTACAGGTGGCGTCGATCTGGATGTCGACGGCATAGGGGCCGGCGGGACAGATACCGAAGCCGGGAGGAAAGTCCATCAGCGAGATGTAGACCAGGGCTGGGACGTCGAAGGAGCCACCGCCCGGCAGGAGAATCACCGGTGGGCCGGCGATGGCCAGCTGCAAGGTCTTGGTGCAGAAAGGCTCGGGCGGCGGCCCGACGCAGGCCTCGGCAGGAATCGCCTGGACAACCAGCAAGGTGAAAACGGTCGTGGCGACCCAAGCGAGGCGCACGGTGGCCTCTAACAGGCTCCGGAGGCGGCGTCGGGGTGTCAGGCTGCGCATGAAAAAGCTCCTAGTCAAGATGGACAGTTGGCGAAGGCGAAGCTCCGTTGATCGGGTGGGTCCTACCCTCTACAACAGACACGGGGCGCCAGATGGTCGATCGGCGCGGGTTATCATGGGTTTCGCAACGCGATCCCGCCGTGCCTTCGAAGGAGCTGCTATGCGACGCGCTCTGGATCTAGATGAGGTTTTGTACTGGTTCCATGGGGCCTTGGATCCGGCCCGTCGCTACCGGACGCCGGATCTCGAAGCCGACGCCCTGAGCGCCCAAGGACTCTTTTACTGGGCACTACCTAACGCGGCCGTGGGGTCTTGGTGATTCCAAATTCTAGAAATTGATGTGAAGGCCTAGACTCCAGCTCTGACCGAGAACTTCCTCAAATCTAAGATGCTGCTCATTGGCCTCGATGATTTTCTCAGACGCCTTCGTTAGGTTGCGTGCTTGAAGCACAAGACGGCATCTCTCCGTCAAAATGTAGGAGGCGTCGGCATGGACTCGAAGGCGTTCTTCTCGGAAAGTGTCTTCGGTCCTCGATGCTCCCAATTCGATTAGGGAATCAGAGAGATAGTGAGCGCGCAAGTTGAGGGCGAATGGGCCGCTATGCCAGCGAAGCGCAGATTGAATCGACCACTCAGCTTGCCCCGGAAGTCGAGGACGATCGAATCGATCGGGTATCTCCGTACTCGATGAGGTCCAGCTCAGGCCCAAATCTGCCCTTAAACCCAGTGGCTTTGGGCCGAGTTGGCTTCGCCAAGCTAGCTCGGCTCCATAGAGGTGAGCCTCTGGACCATTTAGGGGCTGGTTGAGCTCGAACAGCCCACCCATTCTGGGCGCGACGGTTCGTTGTCGGTAGATGAAATCCTCGAGCTGTTGCGAGAAGAAAACCAAGGCTAGATGTTGCCCACTCGAACCGTTCCACTCCCAGGCCGCATCGAATGCAGTTGCCACCGTCGACCTTAGATCCGCGTTTCCAAGCTCGATCTCTTGATCGTCCCCGTCGACTAGCTCGAAAGGCACTAGATCGTAGTAGTTGGGTCGGGCGAGGCGGCGACCTGCGGAAAGAGTGAGCCTTGTTTGCGGCCCAAGGCTTAGAGCCAATGACATGCTTGGCACCAGGGCCGTCTCGGATCGCTGACCACCTGTTGATTCGAGCTCTGCGGAGAGACTATCGCCTGTGACTACTGAAAAACCGGAATATTCGGTTGCTGTTCTATCGAAGCGAAGGCCGGCAGACCAAGTTGCGCGATCTGAAAGAGGAAGGTCGAATTGGACAAACGCTGCTGCCGTGTTTTCTCGGGCAGTATAGTCACCAGCGTCTTCTTCAACGGACCGATCACCTTCTAGACCCAAATCTTCGATCAGGTTGGCTACAGCCTCGGAATCGACCGAGACACCGAGATCATACCGATCGCTGGAAAGGTGACGGCCGGATGTTGAGAGTCCCTCGAGGGGAACTAAATCGGCGGCTCTGAAAAGTCGAGTCGTCGTATCACGCCGCCGCGACTTGCTCCTGATCTTCACTCCTATCTTCCAAAGTCCGCTGCGTTGTTTGCCGTAGCGCAGCGGTCGGAAAACATCGAAGGCGCCGGACCAGGTTTCGTCTCCGAGGAAGTTGTCTTCAACTCCAATCTTGTCGAGGAAGTAGCGATCTGTGGAGCTCGAAGCCGCTAGACGGGCCAAGTCCCCGAATGAGTCCCCGAAGGCCAAAGGAAGGCCCTCGAGGATAAAGCTCGTATCCCGTCGACCGGGCTCCTTGGCTGAGACGATCTGGTAGGTAACCCTGGCCACAAAACCAAAGTCTGAGACTTGTCGAACCTCCTCCAGACTCCATGATTCGAGACTGCGTTTGAGAAGACTGTTTTTCAGCTCGCGCTCGGCTTCATCGTCGGCTAGGTCGATCTTGGTACGAGTCCGCAGCTCGTGCAGGTTCGTCTGAGAAGAGAGTCCGCGGAGACGAAAACTCGTCTGCTGGTTAGGAACGATGTCGGTGCTCAGCAAATAGCCTTGCCTCTTTTGTTTCCAGTCGAGGAAACGGAGGTCGAGCCGTTGCAGTTGGAGGGCGTCGTAACGCTGATGAAGCTGTTCTGCAGCCCGGTCGTTCGCGTAATTCGCGGCCGAAAGTAGCCAGCCAATCCGACCGTCAGCAGCCCTTCGGCCGATCGACGTCGAAATCGCTGATGACGATCCATCTGATAAGGGTTCACGCCCTCCCGAGAGTCGGATTTCAGTAGTCGGATCGTTGGGTGGTGCTCGGGTGACCAAGTCGACGGCTCCAGCAATGCCCCCGATATCCTGTTCTGGTTTTCCAACCTTGTTGACTTTAGCAAGCTCAAGGAAATCAAAGGGAATTTCTGCGAGTCCAGCGCTACGCTCGATGCCGTCCAAAGAGGTCAATGTTTCACCGTCGAGACGTGTAGCTACGAGTCTGCTCTCTCCGCCTCGGATCAAGATCCGATCGGCTTCTCCTGAGCTGCGAAGAACTTCGACTCCAGTCACGCTCTCTAGGGCCTCGGCGGCATTGCCGAGAAAGACGGAGGTTTCCGAGTCAGTAGAGATATGTTGGCTCAGTGCACTTGAATCTAAAGCTGAGTCCATGCCTTGAACGGTGACCGTGTCTTGATACACCGGCTGCCGAGGTGTCATGAAAAGATTGAGGTCATCTGGGAGCGCATCGAAGCCGAGAACGGCCGGAAGATAGTCGGGATGAGTTACCTGTAGAGGCACCCTTGAAGTTGGACGCGATGGGCCATCTAATCCGATGTCTCCATGGAGCAGAGACGATTCAACACAGAGTGAACCCGAGGGGTCCGATGGCGCGGAGCTATCTGCGTCGTTCTTTGACCCCGGAGCTCGAAGAACTACAGTAGCGCCTTGGATTGGTATCTCTCTAACCGAGTCCAGCACCCAAAAGCAGATGGTTGCATCCTCGGTTCCTTCGCCAGCAGCCGCTAACAAACCGATACATAGGCAGAAAGAAAGGGGTACGGGAAGGAGACTCGCAGATCTCATCGGAGGCTTGCTGCTCTGCGGCAAACAGAGCCCTGCGGAGCTGGAGCCAGAGGAGTCAGCATTGTAGGTCTGAGTGATCCGGGTCGTGGAAGGAGTTGGTGCTGACGGAGTCGTCTTCTGCCGAGTCCAGCGGAAATTCTCGGCCCCTGATCCGCAAGACCAAAAGGTGATCTGCCTCGAGCCTGGCATCGAGCTCTAGCTCAAGCAATTCAGCAAAGGAACGTGCCAGTGAGAGGCCAAGGCCCGTATGCAGGGAATCCGAGCGAGCGGGGTCCTTTCGCCAGAACCGGTCGAAGAGAAGAGGCAGGTCTTTGGCCTCTATGTCATCTGCTCGATTACTCACAGAAAGAGAAAATCCTTCGGCTTCCCGCCGGAAAGCACATTCTACCTCACTACCGGGAGCCGCGTAGGATGCGGCATTGTCGAAGAGATTAGTGAGGATCATCTGCAGCTTCGCCGGGTCGGTGATGATTCGACTACCCGAAGCGATGTCGGCACGGAAGGTCAAGTCCCGTTGGCGGGCTTGCACCTCGTGTGCCCGCCATAGTTGATCTACCGTGGCATTGACATCGAGAGCTTGAAGTTTCCTTGTTTCGAGGCCGCCATCCATGCGAGCCAGCGCCAGGAGGTGTTCGACGATGCGCTCCATCTGAAGTGCAATGTCTCCGGCCGCTTGATAGAAAGTCTGGGCCGAAGCGGCGTCGCCGGGCCAACGACTCCCGACATCAGTCAAGGCGCGGAGCTCGGCTATCGGTGTCCGCAACTCGTGTGCTAGGTCATCAGATAGCCTGCGTTCCCGCTGGAATGCCTTGTGAAGCCGCGCCAGGAGACCGTTGAGTTGGTGAACGACAGGCTCGAGCTCTGCAGGAGCCTTGGGCAGCTCGATACGTTGGTCGAGATACCGTTCATCAAGCGCCTGTACTTGATGCTGCATGTCTTCGAGGGGCCGAAGGCCGAGTCGTAGAGCTGCCAGGATGAGTACGGCCGCTGCTCCGGTCAGAGCCAGAACCATGAGTAAACTTGCTGTTCGGAGAAGTCGTAACTGTTGATCGAACTCTTCACGAGACTTCGCTACCACTAGAGTGACGACGTGCTTGGCCTTGCCCAGTCCTACGGCAGAGTTAGAAACCTCTTCAATGCCTTCATCGTCCTCGTCATCGTCGATTTGTGGGACAAAGTCGATTTGAATTTGCCTGCCACGTCGGCCGTCTGGCAAATCCGTATTTTGGAATCTAGGGCTCGAAACGTCTCCTGAGATCTCCACCGAGGGCTCGCGATGAAGATCTGATTCGAGCAGAGAGCGCGACCTCTCCAAGACGATGGAATCGTCAATCCACATTTGAAAGAACTCAGGATCGTCCACGGACTCAAATTCAGGCATGAACTGGTCCGCAAAATCGAGCTCGATTTGCCCTGCTTCTTGTTTGGTCAGGGTCACAAGAGCACGTGCCTTGGCCGCTAGAGCCTCGTCGAACTGAGCGCTGAGCCAAGAAGTGACGAAGATCTCCAGGGCGAGACCCGCTGTGGATAGGAGCAAGCCCAGACCTATGAGGATCAGGAGAGCGAGACGAGATTTCAGAGAGTGCGGCATTGGCCTGGACGGTCCTTCATTCGACGAGGTATCCGATGCGGCGGCGCGTCTTAATTGGACATTCTACCTCCGCCAAGCGAAACTTCTTTCGAACGTTCGAGACAAGTACCTCTATCAGGTTGGCGGAGGCTTCGGTATCACTGTCATGCAGCTGTTCGAGGAGCCTATCCTTAGAGAAAACTTGCCCGCGACGCAAGATGAGGAATTCAAGAACGCTATATTCGCTCGGAGTCAAAGGCAAGGCTTTATCGTCTGCGGTGACCTGCCGAATTGCTGAATTCAGGCTCAAATTCCCTAGCCTGATACAGGGATTCTTGATCTGATGCCGACGCCTGACCAAAGCTTGTAGCCGAGCGCAGAGCTCATCGAATGAAAATGGTTTCACTAAGTAGTCATCTGCTCCGAGATCCAGACCTTGCACGCGATCATCGACTGCATCTCTAGCCGACAAGATCAGGACATAGGCAGGGTGCTCTCTTTGGCGCAGTTGTTTCAGTACTTCTAAACCTGTCACCTTGGGCATCATCAGATCCAAGACGATGACATCATAGTCATAGGCAAAGGCAAATTCGAGTCCTTCTTCACCATCGGCAGCCAAATCCACCGCGTAACCCTCTCGCTTGAGCCCTATGTTGAGGCTGAGGCGAAGTCGTTCAGAGTCTTCGACGATCAAGATCTTCATCGTGCTTCAATTCCGGGTCCGTTCCTTCTGAGCCTCGGTCGCCGGGGACAAGAGGGTGACAACGGAGTTAGAGTACACCTCAAAACTGAATTTAAGCTGAAGGCTTACTCGAAGAATCGAGGGGGATCTAGATGGCCGGCGAATGGCTGCTAGGCGAACTTCGATCTTTCCCAATAATTTGTGGCTGGTCGTGGATTTTCAGATCATCCCATGACGGGCCGAATCGAAGATCACCAGCCGCCGCCGGCACACCCTCTTGGAGGCTCATTCGTTCAATCTGGTTGCTCTTTCCCGCAATAGGTCCAGGACCGGCGGCGAAAGGAAGAGCCTCAGGGCCTCGATTTCAGAATTCGGCGCCATCATGGATCTGACTGCTTCGGGAACAGATTGGCCAGCGGGGAGCTCGAGATAGAGCAGGGTCCCATCGTCCAGCATCTTGATTTCCTGCTTGCCGTGCTGTCCTACCCACTTCACTGCAAGGACGGAACGGCCCCATTCTTTTTCTCTCAAGACGGCGGTTGGAGACTCTCCGTCCAGCATGCATGAGAGCAGCAGTTGGATTTTCTCAGGAAGCTCAGCGAGTGTGAGGATCTCTTTTTTGTCTTCCTCAACACCCTTATCCGCTAGTGGCTTGACCACCTCGAAAAGGACAGAGCCTAAGTCATCGACGAAGACCTCGTGTTCCGAATTTGCCAAGTCTTCTTCAATTTCCCAAGCTGCCATTCCGCCGTAGTCTACCTCGCATTGTCTCACCGCCGATTCCGCATAGATGGGGGGTACGAAGCAGATTGAGAGCCAGAGAGCGATGTTCATTGCTGGTTTTGTGAAAAGTTCTTTCATGATTGTCCTTTGTTGGGTCATTTTCGACTAGGCGGTTCGCCAGGAGCTCACTCTACAATATAACCGAAGCCGGTTCGTGTTTGAATAGGATTGGGAGCGCCGCGATCTCGAAATTTTTTTCGAATGTGATGGATCAAGACCTCGATCACCCTGGGAGTTGATTTCTTTCCCTGTGATCCGAGATATTCCGCAATTCGATGCTTCGAGACAATGCGGCCACGTCTTCGAACGAGATATTCGAGGATTGAAAACTCTCGAGCGGTGAGTTTTATCGGTTGATCGTTGATGAAGACATCTCTGTAGGCCGTATTCACGGTGGCCTCTCCGACCAGCAATGAGGTGCAGCTTGCTTGTGGCCGAGCCGAGCTCAGAAGACGAGCCCTGAGCTCATCAAAAGAATATGGCTTGATCAGGTAGTCATCGGCTCCAATATTGAGTGCCTTGACGCGTGCTTCAACTTTGTCCAGTACCGAGGTGACGATGATATGGACAGTATTGCCTGACTCACGGAGCCTTCGGATTATCTCTAGGCCACCGATTTCAGGAAGAAGTAGATCCAGCACCAGCGCATCGAAGTCTTGTTGCTCAGCTATCTCCAGGCCCGAATGTCCATCGCTAGCCACTTGCGTCGAATGGCCGAGCTCTTCCAAACCAAGGGACACAGATCGACCGAGTCTCTCGGAGTCTTCAATGATGAGGATTTTCATGCCCACGATCGTTCTCCTCAGAAGGCAAAGCGGGCGCCGAGCCCATAGGACTCTTGACCAATCAATGGGGTTAGCTCGAAATTGTGCTTCTCTTGCCAAAGACCTCGATTCCTTCGCACGACCCACCTTCCGGTAAAAGTTCCGAGAAGGGCCGCCGCAACCACATCCGAAGCCCAATGCTTGTCCAAACGTACTCGTTCCCAAGCGACAAGGCCTGCTGTTGTGTAGGACAGAACCTCGACCCACCGTCTTTCGGAATGCGCGGCAACGACCGACGCTATGGCGAAGGCCTGAGTGACATCCCCGGAAGGAAACGAAAGAGAATCACCACCATTGGGCCGCCGGCGTCCGATGATCTGCTTCAAGGAGCTCGAGATGAGCCCAGCAGAAATCAGAGTTGCTTCAAAAGCATCCTCTGATACCGCAATTAGGCCCGTCGATCCTGTGGCTCGACCCCCTAACCAAGCGATAGCCAAGAGGCTCAGTCCTTCTGCCTGCCCTAGAGGTTCTATTGAATCTGCCAGCTGCTTCGAGCCAGAGCTGTCGTTGGACGCCCACTGACGGATGTCATTGTCAACTAAACTCACGGCGCCTATGGCGAGTGCAGCATAGCCGAATCGTCGCCAGTTCCGAGATGTCATATACTTGGGCATTCGAAAGATATCTATCACGCCCTGCCCTGATCTACTGAAGAATCCGGGGAGGTCTTGAGAGTCTCGACGATGGCCAATTTTCCAAGGTGATCCCGTTTCCCTATCTCTTATATCCCTTGTGCCCTCTCTGGCTCCGCTGCTTCTCACCTCGAAAGAAGAGTTTTCTTTGGGCTGAGACGGGGCTATCCATTCGAAGCGGAAATCGAGATCTTGAAGTTCTATGGGGTACTCTTGGTACTGCTGGCCGAGTCCTTCAACAAGCCATCCCGCTTCCAAACCCTTGACCTCGAGAGCAATTACAGACGTCATCATAATATATCCGGAAATGATGAGGAGAAGGCGATACTTGGAGGCCTCTTGCTGAGGCCAAGTACTGATCTCTTGCTGGGCCGGTTGGGTTGACGGTTCAAGTTCTTGTGGCATTCCTGACTCCCGGTTGATAGATGAGAGTCAATTTTAGTGAGAGGTTCTTAACCTCTCCTTGAATAGTTATTAATACAAGCTGAATCTCGGTCTTCTTGGGGCTCTCGATGAATCTCGGTGATGGTCACAGCTGCTTGGGGAGCAGGCTCGTCAGGCAAAACGAAATTACGTCTCTCAAGACAGAACGGTATCGCCAGAACAAAGAGCATGAGACGTTGGACTTCAGTGTCGCCCCAGTTGTTCTCGAAAAGCCCGGCTAGGTTAAACGCCAGAATCGAAAGAGTCGAGGCGATAAACAAATCAGCATTCTTACCGCTCAGTCTTCCTTCACGCACATAGGCACGGGATGCGGTGACCAAACTGGAACCAAATATCCATGCATATGACAGAAGAGAGACGATTCCTCTTTCGGCTGCGATTTGAAGAAACGTGCTGTGCAGATGAGGAACTTCGAAGCGTGGGGCCGTGGGATGTCGGTAGATTGGGTATCGCAAAGCAACCATATCCGGACCGATGCCAAGAAGAGGCCGTTCCGAGATCATGTGCAAACCCGCCTCAGCCATACAGATTCGATCGTAGTTCGATGGGTCACCCGGATCGAAGATGGAATTTATTCTTTCTTTCCAGAGCTCAGGTCCGAAGAGAAGAATTACCGAGGCGAAAAGCCCAAGACATACGGGGGCAAATATTGACGAACGACGTTTATAGATGAGTGCGCCAATACAGAGAGTTGATGCTGCGGCGACCCATGCCCCTCGGGTCAATGTCAACATGAGGGCCCAATTGACTGCGAGCATCGAGAGCCAGAGCCATGGACTGGCCCAAGATTTCCCCGTCAATAGACGAGAGAACAGGAAGGCATCACCCAGCAGGAGGACTCCAGCATAAGTCTGGTAGTGAGAGAAGGGACCAATGATTCTCTTGTGTAGCCCTCCGTAGCCGCCGATATAGTGCTGGAGGATTCCGTAGATCGAGACGAAGACTAGAGCTCGTGCCAGGACGGTCAGAACCCTCCTGACATTCTCGGAGCCGCGAACGAGTATGATTCCAAGGACTAAGGTTGTCAGCGAGATCATCTCTTTGAGCCCAGAGAGGCTGGACCCTGGATCAATCGAGCTGAGGACCGATGCTGACAAGAGAGCGCTGTAGGTCATTAGAGGCAACATCATTGGAGCGATAGTACCCCGACAAAGTCTCAGATCTCGACAATTTCTCCAACACCATATGATGACTAGACCGAGGCATATGTTGGACAGGGCCAGGCCCCATATCGCTGCGAGATGGGCGGTGTAGAGGTGTAGACCAAGTGAAGAAGGGCGTGACTTAACCGGACTCACGTCCGATCTCTTGGATGTGCCCAGCATTGTGCTCATACATCGCAGGCGGTGGACTTTGAGGTCTCTTGAGCGGAGTTTGTCAAAAGTACATACTTTCGTCGTTCGAGAAGGATCCTGCCCTTTCGGAAGCCATCGTTGACCATTCCCTCCAGGACGCCGTGTCGAGTCACAAGGAACATCGGCTGCTCAGAATTCCAACGTTTGCGGAATTCCAGCTTTTCTGGAAAGCGAAGGTCGAGAGTCTCATCATCTAGTTTCGACTTGCCGAACCTAAGCTCTCCCTGATATTCGACGACATTGATTTCGCGATCGAGGTAGAAAGGTAGGGTTTGAGGGTAAATGCGATAGGAGACCACAGGAGTCTGTGGGCTCTGCTGCTGTTGAATACATTCGGCCAGTGCTTTGGTCGTTCGACCTTCAGCAACTTGAGCTGCGCCGAGGATCAAGCAGGCGAAAAAGGCAAAGCCAGAGAGGGCTAGGCTCAAGACCAGGGAGCGTTTGTTTCCACGAATGACTTGAAACAACCCAAGAATCGACAGACAGACCCCGATCCCAGCGGCAGAGGCTAGCCATGGATGTGCTCCCATGGAGATCTTCAGGCTAGGCAATTGAAAACCACTCGCCACGCCAAGGAAGGCTAGCTGCAGGGTGGCCAGCAAGACCGTCGTGGCACCCAGTCCCCAAGAGCTGGTCAGACTCCGCTTCGAGAGTTTCTCATGATGAGTCAGTACGAAGGCGCAGGCGATGGCAAGCGCCGGGAAAGCGGGAAGTGCGTACGGGATCAACTTGGAGCTCGAAATAGAGAAGAAGAGGAGAATGAATCCAGCCCAAATGAGGACGAAGGCAAGCTGGTGCCTCTGCCTGGATTCGACCGCTCGTCGTTGAAGCCGAATCGCTTCCGGAAGGAGTCCAGCCCAGGGCAGAAGGCCAACGATGACAACGGGAATAAAGAACCAGGCCGCTTCTTGGCGTTCGTGGACTTCAGTCGTGAAGCGCAGGAAGTGTTCGCGAATGAAATAGAACCACAGGAAATCTGCGTTCTTCAGAGACACCAAGAAATGCCATGGCGCAGCAAGCAGGACAAAGAGCAGAGCTCCGGTGATCCATGGGATCGTTCTCAGTATCAACAGGCGACCTGTTGTAAGAAGAAACAGTGCAATAATACTCCCTGGAAGAACCACTCCAATAAGCCCTTTTGCGAGGAAAGCAAGGGCTGAGAAGGCGAAGACGCCATGCCAGTACCACTGGGCCTTTGTTGCGTTGTGGCAAGCCTGCCAAAAACAGGCCATGGTTGCCAATACAAGGGAGGACAACGTCATATCGAGCGCATTGACGTGGCCGAAGACCGCCCACATGGGAGAGGTCCCCAAGACGATTGCTGCGTATACACCTGTTCTGTGCCCCCCCATTTTGCGGGCAAGAACGTAGGTCAACCAGAAGCCGAAGAGGCTTGCCAATGCACTTGGCAAGCGAACCGCGAGCTCGTTCTGGCCAAAGATCGCCATCGATGCTGCGTTGAGCCAGAAGAGGAGGACAGGTTTCTCGAAGAAGACGACGCCATTCAAACGGGGGGTGACAAAATCTCCGGTCTTGAGCATCTCCCGAGAGATCTCTGCATAGCGGCCTTCATCAGGCTCGAAGAGCGGCATGGAACCAAGGCTTGGAAGAATGAGCAGGGAAAAGAGAAAAGCTAGGTGCCAAATGCTAAGCCGATCGATCCAATCGCGATGATCGGCTGGTGGAACTAGATCTTCCATCGGTACCTCGGGTTTAGATCACAGAGTACAATAGCGCATGGGCTACCATCGGTATGTTTGACCTGCTACTGCAACACCGCGAGCAATTTGAGAAGTCGGCGGTTCAGCGGTTGTCTCATGACCGAGTGGCGGAAAGCTGACATTTCGTCCCCTCTTCAGCGGATTTGAAATGGTCAACTTCTAGCGGTCGGGCTCTGAGCTTCCGTTCGAAAGAAAGGATACAATTGCAAACTTAAGCTAGGCTGAATCCGTGAGGGTTTCTAGGGGGAATGTCTTTGGGCTGTCTGGATGTTCGGATTTTGACTCGAGGCAATAGCCTACCCCGCGCCTGGTGCTGATTCCGACAGTGCTTTCTTTCATGCTGCGGAGCCTGCGTCGAATCGAGCAAACCACAACCTCAAGATTATTCTTAGAGATCGGCCTTCGCCCCATCGAGAGAGTTTGGAGAAGCACCTCAGGCGATACGAATTCGCCCTGAGCACGGGCCAAGACCTCCAGGACCAAGATCTGGGTGGGCGTGAAACGAATCTCGTCGCCAAGATTGGTGACCCTCTGATGCCGCGGGTCAATCACCAACGAGCCTATTTCGAGTCGCTTCTGTGTCCTAGAAGGCCTCAGGAGTGGATCCAACATGAGGAGAGTTTGGACACGCTCTAGCAATTTGCTGAAGATGACGGGTTTGATTAGGTAGTCGTGGGCTCCCGAACGAAGCGCATTCAATCGAGCCGAGAGTGATCCCGGGTCCGTCACTATGATGACGACTCCAACGGAGCTAGTGTGCTTTAGCACCCTGAGTGCTTTGAGGGGGGCGCCCCCGAGGACCAGATCTAGAACAAGAACGTCAACTGGCTGCTGCTCGACGATCGAGATGGCCTCTTCGGGCGTTGATGCCCTGGATGGTGCCATACCGACTTCCCGACACTCGGAACAAAGCTCCAAGCTGAGCTGTGGAGCCAAGGCAAACAAGATGCGGATTCCTTTCACTGATTTTGTCCTTCTCCTCTGGATGGGAGGGCTTGTGGACCAGACTGGGCCCTGACTAGCAACTTCATCGTCGTCTACGCCAGGTCATTCCGGCTTCGGCGTCGTCAGCGACTGCCGGTGATCAAAAATGGCCCTAGGTTTGGAACGCAACGAGGTTGTAACCCCAGCGATCTGAGGAAAGCCTATCGTTCTAGACTTAATGCATCCTGAATATGGCCGGGCATCCAAGTACCAAGTCGGATCAGTGGGATAGGGCCAAGTCTCGGCTCGCTGCCCCGACTTGGCACCTAGCGAGCCTTCAGGCTGCGTTAAGACTCTCCCTCTACGATTGAGCAAGGCGGCGGGAGCCTGGGCTCCTTGCGAATATTCAAGCTCTGTCGATTGAACGCATAGGTGATGCCGAAGTCTACGGATGCTCCAATTCTGCAGATCTCCAAGGGGATTCTGCTCAGAGGCCCTCAAAACAAGCACGAGAGGGCTCTTGGAGGGAGGCAGTGATGGATAGTAAAGGCGGTTGGCATTCGACAACCGTGGCTCAAGAATTCGAAGGCGAGGCACAACAGCGAGGTCGCCAACCCTATTTGAAGTTAGGACCTCTCGTTGGCTTGACCATTCGGATAGTCGTCGCGGCTTACTTTCTGGGTGCCTCGATCGCTGTAGGAGCAGAAGCTGTCGGAGAGATTCGTTGGATGACCGGACATGCAACAGTCGCTTGGTCACTTCGAGCTCGACCTCTCCGGGTCGAATCTGGCGGCCAGATCTATCCCAATATGGTCATCGAGACGAATGGCTTGGCCGACGAGGCCAACCGGGTCACTCTGGACCTTCTGGGCGGTGTCTCGTTGCGGCTGGATAATGCGACCAAGATTTGGATCGTTTCCAGCTCGAGAGTTTTTCTCATCCACGGAACTGTCTATGTTGACGTCGATTCATCGGAGGTCGCGGTGGAGACGTCGCTTGGACTGATTGTTGCGTCTGGCGCTCGGTTCGAGCTCCGGCACAAGTTGGAGCATGACGTGACTCTTGGAGCTCGAATCCGCGAAGGGCGCGTTGAGTATGAGGTTTTGGGAATGACCGGAGATCTCTCTGCCGGAGAGGCGATCTTGGTGAACGATCTGGGGATCTTTTTGCAAGGAGCCGTTTCGAGCTACGGTCCTGGCTGGCAATGGACTCTTGATGCTGCCGTTGTGCCAGATATTCGGGGTAAGACTGTCGGCGACTTCCTGGTCTGGTACGCGCGTGAGCTTGGAATGACTCTCGAGTACAGCGGTGTTGGCGCGATCGATAGGGTTGCGGGAACCATATTCTATGGGCAGGTTGAAACCTGGCGACCAACAGAGGCTGCTTCGGTTGTCTTGGCAGCAAGTGGCCTACGTTCGAGGGTGCGAGATGGTGTCCTGCTGATTGAACTGATCGGCGAGGGAGGCATGGTGGGACCGCCCACCCAAGAGAAGCCAGGGCGCTCGACCTCGGACGCTACGGTTCTCGGAGGGGCTCCTTTTCAGTGCATCATCAAGTTCTCCGAGACGGGCTTGACATGCTGGGATTCCAATCGGAGAGCCCCTGAGTCCCGGCATCGGCGAAAGCCCTTCTAGATCACCTCTCAGGAAAAAGCACTCGCATTCAGCGTGGATTCAGTTTTAGGACATATCTTTTGTTGGGCAGACGGCGAAGTATTCTTCTAGCGCTTGCTGTTCTGTGACTACTAACTTCTGAGTAACCGATGGAGATCCACCAATGAGGTCTTGGAAAACGATTCTGCTGCTTTCTGTCTTGAGTCTGGGTATGGCCGTTGCTCCGCCTGTCATGGCAGGAGAGCAACCTTTTGATCTTGGACTTCGGTTCAATATCTTGGTGGGGAACGGCAATCCAACCAATGATGTAGTCGGCTACGGCATGCATGGGCACTATAGCTTCAATGATAGCTGGAGACTTGGCTACTCTCTCGACTATGTTGAGGAGTTTGATATCGAGCGCTCGCCAGGTTTTCTCGGCTTGGTGACTGCGGAGAGCATAGGTGTCATCGACTCCAAAGGTACCTCGACGGGAGTGAGAATCTGGGGCGAGAGAATGTTGGGGGATCCGAGCCGTCGTGGGCGTTTCTTCGTGGGAGCAGGCCTGGGCTATGACTCCATCGATATCGATCCTGTGAGTGGTCCGCTCGAGGATGGGGGGACCTTCGATGTCGTCATCGATGCGGGAGGTCAATTGCTAGTCACCAGCAGCTTTGGTTGGCGGTTTGACGTCGGGCGTCGCAACGCCCTTGAGGTCGCCCTAAGGGCCGAGCGGCATTTTGCTGATTGGCAAGTGCTCGATCGGGTGAGTGGCGCTCGGACCACCGTGGATGACTATACCTTGACAGGAATTCACTTTGGATGGCTCTTTAGGTTCTAGCAATCGTGTTGCGGATCTTCAGGCTGCGTTAAGTTTACTCGTGTAGCTTTGCATCAGCGTATCCCGGGTTAGGGCTCTAATTGAGCCTGGAGGGCCGTTTGTCGGCCCGGGCTAAGTTGAGACGTGTCCCAAGGCAGGTGGGCTCAGCGCCTCACTTTGCCCATACTTAGAACTCCACTGAGCGCCCGACTCGGTGACCGCTGAGGCAACTCAAAGCATGAATGACGACACTGGCCCTGAAAGAGCTCTCAACCAGCAGAGCTTCGACAAGACAACTAGATGGCTTGATGTCGTGCTACTGACTCTCACGGCTGGTACCTTGTTTCTGGTTTCCGTGGGAGCTCGCGATCTTTGGAATCCGAACGAACCGATCTATGGTTTGGCGGTCAGGGAGATGTTCGAGGCCGGTGAGTGGCAGGTCCCAACGGTCAACGGGAAAGTCTTCGCAGAGAAACCGATTCTGTATTTTTGGGCAGCGTTAGCCGCTGCAAAGACCTTGGGCGGTGTCGACGAATTCACCCTTCGTTTGCCTGCCGCGTTGGCAGCGATTGCCTCGGTGCTACTCGTCTATGTATGGGTTTTTCCCTATGTAGGCCGGCAACGGGCACTAATGGCCTCCTTCATCTTTTCGACGACCTACATTGTTTTCTGGTCGGCTCGCAACGTCCAGATGGACATCTTCGTGCTGCTAACGACTCTGGCGACCATGATTCCACTGGGGAGAATGCTCGACCACGGCTTGAATCCCAGGCGTGCTTGGTTGCTGGCCTCGCTAGCCCTCGGAGTGGGCTTGCTTGCCAAGGGGCCAGTGACGCTTATTCTGCCTGGAGTAATCTTTCTGCTGCATTGTTGGATCGCAAAGCGGTCTCCCATCGAACATTGGCGCTACATGGGCCTTGCATTCTTGCTGATTCTGGTAGTTGCGAGTCCTTGGTACCTAGCGCTGTTGATCGAGGGGCGGTCGGATGTCCTCTACGAGGTCTTGATTCGACAGAATTTCCAGCGCTTTACATCAGCTTGGGATCATCGCCAGCCTTGGTGGTACTACTTGAAGTACTTTTGGCTCGATATGGCACCGTGGTCCTTCTTCCTGCCCCTGGGGATAGGGCTCCGTGGTCGCAGCCAAGGTGAATCATCATTGCACCGCCTGTCGTGGATGTGGATTGTAGGAGTCATCTTTTTCTTCTCGCTTTCGGAGAGCAAGCGGGCACCCTACATTCTACCGATCGCTCCTGCCGTTGCAGTCCTGGCGGCCGAAGTCTTCGATCGTATTGCCCTGGGGGCCTTAGGGGTTTGGAGAAATATTCTTGGTCGCCTGGTCTATGCAGGATTTGGAACATTGGCACTCATCGCGGGTGGTCTTGTCGCCGGGTTGGTAGCAGCTGGACATCCAATCCTGAGCCAGTACGATGGTCTCGACTCGGTGGCGAACACGTTAGGAGCGGCGCTCGCTCTCTTTGGGCTGACGCTCATCGTGACCGTGGCCATTGCCAAGCCAACTACTAAGTTACTTGCTCCAGTGCTAGCGATGGCACTCGCCGGCTTGTACATCGTAACGGTCGTGATCGTACTACCGGCGGTCAATCCTCTCAAGTCAGCCCGTGGTTTCTGCCAGGAGCTCAATCAACTCGTCGACGAAGAATCTGAGCTTTCATCCTATCGCTTCTGGGCTTGGCGTTCCGGCTACCCCTACTACTGCCAGCGAACGATTCCAAATCTTGAGTCGCCGTCTGAGCTGACAGTTTATTGGCGAAGGGAAGGAACTGCGTACTTACTCGTCGAAGGTAAGCATCTCGAAGAGGCCTCGCAGATCCTCTTGCTCGGTCCTCCGCTGCTGCATCGACGCATCGGGAGCCGAGAAGCCTTCCTGTTCTCTACGGACCAGCCTCGAGAATCCGATCTAAATCAAGTCCCAGCGCTCTCTTCCAAGGATTCAGTCGGGGTAGAAGCAACATCGGATTCCAATCGAGACTCCACCAGAATGTCTGAACCCAGGACCCAAGGTGTCTCAGACGGTGTAGAGAAGAGTGCTGTTTCTACGGCTCCGACTCCGACTCCTTTGGAAGCAGCCAAGTGATGATCCGAGCTCAAGTAGACGCCCGATTTCGATTGCACCGAAAGGCCCTGATGAATCAAATACAACTATCGGTCGTCGTCCCTGCATTCAACGAAGAGTTGACTCTGCTGGCATCACTGACTCAGATCGTCACGTTTCTCGAAATCCGCAATCTCTCGTTCGAAGTCTTGGTCATCGATGATGGTAGCCAAGATCGTACGGTCGAGGTGGCCAGGGAATTCGAGTCCTCTGGAGTCCGAGTCCTGAGCCTTGATCGCAATCGGGGAAAGGGTGCCGCGGTTCGCCATGGTGTGCTGGAGAGTCGCGGAGCTCAGGTTCTTGTGTCTGACGCAGACCTTTCCGCTCCGATCGAAGACTTGCCAAAGTTGAAAGCTGCACTTGGAGAAGCTCAGCTTGTTTTTGGTAGTCGGGCGCTGGTCGGATCTCGGATCCTCACGCGACAACCTAGATACCGGGAGTTGATGGGGAAGGTGTTCAACCTCTTTGCCCAAATGGCAGGGGCGAGCGGTATCGAAGATACACAGTGTGGTTTCAAGCTTTTCGAGGGAGAGGTGGCTCGCCAGATCTTTGCGGACATGACCACGGATGGCTTCGCATGGGATGTCGAGCTTGTTTGGCTGGCTCGGCAACAGGGTTTCCATATCGAGGAAGTGGCAGTGTCGTGGGCCGACAACTCCGACTCCAGGGTTAGCCCGGTGCGAGACTCTATCGGCATGCTAGCTCAACTCTTGACCTTTCGGTGGCGTCATTGGACACGGTCTCGATCGATCAGAAAAGCGGATCCAAAGAGTGAGCCCAGAAGAGAAGATTCCAGAAGCTACGATCGACCCATAGCGGCTAGGGGCGACTAGGATAAGAATTTCTCGTCGGTGCTCCGGTTTCACTCTTGAGCTCTATCCGGTTGTCCGAGAGACGATTTAGACTGGATCGCTAGATTGGCTTGGCGGACTGCCTATGCGCTTCCACTGCCGCCTTGCCAAATGTGAGACCGCTGGATCAGAAGCGCTTGCGAGCCGAAGCCAACCATTGCACGCTTTCGAGGTTTCCCACGGTGTCGTTCAGGCGGCGAAGACGGGTGGCGCCTTCGAGGTGATGATTGACCGGGCGGACCTTGTAGAATGCCCTCGGTGATCCTACGACGTTTAATCCCCTGGGTGATGGTGCTCTTGCTATGTTGGCTCGTTCCACGCCTGCTGACGGCCCCCCTGGCCAAGGCACGGGACGAAGAAACGATTCGGCAAGCCCGCCTGTTGCGCCTGGCCAACCGTCCCGACGAAGCCCTGCTGCGCTATCGGGAGATCCTGCGGCGGCCGGCCAGCCAGGGCACGACGTCCCAGCGGGTGGCCGCCCTGGTGGGCTCGGCGCAGGTGCTCTGTGTCACGGCGGGGGATCTCGACGAGGCTTCGTCCCGGTTCCATCGGGCCTTGGATCTAGCCCGTCGCCAGGGGGCGCCGGATCTCGAAGCCGATGCCCTGAGCGCCCTCGGGCAGTTCTACTGGTACTACCGCCGCCAACGGCATCGCCCCCTCGACGAGTTTTATCGTCCCGCCCTGGAGCTCTACACCCGATCGGGCGATGATCGCGGCAAGGCGGTGGTGCACAACCGAATCGCCCTGGTGCATTTGGCCGCTGGCGACTACCGGGCGGTGGCCGAGCACCTGGAGACGAGCCGTCGGCTGTTCACGGAGCTGGGTGACGCAGTGGGGCTCAGCGATGTGCATCGCTACTTGGCGGTCTTGCAAGGTCAGTTGGAGCGCTACGACTTGGCGAGGCAACATTTGGAGCAGAGTCGCCGCTTCAGTGCCGAGGGTGGTTATGTCCTGGGGGCTGAGCGGGTTGCGGCGCAACGGGCCCATCTCCACCTACGTCTCGGTGAGCCGCAGCTCAGTCTGGAAATCCTCGACCGGCTGATCGCCTCGCCAGCTACCGCCGCCTATTCCCGGCGCAACCATCTGTCGACGCGCGGCAACGCCTTGCTGCACTTGAGGCGTCCGCAGGATGCAAGACGTTCCTACGACCAGGCCCTGGCCATCGATGACGCGGCAGCGGGCAGCGATGCGCCGTTTCGGGCCACAACTTTGGCCATGCTGGCCCACGCCCACATGCAGAACGCTGACTTGGAGGCCGCTGCCGCGGCCTTGGCGCGGGCGGAAGCGATCCCCATTGACCAGAAGGGTTGGGGTCCCACCGTGACCCATTCCTTGGCGCGGGCCGACTTGGCCGGTCTGACGGGGGACCGCTCCGCCGCCCTGCGGCACCTTCTGATGGCGGCGGAGATCGAGCATCAGACCTTCGGCTCCGCCCGCTCGATGTTCTTCCAAACCCAATATCAGCAAATCTTCGATCGCCTCTTCGCCTTGCTGCTCGCCGGGGCAGTGGAGCAGGACGCCGCCGAAGAGCTGACCTTCCGTTTCCTAGAGCAAATGCGCTATCGCTCCTTCCGTAGCCTGATGGTGCGGCTCGGGGCGCCGCGCACCGGTGAACGCCGGCCGACGCCGGAGGAGACGGCGGCGCTGCGTCAGATCGAAGCGGTGCAACGCCGAGCCGCCATGGAGCCGCAGGATGATGAGCCGTGGCGGGATTTGCGCCTTGCCTACGGCAACTATGAAGACAGCGTCCTGCGGGCGGAGCTGACCGCCTCGACCTATCGTTTGGTGGCCGCCGAGCGGCCGGTGGAGCTCTCCAGCTTGCGCCAGGCCCTAGCACCGGGTCAGGCCTTGGTGGAGTACGTCTTTGCCCAGGAACGTCTGTTTGCCTTGACCGTCACCCGGGACTCCTTGACCAGCGCGGTGCTGCCGATATCCACCGCCGCTTTGCAGGCCAAGGTGAAGCTCTGGCGTCGCCAGCTCTTCGCATCCGCCGACGCATCCGGCGACGCTCCGGCCGACGCATCGAGCTGGCGTCCGTTGGCCGATGAGCTCGGCCGCGTCTTGGTGCAGCCGCTGATCGACAGCGCTGGTCTCGAAGGCATCGAGGACCTGGTGCTGGTGCCCATGGGCGTCCTGCACGACGTGCCCTTCGCCGCCCTGGGGCTGGCTGACGGCAGGCTGATGGTGGAGGCTTTTTTCTTGCAACGGGCACCGTCGGCCACCCTTTGGGCCAGGGGCCATCGGCGACGATCTAGGGAGCTCTCGGAGCCCAAGAGAATACCGTCGGTTTTGCGAAGCGGTGGGGGGCTGGCCTTCGGTCTGCGCCAAAGCATGGCCGGCGGATTGCCGCCCCTGGGTGCGGTGGAGCAGGAAGCCGCCGAGGTAGCGAAGATCTTGGGCGGTCGAGCGAAGTTGGGGCGCCAGGCCAGCGAAGCGGCCTTCAAGGCGGGGGCTGCCGGCAGTCCCTATCTACATCTCGCCACCCACGGCGTCGCCGTGCCGCAGGTGCCACTGCATTCCTATCTGGTGCTGCAAGCCGGCGACGGAGAGGACGGACGATTGAGTGTGCGGGAGATTCTCGATCTGGGTCTGCAAGCCGAGCTGGTGACTTTGAGCGCCTGTGGCACCGGTCTCAGCCCGGTGGTCTTGCGCTCGGCCCAGCTGGAGGTGGATCGCCTCGGTTTTGTCGAGGCCTTCCTGCATGCCGGCGCTGCCCGGGTGCTCGCTACCCTGATGCCGGTGGGCGACGCCGCCAGCGCGGAGCTGATGCAGCGGTTTTATCTCCATCTTCAAACGATGGACGGCCCGCAGGCACTGGCCGCCGCCCGTCGCGAAATGGTGCGACGGCCAGCGAGCCACTGGGCGCCCTACATCATGGTTTCAGGCGGCTGAGACGGTCAGCGCCCGAGCAACTCGCCTATGGGTTCGAGGGGTTCCAGGTGGTCACAGATGATCTTGGCCGAGATCAACAGCGGCACGGAGAGGAGGGCGCCGGCCACCCCCCAAATCCAGCCCCAGAAGAAGAGGCCGAGGAAGATCACCACCGGGTTCAACGACAGACGATGGCCGAGGGCCAAGGGTGTGAAGATGGAACCTTCCAGCGCCGTCAAGGCCAAGTAGATGAGGGGTGGCACCAAGGCCTGGATGGGTTCGTCGAAGGTCAACAGGGAGGCGCCGCCGAGGATCACCATGCCGGAGATGGCGCCGAGATAGGGCACGAAGTTGAAGATTCCCGCCATCACCCCCCAGAGCATCGGATTTGGCAAGCCCATGAAATAGGTCATCGCCCCGACGCAGACGGCCAGCAGGATGTTGATGCTGCTGATGGTCAGCAGGTAGGTGGAGACATCCCGCTGGATTTGCCGCGAGATGTTGACGATCTTCTTGCGATCCTGCAGGCGGGGCAGCATGCGCACCACCTTGTGCAAGAAGAGATCCCCCGAGGACAGCAAGAAGAAGCTCAGAATGAGCACCACGCCGGCGCTCACCAGCAGGTTTTGGGTGCCCTCGAACAGGGACTTGCCCAAGGAAGGGTCGCTATTGAGCTCGACGGGAGCCGGTTTCCCGGTCTCTTGCATTTGGGTCAACCGCTCGACGTGGCGTGCCGCTTCGCTGACCTCTTCCACCGGTTTCATTAATCGGCGGATCTTGCGCTCGACCTGGCGCAAGCTGGTGGGCGCTTCTTCGATCCACTCGCTGGCGGGTTCGAAGGTGCTCTTGACCCCCAAGGCGACCAGCAACATGAACGACAGCAGGACCAGGCCGGCGGCGGCGCCACGGGGCAAGCGCCAGCGATTCAACAGACTGACCGTTGGATTGAGCAGCAGGGTGACCAAGCAGGCGATGACGATCGGTAGAAAGAGACTCTTGGCCATGTGCAAGGTGGCAAAAAAGGCAATGGCAAAAAGACCGAAGAGAGACACGGTGCGCAGGTCGATGGGACCGGTCAATAGAGCCTGCAATTGAAAGACATCCGGAGGTGGTTCCGGTTGCGGGGGTGTTTGCGAGTCGGCCTCGAGCTTCGAGGCGTCTAAAGTTTGCATGGGTACCTCTGGCACAGGCTACCCCTCGGGGTCGGCCGGAGTTAGATCGATCATTTGATGTAGACGGTCTTGATATTGACAAACTCCCGAATGCCATGTCGAGACAACTCACGACCATATCCGCTTTCCTTGATGCCACCAAAGGGCAAGCGAGGATCGGAGCGGACGAAGTCGTTGACGAAGCAGCAACCGGCGTCGAGACGGTCCGCCGCCAGGCGTTCGCCGCGTTGCAGGTCGCCGGTGAAAACCGCCGCCCCGAGACCGAAGACGGAATCGTTGGCGATGCGGACGGCGTCGTCTTCGTCCGCCGCCGGCAGGATGGCGGCGACCGGTCCGAACAGCTCTTGGTCGTAGGCCGGCATGCCCGGCTTGACCTCGGTGAGCAGGGTGGGCGGATAGTAGGCCCCCGGGCCCTCCGGCACCAGGCCGCCGGTCTGCTTGCGGGCCCCTGCCTCGAGGCTCTTTTGCACCTGTTCATGCAATTCGTCGCGAAGGTCGTGCCGGGCCATCGGTCCGATATCGGCCTCGTCATCGAATGGATCGGCCATGCGGACTTGCAGGATGCGCTCCAGCACCAATTCTTCGAAACGCCGACGGATCGGCTCGACGACGATGAACCGTTTGGCGGCGATGCAGCTCTGGCCGCTGTTGATCATGCGGCTCTCCACACAGAGGTCGGCGGCCCGCTCGAGATCGGCGTCCTCCAAAATGACATAAGCGTCGCTGCCACCGAGCTCGAGCACTGACTTTTTGAGGTGCTCTCCGGCGAGACTGGCGACGGCCCGCCCGGCGGGGGTCGAGCCGGTGAGGGTGACCGCCTTGACTCTGGCGTCAGCGATAAGCTCTTCAACATCTTCCGAGGAGATCAGCAAGGATGTGAAGACATGCTCCGGCAGCCCGGCGTCTTGCCAGATCCGTTCGATGGCCAGGGCACAGCCGGGGACGTTGGAGGCGTGCTTGAGCAGGCCGCCATTGCCCGCCATCAAGGCCGGAGCTGCAAAGCGGAAGACCTGCCAAAAAGGAAAGTTCCACGGCATGACCGCCAGCACCAAGCCGAGGGGGCGATACGCCACATAGCTATTCTGGGCATCGGACTCGATGCTCTCGTCGGCTAGGAAATCTTCTCCATGCTCGGCGTAGTAGTCGCACACCCAAGCACATTTCTCGACCTCGGAGCGTCCTTGGGCGACGGGTTTGCCCATCTCCCCGGCCATTAACTTGGCCAGGTCCACAGCTTGTTGACGCAGCAGCTCTGCGGCCCGGCGAAGCACCTGGGCGCGTTTCGCGAAGGGCTCTCGGGCCCATGCCGTCTGGGCCTCGACGGCGGCATTGAGCAGCTGGTCGAAATTTTCTTTGGGCGTTCCAGGGTAGGTGGCGATGGTTTTGCCATTGGCGGGATTGATTGCTTCGAAGCTCATGACGGGTCTCTCTTTCGGGTGCATGGAAGGCGGGAACGGGCTGCCGTGAGGTCTCGAGCCGCGAGATCTCGAGTGGTGGCCTGTTGCAGACTCAACGAACAGATTTCGACAGCAAGGCCCATGCCAACGCATGCTTGACGAGCTGCGCCGCAAGTTGGGCGTCAGGGGCGCTCCGTCGGTCGATTGTTGCTCCAGTCGTGTAAAGATTTCAACGAGCAAGCTGTGAATTGTCGAACCGGTCGGCTCGGGGGGAAGCTTCGACGTCCGCAAACCCTGAGCACATGACTTCGCCGGAGTGCATGATGTCGGGGTTTGAGCCGAGCGAGGGCCGTTTCACCCCGGGGAGAGGAACCAAAACACCCTCCCTGGCACAGATTATGCTTCTAGATGATGGCAGATAGCGACCTCCGGTGCCAGACACGATAGCCCATTCGATTCGAATTCCTCGAACGGGTTCGATCTTGGGGCTCGATGAGGTCATGATCGAACAACAAACCGGGGGGAATCCCCCAGGAGCTCACATCATGCAAGCTAAAAAAATCCTTGGCATCCTTCTTTTGACCGGTGGCATCTTGGCCTTGGTCTACGGCGGCTTCTCCTACACTCAAGAGGAGCATCAGGTGGATATCGGCCCGGTGGAATTTTCCGTCAAGGATAAAGAGACGGTGAACATTCCCCTGTGGTTGGGGGTCGTCTCGACGGTTGCCGGCGTCGTCCTGTTGGCCACCGGCGGACGTCGCTGAGCAACGCTGCGACGGCGAGCAATCCACCCTTCCTTTCTCCCGTTCTCCCCGCATCGCTTGGGTGCGCACCTACTTAGGCCACCGTCTCATCGCCCGTCGAGACGGTGGCCATTCTCTTGTTTAGCGGGTGTCCAAGCCGTTTTGGCTAAAACGGTGCCAGCGGGAGGCCCTTGGCGGAGTGGGTCCGCTGGGAGCGGGCCAAGGCCGTATGGGGCCACCCGGGTGATCGGCAAGCCGGGAGTGTCAGTTGTCGAGCCTCAGGGTGAAGCGCATCTTCTCTAGCCCGCTGGCCCCCTGCGCTTCATAGAAAGCGATGGCCGAGCTGTTCCAGGTCGGTGTCTGCCACTGCACTTCCTGGCAACCCAAGGAACGGGCGTGCCCTAGGACAGTGGCAAGAAAATGCCGTCCCCAGCCGTGGCGTCTCTGGTCCGGCCTCAGGTAGAGACAGTCGAGATGTAAGAAGTCCCGCCCCTGCCAGGTGGCGTACTGCAGGCTGGCGGTGGCAAATCCTTCAAGCTGCCCACCCGTTGTGTGACTCCCAGCCACTTCGAGCACCCAAGCGTAGAGTCGCGGAGGCGATGCAAAAAGAGCACGGCGCAAGCCATGCTCTCGCTCCTCGCATCGCCAGGCGTGGCCTTCGTAGGCGGCATGCTCGGCGCAAAGCTCTAGCAAACACGCCACCTCGTCCTCTCGGAGGGTCCGGATCTCACCTCGGGGCCGCTGGTCGGAGCCCTGTGGGTCAACCGGCAAGGGGCGCCCGTGCCGTGTCATCTCCCTCGACGTCATAACCTTCCCGCCGCCAGTATTCCAGCCCGCCGACCATCTGTCGGACTTGGAAACCCAAGGCCGAGAGCTGCGCCGCTGCTTTGGTGGCACCGTTGCATCCTGGCCCCCAACAATAGGTGATGAGAAGTTGATGCCGGTCGAGGTGCTGGGTGGTGCTCCGTCGGATGCGTCCCGCCGGCAGATTTTCGGCGCCTGGAATGTGACAGGCCTCGAAGGCCTGACGCCGCCTGACATCGAGGAGCACGAAGTCGGCCACCCCTGAGCTCATGTCGTAGTGCACATCGGCGGGGTCGGTCTCGCAGGCCAGCTGCATTTCGAAGTAGGACTTGGCCGCGTCTGGCGTCAGGTCGGCCGGTGGCGGCACAACCAACTGTTTGGCTTGGGCGCGCAGTGGGGAAACTTGGCTCATCGGAAACCTCCAGGATGGTCGCAGGGCTTCGTGGTCAACGACGCCACCCCGGTGGTGGCAGCGCATGCATTCAGAGTAGACTGCAATTGGATTGATTGAAATATCCATTTCTGAGCAAAATGAACAGACCACTTCCCATTCCCTTCGAGCTTTCCGCCCTCGCGGATCCGTTGCGCCGCGGTGCAGGCGCACCTACCTTGATGCAACAGCTGGTGGGCCAGATTCGTCGGGTTATCGAAGATGGCAGGCTGCCTGCTGAGGCCCGGTTGCCGTCGTCTCGAGGCCTGGCGCAACAACTGGCGGTCAGCCGGACGGTGATCACTGAGGTCTATGCCATCCTGGTGTCGGAGGGGTATCTGGAATCTCGCCAGGGCTCAGGCACTTATGTGGTGCAGCGACGGACGGAGACCCCGGACGCGCCGAGGGAACCTTCGCCGAGGGGTGACGATGCCCACCGTCCACCCTGGCTACGGTGCGATGTAATGCCCCCGGATATCGACCCGGCCTCCTTCGGGGACGGTTTGGTCTCTTTTCGTATCTGTGAGCCGGAGGCCACGTCATTTCCCGATGCCGCCTGGCGCACCTGCGCCCGAGCCGCCCTCGCCGAGCCGCTGCCGGACGGCTACGCACCGCCGGCCGGGGACCAAGCCCTACGTCGCTTGATCGCCGCCTGGGTCACGCGGCAACGGGGCCTGGCATGCACTTGGCGGGAGGTCCTGGTCACCTCCGGCACGACGCAGTCCCTGGCTCTGATCGCCGCCTTGACGTGCGGCGACGGGGTGGTGGTAGCCTGTGAGGATCCGGGCTATCGTCTGGCCCGGCAGATCTTCACCGACCACGGCGCCGAAGTGCGTCCGCTGCCGGTGGACGACGGGGGCTTGCAGTTGAAGCAGCTGGCGGCCGGAGAGCCGCCGTCGATGGTGTATTGCACGCCGTCCCATCAATTTCCCTTCGGCAGCGTGTTGTCCTACCGACGTCGTCAAGAGCTCTTGCGATGGGCTGCCGAGCATCAAGCCTTGATTATCGAGGACGACTACGACTCCGAGCTGCGCTATGACGGTCCCGCCCTGCCGGCCTTGGCGGCCGGTGACCGTGGTGCGTCGGTGGCCTACCTCGGGACGTTCTCCAAGGTGCTGGCCCCCAGCCTGCGACTGGGTTACGTCATCGCCCCGGAGCCCCTGCGCCAGGCCATGCTGCACCGCAAAGTACGTCACGACCACCACACCTGTTGGATGTCGCAACGCACCCTGGCCCGCTACTTGGGCAGCGGTGGCTTCGACCGTCACTTGCGGCGCATGCGTCGCCTCTATCGTCAACGCCGGGACTGCATGCTCCGTGCCTTCGAGCCCCTACCCTCGGGGGTCGCCTGGGTGGGTTTGGCGGCGGGTTTGCACGCCACCCTGCAATTACCGCCGAGCCTCGATGCCCGGACGGTGGCGGCGGAGTGCCGCCGGCTGGGAGTTTGGGTACATACCCTAGGGGACTACGCCTTGGCCCCCCAAAGCCTCGATCCAGGCCTTCGCCAAGGTTTAGTATTGGGATACGGGGCCTGCGGCGGCGAGCAGCTGGAAGCCATGGTGAGCGTCGTACGGCGGGTCTTGTTGGCGGTTTGAGCCGTCTGCATCGGGCTTCAGGCCGACGGTGGATTCCTGATACTTTAACAGACTCATCGACGACCTCATCGACGACCTCATCAACGACCTCATCGCCAGCTCGACGCTTTGCTCATCCAGCCGAACACGACCATGCTAAGGACTCAAACCGTGCCACGTTATCGCCCCATCCATGCCAGCAACTTCGAGCGCAGTGGGGTGTGGTCGCGGCTCGACGAGGAGCAAAGGGAGGCCATCCAGGTGGTGGCGCAAGTCCTACCGTTTCGCAGCAACGAGTACGTGGTCGAGCAGCTGATCGACTGGCGCCGGGTACCCGACGACCCGATGTTCCAGTTGACCTTCGGACAACCGGGGATGCTCGACGAGGCGGATTATTTGCAGATGCGAGACCTCTGGCGGAACCGGGCAGAGGCCGCCGTGGTACGGCGGGCCGCCGACGCCATCCGCCGTCGCCTCAATCCGCAGCCGGGCGGGCAAGTGGAGTCCAATGTGCCCCGCCTGGAAGGACGATCCCTACCGGGCTTGCAGCACAAATACCGCCAGACGGTGCTGTTCTTTCCCGCCAAGGGGCAAACCTGCCACGCCTACTGCACTTACTGTTTCCGCTGGGCGCAGTTTGTCGACCTACCGGATATGCGCTTCGCGGCACCCCAGAGCGACGACCTGGTGGCCTATTTGGAGGCCCATCCTGAGGTGACGGATGTGCTGATCACCGGCGGCGATCCGCTGATCATGTCGAGCGCCGTGCTGCGGCGTTACCTGGAGCCTCTGCTCAGCGACCGTCTAGCCCATGTCCGCAATATTCGTTTGGGAACCAAGTCCCTGGCTTTTTGGCCACAGCGTTTCGTCAGTGATGGTGATGCCGACGATCTATTGCGGTTGTGCGACGAGGTGGTGGCCCGGGGGCGGCATTTGGCGGTGATGGCCCATTACAGTCATCCCCTCGAGCTGTCGACGCCGGTGGCCCGCCGAGCGGTGCAGCGGCTGCGCCAGAGCGGAGCCGAAGTGAGGCTGCAGGCGCCCGTGGTGCGTCACGTCAACGACGACAGCGCCGTCTGGGCGGAGTTGTGGAGCACCGCTGTCGCTTTGGGGATCGTTCCCTACTACCTCTTTGTCGAGCGGGATACCGGCCCCAAACGGTATTTTGAGATGCCCTTGGCCCGGGCCTTCGAGATTTGCCGTCACGCTCGGCGTCAGGTGTCCGGCTTGGCGCGGTCAGCCCGTGGTCCGGTGATGTCGGCTCACCCGGGGAAAGTGCGGATTCTCGGCATCGAGGAGGTGGCGGGGGAGCGGGTCTTTGTGCTCGATTTCCTTCAGGCTCGCGACGATGCTTGGGTCGGACGGCCTTTCTTCGCCCGTTTCGATGCCGACGCCACCTGGTTCGATGAGCTGCAACCGGCTTTTGGCGAGGAACGATTTTTCTTCCAGGCCGGACCGGGAGCGGGGCTAAGAATCCGAGCGCTCCCGCCCATCTTGGCAACGTCGATATAGTTTGGAGCGGCTCGTATTTGCTAGTGTTCGCACGTCGGTGGCGCGGGCTCGACGGCGGTTGCCAGACATCCTGCGACAGCCGCTAGATATCGAACCGAGGCGACCGAGAAGCCATGGCGTCGTGTTGACGTCCAGGTTTGTTTCAAGACACGAAGTCAACAAGCGGTCAATAGCCACGTCTGCCATGTTGTCCCAGCCCAGGGCTGAGGTGTCACCGAGGGTGACTGGCGGCACGTAGATTGGGAGCTCCCGATGGATCTTGGATCCTTTGAAAGTAACTTGGTGGTGCGGCCATTGCGTAGCGATGACTATCCACGGCTGGTCGAGGTTCAGAGACGTTGTTTTCCGGAGATGCCGCCTTGGGATCGATCGCAGATCGAAAGTCAGTTGAAGTTTTTTCCCGCCGGGCAGATCGTCGTCGAATGCGATGGCCAGGTGGTGGCGTCGTCGTCGAGCTTGATAATCGATGTCGATGAATACATCGATGGTCACAATTGGTCCGAAATTGCCGATGGCGGTTATATCCGCAATCACGATGCTGAAGGAGATACCCTGTACGGCATCGAGATCATGGTGGATCCCGAGTTCCGCGGCATGAAATTGGCGCGTCGTCTCTACGAGGCTCGCAAAGAGCTTTGTGTCGAGCTCAACCTCAAGCGCATCGTCGTCGGTGGGCGGATTCCCGGTTTCTCCAAGCACCAGGAAACGATGAGCGCTCGGCAGTATGTCGAGAAGGTGCTATCACGGGATTTCTACGATCAGGTCCTCACCGCCCAGTTGGCCAACGGCTTTGTCTTGAAGCGGCTGATCCAGTCCTACCTCAAGGGCGACAAGGAGTCGGCGGGCTGGGCCACCCTGTTGGAGTGGGTCAACATCGATTACCAACCGGACGGCGATCGCCGCCTACTGCCTTCGCGGCAAGTGCGCCTGTGTGCGGTGCAGTACCGCATGCGCCATATCCAGAGCTTCAAAGAATTTGCGCAGCAGTGCAGCTTTTTCGTCGATGTGGCGTCGGGCTACCGGTCCGACTTCGTCGTCTTCCCGGAGCTCTTGACGACCCAAATGTTGTCGTTCCTGCCCAATCGGGTGCCCGCTGACGCGGTCCGGAGCTTGGCGGAGTACACGCCGCGCTACTTGGAGCTTTTTGCGCAGCTGGCCCTGAAACACAACATCAACATCGTCGGTGGATCACATTTTGCGTTTGAAGAGGGCAAGCTGCTGAACATTGCTTATCTCTTCCACCGCGATGGTCGCATCGATCAACAGCCGAAGCTCCACATCACTCCCAACGAGCGGCGGTGGTGGGGGGTGCAGCCGGGCGACGAGCTCCGGGTATTCGACACCGACAAGGGCAAGGTGTCGATTCAAGTCTGCTACGACGTCGAGTTTCCGGAGCTCAGCCGTCTGGCGGTGGAGCGCGGCGCACGCATCCTCTTTGTACCCTTCTGCACCGATGAGCGGCAAGGCTACTTGCGGGTGCGCTACTGCGCCCAAGCCCGCTGCGTCGAGAATCAGATCTATGCGGTGATCTCCGGCACCATCGGCAACTTGCCGGAGGTCGAGAACATGGATATTCAATATGCTCAGTCGGCGGTCTTGACCCCCTCTGACTTCTCATTCTCCCGCGACGCGATCGGTGCCGAGTGTACGCCCAATATCGAAACGGTGGTTATTCACGACGTGGACCTGGAGGTCTTGGATCGTTTTCGCCAAAAAGGAACGGTGACCAATTGGCTCGATCGACGTACCGACCTCTACCGCGTGCAATGGCTCGGTGACGAGGACAAGCCGCCCTCCAAGCCCATCACCATCGCCGGCCGGTAGCCCGTCGGGCGCTGGGTCTCAGTGCCCGAAGCTATAGCTGGTCCAGAGCATGATCTTGTCGGTGTCGGTGGAGACGCGGTTGGCATCGTAGAAGGCGGCCTTGAGCCCCAAGACCAGGCCATGCTGGGTTTTGTAAGTGGCCAAGGCGTCGATCTCGCTACCGTAATGATCGTCGTTCCCCGGCAGGCTGCTATCCGATTGAAAGTCGTGATAGATGACGCTCCAACTAAAGCTTCGCACGGCTCCGCCGATTTTGGCGTAGGTATCCACCAAGCCGAAGGAGGGGGTGCGGAGGAACTTGTCGGCCCAGCCGTTGAATTTGTGCAAGGTGGCCAAGGGGGTGGCGAAGGCGCCGTCGGCAGGGGAGCCGGATAGCACCTCGTAGCCGACGGTGGCGGTGAGCCTCTCACTGCCGGCCGCCAGCTCTGCCAGCAGGTAGTCGGCATCGATCTGGCGGGGGTTGTCGCCGGCGTCCTCCTGCAAGGCAGCCTCCAGGGTATAGGAGATCTTGGCCCGGTTCAGGTTGCCGTGACCCGCCCAGCGCAGGCCGTAGGTGGAGGTCGAGAGCAACTGATCCGCCGGCTCTTCATAGTCCAAGAAGTAGCCGTAGAGGCTCAGTTTGTTGTGCTGGCCTATGGGGACGCTCGAGTGCAGCAAGTGGGATTGCATGTCTCGGCGGTCTCCGAAAATCCGGTTCACGGCGTCGAGGTAATGGTAGGAGACAGTTGCGGCGCCGAAAGAACGGTCCTGCAAAGAGAAGGCATTGAAGGTCTGATGATGTTGCCGCCAGCCGACTGCGCCGACAAAACGTTGATTTTCGAGGTTGATCGCTTGCCGACCGAGCCGCAGGGTGGTGCTCTTGATGGCCATCTCGACATAGGCTTGACTGATCTGGGTCAGCTCCGGATCGGCGACCACCGGACGGTCGCGGACGCCGTTGTTCAAATCATCGGCACCGGCGTTGTTGTAGTTGTTGTCGTCGATGACGGCGCTAACATTTTCCGCCTCGACGAAAAATCGAAAGCCGCGAAACGGCGACGAGCCATAGCTCAAGGTGGTGCGCAGGGTGGAGGCCTCGGCATCGCGATCGAAACCGTCCTGATCGACCAGCTCGAAGCGGTAGCGCAGGTCGACGGTGGTCTTGCCGGCCGCCAGGGCGTCGACAAATGTCGACGGAGGCTCCGTCCCTCCGGTGGTTTGGGGATCGTCCGCATAGGTTGTGGATGCCAAGGCGAGGCAAGCGAAGCACAGAGCGCAGGCGTGCCACATTCGAGAGTTCTGTGGGTTCTGGGTCATGACGAAGATCCTTCGAGCTCGGGGTGTCGCCCCGAAGGTTAGGGTTCTGAAGTGAGGGTCGCCGAGGTGGCGGTGGGCAGGCGAAGCTCCATCGTGTAGCTAGGGATCATCGTACTTGCCACGGAGAAAGTAGACACCACCTCAAGGGGCGGGGCCTGTCCCTCGGCATGGGCTCCAGTCTCGGTCAACCAAAGGGGCGCAGCCCTTCTTCGGCTTGGTCTGGGGGAGGATGGTAGGACATTGGTCCGAAAGACGGTGATCCGCTCAGCGCTTGGACGGGATCTTGATGCGGATGCGACAACCGCCACCGTGCGGGTTGTCGGCTGAGATGCTGCCGTGATGATCTTCCACGATGCGGCGAGCGATCGAAAGCCCCAGGCCATGACTTTGGGCGCGGCGACTGAAAAAGGGCTCGAAGATCCTCGGTAGGTCTTTCTCTGCCACCCCGGGACCTTCGTCCTCGATGTCGATCTGGACCCCATCGCCGCTACCGTCCCTGTACGTCTCGCCCCGAATCGAAATTCCGCCGCCTTCCGGGCTGTGCTCGAGGGCGTTCTGCAAGACGTGGGAGAAGGCGATGGTCAGCTGCTCACGGTCCCTGGAAAAGTCCGGCAGGGCCGGGTCGAGCAGCCAACGGCAGGCGGTATCTTGGTCGTCACACGCCGACCTAGCTTCCAGCAAGGCTGCCGCGAGCACTGGTCCGATGGGACCGAGCGAGTCCTGGCCTTCCGTGGGGCCAGCGTATTGCATCAGGCGGTCGAGCACGTCGACGGTTCGTTGGGACTGACGATGCTGCATGTCCAGAAACGAGGCGATCTCAGGGTCGTCACCGATTCTCGAGGCGAGCACATCCGTCACCCCAGTGATGCCAAATAAATTGCTCCGGATCTTGTGGCTGATTCCGTAGACCAGCTGACCCAAGACACCTAAATGATCACGGCGTTGTAGCTTGGATTCCAAAAGGACCCGCTCGGTGATGTCAAGCAGAACCATCACCGCACCGCCGGAGGGCTGGGGTCGGCTGATTCTGATTTCCCACCTGCGATCCGTCGTCGGATCGGTCACCTCCCTGACATCACCGATGCCTGAAACGGTGCTCAAGGCCAAGAGTCCCTTGGCCGTGGCCCAGGGCTCGAGGTGGGCCAACGTCGCGAGCTCCGCATGGTCGCCGATCAGCTCTCGGGCCTTGAGATTGGCCCGCAGAATGACTCCGTCGTCGGCCAGATGGAGAATGCCCTGGGGAACCGCGTCGACCATGGCCCGCCAGGCGCTCTCATCGGCCGAAGGCTCCAAGCAGTGATCGTCGGAAGCGTCTCTCAAGCCTTGCTGATCGGTATCCCGAATGGGCAAATCAATCCCCTTGACCCTCGAAGTCCGGACCGTCAGGCCCAGTCGCTGGTGAATATCTGTAGATCAGCTGGTGGACCGTTCGCAGTGTCAATACATAGGTAATATAGGTAGCACCATATAGATAGCGCTAGTTTAGCGGCTGGTGCTGGTCTCCACAAGGAACTGACACTCGGCCCCTATCGGGTCGAGCTGGCGGCCAGAGTGGTGAGCTGCGGCGGGTTGGCCGCGAGTGGGAATCGAATCAGGACATGGTCCGTCGGGGATCTCATCGGCGGAATTTTTCTCAACTCGGAGCAACTCTGAAGGGCTGATTGAATGGGCTTGCCGAGCTTGGGCAGGACGCATCGATCCCAAAGCTGATGAAACGTTGGCGCCCTTGGCTTTGTTCTTGAGCTTGGCTTCGACCTCGGAGCTCGATCTTCGAAGTCGTTGGGCGAGCACTCTGAGGTCACAACGCAAAGCGCCGCCGGATCTCGCTTGGAACGATGGCCCGGCGGCGCGTCAAGACCTTGGGATCGTGGAGTCCCAAGGGCGCTGATCAGCGGATCAGCTCTTCTCGATCAGTGAATAGAGCCTGATTTTCTTATCCTGGACGAAGGACACGAAGAGTCGCCGATTGGCATCGTCCCCGATCAGCGAGACGTTGGTGGCGGCGGTCTCCTTGTCGTTCCCGGGGTCGAGCGGGGTGCCTCCGTCCTTGATCACCGCCAGCTCGGACCAGCTTTGGCTCGACGGATTGAAGACGGCGGTGTACAGCCGGTTGCTTTCCTCGGCGTTGGGGAAGACGAGCACGATCTTACCGTTCCAGGCGGCCAGAGCGGGGGTACCGTTGGTCTTGTAGGCCTTGCCGAGGCGCGCCAGATTGTTCCACGATCTGGGGTCCGACGGCTTGGTGCTGGAACCGAAGTAGACGTGGCCTTTGCCGCCGTTCTCTTTGAAGGCGAGATACAGACTTTCGACACTGTTGACCGCCAGGTTGGCGATCGATGGACCCCGACTGGTGATCACATAGTCGTCGCCGTGGGAGTTGCCGTTAGCGGCCACTTTTGGGTTGGCGTTGTTGGCGATGGCATGCTCGGAATTGGCGTATCCCTGCCACTGGGTTCCGTTGAACCAGGAGATACCGACGGTGTGGTCGCTTTGCTTGTAGGCCATGTAGAGGTCGTTCCCGAAGGGGCTGAGGGACACCGGTTGGTCGGTCTTGGGATGATCGTTGGCCGCCGTGATGACGGGGCTCATCGACCACTTGGAGCCGTCGTACGGGCCGGCTAGGATCGGTGCCCCTGAGGTGCCGGAGGAACCGTCGCGATAGGCGATGTGGGGCGTACCGGCGCGGCTCGCCATGGAGGGACCGCGGGATCCCTTCTGACCCGTGCTCACCTTTCCGTTCGATCCCTGACGGCTGGAGACGGTGCCGCCATTCTCGGCCAGCCAGGCGAGAAAGATGCCCTGGGACTTCATGGTCATGCCGTAGGCGTACTTCGAGGCGTCGGAATTGCTGACTAGTGTTGCTTGGAACAAGGTGCTCTCCTCGTGAAGGATGCGTGGTGTGAAAGATTCAAGTCGTCGTCTTGGGTGTCGGCTCGCGAGCTGGGATTCAGAATCGATTCGAGAATCCCCTAGAGCACAGGGCGTGCCAGGGCGAAATCGCGCCTTCCGAGGCCGGTTCTGGGGGGTTGGGCGGGATGGGGAGATGACAGCGTGCCGAGAAGGGCACGCTCGTGTATCTGATGAGATACGCCAGCTGCTAGGAATCGATTTCGGCGCGCAGGCCCAGGTTGCTCACCAAGCGGTGCAGGTAGGTGCGACGCAGCCCCAGCCGACGGGCGGCGGTGGCGAAGTTGCCGTCGGCTTCGGCCAGGGCGTCCCGTAGGATGCGTTTCTTCGCCTCGGCGACGCTCTGATGGTAGGAGGATGCGAGATCTTCGCTCGGATCGCCGGCCGCCGGAGCGCCGGCCGCCGGATCGCCGGCCGCCTCGGCGACGGTCTCGGGAAGGTCCTCGACCTCGATCGAGGCCCCCTCGGCGAGCACCACCGCACGCTCGATGGCGTTCGACAGCTCACGCACGTTGCCCGGCCAGCGGTACCGGGCGAGGCACTTTCCGGCGGCGGGCGAAAGCCGTAGCCCGGGACGACCCTGGCTCTGGCCGTGGGCGGTGACGAAATGTTCAGCCAGACGGGCAATGTCGCCGGTGCGCAGGCGCAGCGGCGGCAGGGAGAGGGTGATGACGTTGAGCCGATAGAAAAGATCCTCCCGGAAGGTACCCTCGGCGATGGACTTTTCGAGCTCCCGGTTGGTTGCCGCGACCACCCGCACATCCACCTTGATGGGTTTGTTGCCCCCCACCCGCTCGAATTCCCGTTCCTGCAGCACCCGCAGCAGTTTGGCCTGAAGCTCGAGGGGGATCTCACCCACCTCGTCGAGAAATAGGGTGCCGCCGTCAGCGACTTCCACCTTGCCCGTCCGGCGGACAACCGCTCCGGTGAAGGCGCCCCGTTCGTGGCCGAAGAGCTCGCTCTCGAGAAGGGTCGCGGTGAGGGTGGCGCAGTTGATGCCAACAAAGGGGCCGTCGGCCCGGCGGCTGTTGCGGTGCAGGGCGCGGGCGACCAACTCCTTGCCGGTGCCGCTTTCGCCGCAGATCAACACCGTCGAATCGCTGGGCGCCACCCGGCGCAGCAAGGCGATGAGTTTCTGCATCGGTGGGCTCTCGCCCACCATTCGCGTGTCGAAAGCTTCTTCGGCCAGGCGCTGATTCTCGCCCCGCAGCTTCTGCTGCTGGTGCGCCGCCACCAGGGTGGGGGCCAGCAAGGCGCCCACGGCGTCGAGCCAGGGCAGGTGATCCTGGTCGAAAGCCGCCGCCGGTGAACGGTCTTCGAGATAGAGCATCCCGACCAAACACGTCGCTTGGCGCAGCGGCACCGCGATGGCGGCGTGCTCCACCAGCGCTCGCAGGCTCTCGGACGTGACCTCGGTTTCCGTGGCGAGGTGGCCGCGGAACCAGACCGTGCCGCCTCTCTGTGCCGCCTGTTCGGTGAGCTGGCGACTGACCTCCAGGGGGCCTTCCGCCGTCGTCCCATGCCATACCGCCAGCGGCTGGAGCTCGGAGGTGGCATCGAGCCACAGGACGGCGGCGTGCGCGATCGGTGCCGTCCGTGCCAGTAACTCGAGCGCGGCTTCGGCCACCGCCTGAGGAGAGGTGGCCGAGGGTAGCGAAGAGGCCAGATCGAGCAGCACCTGGAGCTCTTGGACCAAGCGTTGGTGATCCCCGAGGGAGCGGGCCAGCTGAGCCTTGAAGTCGTGCCGGCGCTCGAGAGCCAAGGTCGATTGCGCGGCGAGATCGCGATCGTTCCAGGCGATGTGCGAGGAATCCGCCGCCGCGGCCGGTCCCTCGAGGAAGAGGAAGCTCGCGTCGCCGATGTGCAGCAGGTCCCCCGAGGTCAGGGGTTGAGTGGTGACCGGCAGCCCGTTCAACAGGGTGCCGCGTCGGCTCCCCAGGTCTTCGAGGATCCAACTTTCTGCGCCCCTGGAGATTCGGCAGTGCTGGCGGGAGACCGCCATCTCGCGGAGTTGCAGCCCGTTGTCCGGATGCCGGCCGATGCGGAGCTCCTGCTGAGCGAGCTCGAAGCTCTGTCCCTGCAACGATCCGCCGACGGCGAGCAGCCTGGCGCTCGCCCCCCGTGGCATACTGCGGTTCTCCTCTGTCCGTTGAAGAGCATCTTGCATGAATCTTGCTTTCCTTGAGGCGAACGATCCCTCCATTCCGCAGACTCATCGAAAAGGAGATCAAAATGAAGAACTTGCAGGTCGTGGTTCACTATGACGGAAAGTCTCTCACAATCGAAGGCCCCACCATCAGGTTGGGTGCAGGCGATTCGGTGCAATGGACCTTCCTCGGCATTCCCAATCATTGCGTTCCTCAGATCAGCTTCGAAATTCCCGCCGATCTTTCGCTGAAGGATGTTCAGGAGATGGCGCTGGGGCCCTTCACCAGTCTGGTGCAGAGACGCTCACAAGTTCTCGGCCAAGGCAACACCGGCCTGAAGTCAAAACGTAATTCTCCCTACCGTTACCGTGCCCAGGTTTTTTTGCCCGATGGCTCGTTGTTTGCCGAAAGCGAGCTGGCAACCCTCGCCAACCGGGTCGAACACCCTGAATTCCCCACCGAGATCGATGTACGACTGGTGCGGCAAGGCAAGATCTGGACTCTGGGGGTTTCCACCGACACCTGCAAGCTGCGATCGAACGGAGTGGTGACTTGGAATTTTTTTGTGCCCAACGACTTCGGGCCGATTCCCTGGATTCCAGAGATTCGATTCAAGCCGCACCGGAATCGACCCCTCAACCACTTCTTTGGCCCTTTTCTCAACTTGTCGGTGGTCTCGGTTTCGCCGCAGCTCAATCCCCGCGACGATGGGCGGACGATGAAAGTGATCGGGTCGGGAAACAGTGGGCATGCCGGGAGCTTCTTTTACGATGCGGCGATCGTCGCCGCGGGGACCGGGCGCCGTCTGGTGGTCACCAGTGAAGACCCCGCGGTCGACAACAGCGGCGTGCTCACGATTTCTCCTTGAGGCGGCGGGTGGTTTGGTCGGAAGAGTCGAGCAGGGCGCGGAGCTCGGGGTCCGTGAGCAGAGATTCGAAGGCGGGGATGGTGAGCCAGCGCGGCTCGATCCCGAGGGCGACCGACCGCTTGGCGTTGACTTTGGCCGATGCCAAGTCACCGACCACGGCGTAGACCACCGCCGCTTGATAGTTGACTTCGGAGTCTTCCGGAAACTCTTGCAGCGTCGAAAGGGTGAGCTCTACCGCTTCCTGCGCCCTGTCCAGATGCGCCAGGCTCTGGGCCCGCAGGAGGCTGTCATAACCGGAGTGCCCGTCGCTGACGGCGCGGTCGTCGAGGATGTCGAGCACCGCCTGATAGTGGCGCCGTGCGTTGTCGAAGTCGCCCAGCGCCCAGCGGCAGTCCGCCAGGTTGAGCAGCACCAGGGGATGCTCAGGATCGAGATCCAGCGCCGCTTTGTAGGACTCGGTGGCCTCCCTGAAGCGGCGGCGGAGAAACTGGGTGAGACCCAGGTTGGTCCAGTGGGACCGCGCTGGCCGCAGAGTGACCAGCTTCAGCAGCAGGGTCTCCGCTCGATCCAAGTCGCCGTACTGCAGCTCGAGGCTGGCCAGAAGCTCGAGTCCCCAGGGACTGTCGGGCCAGCGGTCTAGCAATTGGCGCAGGTGAGCGCGGGCGGCATCGAGCCGTCCGATCTTCTGTTCCAGACGGGCCAAGCGGTAGAGATTGGCCCATGAGGGAAACCTCTCCACCGCTTTTTCCAGCCAGCCCACCGCCTTCCGTAACTCGCCTCGGCTTTCGGCGAGAAACGCCTTGGCCACCTGGACTTCGACGTCCCCCGGCGAAGCGCGCTCGAAGGCCTCGAGGTGCTCCGCTGCGGCGGTGAAATCTGCCGTGATCACCGCCAGACGAAAGTCGCGGTAGATCGTGCGGGGATCCTCGGGCGCCAACTTCCGGGCCAACCGCAGATCCTCTTCGGCCCGAGCGAGAAGCTCCTCCTGCCGCTGTGAGGTGTAGAGGTTGAGCCCCAGGTCCACCGCCAGCAGCCTGGCCTCTAGAAAATCGGGCGCCGTCTCTAGGATCTGCCGTAGATCTCCCAGTTGGGCCTGCGCCCCGCGCCCGCCACCGCCGTGGATTTCGGCCCGCACCTCCAGGAAGTGGCTGTAGGCTTCAGGGGTCACCCGAGTCGCAGAGCGGCCGGGTGGCTCTCTTGCCGCGTAGGCCCGCCGCCACTGCCATCGGACGGCGTCGGCGAGGGCCAACAGGTCGCGACGACCTGCCGGGGCTTCGAAGGACTCGCTCCACAACACGGCGCCGTCGTCTCCGTTGATGCGGTGCAGAGAGATCCAGCATTGGTCGCCTTCGATACGAATCGAGGCGGTCAGCACCTCCTGGGCGGAAACCGCACGTGCCACGCTCACCGGGTCGCTGCTCACCCCTCGCGTTTGAGAAGGGTCGATCGGGGCAAGGCCGCGAAGGCTCGACAGGACGCCAAGGCTCGATTCGAGCACCGCTGCAGCTACCAAACTCGACGCCCCATCGGAGCTCGCCTCCACCGTGGGTTCCAACACGGCGATTCGAATCGGCGCCGTCGGCGGTGTTGACAGCAGCAGTCCGAAGAGCGCCGCTATGGCCAGCAGCGCCGCCACGGTCAGTGGCCAGCGCCGCGGTGTGCGACCGGTGGCGGAGGCCGCAGGGTTATCGGAAAGCGGGCTCAAATCACCGGGCGGTTCGGGAATCGAAGGCCCTGACCCCCCGACCGAGGGCCAAGGGGTGGGTGCTTGGCTGAAGCCTTCTGGTATCGGTGAGCGCGCAGTGGATTGGACGGCCGGGCCCGAGGATGGCGGTAGGTCGGCAAGAAAATCCGCCAGCTGATCGGCCACCAGCCGGGCGGACACAGGCCTCGCCGAGGCCGATTTGGCCAGCAGGCTTCCGATCAGCGCTGCCAGGCCGGGCGGCAGATCTCCGACTCGCGAGTCGACCGGTGGCGGCTCGAAGGTGAGGACGCGGGTCAACGTTTCCTGGGGCGTGGCGGCTTCGAAGGGGGAGCTCCCGGTCAGTAGCTCATAACCCAGCACCCCGAGGGAGAAGAGATCCGAGCGCGGGTCCACCCGTCCCCCCGCCGCCTGCTCGGGCGACATGGCGCGCAGGGTCCCGAGCAACATGCCCGAGCGGGTCAGCGTCTCGCCGCGGGGGCTTGGCTCGAGGGTCCGGGCGAGGCCGAAGTCGAGGATTTTGGCGTCGCCGGAGGAGGTGATGAGCACGTTCTCGGCCTTCAGGTCGCGATGCACCAGGCCGCGGCTGTGGGCAACGGCGAGTCCGTCCGCGACCTGTGCTAGCCAGCGCAGTGCGGAGGCAGCGTCGATCGACGCATCGAGCCTCGCCGCCAGATGGGTGCCCGGAACGTATTCCATGATCAAGTAATCGCCGGAATCCAACGCCAGGAAATTGAACACCTGGACGATGTGAGGATGGCTCAGGCGTGCCGCCAGCCGTGCCTCGCGGCGAAATCGCGGCAGGGCGTCGCGATGGTCCAGTAGATCGGTGCGAATCCGCTTGATCGCGACGTGGCGATCGAGATGTTCCTCATACGCCAGATACACCTCGCCCATGCCACCCCGGCCGAGCAGGGACTCGATTCGGTAGTCTTGGATGCGCTGGCCAGGGGCCAACAGCTCGGGTATTGCTGTGTTTTCGAAGTGCGGCTCTGGCATGGAAATCAGCTCACCGCTGGTTCGAGATCGGCGAGCAGGGCGTCGATGGCTTCGATGCGCGCTGAGGGGCTCAATGGGTCGAGCATGGCGAGGGTTTGCCTCGGGAGGGGCCTGAAGATGGCGAAGGGGGCGTTCATGGGAGCTCTCCGGAAAGCTTGATAGGACCGCCACCTCAGGACGTGATGAGAAGGTACGGGTGCAGGTGGAAGGCCCCGGCCCTCCCCCCGTGCCGGCGGGGCCCGCTCGGCGCTGGCGGTCAAACTCATGGGATTCTACACCCACCGCCGAGGTCCTACACCGAGCATCCGTGGCCGCGACGGGTCAGCCGGGTATCGGGGCCTGGCTAGGTCAGCCGGGCAGTGCAACTGGGTGGAATACTTTGGGCGGGCTAACCCGTAATGGAAGAGCAGAGATCTAATACATTGAAGCTCTTATTATCTGACTCTTTGGAGAATTTGCCGTGATCAAGCCCCGAGCCTTATCAGCGAGCCGCATCTTCGCCCTGTGCCATGTCTTTCTCTTGGGCGTCGCGGTTTTCACCACGGTCGCCAGCGCCGCAGCCAGCAGCCAGGGATCTCAGATCCTTCTCGTGCCGGCACAATACGGCACCATCCAGGCGGCCATCGACGCCGCCGTCGACGGCGACATCGTCCAGGTGGCGCCGGGCACCTATGCCGAGTCCATCGACTTCCTGGGCAAGGACATCACGGTGATCAGCCAGTCGGGGCCGGACGTCACCACCATCGATCCATCGGCTTCGGTGGTCCACCACGGCGACGGGGAGCCCATCCCAAGGCATTACTTCACAAGCAGGCGGTTCGACGACGGGCGGGTGGAGCTGCTGCGTGCCGACGGAGCTCTGTGGATCGACTCGGGCGGCGCCGTTCGCTCGACGGTCCCCTGGCCCGAAGGTGCAGACTCCGTCGTCACCTTCGCCAATGGGGAAAGCAGAGATGCCGTCCTCGAAGGTTTCACCATCACCGGCGGAAACAGCTTTGAGGGAGGCGGCATCCGCATTGAACAAGCATCCCCGGTAGTGCGCGGCAATATCATCACCGCCAACTCCGTCTGTACTGGGGGTGGCGGCATCTCCATCGCTTTTGCGTCGCCGCTCGTTGAGGGCAACAGCATCACCCACAACCAGCAGGTCGGTTGCAGCGGCGGCATAGGAGGCGGCATCCTCCTGCGGGGCGCTGGCTCGGGCGAGATTCGCGGCAATACCGTCAGTCACAACTCGTTCGGCCGAGCCGGGGGCATCGCGTTTTTCGCCGCCGGGGCTCCCCGCTTGGAGAACAACATCGTTTACGACAACACCGCTACCAACGCCGGTGGCGGCCTGGATCTGGCCAATGCATCGAACGTGCTGATCGTACAGAACTTGATCTACGGCAACACCGGAGGGCGGGGCGACGGTATCGAATGGCTCGTGCCGTCCGGTCAAATCGGACCACGACTGGTCAACAACACCGTCGTGTACAACGGAGCGATCGGCCTCTATGCCGACGGATTCGACGTTGGGGCGACCCTGGAGAACAATCTGATCGTCGGCACGCTCGGGTTCACAGCCGTCGATTGCGGCGACTTCGGCGACATGAACCCCCCGGTCCTCGACTTCAACAACGTCTTCACCGGCTCGGGCGGCATCGCCTACGGTGCTCCGTGCGGCGACCCCACGGGGACGGACGGAAACATCTCCACAGATCCCCTCTTTGTCGACGCCAGCGGCTTCGATTTCCGCCTTGGGGCAGGCTCGCCGTCGGTGGATGTCGCCAACGGAAGCGCTGCCAATGTCCCATTGCTCGACCTGGACGGCAATCCGCGCTACTTCGATGGCGACGGCAACCAGTTGGCAGAGCTCGACCATGGAGCCTATGAGCAGGGTAGCGAACCTCCGCCACCCGGTGGCAACGACACCCTCCACGTGCCGACGGAATACCCCACCATCCAAGCAGCCATCGATGCCGCGTCGGTCGGCGACATCGTCCTGGTGGCCGCTGGTACTTACCTGGAGACCCTCGATTTCATCGGCAAGCCGATCCGGGTGACCAGCGCTGAAGGACCGGCTAGCACCGTCATCGATGGATCCACGGTGCTTTCGAGAACCCAATCCTCCATCCGCCTAGAGCGCCATAGGCTCGCCGATGGCCGAATCCAGCTGCTGGATAGTGCCACCGGCTTGCCCTTCGAGCGCCGTTCCTTTGGCGACGGTCCGAGCGGCTCCGTCGTCGTCTTCACAAGCGGCGAGGGACGCGCTTCGGTGCTCGAAGGTTTTACCGTCACCGGAGGAAACGCGATGCCCGAGGGAGGCGGTATACTGATCGAAGACGCCTCGCCGACGATTCGAGACAACATCATCAGCGGCAACCAGGCTCGCTTCGGTGGAGCAGGTATCAGCTCGATTAACGGCGCGCCGCTTATCGAGGGCAACGTCATCAGCGATAACCAGGGGAGCCCCTTCAGCAGTGGCCAGGGAGGTGGCATCGCCATCAGCGGCACCAACAACGGTAGCGCCGAAATCCGTGGCAACGTCATTGCGGGCAACTCTTTCAACTTCGGTGGAGGTATCGGCTTCAACGGCGCCGGCACACCGCTGGTGATCGACAATCGAATCGTCGGCAACAGCTCCTCGAGCGCCGGCGGTGGCGTCGAGCTGATCAACAGCTCCAATGCCGTGATGGTTCAGAATCGCTTCGAGGGCAACGACAGCGGGCTCGGTAGCGGAGAGGATCTGGCCTGGCTGGTACCCTCCGGCTCTCCCGGACCGCGCCTGATCAACAATACCGTGGTGGCCACCGGCAGCGGTCCGAGCCTGTTGCTCGAGGGATTCGACGACAACGCCGAGTTGATCAACAACATCGTCGTCGGTGCACCGGGAGCGGTGGCCGTCGCATGCGAAAGCTTCGGCAGCCCCGGCCCGCCAATTCTGCGTCACAACAATGTCTTTTCCGCCACCGGCACCCCCTACAGTGCCCTTTGCGGCTCGCCCACCGGCACCGACGGCAACATTTCGCAGGATCCACGTCTGGTGGTTCCCGTCGGCGGTGACCTGCGGCTGCGCGGTGACTCCCCCTCCATCGACGCCGGTGAGGGTGGCATCCGGGATCTTCCGCCGGAGGATTTCGAAGGCGACCCTCGCTTTCTGGACGGCGACGGCGACGGCATGGTGACCATCGACCAAGGGGTGGACGAGGCGCCCCTGGACACCACGCCCCCCAGCAACCCCCTGAGTTTGGAGAGCACCAGCCACGTCCCCATGGTCTGGTCGAGCTTGGCTCTAATCGACGTCCAGTGGTCTGGCGCAGAGGACGATGTCCCCTTGGGTTCCGGCATGGCCGGCTACTCGGTGCTCTTCGATACCGCCGCCGACACGGAGATCGACGATATCGCCGACCTTCCCCACGGCTCCGACCCGCAATCGACGGGTCAATCGGTGACCGACGGCATGCAGCACTACCTCCACCTCCGCGCCTGTGACCTGCGGGGGAATTGCGCCTCCACCGTCCACCTGGGGCCTTTCTGGGTGGACTTGACGGCGCCGAACGGGCCGGGCGACTTCGTGAGCACCAGTCACACGCCCAACGTGGCGTCCCCGGACCCGACCATCGACCTGACCTGGAGTGCGGCGACGGACGGCGCCAGCGGCGTCGCCGGTTACCGTTGGCTGGCGACGCAGTCCGCCGTGGCCAGCTGCGACGGAGGCAACGACCTCGCCGCCACCGGCGTCACCACCGAACCGTTGGCGGACGGCAGCTGGTACGTGCATCTGTGCGCCTTCGATGGTGTCGACAATCTCTCGGCGCCGGTGAGCGCTGGGCCGTTCTCGATCGATCAGGTGGTCTTCATGGATGGGTTCGAGTCCGGCCAGACCGACTCCTGGTCGACAGCCGTCCCCTAGGCTCCCTGTCCGAAAGAGGTCGTATGACGCTTATCGAGAGCTTTATGCGGCCTCTCGAATCGCAGCCGAGCAGCTGGCGGCCGGCAAGCTCGACGCAGCCTTCCCGGAGGTCACCTTTTCCCCCGTCCGAGATAGGTGGCAACCAATAATTAGGCCCCTTGTGGGTCGCGAGACCTGAATTCTCCACAGAATGGATGGGGCCCGTTTCGCCCGCCGGCCTAGCCCCATGGCCTCCAAGGCCCGTGCCACGTCGAGAGCTTCGGTTCGGACGTGAAGGTGCAGGTGTGTCTATCCAACAAAATAGACCAAACCTGTAAGAAATTATCGCGCTGCCGCACTCACCTACCGAAGCCGCCAATCAGCGGCACTCGCAATCACCCTGGGGTCGAAACCCCAACAACCAATTCCCTATCAGAGGATTCATCATGCAGAAGAAAGCCATGCTTATCCGCAAGTCCGATGCCCCCCATGTCGCACCGATTCCCCACGCTGCCTACGCATGGACACTGATCGTGACTCTGGTGATGGTTTCATTGCTCATCAGCGCACCGGCGACCGCAGCAGCGCCTGGAAGCTGGACCGTGGTCGGCGACGAGATGTCTGCCGGGCACCGCGACGCCACGGTGAACCTTCTTCTGGACGGTCGCGTCCTGATCGCCGGTGGATCGAACGCCAGCACTTCAGCCACTAGCACTGCCGACATCTACGACCCGAGCAGTGACACCTTCTCGAGCGCCACCATGACCACCCCAAGAATTTGGCACACAGCGACGACTCTGGACGATGGTCGCGTTCTCGTCGTTGGCGGCGCCGCATTGGGCTTGCCCACTGCCTCGAATACGGTCGAGATCTTCGATCCGACGAACGACTCCTTCACTCGGGTCGCCAACCTCTTGGTGAAGCGGGAAGTCCATTCCGCAACCTTGCTCGATGATGGCAGGGTCCTGGTCATGGGTGGACACAACGCCTCAATCACCCACGCCAGCTCCGAGATCTACGATCCCGCGACCGATAGCTGGACCGCGGCCGCCAACATGACCGCCGCTCGCTACCTGCACACCTCGGTCCTCTTGAACGATGGAACGGTGCTCGTCACCGGCGGCCAAGGAACCAGCGTCGGCGAGAGCGCAGAGATCTACCACCCAAGCACCGATTCTTGGGAAGCGGTGGGTGATATGGCTTTCGCTCGCAGTGAACCGAGAGCAACGCTGTTGTTCGACGGCAGTGTCCTGGTCACGGGCCGCAACAACTCCTACGGCAGCATCATCCCGAGATCCTTCTACAGTGCAGAGGTCTACCACCCAGACACCAAGACCTGGGAGCGGGTGGGCGACATGGAGCGGCCTCGCGCCCTACACACCTCGACGCGACTGGCCAACGGCAAGGTTCTCGTAGCTGGCAGCGCTGTGTCGAATTTCAGAATTCTGAACAACTCCAAACATGCCGAGATCTATGACCCAGTGACCAAGAGTTGGACGACCACGGGTCTGCTCAATCTCTGCCGAGAAAGTCATGTCGGAGTCTTGCTCTACGATGACACCGTGTTCGTGGCCGGCGGATTCTGCGCCGTTGGCGCCGATTCGGGCGAGATCTACACCCCCTGACAGTTCCCATTGGCTCGGGCTAATTCGCCCGATCGCACGAAAAAAAGCGAGCTTCCGGTGTCTTCGACGCCGGAAGCTCGTTGCATTCCGCAATAGCGGGTTCTCCGGTCGATGTCTCGGAGCCTGCATCTTGCGATTTTGCGATAAAAAGACGGGATGGGCACCTCATCGCTTGACGACCTTGTCGGCCCCTGCGGCTTGATCACTCAACGACTTCGATTCGGCTCAAATCGTCGAAGCGCAGATGAATTGTAGTGCGGTCGACATAGAACCTCTCCTCACACCAGGCACCGAACCAGACAACCTGGGCTGGAAGGCGAGATCATGCCCTTCCCCTCCTCGCAGTACGAACGGGGATACGGCTCTCGGACCCTGCTAAATCTCTCCTCGACGCGCCCGCTCCTGCAAAGCCCGGCGATCGACTTTGCCGCTCGGAAGCAGTGGGACGGCGTCGAGCAGGACGACCTGGTCGGGCACGGCGTAGTGCGGCAGCCGGTCGAAGCACTGCCCGCGTAGCTGCTCGGCGGTCGTTTCTGCGCCCTCCTCGGCGACACAGAAGGCGAGGAGCCGGGTGCCGCGTCGGCTCTCTCCCTGGCCGACGACGACGGCCTGCGCACAGCTCTCAATGCCTTCGACCGCCGCCTCGACCTCGGCCAGGACGACTCGGCGCCCGTCTCGATTGACACTTGTGGCGAAGCGCCCGAGGATCTCCACGTAGCCGTCGTCGCGGATACGCGCCAGATCTCCCGTCTCGTACGGGCCGTCCTGGGGCGTGAAGCGCCAGCTTTCCTCCTCGTGTAGCAGGTAGCCCGCAAAACCGTCGGCTCGGTGGCAGAAGAGCTTTCCGCCCTCCTGTACCTGGAGGTCGACACCGGGCATGGCGTAGCCCGCCGTGCCCAGGCGTCGTTCGGCCGGATCGGTGGGCGAGGACGAGGAAATCGCCCCCATCTCGCCGCTGCCGTAGAGGTTGAGCAGCGGACCGAAACGGGGCTCGAAGGCCATCACCGTCTCCTTGCGGACCTTGTCGCCGGCGGTCACCGAGAGCCTGTAGGGCCGGTCCGACTTGCGCACTTTCACGAACATGCCGCACAGCGCCGGGGTCAGGAAGGCGACGTTGGGGTGGAAGCGCTTCTCCCGCTCCAGGTAGCGCAGGATGTTGAAATCCGAGATCAGGTCCATCGAGGCGCCGGCCAGGAGGCCCGGCAAAAAGGCGGCTCCGAGGCCGTAGGCGTGAAAGATCGGCACCGGGATCGCCACCCGGTCCCGGGCCTCGATCCCCCAGCGCTCGACGCACCCTGCGGCGTTTTGGAGCCACTTCTCGTGCGACATCCTGGCGAGCTTCGACGCCGTGGTGCTGCCCGAGGTCCGCAGGTAGATGTCCGGTCCCCCGAAGTCGGCGATCAGCGGCTCGGCGGCGTGGCCTTCGTTGGCGGCGATCTGCAGATGCCCTTCGGGAAAGGCCGCGCCGTCCTCTGCGGCCTCTTCGATCGCGATGATCAGGTGGCTGCAGAAACTGGGGACGGTGCGGGGCACCTTCTCGCTGGGCTCGGGCAGCAGCACCACGTCGTAGCCGCGGTGCAGGGCGTGGAGGACGGCGAGGGCGCCGGCCACACTCTGGGAGCACTCGAGCGCCACGACGCAGGACGCCTTGACGCCGTGGCGCGCCCAGAGCTCGTCGAGCCGGTCGAGGAGCGCCGGGACCTCGGCGTAGGAGACCTGGCGGTAGGCGTCGCTCAGCGTATTGCGCCCCAACTCGGCGGAGGCGGCGAGGGCGTCGATCCTCGCCGCGGGGCTCGACGGACGTTCTTGTGGGGCGCTCATCTGTCCGTCTCCCCGGCCCGGTCCGGAAAGTAGAAGCGCCCCTCGACCGGGTCGCGGTCCGAGGCCCTCAAGGGTGTCGTCCGGTCGTGCTGGAGCACGTCGGGGAGGCCGGCGTTGAAGTGCAGGACGTCGGTACCGGCCAAGAGCTTCAGGAGGGCCGGGCTGACCAGCATGTGGGTGAAGGCCATGCTGTTGCCCTGGAAGATGTAGGTGAACCTCTCGGCCTCGGTCTCCAGGTCGATCAGGTTGGTGAGCCGCGGCTCGTCGCCGCGGCCTTCGAGGGTGCCGATCGGATCTTCCCCCGTTTCCCCCGGCTCGGGGAATTGGAAATCGCCGAGGTCGCCGGTGACCAGGATCAAGGCGTCCGGATCCTCCGCCAGCATGGCGTTGACGCGGTGGCGCACCACCTCCGCCTGGAGCTTGCGCTGCGCCTCCGTTTTGCGGACCGGCCGCTCGTTGAGGCTCATCCGCGGGTCCTCGCCGCGTTTGGTCTTGAACTTGTTGGCGAAGACGTAGAGCGGCGTTGCCGAGTCCGGGAAGCGGAAGACGCCGACCAAGGGCTCACGGGTGCGGAAGATGCCTTCGCCGAAGGCCTCGACGACGTCATCGCCGGAGAGCTGGTAGTAGTCCACCAGGTCGACGCGGTCCTCGTCGTAGAGAAAACCCGCCTCGAGCCCGCGCCAGTCGCTGGTCTCCAACGACGCGGAGCGGTACCGGGTGCCAGCGGCCGCGTTGACCCGGTCACCGAGCGCCTGGAGGATCGCCGGGCTCTCGAATTCGTTGGCCACCAGGATCTCGGGCAGCTCCAGCTCGTCGACGATCGACAGCGCCAGCTTGGTCAGCTGCAGGTCGAGATCTTCGGGGCTCGGTGTGAAGCGCTCGTCGCGCATCACCGGAGTGTCGATGGTGTCGAAGAGGTCGCGCAGGTTGTAGCAGGTCACCTTGAAGTCGCCGGCCTCCCCGTCGCGCCGGCTGAGCGGCAGGCGCGGCCGCTCCCGGCTGACGACCCGCAAGGTGTCGGGCCGCACGATGTAGACGCCGCTCGCGTAGACGACGGCACCGGTGAGCTCCAGGACCTCGTCACCGGGCCGCAGGGGGGGCGTCTCGCGGCTTTGGACGATGATGCGCTCCGGGTTGTAGTCGACCCGGTCGCCACCGAGGCTGCGCGCCAGGAGATGGTGCGTCTCGGGGAAGTAGCCGGAGCCGGCGACGGCGTCGTCGGCGGCGAGTAGGACAAACATGCCGTTGATCTCCGTGGGGCCGACAACCGTCGCCGCTCCGACCCGCACCCGCATGCCCTCCAGGGGCTCCCAGAAGGCCACCGCGTCGGCCAGCTCGACATCGGGCAAGTCGACGAGGGGCACCGCCGCGGGCAACGCCCGGCCGCTATGCAGCACCTCGAGGGCGGTCGGCTTCACCAGTCGGGTGTGGGGTAGGGAGCGTTTCGTCTGTTCTTCCTCCACCTCGGCGAGGATGCGGATTTGGTCGCCGGGCCGCGGCGAGACGAGCCCCGCCTCGGCCTCTTCCAGGGAGACGTAGACGCCGTCGGAGGTCGTCGGGTCGCCGTCGCCGTCGGCGTCCTGCAGCCAGAAGCCCTGCAGCGAGAAGCCATCGCCGTCCCGCGCCGTCTGGGTGACCACTCCGGTGGTGGCGACCCGCTGCCCGGCCAGGGGGGAGAAGGTGTCGCGGCCTTGGATCTCCATGATCGAGACCTCCTTCGCCTCGACGATCACGATCCGTCCGTCGAGCGCCGCCTCGACCGGACGTCCGGCGCGGCTTTCACGGCGGAGCTCCTCCGCCAGCACGTCGCGCAGCACCACGCCGGTGTCGCGGCCGCCGCCGATCTCCACCAGCCGGCTCAGGCCGTCGCCCCCCTGGGCCAAGAAGCTGTTGACCGCGACCCGGTAGACCCGGTCGGGCTCGAGCTCGCTCAGGATCTCGATCCGCTCTCCCTCAGGCCGCGAGAGGTGCCGGGCGTAGCGCAGGCCCGAGGTGTAGAGGAGGCGGTTGTTGGCGTCGGCCTGGGCGAGCACCCCGGCGACCTCGGAGCCCCTGAGCGACATCAGGACGACGGTGTTCTCGAACGGCAGCGCCCTGAAGAGGTCTTCGTAGCGCACCGGACCCTCGGCGATCGGCGCCCGCACCCCCTGGGAGTTCTGGAAGACGATGTCGGCGCCGTGTTGCTGGCGAATGGCATCGGTGAGCGCGTTGCCGAGCCGGCATTCCGCTTTCAGATCAAGCTCCAGCTCCACCCCGGCATGGCCGAGCTCCTCCTCCATGATCTCGCCGACCGCTTCCCGATGGGGTCGCAGCACCTCCGCCAGGCGCGGGTCGTCCGCCACACCGTCGGCGACGACGTCCAGGAGCGACGCTTTGCTGTCGACGATCCGTCCCGCCTCGGGGTCGAAGAGCAGGGTGATCTTGGCCAGTTGCCGGCCGCTGCTACGGGGCTGGGCCGTGACAACGCCTCCGATTTTCTCGGCGAGCTGCTGGTGGGTGTGGCCGGCGAAGAGCACTACTCGGTCGTGAAAATCTTCCAGCGCGGCTGCCGTGTCCTTGAGCTCGGCCCCTAGGAGGTCATGGGTGGAGAAGCCGAAATGGCACAGGAAGACGACGAGGTCCGCCTTCTCCGGGAGCAGCTCCGCGACCAGCTGCGCCGCCGCCGCGGCGGGATCCGTGAAGTGGTAGGCCGCAACGTTTCCGGGGATCGTCACCTGGGGCGTGTTCTGGGTGACCAGGCCGACCACGGCGAGGCGTACGCCGTGGCGCTCGAGCAGGTGATAGGGCCGTGCCCAGGGCGGGGCGTGGCCACTTTCTTTTTCCACCACGTTGGCGGCCAGGATGGGAAAGGACGCCTGCCCCATACGCTCGACCAGAACCTCGACCCCCCAGTCGAAGCCGTGGTTGCCCACCACCGCGGCGTCGACGCCGAGCAGATTCAGGAAGTCGATCGTCGCCCGCCCCTGGGTGAGGTTCGAAATTGCCGTGCCCTGCATGCTGTCGCCAATGTCGAAGAGCAGGGTAGCCTCGGGGTCGAGGCGCCTTTCCGCCGCGACCGCGGAGAGGAGCGCGCTGCCGCCGCCGAGCGTCCGCCCGCTCGATCGGTCCTCGATGCCTTTGGCGATCGCGCCGTGCAGGTCGGCGATGGCGAGAAGCTCCAGTCTCACCGGCTCGGCACGTGAGACCCCGGATGCGACGACGGTGAAGAGCAAGGACAACAGGACGGAACGCCGGACAAGGACCGCGAGGCTCATGGCAAGATCCTCTTCGTTAAGACGGACGGGAATAGGGGAAAAACTTCAGAGGGAACGCAGCGGGTTGAAAGGAACGGTAGAGCGAAAAAGATGTCAAGGGATGATGCGGCTGATGCGGATGGTGGACCAGAATCGCGATTATACGGACCGGTGTCAAGCGCCTGCAAGCAACTGGAAGGTCTCGCCCGGCGGGGAGCTCCCAGCACGACGCTCTCTTGACAGGCGGCGGGACCAGAAGTATAAAGTAGATCATATGTCTAAAAGAGGTGACGTGATCTCGAGCAGGCTCTTCCTTGAGGTTCCGCTCCGGCAGCAGTGCCAGTTCGAGACACCAGCTCGTTGTCGAAGGAGGAGGGATGAATGAAGCGGTTCGGCCTTGGCCCCCTCGCGTTGGCATCACGGACCTGATCGGCAGGTTCATGGTCCTGGTGGAGGTTCTTCGTGGGCGCTGGGCGTCGCGCTTCAGCGGCCTGTGCCCGAGAACCTACGAATACGCCGTCCACGGGGGACGCTCTCTAGAGCTGGACCTCTACCTACCGGCAGCCGGCGGGCGGGAGCGTCCGCTGATCATCTACTTCCATGCCGGCGCTTGGCGGGCGGGTTCGAGGAAGGACGTCGAGCGGGGCGTGCTCGCCCAGGTCAAGCGGGGCTACGCGGTGGCCAGCGTCAGCTACTCGTTGAGCAACACGGCGAAGTGGCCGGCCCAGTTGCACGAGGCGAAGGCCGCGGTTCGCTGGCTGCGGGCCCACGCCGGAGAGCATGGGCTGGACCCCGACCGTTTCGTCGCCTGGGGTCTATCGGCCGGCGGACACATGGCGTCCATGCTCGGCGTCTCGGAGGGGGTCGCGGAGCTCGAAGGCGAGCTCGGGCAGAACGGGGAATCGAGCCGCGTGCAAGCCCTGGTGAGCTGGTGCGGTCCGAGCGACTTCCTGCAGATGGGCCAAGGGAAGATCATCGACCACGACTCTCCGAAATCCCCCGAGTCCCGTCTGATCGGCGCGCCGATCCAGGATTGCCCGGAGCGGGTCCGTCTGGCCAATCCGATCGCCTACGTCCATCCGGACATGCCGCCCTGCTACCTCCTGCACGGCGATGCAGACCACTTGGTGCCTCATCAGCAGAGTGAGATCCTCCACGACGCCTGGCGCGACGCCGGCGTCCAGGTGGAGATCGAGGTGCTCAAGGGATACGCCCACGGCGATCCTCGCTTCAACACGGGACGACGGATCAAGGGCGTGCAAGCGTTTTTGGACGGTGTTTGCTTCCGCAAGAACGGGCTCGACCCCGAGCCGGAGGGCTGATGAACGGCGCCAGAGATTTTCCGTCACGGTATGCGCTCTTGGTGCGCAAGTTCGCGCTCCTGTTCCGGCGCGCGCAGGACGAGCCGCTGGGCGGCGCAGAGGTCGAGAAGCTGCTCTCCGGCGTGGCGGATTACCTCCCCCAGATCGACGACGACGCGACCGCCCGGACGATGGGGGTCGATTCGCTGCGGCTCAACCTTCGCCAGCTCACCGAACGCCTGCAAGCTGCGGCTCCGGGCCTCGCCGAGGACGCGGCCGCCCGCGTCCTCGAAGGCTTGCCCCACCATGTCGAGATCGGCGACATGCGCTTCTCCCTCGACCTGTTCGCCATGCACGTCCCGCGTTGGCAAGCGCTCCTCGGGCCCTTGGCCGGGCGGGCCGGGCTACGCTTCCTCGAGGTCGGGTCTTTCGAAGGCCGTTCGGCGTGCTGGCTGTTGCGCGAGGTGCTGACGCACCCGAAAAGCCGTCTCACGTGCATCGACACCTTCGACCTCCAGGGACAGTCGGCGGAGGTCGACCGCGGCGACTCCCTGACGCTGGAGGCACGTTTCGACCACAACGTCGCCGCGGCAGGAGGCGAGGGACGGGTCGACAAACGCCTCGGCACCTCGGCGTCGATCCTGCCCAGGCTCGAGCCCGGGAGCTTCGACTTCGCCTACGTCGACGGCTCGCACCATCCGCGCGACGTGCTCGCCGACGCGGTGATGACCTGGCGGCTGCTCAAGACCGGGGCGATGGTGACCTTCGACGACTACGGCTCGATCAGCGCCGGGGAGCTGATGCCGAGAAAAGCGATCGACGCCTTCATGGACTGTTACCAGGGCGACTGGGAGCTAGTCCACAAGGCCTACCAGCTCACCCTGCGCAAGACCGGCGCCTGACTTTTACCCCAGGCTGCTGAGCGCCTGCGGCTCGGCCGTGGCGCGACGTTTATTCCGGCTCGCCGCCGCGCTGCTCGTCGACGCGGTCGCCGAGGGCTCGCAAGAAGTCGTCGAGCCTTGTCGCCAGGCCCTCGATCGTCGAGCGCTGGTGACGACTGTGGCTGTATTGCCAAACCATGTGCAAACGGTCGTCGGCGATGCGCACGGTCAAAACCAGACTGCCCCGCGGGTGTGAGAACGGCATGATCGGTCCGGGGTTCTCGTCGGAAAGCCGCAGCAGCGAGTCCGTCTCGGGAGTATCGCGACCGACGCGGCCCCGGTAGTTGAGCCTCACCTGCGGCAGAGGCAGCCGTTTCATGGCCGCCCGGATCTGCGGATCCGGGTGGAGGAAACGCAGCAGCGAGTAGCCGAGGCCGTCGTGACGTAGCCGCCGCTTCTGCGCCGTGACGTACCGGACATCGGCGAGCGGGTCGCCGCCCGACGGTTCGCCGCCCGACGGGTCGCCGCCCGACGGCACTTCAGCGACGACGGGGTAGGAGTAGGAGAAATATCCCACCGTGCGGCTGACGTCGAGCTGCGGGTCGAAATAGGGCATCCGGCCGTGGTGGAACTCGTGGATTGCCTGGACGTGGTGACCGCTCCAGTCGGCCAGGGTCCGCATTAAGCCGGCGGCGAAGATCTCCCCGACCGTGACCCCCAGAGCCGCCGCCACCGGACCCGTCAGCCGCCGGCTCGCGGCAGCCTCCCAGTGCCGCGAAATCCGGGCCACGACGCCGTACACGTCGCGGCCTTGCGGATGGTCGGCGGGCAGCGGCTGAAGGCGCGAAAAGGGCATGGCGAGCCAGGTGTCGAGCTGCGCCGTGATTTCGGGCGAGCTCGCGTGGGCACACAGTCGCTCAACCCAGGTGCGGAACGAGGTCTTTTCCGGCACCAGCTGGACCGCCTCGCCGCGCTCGAGCTGCTCGCAGGCACGGCGCAGGTCGTCGAAGACGAGGTCGCAGGAGTAGCCGTCGACCAGGACGTGGTGGAAGAGGGCGAAGAAACGGTCGCGTTGTCCCGGGCCGCGTGCGAAGCGAACGAAGCGCAGGAGCGGTGTGCGGTCCAGCCGGAAACCCGGCTGCAGCCCGGCCGCCGCCTCCTCCATCGCTGCGCGGTGCTGCGATGCCGGGAGCCGGCGCAGGTCGACGGTGGTGAACGGCACGTCGCCGGCGGGTTCGACGTACTGAACCCACCGTCCGTCGCGTTCCTCGAAGCGTGCCCGCAGGGCGGGGTGGTGGCGCAACACCGCGGCGAGCGCCGCCGTCAGGACGCCGTCGCTCACCTCGCGGCGCAGCTCGAAAAAACGCGCGATATTGCGATGGTGCAAGAAGGGGCGGGGACGCGCCAGGCAGCCTTCCTGGCTGGGGGTGAGGGGTAGCGGGCCGTATCCGGCGGCCGGCGTTCCGGCGGCCGGCGCCCCGGCGGCCGGCGATCCGACGGCAGCGTCCGCTGCGGTCTCCGCCGGGGCGACAGCGGAGCCGGCGAGCTCGCCAGCGAGGCGGTCCGCCAGCTCGGCGACGCTCGGAGTCTCGAAGACGGTATGCAGACCGATGGTCACGCCGAAGTCCTCACGGACTTTCGCCATCAGTCGGATCAGCAGGACGGAATCGCCGCCCAACTGAAAGAAATTATCGTCGCGGCCGACCTCCCGGAGAGCGAGGATCTCGGCGAAGGCGGCGGCGATTCTCTGCTCTTCGGGGCTTCGCGGGGCGTCGTAGGGCGGCCGGGCAGGCCACAGGGCCTCCCCGGGAACCGGCATCGCCGGCGGCTCGGCGTCCTCGGAGAGCGGCGGCAGGACGACGGCGTCGCGGCGTTGGGTCAGCGCCTGTTGCAACCCGGTGAAGAGGGCTGTCTCCATGTCGGCCAACTGGGCGACCCGCCGCAGGCTCTGGGCGATCATGGCGTCGCGCCGGCCGTAAAGCCCCATGGCCAGCCTCTTTCCCACGGCGATCCAGGCCTGCACGACCTCGCTCCACCGGTGGTGAAGGCGGTTTTTACCGGGCAGGAGACCGACCCCGTGGGCCGAGAGCAACCGGGAGAGCCAGTGGCGGGAGTAGCCGACGTCCATCAGGCGACGCGACAGGTCGGCCAGACCGTCGATCTCGTGGAGGTTCTCGCCGTGCGTCTCGATCAAGGTCTCGAGCCGGCTGGCGAAGGTGACAATCCCAGCCCTGCCCAAGAGGCGTGGGTCGACGTCCTCCATACCCTGGGGCATGGCCGAGCCCAGCATGTATTCGCAGCTCTGGCGCGCCAGCGCCTCGACCTCCTCGACCGAAGGCGTCACCGGCGACAGGCGCTCGACGGTGAGCAGCCCTTCCAGGCCGCTGCCCGACGAGCGGTAGCTTGTGTGGAGCTGCTGCCTTGGGACCGGGCCTTCAAAGCCGTAATAGGGGCAAAGCACGTGGTACTGCGTCCCTTCGGCGCCGAAGATGGCGACGTAGTGCCGCTGGCGGCGTTGCTCGAAGTGGGGCGTATGCGGCCAGGAGTAGAGATCGACCGACAGGCAGACCGGAAGCCCGCGTCCGAGGGCGTCGTCGATCGCCTCGTCGAGCTCGGCCGCCGTCGGCAACGGCCGGTGGACCAGATCCAGGCAGTCGGCCCATTCCCGCTCGACGGGATGGATGCGGGGCGAGATCTCCAGGCCCTCGGCGGGGACTACGAAAAAACCGCGCCGGCCCAGGAGGCTCGCCTCGTCCCGCAGGCCCATGGCCTTCAAGATGGTGATCAGGACCGCGTCCAGACAGTTCAGGTACTCGCTGGAGGCTCCTCGGTGCTCTATTTTCATAGGCTCGTGTCTGCCCCATGGGGGGCGGTACGTTTCAGGGCCGGGTCCACTTCTGCAGAAGGCCGTCCCGTTCCGCCGGGGTGTAGAAATGGCGAGCGTAGGTCGTGCCGTAGACTTTTTCGCCCACCGAGGGGCGCAGCCGAAAATTCGCCACCAGCTCTTGGTACTGCTCGCCGCTCTGCTTTTGCGCGCCGACATTGGCTCGGTCTTTCCCGCCCCGGCCTTTCCAGTCCTGGTAGCGCGCCCCGACCAGCTCTCGAAGACCCGGGTTCAAGGTCCGGTCCAGGTTTTCCAGACGCAGGATCAGCAGGCGGACGTTCCCCTGCTCGATCAGGGTATACCCCCGGTCGTGGTCGAAGGGGAAGGCGAAAACGTCGAGGCCAAAAAGCTCTTTGATCTCCATGTCGAACCAGCGGCAGGTGTAGTTGCTCGATTCGTCGAAGAACATGAAACGTGCCTGCAGGACGCGGGCCGCCCGTTGAGTCTTGAGCAGGCCGTCTTCGTCCAAAAGCTCCGGATGCAAGGCTTCCACGTACTGAAAAAACTCGGAGACCTCGCGGCCAACGGGGTCCCGGACGAGGGTCACAACATCCAGCTCGAGGTCGGGATCGGCGGCCATCCTCCCACGCACCAACCGCGTGGTCTGGATGTGAGGGGTCTCTTCCCACGGGTTCTTGAGTGTCGACCGGTGGAATTTTTCGCCGTGGGCAACGCCCTGGTCCGAGAGAAAATGGACCTTGTAGACGGGTGTGTCGAGCGCCGCAGCGAGCAAGGCCTCGTGGACGGAGGTGGAGCCCACCTTGCCCATCTGGTAGAGGACGGTGAGGTGCTTCCCTTTAGAAGTCTCGGCTTCAGGCATCTTGGCCTCCGATCTCAGCGAAAAGGGCCTTGCGATCCTTGGTTTGGAGGCGTTGACGCATCGTGCCTCGCCAGCGGCGCGGCTCGCCGCTGGGGCTGTGAGCCGACGACAGCCAGCTGTCGTCGACCAGCCCTTGCCAGCCGAGCTCGGCCACGGTGCTGGTGTGGAAAGTGCGGTCCATGTGCTCCAACACCCAGAGGACGGGCTGGCGGATTGCGTAGCGGTCGATGGCCTCCTTGAGGGTGTCGAGATTGCCTCGGAGGCTCCTCCAAAGCCGGATCACGTCGCCGAACTTGGCCAGGTCTACGTCCTGCTCCATGTGCAGCCAGCGCTCGAACCAGGCCTCGCGGAAAAGATGCATGACGGTGCCGATCATCTCGTATTGCGGAGCCAACACCGGGACGCTGAGGCCGTCAAGGCCCGGGATCGGACGATGCTCGACGGTGGCCAGGGCTTCCTCCAACGGGATTTCGTAAGGGCTCTTGAACCACGTCATGCTGCTGGCGCAGTCGACGTCGAAGAAACGCGTGATCCGGTCTCCCTTGACCATCATGACGGGCAGGTGATCAGGGCTGAGCCGATAGATCATCATGTCCCGGCGGGGGATCGGCACGAGCTCCTCGCTGGTCCAGTTGTAGTTGGCGGCTTCGAAACCCAGATCGCCCAGGACCTCGGTCGCCGTCTGCATGTCCCGCGGCAGGATCAGCAGGTCCATGTCCCCCAGGCGGCGGCTGCCGTCGCCTCCGTAGAGGCTTCCCTCGAAGCTGACCTGCTTGCGGCCGGCGACCGGGATGTCCTTGGCCTCGAACGCGGTGACAATCCGATGCACGGTTTCGTACCAGGGTTTCCGCCGGTAGAGATTGGCGTCGTAGACACCGCACAGGTGCTTGAAGATTCGGTCTGGAACGGCCCCGACGAGGTGTTCGGGCAACAGGTGATAGGCCAGCATGGCCTCCATCTTGTTGCGGATCGCCTGTTCCAACAACTCACCCCAATGCAACTCGCCGGAGGTGACGAGCTCCTCGAACCGAGCCCGCCGGTCCGGTGCGTCGATACCGATGCACAAAAGCTCCAAGGTGGCCCACTCGGGCCCGAACGTCAGGTCAGGTACCATGACACCTTCTCCTTCTCAGGTTTCGTCGACCAGTTTCTGGACCGCATCCCGCAACGACGCGAAATGGCGAAAGACCTCGTAGGTCAGCATGCTGTCCGGAAAGGTGATCCCAAAAGTATCCTCCAGGCTGAGCATCACGTCGACGGCGGTCAGGGAATCGAGGCCGACGTCGCCGAGCACGGTGTCGTCCTGGAAAACCAGATCGGGTTCGACTTTCATGTGCTGCCGCAAAATGGCTTCGTATTGTTCATCGACACGGGTTTTCATGGCGGTCATGTTCCTTCCTCAGTTCTTGCGTGGGTGGTTCTTACGTGGTTTCGAGCGGCTGACGGGACGGGACCGCGGCGGATTTTTCCCGAGGCGGTGCGGGGAATCTCCGCCCGGCGCACCAGGTTCGTGGGAACCGCATGGGCGGGCAGCCGCTCGGCGGCGAATTCGCGCAAGGCCTGCATCGGCAGCTCGTCGCCCTCGCCGACCACCTCCGCGGTCAAGCCGTCCTCGCCCATCGAGACGCGGACATCCGAGACGGAGTCGAAGCGCCGCAGCACCGCTTCCACCTCCTCGGGGCTGATGCGATAGCCGCCGTGTTTGATGAACAGGCTCTTGCGGCCGCGGATCGAAAGCCGGCCGCCCGAGAGGACGCCGAGGTCGCCGGTGGGGAAAAAGGCGTCCCCGGCCTCCGGCTCCCCGTAGTAGGGCCAAGCCAGGCAAGGGCCGCGCAGCTGGATCTCCCCCTCCTCCCCCTCGCCCAGCGGACGGCCCCCCTCGTCGACGATGCGCAGCTCCCAGACCGGCAGCACCCGGCCGGAGCACGACCAGTCGTCCTCGTAGGGTGGGCGAAACGTCATGCCGCTGACGATCGAAGGGGTTTCGGTCATCCCGTAGCGGATCGAGTAGGTGAGCTCGGGGAAGGTTTCGCGGAATCGAGCCAGGGCGTCGGCGTCGATCTTGCCGCCACCGAACCCGATGTGACGGAGCGCCGGAAGCGGGGTGCGTCCGAGAAGCCGCGACAGCTGAGCATAGAAGTCGGAGACGCCTTCGATGGCTGTGATGCGCGCCGCAAGCTCCGGTGCGCGGAGCTCGCCGGCCGGGCCCAGGGGCGAGGTGCCCCGGGGAAAGACGACGGCGCTGCCGGCCCGCACGTACTCGAATAAGGTGCTCAAGCCATAGGAATGCGAGAGCGGCGGCGTCAGGTAGACAACCTGGTTCTCGGCATGGCGCAGGGCGCCTGCTTCCTGCATGGCTTCGAGCACGGTCATGACCTGGCGTTCCCGGACGGCCACCCACTTTCCGGTCCCGGTGGTGCCGCTGGTCTGAAGCAGAAAGGCGGCAGGGGACGCGCCGCCGGACGGCGGCGGCAGGTCACCCCGAGACCTCCCGGCCGTCGCACGGGCGAGCTCCTCCAAGGCAGCGATGTCGGTGACCAGGCGCTCGGCGCCGACCTGGGCCATGAGGGCTCTCACCTCGTCGGGATCACGGACGACCGGCAGCAAAGCCAGGGTACAAGAAGCGGCCCGGCTGGCCCAGACCCATCGGTGCAGCTCGTAGGGATCGCTCACCACCGCGGCGAGGACTTTCGTCGCGTCGTGTCGTAGCTGCGCCGCCAGCGCCGAGGCGTCGTCATGGGCCTCGCGGTTGGAAACCCCGCGGTTGGAGGCGGAAGCCTCACCGCGGTAAAAAAGAACCGCATCCGGGTTGTCCCGTGCCCGCGACGCCAAGAGCTCGAACAGGTCGCTCATGGGGAGCCGTCCTCGGCGCCCCGACGGGTCAGCTGGTGATACTGGGCCTCCAGCATGGCGAGTGTGCCATCCTCTTCCAGGACGGCTTCGGCGAACAGGCCCTGGCTGTTGAATCCCCACATGCCGGTGGTGGTGCAGTAGGCCCCCGAGTTGGGGACGACCACCAAGTCGCCTTCCTCGAGCACCGGGGCAGCGACATCGCTGCCCAAATGATCGGCCGAGGTACAGAGGTTTCCCACCACCTCCACCGTTTCGGCCGCCGGCTCCGGCGAGCCGGAAAGAAAACAGAACCTGGGGTTGTCGCGGAAGAAACGGCCGACCCCAATGCCCGGGTTGTGAACGCTGATCCCGCCGTCCAAGAAGATGAAGGTTTTTCCGTGTAACGTTTTCTTTTCGGTGACTCGGCTGACGAAGTAACCGGCGCGCGCCACCAGCGCCCGTCCCGCCTCGAACCAGATGTCGAGATCGGCCCAGGGCTGGCGCCGCCACGTCGCCCGCAAGTCGGCGCCCAGACTCGCCAGGTCCAGCTCCGGGTCGCGGCCCAAATAGGGGACTCCTAGCCCGAGGCCCAGGTCGATGACCCGCGGCCTGGTGTCCGCGGGAAAGAGCGCGATCACCTTCTCGATCTCGGCCAGGGCTTTCAAGACCGGTTCGCTTTTCAAGCGCTGGGAGCCGAAGTAGACGTGCAGCCCCAGGAACGTCACACCGGGTAGGGAAGCGCATTCCCGGGCCAGCTCGACCGCTTGCTCGGGGCTTAGCCCAAACTGGGTGCCGCCGGCCATGTTCAGCCCGCCGAAGGAAAGGCCAGGGTTGATCCGCAAGAGCACCGGGACACCGTCTCGGCTCGGAGACACCGGTTCGCCCGATGCCGCCGCCGCAAGGCGCCGCCACTCGCTGTGGGAATCGATGACCAGCGCCGCAGGAGCCGTCTGGCGCAGGACTTGGGAGAAAAACTCCTCGGAGCGCGACACGCCGCCGATCAGCAGGTTCTCGACTTCCACCTCGCGGGCTACCTGCCACTCGCCCGGGCTGACCACCTCGGCGCCCAGGCCCAGCTTCGAGAAATGCCGCAGCAGGCCGGGCTGCGGATTCGACTTCAACGAATAGAAACCCCGTGCGCCGGGGGGAAACAAGGCTCGGTGGCTCTGCGCCGACTCGGTCAGAGCTGCAGCGCTGTAAAGGTAGAGCGGGGTCGGCAGGGCCGCGTGGTGCTCGGCGATCCATGCCAGGACAGCGTCGTCCCGGGTTGCATCGTCGAAAGCGTGGAGGTGAAGCTGTGACATCAAGGGATCTCCAATGGATAAGGAACCACAGTCTCAGGGACCACAGCCTCAGGAACCTGTGCTCTGATAGCCATCGACGCCGTAGGTCCACAGGCGGTAGGCCAGCAGGAAGAGGATCATACCCACCAACGGCGTACCCCATTGGAAGAAGGCCGGGAAGATCGAAGACTCGGGTTTGCTCAGGAAGTGCTCGGCGGGGAAGAAGCTGACGAAGGCGAACGGCAGGACCAGGGTCAACACGACCTGGATCCAGTTGTCATAGATGCTGATGGGGTAGACGATGAAGCTACGCACCCCGTGGACGACCGTGTTGACCAGGGCCCGCGACTTGACGAGCCAGAAGCTGACCGTGCCGGCGGCCAGCATGATCGCACCCTGTAACAGCCCCGCCCCGAGGATTACCACGGCGAACCAGAAAATCTGCCCTGCCCCCAGGCCGATGTCGAGATTGAGGACCGAGATGCCCAGGATCACCAGGCCGAGCAGAATGTGTCCGAAAAATACCGAGCTGAAATACCGCCCCACCAGATGAAAGAGCGGGTTCAAGGGGGCGATCAGCAGCGAGTCGAGCTCCCCGGTACGGACCAGGCGCTCCAGGTCGTGCATCGGCCCGAAAAAGACGATGCCGGCCAGACCGTAGGAGATGAGGTTCATGCTGAATAGGAACATGACCTCGTAGAAGGTCCAGCCGTTGATGTGCTCGAACTTGTTGAGCAGGATCCAGATCCCCAAGAGCTCTACGCTGCGGCTGATCAGCTGGACGACGAAGCGCATGATGAAAGCCTGGCGGTACTCCAGCTGTGACTTGAAGTGGACCTTCACGAAGAGGCCGGCCAATGTCGCGTAATGTCCCATCTCAACCTCCCTGGATCACGAGCTTTTGGACGCCGCGTTTCCACATGGCGCGTTCCAAGAGCAGCAGCAGGCCCAGCCACACGAGCTGCTGAATGAGCAGCAGGCCCGCCTCCGGCAACGAGTGCTTTTCGAGGTAAATGCTGATGGGCGTGTAGTAGATCTGCCGAAACGGCAGCCATTCGGAGATGGCGACCAGAAAGGGCGGGAAGAACCACAGCGGGATGAGGGCGCCTGAAAAGACCAGGATCAGATCGTTTAAAAACCGTTCGAGATGCCAGACCGTCAGGTACCAGAAGGCGATCAGGCCGACCATGTAGGAGAGCAGGAAGTAGATCAGGAGACCGTTGACGGCGGCGACCGCAAAGAGCAGGAGATAGGCGGGGTGAGGGACGTCCAGGCCGAACACCAGGGCGCCGGCCAGAAGCATCGGCAAGACTCCGAAGACGATCTCGAAGAGGTTGTTGCCGAGGGTCTCGAAAAACAGGTTCTCCCGCAGACCGACCGGCCGGGTGAGGTCCATGGCGATCTCACCGCTGCGAATCTTCTCGCCGATGCGCCACAGGGGGCTGTACCCGGCGAACAGGGAGACGAACACCGATATGGAGCGGCTGATGATCACATAGGTGACCATCTCGCGTAGGGTGATCGAGCCGATGCTCGAGTCGGCATGACCTTCGGCTCCCAGAAGCGCCTTCCAGATGGCCACCTGCACGAAGAGCGCCAACACTCTGCCGACGAAGAGCACGCCCACCTCGGAGCGGTAGGCGAGGCGTGAACGGAAGGCAATCTTGACGAATTCCCAGTAGAGCAGAAGTTTCAAGGACGTCGCCCACCTTCCGCTTCCGCCTCGACGAGCGCCGCGTTGGCCTGGTACATCCGGCGGACCACGCTTTCGGCCTCCGTGCCGCCGGCAAAGAAATCGACGACCTTGTGGCGCGACATCAAGGTTTCGATGAGGGCCGCAGGGTTGACCACGAGGGGATCGTAAGACAGGGTCAACCGCAAGCCGTCCGGCTCCACCCGGACGACGCCCGGCATCTCGGAGAGGAGCGCGAGATCGGTAGCCGCGATGCGCTCCCGTGTGTCGACGGAGAGGACCTCCTCCCCGCCGTACTGGCGCTTGAGCCTCTCCAGGCCACCGTCGAACATCAGGCGCCCCTTGTCGATGACCAGGACGCGGTCACACAGCTTCTCGACGTCCGAGACGTCGTGGGTGGTCAGGACCACCGTGGTGCCCCGCCGACGGTTCAAGGTCCTGATGAACTGGCGGATGTTTTCCTTGACCTCGACGTCGAGCCCGATGGTCGGCTCGTCGAGGAATAGGATCTCGGGATCGTGCAGGAGGGCGATCGACAGGTCGGCCCGCATGCGCTGGCCGAGGCTCAGCTGGCGCACCGGCGTGTCGAAGAAGCTGTCGAGATCCAAGACCTCGCGGAAAAGCTCCAGGTTCCTGGCGTAGGTGGCCTGCGGGATGCCGTACATGTGGCGCATCAAGGTGAAGGAATCCCGCACCGGGATGTCCCACCACAACCTGGTGCGCTGCCCGAAGACCACGCCGATGCGGAGGGCGTTTTCCCGGCGGTTTTCATGCGGCACCAGGCCCGCCACCTCCACTGATCCCGAGCTGGGGACAAGGATCCCCACCAGCATCTTGACGGTCGTCGACTTGCCCGCGCCGTTGGGGCCGATGTAGGCGACCATCTCGCCCTTGCCGATCTCGAAGGAGACGTCTCGGACCGCGGCGATCGTCTCGTGCTCCGGTTGCAAGAGGTAACGCAGCACGCCACGCAGGCCGGGCTGCCGCGTCTGGCGGCGGTAGCTCTTGCAGAGATTGTGGGCCCGGATTACGGGAGGCGAATCCTTCTGGGACGGGGCAGCGCTGCGGGACGTCGGATCGTCCTCTCGGCTCGGCCGGAGGGATGGCGTGGCGGCTTCCATCGGCGGGTGCTCAGGCTTCGCCGGTACCGGCATGTGCACCGGGGCCGGGCCGTTTCTTCTCGGCGGCCCAGGCGTTGGCCCGGGCGCTGATCTCGTACCACAGGATCAGTTTTTCCATACTGTATTCGAAAGGGTTCAGCCTGCTGTCGGCGGCAAGTTGCTTTTTATGTTCCTCGTAGGCGGTGCAGTCGTCGGGATGGGTGCGCATGTAGTCGCGGAAGTCGACCGCGGTATGAATCCATGGATTCTGCAACTCGCAGAGGTGGGCGACAAAAGCGTGGCGGGGCTCGATCTTCCACAGCCAGGAGGCCTCGGGATCGCAGGGGCTCTTACCGTAGAACGTATAGCCGGCGCGGCACAGGGCGTCGATTCTCTCGGCCGCCAGAATCGGTGCCTCGACGGCGATCAGGAGGTCGACGATCGGCTTGCCGGCGAGACCCGGAATCGAGGTGCTGCCGATGTGCTCGACTTCGCCGACCACCTCGAGCTCGCGCAGTGTCTTGATGAGAAGCGCTTTCTCTTGCTCGAAAACTGCCGCCCAGTTGCCTTGGGCGCTGACCTGGAGGATTTGCGCCGGCAGCTTGGGCGTCCTGAGCTGCTGCCAGCGGCGCACCTTGTTCTCGATCGTCTCACGCTCGTCGTGCCGGATCTTCTCCTTGACTTTCCGGATCATCCGGGAAGCTCGCAGGAGGTCTTCCATCCTGCGAGCCGGCCGCTCCGCGGTATCTTCCTGCTCGGTTTTTTCCGAGGGGACGGTGCTCGTCATCGTCATCGCCTTTTCGCCCCGGGGCGACTCCTTGGTTGCAAGCGTTAATCGGACCAACGGCCGAGGTCGCGGCCGATCAGCTGGCTCAAGCTGTCAACGTCCGCCGCCAAGCGCTGACGCAGCTCGGCGCGGAATTCCCGGCGCATCTGCTGACCCTTGCCGAGATGTCTTTTGCCGCTGCCGCGCAAGGCCCGGCGCAGCTCGGGCGGCAGCTTACGCATCTGTCGGAGGACGTCCATGCGCATCGCCATGGTGGCGGCGCCTAGGTCCCAGTTCGGCACGAAGCCCGGATCCACTCCCAGAAATGATGCCGTTTCCCGATAGACCGCCGGGGCATCGGCGACGAAGTCGTCGAAGAGGACGATCCGCACGTTGTCGCCGAAGGTCTCCAGGTAACGCCGCACCTTCTCGGTGTAGGACGCCACCTCGGTGTAGAGGAGCCCTTCGGGAAAGTAGGCCGTGGTCGGGATCCGCCGGCCTTGCCGGCGTTCGTCCTCCGCGGCGACTGCCTCCTCGAGGTCTTCGAGCTCCTCGTTACCGGTCCGCAGGTAGAGGGCGTGCAACGATTGGATCATGGCGGTCGGCTCGCGGAGCATGACGAGGATCTTGGCCCCGGGGCATACCTCCCGGATCTCCGTCGCCGCTTTTTTCGACAGCAGATACCAGACAGATCCCTCGCCGCAGAGCTGTCCTTCGGCGGCGTCTTCGAAGAACCGACCGTAGACCTCGGGGTCGCGCACCGTGTGCGGTTGGCAGGTCAGGTCGGTGCCGAAGAAATGCGGTTCCTTGAGCACCGATACGAAGAGATCCGGGTGCTGCTTGAGGTAAGTGAACATCGACGTTGTCCCGCTACGGGCGGCACCGACGAGGAAAAAATCCGGCCATCGCATGGTGAGGGGCTACCAGGGAAAGATGTCGCGGTCCTTGAAGAATCCTCCGCGCGGTCCGTCGTTGCCGACGGTGGCGAGCCAGACGGCGGTCTCGGCGCCCTCGGCCACCGAGCGCGGCGCCCGCAGGCCGGTCAGGCGGGTGCGGACCCAACCCGGGGTCATGGCGTTGACCAGAATCTCCGTCTCCTTGAGCTCGTCGCTCAAGACGCAGGTCAGGGCGTTCAACGCGGTTTTTGAGATCCGGTAGGCGGGACCGTCGGCGGCGAGCTTGGTAAACGACCCCCGGCCGCTCGACACGTTGACGATCCGGCCGTAGCCGCCTTTTTTCATCAGGGGGATCGAGGCGCGGCAGAGCCTCAGGGGACCGTAGAAGTTGACCTCGAAGGTCTCGCGGACGACGTCTTCTTCGACCTCGAGGAGCGTCGTCTTGCGATCGAGGGAAACGGCGGCGTTGTTGATCAGGACGTCGAGCCTCGAGAAGTTGCGCTCGACGAAGGCAAGCGCCCGACCGACGCTCGCCGGGTCGGTGACGTCGAGCTGACAGGGCCGGACATCGTGGCCCTCGTCCGCCAGCGCCGCCGCCGCACGCCGACCCCGGTCCTCGTCGCGGGCGCTCAGGACGACCCCGAGGCCCGCCGTGGCGAGTTGCTTGGCGATCTCGAAACCAATGCCACGATTGGCCCCGGTCACCAGGGCGACTCTCTTCTCGCTCATCGCGGTCCCCGATTTCAGCTGGCCAACGCCGCTTCCGCAGCCGTTTCCTCGGCGACATCCAGCACCGGGTTGGGGCGCACCTCGTCGTCTTGCAGCTCCTCCAGGGCGGCGCCCAAGGCGCGGCCCACCGAGTCGCCGTAGAGCGTTCCCCGCTCGGTCAGGGTGATCGCCTCGTCGCTGACCGTCACCAAGTCCTGCTCAACCAGCCGCTCGACCGTGGGACCGCACAGGCGCAGGAGGTTGAAACCGTGCCGCTTTTGCAGCCGTTTCAAGTCGAGACGCATCATCTTCATGCCGAGCATGACCTCACGCACCAGGCGGTCGAGGCTGTTGTAGGCGTACCCACGGTAGATCGGCAGCTCGCCCGCCTCGACCGTGTCGCAGTAGACGGGGATGGCGCTGGTGTTCTGGTAGCCGAAATCCCTCAGATAACCGAACGCGGAGGTGCCGAAGGCGTAGAGGTCCTCGCCGTGCCAGATGTTGGTGGTGTGCTCCTGCTCGTAGCCGCCACCGCGCGTAAAGGTAAAGAAGTTGATCGGCTTGTAGCCCGCCGCCCGGAAGGCGTCGGAGGCGTAGCGGATGTAGTCGAGCTCCGTTTCGTCAGAGGCGATGGCGATCTCTTTATTGCCGATCTGCGCGTAGTAGGGAGTGTTGGCGAAGATCTCCAGCTTGTAGACGGTGACGCTCTGGACGCCGGTCGAGATGGCGCGCTCCACCGAGTGCTGCCACTTCTCGGGCGTCTCGCCGGCCAGCCCGCTGATCAGATCGATGTTGACCGAGGCACCGGTGTTCATGGCGATCTCGATGGCCTTCACACCATCGGCCTCGGTGTCGCGGCGCCCGGCGATGGAGATGATCTCGTCGTCAAAGGACTGGACGCCGAGGCTGATCCGGTTGACGCCCGCCGCCTGGATGATGTCGGCCTTGCGCTGGCTGAGCGTCACCGGCTCGCCTTCGCAGGTGAATTCGAGGCCGTCGGTGATCGTCAGGTGGGTCCGCAGGGTGTCCATGATCGCCGTCAATTGGTCCTTGGTGAGCACCGTGGGAGTGCCGCCGCCGAAGTAGATGGTGACCACCGGCCGCTTGCCCAGGTGGAAGTGCTTGGCGGCGATCTCGATTTCGCGGCATAGGGCGTCGACATAACGCTCGATACTGCTCTTGCTGTTCTGTTGGAGGGTTTCCGTCTTGTAGTAGCAGTAGCCGCAGCGCTGAGTGCAGAAGGGGATGTGGACGTAGATGTTCAACGGCTTCTCGGCCATTCCCGCTTCCGCCATGGGTTTACGCCAGTAGCGAAAGCTCGGGTAGTTGGTCACGAAACCGTTTCGGGTGAGTCCAGTTTTGTCTTTGAACGTGTTGAGCATGATGATTCTCCTGAGGCGGCCTACGCCGTTTTCTCGACGACGAACTGCGTCAAAGTCGTGAGGTTTTCAAAGAGGGCGGGCTTCATGTCCTCATCCGAGAATTGGAAGTCGAATCTCTGCTCCAAGAGGGAGATCAGCTCGACGATCACCACCGAGTCGAGAGCCAGCCCGCTTTCTAGAAGCGAGACGTCATCGCCGATTTCCCCGAGCTCGATGTTGACGTCGAGGTCCGAGGCGATGAGGTTCTTGATCGCCGTGGTCGTTTCGGCGAGAGATTTTCCATGACCCGCTGGCTCCGTTTGCGGCATTTCGTCGATCTCCTGTCGTCTTTCGTTGTGCGACGGTTCGGTGTGTTTCGAGCCTAGCGGTTCTCGCTGGTGAAGACAAGAGGGACTGTTAAATTGCATATGCCGAGTGATTCCGTGCAAGTTAACTGCCGAGCGACTATGTCCGCTTGGCTAGTTTCGGTATCAAGCACCTGTGGGTAGCTATCTCCGGCGTCCCGGAGGGACGAAATTTTTAGCGAGTTGTTTCAACCACTTGTTGGCTCTTGGATAGTTGGCTCTTGGATAGTTCAGAAGGCATTTTCTGTCTTGAGTTGAGACTGTGATACGTCACATAACGCTGGCACGGCCGGTTGGGCGATGATCCTCTGCCGCGACCTCGAGACAACGCCCCGCCATCGGCCCGAAACCAAAAACGCCCCTTCTCGACCGGGGGTCGGGAAGGGGCGGGAGCGATTGCGCTGCCGTTCAGCCGACAGCTGACGTCATCGGGTTAGGCACCCTACGAGGCGACGTCAATTCACCGAGGGCAGAGATCAGAGAGGTTGGCAGGGCAACGCCGCGTTCCCGGTGCTGGCCTCTTTGCTGGCTGCCCCGCCGCCGGTCGTCGGAACGATCCACTCTTCACACCCACCGTGCACTTCTACCCAGGAAAACTTGGTGCCGGTGAGGTTGTGGTTGTCCCGTACGGTGAGCTGGATTGTGTAAAAGCCGCTGTTCCAATAGGTGTGGCTGAAGCTCGATCCGCTGCGGATCGTGCCATCCCCCATGTCCCAGGTGTAGCTGACGATAGAGCCGTCCGGATCGGAGCTGCAAGCGGCGTTGAAGAAAACCGTCAGCGGAGGGCTGCCGTTGGAGGTGGATTGCGTGAAACAGGCATTGGGCGGGGTCTGGTTGACCAGGACGGTCGGAGAGGTGAGGGCTACGGAATTGTTGCCCTCATCCGCTTCTGCGATGTAATTCTCGGGGTCGACGATCCAGCCGAAGAAGTAGGTCCCCGCCGGAATCGAGGAGCTCGCGGTGATGCTCACCGTGCGGGTCACCGTGGCGCCTTGGTCCATCGAGAAGCCTGCGGACCCCACCAGGTAGTCGCTCGAGGTGATGTTGCGGTCGGTGGAGAGGTAGAACTTCACACCCACCGAAGTCTCGTTCAATGTGCCTCGATTACCCATCGAGAACTGGAAGCTCGTAGGGGAGCGGTACAGGGTGGACGGTGCGGTGATGTAGCGCGAGTTTCCAGCACTGCTGCGCAAGTAGGTCGAGGCATAGAGATCCCGAGCGGTGCCCGAAGTGCCGTAGCCGGCACGATTGCCGTGCACGTCGTCGCCGTGGGGCACGAGGTCGTTGTCCTGCCCCAGGGAGCCGCTGTTTGGGTAGATGCTATTCATGGTGGCCATCTCGTCGTCCTCATGACCGAGGCCGAAGGCATGGCCCAATTCGTGGATGCCCACCAGGGTCGAGTTGTAAGGCGACCACGGATTCGGTGGAAACGTCGGATTGACGGAATTCTCCCAGGAATAGGCGGGATTGAAGAGCACGTCCGCTTCCTTGAGCTTGCCGCCCCAGAAAGGCCAGAGGCACCATTTGAAACTGAGACGAGCGACGGCGAGGGCGCCGTTGTAGTTGTAGGTGTTGGTGATCAAGATCGAGTTGGTGTCGTCATCCGTGCTGTAGGTGCTGGAAGAGCTGTAGCTGTAGGCGAAGTCGAATTGGGTGCCGGGGGCCGTATTCCAGGCGGTTCGCATGGCTTCCACGGAGGTGCGCCAGGCGGAGCCGGAGGGAAAGGAGACGGAAGAGGGACGGAACGTCACGTTGTTCGAATCCCAAGTCTGCTTGTTGCTTCGGCACTCGTACCAGTCGTAGGCGGACGCTCCTTGAGCTGTGAACAGGATGGGGAAGCCAGCGAGGAGGACAAGAATCATGTTTCGAGAAGTCATCGATTGAGTTCCTTGGTTGGCCGGGTCTGAGGATCAGCGGATGGGAGCCATGGCGGTGACGGACATGGAGGCTGGGACATCGAGGGGGCTGGCCGAGCGCACCGTCTCGGGACGGATGAAACTCTTCCGGGTCCGGCGCGCCTCGACCAGCTGGCGCAGATCGTCGATTACAGTTTCAGCGCTGACCCCCTCATACTCCCCGGATTTCGAGTCTGTGTCGTCCTCTATAACGACGTCTTCCTGCCACAGCAGTTGGGCTTTCGGGGCAGTGCCCATCAGGCGTTTCTCGGCCTTGTCGTAGCGCACCTCCCCGGCCTGCCAACCCTCGGTGCCGACGCTCTCCACCACACGTCCACGGTGGTCGACGAGCAGGCGTTTCCCGGTCGCCGGGTGCAGCTCGAAGTCGAGTCGCCCTTGCCACCAACCCACCAAGGGGCAGGCCGCTTTGCCGTTGTTGCGAACGAAGAGCAATACCTCGTCCCCGAGCTCGAATTGCGGCATGCCGACCACTTCCAGGGTCTCTTGGCGCTCCTCGAGATCACCCCCCTCGAAGCGTAGGGTCAGCTCTTCACCTTCGACAGCGCCCTTGAGGATTTCGGCGACCCCGAAAGTGACGAAAGTGAAGGGATAGAGCCCATCCAGGCTAGTCGCGGTTTCCATGGCGACGACTTGACCTGTGAAGATGAGATCGGCGGTGTCGACTGCCCTCGAGGCATCGACGGGTGGAACGGTCGTGGCCTGTGAAGCGGCGGCCAGCAGGCAGCCGAGGACGAACGTGCGAAGCACAGCTTTAGAGCAACGCATGCGGAGATCTCCTAACAGCAAGTTGTGAGTCTGACAATGTCCGGCGGTGGGGTCCAGCGGGTTCCGGCCCTTGGACCTAGCGGCAGGAGATTATATAGACGACAGACCGATTGTCAATTATTTTGCACGAAGCTGCCGTAGGTCGCCTCCGACTTGTTCTGAGACAGTCGGTGCCTGGTCACTCACCAGGGCGGACTTCCTTTAGATTGACTGACCCGCTGGCCGTATCGACTGAGTAATCTAGCTCGGACCTCATTGAATAAACGCGACAGATGGCCGGTCAGAGGATCCAGGGGCTATCGCGTTTCAGCGGACTTCGTGGGATCGAAGCAACCCCGAACCGTGCAGAGATTTGATCTCCTGCCCTCGGTCCCTTTGCGAAGTCGCATACAATCGTACGATGACGTCCGAGACGATGATTCTAAAAGACGAGCCCAACGAAGATGCGCCTGATGGACCCGATCGAGTGCCGATCCTCAGCTCGGAGATCGATCTTGTGCTGACGGCCCAGATTGTCGTCGCTTGGGCAGGTGAGAGCGGCGAAGACAAGAGGCTGGGCTGGTGGCGCTCAGATTTGATGTCGGAGTTTGGTGGTGAGGACCTTTTGCGTCGTCTGCTGCCGCGCACCTGGCGCTGGGCCGTATTGCAAAGTGTGCGCGAGGCGGCACGGCTCAAGGACGCTGAGCTTCGGCAGCAGAACCACGATCCAGACCACATCTTCTCGCTTTACAATTTTGGTTTCGCGGTCGATGAGCGAATCGACGACCGATTGCAGGAGCTCAAGGGTTCCGGTCGACTGCCGGAAGAGGCACTGCCCGGGCTCGTCGACGGCATTGAGGACTCCTGGAATGCGCAGCGCTTCCTCGATTGGGTGAGTGGGCATGGCGAGGCTCGGACCACGGTGACGGCTGTGGGACGACGCATCCAGGGAACGCCACCGGCCAATCTGGACCAGCGTCTCCGCAGTCTGGTGGCGGGTCTGGCACCGTTGGTGGAGGAGTACCCTTTGCCACATTTTCGGAGTACCCAGTGAGCGTGCAACCCCTGGAGGCGACACAGGTCCATACCTGGCTGCTCAAGTGTGGGCTCGAGGTCGAGGATGCTCGTGCCTACTGGCTGCACACAGACGGTTCGCAGCATGTGACCGCCACGCAGGCTTTTGATGAGTATTGGTTTGGGGCGCGAAGCATGGCGAAGGTGCGGCATTTGCTATCAGTGATGCGGGCCCGCTTCGACGCTTTCCCGTCCGCTCTGGCGACTCTCCACCGTTGGCCCCACATGACCCCTGACACACGCCGAGCCATTTGCCACTGGCACCTTCAGCTGGCCGATCCCCTCTACCGCAGTTTCTCCGGTGACTACTTGGTGGCTCGACGCCATGGCGCCCGCCCTCAAGTGACCCGCGATCTGGTGGTGGGCTGGGTGGGTGTCTACGGAACCGGCCGGTGGTCGATGTCGACCCGCATTCAATTTGCCAGCAAGCTACTTTCGGCCGCCCTGGCTGCGGGGCTGGTGGCGTCAAAACGCGATCCCCGACCGGTCGTCGTGCCTGGTGTCAGCGACGAAGCACTCGAGTATTTGATGTATCTGCTGCGCGAGATCCGTTTCGAGGGAACCCTTTTCGACAACCCCTATTTGTTGTCCGTGGGTCTCGAAGGGCGTTACCTTGAGGACCGCCTGCGAGGGCTGCCGGGCTTGGACTACGATCGCCAGGCAGATCTCATAGCCTTGGACTGGCGCTATAGCGATCTGAATGCCTGGGCTGAGGCCAACCTGCCTCGGGACGGCGAGCTGAGCCTGACTGACGTCAGCCAGACCGACTTCAGCCAGACCGGCGTCAGGCAGACGGCATGAGCTTACCGCTGTTTCATCGAACCGACCTGGAGAAGGCTTTTGCCGCCCTGCGCCGTGATTTGATTCACCCCGACGGCCCTCGCATCAGCACGATGCGCAACTATCGATTCGCTATCGTTCAGTACGAGCCGGAGAAAGAGTTGAAGTTGCGCCGTGAGGTGCAACGGCTCAGCGACGATTTGAGAACCCATGGCTGGATGGTGCTAGCGATTGACCTTCAGCAGCTCTTGTTCGAACGGATCAGAGCTCAAGGGAGCGACTGGGCTCAGCGGGTGGTCCGGATGGAGCAGCAGTCGGCGGGTATTGGTCTCGAACGTGGTCTCGGCTATCTGAAGTCAAAGCTGGTGCCGCTGATCGAGGGGCCGGACGGTCTCGCGGCTGACTGTAGCCGGATCATTCGGGACTACGCCCGCCAGCATCCAGAGAACGTCGATCGCACGCTGGCATTGATCGGCCGAGCCGGCGCCATCTATCCATTCTTCAGATCTTCGGCTCTCTTGCGCCACCTCGATGGCCAGACCGCGCAAGTACCTGTGGTGCTGCTCTATCCCGGCGAGCGTCGCGGGCTCACCGGGCTATCCTTCATGGGCATGCTCGAGCCGGACAATGATTATCGACCGCGTATCTATCCGTAGGGGCTACTTTCCGTAGGGACGACTTATCCGTGAGGGGCACGCTTCCATGAGAGACATATACCCGTGAGCGATTCTGTGCTGATTCGAGATCTTTTTGAGCTTGAGGTGACAAGGGACATCCCTCCGGTGGTCTACTTCCATGAGCAGGACCCGGAGAAGCTGGCCAACGAAGTCTCCGAATACATCATCACCGGCGGTTGGCCGGAGGGGCATCCTAACCATCTTCGGGTGCCCAGCGGCATCCACGAGCAATACGTCAAGCTGTTGCGCAATATCGCCAGTGAGCTCGACAAGCCCGGCGGCCCGGAGCTACCGACGGTTTGGATCTCGGGCTTTTATGGCTCGGGTAAATCGAGCTTCGCCAAGCTCTTCGGACTGGCCCTGGATGGCAAAGCCCTGCCCGATGGCACCTCGCTGTCGGAAGCTTGGTTAGGTCGGGATACCTCTCCAAAGAAAGACGAGCTGCGGGATGCCTGGGCGGCTCTGCGGCGGAAAGTCGATCCCCTCGCCGTGGTCTTCGATGTGGGCGGCGTGGCCCGGGACCGGGAGCATATCCATGCCGTGGCGGTGCGCAAGGTGCAGGAACGGTTGGGCTATTGCAGCACCGATCCTCTGGTGGCGGACTTTGAGCTTGGCCTTGAACGGGATGGTGACTGGCGACGATTTGAGCAGGTCGCGCTGCAGGTGCTCCACCAACCTTGGGCAGAGATCAAAGACAAGTCCCTGGCCGAGGAAGAGTTCTCCCAGGTGATGGCGGTGATGTACCCCGAACGCTATACCGATCCGATGAGCTGGTACACCAGCCGGGCGGGGACCCACAGCTCTTCCAGGTCACCGGAGGAAGCGGTGGCAGCGATCGGCGACATGTTGAGCTTTCGCCGTCCCGAGGCGACCCTCTTTCTGGTCATCGATGAGGTGTCGCAGTATGTGCTGACCAGCAAGGATCGAGTCGATCGCCTGCGCGCCTTCGGCACGGCCCTCGGTGCAACTCTCAAGGGGAAGGCGTGGTTGCTTGCCCTAGGACAGCAGAAGCTCGACGAAGCCGCCGACGAGTCGTTTCTCATTTGGGCCAAGGATCGCTTTCCGCCGAAGCTGCGGGTTCATCTGGCGGCCACCAATATTCGCGACGTCGTCCACAAACGGCTGCTGCAGAAGAAACCCCATGCTGAGGCCCAACTGCGAGATCTATTCGAGCGCCACCGGCCGGACCTGAAGCTCTATGCCTATGAATGTGACCTCATCACGGTGGAGGAGTTTGTCGAGGTCTACCCGATGCTGCCCAGTCAGATCGACCTCATCTTGCAGCTCACCAGCGCCTTGCGCACCCATTCGAGCCGTGCCCAAGGGGACGATCAGGCGATCCGTGGGCTGTTGCAGCTCTTGGGCGAGTTGTTTCGCGATCAGAAGTTGGCGGATCGTCCGCTCGGCGACTTGGTGACGGTGGATCAGATCTACGAGGTACAGCATACGGCCCTCGACTCGGACGTGCAGGATTCCATGGCCCGCATTCTCAACCATTGCACCGCTGCGGCCGACGCCTTGCTGCTGCGGGCCGCCAAGGTGGTGGCGCTGCTCGAGTTGATTCAAGACACCTTGCCGACCACGGCACGGCTGGTGGCCCAATGTCTCTATGACCGGGTCGACCGAGGCAACCTGACCCACGAGGTGGAGGAAGCCCTCGAAGAGCTGCGGCGACGCAACCTGCTCGGCTTCTCCGAGAAGCTGGGCTACAAGATCCAAAGCTCGGCGGCGGAAGAATGGGAGCGTGAGCGCCGCGACACCGGGGTGCCGCGGCAAGCGATCAGCGACATCGTGCAAGATGGCTTGAAGCACTTGTTGGCCATGCCGGATCGCCCCCGTCTCGAAGGGCGACCGTTCCCTTGGGCAGGGGTGTACTCCGACGGTCGACAGGTCGACGATGTGGTGCTGCTGGACCCCCGGGACGCCGCGTCGATTCGCGTCGACTTCCGCCACTTGGTCCAAGACGAGCGGATCGAAAGCCACTGGACCCGACGCAGCGGCGAAACCGAGCTGCACGATCGCCTGGTATGGGTGGCGGGGGAGACCGATCAGCTCGAGCACATGGCTCGGGAGCTGCACCGATCCCGAGCCATGGTAAAGAGATACAAACCCAGGCGGGAGTCCCTCAAAGCCAAGCGCAAGCTCCTCCTGCAACAGGAAGAAAACCGTATCGAGGATCTGGGGACCGAGGTCAAGGACGCCGTGGCGGCCGCTTGGATGGCGGGCCGAATCTACTTCCGCGGTCAGCCCTTTGTGCCCTCCAATATGGGTGCTTCCTTCGCTCTGGCCCTTCAGGGAGTGGCGGCTCGGGTGCTGCGCGATCTTTTTCCTTACTTCGTCGCGACGCAGGTACAACCTTCTGAGTTGCTGCAACTGGTAGCCGACGACCTTTCCGGGCCCTCGCCGAAGTTCTTGCCGGACGAGTTGGGCATTCTCGAGCTCGACGCTGGGCGCTACGTGCCAGCTTGTAGTGGGGTGGTGCCGCGTCGCGTGCAGGAAGCCCTGGAGAACGCAGGGGGACTCGGGGGCACCGCTTTGTTGACGGAGCTCGGATCTCCTCCCTATGGCTACACCGCCAATGTGGTCAGGGCCTGTGTGGCGGGCTTATTGCGGGCTAGCAAGGTGAAGATCCAGCCGGAAAGTGGCGCCGAGATCACGGCAGTGCGTGATGCCGGTGTGCGAGATCTCTTCGACAAGGATCGAGCCTTTCGCCGTGCGACCTTCTTTCCGGCCGGTGAGGACGATGTCGGATTCCAGGCCCGAGCGCGCATTTGCAAGTTCTTCGAGAAGAGCTTGCGTTATCCCTTGGACCGAGAGGACCACGCCATCGCCGATGCCGTCGCCCTTCACTTCCCAAGGCTGGCCGCCACCTTGCGTTCAGTGCAGGCGAGGTTGAATCGCTTGCCGGGTTCGCCGTCCCATCCCGCCACCTTGGAACGGCTCGGCGACGCCCTCGAGCAGTGCATCCGCACCTATCGCCAGACCAAGCCGACGGTGTTGTTGGTCAAGCGACACCTCGACGTGTTGCGCGACGGTGTGCAGCTGCTACAGCTCTATGACGCGGAGCTGACCGACGAGGCCCTCGCCAAGGTGCGCCGGGCCCAGGAGCAGCTGAGCTTTCAGGCTGCTCAGCTGCAACAGCTCGCCGACTCGACTCGCCCCGCCTCGTCGATGGAATCGGCAGTCTTGGCGGAGCTCGACGCCGCCATGCCGCTCGACATTCTCATTGCCAGTCTCGAAACCCATCTGGAGTCAGAACGACCGTGGCGCGACATCGACAGCTTCGACGGCGACCTCGACACCCTTCGGCAGACCTATGCCAAGGTGCGTCAAGGCTTGCTGCAATGGCAGGAAGAACAGGCCGACCAGGCCCGTGAGCGCATCCGAGGAAGGGAAGGCTTCAGCACCCTGACCGGCGAGAGCTCCCATCGCGTCTTGCGGCCTTTGAGCCAGGCGACGACCGACACCACCGTGGAGGCGGTGGCGCCGACCCTCGCCGACCTCGAGGACCGGTTTCTGTTGGACTTGCAACGGGCCGAGGAGCAAGCCAACGACCTGCTGGACGAGTTGCTGAGCCAAGGCGAGCAGCCCCTGATCCAGCGGTTGGATCTTGAGCTACACAATCGCGAGTTGCGGACCGAGGCCGAGGTCGAGGCGTTGCTCGACGAAGTGCGAGGTCGCTTGCTCGAAGCGATCCGCGCTGGCGTCCGGGTTCGGCTACTGTGAGTGGCGCTACTGTGAGTGGCGCTACTGTGAGCGGTGCTGCTGCGATCGGACCTGTCGTGCTTTGTAAAGGTTTTCCATCATGACCATGACCTCCGAGGCCAAGCGCGCCCTATCGTCGACCATTCGGGCGATGCGGGCCCGTTTGTTGGAAGATCTGCACGGGGCCACCGAGTCGACCTACCGCTTGGCGATTCGGGCCCGCGATGCGGGGCTCGACGCAGTGAAGCGCACCCGGCGACGACGTTTCGAGTCGTGGATGCGGGAGCAGGTGCGGGCCCAAGATGGCCAAGGCAAAGGGAAGGCCCGGCGCACAGCTGAGGACTACCGCCTCGAAGCGGAGCAGCAGGCGGCCTACACCCTGCTCAATCGTCTGCTCTTGCTGCGTTTGATGGAAGCCAAAGACGCCGACGGGGTGGCCTTGCGCCAGCTGCCGGTGGTGACCTCCGGTTGGGAGAATGCGACCTACAAGGATTTCCGTCAGCTGGCACCGGCCCTGGTACAGGGGGACGATACCGAGGGCTACGCCTTCCTGCTGCGGCTGGTTTTCGAGGAGCTGGCCATCGACCTGCCGGGGCTCTACGGACCCGCCGGCATCGCCGAGCTGATCCCCATACCGGCCGCCACCCTGCGCTACGTGGTGGCGGCCTTCGACAAGTCGGAGCTGGAGAGCTGTTGGAGCGACGACATGACCTTGGGTTGGGTCTACCAATACTGGAACGACCCAGAGCGGGAAGCCCTCGACGCCAAGCTCAACGACGGCGGCAAAGTTGCACCCCACGAGATCGCCAGCAAGACGCAGATGTTCACCGAGCGCTACATGGTGGACTGGCTGCTGCAAAACAGCCTCGGCCCCATGTGGTTGGCCACCTGCCGCAAACACGGCTGGACGGCGGAGGTGGAGGCCGACGGCACGTTGCATCGCCTGGAGCAGCGGCGGACGGAATGGCGGGCCCGCCGTGAGGCCGGGGAAGTGTCACTGACCGAGCTCATGCCCCTCGACGGCGAGGCGGAGCGCCGCTGGGCCTACTATGTGCCGCAACCGATGCCGGAGGACGCCATCGCGCAGGCCCCCGAGAGCGTGCGGCATCTCAAGATCCTCGATCCGGCGGTGGGCTCGGGGCATTTCCTGGTGGTGGCCATGGACCTGTTGTTGGCCCTCTACCGTGAGGAGGCGCGGCACCGAGGGGAAGCGGGGCAGCCCCGTTGGAGTGACGCCAAGATCGTCGAACGGATCCTGTCGCACAACCTGCACGGCATCGATCTCGACCCCCGCGCCGTGCAGATGGCCGCCGCCGCCCTGTGGTTGAAGGCCCAGCAGTTGGCGCCGGGGGCCCATCCCGAACGTCTCAACCTGGTGGCGTCGAATCTGCGGTTGTCGAGCCTGCCGGACAACGACCCGGCCCTGGACGAGCTGCGTCGGCAGGTGGAGCGGGAGACCGGCATCCCCGGCGAGCTGACCGACACCATCGTGCAGGCGTTGCGGGGGGCCGACCACCTGGGCAGCCTGCTCAAGATCGATCGGGCGGTGGAGGAGGCCCTGGAGCAGCACGAAAGCGAGCTCGGGCGGCGTCCACCGGCGCAGGGGGATCTCTTCGACGGCTTCGCCGAGACGCCACGGCAGCCCATGGACCGTGAGCAGGCCAAGGCGACCTTGCTCGACCGGTTGGAGAGCTTTTTGAGCCGTCATAGCCAGGGCGACGATTTGGGGTTGCGGCTGCGGGGGGCGCAGTTGGCGGCGGGGGTGCGTTTTGCGCGGTTGGTGCGGGAAGGGACCTACGATTTGGTGGTAGCGAATCCGCCGTATCAAGGGACGTCGAAGATGGCTGCGTCGGAGTACGTCACCCAGCACTACAAGCTCGGCAAGGTGGACCTCTACGCGGCGTTTTTGCTGCGGGGGCTGGAGCTGGTGCGCGAGGGTGGCGTGTCGGCGATGTTGACGATGCGGAATTGGATGTTTATCAAGCAGTTTGCGGGGTTGCGGAAGCATCTGCTGAAGCACTTTGATCTGCGGGCGATGCATGATCTGTCCTCAGGTGCATTTGAAGAGATCTCTGCTGCACAGGTCGTGGTGTCTGTAGTGACAACTGTTTTTGGGAAAGCTCAGGGCAGCGGGAGGTCAATTGCTCTCAAGGCGTTCGGTGATACGACGGTCACACAGGTTGGAGAAACTCAACGGAAACGCGCTGCGACGCTTTGCCAGGTTGCACGCTATGAGTTCGATTCGGTGGCGTTGAAGGTCGTGCCGGAGTGGCCGGTGGTGTACTGGTGGGACAAAGAGCTGCTGGACCTCTTTCTGAGTAGGGAGCCTCTCAGCAAGATTGCGCCAGCTCGACAAGGGCTGGCGACCGCGAACAACGTGAGATTTCTGCGGCGGCCTTGGGAGCTGTCGTCAAGCTTGATTCCCACGGTCTTCGGGGTGGAGCCATCAATAGAAAATAAATGGGTTCCGTATATTAAGGGAGCGGTTGGCACCCAGTGGTTTGAACCTCTTGAGTACCTTGTCAAATGGAGATTGCAGGGGCTTGAGAAGCAGACGGTGTATGACGCCTTCGGGTCGAAGGGAGGTGGCAACGGGACACCTAATAGGCACTCATATTTCGATTGCGGCATCGCCTTTTCGATGATCGGTTCCACGTTCAGCGCTCGCGTTCATCGATATCCGAGTATTTTTGGTGATGCGGGCTCTTCGGTCTTCCCCGAAGATCTCGCGAGTACTGTCTGCGCCATGAATTCAACGCGTGCGCGGCAGACTCTGGCGGCTCTGAACCCCACTGTTAATTTTCAGGTCGGCGACGTCAATCGTCTCCCCCTATTTCCTATCGCCAATGCCAGCGAGATCGGTGTCTTGATTGATCGTGCGTTCACTAAACATGAATCCCACCGCGAACCCTCCGTAGAATTCAAACAACCCGGCCCCTCCCCCTGGCGTCACGCCCAAGCATGGGCCCAAACCGCCGTCGACCGTCCCGAAGGCGAGCCCCTGCCCCCCTACGAACCCGAGCTCGACCCGGAACCCCCCACCGACCACCTGAGCTTCGCCCTGGGCGTCGCCCTCGGCCGTTTCGGCCCCCACGGCGAAGGGGTCCTCGACCCAACGAAGGACGACTTGAGCCATGCCCTACCCGCCGGTCTGCTCTTTCTGAATCTCACCCTCGACGCCAACGAAACGGGAGACAGCCTCGACCATGCCGCCACCCGACCGCTGCATGCGGCATGGGAAACCTATGGCCTGCTGATCGGCACCCAGCGCCAGAGCTTACGCGAGTGGCTGGCCCTCGACTTCTTCAAAGACGTGCACAAGGGCATGTACGACAACCGCCCCATCCACTGGCCCCTGTCGTCCGCCAACCGCAGCTTCGTCGCCTGGGTCAACATCCACCGTTTCGACGGTCAGACCTTGCGCCTCCTGCTGGCGGATCATCTGCAACCGGCCCTGACCCGTTTTGAAGGTCGTCTCCTCGACCTGCGGGGTGCCCGCGACGGGGCAGACAAAAAAGCCGCCAGGGAAGCGGAGCAACAATTCGCCAAGGTCAAAAAGGCCCGCGACGAGCTGGCCGCCTTCGTCGCCGACGTCGAACAATGTGCCGACCGCGGGCCCCTGCCCACCGACGCCAAATGCCCCGCCCGCGAGATCGACGCCCGCTACCTGCCCGACCTCGACGACGGTGTGATGATCAACTCCGCCGCCCTGTGGGCGCTGCTTGAACCGCAGTGGAAAGACCCCAAAAAGTGGTGGAAGCAGCTCGCCGTCGCCAGCCCCAAGGGCAACAAAGACTACGATTGGTCCCACCTCGCCATGGGCTACTGGCCGACCCGGGTCGACGCCAAATGCCAGAAGGATCCGTCCTTGGGCGTCGCCCACGGCTGCTTCTGGCGCTACCACCCGCAGCGCGCCTGGGCCTGGGAGCTCCGCCTGCAAGACGAAATCGGCCCCGACTTCCGCATCGAAGAGGCCCCCTACCGTCCCGCCGGTCGCGACCTCGGAGATGCCGGCGACGGCCCCCACCGCCAAGCCTGGTTGCGCGACCATCCCCACGAGGCGTTGGCCGCCGTCGAGAAAGAGGCCCTGCGTCGCATGGGCCGCGGCGACTCCAAACAAACCGTCGCCGAGCTGGCGATCCTCGAACCGGGGCTGTGGTCCGCGCTGCCCAGGGAAGTCTGGGAGATGGAGCTGCGCCTCTCGGAGAAGCAGAAGGCTGAGTTTTGTCTACGGGCCCCCGATGAGCCGGAGGCCCGTGCGGCCTACGTCGCCCAACACCCGCAAGCCCTCCACGCCAGACAGGCCCTTCTGAAGGACTTCGAACCCGCCGCCAACCTCTTGCATCTGTGGCAGGATGAGGCGCAGGCCGCCGTCGGCCAACGCGACGTCAGCAGCAGCAAGAAGGAGATGACGTGAAGATTGAGCGCCTGAAGATTCAGAACTTTCGAGTCTTCAAAGATGTCCAGATCGAAGATATCCCCGCCCTTGCCCTCTTCGTCGGCGCCAATGGCACGGGCAAGTCGACCTTGTTTGATGTCTTCGGTTTTCTCCGCGACTCTTTGCAGGACAATGTGCACGTCGCCGTCACTCGCCGTGGTGGGTTCAAGGAAGTACGCAGCCGCGGCGCCTCCGGCCCGATCACCTTCGAGGTCAAATTTCGTGAGGATCAAGGGCCCCTGGTCACCTATCTGCTCAAGGTCGAAGAGCAAGACGGCCGAGCGGTGGTCGCTCAGGAGGTCCTGCGCTATCGCCGAGGGCAGAGCGGCAAGCCGTGGCATTTCCTCGACTTCAACTATGGTGAGGGGACCGCGGTCACCAACGAAGTCGACTACGGCACACCCAATGCCGAGATGCAGCGGGAGCCCCAGAAACTCGATTCCCCTGAGATTCTCGCCATCAAGGGACTGGGCCAATTCGAGCGGTTTCGCGTCGTCAGCAGCTTCCGTCGTCTGATCGAGCGCTGGCATCTCTCCGATTTCCACATTCAAGCGGCTCGTCCAAGCCAAGAGGCTGGCTATGCCGAGCATCTTTCACCAGAGGGAGACAACCTACCCCTGGTGACGCAATACCTTTTTGCTCGCCACCCCAAGCTTTTCGCCGAGATCTTGGACAAGATGAAACAACGGGTTCCCGGCGTCACCAAAGTCGAAGCCACCGAGACCGTCGATGGGCGTCTGGTGCTGCGCTTTCAAGACGGATCGTTCCGCGACCCATTCATCGCCCGATACGTGTCGGACGGCACCATCAAGATGTTCGCCTATCTGATCCTGTTGCACGACCCGTCGCCGCATCCCCTGTTGTGCATCGAGGAGCCTGAAAATCAGCTCTACCCAACCTTGCTGGGAGAGCTGGTCGAAGAGTTTCGCGATTACGCACGACGGGGCGGTCAAGTGATGGCCAGCACCCACTCTCCCGATCTGTTGAACGCCGCCGAAGTCGGGGAGGTCTACTGGCTGGAGAAGCGCGACGGCTACACCACCGTGGTGCGGGCGAAGGAGGATGCGCAAGTCTGCGCGCTGGTGGAGGCGGGGGATTCCTTGGGCGCCCTGTGGAAGCAGGGGTTGCTGGGAGGCGCCGGCCTGTGAAATGGGTTTTTCTGCTCGAGGAGCCCTCCATGAAGGTCTTTCTCGACGGCTTTCTGCCGCGTATCTTGCCGGCCAATACGCCGTTTGTTTTGATTCCCCACGAAGGAAAGTCCGATCTTGAAACATCTCTTCCGCGCAAGCTCAAAGCTTGGCGCGATCCCGCGGCCAAGTTTGTCGTCGTTCGAGATCAGGACAGCGCCGACTGTTTGGATGTCAAAGCGCGCTTGCAGGCTCTCTGCACTGGGACCGGACGGCAAGGAATACTGATTCGCATCGCCTGCCGAGAGCTCGAGGCATGGTATCTCGCAGACTTGGCGGCGGTCGATTCGGCCTATGGAACCCACTTGGCCAAGCAGCAGGAGAAAAAGAAGTTTCGACAGCCCGATCAGCTCGGCTCACCCAGTCGAGAGCTTGCGTCGTTGGTCCCTGCCTTCCGCAAGATCGATGGCGCGCGGCGTTTGGGGCCCTTGCTCGACGTCGAGAATCAACGCTCGACGAGCTTTGGCCACTTCGTCCAGGGCGTCCGACGGCTCGCCGGCTCAGGTGCTGAAGCTTGAATCTCGAACCAAGGCAGGCCGGTCCAGTCTCGACCTTCCTCGAAGACGAGCTACGCACCTGGGTGCGGCGTCATGGCATCGTCGTTTGGCTCGATCTTGACAGCAGTTACTCCGCCTTTGTCGATCGCCTGATGGCCTTGGATCAGACCGGCGACTTGCCCTACAGAGTGCGGGCATTCCGCGGTAGCCATCTTCAGCTGATGATGGAGCTGGAGGGCGTCACCGGGGGTGCCGACAATCTTCCGCTGGTCATCCATTTGCCGGGATTCAATGAGGACTCCGTCAAAGAAACGCCACTGCTCGAGCTTTATTCTGCTGGGGTGCGTTTTCGCAAAGCCTTGGGCACCTTGGTCGCCGAAGCCGCCTCGGGGCAGGCGCCCCCCGATCAAGTGGAGTTGCTGGTCGAGCAGGGGGGCTTGACCCTGGACGGGGCGGACGCTTGGCTCAGCAATGTGTTGGCTGGCGATGCGCTGGCCGGTGGGGAAGGGGGCCTCGCCGCCCAGTTGCGCTTGATGCAGCCGACGGCAGTGCTCGATGATCTGTTGGCGGAGGGTTTCGTGGCCGGTCAACTGCACTTGTCCGAAGCCCGCGACTTGGTGTGGCGGCAGTGGACGATGTGGACCGGCCTACCCACCACTTGGGGCCAGACAACGCAATTGGCCGAGCCGCCCATGGCCAAGGACTTGGCCTTTGCGGTCGCCAGCTGGTGCCTCTGCGTCGAGTATGTGGACGACCTGAAGCGGCGTCCGGTCAGCCCTTTGCTGGCGACGGTTGGTGAGTTGACCCGAGGAGTGATCGAGGCCGCCTGTGGCATCGCGCAGCACCTCCGCCGCCGGCACCCGGACATCTACCAGCAGACCGCCGAAGAAACCGAATCCTTGCTGGCCGACGAGGTCGACGCGGCGCAGGCCGAAGATCTCGGCCAGATCGACACCTTCCGCTTCGAAGAAAGCAAGGTGTTGACCGCCGCCCTGGTCGCCCTCGACGAGGGCAGATGGGATGTCGCAGCGGCCTGGGCGGAGCGGCGGGTGACCCCAGAACAAGGCAGGGAGTCCTTCTGGCTGAAGAAAGAGCCGATGCGCGTCTCCTGCTGGCAGCTGGTGGAGGTGGCGGCTGCCCTCGGCCAGGCGATCCTGCGCGCTGGCCCGCATCTGCCAGCCGGTGAGAGTCTGGGGTTGGCGGTCGATGCCTACGTCGAGCGTGGTGCGGCGGTCGATCGAGCCCACCGCCACCTTGAGCAACGAGTTGGTTTGCTCGAACCGCAGCTGCCGGAGTTCGAGACCCTGAGAAACCGCCTCGATTCCCTGCGCACCCTATGGCGACACTGGGCCGACGCCTGGTCTCGCGATTGGAATCTCCTGTGTCGTCGCCATGGCTTTCTACCGGCCTCGAACCTGCAACAGAGGACGCTCTTCGACGAAGTGGTCAAGCCGCTGGTGGAGGATGGCTCGACCACGGCGTATTTCGTCATCGATGCCTTTCGCTACGAGATGGGCCAAGAGCTGCACCGTCAGTTGGTGGATACCGCCGCCACCGAGGTCCATCTGAAACCACGCCTGGCGGAATTGCCCACCCTCACTGAAGTGGGCATGAACGTCCTCGCTCCAGTGTGTAAGAACGGTCAGCTGTCACCGGCCTTCTCAACCGGCGGGAAGAAACTCCTCGGCTTCTCGACCGGCGAGTTTCGCGTCTCTGATGCCGAGACCCGTCGTCGTGCCATGCACGATCGAGTGGGGGGAGCGACCTGTCCATCGTTGGAGTTGGAAGATGTCGTCTGCCGTGACAGCGCCTCTCTGCGGCGCTCCATCGCCAAAGCCCGGCTGGTCGTGGTGCGAAGCCGAGAGGCCGACCAGGCGGGGGAGGCTGGGGTGGGACCGTTGGCTTTTGAGCAGGTCATGCAGAAAGTTCGCTCGGCCTGGCGGCTGTTGCAAGACGCCGGAGTACGCCGTTTTGTTTTCACCGCCGACCATGGATTCCTATTGCTGGACGCAAGCGCCCGCGGCATGACCGTCGACCATGGCCGCAAGATCGATCCCAATCGGCGGCATGTGTTCTCTCCCGTAGGAGCCGATGAAGACGGCAAAGTACGGGTCGCCTTGTCTGAGCTGCGTTACGACGGAGTCGAGGGGCATGTGATCTTCCCCGAGAGCACGGCGGTGTTCAATCTGGGCCGGCGAACGAAGAACTTTGTGCATGGCGGCAACAGCCTGCAGGAGCGCGTCATCCCGGTGCTCACCGTGGTGCATCGCTCGGCCGCCGGTGGCAGCGCGACCCGTTACGCCATCTCAGCCGAGGCCGTCGAAGGGGTTGCCGGTATGCACTGCTTGAAGGTGACGGTGGAGGTCGAAGCTCAGGCCCTCGATTTTGGCAGCCTACGACACGTCGAAGTGGGGGTGCGGGTGCCGGAGCAAGATGCTGTGCTGGTGGAGCTCTGCCAAGCCCGGGGCCCCGCGACGTTGGTCGGTGGTTTGGTGCGAGCCACCGTCGGCGAGACCTTCGAGCTGTTCTTTCGCCTCAGCGACCGAGCCGAGCGCCGGGTACGGGTGGAGCTCTTCCACCCCAGCGGCGCAGCCGAGGTGGTGCCCTGTCGTCCACAGGCCCGGTTCGCGGTCAGTGTTCTGCGGGCGGCGCTGACCTCCTCTGAACCCAGCGCAGAACAGCCGCTGGGGAAGGATGCCAGCTCCGTGGAGGCGACAGGTTCAGCCGGTTCGGCTGGTTCAGCTGACTCGGCGGATTTGGCTTGGCTCGAGGACCTTCCGGCCGGCGGCGTGCGGGATCTGTTCAAACATCTGGTGGACCATGGCACGGTGACGGAAAGCGAGGCCTCGGAGATGCTCGGCGGGGCGCGGGGGGTTCGGCGTTTTTCTAGGAACTTCGAGCAGCACCGGCAGAAAATACCCTTCGACGTCCGCATCGACACGGTGGCCGGGGTCAAACGATATGTCCGTGAGGGAGGTAGCGGTTGAGCATGTTGACGCCACGGGATATTCGACACATCTTCGAATCGCTGCGCAAAGGACTCGTTCCCGAGCGCGGCATCGATACCTTTGCTGTCGGCATCGACAAGCAACGGGGTGAGCTGCACCGCCAGTTGGACCTGGCCAAGGATGGCGAAGGCACGATCAAGTTTCTGCGCGGCGGCTACGGCTGCGGCAAGACCTTCATGGCGCGGCTGTCCTTGTTGGACGCCAGGCAACGGGGATTCGTCACCAGCTTCGTGGTGGTCTCCGACAACGACCTGCGCTTTCACCGTTTCGACGATGTCTATCGCAAGGTGATGACCGAGCTGGGCACCCAGTCCTGCCCGCGGGGAGCCTTGGGCGACATCCTCGATCGCTGGATCGGCGAGATCGAGGATGGGCTCATCGCCGCCGGCGAAGACGAGACGGCGCCGGATTTCGACGCCAAAGTTCGGCAACGTCTCGATCAGGACCTGACCGCCAAGACCGGGGGGCAAGCGCCGCCCGATTTCATCCGGGTCATTCAAACGATTTTCGACCTCAAGCAGAAGGGCGAAGTCGCCGAGGCGGGTTCTCTGATCTCCTGGCTGTGCGGCAGTGGCAACGTCGCCGCCTCAGCCAAGAAGGCGGCGGGTATCAAAGGCGACATCGGTAGCCGGGATGCCTTGGACTATCTGCGCGGCGTGCTCGAGATCGTCAAGGCGGCGGGTTATGCGGGCCTGGTCATCGTCATCGACGAGGCCGAAACGATCCTGCGCATGCGTTCGGACATGCGTCATAAATCCCTCAACGGAATCCGTCAAATCGCCGACGCCGCCGGCTCCTATCCGGGCCTGCTATGGGTCTTTACCGGCACCCCAGAATTCTATGACACGCGCCAAGGGGTGGCGGGCCTGGCGCCCCTGCACGATCGCATTCAGTTCCTCAAGCGAGGCAACTTCTCTAGCCTGCGCCAGGCTCAGCTCGAGCTGACGCCCTTTGATGCCGATCGCCTGCGCGGGGTGGCCTTGCGTCTCCGGGAGATCTTCCCGAGCCAGGATTCCTTGCGCCTCGATCAGAAGATCAGCCCGGAGTTTATCCACCAATTAGTGAACCAAGTGACGGAAGGGTTCAAGGGCGATGTGGGGGTGGTGCCCCGTCAATTCCTCCGCCAGCTCATCGAGCAGATGGATCTCGTCGACGAAAACCCGCAGTACGATCCGATGGTGCAATACGGCTTTGCTCCCCAAGAGCTCAGCCCCGAGGAACAGCAGGCGCTGCACGGCGAAGGGCTCAGGCCGCTGGAAGCAGACGAGGACGATCTCATTCCCCATGAGGACGTTTGGTGAGTGTCTTCGCTCGTTTGGCTCCCCGCCTGCAGCAGGCCATCGTGTCGCGGTTGGGATGGTCGAGCCTGCGGCCGGTGCAGGAAGAGGCGGGGGAAGCCCTGCTCGACGGGCTCAACGCCGTCGTCCTGGCGCCGACGGCTGGGGGCAAGACGGAAGCGGCGATCTTTCCAACCCTCTCCCAGCTCATGGATGCCCCAACTTCGGGAGTCGGGGCGCTCTATGTGGCCTCGATCAAGGCTCTGCTCAACAACCAGGCGGAACGTCTCGGGCTCTACACCGAGATGGTGGGGTTACGGCGTTTTGTTTGGCACGGTGACACGACGACCCATGCCCGCGGCAAGTTCCTCAAGGAGCCAACGGACCTCCTGTTGACGACGCCCGAGTCGCTGGAGGTCATGTTGGTCTCCCGCCGGGTCGACGAGTCGGCGTTATTTGGCGACCTGCGTGTGGTGGTCGTCGACGAGGTGCACGCCCTGGCCGGAAGTGATCGTGGGGCCCATCTGATGAGCCTTGTCGAGCGTCTGGCGCGGCTGTCGAAGCACGATGTCCAGCGGGTGGGTTTGAGCGCCACGGTGGGCAACCCCCAGACCATCTTGCGCTGGCTCCAAGGAACCTCCCATCGAGGGGGGCGCGTCGTCGATCCTGCCAAAGAGCCGGGGCGTCGTCAGTTGATGGTGGTGCATCGGCCTGGACAGGAGCTGCTGGCGAAGCACGCGGCTCGGCTGGCCAAAGGTCAGAAAAGTCTCTTCTTCTGCCAGTCCCGGGCCACCACTGAGTTGGTGGCTGAGAACATGCGTCGCACAGGCATCACGGTTTTTGTGCACCACAGCGCCGTTTCGCGGCAGGAGCGGGAGCTCGCCGAAGAGCGCTTTCACCGCGGCTCCGACGCCTGCATCGTGTGCACCTCGACGCTGGAGCTGGGCATCGACGTCGGCGATCTCGACCGCGTCTTGCAAGCTGAAGCACCGGACACGGTCAGCTCGTTCCTCCAGCGCATGGGGCGGACGGGTCGGCGAGAAGGTCAAGTTACCAACACCACCTTCTTCTGTGAGACCACCGAAGGGGTCCTGCAAGCCATCGCCCTCATCGAGCTGGCGCGTACGGGCTGGGTGGAGTCCATTGAGGTCCATGGGCGTTGTTGGCCGGCGCTGATCCACCAACTGCTCGCCATGTCATTGGCCAGCGACGGGATCACCCCTGAGGATGCATGGTCGCATTTGATCCGTGTGCCGGACTTTCAAGGTGTGCACCGTGGGGAGTTTGACCGCCTGATTCGATGGTTGCTCGGCACCCGGGCCCTGCTGCTGGTTTCTGGCAGGCTGGTGCTCGGGCCCAAGTCTGAACGCCGATACGGTCGCCGTAACTTCATGGAGCTCTTCGCGGTCTTCTCCAGTCCCAAGACCTACACCGTACAGACTGCTGAAGGGCGGCCCCTCGGGTCCCTCACCCAAGCCTTCGTGGATCGGCTAGTGGAAGATGTCAGCTCGTTCCTGTTGGGCGGTCGTGCCTGGGCTGTGGTGCGGGTCCAACATGACGACAGGAGGGTGATCGTGTTGCCGGCTCCAAGGGGTCGTCAGCCGACCTGGGGTGGCTTTTTGCCCCAGTTCCTCGGTCGTGAAGTGTGCCAGCAGATCCAGCGGGTGCTGACCGACGACACAACCTACGGATTCCTCGGTGATGAGGCAGCTGCGGTGCTTGCTGAGCACCGTGCCGCCATGGGGCACATCCTGGGGGAGGGTTGTAGCGGCCTCGAGGTGGACTCAGGGGAGATCCGCTGGTGGACGTTTGCCGGCGGTCGCATCAATGCCACGTTACGCTACGCGCTGGAAGCGGTCGGCGGCGATTGGAAAGTCATCGCCGACAATTTCTTACTCAAGATCCGGGCTGAGGATCTCGACAAGGACAGCTTCGATCGGGCGGTGGCACGGCTGCAAGACATTGAGCTGTGGGAGGACGAGACGCTGTGGGCGGGTGTGGCCGCTGCGCTGCCGAATTATCGTCTGAGCAAATTTCAACCCTTGATGCCACCGTGGGTTGAGCGAGAAGTTGTCGCCGGCTACTTGCTGGATGTGGCGGGCGCTTGGAGTTGGCTATCCGGGACGGAGCCTCAGCACCTGGATCGTCTACCGGTCAGCGTCGGAGCTCCGACAGAGCAGGATACGGCACACTTGGACCGGCTAGGTGGAGCTCATGCGGAGCTACCGGTTCTCAGTCGAGACGGCGCCGCTCCGTGGATCTGGGTGGCGACCGATACAGAGCTCGATGCAGCGGTTGCAGCCTTGGCGGGCGAAAGCGTCGTCGGTCTGGATGTCGAGACCACCCTGGGCAGCCAAGCGCTCTGCCTGATTCAGCTCGCCGGGTCGCGGGGCACCTACCTGATCGACGTGCTCGAAGTGACAGACCTGGCGCCCTTGGCGCCGTTGTTGGCAAGCCACGAGATGACCAAGGTCATCCACCACGCGGCGTTCGAACGCCAGGTCTTGGGGCGGCATGGTTTGGTGCTCGAGCAGGTCTACGACACCCTCGAAGGCTCGCGACGAAAACGCACCGGCAAAGACCAAGGCGGACACAGTCTGCGGGCCGTCTGCGCGAGGGAGTTGGGTTGTCACCTCGACAAGACCGAGCAAACCAGCGATTGGACCCACCGACCCTTGAGCGAGACTCAGCTCGTCTATGCGGCCCTCGACGCCGAAGTGCTGCTCAGGTTGCACCAGCACTTTGAAGCTATCGGCTGAGACCGATCTGAATTCCTCCTCGCGGTTTCTGCCGCCGTACAACGGCCTGGTGGGTAGGGAGCATGGCTAGGGGCTTGCCCACAGAAAAATTCGAGTCGGCTGGACGCTTTTTCCTGGGAACGTCGCAGTACCTAATAGATCGCCGCCGACGGACGACATGGGGTGCGGCCCCACACCGAGAAGGTACATCGACGGGCGGCGATCAGGTGACTCGATACCGAGCAATTCCGCTCGATGTCCAACTCAGGAGGGACATTCCATGTCCTATCGCTACTCTGTTCTTGCCGCCCTCGTTCTCATCCTCGGCCTAGGGGCCACCTCCGCCGCCATGGCCAATCCCACCTGTCGGTGCGATGTCCTCTGCAGCCGGATTGAGCAGCGATGCCTCGACTTGGGGGGCACCCTCGACGAGTGTGCCGAGGCCTACGACAACTGCTTCATCCAGTGCGGTGACCCCTGGCCCTGTGGTCCAACCGGTAATAGTCCCCTGGGGCTAGTGAACCAGAATGATGGCGACAACATGCTGGGCCTCAAGATCCCGTTCTGGCTGAAGTCGAACGGCGAGCTCGCCACCCATCTCGAGGCCGCCGAAGAGGCTCCCTCCGACGTCGAGAAGGACGGTTCCCGGCAAAGCAACTGATCGCATCCCCCGCCCCGTCGTTGCGACGCACCCGGGGGCGCCTAGACCATCCCAACAGCAAGGCCCCGCTCCATGGCGGGGCCTTTTCCTGTCCGCTAGATCCGACCCAACAGGACTCACCAGACGGGGCCCAGCGTCGCCGTCTCCAAGGCGCGATCGCTGCGCAGTGTGATGAGGGGAAAACCCAGTCGGTCCGCCTGGTCGGCGACGGCACGCAGCTCGGCCCGACCTTGGTCTTCACGTCCGGCTCGGCGCAGAATCGCCCCGAGATCGAGGCGGATCGAGAGCTCTTTGCGCTTCAGGCCGGCCTCACGGGCTTCGCTGGTCAACCTTCGTAAGCGCGCTTCCGCCCCCGGCAGATCCCCCGTGGCCGCCTGCACACAGGCCGCTGAGCGAAGGATTTGGGAGTGGTTGTCGGGGAATGCTTCCAGATCCAGCCGCAACAGCTCATCGAGCTTTGCCTGGGCCCTCCCGTAGCGCTCTTGAGCCGCCCAGACGGCGGCCAGGCCTTGATGGACGTTCAGTGCGACTTGAGTCTCGGCGGAGAGGGGGTGCCGCGACTCCATCTCGAGGAGGGCCGCTTCCGCTTCGTCAGCCTGGCCTTCGTACACCTGCCAGGCACAGAGATCGGTGCGCACATTATCGGCCTCGGCCAGATCTCCCAGCGCGTTGAAAGCGGCTGCCGAGGCTTTGAGGTCTTCGAGACTCGAGGTGCCCCGTTCCAGCAAACGGCGGACGCCGGCACGGCCTCGGTAGCTGGAGGCTTGTAAGCTCAAGGTCTGCGTCGACCGGCCAATGTCCAGGGCCTCAGTGAAGATCGACTCTGCCTCTTCCAGATGTCCCAGATCAAGCATCAGCCAGGCATAGTTGACGAGCATGTAGCCAAAGTCATGACGGCTTCCGAAGTCTCGTCCGAGCACCACGGCCTCTTGATAGAGCAGACGCGCTTGATCCAGTTTTTGGACCACGTGGAGGCTCACCGCGAGGTTCTGTAGACCTCGGATCAACCGGCCGAGGTCACCGCTGGACCGTGCACAGCGGACCGCACGACGAAACGCCTCGCCCGCCGACTCCACCTCACCTCGCTCAAACTGCAGGGTTCCCGCCTGGTTCCAGACTCCGGCTTCGATGCTGAGGTTGTGGGTTTCTTGGGCAATGCTCAAGGCGAGCTGGATGTCAGCCTCGGCATCGCCCTGCAGCTCCGACGACTGCAATTTCCGATGGATCTGGAGCAGGAGAATCTCCGCCTCTCCTTGGCGATCCCCGAGGGCTCGGTAGATGGCTAGCGCTTCTTCGAAGGTGACCGGCAGCTCGGTGGGCAGGTTGCTGGTCAAGGCTGTGGTGCGGGCCAGGACGATGCCGGCGAGGCTGCGCGGATCGTCGTTCCGGCGGGCCCATTGGCCGGCCTCGAAGGACGCCTTGGTGGCATCGTCATGGTTTCCCAGGGCGTCCAAGGCTTGGATCTCCAGGAGCCGGGCGCGAATCTCCAGACGATCGCTGCCGATGTCTCGACTGCCCTGGATGGCTTCGCGGGCCCTGCTGAGAGCAGCGCTGAAGTGACCCCGTGCGGCTTCCGTGCGGGCTTCCTCGAAGTCCACCAGGGCTTCGAGCTCCGGGTTCGCAACCTCGCCCCGCAATGTCGCCAAGACTTCCAGAGCACGCTCGTGGCGACCGGCCTCGGTGGCGGCGACGGCTTGCCGCAGGCCGTGCTCCGGGTTGTCGGGGAAGAAGGTGCGCAGAGAGGCGTAGTGCTCCTCGGCCTTCTCCCATTGATATTGGGTCTCGAAGAGGCGAGCCTCGGTGACCAGCTGCAGCTCCCTGGGAAGGCCTTCCACCCCCTCCAAGGCGCGCTCCGCCGCCCGTTGGGCCCGCTGGGCGTAGCCCAGCTCGTGCCATAGTCGAGACAGCGCGGTGGCGACGGCGGGAGACTCAGGGGCCCTCTCGAAGGCTTGCTCCAGGAGTTGCCTCGCCATCGGGAGGTCGAGGCGCCTCAAGTGCACCAAGCCGCGGGTATAGAGACGGGCCGCCGCGGCATCTTGCGGCAAACCGGAAAGGGCCAGGCGCACCTCCTGCGGAGTGGGGGAGGCCAGGCCGAGGACCCGTCGTATTTCCCTGCCGGAGCGCTCGGTGCTCTCCAAGGGTTGATCGAGAGGACCGTCGACGGAGAGCTGTCCCAGGGATGCGTCGCCCTGCACCTGACGCAACTCGAAGTCGAAACGCACTCGGGGCGCTCCGTCCTTCGCCGGCTCCAGGGCGTAGGAACCGGTCAGCTCCAGGTCCCCCTGCAGCAGGACGCTCTCGAAGGGGGAGACGATGCGCAGACCCCCCCCGGCCGAGAGGTTGGCCCCTAGGCGCTCGGGAACGGCGGTGGCCAACCAATCCAGCTCCGGGTCGCCCGTTCGATTCTCCAACTCCGGCAAGGTCAAGGCCAGACGCCCGGTCTGCTGACTCACCACGGGGGGAGGCCCCGGCGGGGTGAGCAGATGGGACAGACCGGTGAAGCCCCAGAGGATCCCTACCGTCACCGCCGCCCAGAGGAAGCGATGGCGGGTGCGGCGCCATCCATTTAGCAAGCGGTAGAGGACGGAATCGGGACGCGCCTGCACCGGCTCGTCCCGTAGGTGGCGGCGCAAATCGTCCGCCAGATCAGCAGCGGACCGATAGCGCCGCTCCGGTTGTTTACGCAAGGCTATGGCGAGGATGAGATCCAGGTCGCCTTGCAGGTGGCGCGCCCTCTGCTCCGCGGTGTCCAGATCTTCGGCCACGTTGCGGCTGGCCAAGAGCGGGTCGGACTCGCAGATTGCCTTCTCCAGCTCTGCGGTGGACGACATCTCGCCATAGGGTGACGATCCGGTGAGCAGGCGGTAGAGCAGCACCCCCAGGGAGTAGATGTCGCTGGCGGGGGTGATGGCTTCCCCTCGCACTTGCTCCGGGCTGGCGTAGGCCAAGGTCATGGGACGCACACCATCGCCGGTGGTCCGCGCCTGATCTTGCCAGCGGGCCCCATGCAGCGGTTTGGCGATGCCGAAGTCGAGGAGCTTGACGGTGCCGTTGTCGGTCACCAGGATATTGGCCGCTTTGAGATCCCGGTGGACGAGACGATGGCCGTGGGCGAACTGGACGACCTGACAAACCGTGGCGAAGAGCTCCAAGAGCTGTCGAGTCTCCAGGGCCTGGCGCTGGCAGTAGGCGTCGATGGGAAGACCCTCGACATATTCCATCACCAGGTAGGGGCGACCGTCGTCGGTGGTGCCCCCTTCGTAGAGGCGGGCGATGTTGGGGTGCTCCAGGTCCGCCAAGATCTGGCGTTCCACCCAAAAGCGCTGCAGTAGAGTCGGTGACTCCAGCTCACCGCGGACCACCTTGATGGCCACCTGTCGGGTGAATTGACCATCGTCCCGCTGAGCCAGGTAGACCGAGCCCATGCCGCCCTGTGAGAGAGCTCCGGTCAGGCGATAGGCCCCGAGGCGGCTGCCGGGACCGAAGGTGGCTCTCCCACCGTCCTCCGACCTCGGCATAGGAGGCGACTCCAAGAGGAAGGCCTCGGCTCGACGGTCGGACTCCAAGAGCGCCAGGACGGCTCCGGCCAAGGCGTCGTCTTCGCCGCATTCTCGTTTCAGGAGCTCGCCGTGCTGCGCTTCCGGAAGCTCCACCAAAGCTTCGAAGATGCGATTGATCTCGTGCCAGCGTTGTTCATGCATCGGGTGGTCCCTGGGTGAGATGCTGATGCAACCAAGCGCGGGCGGTGCGCCACCGGCGGCGGACGGTGGTCTCGGAGAGGTTGAAGAGCTGGCCGATCTCCTGATGGGTGAGCCCACCGAAGAAGCGCAGCTCGACGATCTGGTGCAGGTCCGCGTCCCTCTCCTCCAGCCATTGCAGAGCCCCTTCCAAGGCGAGCATGCCGTCTGCGGTTTGGGCGATGTCATCGATCTCGGTCAAGGGAATCCGCTGCCATCCTTGGCCCCGCTTACCGCGGTTGCGGGCGCGGGCATGGTCCACCAACACTTGGCGCATGATTCGGGCAGCATAGCCAATGAACTGCTCACGGCACCGCCAATCGACCTGGCTCTGGGCCTGCAATCTCATGAAGGCCTCGTGGACGAGGGCCGTCGGTTGCAAGGTGTGATCGTCCCGTTCTTGCCACAGACGGGCAGAGGCCAGGTTTCGCAACTGCCGGTACACCAACGGAAAGAGCTCATTGCCGGCGGCGGTGTCCCCAGCCTCCCATCCCTTGAGGAGGTCCGTCACTGAAAGGTCTTCGTCCATACTCGTCGCCCCCGTTGCGTCATGGGTACCTGGCTCCGGCACGCTGCCATGATTCATGCTGTCAAACCATAACATCGCTTTGGTGCGGCTGGGGAGCATGTCTGGCCATGGCCCTCATCAACTCTCCGGCAAGAGCTGACGAGTCCGCTGGTCGGAGATACGAATAGAAGGCTGCGAAAGTTCTTCCCGCGGCCTGGCGTTATGCCATGGCCCCCTGCGGTTCCGCCGACTGGGTTCCAGGCCTTCGCCGTACCATCGCAGCTGGCCGTCGGCGTCGGGAGAGGGAGCCGCTCATCGCTTCGATCACCGTGAGCAATCGCAGGCCGGCCGAGATCGGAACGATGTCACCGAGGCCAAGCGTCGAGGCGACGTAGCCACTGAAGTAGAAGACATCGAGCCAGGCTGTGCCCCCACCAGAGGTGGACATCAAGTCAGCCCGCTGGGGATGGTAGATGAGTGTGAAGGAGAGGATGAGCCAGAGGCCCCAAGTACCGACGCTGGTGACGGCGATCAAGGGACCGCAAAGCGCCAGGAATCTGGCCCTCGTCGGCTCGCCGAAGCCTTTCCCTATCCAACGAAGAACGGCCCAGAAGAGGCGATTCAACCGGCGGTGCATCGGACCGCCGTGGTCCTGGGGATGAAAGACCGTGAGCAGTAAGTCGGCGAAGAGAGACGCCAGCAGCAGACTGCCCACGCTGGTCGAAAGGATGCCTTGCAGGATTTCCAAGCCTATTCGATCAAGAATCCACCACCTGAGATACCGAGCAGGCCCGGCACAATCGCGCTGGTCCCTAAAAGGAAAGCACTGGCGGAAAAGAAGATCACGAGCGCCGCCCAGCCACGACGTTGGCGAGGCACCTTCCAAGCCATAGTGAGGCTCGCAAAGACCGCCAATCCGAGGACGAAACAAGGCCAGGGCCGTCCCATATGGCCAAGGATGGGCGCCGTCACCAGCCAGATCCCGGCGATCACAGTCAGCGTGAGACCGGCTCTTGACAGTTGTTGCTCTGTCACTCGTGGTCGTGCTCGGAATGAGCCTCCTCCGACGCCGAGGCATCGCCGGAGTCGGGCTTCATCTCCTGCATCTTCGGGCAGGAGCAGTCAGCCTTGGCGCCGTCTTTGCCCATCCCGCCCATCATCATGGGCTGGCGCTCCATCATCATGGAATGCATCGATCGGTGCTGCGCGACCAGCTCTTCCACCACGGCTGCCGTCGCCGTGACTTTGGCGTCGCCGGTGGCGGCACGCATGCCTTCGAGCAGGCGGCCCAGCTCGGCGTCTTTCGCCTTCATTTTCTCTTGCATTTTTTGGTGACGAGCCATCATCTCTTGGCAGCATTCCGGCATCGGGGCCTCCCCTGACTCCATCATCTTGCCGTGCTGGTGAGCCTTGTGCTCAGACTGGGCGGAAGCCATAAGAGGCAGAAAGGCCGCGATGAGGGTGACCAGAAGGAGTTTGCGTTGAAAGTTCATGATTTTCCTTTCGTTTCTAGGTTGTTTGTAATCCTGCCGTCGATCTGACGACAAAACGAGGTTGAATCGGTTGCGCTTGGGATCACACCTTCAGCAGCCGGGCGTTGATCGCTACGATGACTGTGGATAGAGACATCAGAACGGCGCCGAAGGCCGGCGACAGTACGATGCCGAGGGGGTAGAGAACGCCTGCGGCCAGGGGGATTGCCACCACGTTGTAGCCGGTGGCCCACCAGAGGTTCTGGACCATCTTGCGATAGGTCGCCTGGGCCAGCTCAACCACCGCGCTGACATCACGGGGATCGGACCGCACGAGGACGATGTCGGCCGATTCGATGGCCACGTCGGTACCCGCGCCGATAGCGATGCCGACATCGGATGCCACCAGGGCGGGAGCGTCGTTGACCCCGTCGCCGGTCATCGCCACGATTAGGCCGCGTGCCTGTATTTCCTTTACCTTTTCGGCCTTTTCATGCGGCAACACCTCGGCGAAGTAATCATCGAGACCGAGCTCATCGGAGACCCAGCGGGCCACGGCTTCTGCATCGCCGGTCAGCATCATCGACTGGATTCCCATGGCCTTCAGTCGCGCCAGGGCTTCGCGGGATTCAGCACGGATCACGTCGGCGAGGGCGAGGACACCGATGGGGCGATCGTCTTCCAGCACATAGACCACGGTCTTGCCCTGCTCGCTGACCTTTTGTACCGCGTCGTTGCTGATCACAATGCTGTGCTCACGCAGATATCCCGGGCTCACGACCTTGAGGTATCGTCCTTCCACTTCCGCCTCGGCGCCCTTGCCGGGAATGGCGGTAAAGTTCTTTGGCGCGGAGTAGTCAAGCCCTCGCTCTTGCGCTCCGCGTACGACTCCGGCGGCGATCGGATGCTCCGACCGGCTTTCGAGACCTGCCGCGAGACGCAGAACCTCGTTCTCGTCCATCCCGCCGAGCGGAATCACATCGCTGACGCCGAATTTACCCTCGGTGAGAGTTCCGGTCTTGTCGAAGATCACGGCTTGGAGCTCACGCGCCCGCTCGAATGCAGACCGGTCTCGGATGAGCAGACCGTGGGAGGCCGACAGGGCGGTGGAGACCGCGACCACCAGCGGCACGGCTAGGCCCAAGGCATGCGGGCAGGCGATGACCATGACCGTCACCATGCGTTCGAGGGCGTAGTTGAATCCGTAGCCGGCCAGGAGCCAGGCTACCAACGTCACGAAACCCACCGTCAGCGCGGTGTAGGTCAACCACGAGGCGGCGCGGTTGGCCAAGTCTTGCGTACGAGAGCGTGACTCTTGAGCCTGCCGAACCAGCTCGACCACCTGGGAAAGATAGGTCTCAGCGCCGGTCTTCGACACCTTGAACGTGAAGGCAGCCTCGCCGTTCACCGAACCGCCGATGACTTCGTCGCCCTCGCCCTTCTCAACCGGCCGGCTCTCGCCGGTGAGCATGGATTGGTTCACCGAGGTGCGGCCCTCGATGATTACGCCATCCGTGGGGACTTTTTCCCCTGGCTTGACCAGCACCCGCTGTCCGGGTGAGAGACTGGTGACTTGCACCTCGCGGGTCGAGCCGTCTTCGAGCACTAGATGTGCCTCCGACGGCATGAGCTCGACGAGGGCTTCGAGGGCCCGCGAAGCGCCCATGACCGAACGCATCTCGACCCAATGACCGAGCAGCATGATGTCGATCAGGGTGACCAGCTCCCAATAGAAGACCTGACCCGGCAGCCCCAAGGCCACCGCCGTGCTGTAGCCCCAGGCGACAGTGATGGCCATGGCGATGAGCGTCATCATCCCCGGTTGACGCTTGCCAAGCTCCTTCGCGAGACCCTTCAGGAAGGGCCATCCACCATAGAAAAACACAACGGTGGCGAGGGCGGCCTGCAAATAGGCGTCTCCTGGGAAGGCCAGTGCCGTTTCGAGACTCAGCAGAGCTTGCAGCATGGGTGCCAGCGCTAGAACCGGCACAGACAAGACCAGGGAGACCCAAAAGCGGCGGCGAAAGTCAGCCACCATGGCACCGTGGTCGTGCTCCTTATGCCCAGAATGGTCTGTCTTCCCGGCGCGGCCCGACGTGGGGACATGAGGTCCGCTGGGTCGGTGGTCCTGATCCGATGCGTCGTCTCGGCCGGCTTCGTGTTGGGAATGTTCGTTCATCAAGTCCTCTCGGTCCATTAGCGTGACGAGCCACCGTCAGTGATTTTCGTCATCGTATTCCCTCGATTGTTTTCTTTTATATTCGCAGGACGAAGGTTGATATCTACCTTGCGCATCCTTAGCCCGCGCCGTCGACATGAGAGCGGGATGCCGCGAGTATCGTGCTGTTCCAACGAGAGAGTGATCGCGTCAACCCGACTTGTTCGAGCGAAGGCCTTGAGTCGCTTCAAGATCTTCTAGCGCGATGAAGAAACACGTTGTAGAGCGGTACCCAGATGAGAGCAAAGTACCAGCCGTAGGCGTAGGTCTCGATGAGGCCAAGGAGGAAGGCCCCCGGGCTCAGCCAGGTAAATCCTGGAAGAAATCCTTGCCAATGTTGATACATGGCGTACTTGGGCAGAATGAGGTCGAAACCTACGCAGAATGCAAAGCTGATGGCCAGAAACAGGCTCGTCGCGTGGCCGATCGCCGACAGGGAAGCTCCGTCTCGCGGGTTTGGCATGGTGTTTTCCTTTCAGTCTGTGGTCGTGGGAGTTGGATGGCTGTGTTCTTCAGCTTTTCGCGTACATCTCTGGATGAGCTTTGAAACGGCGGTGACAGTCTTCAGAACAGAATCGAAAGACTCGGCCGCCGTGTTCCTCCGAAATGGAGTCCGCCGCCTCGACCGTCATTCCGCAGACCGGGTCAGTGGTCTCGACAGACTCGCCTCCTGCTCTGGTTCCGGCACTGCCGGAAAGCGTCATTCCGTGGACCATGCGAGCACCGCAACCCAAGCGCATCAGTAGGTAGAACACCACGCCGAATATGAGGAGTGCAGCTACTAGCTCCATGATGGGTTCCTTTCGTTGTCATGATTGGAAGTCCGAATCTTGATCTTGAAAACGCCGCCGACTGCGGTACTCAGATACCCGCAGTCCCCATTCCTTGGCGGAGCAATAGAGCACCGGCACCATCAGGATGGTGAAGAGGGCCAGGAACATGCCGCCAAAGGACGGAATCGCCATCGGCACCATGATGTCGGCACCGCGGCCGCTCGACGACAACACGGGCAGCAGGGCCAACATGGTGGCGCCGGATGACATCAGGGTCGCCCGGATGCGCCCCTCGGCGCCCTCCACGGTGGCTTCGCGGATCTCTTGCACCGAGGCCGGCCGGCGCTGCCTGAACACCAGATCCATGTGGCTCGCCACCACCACGCCGTTGTCGGACGCGATGCCGAAGAGGGCCAAGAAGCCGACCCAGATGGCGACACTGAGATTGATCGGGTGGATCTGGAAGAGATCGCGCAGGTCGGTGCTGAAGACTGCGAAGTCGAGGAACCAAGGCTGGGCGTAGAACCACAGCATCAGAAAGCCACCGGACCAGGCGACGGCGATGGTGGAGAAGACGATCAGCGTGGTGGATACGGATTTGAACTGGAAGTAGAGAATGAAGAAGATGGCGATGAGAGCGATCGGTAGCACGACGGCGAGGCGCTTGGCGGAGCGCAGCTGGTTCTCATAGTTTCCGGCGAACGCAAAGCTGACTCCTGCCGGTAGCTCCAATTCGCCGCTGGCGATCTTGGCCGCCAGATAGCTCTGACATTCTTCGACCACATTCACTTCGGCCTGCCCTGGCTTCATGTCGAAGACCACATAGCCGACCAAGAAGGTGTCCTCGCTCTTGATGTTCTGTGGCCCGCGCAGGAATTCGATACTCGCCACCTGCTTCAAGGGAATTTGCGCGCCGTCGGCGGCGGGCACCAGGATCTGGCCCAGAGACTCGATCTGGTCGCGCAGCTCGCGCAAATAGCGCACCCGCACCGGAAAGCGTTCGCGACCCTCGACGGTGGTGGTGATGTTCTTGCCACCGATCGCCACCTCGATGACGTCCTGGACGGTCTGGACATCGACGCCGTGGCGGGCGATAGCCTTGCGGTCGATGTCGATTTCCAGGTACGGCTTGCCGACGATTCGATCGGCAGCCACCGTGGCCGGCTGCACCGACGGCACCTCTTTCAAGAAGCGCTCGATTTGCAGACCCACCTTCTCGATCGCTTCGAGTGTCGGACCCTTGACCTTGACTCCCATGGGTGCCCGCATGCCGCTCTGCAACATCACGATACGGGCGTTGATCGGTTGCAGCTTGGGAGACGACGTGACCCCCGCGATTGCCGTGGCGCGTGTGATCTCGTCCCAGATGTCGTCGGGATCGCGGATGTGGTCTCGCCATTGACGATACGGTTCACCGTCAGGATCGGGAATCAGCTCACCGCCCATATCGCGCTCGAATTCACCTTGCTCGCGATCGAGCTGGAACCGTATCCGCCGGCCCTCTTGGTCGGTCTTGTACTCGGGAAGGTAATTGATGATCGTCTCCAGCATGGAGATCGGCGCCGGGTCGAGGGCACTCTCCACCCGCCCGAGCTTGCCGGCGACCGAGTCGATCTCGGGAATGGCGGCCACCGCCCGATTCTGCTTCTGCAATACATCGAGGGCCTCGCCGATCGAGGCGTGGGGCATCAGGGCCGGCATGTAGAGGAAGGAACCCTCGTCGAGGGGCGGCATGAACTCCTCGCCCAGGCCCGGCAGGGTGTCCGCTACGGCGGTCACCAGCGCCGAGGACCGCACGGGCCCCGGCAGCCAGCCGAAGAAGGCATCGAAGCCGCGCCACACCGTCATACCTGAGAGGAAGATTGCCAGCGAGGCGACAACGAAGGCCGTTTTGTGCTCCAGGCACCAGCGCAAGAGCGGACCGAACGAGCGTTTGTAGAGCTCGAGCAGCAAGAGCAGCGAGCCGATCAACACAGTGACGAAGATGAAATTGCGGATCATGCCGCGCTCAATGCCCAGCGGTAGCCAGTGGCGGGTCAGGAAGACCGCCACGACCAGTGCGGTGGCGATGTTGCCGATCACCGGCAGACGGCTGCGGAGTCCCTTCGGAATCCGGTCGCGCAGGAGACCCGCGAAGGCGAGGGCGATGAAGATCGCTCCGATCCACCACGCGAACCAGATGCCCGCGGCGAGCCCGGCGACCGCCAGGGTCACCAGCATCACTCGACGCATGGAGCCGCGCCCTATCCGGGTGGTGAAGAGAATGTGCGCCGCCGGCGGCAGCATGGTCAAAGCGACGATCAGCGACGCGACCATGGCGAAGGTCTTGGTGAAGGCCAAGGGCTTGAACAGCTTGCCCTCCGCGGCCTGCATGGTGAACACCGGCAAGAAGCTGATGACGGTGGTCAACAGCGCGGTCAACACCGCGCTACCGACTTCGGTGGCAGCTCGATAGACCACCACCAGAGTATTTTCCTCGGGTCCCGCCTCGTCCAGATGTTTGAGGATGTTTTCGCACAGAAAGATCCCCATGGTCACCATCGAGCCGATGGCGATGGCGATGCCCGAGAGCGCCACCAGGTTCGCCTCGACGCTGAAGGTCTTCATGGCGATGAAGGTCATCAAGACCGAGAGCGGCAGCATGGCGGAAATCAACATCGCGCTGCGCAGGTGCATCACCATCAGCAAGATGACGATCATGGTGACCAGGATCTCGTCGACCAGGGCGTCGTTGAGCGTACCCAGCGTCTCGTAGATGAGTCCCGCGCGGTCGTAGAACGGTACGATCCGGATTTGGCTGACTGTGCCGTCGTCGAGCGTCTTTTTCGGCAGGCCGGGCGCGATCTCCGCGATCTTCTCTTTCAGCTTCTTGATCGTAGCCAGTGGATTCTGACCGTAGCGCACCACCACCACACCGCCCACCGCCTCGGTGCCGGCTTTGTCGAGGGCGCCGCGCCGACCGGCCGGGCCGAGGTGGACCCGTGCCACGTCTTTGACGTAGAGAGGAACGTTCTCCTTCATCTTGATGACGCTGTTTTCGATGTCTTCCAGGCTCTCGATGAATCCCAGACCACGAATGACATATTCCACCCGATTGACCTCGATGCTGCGCGCACCGACATCAATGTTGGAACGTTTGACCGCCTGGAACACCTGCTGAAGGCCGATGCCGTGGGCGCGCATGGCGTCCGGGTCGACATCGATCTGGTATTCCTGGACGAAACCGCCGATCGAGGCCACTTCCGAGACCCCATTGACCGACATCAACGCATAGCGGACGTACCAGTCCTGAATCGTGCGCAACTCGTGGAGATCCCAACCGCCGGTTGGCTCGCCGTCCGGGTCGGCACCCTCGAGGGAGTACCAGTAGATCTGGCCGAGGGCGGTGGCGTCGGGGCCGAGGGCTGGCTGGACCCCGGGCGGTAGCGTGCCGGCAGGCAGGCTGTTCAGCTTCTCCAGAATGCGCGAGCGTGACCAGTAGAACTCGACGTCGTCTTCGAAGATGATCAGGATGGTCGAAAATCCGAACATCGAGTAGCTGCGGATCGTCTTCACCTGCGGCAAACCGAGCAGGGAGACCGTCAGCGGGTAGCTGATCTGGTCTTCGACATCCTGGGGCGAGCGTCCCATCCAGCGCGTGAAGACGATCTGTTGGTTCTCACCGATGTCAGGGATCGCGTCAGTGGCCACAGGGTCGCGCGGCACGATACCGGTCTGCCAGTCAAACGGCGCGACGGCGACGCCCCAGGCGATCACCAGGAGGACACCGAGCGCCACCAGAAGCTTGTTATGCAGGCAAGCCGCGATAATTTTCGCCACGATGCCGTCGAATACCGAGCCGCTTTCGTCGCCGGCCTCGAGTCGCAGGGTCTGGTCCAGCTTCTGGTCCGTCATGTCGATTCCTTGATCCCTGGATGCGTCATGGGGGGCATCAGTTGTCTTCACCGCCGTGAGCGTGGCCCGGCGCCGGACCCCCTCCCTCGGGATTCATCATGCTGGGCTTGGCCTGGATCTGCAGGGCGCTATCGATCTTGAAATTGCCGTTGACCACCACGAGCTCGCCCTCGTGCAGACCTGACTCGACGAGGTAGTAGTCGCCCATCCGGGGGCCGAGAACGACCTCGCGACCTTCGTAGACGCCCTGCTGGTCGGGCACTCGTACGTAGACCACAGCCCGCTTGCCGGTGAGCAGAGGCGCCGACGCCGGGATGACCAGCGGCGCCTCTTGCGAAACGGATGCTTCGTCGACGTAGCCCAGAGAGTCGGCACTCACCAGGGGGCTGCCGCAGATCGGGCAGCGCCCGGGCCCGGAGCGGACGATCTCGGGGTGCATCGGGCTGATCCACTTGCCCGCCAGATCGGGGCTGGTCACCTTGCCGTCGGCCGTCAGCTGAGGCTGCACGACGGCGCGGACGAACATCTGTGGCTTGAGCCGGCCTTCGCTATTCTCGACATTGACCCGCACTTTGGCGGTTCGCGTCGCCGGATTGAGCACCGGGTCGATGAACGAAATCCGTCCTTCGAAAGGCCGACCCGGAAAGGCCTCGACCTCCAGCTCGACCTTCTGGCCATAGCGCAACCAGCTGAGATCCGACTCGTAGGCGTCGAGCTCCACCCACAAATGCGAGAGGTCGGCGATGGTGTAGATCCGGCTACCCGTTTCGACGTACATTCCCTCTTGCGCGTTCTTGTGGATCACGATCCCACTCATCGGCGAGTAAATGGTGACGTGCTCGCGGGTTTCGCCACCGGCTTCGATGTTTGTGATCTGTTCGGGTGTTAGACCCCACAGCCGGAGCTTCTCGCGCGACGTTTCGGCAGTGGTCGCCACCCGCTCGCGCAGCACCGACACGCTGCTCTTCTCCAGGCTTGCGGCGATCCGCAGGGCCTGGATCAATTCCTCTTGGGCGGTCACCAGATCGGGGCTGTAGAGTTTGACCAGGTGGTCGCCCTTGCGCACCGATGCGCCTGTGAAGTCGATGTAGAGCCGGTCGAGGCGACCGGGCACATAGGCAGTGATGTAGGCGAGTCGCGTCTCGTCGTAGGCCAGTTTGCCCACCATGCGAATCTCGGCTCCGACCAGCCTGCGCTCCACGGGCAGAGTCTGGATTTCCGCTCGCTTCTCGGCGTCCTGAGTGAGACGGACGGCGCGAGGCCCCGGGTCGTCGCCCATGCCGGACATTCCGGCGTGGGCTGCACGCTCCTCGCTGGGCAATGGCGTGGCCTCGCTGGGGGGCGACTCACTACCCCACAGCCAGTAGCCGACACCGAGCGCCAGCGCGAAGACGACGGCATAGGGAAGCAGATTCTTAGTCATTGGGGGGCTCCTGAGGTGGCTTGAAGATCTTGGGACGGCGCCGTGGGTAACGGCCGACCGACCAACATCTCGAGCTCGGCGAGGCGCTGTTCGTGTTCGGCGACGCTGCGTTCGAAGGCGAGTTGGAGCTCCAAGAGCAATCTTTGAGCATCGATGACGTCGAGGAAATCCCCTTTGCCCGCCTCATAGCCTTCCTGGGTCACCGCCAGTGACGCCTCCGCCAGCGGCACCAGCGTGGCGCGATAGAGGTCGATCTTGCGCTCGGCATCGCGCAAGCGAAACAGTGCCATGGCCAGCCTCGAGTCCAGCCTGTTTTCCAGGTCGTCACGGCTGTTGCGCGATGCCTCGCGTCGCCCTTCAGCCTCGCGTACTCCGGCGCGCAGCTTGGATCTCCAGATCGGCAGGCTGACCGACACCATCGCCATCAGCGGATCCTTGCCGCTGCCGGGAGCTCCCGGCGCCAGCGCATTGCCGGTATCGACCCAATCGAGCCCGACCGCGAAGTCGGGTCGGAATTCCTTGCGAGCCAGCTCTACGGCGTGCCCGTCGCGGGCGATCTCGAAGTCCAGGCGCCGCAGCTCGGGGTTGTGTGCGGCCATCTCCTCGAGTACCGCGGGGTCGGTGATCTCGAGCTGCCGGATCGGCGCTTGCTGCGGCCAGGGCACAGGCGTGTCGACCGCACGACCGAGGGCCACGTTGAGCCGCGCCACGAGCGGCTTGCGCAGGGCTTGGAGCGACCGCAGACGATCGTCCAGCTTGCCCAGCTCGAGCTGCGCCTTGATGACGCCCGAGATCGGCGCACCGCCCTTGAGCTCCGCCTGGGCAACGCTTTCCAAGTATTTCAGTAGGGAGATGTTGTCCTCGGTAATCGCTATGGCGCGACCGAGGTAATACAGCTCGTAGTAGGCATCCTTGACCTCGAAGAAGAGCTTCACTTTGACGGCTTCGTACCGCTGCTCCGCTGCGTGGGTGGCCTCGGTCGCCAGGTCGCCACGCAGGCGCAGTTTGGACAGCCACGGTAGGGCCTGCGAAACGCCGATCTTCTGTCGCTGGGGACCGACCCGGGTCTCGACGGTCTCGAGGAAGTAGGCATAGCTGAGCTTCGGGTTGGGCAGGGTCTGGACTTGCTCGATGGTCTCGAACGACGCCTGGTAGCGCTGGAACGCTGCCTTGAGGCCCGGATGATTCGAGGCCGCAAGCGCCAGGTAGGCGGACAGCGTTGATGGGTCGTCCACAGTCGGCGGCTCTGTGTCGACCGACTCGGTGGCGAGTTGGGCGTTCAACCACTGCGGAAAGGCCAGGAAGACTGCCAGCAGAAAGAGCAGAGAGCGCCCCGGTCGTCGTTGTTGGATGAGCTCTGGAAACATGACGGTCCTTTCGCGCAACACTTCGATACGACCTCGGGTTGTGTAGCCATGCAATGTCGCCATGGTCTCGGAACTGGGTCCGGCCGCCGTGCCAGCTCATGGAGAACGGTTTCGATTTCCTTGGTGACAGAACTGAGCAGAGTCGGCGTGAGCTCGCAGTCCTCGAAGTCGGTGCGGGTGCGAACTCGCGTTCGACGCCAATCGATCCCAGTTGGCGCCGCAGAATCGGTTCGAGTGCTTTCACGATAGGTCGAGCCCGTTGGTCACTGTTGGTGATCGGCTGCATTGCGTCTTTCACGCAAACCACTTGTTGCAAGGGGCGCGCCACGCGGGGTGGAGCGTTCTCATGTCTTGCGGATGGGGAATTTTCGCCGCCGCCGTTGACTATCGGTACCTGCGTTGAACCAGCTTTCTTGCAGTCCTGCACGAACGGCGAGCAAGTCACTCGCAGCGATGCATGGTGAGTCGAAGGTTGCACGGCCGTGGTCGTGGCCGGCGACGCTGGTGGCGCTAGCCATGGTTGCTCCCTTCACCGTGGGTCATCCAACAGGAAGAACCAGTTCTCGAAGAGCTCGCTCATGGCGTCGTCACCTCTCTGTTGGGTCTTGCGGTTTCGCGGTCGCGTCGCAGCAGGGCTACGATCACCGGCGGTATCAAGATCCATTGGAGTAGTGGCGCGATGCCGATCCCCACGATCGTTGGCATCTCAGGCTGGTACGTCCAGCTCGACCGGATCGAAGTGTTCACCCACTCGCTCCAGGTTGTGTATGCCAACCCAATTCCCGAGAAGGCAGCGCCGCCGAGGAAGATCGAATCGAGGTACCAGTGGCGGCTTCGATGAAGGCCTGCGGTTAGCCAAAAGGCGGCGAGCAGGATGAGAACGTCGCCGACTGTACAGTGCAGGCGAGTCCAGGCGAGATAGCTGAGCCCACGGCCGGAATCTGCATATAGGGGCGTTTGTGCGAGCTCCCACGCCAAGTTGAGACCGAAGCCCCATTGCACCAGTTTCCGCTCTGGAACGAGGATCCCAGCGCTCATGGATTGTCCTTTCCTTCTTCTCGGACCCTTTGCGGTCGGTGCCAGGTGACGGGCTCGTAGACTCCTGCCCAGTAGCCACCGAGATCCGCCGCGAACAAGAGCCTCTCGACGGGATCCGTGCGATGCCGTCTCATTCTTGCTCCCCCGCCGCCCGAAGTCTGCGTAGATAGAAGCGCTCGAACCCGACGACGATGGCGATCGACACGAGGCTGCCGACGACGATCAGCGGATCGGAGGAGCCCTTGACGATCAAGAATGCTCCCAAGGCCACGATATCGAAGGCGATCGCAGTGCCGAGAACCACGCGGTTCGCTCCGACTTCCTCGTGCAGGTGTCGCAAGACACCCCAGTGAATGGTGATATCCATCAGCAGGTAGAAGATCGCGCCTAGGGAAGCGATGCGGGACAGATCGAATACGGCTGCGAGCACAGCCGCAATGACCACGGTGTAGACCAACGTGTGCTTCTGAATGTCGCCCGGCATTCCGAAATGGCTGTGTGGGATCAGTTTCATCTCGGTGAGCATCGCGAGCATGCGCGAGACGGCGAAGATGCTCGCCAGCAAGCCAGAGGCCGTCGCGGTCATCGCGATGACCACGGTGAACCACATTCCGTACCCACCCATGGCCGGCCGAGCCGCCTCGGCGAGCGAGTAGTCTTTGGCCTTGATGAGCTCATCGAGCGTCAGGCTTGATGCCAGCGCGAAGCAAACGGCAAGGTACACAACGAGGCAGATCGCCAAGGAGATGATGATAGCGCGGCCGACGTTCTTCTCTGGCTCCGTGACCTCGCCGCCGGTATTGGTGATCGTGGTGAAACCCTTGAATGCCAGGATCGCCAGCGCAACACCACCAAGGAAGGTCCCAAGCGTTGGGTCCCCGCTCGGCGGAACGATGCTGGTCCGTAAACTGATCCCAGAGGCGGCTACGGCGATCGCTGCGAAGACGAGGAGTCCGCCGATCTTGACGACCGCGCTGACGTTCGACACGGTCCCGATGACCTTGTTGCCGGCGATATTCACAACGAACGCCACGACGATGAGTCCGACCGCGAGTACCGGGGCCCAGATCCCCGCTGGGTCGGATGGGAAGAGCTGAAGCGTGTAGGCGCCGAAGGTTCGGGCCACCAAGCTCTCATTGATGATCATCGAGAGCGCCATGAGAAGCGCGGCGGCTCCCGTCACCGTGCTCTCGCCGTACGCCTTCTTGAGGATCATGGCGATGCCGCCAGCTGATGGGTAGACGCTGGCGACCTTGATGTAGCTGTATGCGCTGAAGCCGCTGACGATCGCCGCGACGATGAACGCGATCGGAAAGAGTCCTCCCGCGAGCTCGGCGACCTGCCCCGTGAGTGCGAAGATGCCGGCCCCGATCATCACGCCGGTGCCCATCGCAATCGTACCTAGCAGGCTGAGGCTGCCTTTGCTGTACTGGGTTTTGCGCTCGTTCATCCGTCAGCCTCCGTCCTTTCCCACTTCATCACTCCCGGTTCCGTTTCGACCCGTCATCGGGCACCAGATGCGGAATGGGCGCCGTCGTGCTCGGCAAGAACGCTTTGATGACGCCGAGCGCGGCGTCGGTCTTCTCGATGGAACGCTCCGCGTTCCTTTCAAACCCTGTGAGAGCGCGGATGCAGTCGATGTTCTCGGGGATGGTGATGGCCTCGTTGTGCACCTGAAACGTCAAGTAGATTTCCCGCTCCTCGGCAGCCAAGGCGTCCTCCCACACGGCAACCTCCCACAGGTCGCTGCGAGGACGGCCGAGGTCGCGCATGAGCTCAACCACGGAGTTCAGGGCGACCAGTCCGTCCGAGGCCCGGACGAACGCGATGCGCGGCGCAGCCCACAGCGCGTCGCGAAGTTCGTCCACGCTCACCGGGCGCGTCGTTTCCACCATTGCAAAGTGGATGTGGCTCAGGTTGTGCGGTCCGGCGCCCGCGAGCGTCGTGATATCGAGGTCGGGGATGACCTTTTGCAGATCGTGCCCCTGGTGGCTCGGCACTTTGGTCTCGGGAATGACAGTGTTGATCATGCCGTTGACGTGCGACTCCCACGGATCCGTTGCCCGACGGAACAGCACGGCCCGGGCGCGCTTCACCCAGCCGCGGGAATGGAGCGCGCCCATTACCCGGGAGAGCGCTGTCGTATTGCACGAGACGACGCGGGCGGAGTCGCGATCCAGAGCGCCAGCGTAGTTCACCTGCGCTACGAACGAGTAGCCGGCTACCTCGTGTTGCTCGCCTCCCTGCCAGACCGCCTTGACGCCCGCAGCTCGGTAGCGCTCGCGATTCTCGGCGCCAACACGCTTCGGCGTGCAGTCCACAATGATCTCCGCGCCAGCGATGAGGTCGTCAAGCGTCCCCACGACCGGGATGCCCGCCGCTTCCATCGCGGGTCGCCGATCGGGAGCCGATGCAAACACTGAATAGCCCCGCTCTACCGCAACGCGGACGCGGTAGTCGTGGACGACGTCCGCAACTCCGACGAGCTCCATGTCGTCCTGGAGCGCTACCGCATCTGCGACGCGCTTACCGATCACGCCGTAACCGTTGATACCTACGCGCACTCTTCGAGTCATCATGTTCTCCGATCTGGGCTAGTTGTTGTGTCGATGCGGCCGTTACGCTCCCCCGGTGCCGTTGTCCTTCTCCTTCGAGCGAACATGCTCGACATAGTCATCGAAGTGGTCGGGCCCCTTTCGTCACCGTGCGTGCGTCGACCGCTCCAGGCGAAGACCGGGGCGAGCCCGAGGAGCAGTCCGCTGGCGAGCCAGAAGGGCACGGCCACAGACGAGCCGAAGAGAACACCGCCGAGGAGTGGGCCGGCGATCAGACCCAGGCCTTTGGCACCACTCTCGAGTCCCAGCGCGGCCCCCGCATGCGCGCCGCCACGCCTCGACACGAGCGCCGACACGGCCGGCGTAAGAAGTCCCATCCCGATCCCGTACAAGGCGACCAACGCGAAGACGGTGGCGGTGCCGCGCGCCGCAGCCAAGGGGCCCAAGCTCAACCCCATGAGGGCGAGGGCCGCCGAGGCGAGGTGCACTTCGCCAACGCGGTTTGCGAGCCGAGCGACCGCGCCAAGCTGAACCACGAGCATCATCAGGCCGCACGTCATGAACATTGTCCCGATCTCGACGAGGCCCATGCCGAGGTTGGTGCGAGCGTGAAGGGCGAACGAGGTCTCGAAGAGCGCGACGGCAATTTGGCCGGCCATTGCCACGGCCAAAGGCAGCCTGATCCGCCGGGCGAGCTCGGTCCACGCAACAGAGCCCAGACGCCGCGCGGTCGCCGGGACCACCGGCTCTTTGAGCCAGCGCAGCGTGAGGAGCGCGAGCAGGGCGCAACCTGAGGCGGCAAAGAACGGCAACGAGAATTCGGCGACGGGCAACCCACCGGCGGGAAGCTTGATGCCACCGAGGAGACCGCCGAGCGCCGGGCCGATCACGAACCCGATGCCGCCCGCCGCGCTCAACTGGGCCATGCCGCGTATTCGATCCTTCTCGCTGGTCGTGTCGGCCGCGAAGGCGAAGGCGGCGGGAATGATTGCCGCCGAGAAGATGCCGGTTCCCAAGCGAATCGCGTACACGGCCGCCAGCGAGGTAGCGAGACCGCATAGCGCTTGGCCGATGGCGAATCCGGTGAGCCCGATCGCCAGAAGTGGCCGCCTACCGAGCGAATCCGAGAGACGGCCCCAGAGGGGCGCAAAAAGCAAGTACATGAGCGCGTAGCCAGCCGCCAGCAGGCTGACGTGCAACGCCACTTGCTGCGTCGTTGCGTTGGCGAGCCCTAGGTTCTCGAGGTGGGAGGGCACGACCGGGAGGATGATCCCGACCCCGGACATCGCCAGGGCGATTGACAGCGATAGCACCAAGAGCTTGCGCGTCGCCCCTGGAGCCTTCCGCGCGGGCCTCATCCTTGGTCTCCGAGGGCGAAGGAGTGCATGGCTACGGCCGGACCCTCCGGTGAGTGACGACGGCCGTCATTACGCGCTTCCGCTGGCTGGAATGCCACGTCGTTGCGAGCGGCCCCGTCTCCGCCTCACCGTCGCCGACGACGCAGGCGACGACGAGATCGGGATTGTCGAACACCGCCCCGAACGAAAGGCTGAGCGAATATCCGAGCTCACCGCCCTCGTGGATCGAGCCAGGGCACTCCGGCGATGCGTGGCTGGGAATGCCTCGATCTGCGGCTCGACCCCGAGCGCATCGTACGCAAGGATGGGATTGCAGGCGCGGAGGATTATGTAGCGGCGGAAATCGACGTCTAGCTTCTTCTTGCGCGTCGCCCCGACGTCGATCTCGGTGAGGATGCCGAAACCCTCCTTCTCGAGCTCGTCAGTCACGCGCTGGACCGCGTCGTCGTAGTTCGTGTCCGAAAGCGTGGTTTCGAATCCGTATCGAAAGGTGCTCATAGCTTCGTTTTTCACTTGCGCAGGTCCTACATCTTGGGCGTCTTCTTCTCGGCCTCGGCCTCATGAGCCACGTCCATCTTCATCATCGGGCAGTCCATCCCGCCCATCGCACCGTGCATAGTCATGTCCATGTGGTTCCCCATGTGCGCCATCATTCCGGGCTGCATCTCCATCATCATGGCGCGCGAGGCTTTGCTCTGGTGGAGTATCCAATGTACTCCTCCCGCGTCCCACCAGAAAGAGCAGTATCTACGCAGGAACAGGACCACGGTGCGAGTAGAAACTACGGAAGTGCTCGCCGTGGTCCGTCTGTCGGAAAAGCGGCGCGCCAGAGAGCGTTGAGGCTCAAAGAGCATCGGACGTGACCCTGGCTCGTACCCGCGCCCCCACGGCGGCACCCTTTGGCGTCGAATCCCTGCTTGTCCAGGTTTCTGAGTGTGACTGCATGGATCTCGTTCACTGGGTTCATGGGAGACTTGTTCTCGGTTTGGCACAGGCCGGGGTGAAAAAAATGAGCTCTGTCCGGCGATGCTTGCTGCAGAAGTAGGACGCCTTTCCGCACACGGGGCCCTTAATCAAAGTGTCGCTTCTTTCATAGTGATGCCTCATTCATGGTTGTAGTGGCTGCGTTGGCTTCAAGTTGCGGAGTGGGATCGTTCACCATGAATCATGGCCTGGTCTCTTTTTTGTCAGTCTGCTCATCGCGCGCACGCTTGCGCCTGAGGTTCCAGCCCACGAGAGCAAGAACGGCCAGCAGCGCGAAGCCGCTGATGATGGTGATGGCTTCGGCGGTCATGTCACGCCTGCCGCGGGTGTTGCCCGCCAACCGAGCGGGGGATGAACATGGGAACCCGCTGCTGATACTGGCGGTATTCGTCGCCAAACTTCTCGAGCATTTGCGCCTCCTCTTTTCGGGCGAGCAGCGTGTAGGCGAGGATGATGATCGGGAACGCGGTGAGGGAGACGATGGTCGGCCAGTGGACGACGCCTTCTCCGAAAACGATGATAAACAGGCCCGTGTACTGTGGATGGCGCATGCGTGCATAGACGCCGTCGGTCATGAGCGTTTCCTGACGCCTCGCTCGGTGAATCCGTCGCCAGCCTTCCGCGACGAGGGTGGCGCCGCTGAAAACAATCGTGTAGCCCAGCACCATGGCCACGATGTGTGCGACTTCGGTGCCAAAGAGCTGTGCCCAAAGGTTGCCTCCGTCCCCCCAGTTGAGATCGAGCCCGAAGTACCGGGCAAGGAAGTAGATGGTCAGCGGGAAACCGTACATCTCAGCATAAAAAGCGATGATGAAGGCTTGAACGACGCCGACGCGCGTCCACTCCTTCCAGCTCTGCGGCGCCAGGTAGCGATACAAAAGCCACGAGGTGATGACGATGACGATGACCGCGAGGCCCCACATTCCGACATGCATCAGAGCGTCTTCTTGCTCGCAATGGCGTCGATCACCCGACGCAGTCGCTCGTTCGCCTCGTCTGCTACCGGAGCGGCAGCCGAGTTGTCGACGAGCGCGAACATCGCTCGAGGGTCCGCGATCGAAACGACTACGGTCCCAGTTGGCGCCGCCTCTTGCACGACCACATTGCATGGAAGAAGGAGACCGATCTGCGGCTCGACCCCGAGCGCATGGTACGCAAGGCTGGGATTGCAGGCACCGAGGATTATGTAGCGGCGGAAATCGACGTCGAGCTTCTTCTTGAGCGTCGCCCCAACGTCGATCTCGGTGAGGATTCCGAAACCCTCCTTCTCAAGCTCGTCAGTCACGCGCTGGATCGCGTCGTTGTAGGTCGTGTCCGAAAGCGTGGTTTCGAATCCGTATCGAAAGGTGCTCATAGGTTCCTCTTTTACTTGCGCAGGTTCTCGATCATCGGCTCGTAGGTTTCGCGATCCATTTCTCCATCTGCATAGCGGCGCTTCAGCACCAGCTCGGGCGACTCCTGGGCACTGCCGCGACGGCGGCCCTCGGGTTGTCTAGCCATGCGAAGCCGTCATGTTCTTGGAACTGGGCTCGGCCGCCGTGCCAGCTCATGAAGAACGGCTTCGATTTCCTTGGTGACCGAACTGAGCAGAGTCGGCGTGAGCTTGCAGTCCTCGAGATCCGTCGCAGCGAAGAGGTAGACCTCAAAGCCAAGTCGTTGCGGGTCCGTTGTTCCGGTTTCGGATGCAAGACCCTCGGCATCCTCCAAAGCTTGCCGGAGTCGCCAATAGAGGCCGGTCACAAACTCGCGTTCGACGCCAACCGATCCCAGTTGGCGCCGCAGAATCGGTTCGAGAGCTTTGACGATCCGTCGAGCCCGTTGGTCGCTGTTGCTGATCGGCTGCATTGCGTCTCCCACGCATCTCCCTTCAGCAAGGGGCGTGCCACGCCGGGGTGGAGCGCTTTCATGTCTTGCGGATGGGGAATTTCCGTCGTCGCCGTGGACCATCGGTAGTTGCGTTGAACCAGTTTTTTGCAGTCCTGCAAGAGTGGCGCTCAAGTCACTCGCAGCGATGCATGGTGACTCGATGGCTTGGCGGCTGCGGAGGCGTCATCGATTCCCTCTAAATCACTCATGGCCTCAGCCACCAGCGCTCGACCGCCGTCGGAAGAAGATTCAGTCGGTGTCGAAGCGCTGCAGGCGGCGGTAAAGGGTCGAGGGATCGATCCCTAAGATTTCCGCCGCTTCCTCTCGATTGCCACCTGTGGACTCGAGCACGCGCCGGATGTGCTCCTCTTCATAGGCTTGGACGGCGCTGCGCAAATCCATGGCGTGCTGGTGAGTGTCTTTCAAGTCCGTCGGTTGCCCTGGAAGAACGCCACGACCCACGATGGTTTCGTCGGTCAGCAACACGGCCCGCTCCAGGGCATTCTCGAGCTCGCGGACGTTGCCCGGCCAGTCTCCGCTCATCAGAGCCCGAAGTGCCTGGTCGTTCACCCCGAGGACGCGCTTCTTGAGCCGTGAGTTGATCCGGGGCAGAAGATGATCGACCAGGGCGGGAATGTCCGAGCGCCGCTCTCGCAGCGGCGGCAAGGTGATTTCCATGACCCGAATTCGGTAGAAGAGATCCTCGCGGAATCGGCCCGCCTCGGCTTCCTTCGGCAAGTCACGGTGGGTCGCCGCGATCAGCCGAAAGTGGGTGACGATCGGCCGGGTCGCGCCCACAGGCATGATTTCGCCGCGCTCCAGCGCACGCAGGAGCTTGGGCTGAAGCTCAAGCGGCAGGTCGCCGATCTCGTCGAGAAAGAGAGTGCCGCCATGCGCTAACTCGAACATGCCGGGCTTGTCGCGCAGCGCGCCGCTGAAGGCTCCCTTGCGATGGCCGAAGAGCTCACTTTCGACCAGCTCTCGGGGCAGCGCTGCGCAGTTCACCGCCACGAAGGGTGCTTCCGGCCCAGCCCCCTGCTCATGGATCGATCGAGCCACCACTTCTTTTCCGGTGCCGGTCTCACCGGTCACCAAGACTGTGGTTTGGGCCGTCGCGACACGGCGAATCAGCTCCTTGACTCTCTCCATCTGCGGACTGCTGCCGACCAAGCGCGTCCCTTCGTCGACATGAGACAGTCGTCGACGGAGAAAGCGTAGCTCGCGGAGCATGAACCGCTGCTCGAGGCAGCGTGTCAGCTTGACCAGCAACTCCTCATCTTGGAGCGGTTTGAGGAGATAGTCCGCCGCCCCTTTGCGGAATGCTTCGATCGCGGTGTCCAGTGAGCCGTAAGCCGTCATGAGAACCACTGGCAAATCGGGCTGCTCTATGGCCAGATCATCGACCACTTCCACGCCGCCGAGTCCAGGCATGGAGAGGTCACACAGCACGAGGTCCGGCTCCCCCTGGTGCGCGATGGCAAGCCCTTCTTCTCCCGTCGCGGCGGTGCGACACTCGTATCCCTCTTCGCGCAGCAGACTCGCCAGGTCCTCGCGAAATAGGTCTTCGTCATCGACGATCAGGATCTGAGGTTTCACGCCAGCTCCTGGATGTGTTTGGGGAGCGATACGGTGAAGGACGAACCCTCTCCCGCTACAGATCTTACGCGGAGGTCGCCACCGTGGGCCTCGGCCAGGCTTTTCGAGATGGCGAGGCCGAGACCGACTCCCTGTTGCTTGGTGGTGAAGAAGGGCTCGAAGATCCGGCGCCTGACGTCGGGCCCGAGACCTTTCCCCGTATCGCTGACTGTGATCTCGACCGCCGCCTCGGTGGCCAGCGTGGCGATGTGGACGGTGCCGCCGTCGGGCATGGACTCGAGCGCGTTGAGCAGGAGGTTGACCAGAATCTGCACCAACTGGTCGCGAACCCCGCGGATTGGAGGGCAGGGCCCAGATTCGCCGCGTTCGAAGGCGACACCACGTGCCCGCCGATCCAGCCGGATCAACTCGAGCGCCTCCTCGACCAGCTCCTCCGCCGTGAAGGTAGCCCATTCAGCAGGTCGGTTGCGCGAGAAGAGTGAGACATTGCGTACGGTGCGCTTGATGCGCTCGATGTGGTTCTTCAGCAGCTCGAGGCTTTCGTCGAGGAACCCTGGCTCGCGCTCGCGCTCGAGTCGTTGCAAGCGTGTGGCCAACGAGGCCAACGGGTTGCCGATCTCGTGGGCGAGACCGGCGGCCAGCTGGCCCAAGACAGTGAGCTTTCCGGCATGCAGGGCCTCTGCCTCGAGTGCCTTGCGCCGCGTGACATCTTCCACCAACTCCACCACCTGGATCACCTGGCCGTCGCTGTCTTTGAGCGGCTCCGCGGCGTGCCGCAGGAAACGCATCGAGCCGTTCTCACCTTCCACCCGTCGCTCGACCTCGATAGCTCGCCCTTCGCGCAAGGCGCCTGCGGCGACGCAGGTCCGGCATCCCTGCTCAGCCTGATACAGAGGGCAGACACTTCCACGCACCTCCGGGCGCCATCCCAGCCACTGTCCGACGCGGCGGCTGAACCACTGGACCGTCATCGTCGGATCTACGACCATCATGCCGACCCCCGCAGCCTGCACCACGCCTTCGAGACGTTCGTGCTCGAGAATCGCTTCTCGCGCTACGTTCGAGATCACCTCCTCGCTGTCGCGCAAGCGATCGCGCAGCAGAGAGGTGAGGTAGTAGGTGATGAGTACCAGCACGACGAGCGAGAGGCTCTTGCCAGCGATAAACCGGCCATCGTGGGACGCATGGTGCGAGGTCCCGAAAATCTCATCCGGATGTGGAAAGAGTCCGAATGTGACATGGGGCAGGAAGTGGATCGCCTCACCGACCATCAGCACGCAGAACAGCAAACAAGCGATCACCGCGACGGCGAATGCGGCCGGACGGGAGAGCAGGATTGCCGCGACAACAACCGGGAAGACGTAGGACAGATAGAGCGGGTTCTCGAGCCCTCCGGAGGCATTCAGGAAACCGGTGATGATCACCAGGTCGATCACGAGTAGAACCATCACCCTTGACTCCGGATTCCCTGGACGCTCGATCAAGCGTTGAAAACCGATGTTGGAGACCAAGAGCACCAGCCACCAGCCGAGGAGCCACGGAAGGCTCGATAACGGCAGGAGCTTCATCAAGGGGACGCCAATCACAGACAGGGTCAACACAGCAGCGGCAGCGGCCCAGCGCATCTGGACCAACCAGCGTGCAAGCTGCCGGAGCTGAGCCTGTCGGTCCGGCAGTTGAGGCACTGTGGAGGACCCAGGCTGAGCAGAGTCGACCGCTGAGGCAACGCTGGGTTCTGAGGCAGCGGTGGGTTGCGATCGCGGAGAAATCATGGTGTCAATGGTTCATATCGACGCATGTGCGCCAACCGTCATGTTCGCGAGGGTTGGAATAGTTGGGATCTACACCCTCGGAATACTCATGGTGGCTGAGAAAGATCCTTTCCACCGCGAAGATCACCAGGATGCCGCCGGCCGAAGGGTAGGCCCTCGACATCATGATGTAGCTATAAGCGCTGAAGCCGCTGGCCACCGCCGCGGCCAGGAATGCGAGCGGGAAAAAGGGACCGACCAACTCGGCCACCTGTCCGGTGAGTGCGAAAATGCCGGCGCCGATCATGACGCCGGTACCCATGGGAACTGCGCCCGTCAGGCTCAGGCTGCCGGATTCGTAGTGTTCACTCATGATTCGTCTCCCGAGATTCCGGCAATTCCACGGCCTCAGAACCGCACGGCCAAGCCCGCGCCTATCCCGTACTCTGAATGCCAATGCGCCAAGAGATCGATCCGCTGATTGAGCATATAGGACGCTCGAGCTTGACCCTCCCACACCTTGAATGTATCGTATTCGGCTTCCAACATGAGTGCGAAGCGCGGCGTGAGGTGGAAGGTTCGATCGAGGGCGATCCGGGCCTCGCCTTCGCTATCTAGCCACAGTCTGCTCTCGAGTCTAAATGGCAGTAAATAGCGCAACCCGAGGATGCCCCGGGGATCATCGATCTTGTCGCCGGTACCACTGACGTCGAGGCCGACAAAGTAGGTGAAGAAACGGTTGACGTAACGATCCCAGGTGAGAATCACCTCCGTTTCGAGGTCTTCTACATCTTGCCAACCGATTTCCCACTCGGCCGTCAGAATGTTGCGGCTGTTGGCTACCATCACCGAGCCCAGGCTCATATGGCTCATCAGATCGGCCGTGCCCAAGGCATACCAATGCTCGTCGTACAGAGTGGGCTGCACAGCCAGCACACTCGGCTTCGGGACGAAACCTTGGTAGGAGACCACCCGCGCCATACCGCCCTTCATGTGGTAAAGCAAGTGGCAGTGAAAGAACCAATCACCGACCTCATTGGCGTCGAATTCGATGACGGTTGTCGACATCGGCTCGACATCGACGGTGTGCTTGAGGGGTGCGAAATCTCCTTGGCCGTTCAGCACCCGGAAGAAATGACCGTGCAGGTGCATTGGATGATGCATCATGGTTCGGTTGATCATGATGAAACGAACAATCTCCCCCTTCTTGATCTCGATGTCGTCACTTTCAGAAAGTGCTTTGCCGTTCAAGAACCAGACATAGCGTTCCATGTCCCCGTCGAGGGTCAAGCGAACCTCTCGCACTGGCTTTTCAGGATCCAAGGCCGTTGATTTCTTGGCGCGTAGCCGTTTGTAAGGCGCCCAGGGGCGCGCCGGGTCCATGCCGTCGGTGACCGACCCTTCGCGGGAGGCCAGATCGGTCGCCAGCCAACCGAAGGACCTACCGTAGCCCTTGCCACCATGACTTGTCTTCGAAGCTTCAACGCCGGAGCTGCCGTGGTCCATGCCACCGTGCTCTCTAGTCTCCGGAGGCATCGACCCGTGGTCCATGCCGCCGTGGTCCATGCCTTGGCGTTCTTTGGTCTCTGGAGGCATCGACTCAGGGCCCGTACCGCCGTGGTCCATTTCTTCGTGGCCTTCCATGTTCATGCCAGCCATGTTCATGCCAGCCATGTTCATGCCGGGAGCATCGAACTTGCCCGCTTCGACTTCGCGTCCCGGCATTCCCATGCTGCCAGCAGGCGTCAGGGCAAAAACTCGCTTGGCACTGAGGCCGCCCATTCCCTCATAGAGGTTAGGATAAGGCACGGTCGGCGCGAACCGTTTCTTCCCATCGCCGAGCCATACGCTGGCGTAGCCTGAGGCGTCATGTGCGGTAGCCCGTAGCTCATGGGCATCGCTGTCCGGAATTCGGACCAGCACGTCATAGGTTTCGGCGACGCCGATGAGCAAGCGGTCGATCTCAAACGGTTCGACATCCATACCGTCGGCACTGAGGACCGTCATCGGGCTACCCGCGAGCTCGACATGGAAGAAGGTCGTGGCTGAGCCGTTGATCAATCGCAGTCGAATGGTTTCTCCGGCCTCAGCCCGCAAGCTCGACTCCGGCTGTCCATTGGCCAGGAAACGATCGTAGGCGACATCGGCGATGTCCATGGCCGGCATGCGTTGCAGCTCGCGGGAAAAGTAGGACCCGAGCTTTCCGGCGCGAGCCGCGCCCAGAATGCTCTGGCCGGTGCCGCGTTGCAAGGCGAACCACTCGCTACCCCTGCGCAGGGTGCGCATCACTTGATTGGGCTCTGTATCGGTCCAATCGGACAGCAGCACGACATGATCCCGATCCGAGGCGTCGACCTCGCCGTCTCGTGGAGTGATCACGATCGACCCATAGACCCCCCGCTGCTCTTGCAGCCCGGTATGGGAGTGGTACCAATAAGTGCCGCTCTGACGCAGAGGGAACTCGTAGGTGAAGGTGCTGCCGGGAGCGATCGGAGGGAAGGTCAAGTTCGGCACGCCGTCCATATCAGGTGGGACCAGGAGGCCATGCCAATGGATCGATGTCGCAACGTCCATCGCGTTGTGAACATGGACGCGGGCGACCTCACCTTCGATGAAACGCAGTGTCGGCCCGGGGATACCGCCGTTGATGGTCATCGCCGGAATGGCCTGGCCGGTGAAGTCGACGTTGTCTCGGGCGATTGTCAGCTCGTATTCGTGGACCGCGGCGGCGAACGTCTGAGATCTCAGGCCGAGAAACAGAAAGACAAACCAGAGCATGGCGTGACTTCGCATTGCGTGTCTAATGAACATTGTCATGGGGTTTTTCCTTCTCATTGTCTTCTCGAAGACCAGTGGAGGTGACGGATGCGGAATCCCTCGCCTACGTCGACGAGGACGAATGTCACCGTGGCGCGGCTGTTGATCTCGCGACCATCCTTGAGTGAAATTTGGTACTCGATAGGCCAGGCCACAAAGGCCATCGTGCCGTCGGCGCTGGATTCCGATTCCGGCTCGCCCAAAGTTGTCTCGAAGTGCTCAATAGCATCGAGCTCAGCGCCGATATGGTGATCGCGATAGTGAGTCCAATCGCCTTCATTGCCGCCGGTCTCGAAGATCGATGAAGACGAGGCGAAGAGAGCCTCGGCTGCCGCGAGGTTCTTGCGATCCATCGCCTCGAAGTAGCTTCGTGCCACCTCGACCGGCGCCGGCTCTGCCGTCTGGGCGTTTGCGGCGGCGAATACCGTGCAGGAAAAAATCATGAAGAAAAGGCAACGTTTTCGCATAGCTGGGGATCCTAGTGTTGAGGATTTACGATCTATCAGTCTGTGTGTCGTGAATTGTGCCATGAAACTATTGCAGAGGTTGGACCTCCATGCGGAGAAGCCGCAAGGTGCCGTGGCCATTCAGGCGAAGACCGCAGGCTCCTTCCGGTCCCGGCGCGATGTGACCGTGGGTTACCGTCTCGGAGTCGACGAGTCCCTTGAGGTGTTTTCCAGCGGCGGAGACAGCAATTGTGAGCACGCCGTTGGGCGCTCCGGTCTCCTTCCGATCAAGTACTTTTTGATCTCCGTTGCGGACATCGTCGAGCAGGGCCTCGCCCTCGTGGGAGATTGAGAAGGTTCCTCGATCGTCCTCATCCACATAGTGATGAACAAGGCCTACCGAACCCTGGAAGCTCAGGAGCTCGATCTCGGCTTCGATGTGCACGTCGCCGAATGTACCTGGGAGCAGCAAGGTCGTGGGCTTGTCGATGGCGAGGCGCAGACCATCGCCTTCGGGCTCCAGAGCCTGGACCGCACCGATGTCAGAACCTCGGGCCGGATGCAGCACGGTGCCGAGGGCCTCTCGATCGTCAGCTGCAGGTTGCCAGACGAGAGCGCCGTCGGCTCTTTCCGTGAGCCGATCCATGTGCGTGCTGGAGGGCTCCTCTGCCATCGGCGCCTCGATGCTGTCCGTAAGTGCCTCTGGCGTTACAGTGGACAAGTTGACCCCCAGGCCAAATCGATAGACCAGGGCTCCGCCCAGATCCGCAGTCTTGCCTAGCACGCCGAGCACGGCCAGGCCGAGGCCTAGAATCACTAGGCGCGGGCCTCGGCGGTCTTTAAGCCTGGGCCATAGATGCACCAAGAGCCGCACGGCGGCCAGGGCAATCCATGCGTAGAGAGTGTAGTGAGCCCAGTCACTATGCTCGCCGATCCTCGGCTGTGCGGCGGCGGGGACACCGACCAAGCTGTCCGCTGCTCGCTGGCCGGCCCAGACGGCGAGTCCTGCGGTGAGCGCGCCGACAACGTAGAGCGTGGTCGCCGCGGGGGCCAGCCAATGCTGCCGCCGAAGCGCTAACCCAGCGGCGTCGAAGGCTAGGGCCAGCGGCATGCACACGATCGGGAAATGCACCACCGCCGGATGCAGGTTTGGCAATGCGGTCGCATCGATCAGGCTTTGGATCATCACCTACTCCCTTTCGCGTTCATGATCGACCTTCAACGATCTCGCCGCAACGAAGCATCGATTGGCCGTAGTAGGGATTGCTGACGTCGCCCCTTGGTTGTAGCCAGGAGCGCTTGGCCATGGGGCAGTAGGCCACAATCGGCCAGCCGCCGGCCGAGGTAGACGGATTCGCCGCCTTGCGCCAGAGAACGAGCGGCCTCGACAGCTCGTAGAAGGCGTCGCGGGTAGCGTCGAGAGACGTGGCACTGGCCAGCGCCGCCGCCGCCTGGCTCAGCTGGGGCAGCAGTTCCTGAATATCCTCGGCCATATCAGCCTGGATACCGGCCGCGGAAGGGGACCAATCCGTGGAAAGTCTCTTGAGGATGGTTTCGATCTCATCGCCATGTTTCGAAACACCCTCGGTGGTGTCGTTGGTGAGCGCCAGGCGAACCGCTTCGTAGCTTTCGAGGATCTGGTCAAAGGCCGTAGGCGTGGAGTCGTCTGCCGGAGCCTTGGCATCGACGGCGCCTGTAGCAAACATCAGGAATGAAAGGAGGGTGAAGTGAAAGATGATCTTCAAGGTGTTTCGATCCTTTTCGGGAGCTAGGGTGCCGCAGCCACTAGGGCTGAAGCTCGTATTGGTGAGTCGACTCCGCTGCTCTGTTCTGGTTTGCGTACGCAGCGAAGAGCTCGGTTCGTTGGAGCCAATGCCTCGCCTGATGAAACGGGTCAAAGAGAAACCTGGAGGCTGAACGCGAACATCATGAGTCCACCGCCGACCAATGAGGCGGCGATACTGCGCATGACGTTGGAGTTGCCCGCGTTGGCTCTTGTGCCTGAGGGCGTGCAAGGGCGGGGAGCCTCAGGATCTGGCAAGGGCCAGTCCGAGCTCACGCCTTCTGAAGAACATGGTCTTCCTTGCAAATAGGGGACAGCTCGCGCCTGATGGGCGCGGAGCACACTACGCCGAAGGAAGGATCAAATCAGCAGCGAGCTGTGGAGCGTGTAGAGCGCTCGGGGGGACTGACATGGAGGCGGCTGTCGTTCAGATACAGAGCGATCGTACGTGGCGGCAGGAGGCTCGGAATCGACTGCGACTACGAGTGCGATCTCGGAGGCTAGCGGAGAAGCATGCACGACTACATACTCCGGCTCGGGCGACGTGGCCACGAGGCAGCAGTCCGAGGAGGAAGAGATGGGCGCATCGTGGCAGGGTGCAGCTTCATCCTTGGTCTCTTCGGCCTCGGTGCAATGACTCTCAGCCTGCGAGCTTTCAGCTCCCGATTCGCTCGGCACCGGCATTGGGGACATGCCGGCCACCATGCAATCACCCGAAGCACAATCCCCGCACAGCGACGCGCCGAGGGGCGTGACGAAGAGAAGCAGGGTGAGGGCTCCGCAGAGCTTTCGGACATCCATAATCAAGATGATAGCTGGCCCAACGTCGAATTGCAATCGATAGATCTGCATAGATCGCAATCGAAGAATAACGGAAATGATCTGAGAATCGAAAAGCTTCTGCTCGCTTCTTTGGGCCGTAAATAATTGAAATAAAACGGCTTATAGGTATTGTATTGACGCGTGTCTATGGGTCCAGGTTAGGCCATCTTTCGCTATTTTTCGATCCGATGGCCTTGGGCCATTGAATTTCGAGGGCACCTTGGCGCTGGGGCCTTCGTTCCTGGCAAGACTCGACTCGGCCGTTGCTAGAGTGGAAGATAACGAGTTGGGAGCACTAGGGGTCGTCCAGACGTGGAAAACCCTCCAGACCGTTTAGCCAATCCGCCGCGAGGACGGTGGTGCAAGCAACTTGACAGTATCCTCCTGGCGGCTGATCACACCAGGCCGGTGGCTGATCACCAGGATGGGGTAGCCTGACAACTAACGTTTTATTGCTCTTCTCCTTCCCTCTTTTCCTTGTTACAGTTGCTCCGACCTACCGTGCGAGATGCGAAGTGCGAAGACAATGATGGGTAGTTTGATCTGGAAACGTGCAACGAAATGTTGCATCCAGAGAAACCCCTGATCCTCAGGCTGAGTTGGGGAACCTTCGCCCCGCACGAAACCTTGCCAGGGGCTCGGTGGCTTGTGAAGTTGCGGCCGCGGTTCGAGCCCCACTTTCTCAAAAGGAGATCCCATGTCTAGGAACAGAAAGCGATTGATGATCGGACTGTTGGCCATTGTCATGTTCGCTCTCACAGGTCTTTCGACACTCCAAGCGACGGTCACGCCAGACATTACCGAAGTGGAGCTCATGCCCACGGAGGGTGTCGCCTACGGGAATTTCTGCAACAACGTGTTCATCCAGTGCGGCGGGTACCTCGTCTGTCCATCGGGGTGCCATTGCTCGTCCGGGCTGTGCTTCAACAATTGACGGACGGGCTGCTGGCTGCCACTCGCTGAGCGCCAGGGGCCCGGCAGCTCGATCCTTGAAGCATCGGTGACACGCTTCATCTAATCGGGCGCCACGGCAACTCAATCAGTTCGTCGTGGTGCCTTCCTACAGACTATTGTCAACGAGCGTTGCTGCGGTTGGAATGGGGTGGAATGATGAGCTCGACCAAACGATTCTGGAAAAAGCAGTGGCAGCTCGATGCATGGGCAGGCCTGCTTCTGACGGCGCTGGCTCTTGCTCTCATCGGTGCGAATGTGATGCTCCTGCGGCAGAACCGCGAATTGAAACAAACCTTACAAATTCGTTCTGAGCCGACCTACTTGTCGCCGGGCAGGTCCGTCGTGCGGCTGCGGGGGCTCGATCTCCATGGCAGCCGTCTGAGCTTCGACTTTGAGAGAGGTTCCAAAAAAACGGTGATGCTGGTTTTCCAACCCGAGTGCGGTTGGTGCCAAAAGAATATGGGCAACTGGGCGGCCCTCCTCGACCGCACCGATCGAGAGCGCTTCGATTTCCTGGCCGTCTCCACCAGCAAAGAGGGAGTCGCCGACTACGTGGATCAACATCGCCGGCTGGCAGCGCTCCCACTGATCTCGGAACCGGACATCAACGACCGTCTCGAATACCGCCTCTTCGACACTCCCCAGACCATCGTCGTGGATGAAGACGGACAAGTGGAAAAGGTCTGGCTCGGCGCGATGTCAGGCCCGATGCAGCGGGAAGTTGAGTCTTACTTCGGAATCTCGCTACCAGGAATCACCGATTAGCGAGCATGGTCCGGCAATGTCTGTGATTATCTGTGATGGAGATGGTTTGCCGATCTGAAGAGGAGCTCGCGTTACGGGTTGCGAACCGGTGAGTGCCCCCAAGGCGGGGGAGGCTCGGCCACGGTGGTGCTCAGGTCGAAGTCGGCTTGGAAATGGCGTTCTGGACGTCGAAGGATGTAGGAAAACCGCTTGCCGGGCTCAATCTCCAGACTCCAAGTATTGGCCACCGACACGTCGAGGCCGTTGGACGTGAAGAGGTCTTTGGAATACTCGTCGGCTGGAAAAAATTGTACGCCCTGGCTTCCCGTCTCCGTCGTCCGTCCCCCGTACAGGGTCACGGTATCTTCGCTGCCATCCTCATGCCGATGGTCATGTTGCAGTTGGAGGCCGTTGGCGTGCCGCGTCAGTACCCAGGTGCGCGACCGGTTGTCGCCGATATGGAAGGGGATTTCTATCCGATCCTCGAAACAGCGTCGGACGTGCATGACCATCGTTTGGTCAGCGAGCTCCGTATCGACTGCGTCATCGGAGGTCATGGCGCCTTGATAGGCGTTGCCGCAGAGCATTGTCAGATGATTCCAGAAGAGGTCCTGGGGTGCCTCGGTCGAGGCTTCCGTAATTGGGCTCGCTTTGGGCTCTGCCGTGGGGAGAGTTTGTTGCGACGGTTGGGTTCCGCAAGCCGATAAGGCCAAGAGCAAGATCGAACAGGTGTGGACAGAGAATCGACGCATGGAGACTCCTATGGTTTGGGGGTAGCACTATCGGCTGGAATTCGTCACGGCCCGCCGCGTCGCGATAGGCGGAGCGTTTGAACACCAGGCTTCGACGCCGGTCCAGTTGGATTTCTCGCCCACCCGCAGGCCATCGGGGTCGCCGCCGGGTAGGAAGATGCGAATGGAGAAGGGGTGGTCATGGAGTAGCGCCAGATGATTCCTTGGGCGACGGGGGAGTGGTGGCATTCAGATAGCTTTGAATGAGGTCTGTCATCGTAGTCAGATCGATCTCTTCATTCTTGATTCTCAGCACATGGATGCCAGCCCGTTCAAGAGCCCGTCGACGCTCTTCGTCCGCCTTGGCATGTTCCTCTCGGTCGTGGATCGGGCCATCCACCTCGATGACCAGGGCTCTCTCGGCGCAGTAGAAATCCGCAATAAAGCCATAAACCACCTTCTGACGGCGAAACTTCAAACCCAGAACCTGGCGATTGCGCAGGATGTCCCAGGCCCGTGACTCCGCCTCCGTGGGATTCTTGCGGAAGTCTCGGGCGCGATGCAGTTTGGTTTTGGTGGCTTTGGGAATTTGCATTGGCTGGGGCCCTCACCCCCTAACCCCCTCTCCCGCAGGGCGGTAGAGGGGGGACCTGCAGGTTTTTTCCTGTCCTGTCCGGTTTCGCCTCCGGCTCTTTTTCGGCTTCTACTCCGGTTCCCTTTCTGGCTCTCTCGCTCCCGCTAGGTCCCCCGCCGGCTCCCTTACTCGCTCCCTTTCTGGCTCCCCCTCTCCCGCTTGCGGGAGAGGGGGCCGGGGGGTGAGGGCTGGCGGCCATTCACGGATGTGGGCTCCGGTTCGGTGGGAAGTGGGGCATGGCTTGGTCGAGCCTACCATTCGGAGGCCGGGACCCCGACGCCTTGGGTCGGACGCAACCGCCGCTCGATGCTCAGAATGAGGACCTGCCCGATCGGCTCCGGCGTGCGATGGGCCAGGTGAAACCGGCCACCTACCGCGAAAGCATGGCGGTCCGGTTGACCTTGGTCGACCGCCACCAGCCGCCGACGGTCTACGAGTCCGTTGGGCCACCTGCGGCGTCGCCTTGTTCGCCGACAATGCCCCTTGGCTTGGCCCAATGCATAAGTTATGCTTTGGAGGCATATTGACTTGCTGGACGATTGTCCCACCCACCAGGAGCACACACCCATGCGATTCCCAGCCCGATCTCTCACCAAAACCCTCATCTTGCTCTTGACGGTCTTCGGCTGGCTCGGCCAGTCCCCTGCCGTCGAAGGGGAATGCCTCGACACCCTCGGAACCTTCGACCGGGGCGAGGTCTCAAGCTCCGACTTCAGCTCAGACCGAGCGTACCTCGGCAGCGGCACCATGCTGTTGGTGCTGGACATCAGCAACGCGGCCCAGCCGACCTTGCTCGGCGAGGTGAAGCTCGATTTCGCTCCCTCCGGGATCGCCGTGGTCGATGACCTTGCCTACGTCGTCGGCGAAAACCTGCAGGTGGTCGATGTCTCAGATCCCACGGCGCCGACGATCGTCAACACCGTGAGCTTCAACGGCAGTGCACGGGAAGTCGCCTCATTTCCCGGTTTCCTCCTGATCTCCATGAGCAATGCCCTCCGCTCCTACGATCTCACCAACCCTGAAGCGCCCGTCTTTGTCGACTCCCTCGTTTTTGGTGACCTGACCCACACCACCTCAGGCCATATCGAAGTGGTGGGCAACATCGCCTATGTTCCGACGAATCCGGCACTGGAGCTGGTCGACCTGACGACGCCCGATGAGTTGAGCCTGATTTCGAGCGTCGACATCCAGGGCGCCTCGGCCATCAAGACCACCGGGTCGCTCGCCGTGGTCGTCGGCGATGCCAATGAGGACTTTGTGATCCTCGATGTCTCCAATCCCGCGGCACCGGTCACCCGCAGCAGTTTGGCGCTGGTTCCTGAGGTGGAGGATGTGGAGCTGATCGGTGACCTGGCCGTCCTGGGGGCCCGCACCCGTACCAACGCGGGTACCGGACAGCTGCTGACCATCGACTTCAGCAATCCTGACGTCCCCTCCGTCAGCCGTATCGTCAACCGCCCGGCGGGTATCACCGACCTTTTTCTCGACGGCAGCACGCTGTATACCGTCCAAGCGAAGGCCGGTCTGCGGAGCAACGACGCCTCGGATCCGCTGAATATTCAGCCCCTCGGCGCCTTCGTGACGCCGTCCGTCATCGGCGGGGTTCGGCGGCAGGGCGATCATCTGTTCCTGGCGGCGGGTCATGGGGGCATCCACGTGCTCGACATCAGCGACCCGTCGCAACCGAGGGCGGTCGCCAGCCATTTGACGGCCGGCGAAGCCTATGACCTGCGCCTGCAGGGCGACACCGCTTTCGTGGCCAATGGCTCGGGCGGATTCTTGTCCCTCGATATCAGCGATCCGCTGCACATCCAAGAGCTGGACCGGCGCACCGATCAAGATCTGACCACGGCCATCGACGTGCAGTCGGGCCTGGCCTATCTGGGGGACCTCTTCTTCGGCCTGCGCATCGTCGACGTCACTTCGCCCGCTTCCCTGGTCGAAGTGGGCCAGTTGCCCATCGGCGAGCGCGCCGAGCAACTGGTCGTCGACAACTCGTTGCTCTATCTGGCGGCGGCCCACCATGGCCTGCGAGTCCTCGATGTGTCGGATCCGACGCTGCCGCAATCGCTGAGCCAGCACACCATGCCAGGATGGAGCAACCGCCTCAGCAAGAGCGGCGACTTCATCTATATCAACACCAACCGATTTGAGGACGCTCGGGTCTTCGACGTCAGCGATCCAAGCCAGCCCGACCTGACGACGATCGACGACTGCTCGAGCTCGGCGGTTCACTTCGACGGTGCGACCGGTTATCTGTCGTGCGGTGTCGCTGTTCGTGTGGTCCGACTTTCACCTTCGGGTTCGGTGAGCGTCCAGGTGACGCGGCAGCCCGGACCTAACTTCACCAGCATCCACAAGGACGGCGATCGCCTGTATCTCGGCTCTACCAGGATCGGCCTCGAGATCCTCGACCTCAACGGCTGCGACAGCTTGTTGGCGGATGGCTTCGAGTCGGGAGACCTGAGTGCTTGGTCGGCTTCGGTTCCCTGATCGGGGGCGGCCGAGCCGACGGTGCGGCCATCGGGCCCAAGCCGCAGTGGGCCGGGAATATTCCCGCACCGAATTGCGACCTTTTCCCTCCGACCTGCGATTGCGGCTGTCTGGGAGATTGCCAAGGGCAATTCGAGGCCTGCTATGCCAGTTGTGGCGGTAACCGTATCTGCCAGAATGGTTGTTTGCTGGACAATAGCTGCTGCGTCGACGTGTGCTGTGGCGTGACACCGCAGTACTGCAGCTGAGGCAAATACTTTGCAGGTGGACCTACGGTCGATCCAGAGTCCGTCGCACAATGCTCAGATCCGTGCTTCCTCCGATTCTTCGCAGGAATTCTCGGTGGAGAGATCGCCAGAAAAGTAAAGTCTCCGACCTCAGCGGTCGGGGACGCTTGGTTTTCCTGCCAACGGTCGAGCTCGTTGGAATACGCAGTCCGGAGGCTGGAGCCCGGGAAGATTCCGGTGATCGGCTGGCCTCGGGAGATTCTCAACGCCCTTGGTAGGCGGCGCGCAACTCTCTCGGTTGGACCTCAATCTCTGATCTGGGGCATCCACCCTTGAGGTCTCTCAGTAGATCCCAGGAATCAACCGAGAGCGCACGCGTCGTGCATAGGCTCGATAGCCCGGTAACTCTTCCTGTAAAGTCTGGTCTTCAAGTGCGGTTCTAATCACCGCGATGATTGTTGCCACCGCCGCAGGAATCAGTGTCCATACCGAGCTCAGCGCAAGAACCATACCGAACAGCGCAAGAATATTTCCGGCATAACCCGGATGCCGCACCAACCGGTACGGGCCACTGTCACACACCACATGCCCTCGATCCGTCTGAATGCGCACCACGCTGGAGAAAAAGCGGTTCTCTGCCAATGCCCATGCAGCGAAGGCGTATCCGAGCGAGATCAGAATGAAGCCCATCACGATCAGCCATAGCGGAAATTCGGAGGACCAATTATAGCGGTGGTCCAGCCCTGCTACGATGACCATAGGAAACCCGATACTCACCGCCATCAGTGGAGCGAGGACTTTGTCCCAGGCTTTTGCGTTCTGGAAATTCTCAATATTTTGTCTTTCGGAAGTCAATCCGGGATGTCGTTGTTCCGCCCACATACGCCCACCAATAGCAGCGGCCAAGATCAACATGGAATAAAGCCACGCCTGCCACCAGCCGAGGTCCCCGCCGCATATGAATAAAATCAGCGGGATCAGGAGATACACCACAACCAATCTGATCCACTGGCGAGGGGATACCGTTTGAGCTGCTTCGTTGTTAACCGACTTTGCTGACTTTGCTGACATCTCATTCCCCAAAATAGAATGAATTTTGCTGTGTACCGTCGAGTCGGCGGCGGGCTGTTACTGGCCCCCTACTTTCTCACAACACAGTATGCAAGTTTCCCGGCCCTGCGCCCGAGCCTCCCAAAGGCCGAGAGAAGCTCGACCCGGCCCTGGGGGCCGCACGCAAATTTCTTGTCCAGGAGGTTTATCACCGGGCAGCTGGTCAGGCCGGTATCGACCTCGCGACCAGATTGCCGCAGCCCGCAAGAACAGTCTTCCTGCGCTCGGCGTGGGCCCGCCGATTCAACCCACACCCTTGAGTAAGGATCCGAACAGGTCGGCGAATCCGAGACCGCCGACAACAGTTAGAGCCCGGCGGGTCGCCGATGGTTTGCGAATTTACTAGGTCGTCTGTTCGTAGGTAGCTTCCGAGCAGAGTGTTGCACACGATCAAAGGACGGCTGTTGCTTCAGGGGCCCGATTTGAGTGGCGTGCGTTCCGTCTAGCAGCCTGTGGTGAAAGTGCGGTCTGACTTTTGCCACAGGCTGCTAAACCCTTGGATTCCAGCTGGACTCTAGGAAGAGAAAGAGCCCCACTGATGGAACATCGGATCAAGCAGAACGGGGGCTCACCCACTGTCGGATCGGAGCCGATAATCTGTAGTCGGTCAAATTCGGTCATGAGCGCGAAATATTTTACCAAGACTTCTTAACTGCGAGGACTCACCATGCGACGACAACCTCAAATTCTTCAAATATGCCTCTTGATGATCGGGCTGACGCCCCTGGCTGGTTACTGCACGAGCTTCGTCATGGTGGACGATGGCGACCTCGCCGATCAAGCCGCATATATTGCAGAGGTCACGGTATTGAGAGTCAACATGTCACCGGGAACCCTCGAACCGACGACTGAGTATGAAATGCGACTGGACCACACGCTGCGCGGAAGTGCGTATTCCGGCACGATCCGAGTGCGGGTCCGAGGTGGCATACTTCCTGATGGCATGGGTCTGCAGATTTTCGGAGCACCTCGTTTTGTCGAGGGGGAGCGCCTCCTACTCTTCCTGTCACCTCAATCCGACGGCACCTTTCGCATTCTTCACTTATTTCTGGGAGCCTTCCACATTAAGGATGTCGACGGACAGGATATAGCGGTTCGCTTCTTCGGAGAGGCGGAGGAGATCGACATTCAGGGAAAAAAGCACGTTCGACGTGGACCCCGCAGCCTCGACCACTTCCGCCTTTGGCTGAAGAGTCGGGTCCTTGGGGTACATCGATCCGTCGACTATTTTCTCTCGGCGAGCGAAGTGCCGGTGGACAAGTTTACAATCCTGACCGGTGGCGACCATTTTTTGCGTTGGCAGGATTTTGACTTTGGGAATTCTGTTCCCTTCGTCGCCTATGCCGGCGGTCAGCCGGGGCTGCCGGGTGGTGGTTTTCAAGATTTCCAACAGGCTATGGCAGCTTGGAACAACGGCCCGGCGAGGGCAGTAGACTATCGCTACCATGGAACGACGGCCAGCATTGGAGGCGGGCTCAGCTTCTTTGATGGTATCAACGAGATCCTGTTCGATGACTTGGCAGTGCCCTCAGCCTTCAACGCACCCTTCAGCTGCACATCGGGAGGTGTGCTCGCAGCCGGCGGACCTTGGTTCAGTAGTGGGGGGACCCACAGCAGCAATGGGGAGACTTTCACTACCGCAGTGGGGGCCGATATCGTGACCAATAAAGGTATTGAATGCCTCATCGACCGGATTGGCTTCGCAGAGGAGGTCTTCGCACACGAGCTCGGGCATACACTTGGGCTCGGTCATTCCTGCGGAGATCAAGCGTCGGGTGCTTGCGATCCTGGCTCGGTTTTTGACGAAGCGCTGATGCGAGCCAATGTACATGGCGACGAACGGGGGGCACAGCTGAACAGCGATGATAGGGCAGGTATCTTGTTTCTCTATCCTAACGATCCCGATCTCCTCTTTTTCAATGACTTCGAATCTGGAGATACAGCTCTGTGGTCGACTTCGGTTCCGTAGGACTGGGAGAATCTGGGGGTATTTGCGCTGATGAACTTTTTGAATCTCGTCGTTCTTGCCGTTGCCGAGGCGGTGGGCCACGGAGTTGTACACGTTCAGGGGACTGTCGGCGCATCTATACATACCGCCTTGGGGCGGCTCGCCAGCGAGTGCAGGAGATGCTGGAGGAGGATTGGTTCGTCAACATGGGGCTACCGGCCATTGCTCCTAAATTTATGACAAAGCAACTTTTGGAAAGCAATTTCGCCGTTCCTGATGGAGATTCAATGGTCAATAGGCAGCGACACCGCGTTCGAGCGGACGCATCGGCAGAAGAGTAGATTTTCCTGCACTACGCTGTTATCGTCCAGGTGTATTGGTCAAGTAGGGGAGGCGGTTTGAGCTGCTGGTGCTGGTTTGCCGGTAGATAGGTTCGTCGATTTTGGTGAGAAGGCAACAGCCGGAGACTGCCGAACCGCCTTCCAGGCGCTCGGATTTCGACGAGATCGGAGACATGACAACCCTACAGCAAGGAGATCCCTCGTGAAGAAGCTTATGTTGGTGATGTTTGGATTGCTGATCGCCCTGACCCCAAAAGCCTTTGCCGGTGACGCGGATCTGGAGCTCGAAGTTGGAATGGCGGTGGAGGCCGTGGCATCCTCGCAGGCTCAGCCAACTCTGACGCAAGAAGTGGCTGCTACTGGCGTACCCGCCAATGACTGCGAGACCGAGAGCTTCCTGGTGCCCTCATTTCTAGAGGAGACGACGCCGAAATCGGCGGGATGGACCTTGAGCTGTGGTTCCTGTGGCGGACCCTGTGCGAATCGCTCAGTGGTCCGACTTTTGCCACAGGCTGCTAACTTCCCCTCCGCCACCATCTTCGCCAAGACCACCGCCGCCCTGACACGAGGCTGATTACGATAGCGCTTCGTCCAGAATCTCGAGGGCCAGCGGCCAGTTCTCCTTGTGTCCGTCGCGCGACTTTTCGGAGACGAAACCGGAGTGAGTCAAGCGGACTTCGGTCGCCCCGCCGTTGGGGACAAGCTCAATCCGAAGGATCGTCTCGGCTCCTTCTGTTCCCTCCGCGGTGCCGTTCCCCGTCATCCACGTCATTTCGATGAGCTCGTTCTCTCTTACATCGAGGAATCGCCCGTAGTGGGGATGTCTGCCCCAGTCATCCCGGTTGTAGAAGAAGTATGGGCGCCCCGGCTCGGGCACCAGGGCGAGCGTCCCCGCCTGGGCGAACCAGGTGTCGAAGCCTATTGTCCAGGCGGCGAAGACTTCTTCTCGCCGGGCGTTGACCGTGTAGTCGCAGGTCATTCGCAGCGGTCGAGCGGAGAGATCGGGGCGGGGGATTGAGCTCACGGAACCTCCTGACGAGACGGTGATTTTCCCAAAACGTTACCACGGCGATGGCCATGGAGCGCTAGGAACGCGACACACCGGAACCCGACACACCCAATGCAACGACTTGACGCGACACCGAGCATTGCGCAATTCGGTTCGCTCATCGAGCCAGTCGGCGCTCCGGGGGCTGGGGGCTCGGAGGGCATGGGGATCTGGTGGGTAACCTCAGGCTACCTGTCTCTCGGTGGATGCAGAGGGGCTTGCGGATGCCGTTATTGGGGGGCGTGAATGAGGTCCTCCGATCGATTCATCGCTCCCGGTGCCCGGCGGGCGGCGTGAAGTAGATGGGCTGGCCTACTGAAAGGCTTCCGCACCGAATCACGGTGCCGTAGATCCCAGCCTTGTTACTTCTCTCGCGTACCACCGCCTTGAGCACTTCGGGGGAGTGGAGCCCCGAGTCTGGATCGAAGTTGATCACCGGGCAGCGCTTGTCCCAGTTGGTAACTGCGATGGCGGCAGCTGCGTCGCCTTCTCCGAATGCAAGCAGACCCCCCACCCATGCGTCCTCTTCGAAGGGATCGGATTGCTGCGACGAGATCAGAATGTTTGGTCGGAATCTTCGGGCATCTGGAGGTTGCCCCACGAGGTCTGCAATCTCGCCGACCGTGGCACAAGTGATGGCGGAAACGCTCGCTTCGTCGAAGATCCCACGGTTGAGGTGCGTCATCTCCACCGGCGATCCATGGCGGCGGCCGACCTCGGCGGCGAGCTCCGGGCCGAACAGAGCCAGTTCCTTTCCCTCTGGCGTGCACACATGCGTTGGCAGACCTCTAGCGGCGTCAGCTCCCCGACGAACGGGAGTAAAAAGAATCAGCTCTGGAAGCTTGGTGGCAGTCAGCCAGGGGAAACCTCGGCGATCACCCATCCGACGAAATGCCAGGCGCCGGTCGCCGCCTAGGCCGTGCCACCCAAGCTCGGCTTCCTCGAGAGCTTCGCCGCTCAGGGACTTCACGGGGTACCTGAAGAGCGCCTCTACCTCACCAACCTTGATCTTCATCTTCGAGTTACTCCGCCCAACATGGTTGATCGACTTGTCGACAAGAACCGCGATAGCGTCGGCCCCGTGTCGTCGAATACGATTCGAGAACCGTCTCCGAGCTGCTCTCGATTTTCTGCCTCGCCAGGCCTCCGATACCCTAGGCTGCCAAGGCGGCTCCCCAAGATGCCACGGCTTGCCGCCTTAGAGCCCCATCGTCCTCGACCACGATCCGAACGACGACGTAGGTGACAAAGGTCGGCACCGACAGCTCCTCGGCCGATCGCCCGCTCCATGACCTCCAGGGACACACAGTCGATTTCGAGGGGCGTTTCAGCCGGTGGGCCAGGAGGTGGCGGAATGAGGCACCCTCCGAGCTGGTCCGCTCGGACGGTGGTGCTCCAGATGCTCCTGTCGCAGAGCGAGCGTATCCTGATCGAGGGCGAGCATGGGGTGCTTTTTCCCTAACGGGCTATGGGCGATTCGGTCATTTTGTTTCTTCAGGTTCTGCTCGGTGCCAGATTCGCCTCGGTCCACGACACCGAGCTGCGAGAACTTCTAAGATGAAGGGCGATTAGATGAAAGTACACGTTGTCACTGCGCATCCTGAGTCTCGCTCATTCAACTTTGCACTTAGGCGCCTTGCGGTCGAAACCCTTCAGGATGAGGGCCACGAAGTGCGGTGTTCTGACCTCTATCAGGACGGCTTCAGAGCTTCAGCCGGACCAGGTGACTTCGAGAAGCCCCAGGGGTCTGGCTCCTGGCAACTCGCGAGCGCTCAGCTCGATCACGAGAAGCATGGCGGCTTTGTCTTCGAAATTCGCCGCGAGCAAGAAAGAGTGCTCTGGGCGGACCTTACGATTCTACAGTTCCCGATCTGGTGGGGCAGCTATCCAGCCATTCTCAAAGGCTGGATCGACCGAGTGCTGTCCTACGGATTCGCCTATGGGCGAAACAGAACCCTGCCCCCCAGGGCCGCAATGTATTCGGTCACGACCGGCGGCGCTGCCACCGATGCCGAAGCCGTAGAGTATCGAGAGCGAGTCGATGGGCTGAGCGAAGACGTTTTTGGCTACTTGGGCTGGCAGGTGCTTCCTCCGTCGATTTGCCATGGCCCCGCAAATGCCGGGGCCGAGGCTCGCCAACAGATGCTGGACGACTTTGCGAACCACCTGCGAAAAGAGGTAGTCGTCGAAACTTGAGCTTCGTTCGCCAAATCGGGAAATAGCGTGAAGTCAAGACCTCGGGTCAAGGACGATGGGGACGCCGTGGCCGATCTCCTCGAGCGGCTCGAATCTCTCGCCCTGCGACGGCCAGGCCCGGCACAAAGAGGATGTCTTGCTCGAGGAACCGCAGGTGGAGCTCTTTCGGCCAGGGCGAGGTTTCCGGGAGCCATGATCTTTGTGACACACTTTCTCGGTGATGACCCACAGCCGTGCCCAGCGCCTAGGTGAGCTCCTGCTCGCCGGATTCGACCTCCCGGCCGACCATCGCCGCGAAAAGCTAGAGGCTCTCGACGACGACCCATCGCTGGTCGCCGAGGCCTTGCAGATCCTCGAGTTGGAGGAGGACGATTTCCTCGCCGTCTCTCCGCTCAAGAGGCTAGAGAAACTCTACCCGGAGCGGCCGTTGCGGGACGGCTCGGCGGCAGCCCAGCAGGAGCTGGCGAGCCGCGAGGTCACCTGGCGACCGTCAGGCTCCGAGGCATCGAATTCGGCCGGCTCGGACGAATCGCCCCCCTCCGTGGAGAACGGTATACCTGGGCAAGTCGGCCCATTCCGAATTCTCGGCCGACTCGGGGAGGGCGGCATGGGGGTCGTTTACCTGGCGGAGCAGACCGAGCCCGTGAGACGCCGCGTGGCCCTCAAGATGCTGCGACAGGGTTTTGCCGAGCGCCTGCTGCGCGCCCGATTCGAAGCCGAACGTCACGCCGTCGCCCGTCTTCACCATCCCAATGTCGCCCAGCTCTTCGAAGCGGGCTCCACGGCCGAAGGCCAGCCCTACTTCGCCATGGAGCTCGTCGAGGGGCTTCCGCTGACGGCGTATTGCGACGCCGAGCGACTCTCCATCCGCGAGCGCCTCGACTTGTTTCGATCGGTCTGCGAAGGCGTCCAGCACGCGCACCAACGGGGACTGATCCATCGCGACCTCAAGCCCGCGAACATTCTCGTCGCCACGGACGATTCCGGTGCCGTCCCCAAGATCCTCGACTTCGGGATCGCGAAGGCAATCGATCGGCCGCTGATCGATGGAACTCTCTGGACCGGCGATCATCTGCTCGGGACGCCGGCCTACCTGTCGCCGGAGGCCGTCGGTGCGGCCGGCGCCGGGCTCGACCTCGACACAAGAAGCGACGTCTACGCCCTCGGGATCGTCCTCTACGAGCTTCTGGTCGGGGTCCGACCCCTCGACCTTCAGAGGCTCCCCCTGGTCGAAACCCTGCGGCGGATCGCCGAAGACAGCCCGCCGGCACCCAGCGCTCGATGGGCGGCTCTGGAGCCTGAGATGCGGGGGCGGCTGGCCGAGCTCCGGCAGGTCGAGCCCGGCTCCCTGGACCGCCTCCTGCAAGGTGACCTCGACTGGATTCTGTTGAAGGCGATCGCCCGGGATCGAGCCGATCGTTATCCTTCCGTGGAGCACCTCGCCGCCGACCTCGAGCGTCACCTTGCCGACGAACCGGTCGAGGCCGGTCCGCCCTCGACCCTCTACCGGCTGAAGAAATTCGTGCGTCGACGGCGCGGCGTCGTCGCTGCCGCCGGCCTGGTTTTCGCCAGCCTGACGCTCGGTCTGACCGGCACTCTGGTCAATCTGGAGCGAGCGAACCAGGAGGCCGCGGCGGCCCGCCAGGCCCTCGAGGAGGCGGAGGAGATTTCTGGCTTCCTCGAAAACCTCTTCGAGGTCTCCGATCCCGGAGAGGCGCGAGGCAACGAAGTCACGGCTCGCGAGCTTCTCGACCGAGGAGCCGAGGAGATCCTGGGCGGCTTCGAGGACCGCCCGCTGGTGAAGGCGCGCTTCCTGGTCACCATCGGAAGGGTCTTCCAGAAGCTGGGTCTATACGACCGATCCCGTTCGCTGCTCGAGGAAGCGGTGGCGATCCGGCGGAGCGAGCCCTCGGCCTCACCGGCGGAGCTCGCGGCGGCCGTCGCCGAGCTGGGCTCGGTGCTGCTCGAGCGCGGTTCCTACGACGAGGCCGAGCCGATTCTCCGCCAGGCCCTCGAGGCCCGGGAGGAGGCGCTGGGTCCCGACCATCCGACCCTGGCGACAGACCTCGACCACCTGGCGCGTCTCGCCTTCCACCAAGGGAGATACGACGAGTCCGAAACGCTCTATGGACGTGCCATCGACCTCAGAACCCGGGCCTTCGGACCCGACGATCAAAGCCTGGCGTCGAGTCTCGGCAGCCTCGGCATTCTCTACTGGTATCAAGGGCGGTTCGATGAGGCCGAGCCCCTCCTGCGGCGGACTCTGGAGATTGCGGAAACAAACCTCGGCCCGGACCACCCCGAGGTGGGAAAGCACCTCAATAATCTCGGGGGTCTGTACGGCACCATGGGGCGGATGGAAGATTCCGAGCGCCTGTTCCGGAGGAGTCTGGAAGTGGCCGAAAAGACTCTCGGGCCGGACCATCCGACGCTCGCCCAGGCGATCAACAACCTGGCGCTGATCCTCCAGGAGACCGGTCGCTACGCCGACGCCGAACCGCTCTATCGTCGCGCTCTGACCATTCGCGAGCAGGCCCTTGGGCCCGTCAACGGGGAGGTGGCGGTGAGCCTGACAAATCTCGGCTCACTCTACGAGGCTCAGGGACAGCTCGACGAGGCGGTGGCGTACCTCAGGCGAGCTCTGTCGATCCGGGAACAGACCGTCGGCGCCGATCACCCCGATCTCGGCAAGTCGCTCGTCGATCTCGGAACCGCTCTGGTGAAGGCGGGTCAGGGGAAAGAGGGTGAGGTGAAGCTGCGCGCCGGCTACGAGATCCTCGCGGCGAGGCTCGCCCCGGATCACATTTGGGTGCGCTCAGCTCTCCGGGAGCTTGTCGCGCTCTACCGCGAGACGGGAGCGCACGCCGAGGCCGATGCCCTGGAGGAGCAACTCGGCTCTTGAGGCCTTGGCCGAGTGTGAAATGTCCACTCCCTGCCGAGCTCCGTTTCCGACTTGAAGTCAGAGCTTGTCGCATCCCTGTCACCGCTTCACGGGTCAGCCGAGGACCAGGCCAAGGTGTCGCCCGACTCGAAGCCGTCGGCGAAAAGAGCACAGGCGTTCGCGGGGTCGGTGTCGTCGCAGTCGAGATCGGCGCACACGCCGTCGCCATCGCCATCGCCGGTTTGGTCGTCACCTAAACAGATGTCGCAGCCGTCGGGCACGCCGTCGCCGTCGTCGTCGATGGCGTCGTCGGAGCCGGGGCAGATGTCACAGCCATCGGGCACGGCATCGCCGTCGCCGTCGATGGCGTCGTCGGAGCCGGGGCATACATCGGGAACGTCAGTGACACCGTCGCCGTCGCTGTCCTGGGCTTCGAAGGCGCCGCTGTCACAGGCGTCGACCAGATTCGAGACGCCGACGACGTCGACGCGGCGCTCGAAGGCGCGGGCGTCGTCGAAGGCGCCGGAGTCGGCGCAGCTGCCCCAGTCGACGGCCCAGGAATCCTGGTCGATGGCCGCCGTCGGCAAGCACGAGCCGTCGGGAAGCGGCGTCTCGCAGCCGTAGTCGTCTACCGGGTAGAGCTCCGGGTCGAGGCCCACGATGTCGCCGAAAGTCGAGAAGTCGCAGCTGACGTCGGGGGCGACGGCCAGGTTGAAGCCGTTCGAAGTGAAGCCCCCTGTGCTCCAGCAATCCTCCGCCGAGGTCTCGTCGTCGGCCGAGGTCACCGAGTTGCCGGAGAGGATGGAGTTGTCCATCTCCACGATGTTTGCCGTGTAGACCCCGCCGCTCCTGGCCTCGCCGTTGGCGAAGCCGCCGGCGCCCGCGCCCGCGACGGCCACGTTGCCCTCGAGGGTCAGGTGCGACAGGGTGCCGTTCACCAGCCACAGGCCACCGCCGTCGGCGTCCCCTCCGTCGGTGCCGGCCACCGTGCCGTCGGCACCGACGGCGCGATTGCCGGAGACGGTCAGGTTGCGGAGCGTGGTCGTCCCCGTGGAGCTGAATCCACCGCCGAGTGCGTTGCCGGTGGAGCTGTCGCCGACCGGCACGACCTCGTTGTCGACGAAGGCAGAGCGCTCCACGAGAATCGGGGACGCTGCAGTGGCGAGACCTCCACCCTGGCCGATTTGGGTGTACTCCACCCGATTGTCACGGAAGAGACTGTCTCGCACGGCGACACTGCCAGAAGGTAGGTAGACGCCGCCGCCTACGGAGAACGTTCCGCGGCAGGTGCTCTCCCGCACGACGATCCTCTCCAGGACGGACGTTCCGGCATTGTCGACTCCATAAATCCCGCCCCCTTGGCAGCTGCTTGCGAGGCTCGAAACGGAGAGACCCTCGAAGGTGGTGTCATGCACCGCAAACGCGGAGTTTGTGTAGACTGCACCCCCGGTAACGCTGCCCGTGTTGGCGGTCACCCTGAGGTCCTCGAATGCCGAGCGTTCGACGGTGAGGACGTGCGGGCTGACATTGAGCACACCCCCGCTGATAGTAGTACCGGCGACGACCTCAAATCCGGAGAAGACGGCGTCGGTGAGCGACCCATCGCCCGTCGCGATGGCTCCGCCGATCACCGATGTGCCAGCGGTGGTCGTGACGTCGAGAAAGTGGGTCCCTTCGATGACGATCGGCGTATCTGTGAGAGCGTAGAAGATGCCACCCCGGATCCTTGCTGCTGCCTCGACGTGGATCGCGTCGAACCCACCCCCCAAAAACCGTCGCTCGAAGCCGCCGTCCGCGACCACGCCACCCTGGATTTCACCGACCGTGGCAAAGGTTCCGTGGCGCCGGAACCAGACGTCGACGAGCTCGGTCTCGGTGCCGCTGGCGCTCGCCATGCCGCCGCCTTGCACCGGGTCGTCGGCGCTGACGAAGCAGCCGTCCTCGAAGCTCAAACCGTCGAGCACCAGCGATCCCGCCGCCAGGTAGAGAAAACGAAACGTCGGGTCGGTGGTCATCGGGTCGCAGGTGAAGCTCGGATCACGCTGGATGACGCTGCCCAGACCCGCTGTGATCGTCAGGTCGCCGTCGACATCGGGAAGTCCCGACGCACCACCACTGACGAACGTCGACGACGGCTCAACGGCCGTGAGCACCACGTCGGCGTCGAGCACGATGGTGTCGTCCGTATCATCGCCGGCCGGGCAACCCCCCGTCGGGGAGTTGGTGTTGGCGGCGACGATGGCATCGGCCAGGGTGCAGCCCGTGCCGTCGGCGACGATGGTGGCGGCCTCGGCCGGCCAGGAGAAAGCGAGAAGCAGGATCGTGAAAAGGGTCGAGCGCATGGTGCAAAAGCTCCGTGGGGGAATCGAGGATGAGATCAGGGGACGGTGGTGGACCACCCCGAGGTGTTGCCGGTTTCAAAGCCATCGTGGAAGAGCGGTGTGGCCACCACCAGGGTCACGGAATCGGTGTTGTCGTCGGCGTCGGGATCGGGATCGTCGCCGGAGAGCGAGGCCTCGACTGTGATCTCGATGCCATCGGCGAGCTCGCCGTCGACCAATACGGTGACCTGCCCCATGACCTCTGCCCCGGGATCGAGATTGCCCACCAGGCAGAGGATGTCGCCGTCCTGGTGTCCACACCCCGGCGAGCTGACGAAGGTGAGGCCGGTCGGCAGGGTGGCATGGATCTGGCTGCCGCTCGAGGTCGACGGGCCGTCGTTGGAGACCGTCGCCAGGAGCACCGTCTCCTCTCCCGGCACGGCGTCGAGGCTGTCGGCCGAAAGCTCCAAGACGAGGTCGGCCGAGGGCTCGAGGGAGTCGGTGTCAAAATCCGTGTCGTTCGAAGCGTTGCCGTCGACCTGATCGGCGAGGATCGAGGCGGTGTTGGTCAGGTTGCCGGTGGCCTGGGGAGCGATGTCGCAGTCGAGGGTGTAGGTGACCGAGGCACCGGCGGGCAAGAAGAGCGTCTCGTTGAGGCTCTCCGAGCCCGCGGCGGTATTGCCCGTGGCGCCGCCTTCAGCGACGCTGGTAAAGGTGCAGGCCAGTTCCTTTGGCAGCGGATCGTCGAGCTCCACGCCGGTGGCGGCGTCGGGCCCGTCGTTGGTGGCGACGATCGTGTAAGTCACCGTGCCGCCCGGGGTGGCGCTGGTCACGCCGTCGGTTTTGGTGACGCCGACATCGGCTTCGGCGAGCAAAAGGCGAGCCTGAACGCTGAAGCCGTCGGTGTCGGTCCCGGCCGTCTCGTTGGACTCCCAAACGACGAGAAGGTCGCCGGTCTCGCGCATCGCCAACCGAGACTCGAACTGGGTTCGGAAGGTTAGCGTGTTGACCACGAATTCGTCGCCCAATGGCGTCCCCGCGGCGTCGAAGCGACGGGCCGTGACGTCCCAAAGATTCGTGTCGACGGTGCCCTCAGCGTAGCTCGACCAAACGACTACGAAACCGCCATCGGGGGTTATCTGGACGTCGTCCGTGTACTGATAGCCCGAGGTGTAGGTGTTGACCTGAAAATCGTTGCCCAGGGGGCTCCCCGCGGCGTCGAAGCGGCGCGCCACGACTCCGCTGTAAGAATCGTCGTTTCCGGGACTGTTTTCGTAGCTCGACCAAGCGACGACGAAGCGACCGTCGGCGCCGACATCGATCGCCGGTCCATTTTGCATTCCGGTCGTGTAGGAGTTGACCTGCTGGTGGTTTCCGGTTGGAGCACCGTTGGTGTCGAGGCGCCGCATCTGGACGCTCCGACCGTCGTTGTCGCTGCCGTCGGAGACCTCGTCTTGCCAGACGACGAGGAATTCGCCATCGGGCGCGGCGGCGATCTTCGGTTGATCTTCGTTTTCCAGAAACACCGGGCTGCCGATCTCGAACATCGGGCCGTCGGCCGAACCGTCGGCGAGATACCGGCGACCGGCGATGGCTATATTGGGATTTGCCTGGTTTCTCCAAACGACGACAAACGAGTCGCCGTCTGAGCTGATCGCGACATCCGGTGTGTTCAAGGCCTCCGTCCCCGACGCCACCTGGAGCTCGTCGGTGATCGGGGTGCCGTCGGCGGTGAAGAGGCGGCCGAAAAGGCCCAAATTCGGGCCGCTGAAAGAATGACCGTTCCACACCACGACGAAGCGCCCATCGGGCCAGGCGGCGACCGAGGGGCTGTTCTGGTTACCGGTGGTCAAGGCGTTGACCTGAAACTCATCACCGAAAGGTTCGCCGGCAGCGTCGAGCCGGCGGGCCTGGACACTTTCGCCGTCGCTGTCATCGCCGCTGGAGCCGTTGCTCGTCCAGACGACGACGAAGCCGTCGTCGTGGGCGGCGACTCCTGCTTCGTCCTGGTCATCGGCGGTAAAGGTGTTGACCTGGACCTCCGGTCCGGAGGCTAGGAGTTTCTCGCTCGGGTCGCCGGGATGGGGCGTCGCCGGCAAAGCGAAAAGGAAGCAGAGGATGCCGAGGCCGGCAGGGGTATAACGATGTCGGTTCATGGAGACTCCGGGAAAAGCGTGTGTGTTGGCAAAGGGAGGTCAGCTCTCAAGGGAAGACTTCACCTGGATAGGCGCAAAACCGCCCCTCGGTGTGTCATCTGATCCAAAAGGACGGACTCAATGGGACCGTGGCGAGGGCCGAAGCGGCGCCGTTATGGCACCGACGACCATACCGTGGTGTTTCCAGACTCGAAGCCGTCGGCGAAGAGCGGGGTGGCGTTGATGATCGCGATGCAGTGGACGGTCGCTCCGGGGGTGCCGATGGTGACCACGGCGTCGCTACAGTCCGGGTCTCCCGCGAAGCCACCAAAGCTGCTCTCGGGATCCGTGATGGAGACGCCCAAGGCGATCTCGGTGCCGGGTTCGAAGGTGGCCGCACACTCGGAGGGATCTCCGTCGCGATCGCACTCGATGCCCTCCGGGTCCGACGTCACGAGGCCGAATCCAGAGCCCTGGAAGCTCACCTCGAGCCTGCCCTGGTCGAGGCCGAAGATCGCGGTGCAGGCGGTGGCGGAGGTCATGGTGACGGTGCCGTCGTCGCAGTCGGCATCGCCCGACCAGCCGATAAAGGCCCAGCCGGTCTCGGGCGTCGGAGTGAGGTCGACAACGGTGTCGAGGATGTAGAGCTGCTGGCATTTGCCTGCGCCGTTGCCGCAGTCGATGCCGGAGGGGCTCGAACCGACGTGCCCCATGCCTTCGACGGTGAGGCTGAGCACGACGTCGTCGTCGACGATGAGACCGTCCCCCAGGTTGTCGGTGAAGGTGACGCCCGCGGGGAGAGTGGCGAAGATCTCGACGACGAAGCTCTCGTCGCGCTCGCCGAGGGTGTCGCCGTGGACGGTGACGGTGATCGTCTCCAAGGAGTTGCCGTCGCCGAGGGAAAGGGATCCGGAGGCGGCCGTGTAATCGCTGCCGGCTAAGGCAGTGTTGTCGAGGGTCTGGTACGAGACGTCGAAGGCGTCCTGGACGGCTCCGGTGATCGCGACGGTGAAGACGAGCTCCGTGGGTCCCGCGTCGCCTTCGGCCAGCGCGACGTCGGCGATAGCGACGGTGGCGGTGTCGTCGTCCAGAATGGTTCCGGTTGCGTTCTCCGCGAGGATTCCCGGCTCCGAGGGGTTGAGCTCGAGGGAGAAGGTCTCCTCCCCCTCCACCACCGGGTCACCGGTGACGGAAACGGTGACTGTCTGCGTTTCCCCTGCGGTGCCACTGAACGACACGGTGCCGTTGGTCGCTTCGTAGTCCCCGCCGCTAGTCGCCGAGTCACCGTTGGTGTGGTAGTCGATTTCGAAGGCGTCGGTATCGATGTTGAGCTCGAGGGTGAAGACGAGCTCGGTGCTTCCGGAGTCGCCCTCGACCACCGAGACATCGTCCACCAGCACTCGGATGCGGTCGTCATCGAGAATGGTTCCCACACCGGGATCGCCGGCGCTGACGGCGTCGTGCTGGGGATCGAGGACGAGGTGGAAGGTCTCGTCGTCTTCGCCTATCCCGTCGCCCTTGACGAGCACGGTGACCGCCTGCTGCTCGCCGGCGGAACCCGCGAAGAAGATACTCCCGGTGTGGCCCACATAGTCACTGCCCTGGGTAGCGGTGATCGCCTGGGTGGCGAAGTCGACCTCGAGCCCGTCCTGGAGGTCGGCGTCGAGGGTGAGGGTGAAGGTGAAAGTGGTGGTGCCGGTGTCGCCTTCGTCGAGGCTGAGGTCGTCGAGGGTGACGATGGCCGAGTCGTCGTTGATCAAGGTTCCAACGGCCGCTGGATCGGCGAGGTCGACGCTGCCCGACTCGATGGTGAGCTCCACCGTGAAGGTCTCGTCGTCCTCGACCATGGTATCGCCGAAACTGAACACCGTGAAGGCGTGCACTTCGCCGTCGTCGCCCGCGAAGTCGATCGTGCCCGACGTGTCGCTGTAGTCCTCGAAGACGGTGGCGGTGCCGTCGGTCAGCGAGTAGCCGAGGGTGAAGGCCTCGGTATCGCCGCCCAGGACGATCCTGAAGGTGAGCCCGGTAACGCCGGTGTCACCTTCGTCGACGGTCATGTCGAGAATGCGCACGCCATCGCAGGCGTCGGGAATGCCGTCACCGTCGGTGTCGATGTTGTTGTCTCCGATGGGACAGCTGTCGCAGGCGTCCGGAAAGCCGTCACCATCGGTGTCCATGTTGTCGTCGAAACCGTCGCACAGGTCGCAGTTGTCGAACACGCCGTCGCCGTCGGCGTCGGGGTCGCCGAACGAGCAGGTGAGATTCGGCCACCAGGAGACGACATCGAGATCGACGCGAGCGGCGACGATGTCGAGGTCGCCGTCGCCGTCCACGTCCACGGTATCGGTGTCGGCGAGGTCGCTGGCCATGCCGGCGGAGAGCGCCCGGGCGGTCCAGCCGGAGGCGTCGCCGTTATTCTCGTACCAGTCGCCGTCTCTCGAACCGACCACGTCCAGGTCGCCGTCGAAATCGAGATCCACCGCCTGCAGGCCCCGTCCTATTGACGAGACGGTGGCGATCGAGTGGACGGTCCAGGCCGGATCTTCGCCCAAGGCGTTCTCCCACCAGCGGATCTGGGAGACCGCCGAGTCCTGGACGATGATGTCGAGGTCGCCGTCCCGATCCAGGTCCGCCCCGATCACCGCGTTGATGTTGCCCGGGGCGATGTCGCGCTCGGTCCACGCGCTGCCGTCACCCACGGTGTTCTCGTACCAGGCGAGCTTTCCCGAGCCCGAGGACGAGCCGCCGACCACGTCGAAGTCGCCGTCGCCGTCGATGTCGCCGCCCCAGATCGCCTGCGCCGCGTTGACGCCGTCCTGGATCAGGTGCCGGGTCCAGGACGAGGCGTCGCCGTCGACGTTCTCGATCCAGTAGTAGGCGTCGGCGATGCGGCCGGCCAGGAGGAGGTCGAGATCGCCTTCCCCATTGCCATCGCCGTCGATGTCGGCGACGGCCACTCCCTGCGCGCCCGCTGCGTCGGCGACCTCCTGGCGGGCGAGAAAGGTGCCCGAGATGTCGAGGTCGTTCGACCGCCAGTAGAGCTTGCCGCCGCCGAAGTCGGTGTAGACGAGGTCGAGGTCGCCGTCGCCGTCGAGGTCGGCGAGCTCGACGCCTCGGCTGCCCGAGCCGGGGGTGAGGTTGGTCTCGCTCCAGGTTCCGCCGACCCCCTGGAGGGCGAAAACCAGGGTGTCGGAAGACTCGGCGCAAGCGAAGACATCGGCGCCGAGCATGCCGTCTAGGTCGCCGACGGCGACGTTGTTGACCCCGTCGAGCAGGTCGATGATCTCAATTTCGAGACCGAACGGGGCGTCGGCGAGCGCCGGGCCGGCGACAACGAAAAGGGCGAGTATCAGGAAGCAGATGGATCGTGAAGTCATGGTCTTTCTCTAGGTAGGAGTGGAAGCTAAAAGGATGCAACAACGCTCAGGGGGTCGCCGCGGACCAGGCGGAGGTGTCGCCGGACTCGAAACCGTCGGCGAAGATCGGGGTGACGGTGAGCATGGCGACGCAGACGACGCTCTTTTCGGCCCCGACCAAGTCGACCGAGCCGTCGTCGCAGTCGGCGTCGCCGGACCACCCATCGAAGGTCGTGTCGACGCTGGTTACCTCGATTGCCAGATCGACGGTGGTCCCGGGGTCGAAGGTGGCCGAGCAGTCGGCGGGGTCACCATCCCGGTCGCATTCGATGCCGGCCGGAGTCGAGGTAATGACCCCGAAGCCATCGCCGGCGAAATCGACCTCGAGCTGAGCTTCGCCCTGGACGAAGGTGGCGACGCAGTCGCGGTTTCCTTTCATCGTGACGGTGCCGTCGGAGCAATCGCTGCTGCCCGACCAGCCGACGAGCACCCAACCCTCGATTGGGGTGGGGGTCAAAACGACCGCCGTGCCGACGCCATAGGTCTCCTCGCAGTCGCTCGCACCATCGCCGCAGTCGATGCCGGCGGGATCCGAGCCCACATGGCCGGAGCCGACGACGGAGACGCTCAGCAGGAAGTCATCGTTGGCGATCAGACCCTGCCCGGTGCCGTCGTCCAGCGTCACCTGCGAAGAGGATGGAGGATCTAGGGTGACCGTGAAGGTCTCGTCATCCTCCGGGTCGGTATCGCCGTTCACCGGCACCGTCGCGATCTCTTCTTCGCCAGGCGTGCCATCGAAGGTCAGCGTGCCCGAGGTGGCGAGGTAGTCGCCGTCGGCGGTGGTGGCGCTGCCGTCGGCGGTCGTAAAATCGACCGTGAAGCTCCCGTCGACCGCACCCATCAGGGTGACGGTGAAGGTGAATCCCACCGTGCCGCTGTCGCCCTCAGCGGCCGCGAAGTCGCCGATCGCGACGGTCGCGCTATCGTCGTTCTCGATGGTGCCGGCGCCGGTGGGGTCGGGGACGAGGACATCCCCGTCCGAGGGCATTCCGAGCTGGACCTGGAAGATCTCGTCGGCCTCGACGACGTCGTCGCCGAGGATCGTCACGAGGACCGTTTTGGTTTCGCCGCCGGCGCCGAGGAAGGCGAGGTTGCCGGAGGTGGCGGTGTAGTCCTCGCCGGCCATGGCGGATCCGTTGGTGGTTTGGAAGGGGACGGTGAAACCGTGGTCGAGGGCGCCGAAGAGGGTGACGGTGAAGACCAGGTTGGTGGTGGTCCCGTTGTCGCCCTCGACGACGGTGGGATCGTCGATGGAGAGTGAGGCGGTGTCGTCGTTGGCGATGGTGCCAAGGCCAGGGGCGGGCGCCAGGACGTCGTCGTTCGAGGGCGCTCCGAGCTCGAGGTCGAAGGTCTCGTCGGCCTCGACGACGGGGTCGCCGAGGACCGTGACGCTGACGGTTTCGGTCTCGCCGTCGAAGCCGTCGAAGACGAGGTCGCCGGAGGTCGCGATGTAGTCCGCGCCGGCAGTGGCGGTTCCGTCGGCGGTCTGGAAGGGGACATTGAAACCGTCGTCGAGGTCGCCGGAGAGGACGACGGTGAAGACGAGTTGGGTGGTGGTCCCGTTGTCGCCCTCGACGACGGTGGGGTCGTCGATCGACAGGGAGGCGTTGTCGTCATTCTCGAGGCTGCCGACGCCGATGGGGTCGGGCAAGACGACGTCGCCGTCGGAGGGTGTTCCGAGCTGGAGGCGGACGGTCTCGTCGGCCTCGACGACGTCATCGCCGGTGACGGTGACGGTGACGATCTCGGTTTCGCCGTCGGTGCCGTCGAAAGCAAGGTCGCCGGAGGTGGCGGTGTAGTCCTCGCCGGCCGAGGCGGATCCGTCGGCGGTCTGGAAAGAGACGGTGAAGCCGTGGTCGAGCGCGCCTGAGAGGGTGACGGTGAAGACGAGGTCGGTGGTGGTCCCGTCGTCGCCCTCGATGACGGTGGGATCGTCGATGGAGAGGATGGCGGTGTCGTCGTTGGCGATGTTGCCGACGCCGGTGGGGTCGGGGACGAGGACACCGCCCTTGGAGGGTGCTCCGAGTTGCACGGCGAGGGTCTCGTCGGCTTCGACCTCATCGTCGCCGAGGATCGTCACGGTGACGGTTTCGCTCTCTTCGTTGAAGCCGTCGAAGGAGAGGTTGCCGGCGGTCGAGGTGTAGTCCTCGCCGGCCGTGGCGGATCCATCGGCGGTCTGGAAGGGGACGGCGAAACCGCCGTCGACATCGCCGGAGAGGGTGACGGTGAAGATGAGGTTGGTGGTGGTTCCATCAGCACCCTCGACAACGGTGGGGTCGTTGATGGCGAGGGAGGCGGAGTCGTCGTTCTGGAGGGTGCCGTCGCCGATGGCGTCGGCCAGGGTGACATCGGGATGGGAGACGTTGGTGAGGACCACCATGAAGGTCTCGTCGTCCTCGACCACGTCGTCGCCGCCGACGGTCACGGTCACGGTCTGCGACGCGGCCATCGATCCGGCGAAGGCGAGTGTGCCCGAGGTGGCGACGTAATCGCTCCCGGCGGTGGCGGTGCCGTTGGTGGTGGCGTAGTCGACGGTGACGCCGCCCTGCACCGGCCCGTCGAGGGTGACGGTGAAGACGAAGCCGGTGGTCCCGGGGGCGTCGCCCTCGGCGGCCGCCACGTCGTCGATCGACAGGGTGGCGTTGTCGTCGTTGCCGATGGTGCCCAGGCCGCTGCTGTCGGTGACCGTGGTGTCGAGGTCCGAAGGGTCGCCGAGCTCGACGGTGAAGGTCTCGTCGAGCTCGGTCACGGTGTCGCCATCGACCGAGATGGTGATCGTTTGGGTCTCACCGTCGTTGCCTGCGAACATGAGCGTGCCCGAGGCCGACGCGTAGTCATCGTCGGCGGTGGCCGACAGCGGGCTGGTCGAGTAGTCGACGGTGAACGGCGCCGGCGAGTCGCCCGTCAGGGTGACGGTGAAGACGAAGTCGGTGGTGCCGCCGTTGCCCTCGTCGAGGGTCACGTTGTCGATCGCGAGCGAGCGGGTCTGACAGTCGTCGGGCACCAGGTTGCCGTCCTCGTCGACGGCATCGTCGCCTCCGGGACACAGGTCACAGCCATCGACATAGCCGTCGCCGTCGGAATCGGGATCCGCTGGATCGCACTTCAGGTTCTCCCACCACGCGAGACGATTGCCGCCCCGCAGCGCGGCGAAGAAGTCGAGATCGCCGTCGCCGTCGGCGTCGGCCGCGTCGAAGTCGTAGACGTCGTCCAGGCCATACTGGTACTGGGTCCAGCTCGAGCCGTCGCCGTTCGCATTCTCGAACCAGACGCCGCCGTGGGATCCCGTGGCGTCGAGATCGCCGTCGCGATCGACATCGGCGAGATGGGCTCCGATGGAGGTGCGAGTGCCGGCGATGCCGATGGCGTGCTCCGTCCAGCTCGATCCGTCGCCCGCGGCGTTTTCGTACCAGATCACCATGTGCTCGGGCTGCGAGTCGCTCCTGTATTCGTTCACCAGGAGGTCGATGTCGCCGTCGCGATCGATGTCGCCGCCAGCGATCGAGGTGATCTTGCCGATGGCGATGTGCTGGGCCGACCAAGTGGTGGCAGCGCCGTCGGTGTTCTCGAACCAGATGAGCTGACCGTCTCCGTCGACGGTGCCGCCCGCGACGTCGATGTCGCCGTCGTCGTCGAGGTCGCCTGCCCACACCGCCCGGCCGCCGCGGGCATCGCTGCCGATGGCGTGGGAAGCCCATGAGGAGCCGGACCCATCGAGGTTCTCGTGCCAGAAGTGGTGGCCGTTACCCCTCCTATGTAAGATGTCGAGGTCCGTATCCAGGTCCATGTCCACCACCATGACGGCGTCGGGGTGTCCTTCGTTGCCGGCGGCGATCATTTGGCGGAAGAAGTCGCCGCTCTCGTCGAGCCGATTCTTCAGCAGGTAGACGCGGTCGCTGTTGTAATCGGTGTAGACCAGGTCGATGTCGCCGTCGCCGTCGAGATCACCGAGGCTGGTCTGCCGAGGTCGATCACCGTTCTGGAGGGCGGTCACCGACCAAGAGGATCCGTCGCCGCCGTTGATGACCACTTTGACGGCGTTGGTCTCCTCGCTGAGGGCAAAAACATCCGGCTCATCATCGCCGTCGAGGTCGGCCACCGAGAGCGCGCTGACCCGCGAAAACGAGGAGTCGATGATCTTTTGCGACGAAAACGTCGTCTGGGCCGCCGCTGCCACCGGCAGCAGGCAGGAGCCGAAGAGGACGCTCAAGGCGAAGACGAGAGAGTAATTTCGTAGATTCGAGGGGTGACGCACGGCGGCTCCTTAGGGTTCAGCCCACCCGAAAGAGGGGGGTCTTCACCTGAGGGGCGAATAAATCGACCACCGTGTGTCATGCATCCGCTCCATACGTCCGGCCTGAGCCGCTGCTGTCGGTGGTGATCCAGGCTAGGCAGCTGACAGTGGCCGCTCGAGCCCCCAGATGCCACCCACGGAGAGGAGCAGGATTCTGAGAATTCGCATGATGCACCAAGTAAGCGGGGGTGAGGCCAGCTGCTTGCCGCCGGACTGGGATGGCGACCGCGAGCTGCGAGCCGCGTACGCGACTCGCAGCCCTGGAGAGGCAAACGGCGAGCTAATTTCCGCACCGTTGTACCGAAATCGGTGCTTGCGGGAGGCCCTTGGCGGGCCCCCCTTCGAGCCAGCACGAACGGGGTGTTGTTTGAGCCGCAGCGACCTGGGTACGGCATGAAACCTTGATATCAATGGGTTTAGATCGCTACGTCAGCGTTGGGGCGAGTTTGCGCAGGCCGCGCACAGCCGGAGGGCCCCCGCCCGGCATCGCGTTTTGATCGATTCTTTGAAGGGGCACGAGCTAGCGACTCGGCTCAGCCGAGGGGTCAGTCAGCGGCCTTGACCGCCTCGAGCTCGGCGCGCAGCTCGGCGATGGCCGTATCTTGCTCGAGGGTGTAGAGGATCAGCTCCTCGACTTTCTCGAGCAGCTTGACATTGAGCTCGGTGAGGTTGATGCCACCCGCGGCCTCGACCTCGGCCTCGGAGCGCACGCCCGGCAGGTGACCGTTCTTGTCGATGAAGGCGCGTACCTGGTCGAGGGGCATGAGCGGATAGTCATCCTTGAACACATAGTCCGGAAAGGTGATGTTCGAGCCGGTGGTCAGCGCGCCCTGGATCTTGAGATTGCCGCTGCCATCGAGCTCCAGCTCAGCGCGGCCGGTCCCCAGCTTGGTGAGTTTCACTTTGTCGGCGCTCACTTTCATGTCCCAGCGATCGTTGGCCGTGCCGCTGACGCTGCCGTTGCTGGTGAAGTCGGAGAAGCGTAGGACCATCTGTCCCATATTCGACAGCTTGAACATTTGGCGGGTGCCGACGGTGTCGGTGGTGTTCTCGAGATGTAGGGAGGCGTCGTCGGTGCGTTCGACGTGCAGGGCCGAGTCGGGACCGGGGTGACCGAAGCCGAGCTTGCCGTCCTCCGAGATGAAGATGCTGTCCTCCGGCGCACCGGCCCTGGCGCGGAAGAAGAGATTGCCACCACTGCCGGTGGTATCGCTGGTGATGTCGCTGATGAAGAAGTTGTACTCGTTGGCGCCGATGTCGAAGACATGGGCAGGGTAGCCGCCGGAGTCGTCCTGGTGGAAGCGATACCGCGGCGTGTCGCCGGAGCGGACGTGCACGTCCCCGGAGGGGTTGTTGGTGCCGATGCCGAGCTTGCCATTGGCGCTGACGCGCAGGGCGTCGGTGGGTGCGCCGGCTTCGATCTTGAAAGGGGTCTCGCCGCTGGTTGCGTCTTCTATGGCGAAGTAATTGTCGCCACCCTCGGCAGAGTCGTTGATCTCGATGCGCCAATCGTTGCTCGGATAGCTGCCGGACGCCGAGGTGTCGTCGAAGTGGAGGCGGAGGTTGTTGTCGCGCAAGCGCAGCGTATCCACCTCGAGGTCTTCACCGTCCGCGCAGTCGCCGCCAATACATGCGCCGCCCCCGACGATCAGGTCGTCAGCGATCACCTGGTCCTTGTTGGCGCCGCCTGCGTCGGAACCGCCGGTCGCATGGGATGAGTCCGGGGTCACGATCTGACCGTTGATGACTTGGAAGCTGCCGCGAAAGGTGTGCGACTCGAAGTCGGCGTCGGCTTTGAGGTCGGCGGTCAACCGGTGATCGCCTCGCGCCGCAGACAACCGCTCGGCGAGATTAGGGATGCGGGAAGAGCTGGCGACGATCTCCCAGGTGTAGCGTCCCTCGGAGAGATCGCCGAGTGCCACGGCGAGGGTATCGCCGCCTGTGATCGCGTGCTCCGCGTGATAGCCGTCAGGCCCGGAAACGACGACATGGGCTTCGGAGTAGTCGAAGGGTGTGCTCCAGGCGAGGTCGGAGCCGAGGCTCTGGACCTCGATGGGCGGTGTGGCGAAGGCCGCGACCGTGGAGAAGACGAGAAGGGCGAGAAGGGCCATGGAACGTATTGGCTTGTGAGTCATTGGATGATCTCCCGGAGGGCGGGTTTCGGAGGATCCGGCCATCAATTCGAGAAACGTGGGTTGATCGATGTGATGGTCGAGTGAGGTGTTTTCATGCACTCCATTCAATGCCTCCGTACACCCTGACGGATGTCGCGGGGGGCGTGTCCGACAAATCCGTGGTGTCACAGCAGGTCGGAAGTGTGCTTCACCTGAGGGGCGTAAAATCAGCCGACCATGTGTCATGCTGATTTTGAGAAAGGCGTGTGCGGATGATCCGCCCAGGCTTGGGCAGAGGGGGACCATAGGACCACCTCTTTACAGCGTGCTGTGGACCCCGCCGAGGTATCGCCGGCCTCGAAGCCGTCGGGCGGGGATTCAAGGTCAGGTCTTAGCTTGGGCGGGTGCTTCGGCTCGGAGCGCGCGCTGGAGAAGCAGGCGGGCGAGCCGCCAGTCGCGGCTGACGGTGGCACGGGAAACGCCTAGCACCTCGGCCACCTCGGACTCTTCGAGGCCGGCGAAGTAGCGAAACTCCACCACCTGGGCCGGCCGCTCGTGGGTCGCCCGAAGGGACTTCAGAGCTTTGTCGACGGCCAGGATCTCGAGCAGCGGTGCCTGCACCGCGCTGCGGTTCTCGTGATCCTCGTCGAGCGCCACAGCGTCGCGGGAGGAGGGACGCTTGTCAGCGGCGTGGTAGCGGGCGTGCTCGACGAGGATTCGGCGCATGGCCTGTGCCGCGATGCTGAAGAAGTGGAGGCGATTCTCGCCCAGCCCGTCCCCGGACCGGTCGCGGACCATGCGCAGGTAAGCCTCGTGCACCAGCCCTGTTGGCGGCAAGGTGTGGTTGTCGCGTTCCTGACGCATGTAGCCCGCGGCCAGACCGCGGAGATCTTCATAGACGATGGCGAATAGCTCTTCCGAGACTTGCTCGTCACCCTCACGCCACCGCCCGAGGAGCCGGGTCACCTCGCCGGCCGAGTCGTCGCGTTCGCCGTCGCGGTCGAGGCCGCCCTTTGCGCCAGTGTTCATAGAGCGCCAGTTTAGCAAGGCCCAACCGCAAGAGATTGAACTTCCCTTCTGTCAATCGCAGGTCAGGCCGAATCGCGTCCTGGCATGCCACCGTGTCGTCATAGGGGTGGCGGCCGTGGCCGGACCCTTCGTCCTGATGAAGCCGGTGAGCGCCTTGGTGCGCTGACCGGTCTGTCTGGGCGTCCGAATAAGTCGACTCGATGGACTCAGGAACGCTTGCAAAGCGCTATCGGATACGTCACGCCGTCCGATATGCTGGCTGGCAAACGAGAAGGAGATCTGGGCGGAACGCGATCGGAAGCTCACCGAAGATCGTTTTCCCGCTGAAGCACTACATCCGCTCGCAACAGATGAAGACTGGAAGGCCACCGAATTTCAAATTAGGAGGTTCGGGATTAGCTCTTCCAGAGAGCATAGGAGCCGCCATGTCGCTATTGTTACTCATCATCGCTTTAGTTGCGGTCGTCTTTTGGATCGCCCGCCGCCCTGGTGGACGCCAGATCGAAATGGACCTCGAAGGCATCCCCGAGCTCCGCCAGGAAAGTCGACCCCTGGAACCGGATCTGGCCGAGTGGGTCCAGGAGGACTTCACTATCGCCCAACAGGGCGAGGCAATCGCACTGTTAGAGCAGAGTTGCCTGGGAGATCGAGAGCAACGCTGTGCTCTATTTCTCGCCAAAGGAGATATCGGCGGCCTGACTCGCGCCATTGATCTCGGCAATTCGGACTATAGGGACTTGATTGTCGCAGCGGAATACGAGCAGCCGGGTTTCCGGCAAGTGCGAGACTTTACGAAAGCCCGACCGTCGAATCCCCGCCGGCCTTGAGAGGTGAAGAAGTCTTAGCCTTGTAGACATCTGATGGCTTCCGCGAGGTCCTGGCCAATGGCTTGAGTCGACCGCCGGACTGAAGCGTCCGCCAGGTGGGCTTATCCTTGAGTTGTGGTGATCTTGCTGCCTCCAGCAAGCGGCAGACTACCGTGAGGTTTTGGCCGCCGTTGACGCCGTAGCTGGCATGACTGCGATGTAGATCGTGGATTCGCAAATTAGGAGATCCGGTCTGCCTCCGATGTTGTGAGACCACGAGATCGAGTCGTTGATCCAGCGACCAATCCCGCCGGGAGAGGTTGCTCTCCGCCCTGCGCCAAGTCCCCACGGTTGGACGTCGCCAAAGCGTATCCGATCCTGTACCGCGGTATCCCTTCGGAGACTCACCAGCCCGAAGTTCCTTCGCCAGCGCCTGTCTGTGCAGCGTTTTGCAGCGGGCACGGCCTTTGCACTAAGCCTCTTGCGTCCCCATAACCGACCCGGCCAACTCCGAGCCACTGGGTCAAACGGATGTCGAACGGGACCGCCGGCAAGGCTGCCGGTGGTTTCCAGGGGATCTCTGTGTCATCACTTGAATCCATGAAAGGAAATGGAACCATGAAACACTTTCCGATTCGTATCACCTTCGTCGTCGCTGTCCTGCTGACCACCCTTTCCCTCGCCGCTGGCGCCCAGTCGTCGCCAAAAGTCGGTGCCACCGCCACCTACGTCTGGGACCAGAGTCTGGACAGCGAACCGATTTACATGGGTTCGACCAAGGAATGGTTCTGTGGCATCAAGAGTGTCAGGGGGCAGTTCAATGGTGAGAAGGAACGAGTCCTCATCGCCGAAGACAGCACCGGTAACTGGTATCTGTCCGGTGCTTCGAACAAAAAGAAGGTGCGAATCGAGGCCCTGTGCTTTCCTCACCGCAGCAGCGTGCTCAGTGTCTACAAATGGAACCAGGGCCAGGATAGGGTCCTACTTGGGTCAGTAGCCCGGCGTTATTGTGCCCTGACCTCCATCAGCGGCAACTTCGCGGGCCGCGGCGAAGCCGTCAGGGTCTATGCTGAAAATGGCTCGTGGTACCTGTCTGGGCAGTCGAAAAAGAAAGGGGTCTCCGGGCAGGCAGCTTGTACCGACATCGAGGAAAATACTCCGGTGAAATTCTTCGACTGGACCCAGGGGCAGCCTAGCGAAGAGGCGGGCTCCGCGGCCACTTCCATCTGCATGCTCACTTCCATGACCGGAGAGTTCGCAGGGGACGAGGCGATCATGCTCGGCTGGGCCGGTGGTCTGTGGACTCTCGGTGGCAACGCAAAGCGGGATACTACCCATATCGGAACCTCTGCGGCCTGCATCAGCCTGAATCGCTGATCACTCCGAGACCGAAATCCGCCTTTACCTCGCGCGCCGAGCTTTCGGGCTCGGCGCGCGGCTTTGGAGCCAGGATTTCCGAGCGTCCTTGGATCATTTTATGATGGGTTCGCGAGCCAGGTGCCGCGGAACCGCTCAATCCTCGCCAACGAGATCGTTTGTACCGGCCGGCGACATTTCCCGACCGAGTGAGGCTCCTTCGCCTGAAGATTCCAGACCGCGGTAGCCAATCGAGATTGAGGTAGGGCTTCGTAGTGGGCGCCTCGAAACCGTGATGCTCAGGGCAGGTCGGAACAGATCCTGAGCCCATCGCAGGTGCCGATGGAGATCCAGTGCCAGGCGAACCGCTGCTGGTTGATGCTGTCGGTCACCCGCAGCTCGATATCGTATTGGCCATCGGCAAAAGACCGGAATAGGCTCACGCCCGTTCCCACCAACTGACCGTTGACCCGCCACTGGTAGGTGTAGGGCGGAACCCCTCCACTCACCGACGAGTTGAAAGTGTAGGGGGTCCAGGGCTGACCCGTGTAGGGCCCGGTGATCGAGGCGGAGAGTGGCGGGATGCAGTTGCCAAAAGGGGCGCCCACACCCACCGCTGCCCAAGCATTCGTCACCTGCGCGACGGCGTTCGAGCAGAACCCATAGAGGATCTCGGCCGCGTCGATGGCGCCTTCGCGAGCATCGTCGTAGTCGGCGCCGGCGAAAAGCTCCAAGGTCATGTTGCGATAGGCGATTCGACGAGCCACGGTCTCGCCCACTCCGTTGACCGCCACGCCGTTCTCGGTGCCACCGTCGACCAGCAGCGAGAACCAGCGATTCTGGACTCCGCTGTTGGTGTGGACGCCGCAGAAATCGTTGAGAGTGGGATGAGGCGTGCAGCCGGCAACGTTGAACCAGAACGCACCTCCCCGAGTCTCGGGCTGGAAGAAAGCATTGGGGTTCACCATGTCGCGAACCCCGCCGAAGTCTCCCCCCAAGATCCAATCGTAGTTGGCGTCGCCCACGATCTCGCGCTCGATCATGGTGCCGAAGATGTCGGCGAAGGACTCGTTCAGAGCCCCGGACTCCCGCTCGTACAGCAGCCCCGAGGTGTGGTGGACCACGCCGTGGGTGAACTCGTGCCCGGCCACGTCCAGCGCTTCGAAGTTGGTCTGGAACTGGAGGTACGACTTGCTTCCATCGTCTTCGTAGCTGGTCCCTCCGCTGTTCGCACAGACCCGGAGCTCTTCGTTCGAGCCGTTCACACCGTTGCGGCCGTGGACGAAGCGGAAATAGTCGTGGGCTTCCTGGACCGCCCAGTGGACCGAAGCTTCCCGTCGAGTCCAGGTGTTGCCGCCCTGGTCGATGTGACCCGCCAGATTCCACCCCCAGGACGCGACGTCGCTCGAGTGCTTCACCGTGATCTCGCCCCGGGTCTTGTCCTTGAGGATGTAGTCGTTGTTGGGGAATCCACGCTTGCGAGTGGAGAAGCTGTAGGTGTCGTTGTAGACGGTGACGACCGTCCCGGTGGCGTTGCTCGCCCGGTAAAGACCGCTCAGCACCTTGACGAGCTCACCGCTCTCGGCGTCGACATAGACGATCCAGTGCTCGTAGGGAACGGCGGTCTTGATGTCGAAACGCCAGGCCAGCAGGTAGCTGGGGCGCCGATCGTCGCTCTGGGGGTCACGGACGATGATCAGCTGGCCCCGGGGTAGGGCGGACTCGAGATCCGAGGCCGCGTCGGGATGGAGCAGGTTCGGGTTTTCCCAGGCGTAGACCTGGGCGTCGACATGCTCGAGGGCCGCGGCCAATCCCGACTTCTCCGGCATGGCCCGATCGACGTTGATGGCCAGCCCTTCGGCGACCCGCCCCTTGAGGGTCCGAAGCTCCCCGCCCTCGATCCGCACCAGGTACTCCGCTCCCTCCACGGGGATCCCCCGATGGAGTTGGCGAAACCGGACCACTTCCCCACCTTTCGGGATCGGCTGGCGGAGGGTTTCGCTCATGACGTCGCGGGCGGTGAGCCCGAGCGCCTGCTGGTACTGCTGGAGAAACTCCTCGGGAGCCAGGTCGACACCGGCCCGGAAGTGGATCGAGCCCCGGTCGCTGACCTGCTCGGCGACCCTCTGGATGGCTTCGTTGTCCGCCCGCAGCACCTCGAGCTCGGGCTGGGCGAAGACCGGAACGGCGAGCAAGAGCAGGAGAATCGAGAACCAGCCAAGGTATAGCCTCAATGAATTCCTCATCGCGATCACCTCATTCTTTGAAAGTAAACAGGGTGGCCGGGGCACACCGCCTGCGGTAGAGCCGGTTGTGGCTCCACTGCGGGTCATACCGACAGCACGCTCCGGAAGAAGGGGCAGAATATAGGCTCAATCGGCAGCCAAATCAACCGTTTTTCTCGACCCGCACCTGTTAGAGGAGCCCGTCGGGGTTATCTGTACCATTGGACGTCGCACCGTGCAGGTTGCGTCCGGGCACTCTTGAGTGCTGCATCCGAGCTGCCCGCCAGTTCTGGTAGGTCTCTAGGCCGAACGTCCGGGCGGGCTTTTCCTTTATCGTCGAGTGGCTATGGTGTTCGAATCACATCAGCGTCAGGAAGCCTCCGGAGAGTGCGGCGATCTCGCCTTGAGCGCGCTGGAGTTTCAGATCAACACCTACACTTCGGCCGTTCAGGGCGAGCTCTCTGTGGCCAGTGATTCGGACGGCGATTTTTTCGTTGTCTGGCAGAGCTACGGCGCGGCCGGCACCGACTCGTCGGGAGAGACCGTTCAAGGCCAACGCTTCGGGGATCCTGGTTTCGCGGGCGCCTGCGTGTCCGCAGACGGTTTCGGGTCGGCGACCACCTCAAGCTGGTCGAATTCGGTTCCTTGAGACTCTTAGGATCAACGGATCCGCGGGAGGTCTCGACGGCCACCCGACCAGGCCAGCTTCGCTCCGGGAAAGGGCGCCAGTCGGAGCTGTCAGCGGAGTTTCACCTCGATCGCTCAGACTCGGAGAGATAGCGCTCGCGACTCTCTTCCTTGAACCTTTGGACTGGCGGCAAGGGTTGGTGCCCTCGGGACGCCATCCCCAGGCCTCGGCCAGTTTGAATGCCTTCGACCACAACGTGAGCGTCTTGATGGCCATCGCTGGCGTCGTGGCCAAGGAGGTCATGAGCTTGGCGATGTCGGGGCGCTGGATGTTGGCGACCTTGCGCTTGCCGAGCTTGGGCAATACGGCCCGGTCCCAGAGCTGTCGGGCTCGCTTGGCAGGACGGAGAGCTGCGGACCTGGCCGCGGGAGCTCGCGGCACGGAAGGATGTTGTGTGGAGCTTTGGGTCCGATCCAGGATTCCACGAGCATCCCGGCGGTGGAGTGTTGCTGCGTCCTGGGCAGGGGAGCGCGCAGCAGGTGGCGGTGGAGCAGCCTCGTGCGAGCAGTAGTCGAGTCGAAGGGTGATGCCGGTCGCCTCAGGACTTGGCGGGGACCAAAGCATGTCCACACTCAGGGCAGGTGACGTCTTTCTTTCGGTCGAGGCGGGACTGACCGTCGGCCGTGAGACGGTCGAGGTCGTGGTGCTTGGGGTTGTCGTCCCAGCGCTGGGCTTGCGGGAGGGGGGGCCTGGCACCCCGCGAGCGCCCAGCTCCATCACAACAAGCAGGGCGGCTTTGTCGACGAAATTCGCCGCGAGCAAGCCCACGCCGCTCAGCAGGGGCGGCAAATTAGACTGATTCATCGACTTGGCTTGGTCTACTTAAGCAACAAAGTTGGAAAGATGTGATCAGTCAATTGTCAGAGATCTGCGTCGTCCGCAAATCGGCGTGTGTTACTTCAGAAAGCGGACCTCGCTTCTCTGAATCGACTGTTGCTTTTCCTTGAAGATCTTTAACGGAAAACTTCGCCCCGGTCATGCCGTCGTGCATCGATAGGAGTAGAATCGGGAGATACAGAGAAGATTTCAAGCACGCCAAAATGCGAGGAGCGCGACATGACCGGAAGGCCCGTAGCTATCTCAGACTCACCTTTCCCGAAGCAGAGGCTTCGCCCGCTGTCGCCTTTGGCGATGCTCTTTTGCGCCGCCGTTCACATGCTCGGCGCCTTCCATGTGCTAGCCGCTGACGAGACCACCGAGACGGCCATGGCCGAGAAGGCGGCGATGGCCGCTCCCGAGGCTCGTTCTCAATCGACCCGGCATTCCGTCGAGATCGCTGGCCAGAAGATCGACTATACCGCCACCGCCGGCTGGCTGATCCTCGAAGACGAGGCTGGCGGGCCGATTGCCCGATTCGGCTATACGGCCTATACCCGTGAGGGCTTCGACACGCTCAGCAAGAGGCCCCTGCTCTTCGCTTTCAACGGCGGCCCCGGGTCCTCTTCGATCTGGCTGCACATGGGTGTTCTCGGGCCACGGCGAGTCGTGGTTACCGACGAAGGTTTCACCCCGCCGCCTCCTTCCCGCAGAGTGGACAATGCCTACAGCGTGATCGACGTCACGGACCTGGTGATGATCGATCCCGTGGGCACGGGATTCAGCAAGCCCCTAGGAGAGGCCAAGGGCGAGGATTTTTGGGGCGTCGATCAGGACATTCGCTCGGTGGGCGCTTTCATCAAGAAGTACATCACCCTCAACCGCCGTTGGGCATCGCCTAAGTTTATTCTCGGTGAGAGCTATGGCGGCATTCGCTCGGCGGGTCTGGTGTGGCATCTCCAAAGCACCCAGGGGATGAATATCAACGGCTTGATCCTGGTTTCGCCCTTTCTCGACATGGGTTCTGGGGCCGACGGCGCCAATATCGATCTGCCCCACGTGCTCTATCTCTCCACCCTCGCCGCCACGGCCTGGTACCACGACGCGGTCGAGAACAAGCCGGCCAACCTCGAGGACTTCGTCACCGAAGTGGAGCGTTTCGCTTACCAGCGCTATGCACCGGCTCTGCTCGCCGGCTACACCTTGGATGTGAAGGAGAAGAAGGCTGTGGCCGAACAGCTCGCCGCCTATACCGGCACCACAGCGGATTATTGGCTACGCGCGGACCTGCGGGTCAGCCACGGTCAATTCCTCCAGGAGCTGCAACGGGACAAGGGAATCACCACGGGTCGCATCGATTCGAGATTCATCGGTCCTTCGGTGAATCCCCTGGCCGAGTCCATGGACTACGACCCATTCTTCCCGGCCGTCGGCCCGGCTTTCACAGCCGCTTTTCTTGACTATTTGCACACCGAGCTCGATTTCGGTCAGGACGAGGAATACCGGGTCTCCGCCTTCGGCATCCATTGGGATTGGTCTCACCAACAGCCGAACATGAAGGGTTGGCTGACACCGTGGGCGAATCTACGGCCCGATCTCTCCATGGCGCTGACTCACAATCCTGGTTTGCAGGTGTTAGTCCAGCAAGGCTATTACGACCTGGCGACACCGATGCACGCAACCAAACACGACATGGCCCATCTCGACGTCACCGAAGAGGCCCGTGGCAGGATCCGCATGGAGTTTTACGAAGCCGGCCACATGATGTACCTACATCAGCCTTCCCTGGAGAAATACCGCGCCGACCTGGCGGGCTTTATCACGGACGCCGACCGGCTACCTTGAATCTCCGGATCTCAAACAAGGCCCTCGAATCCTTGGCCTGAGACGACGAAGCGACTCTGCTCGGGAGCTAAGAGCTTTTTGGGCAGGGCGTTGCGTTCGTTATCTCTTCGCTTAAACATGTTGATAGGTTCAGATACATTGGCTAGTGTAACCTCCTGATCTACAACGAGACCCTCGACAAAGGCTTCCGCGGCTTCGACATCATCAACGCCGACCTCAACTACCTCTACGGCAACGTCGCGGTGAACAACTGGAGCGCCGGCATGGTCGTTCAGGATTACCTCGGCGGGATGTCCACCGGGAACGTGCTCGACAAGAACTACACCGAGGCGAGCGGCTCCGAGGGCCTGGCGATGTTCGCCTCGGGTAACACAGTCCAGTTCCTCACGTCCGACAACAGCGGCACCTGGGGCATCCGGGACACGTCGGGTGTAGCGAATACCTACCTCAGCAACACCTGCGCGGGCAACTCCTCGGGGACCTCTTCGCCGCTCGGTCTGTGCTATCTTAGTACACCTTTTCAAAAATACGCCGGTATTCGAGCGCCGAAGCATCCACGTCCGCGGCGTTACGCTCGCTGCAACAGAGCCCCACTATGCCTCGCTCGCAAGCCTAGCGGACGCGGCGCCTCGGGGCTCTCGATACGTCACCGTATTTCCGGAAAAGGTATACTTAGTACACCTTTTCAAAT
>JAJCXR010000022.1 GCA_029263315.1 Acidobacteriota bacterium | reverse complement strand
GTGACGTATCGAGAGCACCGAGGCGCCGCGTCCGCAAGGCTTGCGAGCGAGGCATAGTGGGGCTCTGTTGTAGCGAGCGTAACGCCGCGGACGTGGATGCATCGGCGCTCGAATACCAGCGTATTTTTGAAAAGGTGTACTTAGCCAGCCAAGAAAGATGGAAAATTTCCGAGTATCCAGAGGCACAGCTCCTGGATCGGCACCAAGAATTACCTTCTGCTGAGCTACCCTCCTACCTGTCAGCCGATTCGCAAGCGCTTTGGTACCAACGAGATAGCGCGAATCCAAAGAGATTTCGTTTGCCCCGGCGCCAACAGCGCCATTCGCTTCTTGGCGAGGATCGGCAACAATACGTCGAACCCAGCGCTGCTGCGCGTATCAAGGGAGAGAGCATTCAATGAGAGTCTTGGTCATCAATTGCGGATCGTCGAGCGTCAAGTACCGGGTCATCGACGTCGGCTCGGGGGAGGCCCTGACGAGCGGCGCCATCGAGCGTATCGGCGAGGGGGGCACGACCCACGCCTCGGCAGTGGCGGCGATTCTCCAGGACACCGCGGCCTTCGAACCGGCAGCGGTGGGCCACCGGGTGGTGCACGGCGGCGAACGCTTTCATGACGCCACCTTGATCGACGACGACGTCATCGACGCCATCGAAGCGTGTTTTCCACTGGCGCCGCTGCACAACCCGGCCAACCTAGCCGGCATCCGCATCGCCCGAGAGGCCCTCCCGACCTTGCCCCACGTGGCGGTCTTCGACACCGCGTTTCATGTGCGCATGCCGCGTCGGGCCAAGCACTATGCCATCGATCTCGAGCTGGCCAATCGCCTCGGCATCCGGCGCTACGGCTTCCATGGCCCGTCCCACGCTTACGTCGCCGGCTTGGCGGCCGACTTCTTGCAGACCGACGTCAGCAACCTGCGGTTGATCACCCTGCACCTGGGCAACGGAGCGAGCGCTTGCGCCATCGAGCTCGGCAGCTCGATCGAGACCTCCATGGGGCTGACGCCGCTCGAAGGCCTGGTCATGGGCACCCGCTGCGGCGATCTCGATGCCGGTGCCGTGCTCGAGCTGGTGCGCCAGTTGGGGGTCGACGAGACGGATCACCTGCTCAACCGCCAGAGCGGCCTGGCCGGCCTCAGCGGCCTCGGCAACGACCTGCGCGACATCGAAGCGCAGGCGGCCGAAGGCAATGATCGAGCCCGACTGGCGATCACCGTTTATGCCCATGCCGTGCGTCGCTACATCGGTGCCTATGCCGCGGTGATGGGCGGAGTCGACGCCATCGTGCTCACCGGTGGCATCGGTCAAAACAGCGTGCAGATGCGGCGCCGCATCCTGCAACAACTCGATTTTCTCGGGCTCCGACTCGACGAGGACCGCAACCAGGACGCCGAGGTCAGTGCCGCGACACCGGTGGTCGACATCAGCGCCGACCGCGCTTTGGTGCGCGCCCTGGTGGTGGCGACCAACGAGGAGCTGATGACCGCCCGCCAGACCGCGCGGGTCGTCGGCGGCGGCACCGACGTGCGGTCACCCGGCCCGGTGCCGATCGCCATCAGCGGGCGTCACGCCCACCTCGATCGGGCCTCGATGGATGCGCTCTTCGGAGCCGGCAGCGAGCTCACGGTCTATCGATACCTTTCCCAGCCTGGGCAGTTCGCCGCCCGCCAGACCGTGTCGCTGATCGGTCCCCGCGGTCGTATCGACAAGGTGAGAGTGCTCGGTCCCCTGCGCCAGGCGCCGCAGGTAGAGATCTCGCGCACCGACGAATTCGAGCTCGGGGTCGACGCGCCGGTCCGGGCCTCGGGAAAAACCCAAGGCTCCGCACCGATCACCCTCGAAGGCCCGGCCGGCAACCTGCACCTGAAAGAAGGCCTGATCTGCGCCTGGCGCCACATCCACATGACGACCCGAGACGCCGAAGCCTACGGCGTCGAAAATGGCGACCAGGTGGAGGTCGCGATCACCGGCGGCGACCGGGACTTGACCTTTGGCGATGTCTTGATTCGGGTCAAGGACAGTTACCTGCTCGAGATGCACATCGACACCGATGAGGCCAATGCGGCGGAGCTCTCCCAGGGAGACTCCAGCGGCGACCTCCTCTACTCGTCACCGGACGTCGCGGTCTCGGCCAGTCTGCGGCGCAAGAGAGCCAGGTGATTCGATGATAGAGCAAACCTCGGCCTTGAATGTGAAGCTGAAAATACCTGCAACCCGTTGAATCTGGAAGGTGCTACTTAAGTGTTTTCATGTCAACCACTTAGGAGTCTTGTGGGACATCCTGATATGGGATGAAACCGGAAAAAATTCAAGACGAGTTTTACATCCCTTATCGTTGGGGTTCTGGCGGTAGGCCGGAGTTGAGTCTATGTAAGCTGTTTTGATCCCTAGGTTTACATGGAAAGTGAGGTGCCGCGACGGGGCCTTCCGGGTAGTTTTAGGGTCGATATAGGGTCAAGAATGCTGCAACTTGGTGTTACCCGGTGAGTCGGGATGAAACGATGATGGGCATCGCGCTCAGGAAGTAGGTATTAGGTTCCCTTTGCCGCGGCTTCCACGACTACCGGGTTGTACAGTGTTGCCCCATCAGGTTAATCCTTGGTGGGCGTTGCCTGCGAAGTCAGCGGGGAACTCAATGGAGCCGAAGGCCTCAGCTACCAAGTTTCCAATCTCCCCATGCGACGAATCCGGCCCAATGTCTGGGTGATGACCATCGGGGGTGCCGGCGCATCTCCTCCTGAGTCATCCGAAGAGCGTGGACAGGTTCAAGTCGATGCGCAAAGAGGTAGGAGTAGTACCGCTTCATCAACTCGGCAGTTGCCTCATCATCGACATCCCAAAGGCTCACTAGCAAGTGCTGGGCACCAGCGGCGAAGAATGCATGGCTGAACCCGACGAGGCCCTCTCCGCGGATTGGCTGGCCCTTTCCTGTCCGACAGGCGGAAAGAACCACGAGGTCGGCGGTCAACTGGAACTGATAGAGATCCCGCACCGGGAGAAAGCCGTTGAGTGACTGCCCCTGAGAGTCGAACAGAGAGAGGACAAGCCCAGCAAGTGCCGGGTCGTGATCGTCGACGATTCCATGAGTCGCGATGTGAAGGAAGCGCGAATCCCTCAGAGTCCCATCGCGGAAGAGAACAGCCTTTGCTTCGAAGCCCTCGAACACTCTCACTTGGGGTCCGTCGGACAGTCCAGCGAGCAGTTCTTCAAGGTGTCCCGCCTCGAGACTGGTTCCAGGTAGACGAGGAAGAATGCCCCTTCGTTGGTCCGTTGGTCCTGAGGCTCTTGGAGAGAGCCTCGGATCATCTCGGCCGAAGACCGGATCAGCGATGATCGTAAGCTGTGACTCGCTCATTGCCGGAGGCGAGCTAGACCGCCGGGATCGGAGGTGCTCAAGAGTCGATAGCGATGGCAGATACACAAAGCTTCGCGAGGCTGCCAGGGGCCTCCCGTTCGAGTCGTTGATGACGGCGAACGGAACTCCTAGCAGGGCTCCAGCAGCTACAATGCCAATCTGATCGGCGACAAGTAAGTCAACGAATGGACTCCACACAAGTTCGCTCAGGACTGAGAGTGATTCCCTCGCTGCGAGCCTGGATCCAGGAAAGTCCCAACGCGGAAGTAGCTCTTGTGCACGGCGGGCCGCCGCCTCGATCTCATTGCGTGGCGCCAGTGGGACGACATGAGTCGATTCGGTAGTTACCAAAAAGGCCCAGCTTTGCTGTCGTCCCAGGCTGTAGGCAACGATTGTGGTACCTTCGTCCAGCTGTTGATAGATCGACTCGATCTTTGGAGCTTGGGATACCGATGCAACGCTGGATTGAGTTGATCTATCGGTTTCTAGTGCTTGCCACCACTCCAACCGAGCACGTTCTACGGCCGCAATGTCAGCTGCCGTTGGAGTGGCGCCCTCCCGAAGAGGGAGGGACTCATCCGAGGCATCTGACGGAAAGAGAGCTCGGGCTTCCAGCGAATCCAGGGTCCGGCGTAGCTCTTCCATGGGGCTCGCGGCGATCCAGCGGCGGTCCGATCTCGTGAACCAATCCAACAGACCTTGTGCTCGACCTCTCTCAGAAGCTTCGAGTGCCCGTTCGGCCAGTCGGCGGGCTCGACTCGGATCGGCCGACTCGGAGAAAGTCTCCTTCCACGAAGCCTCAGCCCATAGATCAATAAGCTCTTGATAGACATCTTGGTGAATCGCCAGGTAGGACCGCCGGAACTGATCGGTCTGCAACTGCCTTCTCGGATTTTCGACGACTTCGATTGCTTGCACCAACAGATCAGCTGCCCTGTCTCGGTCCTCCGCAGAGCGTTCCAAACGAGCCAACTCAAGATATGCCTCGATCTGTCCAGTGTGATGGCCCAGCTCCACAAAACCCTGGAGACTCTGCTCCAACTGCACACGAGCTTCTTCTGGCCTTCCTAGCCGCGCATGAGCCGCCCCACGCCCAAGCCCGAGCCAACTCGAATTCATGCGATCGTTCGACCTCCCCGCCAGGTCTGCAGCTCGATTCAGATCTTGTAGGGCCAGTTTCGGATTTTCGAGCTCGAGTTGGTATCTGCCTCGCTGTTCCAGGGCAACACCAAGGTCCCAACGGGAGTTCTGAGCCTCGAAGATGGCAACAGCCTCCTCGCTGAAGTCGAGCGCTGTCTCAAGGTCGGTGAGCTGATCCGTCATCTCGGACCTGAGCGAGAAACCCCAGGCCAATGAAATGTACGTCGTCGCTAGGTCTAACGGGCGATCGAGTGTACGCCAGAGTTCTGCTGCTTCTCGCAGGCTTCTCAAACCCGCACCGACTTCCCCGAGGAAGAGCAACTGCACCCCGATGTTGTTTCTGCAATACGCCAAACCAACTTCCGCCTCGATCTGCCCGAAGAGCTCTTCAGAACGACGGTATTGGCGAAGCGCCTCGGAGTGGCGGCCACGCACTGCGTTGAGAATTCCCAAGTTACTCCATGTTGCAGCAAGGGCTCTTGGTTGGTCTATCCGATGGCCTAACTCTTCGGCCCGAGTCAGTACGCCCTCGGCCTCTTCCAGCTCTCCGATTTGAATGAGGACGAACCCCAAGTGATTCAAAGCGAATGTTTCTTCCCATGCGTTACCGTAGCTCCGAAACCCGTCCTTTGCCCGCCGCAAAAAGGTAGCGGCCTCCTGCGGCTGTCCTGCGAAGCGATGGACTCGGCCGATCAAATAGGAAACCCTTGCTCGGACAAGACCTGGTAAGGCGTCGCTCGGGCGATCCATTAAGTCTTTCAGCCCCGCAACCTCTTCGGGTGTCGTAGCTCGTGCGGAAATCGACCCCAGGGCGTCGTAAGCAGCCAGCAGAATCAAGTCCTCCGGTCGCGCCTCGCCAAGAGCCTCGACCGTCAAGGAGATCCTGCCCTCACCCGGATTCTTGGCTGCAGCAATTTCGACCTCCACTCGATGGATGCCGGCGTCCTGCGACTGGTAGATCAGCCATTCTGGGCCGTTGAATGCGTTACCACTGTCAAACTCACGACGCAGCCCGGTCGGCGACTCGATGCTCAGAACGGCATCCAGGTCTTCTTGGTCGACTCGAATTCGCAGAATGTTCGCGGTTGAAAGCTCGACATCGTAGACCAGACGCTCCCCCTCGACCATCTCCAAGCTGTGCTTCTCCTCAAGCTGCCGCAACGACGCGCCAGGTTCAGGAGTGTCACAGGCTGACAGAAAGAGTACGGTCGACAAGGCGAGGGCGCACCTAGAAGCCATATTCGGGGAATTCAAACGGCCTCAGGTCAGGAGATCTCAAGTTCGAAGGACGACAGGATCTGTTGTCTGTCGTTTCGCAGCTGAACTACGTAGGCGCCTGATGGAAGCAAATGCCGCGAGACTGTGACGAAGCAGAGACCCGCACGGTCCGGCTTTAGCCCTGACCGTTCGATGAGCGTCTTACCTGACGTATCCAAGAGGACGAGGTCGAACGGCCCTGGAGCCTCGATCTCAGGCGCTGAGATGGCAAGCAACATACCCTCGGCAGTGCTCGGCCAAGTGATTTGCTTTCCACCCCGACTGAGTAGCCCTGATTTGGACAACTCGACAACGAAGGTATTCAACTGAACGGCCGGGTTTAGCGAGATGCCGTCTCGCTGCACCGACTTGCCGGCCCAGAATCCGAGAGAGGTACAAAGCAAGAGAGCCGCGGCGAGTCCGGCGAATTGCTGCCAGGTGAAGGTCCCTGGCGGCAACTCGGGTGGAGGCAGCTCCTCTTCCAGATCCTTCGCACGGACTTGCAGACGCTGAGCCTTGAACCTCACCCAGCGCTCTTCGACGCCTTCGTCCTGAGCGCTAGGCGAGTCTTTGGGGAAGCGCAGGAGACTCTTCAACTTTCGAGCAGCCTCAGGATCCGCGGCCACACGATCCAAGATCTCGATCCTCTCTTCGTTGGACAACGCCTCGGTGCCCTCCGCAGCATCGTGGAGCTCGAAGATCTCCTCGATGGAGACTTGTTCGCCAAGACGTTCTCGGTGCTTGGCCAGGATTTCACCGACTGTGGTTGAGGCCTTCATGACTCTCCCATCAGGCTGCTAGAAGAAGAACGAGCACGAGGAGGCCGAAGAACTCGGCAAACACCCCGAAAAGTGGCCGAATATGCTTTCTCCCATCGACGAGCTGCTTCTTGACGGTGTTGACGCTCGTGCCTTGCAGCTTGGCGATCTCTGCCTGCCGGTATCCATGAATGTAATAGAGCAGCATAGACTGTCTCATCCTTGGGGGCAAATTTAGCAGAAGCGCGTCAAGTTCAGCCTCACGTTCCTTTCCGAGGGTGGCTTCTAGCGGGTTAGGGTCTTGCGTTTCGGGCTCCGGGAATGCACCGGCTCTCTCCGACTCCGGCTCCAGAAGTGCATCCAGGGACATCTCGGCTTTGGCTTTTTGAGTATTACGATCTCGGAAGGCGTTTCTGGCGGAATTCTTCACAACGTGGGTGAACCAGGTGTCAAAAGAGGACTCCAAGCGGAAGTCCGGTATACCCTTATAGACCCGCCACATGATCTTCTGGACCAGATCATCCAGATCTCTTCGCAGGCCTAAGGATCGCAGGAGCTGGAGGCACCTCGGTTCATAGTGCCTGAAGATCAAACCAAACTGTTCCTGATTTGGATCTCGACCGGCCTGGATTTCTCGGATCGCGTGGCGAACCCACGGCGAAGATCCAGAGGCGCCGCGGGTTGTCTCGTGGGTATTTGGTGTGTCCATTGAGTCTGAACTCTCTAGGGCCTTGGGTGTCATGCCGTCCCCATACAGGTTGTCCCGTGAGCGCATTGTAACCCGGCGAATCGTCCGCCGGCTCATTGCTCGTGGGCGCGGTGTGAATTGGTACGAACTTTTTTTCACACTCGCTTATCCCTTCAAGCTGGGAGTCGGGTCAGTAGGTGTGCGACCACGATCCGACTCGTCGAAGCGAGTCTCAACTAAAACCAGGGAGAAGAGGAATGACTGAATCAATGAAGAGTGGAACTCGGACTCCGGGCCAACGGGGCACCGGTGGGGGTACCAACGATGGTGGCGGAACCGGAGGGAAGCCGGCTGACCGTTCTGCGAAGCCGAAGGGATCCAACGCGACGACGTGCGACGAGGCGGGTGCCCGTCAAGAAGAGCGGAACCACAGGGATTAGGTTGATTTCCCGGTTGTCGAGAGCCCCTCGCTGTGAGGGGCTCTCGACACCGAAGCACGAGGCAAATCTCGAGAAGGAGCCTGCATTGGCCAGAGATCACGAAAAAGCACTGGTTCTATTCGTCGCCGCCGAGCCCCGAGGAGAGAACCCCATTCTCCTGGGCAGGGAATTCCGAGACATCATCGAGGAAATCGAACGAAAGGGTCCGAACAGGGGTCTCGAGTTCCGGACATTATGGGCTGCTCGTCCGATCGACGTTACTCGAGCAATGAGTGACTACGAGCCCGTGATCGTTCACTTCAGTGGCCATGGTACGCCGGAGGGTGGATTTATCTTGGAATCTGTCGATGGTTCCGCCATAGAAATTGACTGCAAGGCCATGGGGTCGATCTTTAGAACCTACAAGAAGCGGGTGAAGATCGTCGTTTTGAACTCCTGCTACTCCGTTCCATTGGCCGAAAAAATTTCCAGGTCCGTGGATGTCGTCATTGGAATGGAGGGAAAAATTGGTATCAAAGCAGCGTTTCATTTCTCGGTGGGCTTCTATCGGGGAATCGTTGCAAGGGAAAGCGTCCAGCAATGTTTTCAAATGGCCAAGACCGAGCTCGACATGGAAATGACCCAGGAGAGCCACTCTCCGGTCCTTTATGCACGGCCTGGCGTTGAGGCCTACAAGGTCTTCGTATTGAATCCTGACCTCGATCCGAGGCGCTGGCCTTCGAGCCCGGGTGCCCAAGCCCAACACTTCCAAGGGTCACCGACCATCCATTCCGAGCATGGCATCAGCATCACGGTAGGCGACGGCACGACAGATCGCAGAGGTCCCAAGCTCGTTGAGCTGGCTCTCGGAGGGATTAGCGGCGCTGTAGCTGAGCGTTGTCTCGAAGTCATGATCCGAAGCCACCGCGGAGCGGACCGCCTAGAGGAATCATCGGCTGACGATGGATGGTCTCGCGACGAAGTTGGGGTGCAGCGGGATGATTCCGGGCAGTTGACCGCACTCCACGGAGTCCCGGTTCGCCAATACGACGAGGCCGAGCCCTGGCAGCTTGCCACAGAGCTTGGCAACCGTCACAGCGTGTTGATCGGCACCGGACCCCACGAAGACTGGAGTCAGAACCAGATCTTTCAGGATTTGGGCGCTACCACCCCAATCCTCCTTTCCAGGCTTGAGGCGGGCGATTCGGGTCCAACACGGGTTGTCGTCATCGCCCCTGGCTCGGAGAAAGAGGGCGCCGAGTATCCGATCGGTCACTTCCTCGATGCTTGGAGTGCCAGTCGATTCTTCATGGTAGCTACCCAGGAGCCCCCTCGGGTCGAGTTTCAGATCCCGAGGGAGAGCGGGATCCGCCGGACGACCGACAACCATCTCGTCGAGGAAGCCATCTTGGACGGCCTCCAGGACGCCGCTCCTGAGGCTCTCGAAGAGGGCGTCTTTTCTCGCTTCGATCTACAGGAAGTTAGCCACGGGGAGGGGCAGAACCTCCAGAACCCATCAGGCCCGGATCCTCATGATCAGGTACCGAACCCCTTCACCGAAGGCTTGCCGGAGCAGTCCATGTCGACCTACTACCTCGTCGATCGGATTGGCACGGACTCCGACGAAGACCCGCCCGCCGAGAGCTTCGGGGACCATGACCTCCTCTAGAACCTCAACAGCACCCATCGAAAGCGGGACCCGTCCTGATCCCAAGATCGCTGAACACCTGGCTTACCTCAACGATCTATCGCAGCGCTTTCCTTGGGTTAACGACCCAGAGGGCCCGGCCGAGCTTCGCCGACTGATCGGCCGAGTCCGGGAGCGGCTCGATGATCCGAACCTCTACGTGGCGGTGATTGGCGAATTCACCTCCGGCAAGAGCTCCTTGATCAATGGAGTCATCGGTTCGGATCTTCTGGTAACGGACATCTTGCCCGCTACCACTGCCGCCGCCACTTTCTTGCGCTCCGGAGCTGAGTTCTGTCTTCGCGTCGAGTGGCTCGATGACAATCGGGAGGTCTACGAGTCCAAACCCTCCACGCTGGAGCAGCTGAGCCGGGAGTTGTCGAGCTTCACGACCGATGAGGAAATCGCATCTCAGGTCCGGGAGGTCCACGTCGAGCTGCCGCAAGAGTGCCTCAACGAGCAGCTGACCTTGATCGATACACCGGGTACCGATGTCGACAATCCACGGCATATCCAGATCGCAGGTTGGGCGACGCAGGAGAGAAGTGACTTGGTTTTGGTTTCTCTTCCCGCCACCGCTCCACTAGGGCACCGATTCGAGACATTCCTTCGCAAGCACCTCGGCGACGCTTTGCACCGCACACTCTTCGCCGTAACTAAGATTGACCTGATTCCGGAAGACGAACGCCCCCGGCTCCTCCGCCAGGTGACTGCCCGCTTGCAGGCTCGCCTCGACCTTCAGGCCCCCCGGGTCATGGCGGTCAGTCCCCTGGCCGTTCGCACGCCACAAACCCTTGAGGATCGCCTGAGCGCTTCCGAAATAGCCTCCCTGAATCGAGATTTCCAGACTTTTCGCCAGTGTCTGATGGACGGCATCCGGCACCAGCGACGGCGGATCTTGGTTGAGCGAGCCCTCGAGCTCACCACAAGGGCATCGAACCACCTCCAGGCCGGTCTGGAAGACCACATCCAGAAAGGCGACGCCGAGCATCGAGCCCTCGAAGCCCACCGCATTCGGGATCTCGAAGGGTTTCTCGCCGAGCACCGAGGCAGGAGCTACTCCCGATGTGCCCCGCCAACTGCCGAGATCGTGCAGAGCGCTACCGACAGTGTGGTCAACCTTCGCCGGAAAGTCGAACGTGCCATCAAGAAGGCAATCGATAGCTCACGGACTGCGGCGGCTCTGCGCTCTGAGGTGGCGAGAGGACTGGAACAAGAACTGCGACAGTCCCGCAAGGGTCTCAAGAAGTCGGTGAAGAAGGCTCTTTCAGAAATAGGAGCGGTCGCTCAGGAGACTTTGGAGGCGTTCGAGCGAGAGTTCAGCTCCGCCTATCGTGACCTTGCCACCCTGGGTGGGGTGGTGCAAACCCAATCCAAGTGGGACCGCAAGGCGCGATCTCTAACGGCCAATTTATCCACCAGGTCCGATCGCCTGACCGTGGATCTGGCGTCCCTCGCCCTGACCTCCACGACCTTCGGAGAAGACTTCGCAGAAGTCCTCGAGGATTTGATCGACCCCGAGGTGGGGGAAGCATTTCGCCGATTCTTCGGCCTAGAGACCCTGGACGATCGCAAGCGTCGGCTCTGGAAGTCGCTCCGGCGCGATTTGAAGGGCCGTTTCGAAGATCTCGAAGGGGGACTGCTGCAGGCACTGGAAAAGGAACGCCAGCATCTCCTCCGCAAGCTCTATAAGGCGATCAATTGTTATGGCGAACAGTACGGGTTGCTGGTTACGGAGATGATCGAAAAAGACGAGAAAAAGATGGCCCGTCTCGAGGAGCGACGTCGCGAAATTCAGTCCATCGTCGGGGATCTCCGTCGGCGTTCCGGGACCCTCGAAGCGTTAAAGCCCCCGTGGAATCTGCAGACTGCGGAGGCCCCCCCAGACTCGGTGGGTGAGGCCAAGAATCAACAGGAGTGATTTTATGACGGATGCACTGCGTCGACAGTTGGAAGTCCGGAATGCGAAGCCGGCCAGTGAGGGAAAGCAAGCCGCAGGCTCGGAAGATCTTCGGGTGCCGGCTTGGGTGCCGGGATGGCTCGAGAAGGCCCGACCGTTGGCGGGCGAGGATCCCGAGTTGCGGAAGCAGTGGGATTCCCTTGAGCAGAGGGCCCACCGGTCTTACTTCGAACTCGTGATCCTCGGTGAGACGGGGCGGGGTAAGACTTCAACTCTCCGTGAACTCTTGAGCGACGCGACGATTCCCGAGACCGATCCAGAAAGACCGCTGCACCTCGTCGCTGGGGAAGCTGGGCTGATCCGTGAGTTCAACGAACCCGCCAGGTCTTTCGGCGATCAAAACTCTGTGCCTGAGATGGCACCGATCAATCTCCGAATCTCCTCGGCCTGGATGCGCGAGCAGGACATCCAGATCTGGGAGTTACCGAGCAATTGCTTCGATGAGGGCTCGCCTTCGGCAAGACCCTGGCCCATGGCCGACTGTATCCTCCAGGTGCTGCAGGCCACGGCACCGTTTGGCCAGCTTGAAAAAGCACAAGTGAGGGGGGCCGTGGAACACCATGCCGTTCCTCTTGTGGCCGTGGTGGCTCGACACCTCGACCGCGTGCCCAAGAAGGACTGGGCACGTGTTCTCGCCTTTATCTCGGACCAAGCGGAATCCATCGATGGAGATATACGAACCGTTCTGGCCGGCCCGGGAGTGGGCGAGGATCGTGCGGCAGTCTCCAAGGCCGGATCGGAAGCGCGCTACCTCGACTTGGCCGGTCTGAAGGGCCTCCTCGAGTCCGAGCGGCGGTCACCGCGCCATCGCCGCCGGGTGAGCCACCAACTCGCCACGAGGGGGCTCGCCTACCTCGATGGAGCCAAGAAGCGACTTGCCCAAGCCATCGAGCGCTGGCGTCTGGAGGGCAAGAAGCGTGCGAAAGCCCAGGCGGCAACCCGTGCTGAAGCCCAGAAAAGAATTGATCTTTGCAAGACCGCAGCGCAAGCCTGGCAGCTCAGGAAAGTCGATGCAATCGACGCCTTACGGTCGCAGCTCGAAGAGCAGCGGAGTAAAATCACCGAAGGTCTGCGCACCGACTTGGACCGGTCCTCCAATCCCAAAGTGTGGTTGGATCGCGACTTGCCGCCACGCCTGGAAAGCGAGCTACAACGTGCCGAGAGCCAGCTCGGCTCCAGACTGAGCCAGCGCCTGCTCGAAGATCGAAGAATCCTCGACCCCCTGCAAAAAAAGCACGGCCTTCGCCTGACCCCTGCATCTCGAGTGCAGGTCAATCTTCCACCACCCAAAGATACATCCGGGGGCGAGATTGAATCAGCGAATGTCCTCGACCCGGCTTGGATGAGTCGCTTGACGCGGATCGCCGGCGCCGCAGTTGGCTCCTTGCTCTTCTGGAAACTGCAGCTCTTGGCCCTGCTGCCCAGTACTTTGGTTTCCCAGCTTGGAGAAGGCTGGGTCGGCCGTCGACTCGAAAAGGCCAAGTCCGAACTGGGTGCTGCCTTAGGCGTCGAGATCGACGAACTCTGGAAGAACCACAGGATTGAGGCAGTCAATGCACTTTCAAAGGTCTATGACGAAGTGTTGACGGAGATTCGCGCTACCGAAGCGACCTGGCACAACACTTTCCAGGAGATCTCGAACAGCGAGCCCTTGCTGCCCGAAGAGCTCACCGACTCACTCCACCTAGCGGAACGTTTGGAAGTGGAACTCGAGCGTCGCATCCATGCAATCTATCAAGAAGAGGAGGAACTTCCGTGACCCCGTCAAAAACCGTACAAACAACCGAATCTCCCTACGAGGTCTTTCGCGACGAACGCAGGCGGCTACTTCAGCTTCTTGATCGTTTCGGCAAAGTGGCAAGTGAACTCGAACTCGAAAAGACTACTTCTGCGATCGAAGAGACCCACGAGCGACTTCGGTCTGATCGATTCCGAATCTTGGTGCTCGGTGACTTCAACACGGGCAAGAGTACTTTTATCAACGCGCTACTAGGGCGAAGTCTCCTGCCTCAAGACGCCCTCCCCTGCACCGCGGTCTTGAGCGAACTCGTCTGGGGAGACCCCGAGAAAGCTAGACTCACATTCAAGGATCCAAGACCCCACAGGCTTCCTAAGAGCATCTCTGAAGAGGCTCTGAAGCACATCAATACCCACAAGGACCCCGTGCCTCCCATGACTGGAATGCCCGAAGTGATTGCACGGCGGGTCACGGCCTCCGAAGAGGATCTACGGCCCCGGGCCGATGTCGTTTCTCCATACTCCAGCGCGAAGTTTTGGCTGCACCATGATCTCCTGCGAAACGATATCGAGCTGATCGACTCGCCGGGACTCGACAACCACGAGGCCCACACGACCATCACAGTCGACCATCTCAACCAGGTCGATTCGGTTCTCTTTCTGACGTCAGCCCTCGCGCCTTTTGGTCAAGGTGAAGAGACCTTCGTCAAGCGTTACATCGCGAAGGTGGGCCGACGCTATTGTTTCTTTCTGTGCAATCGCTTCGACCAGCTCAACAGCGACCGCGAGAGAGAGAGCGTACGTCGGCGCCTTGAGACTAAGTTGGGACGCTATACGGACCTCGAACCCGGCGTTTTCTGCCTCTCGGCCTATCAGGCCCTGGAGGGGCGAACCCGGGGCAACCCGAGCCTGTTGCAGAGCTCGGGTATCGAAGAACTCGAAGAAGCCCTGCACCGGTTTCTGGCCCGCGATCGAGGCAAGGTGAAACTCTTGGAGCCTCTCGGCGGGCTCAAAGCGCTTATCGATGAAATTTTCTCGAACAGAACGATCGATGAACAGCTGGAGAATCTTGATGTTAGCCTGGCGGAACTCGAGGTCGCCCACAGAGAACAGGAGCCCAAGATCGAGCATGCGCGGAGCCGGCTGAAGTTTTTGCTTTCTGAAATTGAACTCGGCCGGAAGCTTCTGGCACAGAACCTACAAGACCGAGCCGAAGGCATCTTGCATGAGCTGATCGAGGAATTGCCTAGTTGGCTTGAGGATATGGAATTCGAGAGTGAGCTGTCACTCCTTTGGTGGGAACGTCAGGAGGCCATCGAAACCTTCGCTAACGAGGTGGAGACCAAGCTTCGAGAGAAGTTCGAGGAAGGCTTTTCTGAGCGGGCTCAATCCGTGATGGCTCCAGAGCTTGAGCTTGGGATGATCAAGATTCAGACCAATGCCCAGACCGCGCTCAAGAACCTCGAAGAGGATCTCGGAAAAATCCGACCTCTCAAGGCGGGAGGCGCTGAGCTTCCAGAGACCGGTGAGGGGGCTACACAGGCCGAAGACAGCGGAGTGTTCCTGGAATTCTTGGGGACAGCGGTGTTGGCTGCGGGGGGGACCGTAGCGGCCTTGGCGTCGGCCTGGATTGTATTGCCGGCATTGGCGGTGGCTGGCCTCCTCGGTTTTGGTTTGCGTCTTGACCACCTCCGAGATCGAACCCAAGGCGAAGTGGTCAAAGGACTTCAGAAACGCTACAAGAATGGGTCCAGAGAGGTGGCGAACGCGGTGGCGAGCCACATGCTCAGACCCCTGGAGGGCTTTCAGAAGCAAGTGGGCGAGGCAGTCGAGCGTCGCATCGACGCTTTGGAATCGGGCCTCCAATCATCCCTTGAGACCAAAAGAAAGGGAGAAAATGAGGTCCAGGCCAAGAGGATCCGTCTCCAGCAACTGGCTCGGGAGATGTCAGAGATCTCCGACCGCGCTCAAAGCCTTGAGATGGAAATTCAGACTCGCTGAGGCAGCGCGCCGGAGTCCCCGCTTCGCGTCGGAATCGGCTACTGCGTCAGCAAAGCCAAACTCACTCAATGAGGGCCACCGAAGGCATCAAAAGCGGATTTTAGTAGCTCCTGGGGCGACAATCGTCCGAGAACTTGCGCCTGGCTCGATAGCATTGGCTACGGTCCGTAGGCTGAATAATGCCTTAGCGATTCCTAAGAAAAGAACATTGATGACACCAATTCGATCATGAGTGCCCGATAATCAAGGGAGACGATATGCGTAATCTCGAAGTAGCACTCCGAGCGAAACAAACAGAGTTTGGCGAGGTTCTGGAGGCTCTGAGGGAAATCCTCGACGAACGGAAGATTGACGACATTGAGAAGGCGTTGAGACGTCTAGAAGATCTCGAGATCTCCATCGCGGTTTTTGGCGAAACAAATGCCGGCAAGTCGGCACTCCTGAACTCACTGTTTGATCGAGACAACGACGACCGCGGGGATTGGCTGTTCGAGGTCGACGCACAGATCAATCACTGGAGCGAAAGCGTCGAACGGAGCAATGGCATCCTCTGGCAGGATGTCGCCGGATTGCAAGTACGGATCTTCGACACACCGGGAATCGCGGGTGACTTCCTCGAACATCTCCACCGTGCGACCGAGATAGCAGGGGCGTGCGACATTATTCTTTATGTCATGGCTCAACAGGTCAAGGGCGAGCTACAGGTCACGGCGATTCGTAGCTTGTTGAAGACAGGGAAGCCTCTGATCGGGGTCGTCAATAAGATCGATCTTCTTCGCCCAAAGGAGATCGAGGCCATTGTAGAAGACCTCACTGGCAAGATCGGACTTGCGTCGGGCCATGTTGTCGAATCCGCAGGGCACCCCCGCACCGGTTTGCCGATGGTCTCTGATTTGACGGAGAAGATTGTCTCCGTGATCGAGTCCAAGCGCGGCGAGTTGATTGAGACGACGATCCAGGACAAGTTACAACTCGGTATCGAAGAAGCTCAGCGAATTCTACGAGAGCGTATGGAGGCGGAACGTCGACGGCAGGAGGAATTGATTCGGGCAACGGAGCGAGAGGCCCAGGCGAGAAGGGGTAAGGCCGAGAGTGCCGTCGGCGGCTACGCCAAGGCAGCAGCTGGGGCAGCAGCCCTGATTCCTTTCGGGATCGATGCCATTACCAGCACTCTGGTGACTGGGGGCATGTTTTGGCACATCGGGAAAATCTACGACCAGCGGTTGGATGCGAAGGTCATCTCCTCTGTTGCTAAAGAGTTGATCCAGGCTTTCATTTCGATTCTCTTCGTTAGTGCCGCCACATTGGCCGCCTACCTCGCGATCAGTAAGGGGGCCAAGACCAATCCATTCACCTATGCCCTTGGTATGGCCCTCGATGGCACTTTTACATACTTCATCGTTTCTGCCGTTGGCAACACCTTTGCCTTCTACTGCGCTAACGACATGACCTGGGGTAGCAAGGAAACCGCCGCTGCGGCATTGAAGGACTATGTCGTCGAGAACATCGACGGGATGTTTCTCGACAAGCTCCCCGCAAAGTATCGGAAGCAGGTCAAAGAGAAGATTAATCCCGATCTCTCGGCATGACCTGAAGTGGACCCCTTTGTCAAGACCATTCTGCGGTTGACCAGATAGCCTAAGCCCAGTAGATGCCGTCGCATACGACGACTGCCATAGAACGGCGTCTCCAGGTACTGCTTGTCGAGCAGACGCATCAGCTCCAGATCGCCCTCGTCGGCGTCTTGCAGCTCGTTGTAGAGCGTCGAACGCGGCAGGCTCAGCAAGGCGCACTGGCGACGTAGACTCAACTCGGCATGGTTCCATTCCACCGCCTCCCTTAGCTGTCTACTCGAGCTGGGAAGCTTTTTTTTTAAGCCACTCCAGCTCCATCTTCAAACGGCCGATCTGCTCATACAACGTCGTCTCGCGAGCCGCGCTGGCAGCGAGCTCCCGGTCGGGCCGACCCGTCTCGAAGAGCTCGCCGACATGGTCGAGCAGCTGCCGCTTCCATTGGCTGATCTGCACCGGGTGGACCTCGAACTGCGAGGCCATCTCGCTGGAGGTCTTCATTCCCCGCACCGCCTCCAGGGCCACCCGAGCCTTGAAATCACTGCTGTGACGCCTACGCTTCCTGGTCATCGTCTTCCCCTTCGCTGTCGCCGTCGGCCGGAAACATCTCCTCTCTCAGCACCGCAAGACGCAACCGGTCGAGATCATCGGGCTCTGTATCCTCGTTGTCCTTTGCCATCGCCAGGTCACCGAACTCGAGGGCCAAGTCCTGGTCGGATGTTTTCGACAGAGCCAGCAGCTCCAGGGCAGCCCGGCGCAAACGCTGGCTCTGTACCTGAGCGAGTTTGACATACAGGTAACCGGCGGCGGTGTAGGGGATGGCCTCCTCTTCCATGGCCAGGTGGGCCGACCCGAGGGGGAGAGACTGTTGAATTTCGTAGAGCCGATGCTCGTGCAGGAGAATGCGAGTCGCGATCGTAACAATTCGCCTCTGAGCGTCGAGAACTTGAGGGATCGGTGCAAGTTGACGGGTGTTGGCTGGCATGGCGACCTCCAGAGTTTCTGGCCAAATCACTTAACTTAGGTGGTGGTCCTAAAAACGGGGTCCATTACAACCTACCTTGCGATTTCGATGAGTAACCTCTCCTTCTTCTTTCGGAGGGTGGATTCTTAATACGGAAGTTCTCACCAAGATGCGCACCCAATGGGCGTGACCGGCCGCCCGCTCCTTGATCTATGCGGCCATAGGCCATTCCACCTCCCCAACAGGACCCGTTTGGCGGTATAGACGCTTATTCTCATTCGCTACCCTGAAGGTCTGAAACGATTTCCAATGCCCAATGAGATGAATACTTCGAAGATCCAGCATCGCTTGAGCCCCCTCGAGGACCCACTGCATGCCGGTTCGTTCGAGGCGATCCTTGACCAAGTGGCGGCAGGCTCCTTCGATGACGCCCGTGGCGATCGGATATCCAGCTGCCAGGTAGAGGTCGTAACGCATTCGTTGGGCGTTGTTTTCGAGTTCGTTTCTGGAATTTCTGGAAGTCATGTCGCGTCGGGTCGATGATAGAGAGTGGGGGAAGAGAGGTCGAGTTGATCGTACATGGAAGAATGATCCTTGTGGGACCCAACCCATTGACTCATCCTCGCCCCGGTTTCGTTGACAAACCACCAGCCCCCGTCATACCACTCCCAGGCTATCCATAACGGGCCCCAACACCCACCATTGGGGCCCAAAAAGACTGGGAGAACCGCAATGCTGACCCATCCGATCGCCGCCCGAAGTGTATCCACCCAGACCAAGCGCCAAGGTCGACGGCAAGCTGTTCTGCGCAGTGTCCGGGAAGGCGTCGAGGCCCTGACCAACGACCTACGAAACCTCGATGCCCGTAACTCCGGAATCGTCCAGGGATTGCCCACGTCCGGCGGCGACTTCGATGTCCTGGCGGAATTCGCCGACGGCCTCCGCTGCGTCCAGGCCGACCTGCTGGCCGACGCCATCGAGACGCTCGATGCTCTGGTCTGCCGCGACGAAACGGAGCTACGTCGCCGGTCCGAGGAGCGTCAGGGATGGCGCGTGACGGAAGGGGAGTGAAGGGCGCCGCAGCGGGTCGGATCCACCAGTCGTCAGGCGTTGAGAACGAGCACTTGCCCCGTCGCCTGTTGCGCGACGGAGCGCAATCCCTCGCCGATGCCGAGTTGGTGTCGTGTCTGTCCTGTTGCATTCCAGCTGCCGCGGCACCTCGGCCCAAGGACTGGCCGAGGAGTTGCTCCGAGACCTCGGCGGACTGGCAGGACTCGGCTCCGCCGATGTGCGGCTGCTGGAGCGTGGAGGAGTCGGGACTGTCCGTGCAGTAATCCTGCTGGCCGCCCGTGAGTTGGCGGCACGCTTCGGTCGCGCCAGGATCCTTGGACGTGAGGTGCTGAATCAACCCGCGGCCATCGCCAACTGCGTGACCCTGCGCTTCGGTTCCGCCGAACAGGAGGTACTGGGCTGCCTGTTCCTCGACGCCAAGAACTGCCTGCTCACCGACCGCGAGCTGTTCCGCGGCACTCTGTCGATGATCTCCGTCGAGCCGCGCCAGATCCTTCGAGCGGCCCTGTGGCACGGCGCCTCGTCGATCATCCTGTTCCACACCCATCCCAGCGGCGATCCGACCCCTTCGGCCGACGGCTTGGCGTTCACGAAGCGCATGGCGTCGGTCAGCCGCGTGGTGGGGATCCGGCTGGCGGACCACTTGCTCGGTCCTACTGCAGCCCAGTTTCCACCGGAGATTTAGGGACCCCATAGGGTCCTTTGGGTCCATATTGGGTCCAACTGAGCTGCAACCAGATGAAACCCTGTGGATCTGGAAGGTACGATCTAAGTGATTTGTTGTCAACCACTTGGGCCTCATGTGAAACGCCATGGGACGGGGCGAAACTGAAAAAATTCGGATCGGCTTTTACATCTCTTACAAAGCTATTGCTTCCCCTTGAAGATCTTCATCACCGGTGGGCGACACAATGATCTCACGCTGAGGCGAGACGCCAAGGCGAGGTGGCGACCGAAAGGTTCGAGATTGCGAATCGGGTCCACAGGGTCGCCACCAACGTTGCTTCATCCCATTGCTGGACGAAGCGCCCCACAACGATTGTTCTGTTAGGAGCCCAACCATGAAGACTTTTCGCCACCTGGCATTCTTTTCTCTGCTCGTGCTTCTGTTGGCCGCCGCCGCCCAGGCGGAAGGCAAGCATCCCCGCGGTCCCCAAGATCTGAACGATGACGGTCAAATCAGCCGTGCTGAGTTCGATGTGTGGGCCGATACGCTGTTCACCTCCCTGGATGCCGACGGTGACCAAATGATCTCCGAGGAGGAAAAGCCGGAACGGCGCGGTCGTCGTGGTCGCGGTGGTCCGCCGCCCGGATTGGCCGGTCATGCCCTGCTCAACGGTGCGGATGCCAATGACGATGACAGCGTCGACGGCGGCGAATGGCAGGCCTTTCTCGCCACTTTGGAGGTGGACGACAACGGTGCTTTGACCGCCGATAGCTTGCAGTCGTTGCTGCCGCGCCGCCCCGATGCAGAGGAAGGTGAGGCAGCCCACCCCCGCCGTGGACATATCGCTGGCCGCCTCTTCGATAGCGACCGCGACGGCACCGTCACCGTGGCCGATCTGGAAGATCTTTTTGCGGCCCTCGACTCGAATACCGATGGCACCCTGAGCCAAGACGAGCTGCCGACCCGTGGGCCTGGACGCCGTGGTCCCGGTCGCCGCGGTCCGGGGGGGCGGGGGACCGGCGGTGATGCCGGCGAGGGTCGCTTCGGTAGCTGACACCCGGCGTCCGGTGACCAGAGCCGTCTCCTCATCATTCAAGTCTCCTCGGGGCAGCGTCGTCCAAACGCTGCCGGCTGAAGGTCGAGTGACCTTCGGCCATTTTTGCGTTTGCTCCCTTTTTCGCCCAGATCAGCCGTTGATTGTTATGCTCGGCTTGCGGTCGGTGGTTTGCCGATCGGCGTCGAAGTGGCCTGACTTGATCCAGCTCATGGCCGACCGGGTGGGAGTCGAAGTTGACGAGTGAAAGCGGAATGAACAAACCCAGGGCGACTGGGCGCAAGACGCTGCGACGTGGCGGTTGGAGCCTGCGGTGGGGGAGGGTGTCGCGGAGCCTCGCCTGCTCGGTGTTGTTGCTCAGCGTCCCGCCGGTCCTCAGCGCCGATGATCGGTTCATCGAGCGGGCCGACGACGGCTTCGAGGCGGTGCATTGGAACGGCATGACCGGCGAGCTTTTTTTTGTCGAGATGATGGGTCCCGGGGGGGCCGTCTTCGATCTCGAAGGGGACGGGGACCTGGACGTTTACATGGTGCAGGGGGCACCCCTCGGTAGCAAGGCGGCCCTGAGACCGTGGTCCGGCAAGACGCCGCCTCGGGATCTACTCCTGCGCAATGACCTGCAAGTGAAGGATGGGGTGGCGCGCCGGGCATTCACCGATGTCTCCGCCAACGCCGGGACCGCCGATGGCTATGGCATGGGGGTGGCGGCGGGAGACTACGACAACGACGGTTTCACCGATCTCTACATCAACAATTTTGGCGCTAATCGCCTGCTGCGCAACCGCGGTGACGGCACCTTCGAGGACCGCACCGCCGCCGCCTCGGCGGGGGACGACCGGTGGTCCACCAGCGCCAGTTTCCTGGACTACGACCGGGACGGTTGGCTCGATCTGTTCATCGTCAACTACGTGCGCTTCGAGCTCAGCAACAATGTCACCTGCTACGCGACGAGCAGCCGTCGTGACTATTGCGGCCCCAGCGCCTTTCCGGCCCAGGGGGATCGTCTGCTGCGCAACCGCGGCGATGGGACCTTCGAAGATCGCACCGCCGCCGCCGGACTGGCGCGCACGGTGTTGCCTGGCCTCGGGGTGCAAACCGCCGACTTCGACGGCGACGGCTGGGTTGATATTTATGTCGCCAACGACGGCGAGGTCAATTCCCTCTGGCTCAACGGCAAGGACGGCACCTTCAGTGACCAGGCGCTGCTCTTCGGCGTCGCGGTGAATCGTCAAGGTCGCCCCGAAGCGAGCATGGGGGTGACGGCCGGTGACTTCGACGCCGACGGTGATGACGATCTCTTCGTCGCCCACCTGGACGGCGAGAGCAATACCTTCTACCTCAGCGCCGCCGGCTTCTTCGAAGACCGTACCCGCGAGCTCGGCTTGGCGGCCCCCAGCTTACCCTTCACCTCCTTCGGCACCGGCTTTCTCGATGTCGACAACGACGGTTGGTTGGATTTGTTGGTGGTCAACGGTGCGGTCAAGGTGCTGGAGACGCAAGCCCGCAGCGGTGAGCCCCTACCCTTGGCACAGAGCAACCAGCTATTTCTCAACCGAGCCGAGGCATCGGCCGCCGCCGGGAAGCGAAAGTTCGTCGATGCCAGCGCTGACTCCGGAAGCGCCATCCAGCGCTCCGAGGTGAGCCGTGGCGCGTCCTTCGGTGATCTCGACAACGACGGCGATACCGACGTCATCGTCTTCAACAACAATGCCCCCGCCCGGCTCCTGTGGAACGAAGTTGGCCATCGCCAGCCTTGGCTGGGTCTCGATCTGCGCAGCGGTAAGAATAGGGCTACCGCCTTGGGCGCCAAGGTTGTCCTGCGGCGTCAAGGGGCGCCGGATCTGTGGCGCCGGGTGGCCACCGACGGAAGCTTCGCCTCGGCCAACGATGCCAGGGTCCTCTTCGGATTGGCGGCAGGACACCCACCGCAAAGGCTCGAGGTTTGGTGGCCGGACGGCCGACGAGAGACCTTCGAAACCCCGGCGACGGGCCGCTACACAACATTGATGCAAGGCGAAGGGCGGCCGGCCGAAGGCGCGGCGGCCCCGACCGCAAGAGGAAAACAAAGATGAGCCCGTTCCCGAAGAGCCCAATGCAACGTCCCTTGGTCGCCACCCGGCCTTGGCTCTGGATAGCCTTTGGCCTGGTCTTTACCCTGACCTGGTTGGTGGGCCCCGCGCCGCTCGCCGAAGCGATGCCGCAGTCGACGGACCCGGCCTCGACGGACCCGGCGTCGACGGACCCGGCCTCGACAGACCAGAGGGTCGACGGAGAGATGGCTTGGATCCCCGGCGGGGAGACCTCGGAGGGATTCACCTTGAAGCCGATCCCGCTGCCGGACGGCGAGGGTCTCGAAGAGGCGGTGCGGCGTCAATTGCAGACCCTGGCCGAGGACATGACGAAGTTTCTCACCGCCGGTGAAGCGACGCGCAACGAGCTGGGTGAAGCCTATGGGGAAACCGGCCAGGTGTTTCATGCTTACGGCTTCAGCGACGCCGCGGCCCCTTGTTATGAGAATGCGATGATGATGTTGCCCGGCGACCCCCGCTGGCCGCATTTGCTCGGTTACCTGGATCAGCAAGCGGGCGATATGGAGGCCGCCCGGGCGCGCTATGGGCAAGCCCTGGAAGCCTCGGGCGACCTGCTGGCCACCCGCCTCCGTTTGGTGGAGATCGATTTGCAGGAGGATCGCCTCGAGGCCGCGGAGAGGACGCTGCAAGACATCCTGCAACGGCACCCCGATCATCTGGCGGCCCGCGCCCTGATGGCTGAGGTGCACTTGGCCAAGGCGGATTTCGACGCGGCCATCGCCGGTTTCGAAGCCGTCCTGGCGGAGGCGCCGGGGGCCAATCGCTACCACTACTCGCTGGCTTTGGCCTATCGGGACAACCGCAACATGGAGAAGGCGAAGTACCACATGTCCCAGCGCGGCGAGGTGGGGCTGAGCCTGGGAGATACCCTGGTGGAGGGTCTGGAGGACCGCAAGCGGGGTGAGCGTGTCTTTTTGTTGCGGGGGCGCCGTGCCTTCGCCGCCGGACGCTTCGGCGAGGCGGCGGAAGCCTTCGCCCAAGCGGTGGCGGCGGAGCCCACCAGCGCCCGCTCCCGCGTCAACTTGGGCACCGCCCTGGCGGCGGATGGCAAAGCCGGCGAAGCCATCGAGCAGTTCCGCATTGTGCTCGAGCTCGAACCCGACAATGCCACGGCCCACTACAATCTCGGCCGCCTGCTGGCGGTGAGCGAGCGACCCCAAGATGCGTTGCCCCATTTTCGATATGCCGTCGAAGCGGATGCCGAAGACATGGAGGCGAAGATGCTGCTGGCCAAACTGCTGCGCCGTGTCGGCCAGCCCGGTGACGCCTTGGTGGTCTATCGGCAGTTGGTGGATCTGGCGCCCACCAGCGAAGAGGTGCGGTTGCGTCTGGCGGGGGTGCTGGTCGATCTGGAACGCTATGCCGAAGCCGTTTCCGCCCTCGAAGCGGCCCTCGTCGAGATGCCCCAGGAAGGACGCCTCTTGGTAGCCATGGCTCGGCTGCTGGCCTCTAGCCCGGATCTCCAAGCTCGCGACGGTGAGCGTGCCTTGGAGCTGGCCCGCAGTATTTGGCAAGCCAACTCTTCGGCTGCCCATGCCGAGCTCATGGCGGCCGCCTACGGCGAGATGCAACGCTGTGACGAGGCGGCGGCCTGGCAGCAGGTGGCCATCGACATGGCGCGGGGCGACGCCGGAGCTTCGCCGGAGCAACAGGCCGCTGGCCAACGCAAGCTGGAGCACTACAAGGGGGCCCGTCCCTGTCGCCCACCCAGTTGACGGCGATCCTGAGGGCGATCCTGGGCAGGCCCTGTCCGAGTATGCGACAATCGAAGATCTTCCGCCCCGATCAGCAAACCAACTAGGACGACCCGACGATGATGACATTCCTAGCTGCCTTCGTCTTTTTCATGGGGGTCCACATCGGTATTCACCGGTGGTCCCGTCGGGCCTTCCATGTCGACTTGAAGCTGTCCCGCGGGATCGCGGCGTTTCTCTTGTCGTGCATGGGATTCTGGGGCCTGGCCAACTGGTTTGACGCTTGGCGGTATGGATTTCTTGTGCCCAATGAACCCGGTACCTTGTTGCTGGCCTGTGTATTGATCGTCAATGGGCACATGTTGGCAGACTTCGTCTGGCTGGCCATCGGGGCCCGCTATTTCAATTCTAAACCGCGGATGGATTTGATCATCCACCACGTTCTGGTGGTGGTGGCCTCCATCAGTGCCTATGTGCTGGATGTGGGATTTCTGGTCATCGTCATCGGAATGAGCACCGAGCTGATGCCGGTGACCACGGGGCTCGGCTCCCTGGGCCGGGTTCTGGGCAAGGAAAGCCTCGAGGTATCATCGATGCGCCTGCGGCTCTTCGTGCTGTGGATCTGGCGCTTGCCCATGTGGATTGTCATCCTCAGCGTCCTAGGGCGGGAAGTGTTGACCGGCACGACGCGGGAAGCCTTGAGCGGGGCCTATCCCATCGCCATCGGCGCATGCATCGGTTTGATCATCATGGATGCCTTCTGGAGCGCCCGCAGCCTCGAAGGGCTGCGTCGAGTAGCCCGTGGGAACGTCGCCCTGGGACGCAGCTGAGGCAGACGGTTTGTCCGGCTCGTCGGGTCAGTCACGGCCCGCCGAGTCAGTCACGGCTCGCCGAGTCAGTCACGGCTCGCCGGGCCAGCGCAGACGAGCCACCCGCCCTTGGTCGCCAGCGGCCCAAACGCTGCCGTCATCGGCGACACTACAGGTATAGAACCCCATCTCCGACAAGGGCCGCCAGCTCTCGCCGTCGTCTTCGGACAGATCGGCGCCGGTCCGTCCGACGGCCAGCCAGGTGGTGGCACCCCGCAGCGGCAGGTTGGCGACACAAGCCCGGTGACCGGCGGGGGGCTTGCCGGTGATGGCTTGCCAGGTCTTGCCGCCGTCATGGCTGCGGGCGACGTTGTGCAGGCTATTCTCGGCATCTTGGTAGTCGCCCCCTACCGCCACGCCGTGTAGAGGGTCACGAAAAGCGATGGAGAAGATGCCACTGGACGGCGCGCCGGAGCGCAGTGGCGACTGAGAGACCTGCCAGCTACGCCCGCCGTCTTGGCTGTAGTGCATCCGCGCCGCGGCACCGCCGGTACCAATCCACAGCAGATCGTTCCCGGACACCGCGACGTTGGTGCCACTGGCGGCAAATCCGGCCTCGCCTTCGAGGGTGGGTAGCAGACGGTCGCCAGCGATTTCCTGCCAGGTGACGCCGCCGTCGGTGGTGGTGAGCAAGAGCAGATGAGCCGCCACCGGATCGCTCATTACGACTCCGGAACGGGCGTCCCAGAAGGCCATGCCGTCGAAGAAGGCGCCTTCGTGGGGGCTCTCGTGGACCAAAGTGAAGGTGGCGCCGCCATCGTCGGTGCGGTAGATGCGGGCTGGCTGGCCGGCGGTCATGAAGACGGCCCGTTGCTCGTCGAAGGCTTCGATATCGCGAAACTGTAGGGACTCGGCACCGGCGACGGGCAAGCGGCTCCAGCTGGCGCCGGCGTCGACGGTGCGCAAGATCGTGCCGTCGCTACCGCTGGCCCAGACCACCTCTGAGGACACCGCATCCAAACCCCGCAGGCTGGCGTCCGAGCCGGTGGTCAGCAGTTGCCACCGGGGGGCGGATTCTTGGAAATGTTGACGCAGGGCCTCAACGACTTCTTTCTGCGGGGCCGAGGCGGCGGCGGTGGCCAGGTCGTTGAGCCAAGAAGCGCGCCGTTGGGGATCGGCCGTGATCTGGTCTCGATGGTCGATGATCTGGGCACAGAGCTCGGCAAATCGGCTCTGCGAATGGCTAGCCGCAAGCTTTTTCAAGCGCTCAGCCGCCCGCTGGCGCAAGGCCGGATCTTGGCTTTCGACCTGGATTCGAGTCAGCAAGGCGATGGCGTCGTCGAGGCGATTTCCGTGTCGCACCAGGCCGTTGACCTGCTGGTAGTCCATTTGCAACAGGATCTCCTGGGCACGGCTGAGGTCGGTGTCGGAAGCCCCCAACCAGTGCAGGCGTCGCAGCATGGCGTCGGCCCCTTCCCTGTGGCCCTCTTTGGCCTGGGCCAAGAGCAAGTTCAGGGCGATGTCGGTGCGGCCCGGCAAGAGCTCCAGGGCCCGTGTCAGGGCCTGCACCGGCTCACCGCTGGGGTCCTCCTGCAGGCCGTAGGCAAACCCCAGGTTGGCCCAGGACTCAGCGAAGTCCGGGTTGGCGCGGGTGCTCTGCTCGAAGGCGGCGATGGCGGCGGCGAGGCGTGCTGCCGCTGCCGCATCGCCGGGAGGACGCTGGCCCAGGGTCGCCAACAGACTTTGACCATAGAGGAACTGGACGAGGGCGTCGCCGCCGGCGTGCTCGATGGCCAGGGCGTAGCTGCGGCTGGCGGCTTCCGCATCGCCCGCCAGGTCCGCCACCTCACCGAGGGCAGCATGGGTAGGGCCGTGGTCGATGCCCTGTGAGCGGGCCAGGACGACGGCACGTTCGAAGTAGTTGGCAGCTTCCAGGCGGCGATCAGGGGCGCTGTGCAGCAACAGATCACCGAGGTGAAAGAGGGCCTCGTGCCGTAGCAGTGGACGATAGAGCCCGCCCTGGGAAGCGTCCAGGGGCATGACGACTCGCAGGAAGGGGAGCCGGTCGCCGGTCAAGTAGGCTTTGACCTGCGCCTCCAGCTCTTGGGGAGCGATGGGAAAGGCTGCGGCGAAGGCGGTCTCCGCAGCCTCGCCGCGCACCACTTGGCGGACAAAGTCGAGGCTCCGTTGCCGTCGCTCCGGGTTGTTGAGTAGGTAGTGCACCAACCCCCAGGACTTGGCCAAGAAGACGTTGCGGATAAACGGATCCGTCGGCGATTGCTGCAAGGTCAAGACCTGCGCCATGTCGAGGCCGGTCTCAACGTCCTGTGACTCGCCGGGGGGCCCCGAGGCGACGAGCTGGAGCTGACCATCGTAGCCCAAGGACTGGAGATGCTGCCGTGAGGGGAGACCGATCTTGGCGCCCTGGGTATCGCCTTCAAAGGTGCTGTAGTACTCCGCCAGACCCTGGCGAAACCAGAGGGGGAGCTGCGGCAGCTGCTCCGAGAGCAGTTGGTGGATGAACTGGCTGTAGAGGAAGCGGGTCGGCTCGATGTGTGGATCGGCGTTGAGCGCTGCGTAGTTGGCGTGGGGGTGCGCGATGAAGTAGCTGACACCGTCCACCGCTTTCCCGTCCCGCCGCAGTTGAAAGGGCCGGAAGGTTTCGTAGCTAGCAAAGAGATAAATGTAGGTGAGGTTGGGCGAGCTCAGCTGGCGCTCGGGGGTCAGTTGCTCCAACACCTGGCGCAAGCGCTCCAGGTCATTGGCCAGGCGTTCGGTGTTGTCGGCGTCGAGCTGACTCAGGAAGATGAAATGGGCCGTATCCAAGCGATGCCAGGGACGGTCGTCGCCGGGCAAGCCTTGGGCGGCGGCCACAGAGGTCAGGGAGAACGCGGCTAGGTACGCGGCGATGAGGGTCTTCCAGGGTTGCATTGGCATCCTCGCATTCAAATCAAAGGAGTGTGGCGTTTCGAGCGAGCTGGTGTCTATCCAAACAAGCGATGTGGGGGCAGGGGCCCTTCGGCACTAATTCTGGTAAAACGGGATGGCAACGAGCTAGTTCCCATCCAAGAAAACGATGCGGGGCGGGAGCCCTTCGGCTGCGCGCGGCCTGCGCAAACTCGCCCCAACGCTGACGTGTCGATCTAAACCCTTTTGTATCAAGGTTTGATCCCGTTCCCTTGGCCCTGCGGCTCAGACAGCACTCCGGCCGTGCTCGCTCGAAGGGTCTCCCGCTAGCACCGATTTCGGTGAAACTGGATGGACACGAGCTAGAAGGGACCAGACGATCGTGCCGGCGGTATCGGTGGACACTAATGTCTACGCACTCCGCGGCCGGGCTATTCGGCCCGCAGGCTCACCGAATCTCGAGAGCCTTCTGAACGAGAAAAGGGCGGCCCCGCAGGACCGCCCTCCATTTCAACATCCGCCGCTCGGGCGGTGGATGTCGCCTCTATCTACCGTGACCCGCTCAGCTGTCGAAGCGACGGCGCCGCAGGGTGACCGCGGCTCCACCGACCAACATCAGGGCGAGGATGGCCAAACCAACCTGGTCGAGGGTGGGTACCTCGATCACGTTGCCACCGCCGTCGACGACGACGCCGTCACAGCTCGGGGCCGAAGGCACATCGACCAGGTCGACGAAGAAATTGGTCGTTCCCACGCCGGTGATGGTCGAAACGAAGGCCAGGTTGTGCATTCCGCCGTCGGCAAAGGTCGAGATGTCGACGGTCTGCTGAGTGTATCCAACCGTTCCGCAGAGGGGCGAGGTGCCATCGACGGTGAAGACCGGAATGCTATCGATGCTGAGCGTCATGAAGTCGGCCGGAGAAGCGCAGGCGATCGGCACTTCCAGCCAGAAGGTCATGTCGGTGGTGCCGTTGGAGATGACGATGTCCTGAGACACGGAGCCGGTCTCGGGGGCTGCGATGCCACCGAACCAAGCCCACCAGGCACCATCGAAGGGACCGGTTCCACCGCCCACGCCACAGCCGCCGACATCGCACAGCGGGGTGCCGAAGTTGGTCGAGGTTTCAACCCACGCCGCGTTCGGGGTACCGAGCTCGAAGCTCGGATCTGCCACGGCGCCGCTGGCCGAGCCATTGCTGGTGGTGGAGGTATTGTTGCCGGTCGGGTCGGCGGTGTCGCCGACCACCGTGGCGGTATTGGACACCGTCACGCAGGTACCGTTGTCGACCAGCTCGACGATCAGCTGGCAGGTGGCGCTGGCACCATTGGCCAGGTTGCCGATGTCCCAAGTCCAGTCGGTTCCATCGAAGCTACCGCCGCAGTCGTCGGAGACAAAAACCAGCTCAGCGGGGATCGTATCGGTGACCACGACGCCGGTCTGATCTTCAGGGCCGTTGTTGACCACGTCGATGGTGTAGGCGAAGGCGCCACCGAGGGCGGGCTCACCGGTTTTGGTGATGGCCAGATCGCCGGTCGGCGCGGTGCCGAAGAGGATGGCGTCACCGGCCCCAACCTGACCGGGGCTGTCGCAACCGTATTGCAAGCTATTGCCCGCCCCGTCCTGATTGATGGCGATGGTGGCGGAGGAGCCGTCGAGGCCGGGACCCCCTTCATACTGGAAGAGAATGTCACCGCTGCTGTAGAGGAGAACCTGGAAGGTACCCGCCGAACCACCCGGAGCACCGTCGCCGGGGAAGAAGTCGAACTCTTCCCACTGGGCGATGAAACAGTCACCGGCGCCCACCGGGCAGGCGGCGAAGTACTCGTAGTAGGCCAAGGCGCCGTCATCGGCGGGGTCCAGGTCGTCCCAGTAGGGGGCGATCAGGTTGCCCAGGGCCGTGCCGGAGATGGGGCATTCGTTGGTGAACACGCCCGAGGTACCACCGTCGAAGGAGAGGTGGCCGTTGGAGACGATGAAGACGCTGGTGAAATTTGCGCCGTAGAAAGGGAAGGTCATTCCCAGGGGTACGGAGAGGTCACCGTCATCGGCCAGCGCCACGGAGGTACCGGTGCCGGAGATGTCGAAAAATTGGCCGGAGGCTGGACCGCCCGCCTCGTCGGAGTCGATGTAGATGTAGCCAAAAGCATCGGGACCGCCGGTGGCATCGGGGGCAACGCCGGGTCCGGGCGGCGTGGCGGCATCACCCTTGACGGGCTGCTCGGGAATGAGGCGGGCAAAGGGGTCGTCGGCTGCGGCGACGCCGGCGACAAGCACCGCTAGGGCACAAATCAAAACACGTGTGAAGATCTGACGCTTCATAGATCTCTCTCCTTCATCGATGGGCGAAATGTCGGTGCGTGGAGCTGCGGGCCCTCCTTGGCTCGCTCCCTACACCGTCGAGTGCGGAAATGACAAGTCTTACGCCGGAGAATATCAAGCGCAGGTCGTGATTTCAAGGCTACAAATCAATTCTACCGAGGAAGCTTGACCGGTTCCTATTGACGGAAAGGTCGACCTTGGGCGTATCCGGAGCGGCGCGCTTGCAGCTCATTCAGGACGGGAGCCTGCGATGCCTTGGCGAGGACCAGGGCCGCCTCGATTTCCGTGGCGGCGAGGTCGAAATCCCCTTGCTCGGCGTAGGCGGCGGCCAGCACGTCCGCCGGCTGATATTGCTCGGGATAGGCGCGTCGTACACGCTGCGCCAGCTGCACCGCCCGGGCTCCGTCCCGCAACTCGGCATCGGGTGCGGTGGCCAGCTCCCAGGCCAGGAACAGCACCAAGCGGGAGCTGTTGGGGGCGATCTCGACACCCTGCTGCAAGCGTTTGATGGCGGCGCCGTGCTCGCCCCGCTGCACAAGCAGCCTAACCACCTGCTCCAAAGTCTCCAGGCGGCTCGGTTGGATGTCCAGGAGTTGCTGCCAGAGGTCGAGGGCCTCCTCGGGGAAGCCCATTTGAAGGCGCAGGGGGGCCAACAGCTGCAGGGCTTCGACATCGCCGGGGGACTGTTGCAGGAGGCTCTCCAAGTGCAGACGGCTTTCTTCGAGCTGGCCGCGCCGCCCGAGGATCAAGCTCAAGTTGAGCTGTGCCTCGCGGTTGTTGAGGTCCAAGCTCAGGGCCTGCCGCAGGTGATCCTCGGCACTTGCCAGGTCGCCCTGTTGCAGCAGAGCTTGGGCCAGATTGTTGTGCGCCACCACCGAGTTGGGATCGAGGGCGAGGGCCTTGCGATACGTCTCCATGGCTTCGGCGGCTCGGCCCGAGGCCGCCAAAACGCCCCCCAGATAGGCCAGGTCGGTGGCGTTGTCGCCCCGCACCTCGAGGGCATACCGCAGCTCTTTCTCGGCCTCTTCATAGCGCTCCGCGGCGGCGGCGGCGAGGCCCCGTCGTACCGCCCAGACGGAGCTGCGACCGGCTGCGGCCACCTGCTCGTAGACGGGATCCTCCGGGGCCGTGGAGTCGGGATAGTTGGTGGCCTTCCAGGTGTGCAGGCGGGCCCCCTCCGAGTCCCCGGATCGTTGTAACACTTGCGCCAGCAGGGTGTGGGCTTCGCGGTAGGCTTGTCGCTGTCCGAGGGCATCCCGGAGGTGCTGCTCCGCAGCCGCCAGCTCCCCCTTCAACAGGGCGACGCGGGCTAGCCCATAGTGGGCAAAGGCCATCTGCGGAGCGATTTGTAGGGCCCGCTGGTAACGTTGTCCGGCTGCCTCGGGCTCTGCGGACTCCAACAAAGTGTCGCCGTACTGGACGTAGAATGCCCCATGGCGAGGCTCCAGGGCCTCGGCCCGGGCCATCTCTGCCAGTGCTTCGGTCGGCTCTACGGTGCGCAGGGCCAGCCCGGCAAGGTAGGGCCAGCGGGAGTCGGTGGGCGCCAAGAGGGCTGCTCGACGGTAGCAGACCACCGCTTCGTTCACCAACTCGTGGGCATGCAGGCTGAGGCCGTAAGATCCCCAGGCGGCGGCCGAGCTGGGCTGGGCGATAACTCGCCGACGGGCCTCCTGCAAGGCTTCCACAACGGGCGTTTCGAGACCGTCGAGGGTGGGCTTCGGGGGCTCGATGGACGGTCCCGCTGGGGCCCTCTCGCCGCCGCAGCCGAGGCACAGCGTCAGCAGCAGCAGCAGCGTCCATCGGCTACCGTGGACAAGGCTTCGGGTGGGGTGAGATTGCCGTGACATCACAGGTCCTCGTCGGTGGATGCGGGGCCGGCGGGCGTACCTTGGCCACGCAGCAAGGTGATCAGACGGTCGACCCCGGGGAGCTCGAAGTCTTCGTCGTCGCCGGCGGGCCAACGCACGGTGACGCGTAATGCGGCGTCCGTCGAGTCGACCCCGAGGTGCACCGTCGCCGGTTGCGAGGAGAGATAGGAGGTGGTGCGTCCGACGGTGCGCAGCTGGCGCCTGGTCCCGTGCTGCAACCAGAGCTTGGCGCCGATGGCCTGCCGCCGCAGCTCGGGATCGAGCAGACGCAGGGCGAGATAGTGGCCCCGTCGTGGCGCTTTGTTGAGCAGCACCCGCAAAGGCCCGCCGACGGTGCTGATGACGGCATCGAGGTCTCCGTCGTTGTCCACATCGCCCACCGCCAAGCCGCGGCTGATGGTCCCTTCGGCCAGCGGACCCGGGGATGGATGGGGTGCAAAGGTGCCATCGCCAAGGTTGACATACAAGGCATCCACTTCGTCATAGCGGCGCAGGGGGGCTTCTTGCGAAACCGTGTCGAGCTGTTTTTCGTCGCCGATCAACCGCACCTTGCCGTTGGCCACCAGGAGGTCCAGGTCGCCGTCCAAGTCGCCGTCGAAGAGGCCGGTTCCGAAGCCGGTGTAAGGCAGGCTGCTGGACCCCAGACCGCTGGCCGCCACCCGGTCCTCGAAGGTGCCGTTGCCGGTGCCGAGATAGAGGGTGTTGGTTTCCTGGCCGAGGTGGGTGAGGAAGATGTCGAGCTCGCCGTCGCCGTCGACATCGCCGACGCTCACCCCCATGCTGGCCTCGCGATGTCCCAGCAGATTGACGGCGACCCCCGAGACCACCGCCCGGTCTTCGAATCGGCCGTCGCCGAGATTGTGCCACAGGGTATTGTTCTCGCCGTCGTTGGCGACGTAGATGTCGGGACGTCCGTCGTCGTCGAAGTCTTCCAAGGCCAGGCCGAGGCCACGGCCCGGCGCCCGTCCGATACCGGCCGCTGCCGAGACATCTTCGAAGGTGCCGTCGCCGCGGTTGGCCAGCAGAACATCCGACATTCCGCGGAAGCTCAAGGGGCCACAGTAATCCCGCTGGCCAGCGAGGGTGGAGCATTGGCGAGTGGCGTCGTAGGCGACATAGCGCACGACGTAGAGGTCGAGCCAACCGTCCCCGTCGTGGTCGAAGAATCCCGCCGAGGTGGACCACCCCTCCACCGCCGCTCCGGCGCTCGCCGAGACGTCCTCGAAGGTGCCGTCGCCACGGTTGCGGTAGAGGGCGTCGGTGCCGAACCGGGTGACATAGAGATCGAGGTCGCCATCGTTGTCGATATCGCCGACGGCGCAACCCATGCCATAACCGTCCCCGAGGCCGGAGCCTTCGGTCCTATCGACAAACCGACCGTCCGCCGTCTGTAGGTAGAGGCGGTCTCCCCGCGATGCCGTGTCGTCTTCCGACCTAGGGTTGTCGCCCGCCGCTACGTTGTGGTCCCGGCCATTGATCGCCAAGACGTCGAGCCGCCCATCGCCGTCGGCGTCGAAGAGGGCGACCCCTGGGCCGATGATCTCGGGCATGAAGAAGCTGCCGTCGAAGCCCATGCGATGCTGAAAATCGATGCCGAGGGCGGCGCCACGTTCCTCGAACCAAACGGCGGCGTCGGCTCCGTCGTCGGTCCCTCGGGGGCCCGCGCCTTGGCTGGAGGTGCTTCGGCCGGAGGTGCTTCGGCCGGAGGTGCCCTGGACGGACCTTTCACCGGTCACCGAGTCGACCTCCTGGGCGCCTCGACAAGCGATCCACAGCATCGAAAAAGACGTCATGAGGAGGCCGACGGCCAGCCGGAGCGGGGTCTGGAAAGGGCGATCGAGGGGCATGCTATCTCTCGCTCTCGAGGGTTCTGCGCGACAGGCGATGGGCGGCCAGCAAGGCGAGCAGCAGGGCCATGACGCAAGCCGCCCACCGGCTGAGGGTAGGGATGTCGAGGACGGTGGTCAAGACGCCGCTGTCGGCGCAGGGGTTGCATTGCCCCTGCAGTCCGGGTTCGGTGATCAAGCGCCAGGACACTAGCTCGCCGCGGTCGCCGGGGGCATGATCGATGACGGTCAGCAGCCAGCTGCCGGCCAGCTCTTGACCGACAAAAGCGGCCAGCGGTTGCCGTGGCTGGGCGGTGCCGACAAACCAAGGATTGCCCGCGCAGAGGTCTTCGAGGGGTTCGTCCTCGGCATCGCTGAATAGGACATCCATGTCGTCACGGGAGCAGCCGAAGGTGTCGGCGGGCACGCCGGGGCGGTCCAACAAGCTCACCGTGGTGCCGGCCGGGCTGGTCAGCCGGAGCTCCAGATCGCCCACCCAGGGATGGGCGATCTCCACCTGCACTCGCAGGTCGTTGATCGTCCCCTCGGTCACCACCTGCAGCAGGCTGGCGACGCCGGCCGGTGCATCGTCGGGCAGGGCCAGGGGCAGGTCCTGGGCTATGGGTAAGCGGCCCACCCCCTGCAGGCGGTCGAAGCTGAAAGTACCTTCGTCGCTGATCGCTTGCAAGGTCAGCTGCAGGGTGGAGAAACAGGCCACCTCCGGCGCCAGCTTCAAAATGACCGGACGGCTGCGGCTTTCGCCGCTCAGCAGATCACCAAATCCGGCCTTGGGGAGAGGGCTGGTGAGTCCCATGTCCGGTGAGCTGAAGGACGCCGCGACGTTGTGGAAGTCGCCGCCGACGGCGCTCAGAGTCAGGTTGAGGCGGATGCCTTCACCCGGCTCCCAAATACCGTTGACGTTGCTACCCGGCTGCACACAGAGATCGTTACTCCGCAGCCGTGCCTCGAGCCGCGGCGGCGGGGGCCCGAAGCGGACGTTGTCCAACAGCTCGCCGTTGTCGGAGACCACCGCCAGACGCTCGAAGGGCTGCTCGCTGACGACACCCCAAAAACTGGGCTGCGGGGTGGTTTCGAGAGTGCTGGAGGCCAGCACGGTGCCTTTGTCGTCGAGCAGCAGCAGCTCCAGGGTGGTGTCGACGTTGCTCGCCAGATCGAGCCCGAGGGCGAAGATCCCCCCCTCGCTGAAGCTCAACAGGGTGTTTTCGGCGAAGCTGTCGGCGCCGGTGACGATGCTGTCGTTGTTGGCCACGCCGGGGCCGAGAATGGCGACGCCGTTATTGCCCGACGAAGCAACCTGCAGTCGGTCCGCGATGTCACCTGGGGCCCAGCATGCATCGTTGGTGGTGGCGTCGTACGGATCGGAGCAGACCGCCACCTCGCCGGCCGCCACATTGCCTTCGTTGAAGCTTTCGCTGCTGAGCAGCCCCCCGGCGGCGATGCTGAAGGTCGCCAGATTGTCGAAGTAGGTGAAACCCGGGGGCGCCCCCTTGTCCGGGGTTAGGTCCTCGGCGAAGCCGATCGCCGCGCCGCGGACCGGCGTGCCCTTGGAGACAGCCTCCGCGGCGTTGACGTCGGGCTGGGTTGTTGCGGCCTCCTGGGTCGTCGGTGACCAGCGACGGGGTGTTTCAGCGGGCCCCTGCGCCGGGGACGGCAGGGTGCTCCCCAGGCCGATCAAGGCGAAGGCGAAGCAGCGGATGAGGCAGCGTCGGAAAGAACAGCGCGAGCGGCGTGGGCGATGGCTTGGGCGCATGGGGAACCTCGGCGGGCCTGTCCGCTGATCGATGGGCTGGGCTGTAGAATCTTCGGTGGACATGGCGCAGGCATTCTAACCCGGTCGTGCCGACTCGGTCGCCCTGAGCCATCGTCCACCGGGCCATCGTCCACCGGGCCGTCGGTCGGAACGGACGCGCTCAGGCCGCCGGGTACATTTCGGCGATGAGATCGGCGAAGTGCTCCTGCACGATATGCCGTTTGACTTTCAGGGTGGGTGTCAGCTCACCTCGCTCCTGGCTCAGGGGCCGGGGCAGGACCCGGAAGTCGCGGATCGACTCGACCCTGGCCAGGCGCCGGTTGACCTCGTCGACATGCTTTTGCAGGCGCAGTTGCAGGGCCGCCGCGTCGTCGTCCTGGGAGGCGAGGCTCAGCAGGGCCGTCAAGTAGCGACGCCCGTCGCCGAGCACCACCGCTTCTTCGACGCCGGGAATTTGCTTGAGCTGCCCCTCGATGGCGGCGGGGGCGATGTTCTTGCCGCCGGAGGTGATCAGCAAATCCTTCTTGCGCCCGGTGATCAGCAGAAAGCCCTCGTCGTCGAGGGCTCCGAGGTCGCCGGTGTGGAACCAGCCGTCGTCGTCGATGGCCTCCCGGGTGGCCGCTTCGTCGTGCAGGTAGCCGAGGAAGACATTGGGCCCCCGGACCAGCACCTCGCCGTCGTCGGCGATCTCGACCTCCACCTCCGGCAAGGGAGGTCCAACGCTCCCCAGCTTGGTGCGGCCGACGGCGTTCCAAGAGGTGGGGCCGCAGGTTTCCGACAGGCCGTAGACCTCATAGATGGGCACGCCGAGGGAAAAGAACAGCTGCAGGATCTGGGCTTGGATGGGGGCGGCACCGGAGGCGCCGAGGCGGACGCGATCGAAACCCAGGCGCCGCCGGACCTTCGACAGCACCAGGCGGTCAGCGAGGGGAAAGGTCAGGCGATTCCACAGGCCCGCGGGGCGGCCGGCGAGATCGGCCGAGGCCCGTTGCCAGCCGACATCGATGGCCCAGCGGGCCAGGTGGCGACGCAGCTTCGGAGCCTGGCGCAGGCCGTCCATCAGAGCGTCGTGGATTCTTTCCCAAACCCTCGGTACGCCGAAGAAGAGGGTGGGCCCCGTCTCCTTCAAAGCCTCGCTGAGCTGAGTCGGCGAAGGCACGTAGTAGACCCCATAGCCGATGAAGACGCTGATGTGGACCGATATCATCTGCTCGGCGATGTGGGCCAAGGGCAAGTAGGACACCAAGCGATCCTCTGGGCACAGCTCCTGCAGGCTGGCCCCGAGGCGTCCGGTTTCCATGATGTTGCGATGGCTGAGCATCACTGCCTTGGGCTGGCCGGTGGTACCCGAGGTGTAAATCAGGGTGGCCGGCGTCGAGGCCTCGATGGCCTTCCGACGTTGCCGCCACTGGGACGGCTTCACCGTCTCGGCCCGTCGCAGGAAGGCCTGCCAGGTGCAAAGCCGCGGCTCCGTCTCGACATCCAGATCGGCGGTGGGCTCGGTCATCAGCACCGCCAGTTGGAGGTCCGGCAAATTGTCCCACTCGGCTTCCACCTTCAGCCATTGCTCGCGGTCGTCGACGAAGACGAGGCGACAGCGTGCATGGCGTAAAATGTAGGCCACCTGGTTGGCGGCACAGGTCTGGTAGATACCGGCCGGCGTCACCGCGGTGCCCATGGCCGAGAGGCAGGCAAGGGTCCATCGCGGCCGGTTGACGCCCAGGATACCGAGGCAGTCGCCGGGCTGGAGACCTTGGGCGATGAGAGCCCGGCCGAGGTGGGCGACCTCCTCGTCCACCTGCCGCCAAGTGGTCTCCTGCCATCGGCCCTCGATTTTCTCGGCCATGGCGACGGCATCGCCCCGCTGCGCGGCGTGTTCGTGCAATCGCTCGAGGATCGTCTCCATCGTCTCTCCAATCGCCTAAGAGTCCAGTAACATAGGAGCCCGAGGGCGTTGGTCGCTCGCCATGCCCCATCGTAAGAATTCAGATCCGTGGAGGATACAACAATGAAAAAGTCGAGCCTGACAGTGTTTTGCCTCAGCAGCCTTGTGTCATGGCTGGTTTTGGCCCCGTCGTTGCTGGCCCAGCCCCCCGGTCGGCGTGCCCCCTCCTCGGGGCCTCCGGGAGCAGGTGGCACGGTGACCCTCTACGCCGACGCGGGCTTTCGCGGTGTCAGCCAGGACTTCGATCGTGACGTCTCGGACTTGCGCAGCAGCGCCTTTGGCAATGATCGCGCCAGCTCGTTGGTGGTCAGCCCCGGTTGCCAAGTCGAAATATTCAGTGACGCCAATTTTCGGGGTCGATCGGCCCGCTTGGAGGGCAGCGTCCCAAGGTTGGACCGGACGCCACTGGGCAACGATGCGGCCAGCTCCCTGCGCATCTCCTGTGGCGGTGGCCACGGTGGTGGTTATGGCGGTGGTCATGGTGCTCCGGCGCAGCGTTCCGGTGTGACCCTCTACGCCGGGCCCAACTTCAGCGGCCCCAACGAGACCTTTTTCCAGGATGACTCGCGGCTCAACAACAACAGTCTGGGGGACAACCGGGTGCGCTCGGTGAGCGTAGCCCCCGGTTGTCGGGCCACCCTCTACGATCTCTACGACTACGGCGGCCGTTCCCTCGTCGTCGATCGCGACCTGGGCGATCTCACCGGCACCAACTTGGGGAACAATGCCGCGTCCTCCCTGCGGGTGCAATGCACCGCCACCGGTCCCGGGTACGGAAACCAAGGCGGAAACCAGGGCTACGGTAATCCGGGTTACGGTAATCCGGGCCATGGCCAGCAGGACCGTCGCGGTGTGACCTTCTACGCCGACGATCGATTCCGGGGAGCCTCAGAAACGTTCTATGGGGACAACGCCGATCTCAGGCGGAGCAGCTTCGGCAATGACCGCGTCAGCTCCGTTAGGATCGACCCCGGCTGCCGCGCGACGCTCTATACCGATGCCAACTTTCGCGGTCGGGTAACGGTAGTCGAGTATGACCTGGGCAGCCTGCAGTCGACGGAAGTCGGCAATGACTCGGTGTCGTCTCTGCAGGTGGACTGCCGCCGTCGCTGAGCGGTCTCATCCTGAGAATGTGCCCGCCGGAGGGGCCCGCCGCGAGCTCGTCACGAGGGCTCCCCGGCGGGCCTCGGCTTGGGCTTTGTGGATGAAGAGCGGGTTGGGATGGGAACTTTTACCGTCGGCTTTTCGTATCGTCATCAGTCCCCATGTTTTGTGGCCGACTGCCCGTTGAACCAACTATCATGCGACCCCCCGCCCTCGATCTCCCCTACTGCCCAACCCCCAAGCTGGCCCAGCTGGCCTTGCGTCAGACGGCCAGGGAGCAGCGCTATTTCGGCCATCTGTGGGTGTGGATGGCGGCGTCGGCCTTCCTGGTGGGCATCGATCTCGTCCACGGTTTCAGCGACCTCGCAGGGGTGGTGATCAGCTGCGTCTGGGGCGGCGCGGTCTGGCTGCACCATTGGCGGGTATGGAGGGTGGGGCGGCGTCGTTTCCTGCAACAACACGGCGCTCTCTTGGAGGTGGCCGAAACATCGGACGAGCGAGGTGTTCTGGCCCTGCGGGACCGCTTGTTGCGCGGCCTGGACGGGGCCCGCGACTGCCTCAGCACGTCGGGTCAAGATACCCTGGCCAGTCTGGCCAACGGCGAGCGCCAAGCCTTGGCTATGGTGGCATGGTTGATCGACGCCGAGCCGCTGCTGGCGACCCAGCGCTCGACGCGCCGCGAGCGCCGACGGGTGATGGCCGAGCTGGCCCGGCCCGGTCCGGCCGTCGATCGTCAATTGTGCCAAGAGCTGTTGACCCTTCTCGACGACAACGATCGCCGCTCGCAGCGAATTGAGTCGCAAGCCGAGCGCCAACGGGAGCGGGTGGAGTCGTTTCTGCTGGCCGTCGACAGCGCTCAGATCGTACGGCTCAGCAAGCACGATGCGACGGATCACGGCGGCGATGAAGAAACCTCGCTGCAACGTCGGGTCGGACTCTTGGAGCAGGTGCTCGACCGCCCGGTTCTCGAAGTCGGTGTCGGACCGTCGGCCATGGCTCCGTCCGGCGGCGGACCGCAGGCGGAAGTGGTGAAGGAAACGGCCAGGTTTCGCCAGGAGGTGGCCCTGGCCCGCCAGCTCCAGTTGTCGATCCTTCCGTCGGCCGCGCCGCGGTTACGGGGGCTGGAGGTGGCGCATCTCTATCGTCCGTCGAGTGAGCTGGGGGGCGATTTCTACGATTTTTATGCCTTGCCGGCGTCCCCGGCTGAGGCGACTCGCCTGCTGGTCGCCCTCGGCGACGCCAGTGGCCACGGTCTCGACAGCTCGATGGTCAGCAGCATGGCCAAAAGCGCCCTCTACATGCAAGTGGCCGCCCAGAAAGACCTCGCGGCGGCCATGGTGGAGCTCAACCGGATGATGTGCGACACCCTCGGGCGTCGCCGCATGATGACTCTGGTGTTGTTAGAGATCGAGATTGGGGACGGCCAGTTGCGCTGGACCAACGCCGGGCAGCTCTATCCCTTGCTGTGTCGCGGTCGCCAGATCATCGAGCTGACGCAGCCAGGTTATCCCCTCGGAGTGCGGCGCCAGCAGGGTTTTGCGGTGGCCCGCCAACAGCTGTTGCCCGGCGACCAGTTGGTGATGTTGACCGACGGCTTCATCGAGGCGGACAACGGCCAGGACATCTACGGTTGGCCCCGCTTGCTGGAAGTCCTCGAGCAGCGGCCCAGGGGCGGCGCTCACCAGCTCATCGAACATTTGGTAGCCGATTTGGCCTCGCACTTGGGCGAGACGGATACCCAGGACGACGTCACCTTGGTGGCCCTCGACTACCGACACGGGACCTCATGAAGATCGAGGCTTCATGAAGATCAAGGCGCATGGGGGCATCGTCGACCGGCGATCTGATTCAGGGGGTGCGCCATGGCTCTGAAGCTGCGAGCCCTGAGCGGTGAGTCTGCGCTGCAGGAGCTGGTGCAGAGGCTGCGCAACAAGCGTCGGCGTCTACGCCTCTACTGGCTGATTTGGGGGGCGTTGGTCACCCTGGCTTCGGTGACCACCATCAGCGGCTCCGAGCGCCCGTTCCACGATTTCTTGGGGATTCTGCCGATGGTCGCTCTCTGGGCCCTTTGGCTGACGGTGTTGACCCTGCGGACGCGCTTCTTGCATCCCCGCTGGTTGGCGGCCCACCGCCGTTTGCTGGCGGATCTGGGCCGTCTCGACGGAGGCGAGGACGTGAGGCTCGGGGAGGCCAGTGATGCTGGGCTCCTCGACGACCTGCGTCAGGCCCAGCACCGTTTGCGGCGTCGCTGCACGGGCCTCGGTATCCACCAATCGGAGCTCTTGTCGGAGCTGGCGCACGCCAGCCTGGCGGCGGAGCAGGTGGCCACGGAGTTGGCTGTGACGGCCGACGCCCTAGCCGATGCCAGCCTGGGCCAGACCGACGAGGGCGAAGTGGCCCGCCTCGTCGGCCGACGACGTCATGCTTGGATCCGTCTGGAAGCCTACTTGGCCACCTTGGTGGCCTGTGAGTGCGAAGCGCAGATGGCGACGGGTTTTCTCGACCGCCGGGAAGCGCTCGAGCTATTGCGCCGAGGCCAACGCTTCTTGGCCGGCAATGCGCCGTTTCAGCCGCCGGCCGTCGCCTCGACGGACGCTGCGGCGGTGGTCGACTGAGGGGCCGTGTCCAAGGGTTGAGCGGGTGCGGCTAGGGATGCCTCGGCGGACGGCGCGCCGTCGCCGGCTGAAGCTAGGCGTTGGCGTCCCTTGGCGAGCACCCGATCCGGTACACCGCGCACATCCCAGACGATGCCGAAGACTTCCAGGAGCTTCAGGGAGTAATAGCTGATGTCGATCTCCCACCAGTAGAAACCCTGCCTCGAGGCTCCGGGGTAGTAGTGGTGGTTGTTGTGCCAGCCTTCACCCAGAGTGATGAGAGCCAAGACGAGGCTGTTGCGGCTGTTGTCCTTGGTGGCGTAGCGCCGCCGACCGATGAGGTGGGACAGCGAATTGATCGTAAAGGTGCCGTGCCACAGGGCGACGGTGCCCACCAAGCCGACCCAGACAAAGACTGCGGCACCGAACAACCACCAGATCAGGGCACCCATCACCAGGGGCGGCACCAGATGAAAGCGGTTCAGCCAAACCAGCTCAGGAAACTTGGTGAAGTCTTTGATCTTGTCGTATTTAGTGGCGTTGAACTTACGGCACAGGATCCAACCCATGTGGGCCCAAAGCACATCGCGCATGATCGGCGAGTGGATGTCCGGTTCGTGATCGGAGTGGCGGTGGTGGTCACGATGGTGGGCAGCCCACCAGAGCACGCCCTTTTGCACCGACAGGGTGCCGAGAAAGGCCATGAAGAACTGGAAGGCACGGCTGGTCTTGAAAGCGCGATGGGAGAAATAGCGATGGAAGCCGGCGGTGATGGCCCACATGCGCACGTAGTAGGAGAGGACGGCCAAGGCGATGAGCCACGGGCTCCAACCCACCAGGATGACGCCGACCACGGCGCCGATATGGGCTGCGATGAAGGGTATGGACGACCACCAGTCGACCTTTTCTTTGTCGTATTCGGCTTCGATCATCATGGACCTCGCAGGACGATGCTTAGGGTTGGAAGAGTGCAGCCTGGCTTCGGCTCGTGGAGTGTCCGCCCCGGTGGCGGGCCGTTCCAGCTATGCATTAGCAGATCATAGGGGATGGATTCGAGCTACCTCGTCATGTCACGCCTGTGTGATTTGTCGGTCATGGGGACGTCAAGGTGCCATGGTTGCGCGGTTGTCGAGCCGCCGCCGCGTCGGCGGAAGGCCTTCGGTAGTTGCCGGGCTTTGAGGTAGGATCACGCCTCCACCAAACGTCTGTACCGATATCGACGATTCCGATATGGATGGCTTGACCACATTCGAGTGAGCTGACGAGCTCGGCAATAAGATCGGAGATCCATGACCTGGGAAGTGGCCTTTGTCTGTTTGCTGCTGCTGGCCGCGCTGATCAGCTTTATCGTCGAGAAAATCCCGACGGATCAAGTGGCGCTGGCGGTCTTGGCAATTCTTGTGGGGGCCAGCGCACTGCCCTTTGAGACCACCCTCCCGGACCTCAATCGTCTGATGACGGTCTTCGCCAATCCGGCGCCGATGACCATCGCTGCGATGTTTATTCTCAGCGCCGCCCTGGAAAAGACCGGTCTGCTCGAAAGCCTGTCGTCCACCCTGCAGCGCTTGACCCGGCTCGGTTACCGCCGTTTCCTCATGGTCTTGGTGCTCTTCGTGGCGGGTATCTCGGCGTTTATCAATAATACGCCGGTGGTGATCGTCTTCATGCCGGTGGTGCTGAGTCTTTCGCGGTCGCTCAACATGCCGGCCTCGAAGCTCTTGATTCCCCTGTCCTACGCTTCCATTTTCGGCGGCACCTGCACCCTGGTGGGGACCAGCACCAATATCTTGGCGAGCAGTATTCTCGAGGCATCTGGAGAGCCGCCCCTCGGCATGTTCGAGATCGGCTGGATCGGCCTGCCGCTGGTCTTCCTCGGCATGATCTACCTGGCGCTCTTTGCCGACAAGCTGTTGCCGGAACGCAGTACCCTGACCTCCATTCTCTCCGAAGAGGAACGCAAAGAGTTCATCAGCGACGCCTACGTGCAAAAGGGCTCGCAGATGATCGGCAAGGTCTTGACGGAGACTCGCCTCTATAAGGAATCCAGCGTTCGCATCCTGGAGATGATCCGCAACAACGTACCCGTCAAGCTCGACAACCCAAGCGAAATCGAGGTCCAAGAGGGGGATCGCCTCGTCCTCGCCTTGCGCCCCTCCGGCTTTGTGCAGGCGCGCAACCTCGAAGGTTTAGCCTTGGCGGTGACCAACCAGGTGGGGGTCGAGACCATTTCGGCCCACGAAGGGGCCATCGTCGAGGGTGTCATCGGCCCCAACTCGAGCGTTGTCGGGCAGTCGGTTCGCGAGCTCAATTTCAGGCAACGCTTCCGCGTCATCCTGTTGGCCATCCATCGGCGGGGTATCAATCTCAGCAAGGCTTTGGAAACGACACCCCTGGAAGCCGGTGACCTATTGTTGATGATGGGCACCGACGAAGCGATCGAAGCCCTGCGGCGCAGCGACGAGATTTTTCTACTCGACCATCCGCCGGTGCCGGCCCGCGTCCGTCGGCGTCGCCAACCCCTGGTATTGGCGACCGTGGTAGGGGTCATCTTGGCGGCGGCCTTCAACGTCATGCCGATTGTCGGCGCCGCCTTGATCGGTGCCGCCTTGATCTTCATCACCGGTTGCTTGCGCAGCAAGGAGGGCTACGCCAGCATCGAATGGAGCATCCTGGCGTTGATCTACGGCATGCTGGCCTTGGGACTGGCCATGGAGTCCACGGGCACGGCGGCGCTGATCGCCCAGGGGCTCTACCAATTGACCGACTTCGCCTTCTTCAGTGAGTCGATTCGTCCCTATATTCTTCTCGGGGCCATCTATCTGACCACCATGATCATGACCGAGACCCTCTCGAACAATGCCACCGTGGTTCTCATGGCGCCCATCGCCCTGAGCCTTGGCGCCACCCTCGAGGTCGACCCCAGACCGTTCATCATCGCCTGTTGCATCGCCGCCTCCGCCAGTTTTTCGACCCCGGTGGGCTATCAGACCAATACCTATGTCTATGGTGTGGGTGGCTATCGGTTCACCGACTTTGCCCGCATCGGGCTGCCCCTCAATTTGATGTATTTTGTGGTCAGCGTGCTGGCGATCCCTTGGATTTGGAGCTTCTGAACCCTGGGCTCCGCCGGCTCGGCCCTACATTGATCGAATAAAGCAACCGTTGTCGCAGTATCTAGTGACGTCGTTTGAAGTTCTTGTCTTGTGAGTCTCACGCATCAATAGCTCTGCGAGCTTGCAGCTGGAAAGTTGCACCTCTAGAGGCTGGTGGAAGCCATTGGTCCGTTAGAGATGTCGAAACTTAGGAGTTGTGATGCGCTCATCCCACCGGTATTCCTGTTCCCCGTCCAGCTCCCTTCGTCGGGCTATATTCGTTTGCCTAGGCCTGTTGATCGCGTTTGGCGGATATGCCGCGGAGTCGGCGGCTGAAGCGGTTGATCCGTGGATGGAGCTGTCGGCCGATGAGCTGAGTGATAAAGCGGCGCCGTTGTCGTACGGGCACCGGGCCTTTGACTTGGACATGCGACGGCTGGAAGATCATTTGCTGACGGCGGGCATGGAGAGCGAGCAAGCTCTCGGGATCTCCCAGTCCATCTCCGAGTCCAAGGCTGCCGAGTCCGTTACCGTCGGTACCAAGAGCTGGCCCGTCGTCGAGGTGCCGTTGCCGGATGGGACGAAGATGCGTTTTGCCGTCGAACGCTCTCGGGTGATGGAAGATGCCCTGATGGATCGCTATCCGGAGCTGGCGACATTTCGTGGTTTGGCGATCGACCGGCCGACGGCGGAGTTGCGATTCGAGCTGACGCCACACGGTTTCCACGGCATGATCCTCGGCCTCGGCGAGGCCATCTTCATCAACCCCATGGTCGAGTTGCCGGGGCAGAACAAAGCGGAGTCCAGCTGGTACGTGGCCTTTTCCCGAGGCCATACGGCGGAGGACGCTCGGCGGCCACCTTTTCGCTGTGAAACTCAGGCTTTGATGGCGAGCTTGCGGGGAAGTGACGACGGGCCCGGCGGCGGTACGTCGAGCTTCGGTATGTCTTCATCGAAAGGCTCGGGTCAAGGTTCAGCGCCCTTGGAGGGCGCGAAAATGACCACCGGCGGCCTGTTGCGCACCTACCGCACGGCCATTGCCGCCACGGGCGAGTACACGCAGTTCCACGGCGGGACGGCGGCCCTTGGATTGTCGGCGGTGGTCACCGCGACCAATCGCCTCAACGGGGTGCTGCGGCGTGAGCTGTCACTGCGCCTCTCGTTGGTCGCAGCCAATGATCAGCTGATCTTTACCAATGCTCTCACCGACCCGTACACCAACTCGAACGTCTTCGAGATGTTGGAGGAAAACCAAAATACGTTGGACAATGCCCTCGGGGCCGGTGGTTACGATTTGGGTCACGTCTTCGGCACCAGCGGTGGTGGCGTCGCCGCCTTGGCCGCCTCTTGCTTCACCGGTGCCAAGGGGTTTGCGGTCTCCAGCCTGCCGGTGCCGGTGGGAGATCCTTTTGTGGTTGATTATCTGGCCCACGAGGTGGGGCATTCGTTGGGAGCCAACCACATCTTCAATGGCTCGACGGGGTCCTGCGGTCCCAACCGCGAACCCAGCGCCGCCTACGAGCCCGGCAGCGGCTCCACCATCATGTCCTACTCGGGGATCTGTGGCGCTGAGAATCTACAGACCTTCAGCAACGATTACTTCAATACCCACAGCTTCGACGAGATCACCGCCCACGTGCACCAAGGGGCCGGGCGCTGCGGCTCCACCGGCGGCGGGGCAGGGGTGCCGAGCGTCCAGGCGGGGCCCAATTACACCATTCCGCGACGCACGCCGTTCACCCTCGAGGGCAGTGGCAACGCCGCGACCTACGCGTGGGAGCAGCACGACTTGGGGCCGCCGGGACCACCCAATACGGATAACGGTCGACGGCCGATCTTCCGTTCTTTTTCCCCCGTCGCCTCCACCCGTCGCACCTTTCCCCGTCTCACCCACCTGCTGCAAGGGGTCGAGCGTTTGGGGGAATCAATGCCCAATACCAGCCGCGATTTGACCTTCCGCTTGACCGGGCGCAACAACCAAGGGGGCGTCGCCCACGATGAGATGGTGCTGCGGGTGTCCGGAGGCAGTGGACCCTTCGAAGTGATCGAGCCCAACGGCCAGAGCGCCTGGACCGTCGGCACGGAAGCCACCGTGCAATGGGAGGTGGCCGGCACCGACCAGGCGCCGGTGTCCTGCGAGTCGGTGGATATTTTCTTTTCCTCGGACGGCGGCAACGACGGTTTCCCCACCGCCTTGGCGCAAGGGGTGCCCAACAGTGGCCTACAGACGGTCGCCGTGCCCGACGCCCCGGGGGAAGCGGGCCGAGTCAAGGTGGCGTGCAGCGACAACATATTCTTCGCCGTCTCCGGCGTCGGCAATTTCTCGGTGCGGGGTGAATCGAGCTGCTCGCCGGACGCCGCCACCCTTTGCCTCGCTGAAGGGCGCTTCAAAGTGACCATCGATTGGCGTGACTTCGCCGACGATGTGGGCGTCGGTCAGTTGGTGGACAACGGCAGCAGTGCCGATTCAGGGCTCTTTTATTTTTTCGACGCCAACAATTGGGAAATGCTGGTGAAGGTGATCAACGGCTGTGCCTTCAATGGTAATTATTGGGTCTTCGCCGCCGCCACTACCAACGTCGAGTACACCTTGAGGGTGGCGGATACCCAAACCGGGGAGATCTTCACCTTCACCAATCCCTTGGGCGAGCCGTCGGCCGCCTTGACGGATACCGCAGCTTTTGCGACTTGCCCCTGAGCGGTCGCCTGAAGGGGGCGCCTAGCCGGGGGCGCCTAGCTTTCTCCAGATTTGTCATTCGTTTCTTGGCGCGAAGGAGCGCCCAGGGGCGTGGTCAGCTGGCGGTCGTCAGCTCAAGACAGTGAGTGGCGTCGACGGATGCCTTGGATCATCGTATCCAGCTCATTCAAGAAGTGGGACCGATCTCGCTTCTGCTGCGGCGCCGGACCGCCGGTGATCTCACCGCCGCTGCGCAGGTCGGTGAGCAAATCGCGGGTCGCCAAGGCGTCGCCGATATTGTTCTCGGTGAAGGGCTTGCCGTTGGAGCCGAGCACCTGCGCCCCCGCTGCAATGCAGCGCGCGGCCAGGGGGATGTCGGAGGTGATGACGATGTCGTCCACCTCCACGTGCTCGGCGATCCAGTCGTCCGCCACGTCCAGGCCGCCGGCCACCACTTCCAGGCGGATCCAAGACTCCAAGGGGACCCGCATCCACGAGTTGGCCACCAGGGTGACCTGTAGGTCATAACGGCCGGCGACGCGATAGGTCTCGGCTTTGACGGGGCAGGCATCGGCGTCGATGAAGATGTGTAGCATGGGATTCTCGGGTTGATCGAAGCCACCGCGCTCAGCGGCGCAAGGTCGTTTCCACTAAGTCTTCTTCAAGGTCTTCGGGGTGCTGGGGGTCTTCGGGATGTTGGGAGTCTTCGGGATGTTGGGGCGTCACCGGGCTCAGCATCTCCCCGTGGTTTTCGTCCGCCATGGGCGGCTCGTCCTCGGGCTCGAAATCCGGTGTTGTGCCAACCACCCCGTCGCCGAGCAACGCAAAGGCCTTGCGCAGAACAAACGACCGATGCACCGTCGCCAGCAGCACCAGTCCGGCGCCCACCAGCGCCGGCAGCCAAGGACGCCACTCCGCCGTCGGTTGGCCATAGAGCTGGTAGCCGGCCAGGGCGATCCAGCCCCAAGACATCAGGAGCCAAGGCCAGAGCCGAAGCTGGGCGCTGCCCGCCAGCCGTTCGAGGGACGCCGTCGACGGTTGAGCGGGGGCGACCTGGCCGCCAAACCAGGCCTTGAGCTGAGCTGGGCTGCCCTGCTGCACCGCCGCCTGCACCGCCTTGGCGAGCTCCACCAGGAGACGGCTGCGCCGCCACCCGGCGGCCGCCAGCAGCAGACCGAGGGCGAGGGGAAAGAGTGGGCTGAGGCCGTCCAAGTCGAGGCCGAGAAATCCGCCGTCGGTGGCGTCGGCGGCGGGGATCTCCGCCTGCCGCCGCTCCCACGTCCGATACACGTTGCGCAGCCGTTCCCTGACCTGCTGCTGGGTGGCCTCCAGGTCAGCCAACCTCGGCGGCCGACGCAGGCTCTCCCGGTGATCGCCGAGACCCAAAGCCAAACGCGGTTCCGATTCCGCCGAGGCCCACCAAAATGGAGTCTTGGGGACCTGCGGGCTCCAGGCTTGGGCCTGTCGGGTCAGCTCCGCCAGGGCGGCGGAGAGGGGGTCCCAGGAGGTCTCGGCTTCGGGGAACTGATTGCGCAACTGGGAAATTTCACCCCCCACCGCTTCGAGGTCGCTGATCAGTGGCGGCAAGGCGTCCGTTTTCCAGGCCCGTTCCAAAGCAGCCAACCGCGGGGCCAGGATTTCCGCCTCCACCAAGGGCTCCAGGAGGCTGAGCAGGGCATAGCGGTTGGGGGCTTGGGCAAAGGCGCGGCGTCGCCCCTCGTCGATGTCCAGAGGCACCGTGCCGCGGGGTGGTGAGGCCATCTCCAGACCTGCAACCGGCGCCGTGCCGCCAGGCTCGCCCGAGTCGCCAGGGTCCTCGCCGCCTGCCTCCAGCGCCCTTTCCTCCTGCCACCGCCAGCGGCTAGCTTCGAGCCGCGCAAAGTCCAAGGCCAACTGCTCGGTGAGCTCCTCCAAGGCGGGGCGCAAGGCCGCCATGGACGCCCCCTGGGCCGTTTCCAGACGCGCCCCGATCGACTCCAGACCGGGGCCCACCGAAGCCAAACGCTGACGGTCCGCCGCCGCATCCACCTTGCGTCGGCCGGCATCGGCAAATGGCGTGATGACCAGCAAGTGAAAGACCAACAGCGAAACCGCCATCATGAACGTGCCACGGCCGTTGCGGGACAGATTCTCCCGGCTGTGGAGGAGCAAGTCGTGAAATGCGCGGCTGGCCATCGGTGGGGGTCCTCGGAGCGTCGGTAAGGGGCGTCGAGTCGAAAAATCGTCGTAGGGTCCGATTGTAACCCCTGGGGGCATCCCAGGGTCACGCATTGCTCGCTACGGCTGATAGAATAGGCCCAACCGGCCAAGTAGAACGACACCACCAACGATCCGACGCTTGAGAGCGAAGCCATGATGGACACCAACGAGCTCGAAATCGACCCTGACCACGGCTCCAGCTACCTCGAGCTGGCCTACTCCTCGATCAAGATCTTCGCCAACGACGGCACCGTCGACATGGCCGAGCTCAACTTCCTCCTAGGCCTGGCCCTCAAAGACGGCAAGATCGACGACGACGAGCGTCGTGTCCTGGGGCGTATCTTCGAGCACGCCGAGAAGACGTCCTTGGGCCGCATGGTGCGGTCGAGGATTCAAGAGGTGCGGCGGAAGCATTCGATTTAGCCTGCCCCCGAGATTCCGACCTCCGAGCTCAACCCGAATCTCTTCAACGCAAAAGGACGCCCCATGGCCGCGGCCACCGGGCGTCCTTTGTCGTTCAAGGCTCTTGCTAGCAGGAGATCAGCGACAGACCTGCTGATAGGCGTAGACGTGGTCCGCGAAATGGCGGAACTTGCGGTCCTGCCGAGGCACGCTGCTGACGAAAGCTTGGCAGTCACCGAACAGGCGCTCGAAGTCGTTTTTATAGTGGCGCTTCTTGACGCGCACCGGCGGCGCGTTGTTTTTCACCATTAGATAGGACTTCTCCTCGTCGCCGAACCAGGGCACGCCGTCGACCCTGCTGACGCCCTCGTCGGCATTCAACATGGCGTACACCTGGATCTGCCGGTCGAAGCCTGGATTGACCCGTTGCAACAGCAGGCGCCGGTCGCTCTCGGGCCAGACGATGGAGTCGAAGACGATGGCGCGCACGTTGTGGATCAGCTCGTAGTCGGCCTTGATCGCCTTCTCGACGGTGGTCAGCACCTCGCCGTACATGTCGATCTCGGTGTCCGGACCCACCGGGATGATCACCTGCTGTACTTCGTCGGCCCGCAGCTTGATGCGGTTGCCGGAGCTGTCGAAAAAGACGATGCGGCTGATGCCGCGGAACCGCTGAGAGTACCCGGGGATGGCACCGTAGAGCCGCTGCCCGTCCACTGTGATCACCTGTGCCTCAGGGAACGAGAGATGGTCAAGGGGTGGCAGAAAGCCCCGTGCTTGCGCCAATCCGGCGCTGCCCAGCAAGGCGGCGGCCGCCAACCCGGCGGTCAAGAGCCTGGCCCTCAAAGGGCGACGACGTGAGCTACAAGGGGTGGTGAGAAGAGGGGTGGGGTGCGTCATGATTAAATCTCCCGTGCAAATCATTGAAACGAATCGTTGCCTGCATCCGCATCGCCGCGGGCCCCAGTCTCCTCCCTGGAAGTGGAGGCCAAAAGGCGATGCTCAGGGCATAGAGCAGATTGCGTGCCAGGTTGGGAGATCCTTCGGAAATTTCTAGAAGCATTGGGCGATGCTAAATAAGTTCAATATTTGCAGTAACATGCATCGATTAGGCTCAGCAGAAATCAAGTGTTGGATATCACGAAGTATTTGCTCGAAGGTGTCCTCTAAAGAGGACGGTGGAGTAGAGGGTGCGCCAAGAGAATCAAGCACCCTACCTGTGCACAACTCTTCATTGATCATCCTCCAAGAAATCAGAATCAACGACTTCTAGTTTCAGAAAGCTCGATGGAGCAAGTACCCCACTGACACAGTCTTGTACTTTGCCATTGGCAGGACACTGGGTATATTCCCCCGCAGCCATTCCTTTGAAAATTACTCCATCTCCGGGTTGTACAAAGAAGCGATTCGCTGAAATCAACTTGGTCAAGACCTTCGACACTGGTAGTGAGGCGTTTTTGAAATGGAGCGTCCCCAGCGGATAGGGCAGATGGATATCCCCCTTGTCGGGAGAAATCGACAGCACAATGCCACTACCCTTCAAGAGACTCTGCTGGTGCATTGTGAACCCGTATCCGGCCGCCAAAACCATGAAGTGCGCTTGCTTGCCATGGCTGTCGAATGGGAGACGGAAGCGTGCCACACCATCGCTTCCGCTGATAGCTTGTGCTGGCCAACTCATGGATGAGGGAGTCACTGCCTCGATGAAGATCTGAGCACCGGCGACAGGCCCTCGGGGGCTCATGACACGGGCTTGGTATTCCACCCTCTCCACAAGCTCTAATTCGAGATAGGGTGCCTCTACGCCTTCCCGGATGTCTACATCTACCCAATCGGATGCAGGGTCGAAGGCGCCCAGATAAGCAGCAACCTGCACCGGAACTGGTTTCAGACCATGAATACTGAACTTGCCGTTATCATCGGTACGCACTCTAGCGACTCGCGGTCTTGAAGCTTCGGATTCGCCTTCGGTAGTAACGAGCACAAATGCTGCAGCAACCGGCTCTCCTTGTTGCTGTACCTCCCCTTCTAGCAGGGTATCGGGAAGCTCGATAGCCACGGTCGCGGCAGTCCCTCCAGCTCCTGCTTCGACGGTGACAGGGTCGACGCCGACCGAATATTGGCGTGTTCCAGCCAATTCAACTTCGACCTTCCATAGGCCTTCACGGGGCAACAGACCCTTGAAGTCGCCTTCGGTTGCTTCGAGGGCGACATTCGGTCGCCCCTGGCGCGTGCCAAAAATGACCGTGCCATCGAGTGGTTTTCCACCGGAAGTCAATGTCCCTTCAATCGCCACTGAATCCAGCTCGTAGATCAACGGCTCCCGCAGCTGATCTAGCTCGAGATCCCGTACCAACCATGTCGCATCACGGAAATCCCTTACTTCGAGGCGATAGTGTCCGGAAGGCACCGCGTCGAGATGCCAATGCCCATCGAAACCTGCTGCCGATCGATCTATCGTCTTCAAAGTGTTCGAGTTGCTGCGAGGACGCATCAAAACTACCTGCCACGGCTGTTGTTCGGGATTCACTGGCGGATTGAGATAAACATCGAGATCTGGCGACGCAACGAGCTCAATGACGTCGTCGAGAACGATTTCCTTGGGCACCGTCAAATCGAGATCCTCAATGCGCTGGGGTGCGAGGCCCGCTTTGGTTGCTTCTAAATCGAAACCTCCAGCAGGAATGGGGCCCAAGGTGAAGAACCCATCTTCATTGGCAACTGCCCTCAATGCTTTGAGCTCTCGGCGGCGAAGCTCCCTGGTGTCATTCTGTGTGCCCATCGAGCGGGGAAACAATGTCAGCTCAATGGGCGAATCAGGCTTCCCACCTTCGGCGATAACCCAGCCACTGAGCGATCCCCCTCGGAGCATCCGTATTTCTCCGACATCGAGCGGAGCCTCGTCAGCCGCAACACCCCACCGATACACCGGCATATTGCCGGGAGTCGAGAACTTCATATCCAGGAGCTGACTGGGGATGTCGCAAGAGAATTGCCGGTTCGAGATCGTACACTCTACAGGCTGCCACTCAGGCTTTTTCTTCCTACTCTCCCCATTGAGATTAATCCAAGCACTAAACTCTTTCGGGAGTAGACCATCCTCCGATTCTTCTAACCGATACATCCCCCGCATTTGAGTGGCCGGTAACAGCAACATGTCGCAGTGCGGAACCTTCCCAGGTCTCCATATGAAATCCGAGGCCCAGTAGCCGTCTGCTTGAATTGCGATCTTCCATTTTTTCGTCGTATCGAGACTGAGGGCACCAGTCCAAGGCGTCGACAGAACAAGATGTCCGGACGAGCTCGAATCGCCCTCCAGCGTTCCTGAGGAATCATCAACGGCAAACCAAACCAGAGTCACATCAACTGAGGCATCTCTAGGGGAAGGGATGGAAATGGTCACCTCCGCGATAGCGGGAAGTGACCACGTTAGTGCCAAGGTCAAGACAACCTGAAGGAAACACCAGCGAATCATTGACTACCAGCCAGTCGGATCCCAGAAGCACGACTCAGTGGCCGTACAGACTTCATTACAGGTTGTGATGAGCGGGCAATTAGGATTCCGCCTCCAACGCCGCCTGCGCCGCCGCCAGCCTGGCGACGGGCACGCGGAACGGGCTGCAGGACACATAATCGAGCCCGACCTGGTGGAAGAAGTGGATGGAATCGGGATCGCCGCCGTGCTCACCGCAGATGCCCAGCTTGAGGTTGGGTTTGGTGCTGCGACCTTGGCGGCAGGCCATGTCGACGAGTTGGCCGACGCCTTTTGTGTCGAGGCTGGCGAAGGGGTCGTTGGGGTAGATGCCGAGCCGCAGGTAGGTGGGCAGGAAGGAGCCGACGTCGTCGCGGCTGAAGCCGCAGCTCATTTGGGTGAGGTCGTTGGTGCCGAAGCTGAAGAAGTCGGCGTCGTGGGCGATCTCGTCGGCGGTGAGGGCGGCCCTAGGCACTTCGATCATGGTGCCGATGAGGAAGGGCAGGTCGTCGAGTCCCATTTCATCCTTGATGGCCTCGGCGACTTCGAGGATGACGGCTTTTTGATGGCGCAGCTCGGCGACGTGACCGACCAGGGGCACCATGATCTCGGGCTGGGCGTCAATGCCGTCGCGGCGCAGCTCGGCGGCGGCTTCGAGGATGGCCCTGGCCTGCATGCGGGTGATGGCGGGGTGGCTGATGCCGAGGCGACAGCCGCGATGGCCGAGCATCGGGTTGAGCTCTTCGAGCTGGGCCAGCCGTGTGTGCACGGTGTCTTCTTCGACCCCCATGGCGGCGGCCACTTGACGGATCTGCTCGTCCCCTTGGGGCATGAATTCGTGCAGCGGTGGGTCCAGCAGGCGGACGGTGACCGGCAAGCCTTGCATGGCCTCGAAAATGCCCTTGAAGTCCTGTTTTTGAAAATCGAGTAGCTTGCCGATGGCTTTTTCCTGGGCGGCTTCGTCGGCGGAGAGGATCATTTCCCGCATTGCCAGGATGCGTTGCTCGTCGAAGAACATGTGCTCGGTGCGGCAGAGACCGATGCCTTCGGCGCCGAATCGGCGCGCCTGGGCGGCGTCCTGGGGACGGTCGGCGTTGGTGCGCACGCCGAGACGGCGGATGTCGTCGCACCAGCCGAGGAAGGTGGTCAGGCCCTGGTTGCTGGCCGGGTCGATCTCCACCAAGGGCAACTGGCCTTGGTAGATGAGGCCGCTGCTGCCGTTGACGGTAATCCAATCCCCTTCTTTCAGGGTGGTCGCACCGAAGCTGGCGGTTTTGGCGATGGGATCGATATCGAGCTCGCCGCAACCGACGACGCAGGTCTTGCCCCAGCCGCGGGCCACCAGGGCGGCGTGGGAGGTCATGCCCCCCTTGGCGGTGACGACGGCTTGGGCGGCGTGCATGCCGTGCACATCCTCCGGGCTGGTCTCGTAGCGCACCAGCACTACCGGCTCGCCGGCCTTGCCCAGCTCTTCGGCCCGATCCGGCGTCAGCACAATGCGTCCACAGGCGCCCCCCGGACCCGCCGGTAGCCCCTGGGCGATGGGACGCAATTGGGCTTCCGCCTCGGGGGCGATCATCGGGTATAGGAGCTCGTCCAGCTGGTTGGGGCGTACCCGGGCGACGGCCTCGCGGGGGGTGATGAGCTCTTCCGTCACCATCTCCAGGGCGATGCGCAGGGCGGCGGGGCCATTGCGTTTGCCGGTGCGGGTTTGCAGCATCCACAGGCGTCCGTCCTGGACCGTGAACTCGAGGTCCTGCATGTCCCGGTAGTGGCTCTCGAGGCGTTGGCGGATCTCCTCCAGTTGTTCATGGGCCTTGGGAAGGGCTTCTTCCAAAGTGGGCAAGTGGGCGTTGGTATCGGTGCGGCAACCGGCGTTGAGGGCGTAGGGGGTGCGAATACCGGCGACGACATCTTCCCCCTGGGCGTTGGGTAGCCATTCGCCATAGAACTGGTTCTCGCCGGTGGCGGGATTGCGCGTGAAGGCGACACCGGTGGCGGAGCCTGGCCCCATGTTGCCGAAGACCATGGCCTGGACGGTGACGGCGGTGCCCCAGGCGTCGGGAATATCCTCGATGCGGCGATAGGACTTGGCCCGCTTGCCGTTCCAGGAGCGGAAGACGGCGCCGATGGCCCCCCACAGCTGGTCGTTGGCGTCGTCGGGAAAGGGCTCGCCCAAGACCTCCTGGACGCGCTCGCGGTAGGCGTCGCAGAGGCTCTCCAGCTCCTCGGCCGAAAGCTCGGAGTCGTGCTCGTAGCCCCGATCTTTCTTGAGGTCGTGCAGCAGCTTCTCCAGGCTCTCGCGGATACCCTGACCGTCCTCCGGCTCGAGGCCAGCGGACTTTTCCATCACCACATCGGCATACATGGTGATCAGGCGACGGTAGGCGTCGTAGACGAAGCGCGGGTTGTCGGTCTTGCGGATCAGGCCGGCAATGGTCTTGGAGGTCAGACCGACGTTGAGCACCGTCTCCATCATGCCGGGCATCGATTGACGGGCGCCGCTGCGCACACTGACCAGCAGCGGATTCTCGCTATCGCCGTAGTGGGAGCCGACGGCCTCTCCCATGACCTGCAGAGCACCGTCGGTCGCCTCTTGCAGAGCGTCCGGATAGGTGCCTTGGTGCTGGTAGAAGTAGTTGCAGACCTCGGTGGTGAGGGTGAAGCCCGGGGGGACGGGGATTCCCAGCTGGCTCATTTCCGCCAGATTGGCGCCCTTGCCGCCCAGCAGGTTTTTCATGTCGGCCCGGCCCATGGCATGGTCGGGGGTGAAGGTGTAGACATGTTGCGACACGGGCAGACCTCCTGGGTAGATCTTCACTGCATCTTGGCGGTGTTCGATGGGTTGAGAGTCTAACGGACTCGGGGGCTTCCTCCATAGGTTTCCACCGTAAGTTCTCGTCGTAGGTCTGCGTCGTAAGTCTCCGTCGGAAGTCTCTGTCGTAAGTCTGCGTCGTCGATTTGGCTGACCGGCGGCGGCTGGATAGTCGCTCGGTCCGGCCGTGGGGCAGGTTAAACTCCTTGCCACCTGGCCATCGCCGCAGCCGCTGCTGCGGCCTTCAAAGCGAGGATGCATGTCGTTACCGATTGCCAAAAGACCACAACGGGCCCTGACGGGGCTCTTTTTGATGCTCGGCCTGCTGAGCTTCGTCGCCTGTGGCGACGCCAGGACGCCTGGGGAAGCAAAACCGTCTCCGGGAGCGACGGTTGACGGCGGAGACGCCGGGAAACCGTCTCTGGGGGCGACGCCTGAGGGGGGGAGCGCCGCAAATGCGTCTCTCACAGCGACGCTTGGCGGTACCGGCGCCCTGCGACCGTCCTCCCCAGCGTCGATGGTGCTGATCTCCATCGATACCCTGCGCTCTGACCACGTTGGTGCCTACGGAGGTGAGGTGGCGACGCCGCACGTGGATGCTTTGGCGGCCTCGGGGGTTCTTTTCGAGCGGGCTTACAGCCACGTTCCCATGACCTTGCCGTCGCATCTTTCTTTGCTGACCGGGTTGTTGCCGCCCCGCCATGGGGTGCGGGACAACATCGGCTACCGTGCGGCGACGGAGACCTTGCCCTATGTGCCCGAACGTTTGCGGGCGGCGGGGTATGCGACGGCGGCGGCGGTATCGGCCTATGTTCTGAGGGGCGACGGTGGATTGTCGCTGGGTTTTGACCTCTACGACGACGCCTTGGCCTCGCCCCTCGGAGCGGGCCCCGGAGCGGGTCCCGTGACGGATCTCGGGCGCCGGGGTGTGGGCGGTGTGCAGCGACCGGGTCGGCGCACCTTGGAGGCGGTGCGCCCCTGGTTGGCGCGGCAAGGAACGGAGCGCCCGTTTTTTCTCTTTGTGCATCTCTTCGAGCCCCACACTCCCTATGAGCCCCCGGCGCCGTTCCGCCAAACCTACGGCGAGACGTCCTATGCCGGCGAGGTGGCCGCCGCCGATGCCTTGGTGGGGGAGCTGGTGGCGGAGCTGCGAGGCTTGGGCCTCTATGACGAGACGGCCATCGTCGTGCTCTCAGATCATGGTGAGGGCCTCGGCGATCACGGTGAGGACGAGCATGGATTGCTGCTCTATCGCGAAAGCCTGCAAGTGCCGCTGATCCTCAAGTTACCGTCCGCCGCGGCCACCACCACAGGGGTGGGACGGCGGGTGGCACAGCCGGTGGGATTGGTGGACGTGGCACCGACGCTGCTGCGTTTGGCGGCCTTGACACCGGACGCGGAGCTCGACGGGGTATCCCTGCTGGACATCATGGTGGGCCGGGATCGAGGGCCGGTCTATGGCGAGACGTTCTATCCACGTTTGCATTTTGGCTGGAGCGAGCTGACGTCCGTGGTGGCGGGTCCGCACCACTTCATCCAAGGGCCGGAGGCGGAGCTCTACGACCTGGTGCAGGATCCTGCAGAAAGGCAGGATTTGTTGCCGACGGAGCGGCGGCTGGCGGCAACCTTGCGCGATCACTTGGCCGAGCGGGTGCGGGATCCCCTGCCGCCGGGCAGTATTTCCGAGCAGGACCGGCAAGCCTTGGCGGCCCTGGGATATGTGGGTCGCCAGGCCGCTGAAAGTGATGTTGATGGCCCCGGCGACGGCGCACCCCGTGCCCATCCCAAAGATCAGCTGGCGACGGTGCAAGAGCTCAAGACTTGCCTGCGTCTCTACCAGGAGGGGAAGCTGGCGGCGGCGGAGGCGTCGTGCCGTAGGGCGACCCAGCTGCATCCCCAGGCCCTGGACGCTTGGGAGCATTTGGCGCGGGCCCTGCTGGAGCAAGGACGCCGGCAAGACGCTCTGGTCGCCCTGGAACGCTCGTTGCTACTGGCGGAAGGGCGAGCCAGCCACTTGGCGGTGGCCGCCGCTTCGTTGCTGCTCGAAGCCCGTCGTCCGGCGGCGGCCTTGGAGTTGCTGCAACGGGAGATCGTGATGGCCCCGGACGCCTGGAGCCTGCGCCTTTACGAAGCTCGCACCTTGGCCTCGACGGGGCAGGTGGGCCTTGCCCTGGAGCGGGCGCAGACCCTGCTGGCGGAACGTCCCGAGGACGCCGACGCCATCTACTTGCGCGGCGCCCTGCGCATCGGAACGGGGGATCTGGCGGGGGCCGAGGCGGATCTGCGGCGGGCCCTGGAGATGGCGCCCAGCCACACGGCGGCCCTCTCTGACTTGGCGACCCTGCTGGCCCACGGCGGGCGCCATCAACAGGCGGCCGATTTGTATCGACGCTTGTTGCAGTTGCGGCCGGGGGACCCCGCCGCCGTCGAAGGCTTGCGCCGCTCGAGTGCGGATGGAGGTGATCGTTGAGGGGCAGGGTAGGCGTCGACGGCAGGATCGGTTTCGGTGTTGGTGCCGTGGGTTTGGGGCTGCTGTTGTCGACCGCCCTCTGGGCGCCGCCGGCGGCCGCCTCCGAGCTCGCCTTTCGCCGGGTGGAGGACGGCTGGGGCATCGACTTCGTGCACCACAGCGCCGCAGCTGGGCGTTATTACATGGTGGAGACCAACGGCGGTGGCCTGGTGGCTTTCGACTACGACGGCGACGGCGACACCGATCTCTTTGCCGTCGACGGTGGCCCGTTGCCCGGCTACGAAGGGGCGACACCGGCCAGTCGTCTCTATCGCAACGACGGAGGGCGTTTCGTCGAGGTCACCGCCGCCGCCGGGATCGAAGTCGAGGGCTATGGCTCGGGGGGAGCGGCGGCGGATATCGATGGCGATGGGGACCTCGATTTGCTGCTCACGATGTTCGGCCCCGATCAACTGTGGCGTAACCGTGGCGACGGCCGCTTCGAGGAGGTGGGGGCATGGGCCGGGGTGGCCGATCCCTCCTGGGGCGCCTCCGCCGCCTTTGCCGATGTCGACGGTGACGGTGATGTTGATCTGTACGTGACCAACTACGTGGACTTCAGCCTCGATCACAACGTCGCCTGTGGCGATCAAGGACGCGCTCTACGGGGTTATTGTGGACCGGACGTCTATCGTCCCCAAGCCGACCATTTCTATCGCAACCGTGGCGACGGCCACTTCGAGGAGGCCACGGCATCGGCGGGTTTGGACGTCGCCGCCGGGGCGGGTTTGGCCCTCTCCTTCGGTGACCTGAACGGCGACGGCTGGGTGGATCTCTACGTGGCCAACGATCTGACCCCCAATTTCTTGTTTCGCAACCGCGGCGACGGCACCTTCGAAGAGCTGGGGTTGCTGTCGGGCACCTCCCATGGACCGCGGGGCAACCCCGAGGCGGGCATGGGGGTGGCGATTGGCGACCTCGACGGCAACGGTTGGCCGGATGTGGTGGTGACCAACTACGAAGGAGAAACCAACGCCCTCTACTCGCAGCGAGGACGCGACATCTTCACCGATCACCGCTTCGTATCGGGTATCGCGGAGCCCACCCTGCGGTCCCTGGCCTTTGGCGTGGCGGCGGCGGACTTCGACCTCGACGGTGACTTGGACTTGATCTTCGCCAACGGCCATGTGCGGGAGAATGCCGCCCTTTTCAATCCGTCGAGTCGCTACCAGCAGCGCAACCAGCTGTTCGAGAATCTTTCCGCTGAAGCCGCCGACAAGAAAAAACCGGGACGCTTTCGCGAAGTGCTGGACGGTGGCCTCGACGCCGTGTTGGCCAGCCGTTCCCTAGCGCTGGCGGATTTCGACGGCGACGGCGATCAGGATGTGGTGGTGGGGAATGTCGATGGGCCGTTGGAGGTCTATGAGAACTTGCTGCCACGGCCCGAGCGCAGCTTGCAACTGCGTCCCTCGGGCTCGCCGCAAGCCCTCTCGGCGTGTCTCGACGTCCCCCGACAGCCGCCGCAATGTCGACAGGGTTGGAGCGTTACGTCGTATCTGTCCCAGCATGGCGCGGATACTCCCTTTGCCGTCGCTGCCGGGGCACCGACGGCCCTCTCCCTGCGGCGCTCGGATGGCCGCCGCTGGCGTCTCCTGCGACCGTCGACGGGTCGGCGGTTGGTGTGGCCACTGCTGAAGGATGAAGGCGTTCCACGGTAAGATTATGGGTCACCAGCGGTCCAAAGATTGTACCTCGGCCACAGGAAAGGGTCGGCGCGGAAATAACTTCCGCATTCGTGGGCAATTGCATCACCTCTCGCGGCGTTGCGCTCGCTGCGACGTACCACCAGTACGCCTCCCTCGCGCGCCTGGCGAGAGGTGCGCCCTTGCCCCCTCGATGCGGGGAACTTATTTCTTTG
>JAJCXR010000021.1 GCA_029263315.1 Acidobacteriota bacterium | reverse complement strand
CAAGGACTTTGTTGAACCCTTTCAGGGTTCGGGAATTTGCAACGGCGTACCCAGGGTTGCGCTTCGCTTACCCTGGGCTGATGGGTTCAACCCCTTTGGGGTAAAGACCGCAGAACAATTCACTCGAGCGGACGGCTGCGCTGCCGCTCATTGTCAAACCGTTCGTCGTCACGAACGAAAGCGTCACCGCCGTTACCCTCGACGGCACCGTCGATACCGAGTGGACGTTGGACCCCCTGCTCAACGAGGGCGAGATTCTTGCCAAGGTGGTTCCCGTAGACGGCTCCGTCTGGATCGCCCGTGGCCAGCATCTCGAAGCCTTCGGCGCTTACGGCCAGGCGCTGCAACAGCTCGAGCTCGAGGCGCCGGTGCTGGCCATGGAGCTGGACGGCACGAGCTCTCGACTGTGGTTGATGACGGCAAGCGACGTCGGGTTGCGGGACGCCATCGACGGCAGCCTGATTCGAGCCCTCGACGTGCCCGACGGTGCCAAGCCTTCGCAGCTGGCGGTCGACGGGGTCGCCGGGCGGGCTTGGTTGGCGGTCACGGTTGAAGGAGGGGATGAGCTGTGGCGTCTCGATCGGGACGGCGAGATCCAGCAACGACACGCCCTCGACGGCCCGCTGTGTCTACACCCACGATGAAGACGCTGAGTTTGATATGCGCTCCACCGGCATTTTCAAACGCCACGAGGTCGACGCCGCAGGCGATACCCGAGGCACCTGGACGTATACCAGCGAGCTGTTCCCGCCCGAGGCGATGTTGGTGCGCTCCGGCCACTCCAAATAATGTTATTCAGGAACTTCGAGATGGAGCAGATTTCTCTCTGTCCTATGATCCCAAAGACAACAAGCTAACGATTGATTGTAGTGGAAAGAAGTGCCCCGAATGAACCAGTCAAGTCGCCTATCGCTCTTAGCATTGCATCTTCTGGCCTCTAGCCATCTAATGTCTTGTAATGAACAGATCACTCCGCCAGTTAGCCCGTCCCAAGTGCCACCCACTGCGACCTGGGCGGGAGGAGCTGACGGCGGCGCCTGGATTGAATGCAGTCTAGACACTGCTGCCCAGGCAAACTGGTGCACTGTCTGGTCAGATACAACAGGCGAGATCTTGTCGCGTTCGTTCCATGTTCTAAAGATATCGGGCAAACCCGTACCGGTTAAGGCCTTGCGGTTTGAATCCTTCAATGGCTTGAGTATTTGGCTTGAGGGAGGTCAGATCCTCGAGCCCTTGGCCGTTTTCGATGGGAGAACTTCAGGCCTTCCTCCACCAATTGACCCTCCTCGGAATTAATAAGAGTTTAAGAAAAATTACCTCCACAAAGACCACCTCGGCACGCCGCGTGCTTTGACCGACGGCAATGGCAACCTCTACATGCCATCTCACAATTCAGTTCGAGAGGGTGTTCCACGTGGCCGGCGCCACAGGGAATATCCTTCCAGAGGGGGAAGACGCTTGGCCCGAAGGCTACGGCGCTCTAATCGTGATTAGGGACTTAGAGGGCTCGATCCTAGGTCAAACCCAGACTGGGCCTTCTGGTCACTTTTCGTTTCCTGAAGTCGCTAGGGGTAGATACTGTCTTCAAATATCTCAGGATGGGTGGCAGTCCGTGATCATGCAGGTTCAGATTTCTAAAGAGGCTCAAGAGACCCTGGTTTTTGAGCTACCCCTAGACTCTTGATCTCTGAGGCTCTTTGGTGCCTGATGCCGAGGTCGACATCGGATTGGGTTCTACTGGAAACGCGGATGGAATCTATGCGAGCGAAGAGCACTTGCATCTTGTGGCCCCAGCCTAGACAACGATGCGCAGCGAAACGGACCTCGGGATTGGTTGCCCGGTTCTTCCGCGGATAACCTTGCAACCTTGACCCGACCAGCAATGCCACCTTTTCCACTCGGCCGGGTCGTCGCTTTGACCTTCGGAGTGACACCTGGTGTCAACGCGGGCCTACCCATCTCCGAAATCGTCGCCGGAGGCGGCGCCTGCAACGTCAACACCGGCAGCAGCGCCGGCAGCCGCTACGACTTTACCCACACTACGTCTACGACGGCGACGCCCGGCTGACGTAGGTCAAAGACACCTTCGGCGGCCGCATCTGGAAGGAGTGGACCTACGGTACCGCCAACGCAGGCAACGACATCCGCAAGGGCCAACTGGTCGAGGCGGACTACCGCTAGCTCTATGGCCCCGGCGACCGACGGTTGGTCACTTTCGCCGCCACCGGTGAGAGGTTCTTCTGACTACGCGGCAAGCTCCGTGGCCAAAGCGACGAAGTGTTGCGCGAGTACAGCTTCAACGGCTGGGGCTCCGCAGGCGGTTAACGGACCTTCGTCCGACTAGCCACTCGCCGTCCTCTGCTCCTGCCACAATCGCCGCACGGCGTCTTCCGTCTCCTGAGCCAGCTGCCGACGATCACTGCGCTCTAAGCCTTGCGTGACGATGGGGTCGCCGATGGACAAACGTAGCCTGCCGGGCCGCAGGCGGAGGGAGCCACGGCGCAATTGTCGAGCCGGGCCTTCCAAGGCGACGGGGACCACCGGCAGTTGGGCGTCCAGGGCGGGTACGAAGACCCCGGGTTTGAATGGCAGCACGACCTCGCCGTCGCTGCGTGTACCCTCCGGGAAGGCGACTAGACAATGGGTCGCCGGCAGCCGGGCGCCGCTGCTCAGCAGCTCTTGCACCGCCTGGCGTTTGGCCTGACGTTTGATCAGGACCATGCCCATGGCGCGTACGAAGGTGCCGAAGATCGGAATCTTGCCCAACTCGTCTTTCAATACGAAGAGCAGCGGCACCGGTAGGGCGGCGTAGAGCAACGGCACATCGACCATCGATTGGTGGTTGACGGCGAAAAAATAGCTTTGCCCTGAAGCCAGTCGCTCGAGACCGGAAATTTGGACTCGGCTGCCGCAAACCCAGAGGATGGGGGGAGCCCAGGCCCGCCGGGCCATGGCCAAGGGGAGGTGAGTATTGCCGGTGATCAGGCGGGTCAGCAGGGCGATGAGAATCCAGCCGACGGTCCAGAGGATGACGAACAAGTATTGTAGTGGATTGATGAGGGTCCAAAGAACGGCGGTCATGATTGGCTCTTCTCCGGGGTCGATTGAGCGCCCAGTGGGGGGATCGAGTATACTTCGGGCGCTCCTTGCTGGAACCGGTGGTGGTGACGAAGTTTGACCATGGTCGTCACTGCATCATAGAGACGGCCCCGGCAGGGACGTGGTGTCGACGACCGAGGGTCGCCTCGTGGTTTCGGCAGTGGTAGTGGCGAAGCGAGCATCGCATTCTGAGGGAGAATGTGTCGCTATCGACCCGGGAGACTCTATTCCTATGAGTGTGTTGATGTGAGTAGGTTATCGACCAGTATGCGAACGGACGTGCTCCGCGATGGGGCGAGGCGGCGGTCTGCGACGCCAATGCCGAGTCGCGGCGTTGCCGAATCGGCCAGGCTAGGTGGTGGCCGCCCGGTGGCTAGCAGAGCCATGGCCATCGCTATTCCAGCTTACCAGGCTGCAAGCTCCGTGGCCGATGTGGTGCGACGCTGCCACGTCGTCAGCTCACGGGTGTTGGTCATCGATGATGGCTCCACCGACGCCACCGGCGACATCGCTCGGGAAGCGGGGGCTGACGTGTTGCGGTTGCCGTCGAACCGCGGCAAGGGTGTCGCCCTACGGGTAGCATTTCAGCACCTCTTCGCCGAGGGACAGAGCTCGGTGGTCACCCTCGATGCAGATGGTCAGCACATGCCTGAGCAGATTCCCCGTCTCCTCGAGGCGGCGTCCGGTGCCGACTTGGTGCTGGGTACCCGTTCCCACCTCTTCGGCCAGATGTCCAGCATGCGTCGGGCCAGTAATCGATTGTCGTCGCAGGCCATCTCGGTTCTGGCAGGGCATCCCTTGGGAGATATTCAGACCGGTTTCCGGCTCTATTCGAGGCGCCTCTTCGAACGGGTTGGTTTTCCCGAGTCCCGATTCGAGGCGGAGAGCGCGGTTGTGGTGCGTGCGGCCCGCGGGGGTTTTCGCATCGTCACCGTGCCGGTGGAGCTGGGTTTTGCCGACGGGCGATCGACCAGCCACTATCGACCACTGATGGATAGTTTGCGCATTATCTGCGCTGTTCTTCGGGCTCGTTTGGAGCTTCATTGAAACCGAGCTCGTCGCCCGCCGCCAAGACCATTTTTCAATGACCGAGACCACACGTCCTGCACAGGCCCCCGAACGTACTTGGCTGGCGCGCTGGCTAGGGCCCTTCTACGTCACCGGCTCCTTTTGGTTCAGGTTGCATCGTCTCGCCGTCACCGTGTTGCCGGAGTGGGGGATTCGGGCGGGCATTTGGATCTTCACCACCTTCTTCTATCTCTTCCTGCACCGCATCCGCAGGGCCTTGGGCAGCAATTTGACGGTGATCATGGGGCCCTGTGGATTCTGGCAGCGCCAGCGACGTATCTTCGCCACCCTGATGAACTTTGCCTGGTGCGTCTCCGAGCGCTATGAGCGTCTGGTCACCGAACGCCGCGTCGAGGCGACGGCCGAGGGGGAAGAGTATTGGCACCAGGCTGTGGCCCCGGGCAGCGGTATCATTCTGATGACCGCCCACATCGGTCATTGGGAGGTGGGCTCGATGCTGGCGCCGTCGATGGAGAAGCGCCACGTCCACGTCGTCCGGGAAGAGGAGATGGATCCGCGGGCCCAGGAATTCATGCAAGGTCTATTCGAGCAGCAGGACGGGCAGGGCTTTACCATGCACTTTGCCAAGAACGATCCAATGCTGGGGGTCAAGCTGTTGCGGGCCCTGCAGGCCGGCGAGATGGTGGCGGTTCAGGGGGACCGCCCGCGTTCCACGGGGGGCGTGCTGCCGGGTGAAATCTTTGAGCATCCCATCCCGCTGCCCAAGGGGCCCGTCGCCTTGGCTCGGGCCAGCGGCTGTCCGATTCTGCCGGTCTTTGTCTATCGGGCCGGACGGCTGCGTTCTCAAATAGTCTTTCACCCACCGATCTTGGTCACCAACACTGCGGACCGAGAGGCGGATGTGAGCGCCGCCGCCGCCGCCATGTCGGCGGCCATTGAGACGGCGATCCGTCGCCAGCCAACCCAGTGGTTTTGTTTTGGGCGCTTGTGGGGGGATTGAAGGGCGCTATCGGTTCGATTTGGTGTCAAAAGGCCGTTGACACCCCAAAGGACGGCGCCTATACTCCGAGACCCGAGTCCTGAATGCAGCTCTCGACTGAATGGCTCCGGCGAAACCGTGGCGTCCGCGCTTCGGTCGCCCCACCTTGAGCCGCAGTTTCCACTCGGCCCCTGAACATCATGGACAGGACCCACGTTACGATTCAGCCGCTGGCGGCCTTGACCGTCTCGGCTGAAATGCGTTCGTCCTCCAGCCCAGGGACCCAGTGAGAGAGCGAAACCAACAGGTTCGGGGATAGCTAGCAGCGCCAGGCCCCCGAGGGGTGCCTGAATTATTAACTACGGAGGTTCACTCAAACATGCAACAGTTAAACGACGGGGCACTATTTACTGCCGATGAAGACGAGCTCGACTACGAGCAGCTCGTAGCCCTATATGACGAGAGTATGCGTCACCTCGAAGAGGGCGAGATCGTCAACGGAACCGTTGTCGATATCACCGGTAGCCAAGTGGTTGTCGACGTCGGTTATAAATCGGAGGGCTTGATCCCCCTCCAGGAATTCGTCAGCGCCTCAGGCGAGCTCAAGGTCGAGGTCGGTGACGAAGTCGAGGTTCTGCTCGAAAAGACGGAAGACCAAGAAGGCCATGTGCTGCTCTCGAAGAGCAAGGCAGAGCGCATGCGGGTCTGGCAGGAGATCGAGACTTCCTACAAGGAAGGTCGCATCATCACCGGTCGCGTCATCGATCGCATCAAAGGCGGCCTGACCGTTGATGTCGGGCTACGGGCTTTTTTGCCCGGCTCCCTGGTCGATATCAAACCGGTCAAGCACCTCGAGTCCTTGAAGGGCCAAGACCTGCAATTCAAGGTCATCAGCCTCGACCGTCGACGCAACAACATCGTGCTCTCCCGCAAGGCGGTCTTGGAGAAGGAATTCGCCAAGAAGAAGACGGAAACCCTGGAGAAGCTGGTGGAAGGCGCCCGCTTGCCCGGTGTGGTCAAGAACATCACCGATTACGGTGTGTTCATCGACCTCGGTGGCATCGACGGCCTGTTGCATATCACCGACATCTCTTGGGGCCGGGTCAACCACCCCTCCGAGCACTTCAGCGTCGGTGACGACATCGAGATCGTCATCCTCAAATTCGATCCTGAAACGGAACGCGTCTCCTTGGGCTACAAGCAGCGCACCGAGGACCCCTGGCTGTTGGTGGACAAGAAGTACCCCATCGGCTCTCGGGTACAAGGCAAGGTGGTCAGCTTGGTGGACTACGGTGCCTTCGTCGAGATCGAAGAGGGTGTCGAGGGTCTGATTCACGTCAGCGAGATGTCGTGGACCAAGAAGGTGGTCAATCCGTCCAAGCTGCTCAATGTCGGCGATCCGGTGGAGGCCATCGTCTCCGAGCTCGATATGAACAGCCGCCGCATCAGCCTGTCCCTGCGGCAGACCGAGCGCAATCCTTGGGAAGAGCTCTCCGATTCCTACCCGATGGGCAGCATCATCGAGGGTCGGGTCCGCAACCTCACCGAGTTCGGCGCCTTCGTCGAGATCACAGAGGACATCGACGGCCTCATCCATGTCTCCGACATGAGCTGGACGAAGCGCGTCAAGCACCCGAGCGAAGTGCTCAAGAAGGGTGATTTGGTCAAGGCTCGGATCACCAACATTGATGTCTCCAATCAGCGGGTCTCTTTGTCGATCAAAGAGTTCTTGCCCAACGAGTGGGACAGCTTCATCAACAAGTTCCATGTCGGCGATACCTTGGACGGCAAGGTGGTCAACGTCACGGACTTCGGTTTGTTCATCGACATCTTCGAAGGTCTCGAGGGCTTGGCCCACATCTCGGAGATCGATCTGCCCGGCGGTCGCCTGGAGGACCACTTCGGGGTCGGCGATTGGGTCAGTGCTCGGATTCTGCGCATCGAAGAGGACGACAAGAAGGTCGGCCTGACGATGCGTGGCGTGCCGCAGCCCGACGACGCGGAAAAGCAAGAGCTCGAGGCCTCGGCTCGCGCCCAGCGGGGTGAGACGGAGCCTGCAGCGGAAAAGCCGGCGGCCGAAAAGCCTGCAGCTGAAAAGCCTGCGGCCGAAGAAGCTGCCGCTGAGCCGGCGGAAGAAGCTGCTGGCAAAGACACGGCCGCTGCTGAGACGAAGGAAACTGCTGCCGAGGAAGCTCCTGCTGAGGAAGCTGCTGCCGAGGAAGCTCCTGCTGAGGAGGAGGCCGCTGCCGAGGAAGCATCACCAGCCGAGGAAGCTGCTGCTGAGGAAGCTCCAGCCGAGGAAGCTGCTGCTGAGGAAGCTGCTGCTGAGGAAGCTGCTGCTGAGGAAGCTCCTGCCGAGGAGACTGCTCCTGCCGAGGAAGCTGCTGAAGGCGATGACGCCGAGGCGGCGGACGACAAAGAAAAGTCCGAAGCCTAGTCGCTTCGTACGGTGAATTGTCAGCGATCCTCAGGAAGCCATTGGGAGTGACCTCCCATTCGGTGTATCCTGGGGATCGCTTTTCGGTTCCTGAACACTTAGTCTCTCGGTGAAAGGCAAAACCCTTCACCGATGCCTTTCGAGAACATCCGTCGAATGGAGGTGCTATCGTGACGCGACGCGACGCAATGACCAAGGCCGAGTTGGTGGAGGAGGTTGCCGGTATGACCCAGCTCACCAAGAAACATGCCGAGATCATCGTCAATACCGTTTTCGAAAGCATCGTCGAGTCCCTACGGGATGGGTCGAAGATCGAGCTTCGTGGGTTCGGTAGCTTTCGCGTACGTAGCCGCGGGGCGCGGATCGGTCGTAATCCGAAGACCGGCGACCAGGTCGACGTACCGGCCAAGCGCATTCCATATTTCAAACCCGGTAAGCAGCTCAAGGTGCTCCTCAATTCCTAGATTGCCTTCGGCTGTGGCCGCGTGCCCCCTGACGAGAATTTCCAGTGTTGATTAGACCCACTTCCCATGCGAACGCCTCGTCCCAAGGGATAAAGGACGGAGCCTCGACGGCGGAGAATACCCCTCTGACCCGTCGTCCAGTGTCCGACGCCATCCTCGCCATGGTCTTGGCCTGGGCCTTTCCGGGCGCCGGCCATGCGCTGCTCGGACGATGGCAACGGGGTTTCGTCTTCAGCCTGCTGGTGCTCAGCACCGCGGTCACCGGCTGCCTGCTGGAGGGCCGCCTGTGGTGGGTATGGAGCGGCTCACCGTTGTCGACCTTGGCGACTTTGGGGTGCGTGGGGTTGGGTCTTCCCAGCCTCTTCTTGCACTACGCCCTGTCCTACCAAGGCACCCTCACCGCCGTCTGGTACGAGCATGGCAGCGCCTTCATCCTGACCAGTGGGCTGATGAATCTCCTGTTGGTGCTCGACGCCTGGGACATCGCACGGGGGATCAAGAGCTGAGTCACTTCACCTTGATGGCCTGGTACGCGGTCTTGATCGGCTGCTTCTTTGCCCTGCTGTGGCGCAGCGAACGCCGAGAGCGCATCAAGCTCTTCTTGCAGATCACCCTGGGCATGGTGGGGGGCGGCGTCGCCCTGGCTTGGCTGATGTATTTCTTCCCCGGCGGGCCTCCGACACCCATTCCGTAATCCGTCCATGCAGACGACAAGGTACCTGGATGGCCAATGACCTATTGGTGGTAGCGGGTGAGGCCTCGGGTGATCTGCACGCGGCGCGGCTGCTGCGGCAGTTGCTGAGCCTGCACCCGGAGATCGAGGCCTTCGGTCTGGGGGGCGACGAGCTGCGTCAGGAAGGCTGTGAGCTGCTGGCGGAGAGCCGCGATGTCGCCGTGGTCGGCATCACTGAGGTTCTCAAGGTGTTGCCGCGGGCGCGGCAGATTTTTCGCCTGCTGCTCGCCGAGGTGGATCGGCGAGGTTGCCGACTGGCCATCTTGGTGGATTCCCCGGAGCTCAACTTGCGATTGGCCAAAGAGCTGCAACGCCGCGGTGTCCGGGTGATCTACTACATCAGTCCACAGATCTGGGCCTGGCGTCGCCACCGCGTGCGGCAAATCGCCCAGCGGGTCGACGAAATGCTGGTGCTTTTCCCCTTCGAAGTCGATTTCTATCGCCATCACGATGTGCTGGTGCAGCATGTCGGCCATCCCCTGCTCGATGAGGTCCCGGTGCTGCCCCAGGCCTGGCAAGAAGCCCCTGCCGAGGGGCCCGCCGTCTATCGTCTGGCCCTATTACCCGGCTCGCGGGCCAGCGAGGTGCGCAAGCTGCTGCTTCCCATGGTGCAGGCCGCCGCCCTGTTGTCCCAGCGGCTCTCCCTGGAGGTGTGCTTGATCGAAGCTGCGACCCTGCCCGCGGGATGGGTCGAAGCCTGTTTGCAGGGCATCGATTTGCCGGTGCGGCGGGTGACCTCGAACCGTTTCCAGGCGATTGCCGACAGTCATCTGGCGCTTTGCGCCTCGGGCACCGCGACCCTCGAAGTGGGGCTCTTGGGAACGCCGTTGGTGGTCGTCTACAGGCTCAACCGGCTGAGCTACTGGCTCGGCAGAATGCTCGTCAAGCTGCCCTACTTCTCACTCGTCAACCTGGTCCTGGCCGAGGCGGCGGTGCCGGAGCTGCTGCAGGGGGACACCGAGCCCGAGCGCCTGGCAGCGACCATGGAGACCCTGTTGACCGACCCCGAAGCCATCCAAACCATGCGCTCTTCCCTGGCTCGCCTCAGGCACCGACTCGGTGATGCCGGGGCCAGCGGCAGGGCGGCTCAGGCGGTGGCTCAGCATTGGCGGGAGCTGCATAGCGAGGGGGCCCCATGAAGGCGATACCCAAGGACCTGACCCGCTTCCTCTGGGGATACTTCCGTTCCTACACGCCGATTTTTCTGCTGACCTTTGTCGTCACCTTGATTTTTGCCGGCTCGACGGTCTTTCTACTGGCCCTTTTCCGGCCCATCCTCAGCGATGTCCTGATGGCCGATCGCGAATCGGCGTCCGGCACCACCGCCTCGATCTTCATGGCTTCTGAGGACGAGGCAGTGGAGGACGAGGCAGCGGCGGACGGTGCGGAGGGGGAAGCGGAGGATCCCGGCTTGGCGGCCCGTCTGGGGTTGGACATCGACCTGGACGCTTTTTTCGAGCGGTTGATCGAGGCCATCAAATCGACCGTTGGGGTGAGCGACGACAATGTCGTCTGGATGTTGCCGGTTCTCTTCGTGATCATCTTTCTGATCCGTAGCTTGGCGGATTTCTTCAACGGCTATCTGTTCCAGATCATCGGCTTGGGAGCCACCAACGATCTGCGCAACGATCTCTACAACCGCATCCTCCATCAGTCCAGCCGCTTCTATCAGGAACATCCCTCCGGTGAGTTGGTCAGCCGGGTGGGCAACGACATCTCCGTGATGCAGAACGCCATCTCCAATCGCATGTTGGACCTTCTGACCCAGTCGGTGGTGCTGGTGTTCTTGGTCTGGTATCTGCTGTCGACCCATTTCCGTTTGGCCCTCATGTGCCTGATCGTCGTGCCGGCGGTGATTTATCCCATCGTGCGTTTTGGCAGCGGCATGCGCCGCACCAGCAGGAGCAGTCAGGAACGCCTCGCCGATCTGTCGAACCTGGTGGCGGAAGCAGTGCGCGGCCACCGGGTGGTCAAAGCCTTCGGCATGGAAGGTTTCGAGCTGGCCCGCTTCCGTGAGGCCACGGCTCGGCATTTGAGGGTGCGCCTCAAGGCGCAGCTCCTGGCCCATGGTGCCGGGCCGGTGGTGGAATCCATGGCAGCCGTCGGCGCCGCCGCCTTTCTCGTTTGGGCGGGTTTTGCGGTACGCCGTGGTGAGCTCACGGCTTCGCAGCTGGTGCAATTCCTGACCAACTTGATCATGCTCTATGACCCGGTGCGCAAGCTCAACAAGGTCAATCTGGTGTTGCAGGAATCCTTGGCGGCGGCGCAGCGGGTAGCCGACGTCATGCGGGTGCCCAACGAGGTCGTCGATGATCCGCAGGCGCGGGTCATCGAGCAGGTACAACAGGGGGTGTCCTTCGAGGGGGTTAGCTTCGCCTACGAAGAGGCGGAGGTCCTGCGGGGGATCGATTTGCACATCCGGTGCGGTGAGTTGGTGGCCCTGGTGGGCCCTTCGGGGGCCGGCAAATCGACTCTGGTCAATCTGCTGCCCCGTTTCTTTGACCCGGATGCGGGCCGGGTGACCTTGGACGGCATCGACCTGCGCCAAATCCGGCTCGCCAGTTTGCGCAGCCATATCGGCGTCGTCACCCAGGATACGGTGCTGTTCAACGACACGGTGCGCAACAACATCGCCTATGGTCGTGATGACTTGCCCTTCGAGCAGGTGCTGGCGGCAGCCCAGGCAGCCTATGCCGAGGAGTTCATCGAGGAGCTGCCGGCTGGCTGGGATACGGTGATCGGCGAGTCGGGTTTGAAGCTCTCCGGTGGCCAACGGCAGCGCCTGGCCATCGCCCGCGCCCTGGTCAAGAATCCGCCGATCCTGATCCTCGACGAGGCGACCTCACACCTCGACAGCGAATCCGAGGCCCTGGTACAAAAAGCCCTGCACAACCTGATGCAAGGTCGGACCGCCTTGGTCATCGCCCATCGTTTGTCCACCATCCAACGGGCCGATCGCATTTTGGTGATGGAGCAGGGGCGAATTGTCGAAGAGGGTAACCATCAGCAACTGCTGGCCCGCGGGGGAGCCTACCGGCATCTCCACGATCTCCAGTTCCAGGATCCCACGGCATGAGTCGGGGACTACAGCCTGAACAAGTTAGTTGCCGTCCCGTTCCTTTTACCGGAATCGGTCCTAGCGGGAGGCCCTTCGAGCGAGCACGGACGGAGTGCTGTCTGAGCCGCAAGGCCATGGGAACGGGATGAAACTCGGTTATCAATGGGTCTAGATCGATACGTCAACGTTGGGGCGAGTTTGCGGAGGCCGCGCACAGCCGAAGGGCTCCCGCCCCGGCATCATTTCTTGGATGGACACTAGCCGAACCATGTGGTTTTGCGGAGGGGATAGCCGATGCGCAGCATGACGGGATTTGGCCAGGCGATGGTGAGCGGCGAGCAGGTGCAGTGGTCGGTCAATCTGCGGGGCGTCAATCACCGTTTTCTCGACCTCCTGTGGCGCTGGAAAGAGGAATATCAAGCCCTGGAGGCGGAGGTCAGGAGGCTGTTGGAAAGCGAGCTCTTCCGTGGTCGGGTGGAGGTTTCCATCGATGGTACGGCCATCGCCGCCGAGCATGTGGAGGTCGCCCTCGACCCCCAGTTGTTGGCGGCGGTCAGGGAGCAGGTGGCGGTGTTGGCGGCCGACGGCACCTTGAGCAGCGAGCGGTTTGAGTTGCAGGATGTCCTGCGCCTGCCCGGTGCATTGCAAATACGACGCGGCCGATTGCAGCTCAGCGATGCGGACAACCAGGCTTTGATCGAAGCGACGCGGCAAGCCCTGGCCCAGCTCGTCGAAGCCCGAAGCCTCGAAGGACGCAACATTCGGCAGGTTTTGCAGCAACGGGTGACGGCCTTGGAGGAGATCGTCGAGCGATGTCGTCAGTTGCGGCTGGGGGCGACGGAAAGCCATTTCGAGGCCTTGCGCCAGAAGCTCGAAGACTTGGCGGTGACGGTGGTGGACGAAGGTCGGCTGGGGCAAGAGGCGGCCTTGCTGGTGGACCGAGGCGACGTCAGTGAAGAGCTGGACCGCCTGGGCTCCCACATCGAGCATTTCCGGCAAGTGCTGTCGGAGGATGGCAGCCTGGGCAAGCGCCTGGACTTCCTAGCGCAGGAAATCCTCCGGGAGCTCAATACCATCGCATCGAAGTGCCGCGACAGTGATATCACCCGTGCGGTGGTCGACGGCAAAGTCCTGTGCGAGCAATTGCGGGAGCAAGTTCAGAATGTCGAGTGAACGTTTCCTGGGCGAGCTGTTCGTCCTCTCGGCGCCCTCCGGGGCGGGCAAAACGACGCTGATCCAGAGTCTTTTCGAGCGCTATCCTGAAGTCGGTGACCATCTCGCCTTCGCGGTCAGTCACACCACACGGCCGCCCCGGGCCGGTGAAGTGGATGGCAAAGACTATTACTTCATCGATCGCCGACGCTTCGAAGCCATGGCCCAGGCCGACGAGTTCCTCGAATGGGCCACCGTGCACGATCGTCTCTATGGCACCAGCCGTGGTGAGGTGGAGCGCCTCCTGGCCCAAGGCAACGATGTCTTGCTGGATGTCGATGTCCAAGGGGCCGAGAGCCTGCGGCACACCATACCCAAGTCGCCGTCGATTTTTGTGCTGCCGCCGTCCTTCGAAGTTTTGGAGGGGCGGCTGCGGGGGCGCGGCTCGGAGTCCCCGGAGCAAATCGCCCGGCGCTTGGCGACCTCCCTGCGCGAAGTCCGGGAGTATGAAAAATACGAGTATGTTATTGTCAACGATCGGCTCGAAGGCGCCTGCCAGGCCCTAGCTTCCATTTTTCTGGCCCGCCGTTGTCGGGCCGAACGGCTCGGTCGTCTGGCCGAAGAGATCGTCAGAGGTTTTCCGACCGGCCATTCCGGGCCTACCGAAAAGCTGCTCTGACGCCGCACCCCGTCATGCCCGTGCCCGCCATCGCGTGTCGCACATCCTCATAAGTAGACCGTTTGGAGATCTTTGATGAAAGAGTTGCCGGACAACATCGATAGTAAATTTCGCTATGTGCTACTCGCCGCCACCCGCGCCGAGCAGTTGATGCAGGGTGCTCTGCCGAAGGACGCCTCGTCGGAAACCACAAAACCCACCAGTATCGGCATGGAAGAGATTGCCGAAGAGCGAGTGGCCTGGGGTTATGGCCCCGGCGAGGAGCCGGCGGTCGAAGAGGTGGAGATGGCGGCGGCCGCCGAAGGGGAGTCGGTCGACGGAGGCGATTGACCTCCGAAACCCGACCCATGAATCACCAACATGCAAACCGAGTCGACCCCGTTCTCGGGGGCGGCCACCGAGGACGATACCTCACGCTCGACCGGCAGCAGGGGGGACTTTCCGTCCTCTGTCTTGGCCGGACGCAGGGTGCTGATCTCCGCGGGGCCGACCCACGAGCCCATCGATCCGGTACGTTTCCTCGGCAATCGCTCGAGCGGCAAGATGGGTTTCGCCCTGGCCGCCGAGGCAGCGGCCCGAGGCGCTGATACTTTCTTGGTGAGCGGTCCCGTCTCCCTGCAGACGCCACGGGGAGTCACCCGGACCGATGTCACCACGGCCTTGGAGATGCGCGACGCCATCCAGGCGCGGGCAGCTCGAGCCGACCTCATCATCATGGCCGCGGCGGTGGCCGACTTCCGGCCGCTGATCGTCTCGCAGAGCAAGATCAAGAAGGAGCAGGGCATTCCCCGCATCGAGCTGACCGCCAACCCCGATATCTTGGCGAGCCTGCCAGCCATCGCCCCCGGCGCCTTGCGCGTCGGTTTCGCCGCCGAGACCGAAGCCTCCGAAGCGGAGGCCTATGCCAAGCTCGAGCGCAAGGGGGCCCATTTCCTGGTCTGGAACGATGTCTCCCAGCGGGGCATCGGCTTCGGCGCCGATGACAACGACGTCACCGTCTACAGCAACGGGAGGGCTCCGGTGCGCATTGATCGGCGTCCGAAGGAAGATGTCGCCAGTCTTCTCCTCGATCTCTTCGGGGAGGCGTTGCAGAGCTTTGGAACGGACATTGCCCGGGCCGCTTACTGATCTGCTGGAGTATCTCGACGGCATCGGCTATCGGGACCTCTACCTGCGCCCGCCGTCGGAGGATGCGAAGCCGGGGGCCGTCGGCGCGCCGGCTGGCCGGCCTGCGTCCACTGCAATGTCCAAGGCGGCTGGGCCTTCTGAGATAGCTGGGTCTCCTCAAATAGCAGGGACGTCGAAGATTGCTGGGTCGTCTAAGACTGAGGTTTCACACCGCCCCCCGGATCGCCAGCCCACGGATCGCCGCGCCACGTCCCCGCCGCCGGCCAAATCGGTCGCCGCGTCGTTTGTCGAAGTGCCGGCGTTGTTGCCCCCGGAGGGTGTGCCAGACGAGATCGGCGGGCGCGTTCAAATTCTCGCCACGGTGGCCCGTCAAGCGTCCACCTGCCAGGCTTGCGGCCTATGTCGCGGACGCCAGACGGTGGTCTTCGGCAGCGGCCATCCCAACGCCGACTTGATGCTCATCGGCGAAGGCCCGGGGGGCGAAGAAGATCGCCGGGGTCTGCCCTTTGTCGGTCCGGCGGGGGAGTTACTGAACAAGATCATCGGGGCCATCGACCAAAGTCGCGAGGGCGTCTACATCGCCAACGTCGTCAAGTGTCGCCCACCCAACAATCGAGATCCGCTGCCCGACGAAGTGGCCGCCTGCCGCGCCTACTTGGAAGCCCAGATAGATCTGGTGCAACCCAAGGTGCTGGTGGCCCTGGGACGGGTGGCGGCCCAAGCCCTTCTGCAAAGCACCCAGCCCCTGCGTCAGCTGCGCGGTGCTTGGCATGAGGTGCGGGGCATCCCGACCCGCGCCACCTACCATCCGGCGGCCCTGCTGCGCAATGCCAGCTGGAAACGTCCCACCTGGGAAGACATGAAGGTGGTACGCGATCGCCTGAGGGATTTGCAAACACCTTGAAGCCCCCGCTGGAGGGCCCGTTGGAGCTGCATCCGGCGCTCACCCGTCTGCGTCGTCGTCTCGAGCTGTGCCAGGCACCGTTGGTCTGTTTGTGGGGTTGGCCGGCGTCGGGGCGCCGCCTCTTGCTGCGCAACCTTTGCCACTTCCATCCCCGCCGCTGGCGGGCCCTGAGGGCCGCCGATGACTTGCCACAACAGATACGTCAGGTCGGCGTTTCGATACCCCATCTCTGGCTATCTCAAGATGCAGACCTGGAGAGCCCCAAAGAAATTCTCGCCGCCCTGGCCCCCGGACAACGGCTCTTCCTAACCTGTGACCGCCGACTGCCGGGCCGTCTGGTGCCCGAAGAGGTGGTGTGGCCCCGGGAATGGCTGCTCCTTCCCGGCGAGGTCTCCGCCATGTTGGAGGACCCCTTTGCCGTCGCCGGGGTCGACGCCTTGATGCTCCAGACCGCCGGTTGGTGGGGGCCCTTGCGTTGGCGGCAGCGTCGGCTGCAGGGGCCGTCGGCCGCTCAGGGCGATGCTCAGGGAAACGACCCTCCCGAGGCCGAGGGCCCGAGCCCCTTCGCCGGCCAGCCCTTCGCCGACTGGCTCGAAGCCGAGGTATTGGCGGGCCTTGCACCGCTGCATCGGGAAATTCTCGACGCTTGCCGTTTGACCGGTTGCACCGACGTGGCCCTGTGGCGTTTGGCCTGGATCGACCAACCCCTGCTGTTGCAGGGATTGGAGGAGCTGGTGCATCTCGAAGGTTGGTTGGGGGGAGCGTGGCCGGCCTTGTGGGCGACGACGCCGTGGTCCCTCGAGCGGCGGTTGCGAAACCTCGGTCCCCTGGATCTCGACGGCCGGCGGGCCTTCCTGCATCGACGCTTGGCCTCGGCGGCCCAGATGTGGGGCCGCGTCCAGTTGGCAGAGCATCATCTGGCGCACAGCGATCGCAGCCGGTGGCGAGATCGTCTGAGCCCCGTCTCGATTCGACCTCGGGACCTCCCGGTGGGGGAGCCCAGGGACGCCAAAAGCCCCCGGGTTCTGCAAGTGGCGCTCTTCGGGTTGCCGCGGGTCGTGGCCTACGATGGCGACGGCAAACCGAGCCCTGTTCGCTGGAAGATTCACCGCGCCCTGATGACCTTGGCCTATCTGCTGTTGGCGCCAAATCGTCGCGCCTCCCGCGAAGAGCTGATCGCCAACGTCTGGCAAGGGGCCGAGGCCCGCGCCCTGGAGAAGAACTTCCACCCCACCATCAGCACCCTGCGGCGTGCCCTGGGGGAACACCGCGTCGCCGGCCACGGTGCGGCGGCTGGCAATGCTCCCGTCAAGGGAGATTCGTTGTTGATCCATCGTCACGGTGGCTATGAGCTCTGCGACGGGGTGCATTGGCGGGTGGATGTCGATCAGTTCCACCACTTGCTCGACGAAGGCGAGGCCTTGGGCCGTGAGGCTGACCTCGAGCAGCGGGCCCTGGCCCTGGAGCCCTGGCGCCAGGCCTGGCATCTCTACCGTGGGCCCTTGCTGATGGAGGTGGACGAACCTTGGGTGGGCGAGCGACGGAGACAGCTACACGCTGAGTATCTCGGGTTGTTGCGTCGCCTGGCGCAGCTCTGCGATGCCCTGGGACGGCACCAGGAAGCCCTCGACGCCTACCGAAGCTTGTTGTTGGAAGAGCCCTTCGAGGAGTCGGTGCACATGGCGATCATGGAAATCTACGGCCTACAGGGCCGCCGTGATCTCGTGCGACGACAGTTCGTGCGCTTGCAGGAGCTGCTGCGCAGCGAGCTCGGTGTTGAGCCGCGGGCCGCCAGCCAGGAGCGCTTTCAAGAGCTCATGCGTTGAGTCCCAGGCAACCCTCCACGGGCCGGCGCTTGGTGCTAGGATAAGAGGCTACGGAGTGGCCGACATCCTTCGTATCGATGGCAGCGTGATCACCCCAATTCGGCGTGCTGCCGGCCCCCAGGCGGCGTCAGCCGTCCTTTGACCCTCAAACCGTCTATCCCAATTCATGACCCGCAGATGAAACGTATGGTGAATTCTCTGCCTTCGACGTCTTCGGACGCGCCGTCCTCCGGCGGTCCATCGTCCGTTCTTGCAGGGCCGTCTTCGGAGACGGAGCCTGGCTCCGTCGATTCGACCCCATCGCGCCAAGACCCGTCGCGCCAAGACCCGTCGGGCCGAGATGGGGCGACCCTGGAACCGGAGGTCACCGTTCTGGTGCCGGTGCTCGACGAAGAGGCCAGCGTGCTGGAGCTGGCGCAGCGGGTCATCGCCGTCTTCGAGACCCTGGGCCGTAGCTTTGAGATCGTCTTTGTCGACGACGGCTCCCGCGATGCCACACCTACCTTGGTGCGTCAGCTCCACGCCGCGGATCGACGGGTCAAGCTGGTCCGCTTTCGGCGGAACTTCGGCAAGGCAGCGGCCCTCACCGCCGGTGTCGAGCACAGCCGCGGGGCTCTCATCGTGACCTTGGATGGCGATTTGCAGGACGTGCCGGAAGAGATTCCCCACTTGCTCGATACCCTCGAGGAGCAGCAGCTCGATTTGGTCTCCGGCTGGAAACAAGCCCGCCAGGACCCGTTCTCCAAACGCTGGTTGTCGAAGCTCTTCAACTGGGTGACCCGGCGTCTGGCCCAGGTGGAGCTGCACGATTTCAACTGCGGCTTCAAGGTCTACCGACGGGAGGTGCTGGAGCAGGTATCGATCTACGGCGAGTTGCATCGCTATATCCCGGTGCTGGCCAGCCGCCGCGGATTCCGTGTCGGGGAGGCCCGGGTAGCCCATGAGAAACGGCGCCACGGCAGCAGCAAATATGGCTGGGATCGGGTCTACAAAGGTTTTCTCGACCTGTTGACGGTGCTGTTCATCACCACTTACATGCGCCGCCCTTTGCACCTTTTTGGGGTCATCGGCCTGGCGACCATCTTCCTCGGTTCGCTGATCAACGGCTACCTGGCCATTGCCTGGTTGGTCTTCGACGAGGCGCTGTCGTTTCGTCCACTGTTGCAGCTCGGCATCCTGTTGATGCTGCTCGGTGTCCAGTTTTTGACCACCGGTCTGCTCGGCGAAATGTTGGCCCACAAGAATTTTCGCCGCTCCGACAGCTATTCGATCCGCGAGCATCTGGAGTGAGTCGGTGGTTTACCTACCCCGGGGATGAGCAGCGACGGAGATGACTAACCTGCGACGCCACCTCGGCTTGACCCGGCCTTTTGCCTCCCCCTATGAAGAGGCTTTCCTCGAATTGCAACGCAGCGCCGCCCTCCTGCAGCGGGACTTCACCCAGCTGCTGCGTGACGCCGCCCCCAAGGGCTTGCGCTGGACCTCCACCCACTACAACATCCTGCGCATTCTGCGGGGGGCGGACCCGGAGACGCTGTCCTGCGGCGATATCGGTGACCGTCTGGTGACTCCGGTGCCGGACGTCACCCGCTTGGTGGATCGTCTGTGCAGCGCTGGGTTGACCCACCGGGAGCGAGATGCGGCGGACCGGCGCATCGTTCGCGTCGGCATCACCGGTCCAGCCCTCGAGCTCTTGGCGCGGCTCGATTCGGCGGTGGATGCTTGGCTGCGGCAGCGACTCGGTCATCTGTCGGAAGCGGACTTGGCGGCCTTCGTACGCCTAATGGCCGCCGCCCGTCGGAGTCTCGAAGACCCAGATCTCTCCCAAGACGCAGGCCCGTGAGTTGCGCCCGGGAGCCCTGCGGCTGGTTGCAGGGCTCAAGGGGTGAGTTTGTCCATTGACTCTCATCGACGAGGCTAGGGGAGCCAGGTAGCGGACGACTCTGTTAACTTATTGGGCAGGGATGTTGAATCGCACTGGGATCGTCGCCGCCGATATCCGGAGGTCGGCGAGTCGTCTTGGGACGCAACGTATGACTGAGCTGAGCACCGACAAGAAAAACGAGACGCAGGACCCTGTCGAACCCGGCGGGCGGCCCGCGGCGTCGGATGGGGAGGAGATCTCCCCGTCGCCGGCCCTCTTTGCCAATGGGCAGTGGATCGCTGAGCGCTATGAGGTTCTTCGCTTCATCGACCGCGGTGGCGTCGGCGAGGTCTATGAGGTGGCCGATCGGGAGCTCAATGAACGTGTCGCCCTCAAGGTGCTACGTCAAGAAGGAGCCTCGGCGGAGAACCTCGAACGCTTCAAACGGGAAATCAATCTGGCCCGCCAGGTGACCCATCCCAATGTCTGCCGAATCTATGAATTCGGCCAGGAGAGCCGGGCGCTCGGGCGCTACTTCTTCCTGACCATGGAGCTGCTCAGCGGTGAGACCTTGTACGAGCACATACGGCAGCAAGGCCCGATGTCGACCACCGCCGCCTTGCCCTTGGTCCGTCAGATGGCCGCTGGGTTGGAGGCGGCCCGCAAGGCCGGGGTGATCCATCGCGATTTCAAGAGCAGCAATGTCGTCTTGGTGGAAGCGCCTGAGGTCTCGGGCGGTGTGCGGGCCGTGGTGACGGATTTTGGTCTGGCCCGGGCTGCCCAGGACGACAAACACCACCGGGTGACCGCCCACGACAGCATGCTGGGCACACCGGCCTACATGGCTCCTGAGCAAGTCGAGGGTTCCGAGGTGACGGCGGCCACCGACATCTTTGCTGTGGGAGTGGTGCTCTACGAAATGTTGACCGGTCGATATCCCTTCGAAGGGGAAACGGCCCTATCGACGGCCCTCAAACGCTTGCGGGAAACACCCACCACCCCCCGAAGTCACGTGCCACAGCTGCCGCTGCGCTGGCAAACCGCCATCCTCCGCTGCCTCGAACGACAGCCATGGCGTCGATTTCAGACCGCCACCGAGTTGGTCGAAGCCTTGGAGGGACGCCGTCGGGTCTACCCTGCGGCGCAGGCCTTGCGCCGTTGGCTGGGATTGGGTAGCGCCGTCGTGTTGCTGTTGGCGGTCCTGTGGTTAGCGGCCTCCCGCTGGCAAATGGGGGAGCCGGTGCCAGCCGTCACCGAGGATCGATCGGCGCTGAGCGGCACTCTGCAACGCCCGAGCGCGGTACCCCTCGATCAAGATTTCGAGCTGCGCACCTCGCTCGCCCTGTTGGGTTTCCGCAACCTATCGGCTGAGCCGACGGACGCTTGGTTGGCCACCGCCTTGGCCGAGCTCTTGGCCACTGAGGTGGCGGTTGGGGACCATCTGCGCATCGTTCCCGGGGAAAAGGTGGCGCGGGCCCGTCATGAGCTGGGCATGGACGATGCCGCTGCCTTCGACGAAGGACCGATGGACCGCCTGGCAACCTTGTTGGGGAGCGACCTGGCGGTGACCGGTTCCTATCTGGCGGACGGCCAGGGCGACGAACGGGATATCCGGCTCGATGTGCAGATCCGCGACGTGGTCAGCGGTCGAGTGCTGCACCATCTCAAGCGTCGAGGCTCCGAGCTGGCGGTGCTCGATTTGGTCGAGGAGATGGGCGAAGACCTGCGTCAGGCCTTGGGCATCAGAGCCATTTCAGAGGAGGAGCAAGCCGCCCTGCGGGCCGTCGTGCCGGCGGGCCCCGAAGCGGTGCGCCTGTACGCCGAGGGATTGGATCTCCTGAGGCGCTACGAGGCATTGCAGGCCCTGGAGCGTTTTCGGCGGGCCGAAGAGCTCGATCCCAACAACGCACGGATTCATTCGGCCATGGCCAGTGCGTGGTTGAGCCTGGGTTATTGGCCGGAGGCTCGGGCGGCAGCCGCCAAGGCCTATGAAGAATCGAAGGTCCTGTCGCACCAAGATCGCTTGTGGGTGGAAGCTCAATATTTCGAGATCTCCAACAAACGGCAACAGGCGATGGAGAACTATGCTCGGCTTTGGCAGGCCTTTCCCGACAACTTGGAGTACGGCTTGCAGCTGGCCAAGTCGGAAATTAGCATGGGCAAGCCGGACCAGGCGGTGGAGACGGTGCTTCAGTTGCGGCGTCTACCGGCCCCGTCCGGTGAGGACCCGCGCCTCGATTTGGTCGAGGCGGACGCGGCCCGCGCCTTGTCCGTGTACCCGGAGCAGCAGCGCAAGGCCGCCGCCGCCGCTGCCAAGGCGGAGGTTTTGGCCGATCGGTTGCTGGTGGCCCGCGCCCGGGAGGTCGAAGCGGCCGCCTGGCGGGATCTCGGCGAGCCGACGAAAGCCAGACAAGCCTACGAAGAGGCCCTGGACCTCTATGGGGCCTCCAATAATCGCAGCTTGGTGGCCCGGGTCCTGGTTGCCCTGGCCAAGCTCGATCGCCACCTCGGGAACCTGGAGGCGGCCAAGGAAACCTTGCGACGGGCCTCCAAGGTGGCTCAGGAAATCGGTGATCAAGGCTCCCTCAAGCATGGCCTCAATACCCTGGCGATCATCCTGCGGCAGCAGGGTGACCTGCGCCAGGCGCAGGAGATGCATCGTCAGGAATTGGTGGCCAATCGGGAGATCGGCGATTTCCGAGGTGAGCAGATCACCTTGACCTCCCTGGGGGTGGTGGAGCGGGAGCTCGGCGACTTGACGGCGGCGGAGAGCCATTTCGAGCAAGCCTTGGCCTTGGGACGGGAGATCAGCAGTCGACGCTCGGTGGCCATCAACCTGAATCTCTTGGGGGAGGTGCGCCTGCGACGGGGCGATGTGACGGGGGCGCAGAACCTCTTTGAGCAGGCTTTGGCGGCCAATCAAGGTCTCGGCAACCGGCGAGGCGAGGCCTATTATTACTCGTCCCTGGCGGAGGTGGCGTGGGCCCGGGACGATGCGGCGACGGCTCGCCGTCTGCATGACTCTGCCTTGGCCATCCGTCGAGACATCGGCGAGCAGACGAATATCGCCGTCTCCGAGATGGCCCTGGCGGCCATCGATCTCGAGCTAGGGTCGGCTGACTCGGCGGTTTCCTTAGCCCGCTCCGCGGCGCAAGAATTCGCCCGTGAAGGGAAACCCCAAGACGAAGCAAAGGCCTTGGCGTTGCTGGCCCGAGGGGAGCTGCAGAGGGGAGGGGCGGCGACCGCCGCCGAGGCGGCAGGTCGGGCTGTGGAACGGGTCGTCGGAGTGCAGAATCGGGGCACCCAGCTGCGGGTTTGGATCGACACGGCCGGCGTCCTTGCGGCGACCGGCGAGCGAGCGATGGGCATCGAGCAACTGCGCCGGGCGGCGCAGCAATCTGAGGCCCTGGGTTTTGTCGATCTCCGCCTCGAAGCCGCTCTCGAGCTGTCGAGGCTGCTGGCGCAGGACGATGTTGCAGCCGCCGAGAGCCTTCGGCAGCAGGTGGCCAAGGAGGCCAAAGAGCACGGCTTCCTGCGTCTGGCCAGACAGGCTTCCGACGGCTAGATCCCCGGCTCCAGCCCCAGAATCTGCCACAAGCGCTCGAACTCTTCGACGAAGGGACGCACCAGGCGAGGGTCGTCGGAGACGACGATGTTCTCGAGATTGCGCTCGGCGGCGCCGCGGGTCCAGTTGTAGCTGCCGGTGACCATGGCGTGGCTGTCGAAGACGGCGAATTTGTGATGCATGTGATCGGCGGCGAAGTCGACCCGCACCGGGACCCCCGAGGCCTCCAGACGGGCGATGTCCGAGCCCCGATCCCGGGCCTTGTCACCGTCGCTGATGATGCGCACCGTGACCCCCCGGCGGTGGGCCGCGAGAATGGCCCCGGCGACGGCGTTGTCGGTGATGGTGAAAACACAGATGCGGACATCGGAGCGGCTGCGGTCGAGCAACGAGATGAGGCGGGCGCCGCAGTCCTGTTGGGGCTCAAAATAGGCCTCGGCGAGCTCGGGGGTCGGCTTGGTGTCGGCCACCAGCAGTTTGCTCACCTCCTGCAGCCAGGTCAAGACCTGTCGATCCGGCTGTCGGGTCAGGGCCTCCTGCGCCACCGCAAAGGCGCGGACCAGAAGCTCCCTACGTCGCTGTGGCGACGGCTCCTCCTGGCGCAGGATGTGTTGCAAGACCTGGCGCTCGTTGCGCGACAGGCGGCGATCGTCCAACGTCTTGGCAAAGTGTGTCTCCAGTGTCGCTTGGCTCAATCTGTCACCTCGTCCACCAGGCTCTGAAGCCATCGGATCTCGTCTTGGTTGATGGTGTGGGGCATGCCCGGATAAATGCGCTCGGTGACGACGCCCCCCAGGCGCTCCATCAGCTTGCTGGATTCCTGCACCCGCGGCAAGGGGATGTGGGGATCCCGATCGCTGCAACCGAGGAAGACCGGCGTACCGGCGAGGCCGGGGCCGCCATAGTCGGCGTCGAGCTCGGCGCCGATGAGACCACCGGAGAAAGCGACGACACCGGCATACCGATGCTGATGCCGAGCCGCCACTTCGAGGCTCAAACAAGCCCCTTGGGAGAAGCCCATCAAGATCATGCGTCGGCGCGGCACACCCCCTGTTTCGAGGCGTTGCAGCAGGCTGGCGAGTTGGTGGATGGCGGAGCTCAAGTAGGGCTCGTTGGCCCGCCGCGGGGCGAGGAAGCTCTGCGGATACCAAGACCATCCGGCGGCCTCGGGGGCGAGAAAGCACAGGCCTTGCCGGTGGATCTCACCGGATAAACCCAGGATATCCCCTGGCCCCGCCCCTCGACCGTGCACCATGATCATCACCATGCTGGCCTCGTCGAGGGGAGCGCCCGCATGCAGCAGACGCTGGCCGGCGTGGGGACCCTGCCCCGGGGTAGTCGGCGACGATGGGCTCCCTGGGGTCATGATCCGGCCTCCTGCGTTCCTGGTTGGCGGGTTTCGAGCTGCGGCAAACGGGCTTCGATGTCGCGGCGAGTCGCTTCCAGGCCCGGCGGCAACATCAGATGTTGACCGAGGGCTTCCAGGGGCTCGTCGATGGCGAAGCCGGGGGCGTCGGTGGCCAGCTCGAAAAGCACACCACCGGGCTCGCGAAAGTAGACGGAGCGAAAGTACTGGCGGTCCATCACCGGCGTGACCTGACAATGATGCTCTCCAAGATGCCGCTGCCACCAAGCCTGTGCTTCGTCGTCCGCGACGCGAAAGGCGACATGATGGATGCTGCCGGCGGCGATTCTCCCACGTCCTGAGGTGGTCGTGAGACGAACGTCGAGGCGAGCCGTCGGGCCGCCTTCCGCCAGGGCGAACCGCTGCACCGCAGCATCGGTCTGATCTTCGCTAGAGGCTACGGTGTGAAAGCCCATGGCATGGGTCAGGAGGGCGAGGCTGGGCTCGGGGCGATCATAGATCAGGGTGACGCTGTCAATGCCGCGAATGGCCATCCCCGGGCCGATCTGCTCCTCACCCTGCCACGGTGCACCGAGCTCAGCGCCGGCCGCGTCTCCCAAGGTGCCAGCAAGCTCTAAGGGTAGACCGTCCGGGTCGAGGAAACGCAGGGTCGGAGCGCCCAGCACTCGATGGTGGGAGAAGGCGATGTCGTGCTGTTGCAGACGCACTTGCCAGCGCTCGAGGCTGTCTTTCGGCACCGCAAAGCTGACCGTTGCCGCCTGGCCGCTGCCCAGTTGTCCACGCCGGGCTCCGGGCCAAGGGAAAAAGGTCAGGATGCTGCCGGGGCGACCTTCGGCGTCGCCGTAGTACAGGTGATATGTCTGGGGGTCGTCGAAATTGACGGTTTTTTTGACCAAACGCAGGCCCAGCACTCGGCTGTAGAAGTCGAGATTGGCCTGGGGGTCACTGGCGATGGCGGTGACGTGATGAATACCGAGCAACGGGTGGGTGAGGGCTTCTGGGGTCGGGTTCGAGTCAGCAGACATGACGATTCTCCGAGGTCGCGGGTGGTTGAGGGGGTCAGAAATCTCGCTATCATTTGTTCAAACATATAATGACGCGATATTATTTCACTTGGGCGGACACCCTTAGTTCTTTCGGACCCTCAATGGGTCGTTTGGTAACGTTGGCCGTAAGGTGGCGATGCTAAGCTGAGCAGTTAGTCAGCCGCCAGGGAAGTCGATGTCGTTGGAGCCGCGCCGTGCGGCAGCGCCCGATGACCGCTGGACGGCAGCCGTGAGGAGTTTTGCATGATGTTTATGCGCCCGCTGCTGGGCTCGATTCCGTTGTCTTCCTGCACCGGCCGCAGCCCATGGATGCCGCGCCTGATCGTTTTGGCGGCGATCCTCGGTTGTTGCGTCGCCCCGTCCGGCGCCCTGGTGATGCCCCAGGACGAAACCACCGAGCTCCAGGACCAGATCAAGGTGGAACCCTTCCTGCGGCCCGGCAAGAGCCTCGTCCCGTTGAGCGAGTCTACCTCTTCCTTCAGCCCAGCGGCCCGCGGCAGTTGGAGCACCTTCCTCAGCTCCCAAGGACCGGGCGCCCAATGGACGGCGGTAATCGATCAGCGCAGCGGTTTGATCGAGATCGCCGAAGGCTCGGGTGTGCCGTGGATTCCCGGTCGCGGTAACGGGCTCGATCTGGCGGATATGGCTGCCCACCTGCGGGGCCGCTCGCAGATCGATCTCGCCACCCTCGATAGCCTGGCCCGGGTATTCATGGCACCTTTGGCGCCGCTCCTGGGCATCGAAGGCCGTACCTTGGTGCTCAATCGAGCCGCCTCCGGCCCCTACTCCGACTATCTCTGGTTGGTCGATTTCGATGTCTACGCGGCGAACGGTTTGAAGATCGAAGGGGCCCGCCTCTTCTTCCGCGTCAACAACGGCAATCTGGTCCAGTTCGGAGCGGAGAATCTGCCCCCGAGCCGAACCCCCGTACCGTCGGCACGGCTGAGCCCAAGCCAAGCCATGAACGATTTGGAGACCTACCTCGGAGGTTTCGACAGCGCCCGTGACTGGATATCGAAGTCTCCCGAGCTGATCCTCTTGCCGGTGCGACGGGGTGCTTTGGGCGCCTCCGTAAGTTGGGCGGAAGGCTACGATCTGTTGCCCGTCTGGCAGCTCAACTTCCACCGCCAGGGTATGGACGCCGTCTGGTTGGCGCGCATCGATGCGGTCAGCGGTCGGGTGGTGGAGTTTCGCGACAGCAACAGCTACGCCCAGGTGAGCGGTGGCTATTGGCCGGTTTCGTGGCGGGTCAATGGGGTGCAGCAAGGGCAGGTGACCAGCGGTTGGCCGTTCGCCACGGTCAATCCCACCGGCGGCACGGCCAATACCTCGGGTATCTATGCCTGGGACGGTACAGGGCAGACGGCTCGCCATCAGGGGCCCTACGTCAACATCAACGACAACTGCGCCGGGACGCCCGGTACCCAGACCAGCGACGGCAGTGGTGACATCGATTTCGGCACCTATGGACCCGGCGGTCCCGGGGATTGCACCACCGCTTTGGGCATCAACGACAATACCGCCGCCGCCCGGCAACAGTATTGGCATCTCAACAAGATCAAGGAAAAGGGTCGCGCCTATCTGCCCGCCAATGCTTGGCTACAGGCTTCACTCACCGCCAACGTCAATATCAACAACAACTGCAATGCCTTCTGGAACGGGGTTTCGGTCAACTTCTACACCAGCGGTGGCGGCTGCAACAACACCGGTGAGGACGCCGGTATCGCCCTGCACGAGTGGGGCCACGGCATGGACAGCAACGACGGCAACGGCTCGTCCGTGGAGAATGGCACCGGCGAGACCTATGGCGATTTTTCGGCTGCTCTGCAAACCCACGATTCCTGCACCGGACAGGGCTTCTTGAACACCAATTGCGGCGGTTACGGCAATGCTTGTAGCCAATGTGACGGTGTGCGCGACATCGACTGGGGCAAGCACAGCAACAACGCGCCGATGACCGTCGCTAGCTTCACCCAGCCCATTTGCCCGAGCGACAGCGGCGGCGGTTATAACGGTCCCTGCGGCAACGGTGCGGCTCAGCCCAACGACAAAGAAGGACATTGCGAGTCCTATGTTTCGTCGGGTGCCCTGTGGGACTTGGCGGCCCAAGATCTTCGCTCCGGCTGCGGCGGGCGCAACGCCGGCTTCGCCGATTACAACTGCCCCGGGGCCGGTGGACCCTACAACGAGGCTGGAGCGTGGCAGACGGTGGATCGCCTGTGGTACCTCTCCCGCAGCGCCGCCAACCAGGCGTTCACTTGCACCCGTAGCAACCCCACCTGGACCTCCGACGGTTGCAATGCGGGCAGCAATTGGAAGACCTTCCGCCTGGTGGACGACGACGACGGCAACCTGGCCAACGGCACGCCCCACGCCTGCCAGATCGCCGCCGCCTTTAACCGCCACGGCATCGGCAACACCGCCGGCAGTGCCTGCGCTGCCGACGTCACCACATGCTTTCGCGGTTGCCCACAGCCCGCCACCCCGACCCTCAACCCACCGACGGCCGGCAACAATCAGGTGACCCTCGGCTGGTCGCCTGATCCCAGCCCCGATGTGATCGATGTCTTCCGCAACGAGGTGGGGTGCAGCGCCGGCTTCACGCGCATCGCCAACGACGTCAGCGGCAGCTCGTTCGTCGATGCCGATGTCGCCAACGGCAGCACGTATTACTACCAGGTGGTGCGCCACCCGGTGGGCACGGAGTCCTGTGCCTCGGCTCCGTCCGTCTGCCTGAGCGGCTCCCCGGTGCTCGGCCCCAGCGCCAAGTATGTCGATGCCTCGGCCACCTTGTCCGCCGTGCCCGTCGACAACGATGCCGACGGTTTTGTCGATAATTGCGAGACCGGTCGCCTGCAAGTGGCGATCACCAATGACGGCTCGGGGGCGCTGAGCAATGTCCGCTTCACCGTCACCAGCAGCGATGGGGCGGTGACCATCGACACCGCCATGCCGGTCAACCTGGGTGGTCTGGCGGTCAGCAGTCAGACCACCGGCAGCTTCGACTTCAGCCTCGATGGCGCCAGCTGCGGCCAATCGGCTCCCTTCGACATCGCCGTCACCGCCGACGAAATGAGCGGTAGCAATATCGACAGCTTCAGCCATGGGCCGGTGGAGCAGGATCTGGCGCTCACCGCCACCCGGACCGACGATTTTGAAACCGGCACCGACGGCTGGAGCTTGGTCAGCGGCTACCAGCGGGAGAATGTCACCGCCGCTTCGGGCGCCTGGTCGGTGCATTCCACCAGCGGTGCCGACGATCGGCTCGATGTCGCCAGGTCACCGATTTTCCGCCAGGGGGCCGGCGCCACTTCGGTGATCATCGCCGTCCGCTACGACATCGAGAACCCTTTCTGGGACCGGGCCAATGTGCACGCGGTGCAGGTATCGAGCGGTGTGCACACCGTGCTGACTCCCAGCGGCCGCACCTACACCGCCGGGGGACCCTGGAATCCGGTGGGCCACGTGGGAACCGAGGCCGGCTGGGCGGGGACCAACCTGACTTGGGGCGACGCCACCTTCGACCTCAGTACCTTGACGGCGGGGCAGTCCTACTACCTGGAGATCAACTACAACACCGACGTGTCGATCGCCAATACCGGCCACTGGTTCGATCAGGTGCGCTGGAGCAATGTGTCGTTCCAAGGCTGCGACGCCCAGGATGACCTCTGTGTCGCCTGCACACCGCCCGCCGCCCCCACCGGCCTGGCGGCCCTGGCGACGACTCCGGGGCAGCTCGATTTGAGCTGGTCGCCGGTGGCGCCACAGCCCGCTGCCTACCGCATCTACCGATCGACCTCGATGGGTGGTCCCTATGCCCAAGTCGGCTCCGTCGGCGGCGCCGTCACCAGCTACAACGATCTCTCGGTGACGGCCGGCGTCACCTACTACTACGTGGTGCGGGCCTTCGACACCTGTGAGTCCAGCGATTCGAACGGGGCGTCCGCCACCCCCTTCGGCGATTGCTCGACGGCCCCTTCCTTCGCTGGCCTCAGCGCCGTGGCGCCCACCAGCAGCGGTGGCTCGTGCGGTCTGCGTTTGGCGTGGAGCGGGGGCAGCAACAACTGCGGCGGTGGTCCGGTGGTCTACAACGTCTATCGCTCGACATCCTCCGGCTTCCTGCCGGGGCCCGGTAATCTGCTCCAGGCTTGTGTCACCACACCGTTCTTCGATGATACGACGGTGACCAGCAGCACGACTTACTATTATGTTGTGCAGGCGGAGGACGATGCCCTGGGTGGCGGTGGGCCTTGTCGCAACGGCAATGTGGACGGCAACGTCGTCGAGCTCAGCGGCTCGGTGGGCGGGTCCGGCAGCACGGTGGTTTTCCAAGACGATTTCGACGGCAACCAATCGCCGTCCGATGCCTGGGCCTTCGGCTTCTCGTTCGGTAGCCCTGGAGGAGGTTGCCCCGCCACCTACAGCGATCTTTGGTATCGCCCCGAGACCGGCTTTTGCACCGGCAATACCCTGGCCTCCAACGATCAGGTGGCGAATCCCGCCTACGGCACCTATGTCAACGGCGCGGTGATTCTCGGGCAACCGCCCAGCGGTGGGCCACCCTTTACCGACGGTGGCATCGTCCTACCGGCAACGGCGACCTCGATCACCCTGACCTTCAACCACGACTACGACTTCGAGCCCCCAGACTGGGACGGCGGCAGACTGTTGCTCAGCGCTGACAACTGGCCGACTTTCACCACCTTGACGCCGCTGGGGGGGTATCCTGGCACGGTTCGCAACTCGACGTTCTTTTGCCATCCCTGGCCCGGGGGCGCCGCCTACATCGGCGACTCCGGCGGCTGTGTGGGAGCCACCTTCGATCTCACTGCCTTTGCCGGCCAGCGGGTGTGGCTGACCTGGAACCACGGCGCCGATGACTTCAACACCGCCGACGACGGTTGGATGATCGACGATGTGCAGATCATCGCCGTCACCCCCGCCAGTTGCAACGCGGCGCCCGAAGGGGTGCAATTCCTCACCGCCACTGCCAGCCAGCAGCAGAACGTCGTCGAATGGCTCAATCCCGCCGCCGGGGGCTATGGCTCGACGGTGGTGCGCTGGTCCAGCGTTGACTATCCCGCCGATGTCACCGATGGCACCCTGTTGGTGGATCAAAACGACGGCCTGGGGGGCAAGGGAAGCTTCACCCACGGCGGACTCAGTAACGCCACCACCTATTACTACAGCGCCTTCGTCGACAACGGCTCCGGCGAGACCTCGTCCCGCAAGACGGTCTCGGCTCGGCCCTTCGATTCCAGCGCCGCCGTCAACTGGGCCTATTCCACCGGTGCCACGGCCCTGGCGCCCCCCGGTGTAGGGTCCGTCTTTGCGGTATCGAACGATCGTGTCCTGCACTCGATGGATACCGCAGGCGGCACCGGCACTTGGCCCAGCGGTTGGACGCCACTGGCGATGAACGGTCCGGCCCAAGGGCGTCCTGCGGTCGTGCCGGTGGCCCTCGGCGGGGCCAGCAAAGTGGCCTTCCTCGGCTCCCAAGAAGGGCGGGTTTATGCCGTCGACGCCGACACCGGCCAGCAGTTGTGGTCCAGCTCAGTGCTGGGCGGCATGGTGCAGGCGGGGCCGGCGGGCATGTTCACGCAATACGGCGGCGTCGCCGATTTGATTTTTGCCGGCACCCGCAACGCCGCCGCCGACAACGAGATGGTGGGCCTCAACCTGGCGGACGGCACGGTGGCCTGGTCCTTCACCAACAGCCTGGCCCAGGGCGGGGACGATACCGGCATCGGCATGATCTCCGCCACCCCGTCCCTCGACTACGCCACCTCACGGGCCTATTTCACTAGCCGCCGTCGCAGCGGAGGCAGCTCCAATACCGTGTGGTGTATCCAATTCGACGGCACCTCCGCCACCCTGCAATGGGCCAGGGATCTGGGGGATATCGACACCGCCGTCAGTCTGGTCGGAGGGGTGGCCTACGTCGGCACCAGCGGCGGCTTGGTGCATGCCCTCGATGCCACCACCGGAGCCGATCTGTGGGGCGCCCCCTGGGTCAGTGGTGATGGTCCGGTGAGGGGCCCGGTGTGGCCCGACTTCGGCACCTCCGACATCCTTTTCAGCACCAGCAACCGTCTGTGGTCGGTGACCAACAACGGTGCCAGCGCCAGTTTGAAGTGGTCGGTGAGCACCATTCCCGATCCCTCCCCACCCCTCGCCTTGCCGTTCAATGGCGGGCGCTATGCCTGGGTGGGGTCCAGTGACGGGCGCCTCTACCAACTCGATATCGCTGGGCCGTTGCCGTCGATCACCTCCGTTCTCCTGGGCGACGGCAGCGCCACCACCGGGTCCCCAGCCCTCGACACCATCAACGACATCGCCTACGTCGGTGCGGAAAACGGCCGCCTCTATGCCGTCTCCGTACCCTTGCCCTGATCTGGAGCCGTGATGCAAGGCCAATCGACCGAAACCCGAGCCTTCCGACGCCCAACAACAGGGCGCCGTCCCTCGCCCCGCCTCCGCCTAGGGATCGCCCTGCTGATGTTGGCGGCCGGCTGCTGCCTGGTGACCGTGGCCACGGCCCAAGACGAGCCGGTGGTGCTCATCGATGCCACGCCGTTACCACCACCCAACGATGATCTCAGCGCCCAGGCGTCGAAGCAGAAGACGGACAAACAAGCGACGGCGGGTCCAGAGTCCGAAGCCGGGCAGCCGTCCGAAGCTGCCGCTGCGGCATCGCCGCCGCCGGCACCTGCCCCCGTCGGCGTCGACAAAGCGCTGCCCGCCTGTGTCGGCATCGATGTCAGATCGAGCAACGGACAGCTCTTCGCCGATTCCTTCGAAAGCGGCGGTCTCACCGCCTGGGGCCAAGGGGAGGCCGTCTTCTCCGCCGATCGGGTCCTCGACCTGCTTTTCGACGTTTACTTCGACGGCCAGCTCAGCGGTGACCACGTGCTGCATCTGCGCCTGACCACCCCCCGCGGTCACCATTACCAAACCAAAAGCGCGCCGATCGCCTCCGACACCGGCCTGCAAGGCGCTCAGCGACGGCTTGCGGGTCATCCCTTTGCCGTCGATTTGCAAATCCTGCAACCGGTCAGCGCCACAGTGAGCAGCGCCAGCCTGAGATTGCCGGTGGCGGGCACCTCCATCGTCACCCACCGGCTTTATGGTCGATGGACGGTGGAGGCTTTTGTCGATCAGCAGGACGAAGCTTGCGGTCCGCTTGGGGAGTTTGTTTTGGTTCCTTGAGGTCGGAGCCGACGCGGCGGCTCCTCCAAAGTTTACTGATACTCTCCCGGACCTCACAGGGAGGTTCCATGTCGATCCACAACGATCCGTCTCCATCCCAAGAGGTGGCGGCAGGCTCCAGTTTCCCTTGGCACGAGGTGCTGCACGGAGTGCGCGATGTGGTGCCGTTGCTCATCGGCACGACCCCGTTCGGCGTGCTCTTCGGACTGCTCGGATTCGGTAGCGGCTTGAGCCCTTGGGCGGTGTTGGCGAGCTCGGGTTTGGTGTTTGCGGGCTCGGCCCAATTTGTGGCCGCCAAGTTGGTGGCCGATGGGGTGGGGCTGGCGGTGATCCTCTTGACGACGTTTGTGATCAATGCCCGCCATGCCCTCTATGGCGCTTCCCTGGCTCCCTTCGTCCGCGGTTTGCCGCAGCGTTGGATGGTGCCCCTGGCTTTTTTGCTCACCGACGAGGCGTACGCCGTGGTCATCCGACGGTACGCCGAAGAAGGGGGGCACCGACCGACCCACGTCTATCACCTTGGAGCAGCGGCGGCCATGTGGGTCAACTGGCTAGCTTGGACGGCCCTCGGCTTGGTGGCTGGGCCGCGCTTGGAGGGCTTGGCGGATTGGGGGCTCGATTTCGCCATGGTGGTGACCTTCATCGGTATCACCGTGCCCTTGATTCGCAATCGACCGAAAGTAGTGGCGGCCCTGGTGGCCGGTGGGGCCGCTCTGCTGGCCCGTCAATTGCCCCACAATATGGGTCTGATGGTCGCCGCCCTGGCGGGCATCACGGCCGGCTACTGGACCGAAGGACGAATGGCCCGGGCAACGACATCGACGGTGGAGCCCTCTGAGGCCGAGGGAGATCACCGATGAGGTGTCGACGATGAGTCGTTTCGAGATACTGCTCACCCTGGGCATGGTGGCGGTGACCTTCCCAGTGCGCTACCTACCGATGTTATGGGTCGGCAGGATACGCCTATCCGAGGGGGTGCACCGGGCCTTGGAATATGTGCCGGTGGCGGTCCTGACGGCGATCATTTCCCCCATGGTGCTGATGCCCGCCGGTCACCTCGACTTGGGATGGGACAACGCCTACCTCTTCGCCAGCCTGGTATCCGGCGTTTTGGCTTGGAAGTACCAGCACTTGCTGCTCACCATCGCCGGTGGCCTGGTGTCCTTTGTCGGTTGGCGTTTGTTAATGAACGTCCTCTGAAATATCGCTCGACGCCGCCGCGAAATCGAAGGTCCCATCTTTGCTCAGGCTCAGGGAGCGACGGCCCAGGTCGGTGGCGACATGGATCTTGGCTTTGATGCGGTAGCTGAAGGCGCCGCTGTCGAAAATCGATTGCAGCCGTGTCGCCATGGTCAGGTTGTTGATGTGTACCTCCACCGCGTCGACGACGGTGGTGAAGGGGGCGATCTCCAGCTGGCGGTTGCTGAGCCCCTTGCCGATGCGCAAGCCGTCAACGTACAGACTGTACACACCACCTTCGATGCGCAGGGGCTGAGGGTTTTCATTGGCCAAACGCACCTCGAAGACGCCGCTGGTCTCGAACAGCGTAAGATCGGTGAATTCGAGGTTGACCAAAGTGATATCCGGCGCCTGCAGGCTCAGGGAGGCGCATCCACTGAGCAGTAAGCAGCCCAAGGTCAAGACGATGGCTGCGCAGCGGCGGCGGCGTAGGACAAAAAATTGCTGGGACATGGGCATACCTCGGGGAGCGAATATCGGTGATGGAGACGTTCAAGGCGCGTTTTTGTCGCGTTGATCAGTAGAGCCGATTGTATGCCCTTGATTGTATGCCATGGGTCTTTCTTGGTAACTCACTCGGAGGATGCGTCCGCCGCCTTGTCTAGGTTCACCCGTCCGTCCAGGAGGTTTCGTCATGGCCATCCAGTATATCGACGATGATTTTGTCCGAGTACGCAGAGAACCCCTCTCCCGAAGCAAAGCCAGGGTGACCCTGGCCTTCGGCGACGCCATCGAGACCTTGGGCACCAGCGACGATGGCAAATATACCCGAGTGCGGGTGCATGGCTACTTCGATGGCCCCTTCGAGGGCTGGATCAAAGGGGCGCCGCCCCTGCGCGACACCGGAGTCCTCAAGTTTTCCATGGTCGATGTGCAGCAGGGGGACGGCCTGGTGCTGGAAACCCCCGAGGGCAAGGTGGTGCTCATCGACGGCGGTGACAATAAGCTCTTCGCCCGTCATCTGGCCCAACGCTTCCGGCATCGCCAGACCTCGGAGCAGGCGCCGTTGGAAGTGGACGCCATCCTCGTCACCCACGGCGACGCCGATCACTTCGACGGGCTCAACGATATTCGGCGCTCGGAAACGCTGACCGGCGATCGGCTGAGAAAGCGTCTGTTCATCCATCCGCGCCGGGTCTTCCACAATGGTCTGGTCAAGCGTCCGGGCAGGGTGCCAGAAAAAGAGCGTTTGGGCCCCACCGTCGAGAAGGATGGACGACTCTATGTCACCCAATTAGTCGACGACCCCTCCACCGTGCCGGCGGCGGAGCGCAACCGGCCCTTCGGACGTTGGGTCGAGACCCTAGAGCATTGGCGACAGCGGGGGCCCATCGAGTTGCGGCGCCTGGCCGTGGGCATGGACGAGGCGGAGCTCTTTGACTTCTTGGCGGCGGAGGATATCCAGGTCGAGCTGCAGGGTCCCTTCGCCGAGGAGGTACAGCAGGACGGCGACACCGTCCAGGGTTTACGTTTCTTCAAGAAGCCGAAGAAGACCGCCGAGCTACATTTGGAGCAAGGGGACGAGCGGGCGGGCTCACCGTCGGTGGCCCACACCATCAACGGCCACTCGGTGGCGCTGCGGTTGACTTACGGCAATGTGCGTTTGAACCTGACCGGCGATCTCAATCATGAATCGATGGACTTGATGTTCGATCAACTCGGCCCCGAGCAGTTGGAGGCGGAAGTGGTCAAGGCGCCGCACCATGGCTCCAGTGATTTCGATTTCAAGTCCCTGGAGGCCATGCGGCCGGTGGTGACCATCATCTCCTCCGGCGACGAAAGCGCCGCCAAGGAGCACATTCATCCCCGCGCCACCTTGATGGCGGCCATTGGCAAGTCCATGCGTCAGAAAACCGGCATCGTTTTCTGTACCGAGCTGGCCGCTTTTTTCAAGACCAAGAAGGAATGCCATACGCGGCAAGACTTGGCCGCCTTCTTCAAAGAGCATCGGGATCGCACCTTCACCGGTGAGGAGCTACGGCAACTTTTCACCGGCCAACGCCGGGTTGGAGATCCGGCGGGTGTGTTCTTCGGTTTCGAGCGCAGCAACTTTGGCATTGTGCACCTGCGCACCGACGGCCAGCGGGTCCTGGTGTTCACCCACAGCGGCAAGGCGGGGCTCAACGAGGCTTACCGCTTCATGGTGGACGACGACCACCAGGTCACCTTTGCGTCGCGGGTGACAACCCGCTGACTAGGAAGTGTCCAAGTCCGGCACGAACAGGCAGGTGTCGACGCTCTCCCCGTCCAGGCGGGTCAGGCCGGCGAAGCGCAGACCGATCTTTTCCAGGACCCGGGCCGAGCCCAGATTGTCGGGCGAGGTGATGGCGATGATGCGTTGCAGCCCGAGCTCCCGACGACCCCAACAGACCGTGGCGGCTGCCGCCTCACTGGCATATCCCTGTCCACGGAAGGCCGGTAGCAACGCGAAGCCGACATCGACATCGGGCAGGGTGAGGCGACGCAGCAGACCGCAAATACCGATGGCGGTGCCGCAGTGGCGCAGCTGGGTCATGAAAAGGCCGAATCCGTGCTGGCGGTAGCTGGCCATGGGTCCGTTCTGCAGATAGTGCTCGGCGTCTTCCAGGTTCCTCACCCCACGGTCACCGATGAAGTGGAGGAAGTCGGGGTCGTTGAGCAGCTTGACGATGAAGGGGGCGTCGTCGAGATTTAGGTGACGTAGGGTGAGCCGTTCTGTCTCTAAAATGAGCGTCATGGGCCGCTGGGCTGGACCTTCGATGGCGGGGGGTCGAACTTTCTTCAATTAATTTTTATCCAGAGTATCGGATCGGTTCATCGATTCCGCATATACAAGTGTAGGGCGGCAACGAGTTGTCCGCGACCCGAGCTCGCCGAGTGCCAGCGAAGGTCGCAGTCTCTGCCCCGACATCGAGCCAGTCATTCTCCCACAGCTTACTTCAGCGCTCGATCCGGGAAAGAGACGACAACTCCGCGCAGAAAGAACTTCCCAAACCGGAATCCGAGCCGGCAGCACCACCTACAGAATTTCAACAGTGCTCGGTTCCGGCGAACGGAAACACCCAATGGTACCTCCTCACCCCATGGTAGGCCCTTTTTTTGAAAGGTCCCTTGGAGCTCCTCGGCAAAGCTTGCAACGGCTTCCCGCCATCGGCCGACCCCCGACCCGGTGACGGATTCAGCATCCGACAGCACTTGAATCGACGCTTTAGCGCCCTTCTTCTGGAAGGGTATTTTTTTTGCCCGAGGTTAGTATGCCTTGGACCTTGGCCTTGGTATGTTTGGCTGCGGAATGTAGGCGTCGAAGGGGCAAGATGCTTCCTTCGACCAAACATACGCCATCGGCTATGCCCTGGTCTCCGCCATCAGCCCGTAATCTCACCCAGGATGGTCCGCACCGTCCGCTTGGAGGTAGCGATGCCCAAACCCTATCGAGTTTTCCAAAGTCCCTTCGTCCGACGCGCCCTCGCCGCGTCGCTCCTGCCTGTCCTCACCTTGGTGTCCCTGTACCTCAGCGCCACGCCGGCCGAGGCGGGCACACCTCCGGCAGATCTTCAATTTGTCGAGCTGGCCTCGGGCCTCACCCGTCCGGTGGCCGTGCGCCATGCGGGCGACGGCTCCGATCGCATCTTCATCATCGAGAAGGTGGGACGTATCCGCATCTTCGATCTCAGCACCGACACCCTGTTGGCCACCCCATTTCTCGATATCACCGGCGCCGTCGACGATACCGGAAATGAGCAAGGGCTCCTGGGCCTGGCATTCCACCCCAACTACGCCAGCAACGGGTTGTTCTTCGTCAACTACACGAGGGATCCGGGAGCCGGGCCCGACCTGACGCGCATCGAGCGCTACACCGTCTCCGCCGATCCCAATGTGGCGGATGTGGACTCGGACGTGGTGATCCTGGAAATCGAGCAGGATGCCTCCAACCACAACGGTGGCGACATCCACTTCGGTCCCGATGGCTACCTCTATATCGGCATGGGCGACGGGGGCGGGTCCGGCGATACCCCCAACAATTCCCAGGACCCTCTGAAGCTGCTCGGTAAAATGTTGCGCATCGATATCGATCCGGCCAGCGTCTTGGAGCACGCCGCGGTGGTGCCGGATATCGGAAGCGAGATCTGCGGCGTGGTGAGCAACTATGTCATTCCAGGCGACAACCCCTTTGTCGGCGCCGATGGTACCTGCGACGAGATCTGGGCCATCGGGGTGCGCAATCCCTACCGTTTCAGTTTCGACCGCAGCACCGGCGACATGTTCATCGCCGATGTGGGGCAGGGCGCCATCGAAGAGATCGACTTCCAGCCCGCCGCCAGCAGCGGCGGCGAGAACTGGGGTTGGCGTTGCTACGAAGGCAATAGTCCCTTCAACACCAACGGTTGCCTGCCGATCGAAAACTACGACTTTCCGATCTTGCAGTACAGCCACTCCGGCGGTAACTGCTCGGTCACCGGCGGCTACCGCTACCGGGGCTCGATCCCGGGATTTGTCGGTACTTACGTCTACGCCGACTACTGCAGCGGCACCGTCTGGTTCGCCGACGACGACACCGGCCCTTGGGTGAGCAACATCTGGACCACCAGCGGCACCTTGCAATTCGGTATCACCTCCTTCGGCGAAGACGAAGACGGCGAGCTCTACTTCACGCACGACGATGGCGAGCTGTACCTTTTCCAGAGCCTGTCGTCACAGGCGGTCTTTGACGACGGGTTCGAGAGCGGCGATACCTCGGGCTGGTCGAGCACCGAGCCGGTTCCGACCTTCTGAGTCGCTGCAGATGGCCAATCGGGGGTCTAGCCGACCGCCGATGATCGATCAAGGGGCACCGCTCGCCGATTCTTCGACGGGGGGTGCCTCTTTGCATGGGGCCTATGGAGTCGTGGGAAATGACGTCTGGCTCCACTTCGGATAGTATGCACGGGTCAGGAACCCGGCCTTTGCGCCGTCAGTCGCATCCTATCCAGCTCCGGAGCCCGTCCTATGACCTCTCTCGCAGATCGCCCCCGGGGGCGCCGCCGCCGGTCCATGCTCAGCACTTTGATGGTTTTCCTCGGACTTGTCGCAGTGCATCAGATCGCCTGGGGCGGCACCACGCCGACGGACCTGGACAATCTGGTGGTCTACTTCACCGCCACGGATCTGGGCCCGATGCCGGTGGCGACTTGCAACACCCAGCAATGTTTCGATGAGCGGTTCACCGAGATTGCCGACATTTCAGAGCTCTACTGCGACACCGTGGCCGGTGCCATTCCAGGGGCGGTGGGTTATGCCCCCGAAGGTTGCGTCCGCTGGTGGGAAGATCAAGGCCCCCACAACTGCGGCGCCTGCGGCTCCGGGGCGCAGGATGACGAGTGGGTGCGGGGCCACAAACACGGGCAAGACGATCGCCAAAAGCCGGCTTTTGTCTCCGACTGTGTCAATGGGCAACCCTGTGTTCGTATCCCCCGGGTTGCGGAAATGGGCCCCAATGCCACCCAGATGGCATGTCTCGAGCTGGAATTCGACGATGTGGTCCAGGCGTCGGGGGATTTCAGCTTGCTCTTGCTCGTCGCGCCGCGGAACCAAGCCGACGATTGGTGGTACTTCGGTGACTCCAACAATGGCCTACGCCACAGCGCCAGCGACGAGACCCTTTTCTTTCGTGCCGGTGCCACACCGGAGGTACAGATCAGCGAGCCCTTCGCTATCACCGTGCAAGAGCAGCGCTGGCAGCTGATCGAGATCTACCGCAACGCAGCCGGCCAGTACCAAGTTTTGGTCAATGGCCAAGACGTCACCGCCGCCGGCAATCCCAGCAATACAGCCACCTATGACCACCGTTACCTGGGGGCCCAGAATTGCAACGGCAGCTCCGGAGGCATGGTGGGCGATCTCGGCCTCTTCCTTTTCTACTCCGATCTCCTGCAGATCGCTGAGCAGCAGGCTTTGCGGGTTTTCATCGACGGCCTCTACAATTTCAATGGTCTGCTCTCCGACGATTTCGAGAGCGGTGATACGTCCAATTGGTCCTCGACCGCCGAATGACATCAAGGGCTGAGCCTGCGGTAGTGAGCAGGCCGGTTCGATCTAGGGAGGCGCCATGAGCCCAACTCAGTGCTTTGTTCAAAATTCAACTTTAGAAAACCGACGGTTGTCCCTCATCCGACGCCTAGACCTCGGCGTCCTGGCGATTCTCATGGTTTTGTGCCTAGCTTCGCAGTCACCAGCCAGCGCCCAGGAAAGAGGTTACAAAGTCCGTGCCTGTGGCCTGGACATGAACCGCAACGGCATCCTCGGCGAGCCGGCGGGGGCGGACCCACTGCTCGAGCCCGGGGACTGTAACGTCTGCGACGGCGGCCCGAGCCATCCCACCCATCCGGCCACCGGCACGCCGGACCCCGACGGGGATGGTGTCGATGAGGACCTCATCTACATCGATGCCCAAAACGGCAGCGATACCTCCGGCACTGGCAGCGCCTTGGACCCCTTCCGCACCATCGGCCATGCTTGGTCGGTGGCGGACGGCATCAGCAACGGTGTCGAGGACATCCTGTGCTTCCGCGGCACCTCCAACGAGTCGAGCCTCACACCGCCGATGAATTTTCGTGGTTTGGAGGAAACCTACGTCGTACCCGCCTCCGGCAGCGAGTCGCGGGATTGGCATTTCCCGTCGCAGCCCACGATGCTGGTGGGTTGGGACCGCGACGACGACGGCTGCTATCCGCCCTTCGACAACGGCACCCGCTGCGGCGCCACGGGGGACGTGGCGGTGCTCAACGGCAATTTCAGCTCGTCCATCAGGACCTTCCACTTGGACCGCTTCGTCAGCTATCTGGAGATGGCCCATTTCTCCGCCAACGACTACGGGCGCCTGGTGCCGGCCACCAACTCCGGTTTCATCAAGTTTTCTCCCGTCTCCGAGCACGACTACCTGTACTTCCACGACATCGAAACCCATCGCATCAACGGCGACCGTTCCCACGATTCGGACATCATCAGCATCGATTTGTTCACCACCAACCTGCATTGGGTGAATTTCAACAACATGCTCTTTCACAACAACGGCGGATGGTTCGTGCGTGGTGTGCCCCACCAAGGGGAGCTCGGTGAGAGTGACGCCGGACCCCTGCGGTGGCAGAACATCAGCCGCATCATCCGTGCCGACGACGGCGGCGCCGCCACCAGCTTCAAACCCTGGGGTTACATCACCGGTGGCGAAATTTTGGATTCGGTGTGGGATCTCAATACCGATGCCTGGACACCCCTGGCCGGCACCGGATTTGCGACCATTACCTTCGTCATCGTGCAATGCCTACAAGATTGGGTGATCCGCAACAACGAAGTGATCGATTTCTGGACGGCGGTGCGTATCAACGGCTCGTCGGATGGTGCCTGTGACGAAAACCTGGCCCGACCCACCACCGACATCGTGGTCGACCGCAACGTTTTCCGCAATACTTACCCCAGCTGGGATTTTGGTCATATCGGCATCTTGGTGAAGGGTGAAAATGCCGGCGATACCGAAGGCGACGCGCCGGGGGAAGTGGTGGGGGACGTGGTCATTTCCAACAACTTCGTCTCGTCGGTGGGCGGCAATACTTGGGAAGCTTGCATTGGCGCCAACCCCGGCAACGATGCGGCACCGGTGCCGGGGCAGATCCAGATCGTCGCCAATACCTGCGTTGGACCCATCCGTCGCGACGAAGGGGCGGGCATCCTCATCGGCTCGAACCCCGACGGAGCACCCCAGCTACGTGTCTTCATGCAGCAGGACTATTTGGTCAAGAACAACATCGTGACCGACCTCAACAGCAACGATCACAACATGGTGCTGGGCTACGTGCCCAGCGGCCTCGACACCGACCACAATGTCTATGACGGGGTAGGACGCTACGCCCTGTGGGTCGACGATATCCTGACGGGCACCGGCGATCTGGCCGCTTGGCGGACGACGGTGTCGGGCGAAGGGAGCTCGCGGGTTTGTGAGCCGCAGTTGGTGAGCCGGGCGGCCGGCGATTTTCACCTGGCGGCGGCGGATACTTGCGCCGTTGGCATGGGGGCCAACCTGAGCTTCGTCAGCGGCCAAGACATCGACGGGGCACAACGCCCTGCCAGCGGGCCCTGGGACATCGGGGCCGATGAACGGACGCCGGTTTTTGCCGACGGCTTCGAAATCGGCAGCACGATCAACTGGGGGGCGACCACACCATGATCGCTTTTGCGTCCCTGTTTCTCGGCTTGGTCTTTGGCGCCCAGACGGTGGATTTGGTGGTGGGTGAAGGGGTGGTCGCCGTGGAGTTGCGGCTCGACGGCGAGCAAGTCGCCATGCTGCGTCAGCCGCCTTGGACCACCGGAGTCGATTTCGGCCCCGAGCTGGTGCCGCAGCACCTCGAGGCCATCGGATACGACGCCGCATCGCGGGAGGTGGCGCGGGCCGGGCAGTGGCTCAATCTACCCACCGAAGGGGCGGCCCTGAGCGTTGTTCTGGAGCCGCCGGTGGCCGGGCAGCCGCGGGTGGCGGTGCTCTCCTGGGAGAGCACCGCCGGGGCGGAGCCGAAGTCGGTGCGGGCCAGCCTCGACGGCGTGTCGTTGAAAGTGGACGACCCGAGGCGCTTGGTATTGCCGCCGGTGGACACCTCCGAGCTCCATTTGTTGAGTGTCGAGATGCGTTTTGAAGGCATCGTCTCGTCGCGGGTCGACGTCACTTTCGGTGGCGCCTACAGTGATCAAGTGAATACCGAGATGACCGCCTTCCCGGTGTGGTCGACGGGCAAGGGCAGGGCATCCTTGGCGGTCGATAAGGTCAGCGACTGGTTTCGCCAAGGTGAGAAGGTGCTGTCGGTGGTGGCGGTCGAAAAGGCCGACGCCGAGGTGGTGGTGGTCATGGGACGGGCCTTTCCCCGTTTTTTGGGCCCCGGGGAGCGTTACAAACCACCCAAGAGTCTGCAGTTGCCCAAGGATCTCAAGCTGCGCTTTCTGGCTCCTCGGGCCACCCAAAGCCAGGGGGTCAATACCCAATTCGAGCTCTTCCCCATGTCCCCCGCCTATGGCGCCGAAACCGGGGACGTCTACGAGTTGTTGTCCAATTTGATGGGGCCGCCGAAGAAAGAGGCCCTACAGCTGGGGTCGGCGGTGGCAGTGGCGGGTCTCTCCGCCTACGAATCCCGCAAGCGCCGCGCCGTGGTGTTGATTCCCAGCTCCTTGGAGGACAGCACCGCCGGGCTCGACATCGGTCGGGCCAAGCGCTATTTGGAGCGTCTCGGAGTGCCGTTTTACGTCTGGGATCCAAAGGGCAGCGCCAGGGGGGATTGGGGCCAAAGCCGCAAAACCGATTCCCTCAAGTCCTTGGCGGCGGCGGTCGACGAAGTACGTGAGGACCTGGACCGCCAGTGGATCGTCTGGTTGGACGGTCAATATGCCCCCCACACCATCCAGATGTCGTCGCAGGCCAAGGGTTTCACCTCGGATCTGTCGAGGGCGGCCGCCGGAGGCTCCCGTTGAATCTCGCCGCCCTGCGCAACGACGCTACCAAAGCCGTCATCGCCGCCTTGGCCCTGGGTGGTTTGTCCACCCTAGGTGATGCCCTGTGGACCCACTACATTCCCGACGGCGCCATCATTCCCGGGATCCTGCATGGTGTGGTCATCTTCCTCGCCCTGGCCGCCGTCCTGGCTTGGGCCAGCGGGCGTCGCCAGGCGTGGCGTTTCCTGCTGTTGAGCTTGCCGCCCCTCGGCCTGTTGCTGGCCGCCGCCTTCTATCCCATCGCCTTGGCCCTGGGCTACCTGCCGGCCCTGCTGATCACCTGGATCGGCATGTGGCTCGGCACCTCTTGGCTGCACAACCGGGCCCGGGGCAACCCGGAGCTCTTCTCCCGCGCCCTGTTGCGGGGCACCACCGCGGCCCTGTTGTCCGGTCTGGCCTTCGGCGCCATCGCCGGCATTTGGACCCAACCGTCCCCCGACGGACCCAACTACCTATGGCATTTCGCCTGTTGGACGTTTGCTTTTCTGCCCGGCTTTCTGGCCCTCCTGGTGGGGCAACCGGAGGCATCGCAGGGGCCTAACGGGAGCTGAGCCGTGCCAACAACCAATGGCGCGCCACTTTCCAATCCCGCGCCAGGGTAGCCCGTGACACATCCAACGCCTCCGCCGCTTCGTCCTCAGTGAGCCCGGCAAAATAGCGCAACTCGATCAGTTGGGCTTGTCGAGGGTGGATCTGGGCCAGCATTTCCAAGGCTTGATGCAGCGCCAAAATGTCGACATCTTGCGGTACCACGGCCATGGCCATGGCCATGGGTTCTTCGATGCTCACCTTTTGGTGGGCACCGATTCTCTTGTTCGCCTGCTGCTGTCGTGCGTGGTCCACCAGAATGCGGCGCATGATCTGGGCTGCCAGACGGAAGAAGTGCTTGCGGTCCTGGATGTCCACCTCCTTGCTACTGCTCAGGCGCAAGAAGACTTCGTTGACCAGGCCCGCGGTCTGCAGCGTGTGGTCGGGCCGTTCACTGCGCAGCTGGAACGATGCGATTTGACGCAACTGGCTGTAGAAATAGGGAATCAAATCTGTCAGGGCTTTGGAATCCCCGGCCCGCCAGCTATGGATGAGCTGCGTGACCTCCCCACGGGGAAGTGATGTGTCGTCATGGGTCACCGGTTTTCTCCTCAATACGCTCTGCGGCCAGCGAGCGCTTTGAGCCCAACTATATCCCGAGGACGGTCCCATGGGGTCGGGAGCCGACCGACCGCGTCTTGACCTGCCCTGACCGTCAATTCATACTGACCGCAAGATGCTCACTTCAAGACGATGGTATTGGGGGCTGTGTTTGGGGCTACTGCTGAGTGCCGGAGAGGCCCAGGGCTCACCGGTTCAACTCCTTTTCGAGCTGGCGCCGGGGCAAGGGGTGGAGAAGGCGATCAGCGCTCAGTCGAGCTCCAGGCATCGACATAGCTTCGAGTTATCGCCTGGTCGTTGGCTACTCGAGCTCGAGCAATTGGCCGGCGACGCGGTGCTCGAGCTGTGGCAAGGGCAAGGGCAGCGCATTGCTCGGGTGGACAGTCTCTTCGACGCCCAAGGCCCTGAGCGGCTGGCCTTCGAGATCGAGACAAGGTTTGTCGGTTCGGCGTTGGTATACCTACGCCCGGGTTTCTCCGCTGGACGCTATCGCCTGGTACTGCGGCCGGGCAGCGAAGACGACGGGCGCTGGCAGGCCGAGCTGAGGTCGACGGTGGCCGGTCAGCTGGCGGCCGGAGTGGTCTCCGGTGGCGATCGACGGCTGATCGAAGAGACGGTGGGGGCGTTCAAAGAGGCCCTCGCGGCCTGGCGGGTCTTGGGGGATGCACGGCGCATCGCTGAGCACAGCCATTCCTTGGGCACCCTGCATCGCAAGCTCGATCAAAATCGCCAGGCGTTGGTTTGGATGGACGAGGCCCTGAGGGCTTGGAGACTGGCGGAGGACGACGGTTTCATCGCCACGGCGCTCAATCACACGGCTTTGCTGCGCCGTTCTCAGGGCGACGCGGAGGCGGCGGAAGAGCTCCTGTCCCAAGCCGTGGCGCTCTATCGGCGGGCGGGTCAGGACTACGGGGCCGCGGTGGCGAGCTTCAATCTCTGCCGGCTGCAACATCGCCGCGGCGACGTGATGCAGGCCCGGCAATGCTATTTGCGAGCTCTGCCCGATCTCACGGCCGACGGCTCAGCACGGCATCTCGGCAACCTGCTCAACAGCCTGGGCGGCACCTATCATCAGCTCGGCGAAGCGGAGCAGGCGCGACACTATTACGACTTGGCCATGGAGCAGCACCTGCTGAGCGGTGATCTGGAGGAGCAGGCGGCGGTGCTCAACAATCGCGCCGCCCTGAGCCGTTATCTCGGTTTCTGGGGTGAGGCGGTGGCGGACTATCAGCGGGCCATCGAGCTGCAACGGCAAATCGGCGATCTGGCCGGCGAGGGCCGGACCCTCAACAACCTGGGCTACGGCCTCCTGGCCTTGGGGGAGACACAACAAGCGGCGCAAGCCTTGGAGCAGGCACTGGAGCGGCGGCGCCAGGCCGAGGATCTGGCGGGGCAAGCGGTGACCCTCAACAACTTGGGCAGCCTTTACCACGCCCAAGGCAACCCCGCCAAAGCCTTGGCCTTCCGCCGTCGCGCCCTGGAGCTGCGTCAACAGCTTGGTTTGGTGCGCCACCAGGCCCTGACCCAGCTGTGGATGGCCCGTGACCTGCGGGCCCTGGGCCGAACCCAAGAGGCGCTGGCAACCTTGGATCAGGCCTTACTAAGGCTTCCCGAAGCCAAGGATCGACGATTCGAGGCCCATGCCTGGAGCGACCGTGGGCGCCTGCTGTTGGACCTGGGGCACTCTGCCTCGGGCATCGAGAGTCTACACCGCGGGTTGGCCTTGCAGCTCGAGTTGGGGGACCGTTGGGGCGAGGTGGAAAGCCGCGTCTCCCTGGCCGAGGCCGAGCTGGCCAGCGGTGACCGCCGGGCGGCGATGGATCAAGCGGAGGCCGCCATCGCGGCCATCGAAGCCCTGCGTCGCGGCGTGCCCAACGTCGAGCTGAGGGCGACCTTCCTGGCTGCCAAGGGGCGGGCCTACGAGCTTGCGGTCGACATCGCCATGGCCCGCTATCGGCAGGACGGGGATGCCGAGCAGCAGCGACGAGCCTTGGCCCTGAGCGAGATGTGGCGGGCCCGGTCGCTGATCGATCTGCTGGACGAGGCGGCGGTTCGCCGTACCCGTCCGAGGGAGGCCGCCACCCCGGCCCGCGATCTAGCGGTGCTCGATCACAGCTTGAACGCCGGGCAGATCCAGCGGTTGCTCGATCCCGGCTCGGTGCTGTTGGAGATCGCCTTGGGGGAGCGCCAGAGCACCCTGTGGACGGTGACCCGGGAGTCCCTCCAAAGTTATGCCTTGCCGTCGCGGCGGCTCCTCGAGGACCTGGCGGTGGCCTCCCACAAGCGGTTGTCCACCCAGCATCTGGGAGCTGCGCCAAAACAAGGCGAGGTCGGAGACGATCCCCTGGGGGAGCTGTCACGGCATCTGCTGGCCCCACTGGCCGATGCATTGCGGGGCGAGCTGTTGGGACGCCGTCTGCTGGTGGTGGCCGACGGGGCTTTACACTTTGTGCCCTTCGCGGCCCTGCGCTACCCGCACGCGGCGGGGGAACCGCTGGTCGAGCACCATGAGGTGTTGCATTTGCCCTCGGCGTCGACCTTGGCGGTCCTCCGGCGCCCGGCAGGGTTGCCGTCGGCGGCGCCCGTCGACATGCTGTTGCTGGCCGATCCGGTCTTCAATCCCCTGGATCCGCGCTTTGATCCAGCCATCGGACGCTGGGCCGCCGGATTGCCCAGGCAGCCCCAGGACCTCGATCTGGAACGCTTGCCCGGGAGCGGTCGCGAGGCACAGATCATCGCCGCCCTATTGCCCGCCGAGCGGGTCACCGTCGCCTCGGGATTCGACGCCCGGCGCCAGCGGCTTTTGGCGGCGGAGGCCGGTGGGGCGAGGTTGCTCCACATCGCCACCCACGGCTTGATCGACGCCAGTCGACCCTCCGCCAGCGGATTGATGCTGTCCCGCTGGAGCGCCGCGGGACAACCGGTGGACGGTTTTCTCAGCCTCGAAGATATCTACGCCATGCAGCTCGACGCCGATCTGGTGGTGTTGTCGGGCTGCCGCACGGCCTTCGGCAAGGAAGTGCGTGGGGAAGGTCTGGTCGGGCTGAGCCGGGGTTTTCTGCAAGCCGGCAGTCGGGCCGTGGTGGCCAGTCTTTGGCAAGTGGAGGACGCCGCCACCGCCGAGCTCATGCGGCATTTCTACACCGCCCTGCTGCGCGACCAGCTCTCGCCGTCGGCGGCCCTGCGCCTCGCCCAGCGACGACTGGCGACCGATCCTGAATTCCATGATCCCTTCTTCTGGGCCGGCTTCGTGGTGCAAGGGGACGGGCGATGGGGCGTCACGGTGCGATCGGCAGAAAACTGACGACAGTATCTTGATGGACATCGAGAGTGACTCGGTACGGTCCCGGGATACCTATCATTTCTAGGGAGACTTGGCATGAGCATGCAGAGCATCACAAGGACCTTTGTCATCACCTCATCGACCCACGACCTCAGCCCATCGGTGGGCTCCAAGGTGCTCGTCGACAGGGCTGGAGTCGGTAGCGTGAACCTACGGATTTGCGATGCCTCCAGCGGTGAAGAGAAACAATTGACCGCCAGCCGGGAGCCCCGGGCTCGGCGTCAGGGCTTTTCCGGAGTCTGGGATGAAGATATCGGATTTACCTTGAAAATGGATGGGATACAGGACACCACTCTGCGGTGCAACTTCGTTGTCAAGAATCGGGGCTCCGACGCCTGGACCGCCGAAGAGGAAGGCCCGTAGGTTGCTGACGCAGCTCCAACCCGTGACCCCCGGTGTCCAAGTCGCAACGGATGCCTTGGTATACTCCAAAGCGATGACCGAGCACGAGGTTGGGGCCGCCGCGACGCCCTTGGACACCGCCAGCATTCCGGCGCCCCGGGATGCGGCGCACTTGGTGCGTCGTGTGCAGCGGGGGGATGCGGCGGCGGAGAAAGAGCTGGTGCAGCGATACAGCCGGGGCATTCTCTTTCTGCTTCGGCGTCTGACCCGTGATTCGGCATGGGCTGAGGACCTGCATCAAGAGACTTTTCGTGTCGTGCTCGAACGGCTGCGCAGCCGCGGTCTCGAGGACGGCAGCGGTCTCAGCCCCTTTCTCCAAGGCACAGCCCGCAAGCTCTACCTCAACGACAGCCGCAAACGACACCGCCGTCGGACCGAAGCGGTGGGGGATGATCTCCCGGACCGCCGAGATCCGTCGCCGAGTCCCTTGGATTCCACCCTGCAACAGGAACACCGCCTGTTATTGCGTCGGCTGCTGGCGGAGCTGCGTCCCGAGAGGGATCGCCTCATTCTTTACCGCTTCTATCTGGCGGAGGAGGACAAGGACGCCATTTGCCGCGACTTCGGCCTGAGCGGACTGCAATTCAACCGCGTTCTGCATCGGGCGCGGGGCCGTTTCAGGGAGCTCCTGGATTCCGCCCGACAGTCTCTGGAGGTGGCCTGATGGGCGGCCTCTCGCAACGACCCGAGTCGACCTCGCCGCACGCCGCCGCCTTCGACGACGGTATCTTCCACGAGCGCTACCTGCTGGGCCGGCTGGATCCGGAGGAGGTGGAGCGCTTCGAGCGGCACTATCTCGATTGCCCCGAGTGCCTCGAGCGCCTCGAAACCACCCAAACGCTGCTCGACACCCTGCGGCAGACGGCGGTTCAGGACGCCACGCAACGGCTTCAGGTCGGCTTTCTGGCGCTCCTGTGGCATCGTTTACAGAGGATGCCCCGGCCGCTGGTGGCCATGGCTTCGGTGGTTTTGGTGATGCTCGGTGGCTGGGGAACCTGGCGTCTAGTGGACCAAGGACGCCAGCTGACGGACCTATCGGCACGGCTGTCAGCTCTGCAAGCTTCGGCCCAATCGCCGCTGCAAATTGCCCTGGCGCCCTTGCGGGGTGGGCCGACGGATACGCCGCAGAATCGACGTCACCTGAGCCTGCCGCCGACTCCCCAGTGGTTGAGCCTGGAGCTCGATCTCGGGCTGGCGCCCGGTGCCGCCTTTGACGTGTCCTACAAGATGGCCGGCGACACTCTGTGGCAGCGACGGGGGCTGAGGGCCGACGCCGCCGGGAAGATCGATCTGTTGTTGCTCAGCGAGGCCCTACCTGCCGGTCAGGGAGAGTTGCAGGTTCACCCAGGGTCGCCGTCATCGGGCGATGGGGTGGTGGCCCGTTTCCCATTACAAGTCCAATTACAAGTCCAAGTCGCGGCGCCGTAGTTGGTGTCCGCCGCAGGCTTCCCCCCGTTGCAAAAGGGAGTTTAGGGGGGATTTTTGCCTTCCTCCGGCGCTGGAACAAATCCCCCGCTCCTCAATGCTCCTTCGGTGGGGAAGGCCAGGATGTCCATCTGACAAATCAATCTGACAAAGTAGAACCAAGCGATTCCGTGGTTTTCCAGCAAAGGGATGTTTCGAGACGTCGCGCCTCACGGGGCCGGCGGAGCCGCCGCCATGGCGGGCTGGATCTTGGCTTCGAACGAGGCGATTTGCTCGCTCTGGCCACAACGTTCCAAATGTGATCGCAGTCGCTCGAAGGCGTCACGGCGGGTGCGCTCGGTGGCTTTGCCGAGTAGATTTTCGAAGGCGTCGGTGAGGATGGGGCCGGCTTCGTCGCAGCGTCCCTGGGTGCTGAGGCTCTCGCCGAGGATGCTCAGGCCCTCCTGGTAGCGCCAGTGATTTTCGAGCTCCGGACGCCAGGTGTCGAGCAGCTCGCGGAGAGAGTGCTCCGCCTCGACGGTGGCGCCCTGGAGGGTACGGCAGCGGGCGATGCGTAGCTCGAAGACGAAGACCGTCCAGTGTTTGGGGCCCCGCTGTCGGACAGCGATGTCGCGGGCCTCTCGGTAGAGGGCCTCAGCCGCCGAAACGTCGCCCATGGCGAAGAGGACACCGGCCAGGTTGTTGAGCAGGAAGTCGTTGTCGTGCTCCGGCCCGAAATTGCTGCGTTGTAGCTCCACCGCTTCCCGATAGGCCTTTTCGGCAGCCTCGAAATCCTCCAGGCGGCGCAGGTTGAGCCCCAGGTTGTTGAGGGTGGCGATCTGGCCTGGGTGGTGCTCGCCGTCGTGAATGCGTCGCATGGCCAAGGTCTCGCGATTGAGCCGTACGGCTTCGCGATAGTCACCTTGGGCGCTGCGGATTCGGGCCAGGTGCCAGGTGGCGGCCAGCCGCTGCGGGTTGCCGACCGGCAGCTGCTGGGTCAAGGTTTGTGCTTCCATGGCCAGGGGCTCGGCGGCCTCCAGCTCGTTGCGGTAGCAGAGCACCGAGACCAGCTCGTTGAGGGGCTGCGAGACGATGGACTTGGGCCCCGGAGCTGGGACGTCCTGTTCCAGCTGCCGGGCCATGGCGACGGCTTGTCGCGCCAGGGCCTCGGCGCGGTCCAACTGCCCGAGCTCCTTCTCGGTGGCCGCCAGGGCGCTGAGGGTCGCCACCACCTCCGCATTGGCTCCGATGTGTTGTTGCCGACGGATCTCCAGGGCTTCCGTCAGCTGATCCCGAGACATATCGAGCACGCCGAGCACCCCGAGAATGGTGCCGGAGGTCTCGAGCAGCTCGGCCCTCACCTCCGGTTGGCCGTGTAGGGCATCCTCGAGCACCGGAACGCTGCGTTCCAGGGCCTCGCGGACGGTGAGCTCCTTGCCCGGTACGACGTAGGGATTACTGTGCTCGAACATGTTGCGCACCAAAGCCAGCACTTGGGTCTTCTTGTCTCGCTCGCGCCGGGTTTGCTCGAGCTCGGCCGCGATACGCGCCGCTTGCATGCTGCTGGCCACGACAAATCCCACCAGAACCGAGGTCAAGGCCGCCGCCACGCCGACGCCGCGCCGATGCCGGCGGACGAACAGGCCCGTTCGGTAGCGCCACGAGCCGACCCGGGCCGCCACCGGCCTACCCGTTTGAAAGCGCTCGATGTCTTCGGCCAGCTGCGTCACCGAGGCATAGCGGCGCATCGGCACATTGCGCAAGGCTTTGAGAACGATGGCGTCGAGATCGCCGGTGAGCCGTCGCCGCAGGTGCCTGGCACGGTTCGAGGCGGGCTGGCCTTCGAGCTGACCACCTCGCGCCGCTTCGGCCGCTGCCGGACCAGTGACCGCGACACTCGGGGGCACCGGCTCCGAGGTGCTCAGAATGTCCTCGATTTCGTGGGGTGAGCGGCCGGAAAACTGGTGCGGAAGGCGCCCGGTCAACAGCTTGTAGAGCAGGACGCCGAGGGAGAAGACGTCGCTTGCGGTGGTAATGAGCTTGCCGCGAATCTGTTCCGGGCTGGCGTAGTTGGGGGTCAAGATCCGATGCCAGGTGGCGGTGGGCTCGAGGCTCATCGACCCGAGCTCCGGGTTGAGCAACTTGGCGATCCCAAAATCCAGCAATTTAGGGTCGCCATCGGCGGTGACCAGGATGTTCGAGGGTTTCAGATCCCGGTGCACCACCAAGTTTTGATGCGCCGATTCCACGGCGGAGCACACTTTGCGAAACAGGGTCAGACACTCGTCGACGGCGAGCTGATTCTGCTCGCAGAACTCGTCGATGGGAATGCCTTCGATGTACTCGAGCACAAAATAGGGCAGGCCGTCGTCGGTGGTGCCGCCATCGTAGAGGCGAGCGATGTAGGGATGGTCGAGGCTGGCGAGGATTTGGCGCTCGGTGCGCAGCCGCTCTTGCAGGGCTTCCGATTCCATGCCCGGGCGGATCAGCTTGATCACCATGCGACGATGGAACGCATCGTCGGCCCGCACCGCCAGGTAAACGGTGCTCATCCCCCCTTGGCCGATGCGGCGCAAGATGCGGTAGGGACCGATGGTGGAGCCGTTGGCCAGCTGTTGCGCCGGGAGTTGATTGTGGGGGGTGCCGGTACGGCCCCCGGATCCGTGTTTGGCGATCGGGCGATCGAGGAAGCTGTCCGGCTCGTCGTCGGCGGCGAGCAGTTTCTCGACGCTGCGCCGCAGCCCCGGTTGGCCGGCACAGGCCTCTTGCAAAAAGGCAGTCCGCCCTTGTGGATCACGCTCCAAGGCCCTTTCGAAAATCGCCCAGACCTGTTGCCAATCATCGCCGTGCATCGTCACTCCTGATCCATGGCAGGGGATTGACGGAGAGCCCCGCGGAAACAGGGTTCCCGGGGGCCCACAGCTGGGTGGGCGACAGCTCGTCGCCCACCGCCATCACCACTGGTTGGCCGGCCAACACTCGAAGGTGCCGGTGCCCTCCCCTCCGACACAGAGCTCGAGGCATTCGAAGCCTTCCGGACAGAGATTGTTCTGGGAACGGAACTGAGCCTCAGGCGTGGCGATCCAATCCTCTGCACCGGTGGGGCCGGCGTGGACCTCGGTCGACAAGTGCTGAGAGCTGTCCGCCTGAACCAGGGCCCGTAAGCCGCTGGGTGACAGGACTGCCGCGAGGCCGAGCAAGACGACCAGCGAAACGACGAGACGAAGGTTCTTTTTCCAATGTTGCATGAAGAGTCTCCTTGGATCTGTAGCTGAAGGGCCGATCTCTGGTGTCGAGCTCGACCCGATGGAAGGTCCTCGACCAGCCCAGGCCGAGGGTTCATATTCAGAGGCGACATGCCGCCTGAGGATGGATCAACTATTTGCTACGCAACTGGAGATGCAGGGTTTTATCGGTTGTCAAGGCAAGAAGAGACGAGGCTGGGATGGTGGCTGTCTAGTTCCTAGCCCGATTTACCGAAATTGATGCCAGCGGGAGGCCCTTCGAGCGAGCACGGACGGAGTGCTGTCTGAGCCGCAGGGCCATGGGGACGGGATGGAACATTGATATCAAGGGGTTTAGGCCGATTTGTCAGCGTTGGGGCGAGTTTGCGGAGGCCGCGCACAGCCGAAGGGCTCCCGCCCTTCATCGTTTGCTCGGATGGGAACTATCTAGACTTGGCCTCGGAGTTTCTTATCCGTCAGCCTTCAGATAATGGATCAGCCAAGCGCGGGCCGAGCGCCATCGGCGGGTGACCGTGGCGCTCGAGATACCCAGCACCTCGGCAATCTCCTCCCGGTCCATGCCGCCGAAGAAACGCAGCTCGACGATGGTCGCTTTCTCAGCATCGTGGACCGCCAACGCCTTGAGCGCTTCATCGATCACGGTCAGCTCAGGGGCCTCCCGCTGTGGTAGGACACCGAGGTCGATACCGTCGATGCGCAGGGCGGCATCGCGCTTTTCCCGTCCATGGTAGCGGGCATGATCCACCAAAACCCGACGCATGACGCGGGCACACATGGCGAAGAAGTGGGCGCGGTCCTGCCAGCTGATCTGCTCCAGATCCGCCACCCGCAAATAGGCTTCATGCACCAAGGCGGTGGCTTCCAGGGTGTGATCCACCCGTTCTCGATTCAGCAGATAGCCGGCGATTTCCTTGAGCCGCCGATAGACCATCGGCAGCAACTGCGGCAGGGCGTCCTCGTCACCACCGCGCCAAGCGACCAGCAACCGGGTGATCTCATGGGATTCTCGCTTTTCCATGGCCACGCAGCATACCGAGCTCGGGCCGGGAGGTCATGTCGATTTGCCCTCCAGGGGAGCCGTTTTGTCCCTGTGGGCTCAGGAACCCTGCATCTGAGCCGCCACCAACGTTGCATAGTGACCCCTCTTGGCCATCAATTCGTGGTGCTTTCCCCGTTCGACGATTTTGCCTCGGTCCATGACCAGGATGGTGTCGGCATCGACGATGGTGCTGAGGCGATGGGCGATGACAATGCGGGTGGTGCTGAGCTTGGCCAACTCGTTTTGTACCTGCCTTTCGGTCATCGCGTCGAGCTGGCTGGTGGCTTCGTCGAGGAGCAGGATGGCCGGTCGGTGAATCAGGGCACGGGCCAGGGCGATGCGCTGTCGCTGGCCGCCGGAGAGGGAGGCGCCGCCGTCGGCCAGGTGGGTGGCATAAGCCATGGGCATGGCTTGGATCTCGGCGTCGATTTGGGCTCGGCGGGCGGCTGCGATGACTTGGGCCAAGGGCAAGGACGGATCGGTGAGGGTGATGTTGTCGCGGATGGTGCCGTTGAACAGAAAGGGTTGTTGCGAGACGATGCCCAACTGGCGACGCAGGGAGGGCAAGTCGAGACCACAGAGGTCGTGGCCGTCGTAGCGTAGGTGGCCAGCGGTGGGTTGATGTAGCCCGAGGAGAAGGCCTGCCAAGGTGGATTTTCCCGCCCCGGAAGCCCCCACCAGGGCGATGAAGCTCCCCGCCTCGATATCGATCGACACATCTTGCACCACCTTGGGCGCCTGGGGGCTATAGCGGAAGCTCACCTGATCGAGGGAAATGCGACCTTGCAGATCGGGGGCCGGCATGACCTCGTCCCCTTGCTGCTCGCGGGGCGTTTCCATGACGTCGTCGATGCGCTCGATGTAGCTGCCCATGAGCTGAAACTGCATGGCGGTGGTCACCAGGGTGGAGAGGGGGGCGAGGAAACCCATGGCCAGGGCATTGAGGGCCAGCATGGTGCCCAGGGTGAGGTCCCCGTCGAGGACCCGCAGGGTGCCGAAAACGAGGATGATCAACGGCGAGGCATGGCCCAGGGCGACGAGCAGCGAGTCGAAGAGGGCGCTGAGACGACCCCGGGCCAAGGCCACGTTGAGCTCGTCGACGAAGAGATTCGACCAATGCTCCACGGCCCGTCCTTCCGCCCCCACCGCCTTGAGGGTTTCGATGCCCGACAGCAGCTGCACTTGGTAGCTGCGGGAGCGCGCCTCGGTCTCCAGGGATTGGGACATCAGGTCGCGATGCCGCCGCCGGGTGACGATGAAGAGGCCGATGCGCAAGCCCCCGAGAAAGAGAACGATGAGACCCATTTCGAGGTGGTTCCAGCAGAGCAGCAGGAGATAAAGGCTGACCAGGATGCCGTCGAGCAAACCCGACATGGCGCTGGCGGTGAGCATTTCGCGGATCGTCGTATTGCTGTTGAGCCGCATCATCAAGTCGCCGGTCGAGCGTTGTTGGAAGAAGCCGTAGGGCAAAGCGACGAGATGATCGAGGAAACCCAAGGTCATGCGGGTGTCCAAGCGGGTGCGCAAGTGCAGCATCAAATGGGCGCGAATGAACGAGGCCAAGAAGTCGAAGGTGAGAACCCCCGCCAGCCCCACCGCCAGCAGCGCCAGCAGGTGTACATCACCGCGGGGCAGGACGCGGTCCACCAACAGGCCCGTCGAGACGGGCAAGGCGAGGGCCAGGAGCTGCAGCAGGAGGGAAGTGACCAGGAGGCGCCACAGAAGCTTGGACTGCTCGCCGATCACCCGCAAATAGCGGCGGATGCCCACGGCGTGTTTGGCGACGGGGACGAAGTCGTCCGTTGGCTCGAAGGTCAGGGCGATGCCGGTGAAGGCCCGTCGCAGCTCCTGACGGCCGACCCGCCGCCGGCCGTGGCCGGGATCGATGATCGTCGCGCCATGCCGGTGGACGGCGTCCAGGACCACGAAGTGATGGAAGCGCCAGTGCAGGATGGCGGGTGTGTCCAGCAATTTTAGGTCGTCGATATCGTCGATGCGCACGCCGCGACCCCGCAACCCTTCCCCCCTGCCGGCCTGCAAGATGGCGACAGCGTCGGCGCCGTCGCGGTCGACGCTGCACAGCTGGCGGACCGCTTCGAGGCGCAAGTGTTTGCCGTGGGATGCCAGCACCATGGCCAGGCACGCGGCGCCGCAATCGGCCCCTGAGATTTGCGAGATGTAGGGGGTCTTTCGGCGGCGGCGTGCCAAGGCCAAGTTTCCCAGGGCCGGGAATCGTTCCAGCAAACGCATCGTCTCCCCCGAGCTAGCCATGGCTGCCACCAGCTCGACGCAGGGCGGGGACGAGGACGGAGAGCAAAGGCTGCGAGCCCAAGCGTACCTCGGCGCGTCCGCGCATGCCGATAAAACCTCGGTCGTCGCCGGCGACCTGGGGATGCGGCCAGTGGGCCTTGACGAGCACCTGCGGACCCTCGAGGACGATGGCCTCCGCCACTTCCGGGCCCAGCAGTTGTCGGCTGGCGGCGACCCCTAGGACACGGTCGGAGACGCTGTCGATCACCAGGTCTTGATAAGTGTGGGGCCGGTTCTGCAAGGCCAGGCGCAGCATCATGCCGCGGCGCAGGCGGGGTCGATGGCGACCGGGCAAGCTGACCAGCACTTGGGGAGCGGCGTCGGGCCCGTCCACCGCCACCACCGCTTTGCCTTGGGCGTATTCGTCGATCGACGCCAAGGCCGCAAATCCCAGGCCAGCAACAAAAAACCCCACCAACAGTGTGTAGACACGTTGCAGCCAGCGGGGGGAGATCTCCAGCGGATGGCCTTCGGCGGTGTGGCTGAGGCTCCGATGGTCGAGGGCTTCTTGGCGGAATAGGGCAGCAGCCTGGGCAAGCGGTGTGGGTTGCGGCTGGTGGGGTGCGCCTGGGCATAGATCGTCAGCCATGAGGTAAGACCTCGACCGCGCCCTCGACAGTTGTTGCGGTGTCCTCCAGCAGCAGCACCGCCGGCACCCGACGTGGCGCTGCCAGACGCAGCAATCCGTAGCCGATGCCCGCCAAGCCACTGAGCAGCCCTGGGGCCTGCATGCCCGGCAGGGTGCCGTCGATCCAGCCGTCCGTAGCGGCCCGGTGCAGGATGTGGCGGGCACGACGGCCGAGGTGATGCTCCCAGGGTACGCCGTCCGGCGCCTTGCCGCCGAGGACTTGGTGCCCTTGCAGCAACAGCTCGAGGTTGCCGAGATCGCCGTGGCACAGGCTGTGGGAGATGCCACAGGGCGCTTCGAGCAGCGATCGAACAGCCCGCTCGGCATCGAGCCGCCAAGCCGGATGATGGCGGTGCCGCAGCATGGCCAGGCGACCCAGGCCGATGCCAGGGGCGCCATTGCACCAGGTGGTTTGGCTGGCGATAGGCGCGCCGTGGGACTCTGTGGCATGGGACGCCGTGCCGTGGGACTCTGTGGCATGGGACCCCGTGCCGTGGGACGCCGTCGGTCGGTCGTCGCCCCGCAGATCGTGCCAGGTGCCGGAGTCCGCACGCCAGAGGCTGGTTTCGTAGCGCCGGGCGTCGACGGCGAGATCGCCGAAGCGACGAGCCGGGATGTCGTCATATCCGTCAGGGTGCGCTTCGAGGGCCGCCGCAAGCTCCATCAGAGCCCAGGCGATACCGGCTGTGCCGTGGGAGAAGCCCCCCAAGGCTCGACCGTGCTTTGACGGCCAGGCGATTCCTTGGTCCTGGGGGCAGGCCATCGCAGCGAGCCTTTGACCACAGCCCACCGCCAATCGCAGCGCCCCACTGCCGGGCCGACGCCGGTGCAGGGCGAGCAGCGGCGGGATCAGACCGGCCACCCCGGCGATGACGTCGAGGTGCTCGTCCTCAGCGATCTTGCCCTCGACGGCCGGCAGCAAGTCGATGGCCCGTTGTTGCCAGTGGGGCTCCTGCCAGAGGGTGCTCAGCCGCAGCAGGGTGTAGAGCCAGCCTCCCCATCCCTGGAACCCACCGACGCTGACCAGGCCATGCCGGTCTTGGGCCATTTGCAAGTCGACGGAGGCCATGGCCTGTCGCGCTAGGGTGTCGAAACGCTCGAGGCCGCTGAGCTTGGCCAGGTGGACGAGAAAGAGCGCCACGCCGGGCAGGCCACCATAGAGCTGGGCCGTCATCGGCGTGAGGATGCATTTGCCGTCAATATTTACCGACGGTTGCATCCAGCTGGCCAGGGGTTGACCCGAAGATCCTCGGCTGTGCAAAGCCAAGGTTCGCAAGCGGTCGCCGAGGCCCACGGCGGCGTCGATCAAGGCGGGGGTGAGGCTTGCCAGGTTATCGGCCGGCACCGTCTCCACCCGCAGCCCCGTCTCCGCCCGCAGCCCCGTCTCCACCCGCAGCCCCGTCTCCACCCGCTGCCCTGCCGGCCGCTGGGCCGGCAGGCCACGGTTGCTCTGGTGAGCGATCAAGGTATCTGAGATCAAGGCCCGCTGTCGTTCCAGATCTGTTTCGTCGAGCCCCCGCAGCCGATCCAAGAGTTGCTCGAAGCCACTGTGCTGGAGGAAATTCGCCAGCCGGTGTTGTCGACCGGCCCGCAAGTCACGGTCGTTGAGGTGGGTGGCAAAGTAGGGGATGTCGCCTTGCTCCAGGGCCTGGCTTTCCAACGGGATGAGCTCTTTGAGGCGGGGCATGTGCTCGGTGTCGTGCCAGAGGTGATCAAAATGGCGATGACGGTCGAGGGCGTCCCCGAGATAATACGGATGGTAGCTCTCGTACAGCAGGGTGCCGTAGAGGCGGGTAGGGCGCACGACGAGGCGCACGGAATCGTTCTTGAAGGCATGGAGCGGACCGCCGGGCAGCAGCAGGTCGTGGCGATGGCGCAGCAGCAGGCGATAGGTGGCGGTGAAGCCTTCGTCCAGCTCCTGCAGATGATTGCTGACCTCGATGGCCTGGCCGTCGAGCATCGGCCGGTGGTTGTGCTCGGGGATCGGCACCTCGCGGAGCTGCAGGCGCAACGCGTCGGTGCCCTGGCCCACCAGCTCGGGGCAGCGGGCTCGTTGTCCCTCAACGGAGCCGAGGCCGCTGCGGTCCGGGCCATCATTGCCCTGGGGCACCGGCAGCAAGCCGATGCGCAGCACCGTATGACGCAGCATGTATCTGCTGTGATCGATCCAGGCGTCGGCATCGTAGCTGGCCCGCCAGTGAGGTTGGATGACCGTCTCGAAATCGATTAGCACCGGATACTCGCCCGCCGCGATGAGGTTTTCGGAGTGCATGTCGCTGCCGCCGGTGGCGTGCAGCAGGGCCAACCAGCAGCCTTGGCGACGGTAGAAGCGGCGAACCTCGTCCAGGTTGCCACAGGCAGCAGCCTCGACAAATTCAACCCAGCCGTAGGCCCCACGGTCGAGGATGCCGAGGCGTCGCATGGCAGGTTCCAGGCCCCGTTCTTCGAGCCAGCGAAGGAGTCCGTTGAAGTGCACCGCCACCGCCATGGGCTGCGCTTTGTAGATCAAACGCAAGCCCGAGGCGAAGCGCAGGCTACACACCGTGCGGCCGCCGAGATGACGGTCCCCGAGGCCGTTTTGCACCTCAACCAGGGCGCCTGGATCTTGGTCTGGGCTGAAGGTGCGGCGCAGCAGGGGCCAGTCCGTTGCCAGGCGTTCGATCATCTCGGCGCTGGCAGATTGCCAGTTCTCCAGGCGGCGGCTCAACAGGCGAGCCAGGGACGGATAGGTCCGGAAGAAGTGATGCCGCACTTCGGGATCTTGGTAGCGAGCAAAGAAATGCTCATGCCTGGCTTGCGGCGTGTCGCCACTGAGCTTGCCTTCGAGCCCGGCGATGTACATTTCCAGGGCCACCGTCCGACACAATGTCCAATGCAGCTCCTGGGGCAGGGAGGCGCTGCACAGGGATTCGATGGCGGCGGCGTCCATTGGCAAACAATCTTGCTCCGTCGATATCTTCTGGAGTCGGCGCTGCAGAGAGCGACGGGCCCGTTGCACCAGGGGGGCGGCCACTTGCAGATAGGAGTCTTGCGACTTGGCACCAGCCTTGCCGAGGGGTGGCAGGTCCTCGGCCGTCGATTCCGCAGCCAGCCCTAGTGCCTCGTCCAGCTGGGCCCACCAGGAGGGCGCTGCGGGCCAACGTTGGCTGAGTGATTCCGCCGATTCGCTGAGCAACTCGAGCAACTGGCTTTCTTCGATGCCACTGCTCGCCAGGCGTTCTTGGAAGAGACCCGATTGGCGAAAGGGCTCCATTCGGCGCCAGCGTTGCAAACGTCGTTTTGCACGTTCCAAGGAGGGGGCTTGCCGGTGATTCCGCAGCCCCGGCAGAGCGGCCCGCTCTTCGAGGGTGGCGGCCCGAGACCAGGCGGCATGGTGAGCTGTGGCGGTGGCGTTCATGCGGTGTTCCGATCAGTGACGGGTGAGCAGTGACAGGTGAGCAGGGACTGGTGAGTCATTCGGCTGCGGGCACGGTGGGCGGGGACGGGGCGGAGATCGACTCTCCGCTCCGCCGGTGGACGGGCCCCTGCGGGCCCGTCTCGAGATCAGCGCCGGAAGCGCTGAGGCATCAGGTGCAGCACTGGGGCCGCGGGTAGGTATCGCCATCGGTGGCGGGTTCGAATCCACCGCTGACCGACTTCAGGCTGGCCGCGTCAAGCTCCACCACGCCCGCCGGATGGGCGGGCAGCATGGAGCGTTGCTCGTCGCTGAGCTCGAGCATCGTGTCTTCGTTGCGCAGCGCGTCGATGATGGTGTTCTTTTCCATTGTGGTATCCCTTCGCAAACAGGTTCAACAAGTACCGCCACGACGGCGGTGCACAGCCGATCCCGTCGTCGACCGGGTTGGAGCCTCGTCGCTAGCAACGCGGTCCTCGGCGGTGAGGGCGGGATCGCCTGCCTCTGAACCAAGGGGCGCCTTGGTGGGGAAAACTGGATCATTTTTTTTTCGACGGCTCGGGCCCGAATGCGGAGCATATTTTTGCGCGGGACCCTATTGTGAGCCTGGAGCTGCCCCAAACAGTGGAATAACCACCCAATAGGTCACCAGCATCACCAGGACAGCGCCGATCAAATTCAGCCAAATGCCGGCCCGGGCCATCTCCGGTAAGGTCAGGCGTCCCGAGCCGAAGACGATGGCATTGGGCGGCGTCGCCACCGGCATCATGAAGGCACAGCTGGCGGCCAAGGTGGCGGGCACCACCAGCAGCAGCGGGTTGAGGCCCACCCCTTCGGCCACCGCCGCCAGGATTGGCAGCAGGGTGGCGGTGGTGGCGGTATTGGAGGTCAGCTCGGTGAGGAAGATCACCAGCACGGTCACCGCCAGCACCAGGACCCAAGTGGGGGCGTGACGCAGCCCTAGGACATGGCTGCCGATGAATTCGCCGACCCCGTTGGCCCGCACCGCCGCCGCCAGGCTCAAACCACCGCCGAAAAGAATCAGCACCCCCCAGGGGATGCCCCGTGCCGTCTGCCAGTCGAGGACGGTGCGTCGGCGTCGCCAATCCGACGGCAGGATGAAGAGGGCCATGGCGGCGACCATGGCGATGCCGGCGTCACTCAGCTGAATGCCCGGCAACCAGCGTTGCCACAGGGGGCGTCCGATCCAGCCGACGGCAGTGGCCACAAAGACGCCCGCCACCATCCATTCGCCACGCTTTGGCGGCCCCAAGCGGCGCAGCTGGTCGGCGATCAGGTTGGCGCCGCCCTCCAACTGGCGGAGGCGAATGGGGTAGAGCCAGCGGGTCAGCAGCCACCAGACGAGGGGAAGGAAAAGCAACGCAAACGGCATGCCGACGAGCAGCCAACGGCTGAAGCCGATGTCCTGGCGATAGGGGGCGGCCAGTTGATCGCGCACAAATTGCGCCATGATGCCGTTGGGCGGCGTCCCGATGAGGGTGGCCATGCCACCGATCGACGCCGAGTAGGCGATGCCGAGCATCAGACAGAGACTGAAGTTGCGTCCCGTCGGTGGGGTCTGCGGGCCATCGGCCTCGACGGGCACTGGGTCTGGCTTGCAGTCCGGTTCCACCAAGGCCACGACGCTGAGGGCGATGGGCAGCATCATGGCGGCGGTGGCGGTATTGGAGACGAAGGCGCTGAGCACCGCTGTCACGGCCATGAAACCGGCCACCATGTGGGTCGGACGGGGCCCCACCCAGCGCAGCACCCAGAGGGCAAAACGACGATCGAGGCCCCAGCGTTGCATGGCGGCGGCGATCAGGAAGCCCCCCAGGAAGAGAAAAATGAGCTGCGAGGCATAGGGTGAGGCCGCGGCGTCGGGGCTGGCGACGCCGAGCAGAGGGAATACGGCCACCGGCAGAAGGGCGGTGGCGGCGATATCGATCGCCTCGGTGAGCCACCAGATGGCCATCCACAGCAGCATGCCGAGGGTGGCGCGTCCCGCCACGGTGAGCTCCACCGGCAATCCGGCGGCGTCTTGATAGACGCCTGGCAACCAGGTCATCGCCGCCCAGGCGGCCAAGGGGCCGGCCAGCAAGCCGAGGTGTTGTAGATGTCGCCAGGTGCTGCTGTCCTTCATACCTAGTCCCTTGTGGCCGGCTGTTCATGGCCCAATGGGCCCATACCGGGGCGCCGGGCGGTCAAGGGCCACCGTCGGACGCCGGGGCGTCGGCCCTGCGGTGGGCATCGTAGAGGAAGCGGTTGCGTTTGTATTGTCGACGGCCACCCAGGGTGCTGGTGGTGGTGACGATGATTTGACTCGGCAGCCGATGGTCGCCCATCGGCTGGGTGGCCATTTCGATCTCTACCCGTTCCACCTTGACCAGACCCATCATCGCCGACACCGGACGCACCAACCGGCTCTCGGCGCGCACCGCATGCAGGCCCACCGCGCCGAGCCACAGGGTGCCCTCCGTACCGGCGCTCAGCTGGCTGGCGATGCCGCCACCGGCCTGACTCGCCGGCTCGGCAGGGAAGTCCAGCCGATGGCAACGCCGGCCGTCGACCCACTCGATGCCGCCGTATTCGTAGGTGGGTCGGGTCATGAAGTGGGCGAGGGAAAAATCCCCCTGTGCGTACTCCGTCGCCTCGCCGACAAAAGCGGTGCGATAGCGCTTTTCGAAGCGTTTCGCACGGCGATGCTCGCGTACCTGTGAACGGCTGGCCAAGCGGCCGTCGATGCGCCGCAGCACCTCATCGAAGCGACCGTCCCCCTTGGCAATCACCCAGAATTCCAGCAAGGTTGTTGCGATGATGTTGTCGCTGTCGTCGAGCCGTTCCCGTACCACTTGACGCTGGAAGCTCAGCTCGCCCCAGGCCGCCAGATCCGTCTGCTGCACCCGCCGTGCTTCGCTGATCAGGGATTTTGTATCGACCTTGGCAGGACCAGCACCGGCCGTGCCGACCATCGTCCCAGGCTCCGCCATCGAGCTCGAGACCAGGAGCAGCGCCGCCGTCATAGCAACTGTCATCGCGAGGACGTATCGCATGGTGCGATCAGTCTATCGCGATGGCCAGGCGACTCAGCGCGGCGTGCCGAGAAAGATCACATTGCGCTTCTTCGGACGATCGGGCCGCGCCGGCACGCGCTTGGTGGCCACCTTGAAACCCGCCTTGCCGAAGCGGCTACGAAAGGCGTTGTGGTCGGCGGACGACCACACGGCCAGCACGCCGCCGGGGCTCAGGGAGTTGCGCAGCCGTTGCAGTCCGTCGGGCTGGTAGAGCCGCTCGTTGCTGCGCAGGGTGAAGGCGTCGGGGCCATTGTCGACATCGAGCAGGATGATGTCGAAAGGCTTGGCGCCGGGCTCCAAGAGGTCGTAGACATCGCCCACCCAGACTTCGGCCCGCGGATCGTCCAAGGGGTGCGACGCCAGGTGGGCCAGGGGGCCACGATTCCAGTCCACCACCGCCTGGAAGACCTCCGCCACCACCACCGAGCCGCCACCGCAGCTGTCGATGACGTCGAGGGTGGCGCGCAGGGTGAAACCCATGCCCAAGCCCCCCACCAGCCAACGGGCCTGCTTTGAACCCTTGAAGGTGTCCAAGGCCAGGCGAGCCATGGCCTCCTCCGAGCCGTGGGCGCGACTCGACATCAGCTCCCACTTGTCGATGTCGATGGAGAAGTCTTGATCGTGCTGGGAGAGCTCCAGCTCACAACCGTCGGGGGTGGTGGTGCCGTCGATGATGCGTCGTTTCAACATCGGCGGATACTACACGCTGTGGTGCCGGCTGTGGGCAGCGACGATCGAAATCAGTGGGTGTGGTGGTCGTCGTCGTGCTTGTCGCCGTGGTCATCGCCGTGGTGATCCTCGGCCTCGCCACCGCCTTCAGTGGAGCGTAGATAGTGCACCAGGAGCAGCATGTCGCTGTCCTTCTCCGGCACCACGTCATGCTCCTGGCCCGCCGTCAGCACCACGATGCTGCCGTCGGTCACCGTCACCGCTTCGCCCGCGACGTGGATGATGCCATTGCCCTCCAGCACCTGAATCGTCGCCGCTACCGGGGCGCTGTGGGCGGGCAACACCGTGCCGCGACGCAGAGTGATGGTGGCCAGCTTCAAATAGGCCTCGTCCATCATCACGTTCACTTCCTTGGCGTCGCCGTCGCCGGCCATGTCGGGCAATTGCAGCATCTGGTGGTTGGCGGCGTCATGCCCATGATCTTGACCACAATCGGCGACAGCTACCGAGGTCGGGACGAGGAGCAGTAGGGCGGCAATGAGTAAGTGGTGGGGGCGCATGGGTGTCTCCTTAGTTAGGGCGTCCACTGGGTGTGGACGCTGTGCTGTCCACTATCTCACCGCTGTGGTATTTCGGCTAGGGTCGGGGTTGTTGTTGGCGCCTTGGGATTCCGGTCACAGGGCGATTACGATCGGTGGGTCTTGGGGGTCTCGCGGTCGTGGTGGAGGTAGAGGGGCTGGTCAAATTCCTGGTTGAAGTTTCCGAGATGTTGATTGAACCAAAAATCTGATCTGAAGAGGGTTCCATGACATATGAAAACATGCTTGGAGAACAAATCTGCGCAGAATGTGGGGTGACATCTACGCAATTGACATCCTCCGGAATTTGATCTACAAAGAAAGTGCCTTTAGCTTCCGTGTCTAAGTTCTTTTTTAGCGCAGTAATTTCTGCTTCGCAGATCTGTAGATCTGCTTCAACAGATTGGCTTTCTTCTTCGTGAGGAAGGCGCCATTCTGATGCCTTGACAAAGTAGTGGGTGAGATTGTAGAAGGCGCCGAAATGATGATCTATTGCTTTTTCCCAATTCTCCTCGCCTTCCAGAGTGCAGTCGCCTTCGTCTAATTTCTTGGTGTTTGCAATGACTATTGTGATGCTTTTCTCGCCATTCTTCGGTCGAAGTACGATGTCTTCTGTGGAAATCTGGCCCAAGGTTTGGGAGAGAAGAGTGACTGACGTGTTTTTGATCTCCATTTCTAGCATCACGGCGTCGGCTATGGACTGTTTAGGGTCTGATGTTGTATCGTTTTCTCCTTTAGCCTTGAAGCGAAAAATTCGAATTTTGTTTTCTTTGCCATCTTCGTGAACCACGTGGCATGGTATAAGTGTTCCTCCTCCAATTTTGAAAATACTGTTTAGGTACTCCGGTGGTGCCCATAGGGTTGAAGAGATCAATCCTCCTGCATAGGGTTCGATGTCTTCTAGGACGGGAATCCAACTGATGTCCCTGAAGTGGTTCTTCCCTCTTGGAACCATTTCTAGTTGGGAGTCCTCGGCATTTCGGAAGTTTTCAGTGACGGCGGGTGGTTGGTTAGCCAGTTCTCTGATTGAAAGGTATCTGTTCTTAAAGACAACTTCTCCAGTTTGAGGCTCGATGATTGGTGTAAGGCGTTTACGCACACTTTCGTATTGCCAGATTCTGGTCTCGTGGACGTGGCCATCTTCGACCGAGGCGGGGTCAATGGAGATCGCCGCCATCGTCCCATCGTCGAAGGCACCGGGTGCAAAAGCAATCAAACCATAGAAAATAATCCGCAACGTAATCATCAGAATCTCCTCAGGGTTGTTACCGGGCCGACCCGGCTGTGTTTTCTGGACGCATCAAAGAATTTTGTGCAGTGATGGAGCCATAAAGCTGGAACGATGCCCAGTCCAAGGGATTTGCTCTGGGGTCGGAACCCTGGACGGAAATACTCTCCAACTGTGCTGAGCGCAAGGCATGGAGTGGCTCCCGACTCGTGACCAAATGACGGTAGAAACGCTCCATGAGGGCGGATGACGTCGCGTCGTCGACGGGCAGAACGGTGGCCAATACCTGCGATACGCCTCCCGCCAGCAGAGGCCATACCAAGCCGCTGACCCCTTCGCTGGGAGCAGTGCCTCCCTCGGCGGAGCGACATGCGGCGAGCACAACAAGACGGGTTTGCTGGAGTGAGACACCGGTCACCAAATCTCGCCCGTAGAGGACGCCGGAATCATCCGCCTCGGGTGCTAGGGCAAGCCGCGAACGCAGGGGAGCTTCTGTGTTGGCCAGGCCGTGGACACTGAGGTGGACGATGGCATAGCTACCCATGTGGCGCATCAGGGCGGCTCGGCTGGCGTCCTTGCCTTGCAACAACCGGGATGTCTTCAGTAGGGCCGCCACGGCGACGCCTTCGTCGGCGGCTCCCGGCAAGCGCGATAGCGTCGCCGGGAAGAGGCTGCGATCGAACGCAGGGTCGGCGAGGATCAAGCCGTCGAGGGGAAGGGGGGGACGGTTGTTGGCCCTGGCTTGCAACGCTAGCAACACGTTGAGGCTGGGAACGATGAGCAGTGGATGGTCTTGCACCAGGTAGCGACCCGTGGCGGGATCGATCAAGGCGGCGAAGGGCAGGCCGAAGAGGGCTCCATGGGGTACCACGACTAGGGGCTGGCCCACTTTCAAATGTTGGGTGATCGGTCCCAGCAAGAGGCGATGGAGGTTGGCCAAGTCCAATGACTGTTCTTTTGTCGTCGCGGTGGCCAAGCCCAGGATCTTGGTTTGTAAAACGGCGGCGGTCAGATCGATATTTTCCTGGGCCCGAATTTTGCCATTCTGGATCGCCGTCACCAGTAGCCGGTCCGCCAGGCTGTGGAAGGCAACGTAAGTGACATCGTCTGGTAGGAGAGACACGAGCTCGTCGACGGGACGGGTTCTCGCCACCAGGGGTGCCCCATCTTGAAGGGGCATCTGGCCCTGGCCCAGGCGATCGAGCAACAGCCGAGAGCGCGCCCGTTCCATGGTGTCGAGCACGGCGGAGGGCTCGGCGACATCGATTTGTAGCCGCAGCAAGTCGTTGTAGATGGTCTGGAAGCCGTCAATGAAGGAGAAGCGGTGCTCCTGGCGGAGACGCAATGACCGTAAGCGATCCAAGTGGCCGAGGGCGCTTTGCAGATCTCTTTCGGCTCCTGCTGCATCAGCCAACAGCTGATGAGCCTTGGCCCGTAGGCGCAGCACCCAAGGCAGCAGAATCTCGAAGTCGGTGTCTTGGTAGGCCGCCAAGACTTCGGATAGCTGCTCAATCGCCATCTCTGGCTGGTGATTCAGCATCCAACGAGCCTCCTCGAAGCGTAGGTCGACCTCGGCCCAGCGGCGCTGCTCGAGGTCGGCGATGCGCCAGCTGAGCTGACTCGCTTCATGCAAAGTCTCCAGAGCTGCCGCACGCTTTCCGAGCCGACCGAGCATCGACGCTTGATTGCGCCTGGCTATGACCTGCGGCAGGGGGTCGTCCTTGGAATCAGCCAGAGCTACTACCTCCTTTTGTATCTTCAAGGCTGCCCAAGGCAGATCCAGTTGTAGAGCACCGTAGGCCGCTTCGGCCAGGGCGAGACCCAATTTGGGGTCTGTCTCGCGACCCGCCAGCAGGCGCAGGGCGCCAAGGCGATGACGCCAAGCGTTGGCGAGGTCCCCGAGCTCCCCATAGGCGCTGGCCACCATCATGTGGAGAATGCCCTGGCGCACGGCGTCGCGGTGTTGGATGGTCAGCGCCAAACCTCGGTTGTAGGATCGCAAGCCTTCCGATGAACGTCCCATCACCAAGAGGGCTGATCCTTCAATCCATAGGCTTCTGATGCGAAGCTCGGCACTAGGACTCATCTCCAGGCTGGAGATGAGAGTGCCTGCTCGACGCGCTACCTCGTCATAGCGGTTTTGCCGATACAGACAACGTAGAATTTCTAGCTCGCTCTGTGCAGCATAGGGACTACCTGCCTCTTCGAGAAAGGACCGAGCACGGTCGAAGTTGTCAGCACTGGCTTCCGAGTCGCCCTGAGAAAGGGTGTCGAGCCCTTCGGCAAAGGCTAAGTGACCGGTCACCAACAAGCTCAATCGCCTGGGGTCTGTGGGTCGCTGAGCATTCTCGATGATCGTCACCGCCTCGACCATCGAGGCGTCGTCGAACACCCGTAGCCTGGCCGTGGCGAGGGTTTGGGTAGATGCCAGCAGAAAGGCAGCCTCCGGCTGCCCATCCCTCGCCATGGCTCGAGCCCAGGCGCCGAGTAACTGCCGTTCGCCATAGACCCGAATCTCCTCTGGATAGCGCTGCACGAGAGCATCCAGCTGTCTTGTATTTTCGCTCTGCAGAGCCTGCTCGAAGGTCGCCACTTGGCTTTTCCAGGATGGCAGCCGTGGGCCCTGGGCTCGTTGCTGCCATAGCTGGGCTTCCAATGCCCATGGGGAATCCGAGTCGATGGAGAGGTAAGCCTTCCAGGCGTCGTTGGCGCTGTGTTCCAGCCCCAAGTGGGAGAGCAGCAAGGCGTGATTGAACATGGCTTCTAGCGATTTCGACCCCTGGGCGGTGGCCTCGACAGTCGCCCTCTCTAGCGCCTCCAAAGCCGCTGCCAAGCGACGTGGGTCGTCCGTTTCGACGGAGTGCAACCACAGGGCGACGGCAAGGTCGTTGAGTAGCCGAGGGTCCGTTGGCGCCAAAGCCAGGGCAGCCTGGAAGTCGGCGACGGCGGGCTTTGTCTCCTTCAAGGCAAGATGCACGATGCCCCGACTTTGCCAGGAACCCAAGCTCGGTGCTGCGGCGGCGTCGCCCCGTGACGCCGAGGCCGGCTGCATGTCCCCATGGCCGGCTCCGGAGGTCGATGCCGGAGCGCAAAAGCCGATCTCAGAAGGACCCTCAATGTCGCAGATTCCGTAGCTGTGACCCGAAAGCCGCAGGGTCGTCAGGCGTTGCGTCGCCAGAGTCTTGACGGGCCCGTCGTCCGTCGGCGTTTCCCGAATCCCATGGCAGGCGCTCAGCATGGCTATCAGCAACCATGCCAGTACAGTTCCTAGCACCGACCGACTCCACGGGGCGGACAACTTGATTCACCTCCTAAGGAAGGCCCCCACTGCTTGAAATTTGCTGAGCTCGATATGCTGATCTCGATATTACGGCATCTCACAAGAAGCTCAGCTCAGGGGCCTCTTCTCTGTACAGCGCAAGACGGGACTCGAAACCTCCTCGTGGCCCGTCTGACCACTGGTTTACGGTCCAGCTCGTAACCGATTTAGTGATTGACACACAACTGTATTAAATGTACTAATACAGTTGACGATGCAAATACGACTCGACCCAACCTCCCGCGACCCCATCTACAGCCAGCTCGTTGAGCAGGTGGAACGACTGGTGGCCGGCGGTGAGCTGAGTGACGGCGACAAGTTGCCGTCGGTGCGTGAGCTGGCTTTACGGCTGCGCATCAACCCCAACACGGTGGCCCGTGCCTATGGCGAGCTGGAGACCAATGGGGTGGTGGTGCGGCAACGGGGCCGCGGAGTCTTTGTGACAGCGCCTCAACATAAGCTGACCGAGCGCCAACAGTTGGAGCTGCTGCGCGCCCCCATGGATGAATTGCTGCTCACCGCCTGGAAAGCCGGCGTCGATCTCGACACGGTCTTGGCCGTTCTCAAACGGCGGGCGGAGGAGCTCTTGGCAACGGAGGAGTGAGCTGACCATGAACAAGATCATCGAAGACTTAGCAGTGCAGGTACAGGATCTCTATTTCGAGTTCGATGTGGGTAAGCCGGTCCTCGACGGCTTCGAGATGCGAATCCCCCGCGGTTCCATTTGCGGCATCTTGGGGCGCAATGGCTGTGGCAAGAGCACCCTGTTGCAGTGCCTCTACGGCATGCTCGAACCGGAACACGGGCAATGCCAGGTTCTCGGTCTCGACGCTCTAGAGAACACGCTTGAGGTTCGGCAGCGTGTGGGGTATGTGCCGCAGATGCCGCAGTTCGAGCCCAAACGCACCGGCGAAGAGCAGCTGGATTTCATCCGCCCTCTCTACGGTGGCCGTTGGAACCAGCAGCTCGAGAACGATTTGCTGGATGACTTTGGATTGACCTTGGAGCTGCACCGGCCGGTGGGCGACTTGTCGAACGGGCAGCAACGACAGCTCTCTTTGGTGGTGGCATTGGCTTTCGAGCCGGATCTGTTGTTTCTCGATGAGCCCACCGCCAGCCTTGATGCGGTGGTACGGCGGCGTTTCACCGAGCGGGTGGTGGACTACATGGCGGAGCCTGGCCGTACGGTGCTGCTGGCGTCCCATTTGATCAGCGATGTCGAGCGTTTGGTGGATCACGTGGTGGTGATCGGTCGGCATCGGCCCCTGTTGGCAGCACCTCTGGAGGATCTCAAGGGCTCTCTAGCCTGCTTGGAAGCTCATTTTGCCGACCTGGCTCCGCTCCTCGAGCCGTCTCCTGACATGTTGATGCAGCGACAGGATGGCAATACCTTGAAGCTGGCGGCCTGGACTCGGGAATCATCAACCGCTGATCTGGTGCGCCGTCTCGAAAACAAGGGGGCTACCTCCGTAGACGAGGTGGATCCTTCCCTCGAAAGCCTATTTGTGCACTTGGTGGAAGGGGACGCCTGATGGTCAGTCAGGTGGTGGCTGCTCCCCCGGACCTGTCGTCCACCAGAGAGAGAGTTGAGCACCTGGTGGCTTTTGTCGATCCTCTGGCGGTGCGAGGGGCGCGGACGCTGGTGGGATTGTTGGGGAACCTGAAGCAAGTCCTTTGGCGAGCCTTCGTCGAGCCGGTGACACTGGTACGGCTCGGTCTTGCGCTGGCGGTGTGGGCCTGGGCGGGCCAGCGGACATCCTTGATGGACTACGAGGGGGCGATGGTGCTCCTCGGCCTCCTGTTGGCGACCGCCGTCCGCCAATCTCTACCCTCCGCCGCCTTGATGGCGACGGTTCCCGTGCGACAGGGAGATCTGAGCCGCTGTGTGCTGCGTCTCGCCTTACGCGGCTTGAAGCTATGCCTCTTCTTTTGGGCCGTGTTGTTCCTGCTACGGCGCCGGGACGTGTGGAGCCAGGGGCTCGAGGCGAACGCCTGGTTCGCTTTGGGGACGCTACAGAATCTGATCATCCTGGTTTGTTCGATGACGATGATTCTGCTGGCTGGGTTGCCGACGGATAGCCGCCATGGTGCGCTGCCAAGGCATCGGCGGATCTATGCCTTGGCCCAGGGATTTTTCCTGGTGCTCCTGCGCGCCACGGCGGTATTCCATTTCGCCATCGAAGGGCAGATGTTGCTTTGGCTCAACCTCACCACCCTGGGGCTCATCTTGCTGCTGACGGCGAGCACCTGGCAGCGTCAGTTGACGGCGGTGGACCAGATGGCCTTCATCGACCACTCAAGACCCCTGTTCGTCGCCAACCGATGGGTGGTTCGAGGGCTAGCTTTTGTTTCCGTCTTTTTGGTCTCTTCTGGAGCTTGGATCGAGGCAGCGAAAATGGTTGTCTTGGCATTGCTGGTGGCCTATCAGGTGCCTCGCTGGCGCTCCCTCGAGGGCAGGGGGTTGAGTCTTACCGTGCGGGTGGTGGACGCCACCGCCGTACTTCTGCTGACCGTTGCCTACGTGGCGGAATTCCTGGACGGTTTGGCGGAGGTTCAGAGTCTGTGGGTCCAGTTGACCGTCCTGGCCTCCTGGTTCGCCTTCCAGAATCTGGTGGAATCGCCGAGACAAGAGCGGCTGGAATCGAAGGCTCTGGCGAGATCTCCAGAAGTGCTGGCGCGACAGCGCGCTGCCGCCGAGAAACGAGCCAAAAGGACACAGCAACTGCGCGATCGCCGGGCGGTGGCGAGTCGCAACAGGTCACGGGAACCGATGACCCGGCGGGACCGAGTGGTGCATTTGCGCAAGGAGATGCGCCGCAGGAGCCCCCTCCTCCCCAAATTATCCATAAGGGTGGCCCTAGTATGGCTCGTTGGTCTTGGGATCACCGACTGGCGACTCACGATGGATGGGAATGTCGGGGCCAACGATGCGATGGTGGTTCGACTGGCGATCTTGACTGCCGTGGCCGCCTATTGGTTGACCCCTTCCATCAAATTATTAGGCACACTCCCGCTGTTGCCCAGCGAGATCCTGCGAAGTCATCTACGGGTGGCCGCCGAAGGTCTCGCCGTTGCGACGACAGTCCTGTCGGCGTTCTGGGCCTTCCAGTGGTTGCGCGGCGCGGCGATCTTGGAGGCTGCCAGTCTGGGCTCAGTCCTTCTGCCGATCGGCGCCCGTCTGATCATCCTACTGTCCGTCTTTGCCTTGTTGGTCACTGTCCGTCTGCCCGGAAGGATCTTCCACCGGGCCTTCACCGCAGGTCGGTGGTTGATGGCCGTCGCCATGGCGTTCATCGTCTTGGACTGCCGTGAGGCGGCCTCAACGCTGACAGAATCACTGACGCTGACGTCTTTCACTGGCGTTGTTGCGCAGGCCCTCCCGCTGCTCTTGCTAGCCTCGTTGGGGACGCTGGCGTTGGTCTCTCAGATCGGCGCTTACCGAGGTCGGCAAGTGATTCCGGTGCAAGCCAAGGGCCTGAGTTGGAGGGTTCAGATAGGCGGAGCCGGGTGGATGTTTCTGGTGGCATGGTTCCTGTTGCCATTGGCTCAGAATGGTCTTACTTTCTACGTCTTGTGGATAGCTTGGGCAATGGCTCTCCGCCGGCTGTTGTTTTCTCCGGGAGATTCCCTGTTCAGCCGTCGCCTCTTTTTTCTCCGCGGATTGGATGTCTTCTGCGCCAGCGCGCTCTTGGCGATCGGCTATATCGTCTATCTCCAAGGTCCACCCCACAAACTGCCGCTTTTGGGGCGAGACCTCGGGGAAGGGGAGCACCTCGTCTTTCGCTTGGCCATCGTCGTCATCTGGCTGGTGGTGCAGGTGGTGGCCCATTGGCAGACATCGAGCGTCGGTTTGGGACCAGCGGGGCGCGACACCATGGTGGGCGATCCCAGGTTTCCCGGACCTGAGGGCTTCATGCCTGTGATGGATCGCGCCCATCATCCGGAAGGAGAGCCATCATGATGCCGAGCTCTCGTCCGTTGGTTGTCAGCCCCCTATCCGGGGAAGCGCAAGTCGACCATCTGGTGCGCTTTGTCGAACCTTTGGCATTGCCGTCTCCCTGGAGACTCGGAGGTTGGTTTCGCGACTTGTGGCGCAACTTCAGTACCGCGCTCCCGCGGCCAGGCTCGCATACCGCCTTCATCCTGCCAGGCATGATCTGGATATGGGCTAATCGGCGCAATACTCTGGTGGATTTCGAGATCTTGATGCTGGCGATGGCTGCGTTGTTAGTGTTTCGAGCTCGTCAGAAGTTGACCTGCAGCAACTTGTTGGGATGGGTGCCGATCCGTCAAGCGGATATCTATCAGACCCTATTACGCTTCGCCTTTCACGACTTGCGGATTTGTGTCGCGGCCTGGGCTCTGCTCATCTTTTTCCGGCGTTGGGACGTCTGGCTGCAAGGGTGGGAGGCAAGCCTAGTCTATCTTCTCGGCATGGCGCAGAACGTCGTGGTTCTGGTTTGTTTACTGACCATCCTGTTGCTAGTCGACACGCCGATGGCCGGCCCTCGAGGAACGATTCCTCGGCATCGTCAGATGTATCTTCTGGCCCAGACCCTCCTCTTGTTGGCGGCTCGTGCCACTGCGATCCACGTCTTCGATATCGAAGGTTGGGCTTTGGTAGGAATCCAAGTGGGTAGCCTGCTTCTGCTCGTCGGCTTGGCTATCTGTGCCTGGCGTCGACAGCTTGCCGCCGCTTACCATGTGCGATGGCTGAAGGATTCCAGGACCCAGAGAAGTTGGCGGAAAGGGCCTATTGCCTTGGGCCTTCTTGTGGCGGCATTGGTCTTCCTGCAGCCACTGAAGAGCTCCGCGGGTCCTTGGCTCACCTGGACAGGGATCCACTGGGCCATAAGACTGCAAGGCGTGGTGCTGGCCGGTTTGTGGATCTACCAAGGGTGGCGTTTGGGCAACCTGCGGGCCAGGGGCATGAAGCTGGTCGTGCGTTGTTTCGACGTTGGGATCTTGCTCGCCTTGACCGGGGTACAGGTGGCGGCGTGGCTCGGGTCCCTCAGGGGGCCTTGGTGCCTAGGAGCCGAGCTGGGCTTGCTGGCCCTATGGCTGGCCTGGCAAGAGGGCGTAGAGTCGCCAAGACAAGCGACCCTCGAGTCTATGTCGCCAACCGAGCGAGGCAACCGACGAGCTAAAGACCTCCACCGAAGCCGTCGTGCGAGGGGGCGGTCGACCTCTCGACGGCTCGCAGAGCAGCGATACAGGGCTCTGCGGGCCGGCGAGCTCGGCTCGTTGCAGCCCATGACCGCCGGTGGGCGCCTGGCCCATCTGCGACGCATGGCATGGCGGCGGAGCTCTTACCCGGTGCGCAATATCGTGTGGATCGTCGCGGTTTGGGTGGGTGGCTACCTTGTATGGAGCTGGCTGCCGGGCGATAAGCTCTCTAGCTCTTATGAGCCTTTGTACCTGATAGCGGGCTATGTTGCCGCTGTGGTTGCCTCGTGCCTCATCCCTTCGCGGGAGCTCGTGGCAGCGCTGCCGGTCCGTCCGGGTGAGATCGTACGCAGCCATTTGCGGGTCGGTGCCGAAGGAGCCGCTCTAGCCATCCTTGGCATACTGTTTTGGCAGATAGCACAACACGTGTGGCTCGAAGGGGGCGAGCTCGATGCCTTGGTGCCACCCCTACTACAGGGCTTGGCTCGACTGAGCTCCTTTGGCCTGGCCTATCTCCTGACGGCGGCTCTCATTCTCCCAATTCCCGTGTTGCATCCCACCCTGCAGCAGGGGCGTGGCATGGTCTTTTTGGCCATGTTCTGCATCGCCGTCGAAAGCCGGGTGGTGACACCAGCCCATGGCCTCAGCTCCCAGGTTTCCCTCTGGGTCAGCTGCTTGGCGATGGCTTGTGCGGCCATGGCCGTTGGCCTCGTCTTGCGACGGCAATTAACGACGGTCGATCGCAAAACGGTGCTGCCATTGAAGCAGAATCAGTACACGATGCTCTTTCCCGATAGGTTTGGGGATTCCTACGCACTCTATTTTTATGCTTGGGTTTGTATCCCGGGCATCCAAGTTGGCGGAATTGGCTATGGCTGGAGAATTGCGCAAATTACCCTGCTCCTTCCGCTGAGCTGGTTCTTTTCGGTTCTTGGGACGAACATCAAACGGCGACAATGGATTGCCTTGGCCATCGATACAGCATGCCTGATTCCCCTTGTCGTTCTCCCTCTGGCCGTATGGTTCCAAAGACCTCCCCATAGGCTAGAGATTTTGCCTTGGAGGTTGGAAGAAGGCGAATTGCTGGCCTATCGCCTGTCCATCGTCGTCGTTTGGTTGCTGGTTCAGGTGGTGATGGAGCGGAAATGGCCAGCCGGCGCACCGTCGAGGCAAGCGACGCCGACAGAAGCACCGTCAAAGCGATACGGAACAGTGATGGCTTGAGATGCAGGTAGGCAGTGGTCGGCTAGCGTCTCGTCCAGACGGCATGCAAAAGCTTGCGATGGGCGGCGAAACAGTTCGCCGATCTCGGCGTAGTTCCTATAGCGACTTTGCACGAGAACCGATCGACGCCGTGCTTCTACCGCGGAAGGGGATTGGAAATGTTGGATTCGAGATTCACCACGCACCTGCGTTATGCCTGCCGCCGCCTGGCCAAGAGCCCGGGTTTTTCCGCCACGGCGATTCTTTCCTTGGCCCTGGGTATCGGGGCGACGACGGCCATCTTCAGCTTGGTCAACGCCGTCCTGCTGCGTCCGATGCCGGTGCGGGCCCCGGAGGAAGTGGTGGAGATCTACCAGTCGACCCCGGACTACCAGTACTCGGTTTTTTCGTATCCCGACTACCGGGACCTGCGGGACGCCACGCAGGGGGTTTTTACCGGCGTCGTGGCGTCGCGGCTGGTGCCGACGCAGATGGACGGCGAAGGTGGCGTCGAGCCCTTGGTAGGTGAGCTGGTGAGCGGCAACTATTTTCCGTTGTTGGGCATCGAGGCCTACATGGGACGGACTTTGCTGCCGGAGGACGATGTGACCCCCGGTGGCCATCCGGTGGTCATGGTGTCCTACGACGCCTGGCAAAAACAGCTGGCGGCGGATCCCCAGGTGCTGGGCAGGGAGCTGCGGCTCGGGGGTCGGGTGTATACCATCGTCGGGGTGGCGCCGCCCGAATACACCGGTGCCCAGCGGGCCCTGGCGCCGGCCATCTTTGCGCCCATGATGATGGTCAACGAGTTGATGCCCGGGGACAGCGACAACTTGGAGGCTCGGGGCAACCACTCTATCTTCGTCAAGGGGCGCCTGGCCCCCGGTGTGCCGTTGGCCCGCGCCCAGGGGGTGGCCGACGGGCTGGCGGCGCGGTTGCTGGAGGCGGATACCGAAGATTGGGACCCACAGACCAGCTTCCTTTTTGTGCCCCATAGCGAAGTGATCATCTTTCCCCCCATGGACCGCTTCCTGCGGGCCGGCAGCTGGTTGCTGATGGTGGTGGTGGGTTTGGTGCTGCTCATGGCCTGCACCAATTTGGCCAGCTTCCTCTTGGCCCGCAGCCTCGACCGACGCAAGGAGATCGCTCTGCGGTTGGTGCTCGGCGCCAATCGACGCAGCCTGGCGGGCCAGATGGTGAGCGAAACCATGTTGTTGAGCCTGCTCGGTGGCGTGGCGGGTTTAGGATTGGCGGTGTTTCTGCTCCGCCTCCTGACGCAAGCCGATCTGCCTTTGCCCTTACCCATCAACCTCGATTTGATGCCCGATGCCAAGGTGCTGGCCTTCAGCTTAGGGGTTTCGGTTTTGGCGGGTCTATTGCTAGGTCTAGCGCCGATTCTCCAGAATCTGCGGGGCGATCTGGCGCCGACCCTACAAGGGGAAACGGCGGGCTCCGGCCAAGGGGGCAAGCTCAAGCTGCGCAACGCCTTGGTGGTGGCGCAAGTGGCCATCTCGATGTTGCTGTTGCTGGCGGCGGGGCTTTTCCTGCGCAGCATGCAGAGCATCCAGACCGTCGATCCGGGTTTTGGTCATCAGCCCAGCGCCCTGCTCAACTTCTTGGTGCCGGCCACCCGCTTCGACGAAGCGAGCGGGCGGGCCGTGGTCGAGCGCCTGGTGGCGGACATCGCCGCCTTGCCGGGTGTTCAAGCGGTGGGTTTGACGGACAATCTCCACTTGACGGTGACCAATACCCAAGGCATCGAATTTAATGTCGATGGCCTGGAGCCGCCGCCCGGACGGGACGGCCACGGCGCCGATCGAGCGACCATCGACGACGGCTTCTTGGCCGCCGTCGGCATCGAGATCGTCGAGGGTCGTAACTTCGACTCCCGCGATCAGCCCGACGGACAGCCGGTGGCCATCGTCAGCCAGGCCTTGGTGCAAAAGATGTGGCCGTCGGCATCCGCTAATGGACGGAGCAGCGGCGCCCTCGGCAAGATGCTGCGCAGTACCGGCGGAGGCGAGGACGATCTGTTGATCGTCGGCGTGGCGGCGGACGCCAAAGTGCGCTCCCTCGGGGAAGCGCCACGCCCCTTCGTCTATCTGCCCTACAGTCAGGACTACACCTCGTATCTGACGGCCGTCGCCCAGACCGCCGTCGATCCCAGCGCCACGGCGCTCCAGATGATGCAGACGGCGCGGCGCCTGGAGTCGGATTTGTTTGTCATGGAGACGGAGACCATGGAGCGGCATCTCGGCATCGTGCTGTTGCCGGCCCGTCTCTCCGCCGTGGTGCTCGGGGCCTTCGCCGCGCTCGCCTTGACCTTGGCGGCGGTGGGGCTCTACGGCATCGTGCGCTACGCCGTGGTGCAGCGACGCCGCGAGGTGGGCATTCGCATTTCCATGGGGGCCGACAGCAAATCGGTGGTGGGGCTGATGATGTCTTCCGGTCTCAAATTGGTCGCCCTGGGCAGCGCCATCGGAGTCGTCCTGGCCTTGGTGGTTTCCCGTCTGCTGAGCAGCCTGTTGTTCGGTGTCGAGGCGGCGGATCCGATGACCTTTGTGCTCGTCCCGGCCCTGTTGCTGTTGGTCAGTGCCCTGGCGGCTTTGCTGCCTGCCCTGGCCGCCAGTCGGGTCGATCCGGCGACGGTATTGCGGGCCGAATAGGGCTACTCGAAGCGAGCGCCGATGGCCTCCACGAGGCCGCGTCCCGCCGCTGCCGCGAGGGCGCCCCCGGCGGCTAACCAGGAGACGGTCGAGCCGGCCGTCACCGCGGCGCTGGCCAAGAGCAACAGCACCGCCGCATTGAGCGGCGTTTTGAGTGCCAGGCACCTGCGGTGGGCGCTGTCGCAAGAGGCGCAGAGGCGGGTGTGCATGTCGAGTCGGTTGAATCGGGGCGGCCTTCTGCTGTCCCCGGCCGCCTCGCCGAGGCGGGCAAAACCGACGACGTGGGGCCAGCTGGCGGCAAATTCGTCCAACCAACGACGGTAGGCGAGAACCAAGGCGTCGCTCGATTTGAGGGGCAGCCAAAGGCGTTTGGGCGGCAGGGCGCTGCGCTCGATTTCCGCCGCCTGGCCGACCACCACATCCATGTCCTGCTCGAGGATGGTGCATTGGGTCCAGTGCTCCAGCCAGCGGGGGCGCAGGCGGGCGCGCCGGGGCCAGAAGTTGCTGTAGGCCCGGTACAACAACCGACAGCGATGACGGCCGAGGGGTAGGGAATAGAGGGCCAGGCCGGAGACCAGCTCGCCGTCTTTGTAGAGGGATCGGTAGTGCACCAGGTTGGGGGCGTCGAAGGTGACACGGGCCCCCTGGAGCTCGGTGGCAGCCCCGTTGTCTAGGTCACCGTCCCGGTTTTGCCTGTCGGTGCTGCCGCCTTGATCAGCGCTGCAGTCCTCCCCAGCGTTGCAGTCCTCACCGGCGCCGTGATGGTCTTCTCGGATAGGCGCCTCGGGCCCTGCCGCGGAGCGGTAGGAGCCGGTGAAACCCTCTGCCGTGCGCTCGGAGATTTCGAAGTCGATGGCCGCCGCCAAATGTCGGTGACCGCCGCCCCGCACGCCGTCGTGGGCGACGTGAATGTGGGCGATGTCGATGACGTTCTCGATCAAAAACGTCTGCTCGTAGGGCAGGTCGATGGCGAAGTCGATGCTTGTGCAGCCGTCGTCGTCGAGGGCGTCGACGGTGGGTAGGCGCTGCGGGTCAGCCTGCGAGGGCTCCCCCGGCCACAGCCAAATCATGCCCTGGGTCTCCAACACCACAAACGAGGGCACGCAAGCCTTGGCGGGGATCAGCTGTCCTTCTCGCAACTGCGGGATATGAGTGCAGCGACCGTCCCCGGCGAATTCCCAGCCGTGGTAGAGGCATTCGAGACGGCCGTTCTCGACGCGGCCGTCCGATAGCCGGGCCGCCCGGTGGGGGCAACGGTCGACGACGCAGCATGCCTTGCCGGCGGCGTCTCGGAAGAGGGCGATAGGCTCGTCGTACACGGCCACCGGCCTGACCTCATCGGGGCCAAGATCCTGACTGAAGGCCAAGGGATACCAGCGCTGATGCCAGGATCCCGAGTCCGCGGACCCGTTGAGCTCCATCGCCAAGCCGGGATCTCAGTAGAGGGGGTAAATGTTGGGGTCGTTCTTTTTTTCGCGACCCTTGCGCCGGATCCCCAGGCGCTCGAGCACCCGTTGCAGGAGTCCTTTTGAAGGCGACTGGGGGCGTCGGGCCGGGTTCATGTGCCGCTGCAACGGCTTTGGCAGGTCTTGATCCTGTGGCATCATTCGATCCTTCCCGAGCATGGCGGTACAAACATCAAGTATTCGACCCAAGTATTTCGGCCCGATGGGTCGCGGGCTATGAGCTGCTAGCATACTATCGCAGCATGAACCGACACCGCCAGAGTACCGACGCCCCTCTCCCCTACAACGGCCAAGAGCTCGACCGAAAGGCAAATCTAGGCCGGCCGTTCAGCAAGGTCGGTTTTGGGCACGATCAGCACGGCACCCGGGAATATCGCTTCAATTCCCTGGGTTTTCGCAGTCCGGAGTTTGATGGCCAGGCCAAGCATCGCATCTACGCCTTTGGCGAGAGTCATGCCTTCGGTTATTTCGTCGATGCGGAGCAGTGCTGGCCGGCCCGCTTCGCTCGCCTGTGGGCGGCGTCCCAGGGGGCTTCGGATGCGGACCTGTGTTTCCAGAATTTTGCCGACGTCGGGGCTTCCAATGCGGGCATCGTCCGTTCCCTGATCAGCCAATGTAGCGCCGCGCCGCCGGACATCGTCTTGGTGCATTTCAGCGAGCATCGGCGCGGCGAGGTGTATCTCCAGGGCCAACCCCACCGCATCGGTCCCTGGTTGGTGGCCCCGGAGACGGCCCAAGCCGCCCCGGCGGAGGAGCCCTTGCGCTCGGCCTACCTGGAGCAAATCGAGCGGGCGGGACATTTCTATGCCTACGCCCTGGGAGTCGACGCCGTCGGCCCGCAAGGCATCAAGCCCGGCCTTTTCGATCTCGATGTCGATGCCACCTGCATCGAAGACACCCTGCGCAACATCCTCCTCGTCCAATACTTTTGCCGGGCGCAGGGTATCCAGGCCATTGCCACTTGTGACCTCGTCGAGTCCCTGTTCAACGATCCGGTGCGCAACAATCCAAGTCTGGCGCCGCTGCTGGCTCAGGTCGATCCCGAGCTCCTCAGCCCTTTGCGCATCTGGAGCGTCGACGGTGATCGAGCGGACGATGCCGGTCACGCCGGGCCCATCCGTCACGATCGTTTTGCCAGGGTCCTGTTGCAGGGATTCTTAGCAAGCAACAAAGACATTTCGGATCAAGTGCCTGGACCGCAGACCGATGCTCCGTCGCAGCGGGACCCGGCGGCTGCGTCCCGCGAACCGTGGGATGCGGTGCGCCGTTTCTACAACGCCCTGCCCTTCAATCATTGGCGGACGGTAGAAGCCGCGGCCGACAGCCTCCGGCACGGCGATGCCCTCGACGCCTACCCGGACCTGCAGCGTCTCCTGGTCAGCCAACGTCCGCAACCCATTCTGGAAGCCGGTTGCGGTGCCGGATGGTTGACGGTCAGCCTGGCGTTGCACCACGGCGTGTCGGTCACCGCCGTCGATTTCTCCCGCCGTGCCTTAGAGCGAGCCCGACAGGTGGCGGACACTTTGGAGGTGGGCCGGCAAATCCATTTCATCGAAAACGATCTATTGTGCTTTGAGCCATCCGAGCCCGTCGATCTGTTGATCAGTCTCGGCGTCCTGCATCACACCGCCGACCCGCAAGCCGCCGTCCGTCGGGTCAGCGGCTGGGTGCGTCCCGGCGGGCATCTCTACCTGGGGCTCTACCATGCCCCGGGCCGGCAGGTGTTTCTAGACCACTTTTCGGCCTCGCTGGCCCAAGGGGAAACCACCGCCCTCGACGCCTTCCGCCGCTTGGCGACGGATTGGGCCGACGACGATGAGCACCTGCGCTCGTGGTTCCGCGACCAAGTGCTGCATCCCCAGGAAAGCCAGCACACCCTACGGCAGGTGCATGCCTGGCTCAAAGACATCGGCTACCGGCTCGAGAGCACCAGCATCAATCGCTTTCAACCCTTCGACGACGTCGAGGAGCTCTACGCCATGGAATCGAGCTACGCCGAGCGTTCCCGGCAGGCGTTGGCTGAGGGGCGGTTTTTTCCTGGTTTTTTCACCCTGTTGGCGAGGCGGTTATAGATGGAGATGTGGCCCGCTGGGCGCTGTAGCGTCTGTCCAGAAGGTCGGGTCAGGCGCATGCCGGATTGAGGATTTCATACACCTTTGTTGGCTTGCCTTCAAAGACGATCTGTTCCCGAAAGGCTTCCCCTAGCCGCAGGGCGACCGCTTCCGATGCCTTGTTTTTTGGATGGACAAGACTAATGAGTCGAGGAAACCCCGCTTCAGCAAAAGCCCAATCGACACAAGCCTTGGCTGCTTCCGTGGCGTATCCCTTGCCCCAAAACTTCGGAGCCAATGCCCAGCAGACTTCGACATCGGGCCAGCCGGGAAGATTCAAGAGTCCAGCACGACCGACGAGCTCTCCATCTTCCAGTCTTTCGAGTGCCCAAATGCCATATCCCAGCAGGTGCCAATGGCCCAGGATGATCGCCATGTTGTCCCAAACTTGCTCTTTGGAAAGCGGCTTGCCGCTGAGGTAGTGCACAAACGCCTCATCCGAATACATGCCGGCATATGACTCCCAGTCTGTGGCTGCAAAAGCTCGAAGCCTGAGCCGTTCGGTTTCGATAGTGGGTATATTCATGGGGTTTCAAAGAACTAGTGCGGCTGAGCTCTCCCACGAAGCTGTGTTGAGATCCATCAGGGGCACGTCTGAAAAGCCGCTGTGTCCTGCACCGGCACAAAGGGGCTACCCTGGGGATTCGAGTAGATGCGCTCCTCACCGCTCAGCGTGTCGGTGATCTTCAGCGTCACCTCCACATCGGTCAGCCCGGCGGCGAAGACCCAGAAGCTATTGAAGTCGTTGGCGCCACAGGCGTCGAGCACCTTTAGGATGACCTCCACGTTGTCGTTGGCGAAGAACCAGAAGTAGCCCGTGTCGGCGGTCAGCGGTACGGCCTGGCCTTGGCCCGCTGCACCGTCCGGCGCTGCCCATTCCGCTTCGACGCGGAAGCGACTTTCTTGCAGGCAGAGGGCGGTGGAGGAGGGCACACAGGGGCCGGTTGTCTTGCTGCTGGGCTCGACAATCGAAGTTGGTACAGGGTGATGGCTCAATAGCTTGTCGAGGTTTTCCAGTTGCAAGGCGAGAGCGGTGGGCGCCGCTGGATCCTCCGTGACACCCAAGATGGGGGTTCCCGCAGTTGCCGAGTTTCCGTCGCAGGTGTCGAAGGCGGTGACGTCGCGGATCAGCTGGAAGGGCGTGCCCAAAGGGTTGGTATAGATTCGGGTGTCGCCGGTCAAGGTGTCCTCCACGGATATGGAGGTCTGTAGGTTGGTCAAGCCGGTGGTGAAGACCCAGAAGTGGTTGAAGGGTGCAACACAGGCGTCCAAGACCTTGACCACCACCTCGAGGTTGTCGGGATCGAAGAAGTAAAAGGTTCCGGAATCGTCGGTCAAGGGGCGTGCCCCTGCCAGCGCCAGGTTGCCGTCGAAGTCCGTAAAGCTCATCCTGACGCGAAACCGTTGGTCATTGAGGCATAGAACGCGACCACTGGGGGAACAGATCTGCCCCTCCAGGTCGAAATCGATGCCGGTTGTCACCTGACTGGCCGAGACGGTCACCGGATCACCATCCGTCGGATCGCAGGACGATCGTCTGGGACATGGAATGTCGTTGTAGAGCTCGGCCATGCCGTCGAACGGCGAGGCGTCGGTGTCCACCCGCAGATAGTAGGTGCCGACCGGTAGAGAGATCAAGAAGCGTCCGGAGGCACCGGTCTGAAGGGCTTCGACGGAGGTGTTGCCCGAGAAGACCTCGACCACCGCCCCGACCACCGGCAGGCCTGTCGCTTCGTCGCGCACGGAGCCGGCGATGCCTTGCCGCAAGGCCAAGGTGAAGTCGATGTCGTTGGCCTCGGTGTTGAGATCGACGTCGATGACCTCTCCCAGGCCGGCTGCGCAGTCCCCGTCCGGGCACGGTATCTCGGGATAGCGTTGTCCGAGAAAGCCGTCCTCGAAGGCGGTGATCCGGTAGCCCCCCGGCTCGAGGCCGACGATTTCGTAGGAGCCGGTGTCGTCGGTACTATCGGAGGCGACCACGATGCCGTTGCTGTCGCGGGCGTTGACCGTGACGCCGTTCAAGACTTGCAAGAAGATGGCATCCTGCACTCGTCCAGAGATCACCCCCAAGCGGGTGATGACCAGATCGATGCCCGTGGTGGTGACATTCGTATCGACGACGATCGGTGTGCCCGTCAGGGGGTCGCAGACGCCGTTGTTGCAGGTCTCGCCGCCGAAGACGCGATCGATGTAGCCGAAGAACCGGGCATCGCTGCTCAGGTAGTAGACACCGGCGTCGAGACCCGGAAATTCGAAGCTGCCGTCGAAATCGGCGACGGCGGAGGCGACGCGTTGGCCGTCGCTGCTCCACAGCTTTAGGCCGTGGGGCAAGGGATCCCCGGCTTCCGAAAACAGCGTCCCGGTGATGGCTCCCTTGCGGGTCAGAGCGAAGTCGATGCCCGTGATGTCTTGGTTGATATCGACATCGATGGGCGTGCCGGTGGTGGGATCACAGGACGGGCCGTCGCAGGGCAGGTCGGGATAGACCTCGCCGCGGTGGCCAAAGGACTGCGCTGTCACCGTGTAGCTGCCGGGTAGCAGGCCCTCGAGACGGTAGGTACCATCGAGCTCGAGGTTGGCGCCTCGGGCCAACTGCCCGTCACTATCCCAGGCTTGTACAAAATCCACGGTGATGGGCTGGCCGGTGTCCGCATCGGACACCGTGCCACTGATGGTTCCGAGACGGTCCATGCGGATCTCGATTCCCACCACGTTCGCCGATGCCGGGACCGGAATGGGCATGCCTGAGGTGAGGTCGCAGGCGAAGGTGTCGGGGCACGACGGACCACCAAAGACCTGCGCCACATGGCGCCCTTGGGTGACCCATAGAAAGTAGACACCGGGTGGAATTCCCGTCAGCGTGTAGCTACCATCGGTTTCACTTGTGGTGGTGCTGACCAGGAGGCTCTGGCCGTCGACCAGGTCGACCTCGGCCGAGCCAATGCCCTCGCCACTCAGATTGTCCCGTACCGTACCGCTCACCGTGCCCAGGGGATCGAGGGTGAAATCGATGCCGCCCGTGGTCGTGAAGGGAGCGACGGTGACCGAGCTGCCGAGGGATGGATCGCAGCCCGACGGGGCGCAGGGGATGTCGCGATACACCTTGCCGAAGTAGTCGATGTTGCGTGCCCCGGTGAGGAGCTGATAGGGGCCGCCGGCCAAGCCACCGATGCTGTAGTGCCCCTGAATATCGCTGGCGTCGACGTTGATCAGCTGACCATCGAGGGAGTAGACCTCAACCACCGCCAAGTGCACCGGTTGGCCTGTGCCGGCGTCGGTCACACGACCCTCGATCCCGCCGAAGGGTTCCAGGGACAAGTCGATTCCCTGAATGTGGCTGTTCGGAACCACCTGGATGGGCGTCCCGATCACCTGATTGCAGTCAGGCATACAGGGAATGTCGTCGTAGAGCTCGGCGAGGTAGTCGGAATCAAAGGCTCCGACAAAAACCTCTCCGGTCGGTAGCCCATCGAGGGAATAGGCTCCGGAGCTGTCGGTGGCAACGCTGCTGAAGAAGTTGCCGTTGTTCACCGCTCTGACGGTGGCACCGCTGATCGGTTGGCCATTCGAGGCGTCGGTCACCCTACCCGAAATGCGTCCCAGGGGTTCGAGGTCGAAATCGATGCCGCTCCGTTCGTCGCCTTCTGAGACGCTGATCAACGTACCGGCGAGATCGTCGCAGATGTCGTTCGGGCACGCCACATGGTCATAGCGTTGCGGTGCAAATACCTCGCCGCGGGCTTCGGCGAAGTAGTCGCCTGCTTTGGCGACGGGTACTGTGTAAGTTCCGTCGGGGCGCACATCCCCTGTCCGGACGAAGCGCCCCTCATGGCTGTAAATCCTCACCTGGGAGGGAGTTGCCGGGGTGTTGTCGCCGGCTTTCCGCACCTCGCCGACGATTCTCCCCGCCGCCGCCAGTCGCAATGAGAAGTCCAGGAATCCTTGCGGATCCCCTGCCACCCTGAGCAGAACGCTTTCCCCGGCTCTGCCGTCGAAAACCAGGCCCCGGTCGGTGCCGCAGGCGATTTGGTTGAAGCGGTCCCCCGGGCAACCGCTGTGCACCGAAACAACCAGCAGGTTGTCGACATCCTCGGTGAAGTAGGCCGCAATCGGACCATCGGAAGTTGGGGTGTAGCGGAACCAGACGTCTCGCCGGCCGAGGGAAGCGCACGTCGTCGAGCCGTCCCGGGTGGCACCGGCGACGCTGCCGTCGATCGTTCCCAGGGTGACGGGCAAGGCGTTGGCGCAGGAATCGTTGGTCGGCGCTCCCTTGACGGCGGGCCAGCCGGTGGCCCCCGATGGACGCCACCAAGGGTGCTCGGCGAGCCAGGCGGCGTCGATGGAATGCCACGTCGATGGGGAGAACGACTGCTTTCCGGGGCTCCCCTCAATGCCGAGACTTTTGCCGCTGACCGGCCGGGTTGCCCGATTCTGCGCCCTGTTCAGCTCAGCTCTCAAAGCGTTGAGTTGGTCCCGCAAGGGATCGGAGATCTTGGAGCCCGACTCGAGCACCTGCTGTTCCACCAGGTCCAAATGCCTCGCCAGTTGTTGCCACCTGAGCTCGATGTCGTCGTCCGCAGGCGTGGCCGTGGCGTCCTGCTGTCGACGGGTCGGCTCTTCCTTGGCCTGCCTTTCAAGGTCATCCAGCCGGACCTTCAACAGATCCAAGTGCTGCTCGAAGGCGCTTCTCAGGTCCGAGTTTTCGGCATCGGGTGTTGCAGCTCTCGATGGCGATATCAAACCAAGGCAGAGCAGACTGAGGAAACCATAGATCAGGGCGACGGAGAGTGGTGGACGTTTCATGGAATCCCTACCCGTGAATCTGCGATCAAGGTTCAATGGGGCGGCATCGGGTTCGAGCTGCTGCTCGGACCTGAAGATGTTCAACATGGTTTCATCCCGGTTTCAAAAGATAAACGAAATCGAGAAGGATAGACAAGCAAATGATGCCGGTCGTGCCGGCCGATCGGCTCAAGAAGGTAACGCCCGCCGTGAAAAGAAGCGTAGGCGGAGGTTCAACAGAGCCTGGCGCAGCCGCCAGGCTTTCGAGCGCTGGATGATTTCCAGCTGGTTTTCGAGGTTGCGGCAATGGGTTTCTAGGTCGAGCTCTAGGTTGGCCTCGGTCGTCTTCGCCGGGTTCGTTGAGGATGGGGCCAGGGATTGACGAAAGAAGTCGATCGATTCGTCCAACTCGACGACCCGGCCGGCGTCTGGAGCCCGGGAAGGAGAACGGGCCCATCGCACCAGTGGGCCCGTGGTTCTGGCATAGGAGAAGGTCGTCTGGGCAAAGCTCTGGGCATCGCGACCCATGGCCCGCAGTTCGTTGCGATGCTCATGGGCCCAGGTGATTTGCTGAGCCAGGCCCTTGGCATCGCCCAACTTGGCGGTCAACACCAAGCTGCGCTCCGCCAATTGACAGCTTATCTCGGTTCCCAGGGTGGTCAAAATGGGCAGCCCCGCCTTCAACATGTCGTTGATCCGGTTGCGGGCTCCAAACGTCGTCTCGTAGCTCGCCAGGTCGACATTGAGCCCCAGATCGGCGGCCGCATAGTAACTGGGGACTTGCGAGGTGGGTACCCAGCCCGCGAAGTGCACACGATGGGCAAACGTGGAGGCGGCAATGCGTTGGCGGAAACGCTCGAAGGTCACCTCGTCATGGCCCTGCAAAGCGCCACCGGTCGAGACGAAACGCAGCGATGCGAGACGTCCCATGGCCAGATCCAGGGCGTCGTAGAGGAGGTCCACATCGGTCCAGGTGTTGTAGCCGCCAACCCAGAGCAGCACAAAAGCGTCGGCGGGCACCAGGTTGCCACGCACCAGCCCCGGGTCGGCGGGGGCGTGCGACGCAACCAAGGCATTGGGGATATGACGGCAGAGCTCGTAACCCACCATCACGCGGCTCAAGCGACCCCGTGTCGCCGCCTCGCCGACCAAGGCATGGGTTTGTGCTTGGGACACCGCCGAAATGACATCGGCGCGGTCGAGCACCGGCCGTTCGAGATTCCAGAAATGCGACAGAAAGCGGTCGTCGTCGTAGGTGGCTGCCTTGGTCTGGGCTTCCGCCATGGCCCAGCCGTTCAAGTCGCACCAGATGGGGCAGTCGGTCTGCAATCCCACCGCCTGGGCCGCCGGGAAGGTATTGATACCGAGCACGGCGTCCGGGGCGAAGGCGTCGTGCTGCCTTTGCAAGTCGGCGGAATTATTGAAACGCTCGACCGTCATCGAGCTGTACTGCAACGCGCCGAGCCGCTGGTCGATCAACGGCGGGGACTCTTCCGGATAGCTGTCCGGAATGCGCACCCCCAGGAGAAGAACCTCGTGTCCCGCATCCAGCAGCGGCTTGACAAATTGCCAGGTGCGCAGATTGCCCGAACGCTGGAGCCGCAGGGGCTCGAAGGGCAGCGGTGCATTACCGAAGACCAGAATTCTGGACAGTGCAGTGGTCATGGGTCCGACTTTATACGGATTTCATGCTCCTGTGGCATTTATGTTGGGTCGGCGGGTCCAGGTCAAAGACTGAAATATCCACTGCCGATCAAACCGAACATCCGCCTTGCCCTCTCTTCATTGGCATCTTCCACGGCTCTGACCGAGGCAAGGTGGTCGACGTAGGCGACGGGAAGACGGTTCTGCCTAGCTCCGGCCACGACCAAATCTCGGTACCAGGAGAAGGGGACAGCCAGTGGATCTAAAGCCTGCTCTTTGGCCATATAGAGCCATGCAGAAAGCTGACCCTCGGCGGCTTTGACCTCAACGGTTTGGCGTCCGTATCCGGGCCCTTCGGCATCGTCCAACCACCGCGCTTCACGGTCTGGAATGTCGTACAAGACCCCGTGGACTCGATCGCCTCCTAGGGCTGGGCCCACCGTCGCTTTTCCTGAACCGTCGGTGCCGGATTTTTCAAACGTCAAACGCCAACCGTCCAACGAGGCAATGGTGACCGGCCGTGCGCTGGGGGCCCGTTGCGGTAGGCGTATGCGGGACAGGAGCAGGTTGGAGCCGTAGGCAAAATGCAGCATTGAGTAATGTTAGCAGTCGCTCTGCCTGGTGGCTTGTGGCCTAGTTTTTTCTCGGGCGCCCCTTGGGGGAATCTGTCGTCCCCTTGCGCTGCTAGTGGACGAAGCGTGTCTCGGGGACGGTAGCCGCCGGCTCTCCGACAGGTCACGTCCAACCCATTGCGGAGGAATCATCCATGTCCGAGCATTCCAATCTCAACGCCCCCCGTCTGCGCCGTCGACATCGCTCCTACCTGCTAGGTGAGCGCCGTGGTGTCCCTTGGGCCGTCGCAGTCGCAAGTCTTCTGTTGTGGCTCGCCGTCTCCCCATCCGCCTTTGCCGAAGGCGCCTGTGAGCCTGCCAAGGAGGTGCCCAAGGGCTACAAAGTAGTGGCCAGCGGTTTGATCAGCTCGACCAGCTCTTTTCGTGAGGTGGTGCAGGCGGGGCAGGTGGTCTATGTCGAAATCGACAACCAGAACGTTCTCGGAGGGCCTGTGGTGCTGCGCATTCGCAGCGGCAAACGTCTTGACGGCAACGGGGCGCGGGAGCTGGTGTGCGCCACGGACTTGGTGGTGCTTCCGAAGTCGAAGGCAATTCTGTGGACGGCCATCTTCGGCGAGAGCATCGAGTACGAGGTGGACGCTCAACTGTCGCCGGTCGCCGATGCCGGTCTGCTGACGGTGAAAGTCCATGTACAGAAACCCTGACTCGATGGCGGCCTGTCGTCGAGGCCACCGCGATGCGGAGAGGTGCTGGCCATGACACGCGATGCCGTGAAGTTGCTGCTGGCTCTGCTGCTCGGCGCCATTTTGACCTTGACCTCTTTCTGGGCCCTCAATCATTGGTTCGACGCCGAGCTGCGTCAAGCGTTGATGAGGTCGGAGGGAGGCACGTCCGCCACCTGGTGGCCACAGGACGATGCCGCAGCGAAGGCATTGGCAGGCCAATCCCTGGGGGCGCTGGCGGACCAGTTCCTGATGTTGATGGGCTCTGCGGCGGCGGAGGAATATGCCAGTCAGGATCCGTCCAACCTACCGGAGGTGGAGGACCGAGCGGCCCTGCTCAGCCGCCTGGCGGATCTGGTGGTGTACGGCGCCGCTAGACGTCGCGGGCCGGCCGACGCCAGCTTGGGTTTCGGACTGCCCATCCTGGCAAACGATGCCGTCAAGCCGACCCTGGGCCAACTGGACAAGGCGCTGTGGAGCCATTGTGCCACCTTGGCCAAGGCAGCCGTGCTGCCCGGTGAGGTGATCGACCGCTGCACCGAGGGGCGTTTCGGCAGTGATTCCCGAACGGGCTATCGGCAGCTGTGGAGCCAATACGGAGTGCCCCCCCTCGGCGAGTTGTTGGAAGAGGCGCAAGGCGAGGAGCCCTACCGCTTTCGCCGCTACCTCAACGGCAGCATCCAAGGCCTGACCCTGTGGTTGAGCTGGACGGCGCTGGTATTCATGGGTCTGGTGTGGGTTCCTGGAGTGCGTGCCGAGCTGGCAGCGCTGCGGCGGCCGGGGAGCTTTGGACAGAGCAGTGATCACGTCTACCAGAACGGCGACGCCTCGTCGTTGCCCGGTCCCGACATGGAGGTGACGCCCAACCGCGATTGCCAATCTTACCGGGAGTGGCTAGCGACCTTGCGTCGGGCCACCGGCGGTCACATCGGCTCAGTGGATGTGCTCTACCAAACGGTGGATGCCTTCTTGAAGTCGCGCACCGTCGATTCGGCGGCGCGGGCGGCAGAATCCCGCTTCCGGGAGCTGCAGGACGAGATCGAAAGTCGTCTCGAGGCGGTGCGATACCTCGCTTGGGCGGTGCCCTCCATCGGTTTTGTCGGCACGGTGCTGGGCATCGGCGCCGCCATGCTCGACGCCGACGGCATCATCACCGCCGGGGGAGATCGCGGCGCCCAGGCGTCGGCCATCCAATTGGTGACCGGGCATTTGGGCACCGCCTTCGATACCACCCTGGTGGCCCTGCTCTGCTCGTTGGTTCTGATGCTCGCCTACCATGCCTGCATGCGATACGGCCAGGTGCGCCTCGGTGGCGTGCAGGGGCTGGTGTGGGGACGTCTGCTAGGTAACCTGTCGGGCATCACCCTGGAGGTGGTCTTCCAGAGCCTGGTGAGCGAAGCTCTGCTGCAAATGGATGAGGAACGGCTAGCCGCCGAGCTACAGGTCCTCGAGAAGCGTCGACGGCGTGCAAGGCGGGCGACGGAAGGGCTGCGGACGACTGAAGAGTTGCCGCAGCCGAAAGAGTTGCGGCAGACGGTGCCGCCGCAAGCGTCGGCCGCAGCGTCGTCCGGCGAGTTGTCTGGGGAGGCTTAGACATGGCACGGCGTCCCACCATCGAGGTTTTCGGCCTGTCGTTTCTCGACATGATCTCCTGCGGCCTGGGGGGTGTGCTGGTGCTGATGCTCATCTTCTCGGCCCGGGTCGAGTCCTTGGCGGCACCCCCGGCGCCCCGCCCCTCGGACCAGGAGGTGCCGCCGGACCTGGCCTACTTCCATCTCGGAGTGCGGTGCTCCGGCGGGGTGGACGATGCCTTCGAGGTCCGTTTGGAGGTTCCCGAGGTCTTACGTGCGACCGCCAGCCGCTTCGAAGAGCGGCGCAACCTCACCGCAGGGGCTGAGGCCGAGTTGTACTGGTCCCTGTTGCAGCGGGGATTGCAGGGTCAAGGACGGCTCGAGGTGACCCTCGGCCGTGGGGGCGGCTCCCTGGCGGCGGTGGAGGACCTGCGCCGGCGGGCTTGCGAGTATGGATTTCGAGAGGGCGTGTCGCCCCATGACCAGCGGGTCGCCAGGCAGCTGCTGGCCGTTACCGAGGACCTCGAGTCCAGCCGCACGCCGGAAGCCTGGCGGCGGGCCATGCAGTCCTTGTATTCGGGCCTCGAAGAGTGCTCCCACGGCATCGTCAAAGCGCCGGTGATCGCAGCCTTGGCCACTTTGGACGGCGCCTGGGATAGCCATCGCAGCACCCTCGGACCCGCCTCCCGCTGCCGTGTCGAGCTCGCCACCCACGCCGATGTGCAAGCTCTGGACCTCGAGGTGGTGGGGCCTCGGGGGTTGTCGGTGGAGGTGATGGGGGCGTCCTATGCCCTGGTCTCCGGCCTCGACCCCTGTTCGCCGGAGGGGTCATGAGTCGGCGTCGATCACGGGGCGCCACGCCGGCCTTCGGTTTGTCGTTGCTGGATCTCCTGTCCTGCGCCTTCGGCGGGGTCATTGTCTTGGCCATGGTCTTCGCCCTGCTCTCCGGAAGTCGACGGCAAGCGGAGGAGCGTTCCTTCCTCAATCTCGATTTGACCTTCAGGGTGGCTGGCATGGCGGATCTGCCGACGGCGGAACAGGAGGCGCTGCGGCGGTTGCTGAACCGCCTACAGCTCAGCGTCAAGGTCGAGGGCATCGGGGACGCCACCTGGACGGCGCGCTGGATCGGCGGTGAGGAACGGTTGCCGATCACCGATCCCGGCATCCGCAGCCAGGTCTTGGCGGGTCCCCTGCAGAGCGGCGACGGCGGCTACGTCAACGTCAGTTTGCGGGGGCTGCCGACGGGATCCTACGAGGTGACTATTTTTCCGGCCGCCATCGACCTGTCAGGCCTCGACGGCGACGGGGTTTTGGGGCACGAACCCAACCGTCGATCTTTGCTTGGCAAGCGCCTCGAGCTGGAGTTGGAGGAGCACTATCCCGGGGCGAAGGGCGAGCCCCGCTCCCTGATCATTCCCAGCTACCAAACCCACTTCTTCAAGGAGACCTTCGATGTCCACCTTTGAGCTTTGGGTGAGCGGACTGCCGGGGTGTGCCCGGTGCCGTGTCCCGCGCGGTGCTGCGATCCGCGGGTCACGCCGTGGTCGGCAGCGGTTCGCCATCCTGCTCAACTGGCTGCTGCTGCTTCCCGTAGTGGCCAATGTCGCCGTTGCCCAAGGTGTCGCCGGTGCTCAGGTGGGCGGCCTGCCGTCACCGGCCCTCGGCCAGACCACCGGCATCGATCGACTCCACATCGAACGGGCCCTGCGCCTCCTCGAGGGCCGGTTGAACGATGACGACCTCTCCTATCTGGTGACCTCCGAGGCCAAGGCGTCGGCCTTGGTGGCGTGGCTGGAGGAGATCGACTGCACCCAGGGGCCGATCGCCGACTTCGATGGGCCGAAGTTGGGGCAGGCCTTGGCCAAACGTCTCGAACGTATCGAAATCACCCGCAAGCAGGCCTTTGCCCTGGTGGATCAGTGTCGGCTGCCGGGGAAGGAACGCCGTGCCTTGGACGCAGCGGAGGCCCTGGGCAGGGCCTGGGCGCGATATTCCATGGAGACTGCGGAGGGCAAGGACGCCACTCATGATGGGGATGCTCTGGGCGCCATGTGGAGCAAGCTCCGGGGCAATGCCGAGTGGCAAACCCTTTGCCGGAGGGGCCGGTCCTCTAAGGAGGATGACAGTGATATTGACAGTGACGAGGCCCGTTGGCGACCCCTGAGTGAGGCTCTGAAGCCGGCCTGCGGCGAGGTTCTGGGGGAGGACGATCGCATGCGCGCCCTCCTGGACCTGGGCTCGGCCCACACCAGGGCCACGGCTCTGTGTTTCGATCGCTCGTTGACGACGCCCGAGGAAGCGCCGCCGGTGGCGCAGCAGTCCGACGGCGGGACATCGGACGACGGGATGTCACAGGTCGCAGTGCCCAAGGGGCCCAGCCAGTTGGCGTTGGAGTGGACGAGGTTCCAGCCGTTGGCGTCATCTCCAGACCCCGACCAGCTGCGTCAGCGCTATGCCGATTTCCAAGGCTGGTTGCGGGGCCGCTATCTGGAGAGCCGGGAGCTGTTGCAGTCCTTGCCGGGGCAGCTGGAGGGGGCACCGTCCCTCGATGCCTGGCGTCAGCAGGGGGAACGGCTGATCGGCCTGCTGCAAGGAGACGGTCCGCTGCCCCTGGGGGACCCTGCGCTGGCCAGGGACCCGCGGTGGATGGCCCTTCTGTGGTTGCAGGGCGACGCCCTGAGCCATGGGGGGCGCCGTCTGGGTCTTTATGTCGAGGGTCTGCAAGACGGTCCGCGCCAGGATTTCGAGGAACGCATTGGCAAGATCTTGGCCGCTGCGGATCTCGCCCCGGATATCGCAGCTGGTATCGCCGCGGACGCCACCGCGGGCGCCGCCGTGGTGGACCTAGGGGCCGGGACCACTGCCGCCGGCGCCCTACCCTGGGCGTTGCTCAGCCCCGAACAGCTCGCTGCCCTGAGCCAGTCCTTCGACGGCTTGTGGCGCCTGTGGCGTCGTGCCGAAGCCTGGCGGCAGGGATTCCCCCTCGGGCCGGTCCCCGACCGGGGCTGGTACCTGTGGGTGGCCCATGACGGGGCGCCCATCTCCGGAGAGACTGCGGCGTTGGCGCACGATGCGCCCCTGCGTTGGCGGGTAGAGCTGCGCCGGCCGCCGGAGATACGCCAGTCGCCGGAGACAGAAGAGCTGCTCGGCGAGCAATTGGACAGCGGTCTACGGTTTGTCGTGCCGCGACCCCGGATGGACCCGCAGGTGCCAAGGGGAGATTACGTCGAGCATCTGGGCCAGGCTTTGGTCACCAGCCTGGCGGGCAGCACGGCCCAGCTCGAGGACCCGGCCGCCTGGCGCGCCATGGCCCAACGGCTCGGTTTCGATGGCCGCTGGCTGGCCTCCGCCGGTGGCCTGCAAGGGGACGGCTGGGGCGCTTTACATCTCGAGATACTGGGTAGCTGTTTGCAAGTGCAGGTGCTCGCCAAGGCGGCGCCGTCGTCGGGCTGTCGGCTTGTCGGCGGCGTCGACGATCCGGACCTCGGCTCGAAGCTGGCTGCAGCAGCACGACAGATCGCCGCCGAAGCCCTGGTGGAGCGCGCCGACGAGCTGGCGCAACGGGCGGTGGCGGCACTTCAGGCCGTCTTCGACGACGCTCAAACGACGGTGCAGGGCTGGCCTTCGCCCTTGCCGTCGGAGATTCAGCTGCGGCAGGGGACCGTGATTTGGCGTCCGCGGGCTGCTGATCTGCCGCCGCCCCTGACCGGTGCTGCGGTGGAGATTCGTTTGCGGGGTATCGACGGCGGCGCCGAGCCGCTGCTCGAAGTCGACGTAACTCCACCCTTGGGGGCTTGGCTGCAGCGCCTCGACGCTAGCGGCAGTTTAAGCGCTTTGGGGCCGGCCATGGCGGCAAACGGCGGCTGGCGCCTCGACGTGCAGGTGGACGGCTTGGGCCGCTTGGGTTATGGCCGTCTCGACGGTCAAGGCTTGCGCATCGAAGACCCCGATACGTTGTTGATGCCCGGTGGCGTCACCCTGCGCTGCTCTGAGATCCTTTGGAGCACCGCGCAGGGGTTGCAATTGCGGGGTGCGGAGCTCAACCTGCCCTTCGGCCAGCAGTGGGGGTTGAGCGTCGAGGTGCAGCGACGGGACGACGGTGGCTGGCGCTTCGAGCTCGACGCCGCCGGCAACGAACGCCTCCGCGCCTGGGCCGAGTCCAAGTTGCACCAGCTGGGGGCCTTGCCGGTGGAGGTCTCCGTCGAGCGGCTGGGGCTGTCCAGCGACGGCCTCGACATCGCCCTGGCGGTGGACGATGTCGTGCTTCGGCAAGAGCTCGAGCAGCGCCTGGCGGAAAGTGGTTGGTTGGAGCAGATCGAGACCCTGGAGGCTCTGCCGCAGTCCCTGGCGGCGCAAGCCAAGGCCCTGCAAGACAAGGCCCTGCAAGACAAGGCACAGGAGGCCGTCGATGGAGCGGAAACGGCCTTGACGACGGAGGCGACGGCCGCCATCGCAGGCACCGTCGACGCTGTCTGTCAGGCCCGAGACCAGGCCCTGGCCGATGTGGCCTCCGGTATCGGCGCAGTGACGGAGCAGCCGGACCCTTGCGATGTCGAGAACCTCGGTCCTTGGAGCTTCGGCCTGCGCTTTGACGGTCTGGGGAGCCCGGCACCGCGCCTGAGAGGCCTGTTGCTCGATCCGCAAACGGGTTTGGACCACCGCCAAGCCACCTTCGACGCGGGCGGTTTGAAGGATCATCTGCAAGGGCAGTGGAACGGCAGTTGGGTCACCGTCGCCACCGCCGCGCCGACGGTGGATGATCGCGGTGTCGGTCTCGAGCTCCAGCTCTCCATCGATTTGGGCCTGGGGGGCGATCGGGTGGCGGTGCGCCTGCCGCTGCTCCTGGCGTGGAGCGGTGGGCTGCAGGCGCAGGACGTCGACCGGACCTTGCGGCAGGCTGCCGACCAGGCGCTGCTGCAGGCCTTCGATCGCCTTATTTTGCCCCGCACCTTTGAGGGCGGCGATGTCTTAGTGACCTTGCAGCGGGGATGTCGGTTCGACGGCCGAGGGCGCTTGGTGCTGAAGGGTCGCAGCCAGATTTCAGAGGATCCGCTCATCGAGGTGCCCTTCGAGGCCCGCGTGCCGCTACGCGGCGGCCAGCTCGAGTTGACGTCGGATATCGATTTGAAGAACGAGGTGCTGCGCCACCTCGGAACCTGGCTGGGCCAGGTGCAACTGCCGCAACCGCCGGGGGATGCCTTCACCCTGCGTCAGCTGGAGCTCATCGATCGTCACGGCCAGTCCGTCCTCAGCGGGTCCAACGAGCTGCCCGTCGGATTGCGGGTGGCGGCGAACGTCGGCATCTGGGGCGAAGGCATGCGCTTGATCTTGCCACCCCTGCGGATTGAGCCCCGTGGGGTGACGGTGGAAAGCGACGGCGGCATCGGCTTGGTGGTCAACACCGATCCTCTCTTTGTCGGTCCTTTTTCGTTGCATGAGGTGGGGGGCACCCTGTCGCAGCGGTTCTTGGAGATCGAGGCCAAGATCTCCTTCGCCGGCCTCAAGCCCATCTTCTTCGTGCATGGCCTCTTCACCCTCGATTTGAAGTACCCGGCCCGTTTCTCCCTCGACGGCCGGGCGGTGTTGTTCAGTGTCCTGGAAGTGGGGCGCAGCACCACCCAAGTGAATCTCGAGCCGCCCTTCCATTTTTCGACGGAGCTCTCCATCGGTGGTGCCCTGTCGTCCATCATCTTGATCGAAGTGAAGGTGCTGTTGGACGGAGAGGCGCAGACGCTTTCCGGTAGCGGCAGGGTGGAAGTCTTCCGCATTCCCTTGGCCAGTGGCTCCTTCCGTCTCGACTACGGCAACCAGCAGATCACCGCCGTGGGTGAATTCGACGTTGGCATTCTCAAAGGCGATGCCGAGCTCGAGACCCGGGAGGCCTTCCGCGACGCCCGGCTACGGGCTGACCTGAAGGCCTTCGCCTTGGGGGGTTTCTCCCTCGGGGGGCTGCGCCTGCGGGTGGTGCCCCGCTCCGCTAGCCTGACCCTCACCGTCCTGGGGATCGACCTCACCCTGGTGGTGCCGACCCCCCAGGAGCTGACGCCGGACAAGATCCTGGAGCTGATTCTCAGCGCCCTGGTGCCGGATCTCGACTTGCAGGCGATGATCGAGGCCATTCTCGATGGCAATTTGCAGATCAATCCCTTTGGCTCCTTCGGACCGGGCGGTGGCGAAGCCAGCGGTGGGGATGGCGGAAAGGGAGGCGACGACGACGGGGACGACGACAACGGGGACGACGACGACGACGACGACGGGGAGAAGGGTGATGGCGAAGTGCTTGGAGAAGGCGGCGATTTCTCTCTGCCTCCCGGCAAGAATCCAGGTTCCGATGTGATCGAGTGCACCGCGCCCGAGTGCACGGTACCCAAATGCACAGCGCCGGATTGCTCGGCGCCCGTGACCGAGGACCTGGTCGACGACAAACCGGACCCTCCGCCTTCGCAACCCGGCGGTGGCATCGTCGGTGATCTCGACCCGCCGGGGACGGTGTGCTACGAGCTGGAGATGGAGGGCGCCCTGCTTGCCCTGGTGGCCAGCGAGTCGGGCAAGGCGCCGCAGCGGGTGACTCTGGTACACGGAAAAGATCGCCCCGGTTTCAGCGAGCACTTTACCTGCGACGCCCAGGGTAACTGCCGGGGAACGGGCAAGCGCTTGATGGTCACCGGCGGGCGCTATGTTCAGGCCTTGGCCGCCGACGATGCAGCGGACCAGCTGACGGATACCCCCTGTGCGCCCTCGGATCAGAGCCGAGTCGTTTTTTATCAGGGGGATTCGGAGGCGACCTTGCGTCTTGCCACCTGGAATCCCGCTTCCGTGGGCATCTGCGCCTCCGACCTGGCCAAGCTCGATGGCGAGAGCTTGCAACAACCCAGGTGGCGGCTTTTTGTCGAGATCCTGAACGGGGTTGGCATGCCCGACCTCGCCGTTCCGGGCGCCGCAAATTCCCGGCTACCTACGCCACTACCACCGCCGGGCAGCGGGGCGGCGGCCCGTATGGATCTCGCTCGTCCCTTCCTGCTCAGCGACCACGTGCCGCCGGTGGTGGGTTTTCGGCCCAGCCCCGGGTTGCCCCACCGGGTTGTTTTCTTGCAGGATGAGCAACCGTCAGTGGGCCACCTTTGGGGGCTTGCAGGCCTACGGGCCGAGGCCAGTGAGACCGACTTGAGGCGTTTCCTCTCCTGGTGGCGTGGCGCCGAGTTGCCGACCTCACGTCTGTGGCTGCGCGATGGCCTACGCCTGGCGCAGACCGTCGGTGCTGCGCGAGCGCCCGTCGACCTCGCCATCGACCTCGGTGACAGCTGGCGAGGGCTCGGCCCCGTGGCGGAGAGCGATCTGCAAGAGCTCTTCGGCGACGGTCCCGAGGCCACCCGGCGCCGTGGGGACTTGCTGCACGGCGGACGGGATTTCCTACGCCAGCACCCCGAAGCGAGTCTCTGGGGGGCGGGCCGGGCCGGTGTCTTTCTAGTGGATTCTCAGCACCTGTGGGCGGCGCTTCCCGTCTCCTGCGTCCCGGCCGGCAGCACCATCTTCGAGCTCACCGGGCTCGTCGATCTAGTGTCGGACTGGTACCAGGTCGACTCGAAGGCTTTTGGCCGTGCCTGTCCTAGGGTCGTCCCGCCCGAAGCCTGTCTTCGGGATTTGGTGAGCCTCTACTTCCAACAACGACGCAGCGGCGGTCTGGCTAGCGGCCACCTCGACGTGGGGCAGGGGCTACTGTGTCGATAGGTGGTTAAGTCACGGCGGTCAGGCCCGAGTCGCGGTTCCTTGTGACACCCTAGGTGAAGGAGGTGGGTCATGATCCAGACAGCTCGTTCCAACCCTTCCACGTTTGTACTAGGGTTCTTCGGGCTGCTGGGCTTGTTGGTTGCCTGTGATCGTCCGCCCGAACCCTCGGCTTCGGCACCGCAACCGCAATCCAGTGCGCCAGCCGCCACCACCTCGTGGACGTCCTGGGGCGGGCCTTCCGGCGACTTTGTCGTCCACGCCGGCGCACCCTTGGCGGAAAGCTGGCCTGAAGCAGGTCCGCCGGTGCGCTGGCAACGACCTTTAGGCAAAGGTTACGCCTCGATCCTCTACCTCGACGGGACGCTCTACACCACCTATCTCGAGGGCGAAGAGGAGGTGGCCGTCGCCTTTGACGCCGCCAGCGGTGAGACGGTGTGGCAGCATCGGCGGGGTCACAGCCTGTGGCCGGACATGTATCAGGGCTTCGGCCTGGGGCCCAACGCCACACCGCTGATCAGTCTCGGCACGATGATCACCATCGGTATCGACGGTGTTGTCCAGGGCCTGGAGCTCGAAGACGGGACCCTCCGTTGGCAGCGGGACTTGCCGGCTGACTTTGGGCGCCTGCCACGGGTCGAGGAATATGGCTACTCGGGCAATCCCGTCGCCTACGAGGGTGGCATCCTCGCCCTGGTGGGCGGTGATCAAGCGGCGGTTGTCGGCCTCGACCCTTCCGACGGGGCCGTCCGCTGGCAAAGCGAGCCGGGGGGTGTGAGCTACGCCCAACCGGTCATCGCCGAGCTTTTGCAGCGCCCGCAGTATCTTTATTTCGAGCCTGAGGGGGTGGTCGCCCTCGACCCGTCCGACGGCACGACCCTGTGGAAACACGCCATCGAATTCAACAACGGCAACCATTTGACACCGGCGGTGGCCGTCGACGATCGGCATCTGTTCATCAGCAGCCAATTCCCTTCCGGCGGCGGTCGCTTGCTCGCCTTGAGCGACGGAACCGAAGGTGTGCAGGTCGAGGAAGTGTGGTTCGATGCCAAGCTCAGGGCCTCCCATTGGACCCTCATCGCCCACGGCGACCACATCTACGGTTCTTTTGGCGGTAACAATACCTCCTACCTGGCCGCCCTGCGTTGGCGCGACGGCGAGCTCCTATGGCGTCAGCGAGGTTTCCACAAGGCGCAAGCCCTCTGGGCCGAAGACAAGCTCCTCTTTCTCGACGAAACCGGCCAGCTGGCCCTGGCCAAGGTGACGCCGGAAGCCTTTGAGCTCTTAGCACAGACCCCCGTCGTCGAACCGGTGGCTTGGACCCTGCCGACCCTGGTGGGCACGACCCTCTATCTACGGGACCAAGAGAAGATCCTGGCGGTGGAGCTCGGGAACTGATTTAGAGGAATGAGGCTCAAGCCACCGCCCGAAACGTCGAACGATAGGCCCGTGGCGTCGTCCCAAGATGGCGGCTCAAGTGCTTCCTAAGGTTGACCGCCGTGCCTAGCCCACAGCGTCCGGCGATGACCTCGACGTTGAGATCGGTGGACTCCAAGAGCTCTCTGGCCTTGACGAGCCGTTGTTGCACCAACCATCCATGGGGTGTCGAGCCGGTGATCTCCTTGAAACGTCGCTGGAAGGTGCGCAACGAGAAACCAAAACGCTTGGCGACGTCGGACATGACCAACTCCTCGTGCAGGTGACCGATCATCCAGTCGAGCACTTGGCTGAGGGAATCGCCTTGGGAGGCGTCATCGGGTGGCTCGGCGTATTGGCATTGGCCGCCGTCGCGGTGGGCTGGGGCGACCATGCGGCGGGCGATGGTATTGGCGATCTTGATGCCGAAGTCGTCCCGCACCAGGGCCAGGCATAGGTCGAGACCGGCAGCGCAACCGGCGGAGGTGGAGATCTGTCGGCCGTCTTGGGTGTCGTGCAGGTAGAGGGCGTCGGGTTCGACATGGATGCGCGGAAAGGCTTGGCTCAGGGCCTCGGAATGTAGCCAGTGGGTGGTGGCGCGACGGCCCTCGAGCAAGCCGGCATGGGCCAGGGTGAAGACTCCGGTGCAGATGGAGACCAGCCGGGCGCCCCGGTCGTGGGCTTGGCGCAGGGCGTCCAGGAACGCTTCCGGTGGGCGCTCCAAGGGCTGGCGCCAGCCGGCGATGAGCACCGTTTCGGCCTGCACGAGGTCTTGCAGGGTGCCGGTGGGCCAGATCTCCAAACCATGGCTGGAAGCCAACGGACCGTCTTCGACGCGACAGGGTAGGAAGTTGTACCAGCCTGGGGTCAGCTCCCGGCGGTCGAGACCGAGGATCTCCCTGGCAATGCTGTATTCGAAGGCGAGGAGGCCGTCGTAGATGGCTGCTGCAATGGTGTGGGCCATGGCGGGATCCTATCAAGGGATTAGTATTCTGCCATCAATGGAGCCGCGGTCAGCTTACGACCTTGCGACGACCGACAATCAGGAATACCGCCGACACCACGGCTGCGGTGGCCACGAAAACCCGAGGGCTCAGGGCTTCGCCGCCGAGGGCCCAGCCGAGAAATACTGCCACCAGCGGATTGACGTAGGCATAGGTGGAGACCTTGGCTGGGGTCGACACCTTGAGCAGCCAGACGTAGGCGGAATAGCTCACCACGCCACCGATCAGCGATAGGTAGACCAAAGCCCAGGCGGAGCGGGCAGAGACCTGGGACCACTCGATGCGCTCGCCCATCAGCAGTCCGATCGCCAGCAAGGTGACGCCTCCCAAGAGCATCTGCATGCCGACGTTTTGTAGGGTCGAGTCCACTTGCGGAGCGCCCTTGGAGTAGAGGGAGCCGATGGCCCACGACAGGGACGCAATGCAGATGACCAAGGCGCCGGGCACGTGCACCGCCTGGCCCCCCAGCTCACTGGGACCGACCAGGGTGGCGATCGCCGCCAGGCCCAAGGCGAGGCCCATCCAGACCGCGAGCCCGGGACGCGGCACGCCGGGACGCAGGCTGTCGAGCAGCACCATCCACAGGGGAACAGTGCCGACGATCAAAGCCGCAACCCCCGACGGCACGAATTGCTCGGCCCAGGTGAGCAGGCCGTTGCCGGTCACCAGCAGCAGTGTGCCGACGATCCAGGACGTGCGCCACTGCACCCAAGAGGGCCAGCCATGGCCCCGCCAGGCGGAGTAGGCGAAGAGCAAAAGACCGGCCGACAGAAAGCGAATCCCTGCCATGGAGAATGGCGGCAACGTTTCGATGGCGAAGCGGATGCCCAGGTAGGTGGAGCCCCAAATGAAGTAGACGGCGGCGAAGCCGGCGAGCAGGGCGACCAGGGATGGCTTGGGGGGAGCTGAGGCGTTGTTGTCCATGCCCTGAGCATGGCCGCTACGGCAACGGCAAACAAGTGGCGTTTTCGTCATCTATCGAAACGATAACGCCAGAGTTGGATGGAGACGAGCTAGGTCCCATCCCGATTTACCGAAATCGGTGCCAGGCTGTTAGAGCGAGCGAGGGGCGAGCGTGTTTGAGCTGGTACCGAGCTGCTCAGTGATCGGCTTGTATGGTCTCGCCGCGCTGGTAGCTGGCAAGCTCCATTTCGAGACGCTGGATGAGGGGCGTCGGGGCGCCTGCCCGTTGCGCTTGATCGATGAGCTGTTGTTGCAGGGCCGTTGCTTCGGCGAAGCGGTCAGCCTCCGCCAGGGCCAAGCCGAGGGTCTCGCCGTGAGGTAGGGTCTGTTCTTGAGCAAAAACCTGCTGGGCCAAGTCCAAGGCTCGCTGGCCGTTCCGTAGCGTGGCGTCGGGGCAGGTGGCCAGCAGCCTGGCCAAGAGGTGCTGTAGGGGACGCCGTGTGGCCGAGCTCAAGGACGAATGTTCGAGCGCCGCTTCGAGGTGGCCTTTGACCAGCCCGTATTGCCGAAGATCCATTCTCAGACGCACGACCCCCAAGTGGGCCGGCAGACGATCCGGCTCGGCGACGGCGACGCTTTCATAGAGGCGGCTGGCTGCCCGGTGGTCGCCCGCCGCTTCTTCGGTTTGGGCCAGCAGCCACAGGCTGGCGGTATCTTGAGCGTCCGTCGCCAGCATCCGGCGCAGCTCGGCCCGCGCCATCTCCACTCGGCCTTGTTGCAGGTAAATCGCCGCCCGACGGCGTCGGGCCTCGTGGTCGAGGGAATCGAGGGTCAGAAGGCGGTCGAGGACGCTGACGGCTTGGTCCAGCTGCCCCAGGTGGCTGCGGGCCATGGCCAGATCGAACAGTGCATCGATGCGTTGGGGCTCCAACTCGAGGGCACTCTGCAAATGCCCTACGGCCTCCTGGTGGCGGTCGAGGTCCCCGAGCAGGACTCCCAGGTTGTGATGTCCGGAGGGGTCGTCGGGGGAGAGCTCGATGGCGCGTCGGAAATGCTGCATCGCCGAGTTGTATCGGCCGGCTCGACGATCCCGACTCCCCTGGCTCAAATGGACCCGAGCGCCGGTGACCTTACGGCTGGCTTCCTCGAGCCATGGGTCGGAGAATCTGGGTGCTTGGGGCCCGGCCAGGGCGAGATGGTGCGTCGCCTCGTCCAGGCGATCGGTGTCACGGTAGGCCAGACCGAGGGCATGGTGCACCGCCGACGCCTCCGGCTGCTCGGTGAGGGCCTGGCCGAAGAGGAGGATGGCTCGACTCGGATTCTGCCGCTCGATCGCTACCCTGCCCAGCCCATAGTGGGCGTAGGCGGTGGCGGCGGGGTCGAGCAGCGCTTCCTGGAAAAGCTGCTCGGCGTCGTCTAGGTTGTGCTCCTCCAAGGCCAGACGCCCGAGTCGCAGCAGGCTGGGGACGTCACCGGGCCGTAGCTCCAAGGTGTGCTGGAGGAAACCCTTGGCGGCCGCAAAGTCGCCGCGGCGTTGGGCGACGACGGCGCGGTAGTAGGGCCAACGAGGATTCTGTGGGTCCAACTGCTGGGCATTGGCCAGGCATTGCGCTGCGGCGTCAGCGAAGTCGTAGGCCAGGTAGGTCTGGCCCAGCTCCCCCCACAAGGCCTCCGGTGCGGCGATGTCTCCGGCCGTCGAGCCAGTGCCCTGCAAGTCCTTCTGCAGGGCGGTGATCAGCTCCCGGGCTTGTGGCTCCAGACGGTCGAGGACCGGCTTGGGGAGTGGCCAGAGAACCGTGCCGGCCGCCGCAGCAGGGACCGGTTCGGATGTCGTGGTGGCCGGAACCTGTTCGGGAGCCGGTGTGTTATCGCCGCAGGCGGCCAGCAGAAAGAGGCCGAGGCAGACTGCTACCCATCCCCCGGTACCGTACACGTTTCCGGGTCCGCTCTTGTTCATGGGGCCGTCCCGACCGGTGCACCGGCGGCCCCGCCGACCGGTTGGCCGCTGCCTCGCACCAAGGTGCTGTAGCGCTGGAGGGGCGGCGACGGCCACCTCTCCCGCTGACCGTCGGGCCAGGTGACCACGAGGGTCAGATCTTGGGCTTCTAAGTTGTCGACGCCCCCCAAGCCGACGAGGATTCTGGGGTCGTTGGCGGAGGCGTAGCTGCCGTCGGTGCGAGCTCTTCGCAACAGCGTCCTGATGCCTGGGCCTTGTAGGTCGACGCGGGCCCCCAACACGTGACGGCTGGAACGCTCATCCACCAAGCTCAGGCCGAGCCAAGGGCTCTGCTGGCCGATGTCGTTGCGCAGCAGCTGGGCCGGAGCGCTGTTGTTGAGCACCAGAACGTCCGTATCACCGTCGTTGTCGAGGTCGCCGAAGGCTGCGCCACGGCTGACTTGCGGATCGCCGGAGACGGCAGGATTGGCGGCGGAGACCTCGACGAAACGGCCTTGGCCTAGGTTGCGGAAAAGCTGGTTCGCCTGGCGCAGGGGGAAGGGGTCACCGGCCGCCACTAAGGTCTCGATGGCTTGAACCGCTCCATTGGCGACAAACAGGTCCAGCCAGCCATCGTTGTCATAGTCGAAGAAGGCTGTGCCGAAGCCGGTGACGTGCCAGCTGTCGACCGCCAATTGACTGGCGGCGGTGACGTCCTTGAACAGGCCTCGCCCATTGTTGCGGTAGAGGGTGTTGGTCTGTTGGTCCAAGTGGGAGATAAAAAGGTCTTCGTCGCCGTCGCCGTCGACATCTCCGACCGCCACCCCCATGCTGGACTCGGCTATGCCTTCACCGCTCAAGGCGCATCCGGCTAGCAGGGCCATTTCCTCGAAGCCGCCCGGGCCGCGGTTCATCCACAATAGATTGGGCATCTCGTCGTTGGCTACGTAGAGATCCGGCCGGAGGTCGCCGTCGAAATCCCCTGTCACCACACCGAGGGCGCTGCCCCAGGCAGTGCGCAGGCGGGAGGTGGCGGAGACGTCTTCGAAGGTGCCGTCGCCACGGTTGCGGAACAGTCGATCCGGCTGCGGCGGGTAGGCCAAGGGACCGCAATAGTCGAGGGCGCCATTGTCGCCATAGCAGGGATGATGGGTTGCCAGTCGGAAGTCGACATAATTACCGACAAAGAGATCGAGCCAGCCGTCGCGATCAAAGTCGACGAAGACGGCGGGGACGCTCCAGTTGGGATCGTCCGTGCCGCTGGCCAAGGTGACGTCCTCGAAGGTGCCGTCTCGGCGATTGCGCAGCAGTTGGTTGGGACCCCAGCGTGTGATGTAGAGGTCGGTCCAACCGTCGTTGTCGAAGTCGCCACTGGCGACCCCCATGCCATAGCCGTGGGGTCGTAGACCGCTTTCTGAGGTGACGTCGGTGAAGTGCCAGGCAGTTGTTGGCTGGGGACCTGTTGCTGGCTGGGGACCTGTCGGATCCTGGATTGTGCCCGCAATCAAGTCATTACGCCACAGGCGGTCGCTGAGGGGTGTGTCCGCGGCCGGTGGCAGAAGGGAATCGGAGAGGTCGTGGGGACCGATCATGGTCCCCTGCACGGTGTAGATGTCTAGATCGCCATCGTTGTCGTAGTCCAGCAGGGCCGCGCCTGATCCTAAGAGCTCGGGAAAATATAGCTGCCCCGACATGCCATTGAAGTGAACGAAGTCGAAGCCGCTGGCCTCGGTGACGTCCGAGAAGGCGGCGCCGGCCAGCTGCGTTACCTGGGAGCCGGCGCCGGAGGATGGTTGAGCGTCCGAGCTGATCTCAGGGGCGGGTGCAGGGTTGCCACAAGCGACCAGCAAGATGACGAGGAGGCAGAGGACAAACGGGGGACCGGAATGTCGTTCCTCAGACTCGATCGGAGCCACGTCGCCGTCGTCGCATGGCGATGAAGGATGCGGCGGAGAGCAACAGAACCATGACCAGTAGGCCAACCTGAGACAGGGTGGGGATCTCGGTGGGATTTTCGATCGGAATCGCCGTGATCAACACATTGTCGACCTCGACTTGTCCGGGGCCTGTATTGTCCTCTGGCACGAACCAGTCCAGGCTGATGCGCACATCGTCGCCGGCAAAGTCCGACAGGTCGATGACCGCCGAGGTCGAGCCCGTGTCGAGGACGGTCTCGCCGGCCACCGCCGTCAGCAGCAGATCGGTCTGCATCGGGACGCCGCCGCCGGAGGGTTCGACATTGACCGTAAAGGTGCGATCGATGGTGGCGCCGAAGGTCAAATCCCAAGCACCGCGGTAATCGAATTCCAGAGTTACCAGGCCGTCCGGCAAGGTGAGATCCTGAAACAGGGAGATGGTGCTCGTCGCACCGGACGCCCCATCACCGTCGAAGCCGGTGACCGCTGACAACGTTCCTTGGGTAGGGGCGGACAAGAAGAAACCGAAACCGACGCTGCCACCACCCGGGAAAACACCCAGGGGAAGAAATGGAACGCTCAAGTCCTCCACTCCCCAGCCGGTAAAATCGCCGGTTTCGAAGCTACAGTTGACCACCGGATTGTCGACGTCGGCGGTACAGTCGGGGGATCCCTCAGGGGTCACGAAATCGTTGCTTTGGCTGAAGTCTGCAGAATAAGGCTGCGCCATTGCCAAAGCAGGAATGAGCATCAAAATAGCTGCTAAAGCAACAGCCTTACCGATCTTCTGGTCGAGTGATTGGCTTATTGCCATCATTGCCTCCATGATTCTAGGGCCTTCGACGTAGGGTGAGGGTTCCACCTTGCTCGGAGCCGATATTTGGATCTTGCCCATAATCATCCCATCGCTGTGGTCCGGCGTCAAGTTGTCCGAGCTATCTCGGAACCTCCGGACAAGGGCCCCCGCCGGGCAAATCGGCGGTGGGCCCAAGGATTTTTGTGCTATCGACCGGCTTCGAGGCGGAACGTCTGCGGCAGGCTCAAGTTGCCACTGAGCACACTGTAGACCTCGTAGACGCCCAGCGTTGGCCGCTCGGTATCCGAAGTATTGACTTGCATATACGCTGTCACCGCATCGTAGTTGAAGGCCTCCAGGTCGCGGATGCGCCATGCGGGCACTGGAATGCGCAAGCTCTTGCCTTGCAGCACCACCGAGAAACCGGGGGAGTCCAAGTAGATGGGCATGCCGGGGGCGGTGGGTGGCAAGGTCGCTGCTGGGTCACCTGCCATCGGTTGGACGGCCAGTCCGCCGGCGACCCGGTCGTCGGGCCCCAGGACCACCCAATGGGTATGGAAAATCCGACCTTCGAGACTGTCGCTAGGATCACCGTTGCCGTTTTCGTCCCACAGCGGTGTGTCATCGAAATCGGGATGGCTGGTGGCGGCCAAAGCGACGATGCCTTCGACGCCCTTGAAGCCGACTTGCTCGGGTTTCAGGGTGGTGGGAAAGACATAACCCAGCACCGGGGCACCGTCCATGCTGCCGGCTGAACGTGGCATCGTGGCGCCGGCTGTGCCGGCCACTTGCAGCTCGAAGACCAAGAGCTCGAGCTCCGGATGGTAGCTCACATGGGCTTTTTCGAGCTTCAGGTCGGCGGTGGCTGCGGTGGGCTGGACTTTGGTGTCGACCTTCTCCTGGCCCGCCGCGGCGCTGCCAATGGCAGGGACGGTGAGCATCAACGAGGCGGCCGCGAGCCAGGTCAGCATGGGGCGTAGCGTCTTGGGTCTGGGGGTCGTGTGGATACGTTGCATGGGTTGCTCCTTGGTTAAGTGTAGTAGCGAGTCGCTACTAACTTAGAACGAGACTTGGAGGTTGTCAAGATAGTTTCGACTCGATATTGTCTGGCGTATGGAATCCCGTCACCTACGCATCGCCAGCCTGCTCGAACGTCTCAGCCGTTTGATCGCCAATGACGGCAAACATCGTCGGCTCAAACCTGTACAGTGGGAGGTCCTACGCTATTTGTCACGGGCCAACCGTTTTTCGCGCACCCCCACCGCCCTCACCACTTTCCTGGGCTCCACCAAAGGGACCGTCTCCCAGACGCTGATCACCCTGGAACGCAACGGCTGGTTGGCAAAGCGCCGTGGGGTGGAGGACAAGCGCTCGGTGAGTCTGGAGCTGACGGCGGCGGGGCGAGAATTGCTCGACGAAGATCCCCTCGAGGGATTACAGCGGGCCGCCTCGCATCTGGACGGCGACCAGCAGGCGGTTCTGGAGATCGCCCTGCAGCGGATCTTGGAGGAGCGACTCGTGGCGACCGCGGGCAAGACGTTTGGCATCTGCCGCACGTGCCGTTTCTTCGAAGCCCACAGTCCGGATGGCGATCCGCACCGTTGCGCCCTGCTGAAGGTATCCCTGGGCGTGCCGGACGCCGCGCAGATCTGTGCTGAGCACACACCGTAAGACGGCGGTGAGACGACTGGGCTATCGAGCCGCCGGAAACCCCTCAGCGGAAAATAAAATACGCTCCGCCGGCTAGGCAGAGGGAAGCCCAAAGGTAGTCGAGGGAAACCGTCTTGTTCATCACGAAGTAGGCGAAGGGGATGAACATCAGCAAGGACATGCCCACCTGCAGGATCTGTAGCTGCGACAGCGTCAAGACCTGATGGCCGATACGGTTGGCCGGAATGTGCACCGAGTATTCTAAGAAGGCGATGCACCAGCTGAGCAAGGCTGCCAGGTACCAGGGTTTGTGGCTCCAGTGGCGCAGGTGGAAGTACCAGGCGCAAAGCATGAAGATATTGGAGACGACCAAAAGCAATATTGTACGAAGCAATACAGACATGACGTCCTCGCCTAGTTTGATTCCGTCCAGACTGAGCTCGATGGAGACCCGATCCTCAGGGGCTCAATAGCGGCTGTGGGACCCGCTGCTAGACTTTTCGGATAGGTCCCGGATACGCCGCCAATTGAACATCGCTGGTCACCAGGGTGATGCCCTCGCTGTAGGCTTGGGCGAGCAGCAGGCGGTCGAAAGGATCGCTGTGAAGCGCCGGCAGACTTCCTATTTCCACTGCGTGCTGGCTGGAGACGGCGAGCTCCACATAGCCATTGTCGAGTAAACCCTGGCGGAGCAGCCGTGGCTGAATCCTGAAGTCCTCTTTCCTCAACGCGGCCTTGATCGAGATTTCCCACAGGCTGGCGGCGCTGAATAGCAACGTATTGCTTGGATCTGTCAAGAGCTCTCGTGCCTTTGACGAGAGCTTCTCGGGCTCGCTGGCGGCCAAGATGAGTACGTGGCTGTCGAGCAGCAGCTTCACCCGTCGCCCTCGAAAAGGGTCTGGATTTCATCTTGGCACATGGTGTCGAAGTCTTCGGGCACCGAGGGCTGGCCCTTCAAGAATCCCAGCCGCTGCGGCGCTGCCGGGGTTTCTAGTGAGGTCACCTTCACCAATGGTTTGCCGGCCCTCGCAATGATGAAAGGCTCGCCTTTGGCGGCTCGGTCGACCAGCTTCGAAAGATGGGTCTTCGCTTCGTGAATGTTGACGGTGACCATCACGGGCTCCTCAGCAATCAAGGTCCAGTGAGCTGACCAAACCAAGTCCACTGGACTAAGTTTACTCGTCCTAGGCGTTTGGATCCATGGCCGTGCAACAGAGGGTTGACTCACCCAAACACCAACCGGCTCACCCCATCGTACGCCTCCACGCGACCCACCCGACAGGCGATGGTGATGCCCGCGGCGTGCAGGGCGTCGACCAGGGCGTCGGCTTGTGCTTCCGGGACGGCGGCGAGCAGGGGGCCGGAGGTCTGGGGATCGACGAAGATCTCCTCGTGCCAGAAGGGCAGCTGACGCTCGAAGCGCCACTTGGCTTCCACCAGCTGCCGGTTGACGGCGTTGACGCCGGTGCTCATGCCGCGCTTGTACATGGCCAAGGCTTCATCCATCAGGGGCACGGCGTCGAGGTCGATATGCAGGGTGGCCTTGGAGCCTTCTGCCATCTCGAGACCATGACCGGCGAGGCCAAAGCCGGTGATGTCGGTGGCGGCGTGCACCTCGAAGCCGTGCATCACCTCGGAGGCCGTCTTGTTGAGGGCGATGATCCACCCAATGCAGGCGTCGAGGGCCCCCTGCGATACCCAGCCTTTGCGGTTGGCGTTGAACAGCACGCCGCTGCCGATGGGTTTAGTGATCACCAGCGCATCGCCGGGCTGTGCTCCGGCATTGGTCCATACCCGATCCGGGTGGACCCGGCCGGTGACCGAAAGGCCAAATTTGGGCTCCTCGTCCTCGGTGGTGTGGCCCCCGGCCAACACGGCGCCGGCCTCGGTGACCTTGTCGAGGGCCCCGGCGACGATGCCGTGCAGGATCTCCGGCCCCAGCTTGTCGGCCGGGAAACCCACCAAATTCAGGCACACCAGTGGCTTACCCCCCATCGCGAAGACGTCCGACAGGGCGTTGGCGGCGGCGATCTGACCAAATAGGAAGGGGTCGTCCACCGGCGGCGTGATGATGTCCGCAGTCATCACCAAGGCGGTGTCGTCGTCGAGACGATAGACCGCGGCGTCGTCGCGGGTGGCGTAGCCGACCAGCAGGTTGGGATCGTCGTTCTTGGGTAAGCTGTCGAGCAGCGCGCCGAGCCCGACCGGGCTCAGTTTGGCAGCTCAACCACAGGTCTTGGCCAAGCTGGTCAAGCTGTGCGGCTTGAAGGGATTCTTGAATGCCATGGACGATCACCTCCCTAGGCTCAGGGCGAAGTTGCTGGGTTGTGCCGACCCCGCATAGGTTGGCCCGCAAAGGGTATCGCGGTTGCGGCTCGATTGCGACCACGGAGAGGCCTGTCTCGAGCCGGCGTCAGTCGGTCGAGACCTCGGCCAGCAGTCTTCGCCAACTTTCGATTTCGCGATCGATGTGGAAGGCCGGTGCCAGCTGCCGACTGCGCTGCCTGAGCTCTTCGAGGAACACCGCATCCGTCTCACAGCGCCACAGCAACTCGGCCAAAGCGGCGGTGTCACCGACCGCAAAGTAGCCCGGGTGGTCGTCTCCCAGCACGCCGAGGACCCCTTCGATGGCCGTCGAGAGCACCGGCAGATGGGCCACCAAGGCTTCGGAGAGGGCGCTGGACCCCCCTTCCATGTGGGACGACAACACCATGAGATGACTTTGCGCCATCAGGCGGCGGATCCGTCTCGGCGGACGGTTGCCCAACCAGAGGTAGCGTGGATTGGACTCCATTTCCCGTTGTGCTTGGCGTTCCATATCGTCGCTCAGGGCGCCGCCGGCGTGCACCACCCGCAAGCGTGACTCGGCCGGCAAGTGCCGGGCGGCGAAGGCGGTGCAAAAGGGATCTTTCACCGGCCGCAGATGGCCGACGACACAGGCCTGGAACCATCGCCGGATCTTGGGCACCCGGACCTGTGGAGCCGACGCCGATTGCAGGATCACCCGCGCTTTGGGCCACAGCTCCTGGGGCAGCGTTTCCCTGGCCTTGGGTTGCAGGAGAATGAGCCGGTCCGCCCAGCGCAAGGCCAGGTCGATCTGCTCTCGCCGCCTCGCGATGTGTTGACGGTCCTCGAGACTCTTGCCGGGTGGGGCTCGCAGGTCACCGTAGATGTCGGTGCCGGTCAGGCAGACCCACAGCAGGCGGGCCGGGTAGTGCCGTCGGAAGGCCTCGATGGCAGAAAAGCTCCTGCGGGCGTGCAGGGCGATGAGCAGGTCGTCGTCGCCAGCCTCGAAATCCTGGCGAATCGTCGTCCGGTGACCCAGCCGACGCAGGATCTTGGCCCACCGTTGGGCGGTGACCCAGTTGCCCGTGCGGGAGGGTGGCGTCGGGGTGATGAGTTGGATCTTCATCAGGTGGCTTTGCGGACGAAGTTTCGAGCCACAGCGGAGAGCAAATCGCCGAGCAGATGATGGCCCCTGCCAGCCCACAAATCCCGCAGGGCCTCGGGAGCGCTTCGGAGTCCTGCGGGGTGCCCGAAGGGGCCGTCGATCACTCGATGCTGAAGCTCATCAGCTCGACGGGCACCATCACACAGGAAGAGGTGGTGGAGAAGTTGGCCCGGCCCGGCGAGTTGCAACGGCCGGCAAAGTCGACATTGTTGCGGTTGCTATCGCTGCCGTCGACGATGCGCGACAGGCTGAAGAAATCCAAGCTACCGTCGTCTTCTAAGCCAAGGCCGGAGGTCTCCGTATAAGGGCCGCCGGTGTCCCCTTCGTAGCTCACCGTGTCGACGATGGTCGCGCCATTCAGCAGTGCGACGGCGTCGGGGGCTCCGTCCTCGATCAAGTCCGTGTTCGGGGTGGCGTCGAGGTCACAGTCCGGAACGAGACCGGCGTCGCCGCAGACGACATAGAAATCGCCGTCCGCCAGATCGACGTTGGGCAGGTCGATGGTGGCATACACTGAGGCACCGCCGCCGTTGCCGTCCACCAGCTCGAGGGAGTAGCTGTCGAGATTGACGCTGCTACCGGTACCGTTGTAGATCTCGATGAACTCTTCGTCGTCGGCCACCGGTTGGTCGTAGTCGATCTCATTGATCACCAGGTCACAAGCCGGGCCTCGCAGGCTGATCACCGCCTCCACGTCACCGCTCCCGAAATCCACATCAACCTCCAGGAAGACGCTGCCGTCGGCAGCCAAAGCCGAGGTAGGGCCAACCACGCCGGAGGTATTGAAATCGGTCAGGGTGGCGTCACCGACGCCGTCGCCATCGAAGTCGAGGAGATCGCCAGTGGCCAGCAGACGGCGGGAGGTGCCCGCCAGGTCGGAGGCGTCGCAGGCGACGAACAGGACCTCACCGCTCCAGGCGTGCAAGGCCTGACGGCGATTGTTGAGGCTGAGGAACTGAACGCTCGTTCCCAGCACGACGCCGTCGACCACGTCCCCTTCGCGCAGGGCGATGGTGCCGTTGTAGGCGATGAATTCGTCGCTGGCAGTGGCACCGTCGGTATCACCGGAAAAGAGAAAGTCGCCGCTGTCGTTGATCACCACGGCGTCGAAGTTGTCCCAGTTGTCGCCGTCGCCACTGGCCGTCATTTCGGTGGCGATGACCGCCCCATCGACATAGACGATGCCGTCGTCCGTCGTGCTGCCGGTATCGAGCAACAACACTTGAATGAGATGGCTGCTGTTGTCGGAGAAGTCGTAGTCGAAGTCGATTCCGGAGGGGCGGTCGATGGGCAAGCCACCGACCATGTCGTCGGAACGCAGCACGACAGCGGTGCTACCGGCGGTGGCGTCGGAGCTGGTGAAGAGCATGCGCCCTTCGGTGGAGGTACCGCCGCTCTCGTTGAAACCGGAAATCCAGTGGGCGGCGCCGTCCGGGGTCATGGTAGGACGGCTGTGGAAGGTGCTGTTGGTGCCGCCTGGAAAGCCGGGCGCCTGAGTGTTTTCCACCGCCACTTGACCATTCTGGCTCCACACTCCGTCGTCGCCATCGATGCTCGGGCTGTAGAAGAAACCGCCGGTGTCGTCGATGCCCATGGTGCTCTCGCCGCCGCTCAAGGTAACGCCCATGGTGGTGCTGTTGAGCTGCACGATGGCATTGCCGGAGAAGACGAAGCCGTCGCTGGAGCCGCCATTGTCGACGTTGCCGGTGAAACCCACCTCGCCCAATCCGTTGACGAAGGTGGCGCCGAGGGAGGTCACCGCATTGCCGCCGCCGCCGGCTGGCGTATCGCCATCTTGCAGGATCAACGAGGCGGCCACCGGCGCCGGACCGAGGGGCGCTGCGGTGGACGAAGGCGGCATGGGGGAGCGCAGGCCAACGGCCAAAGCGGCGAGCTGCGGGGAGGTGAGGTTATTGCCTTCGGTGTCGACGATCACTCGTAGGGCTCCGACAGCCCGCAGATCGGCGGTGCCGATCAAGGTGTCGAAGGGCACTGCGAGGCGCCCGTCGGCCGGGCTGCCAGGGGCCCCGGCACTTTCGGAGGCGGCGCCGTTCAGCGGCAGGCGCACGGAGGAGCGGCGGCTCTGGTGGCTCCACACCTCCACGTCGAGATACCCGGCACCTGCCAGTGGTGTCCGCCAAGTGACGAGCAGGTGGTCGCCGCGGCCCTTGGCGGTCAGGTCGATGCCGCCCAATCCCGAGGTATCGAAGGCGGCTGGGTCGTTGTCGACACCGTCCCAGGCGATGACCCAGCCGTCCGCTGTTGGCCCTTCTTCCCGCTCACCTCCGAGGATGGCTTCGTCCATGGTCCAGCGGCCTGCTTGGGTGGTACCGCTGAGCATGACCTCGGTCGTTCCGGTGTCGAGGGTTAAGAGGGCTTGTGGGGCAGGGGCCGCCGAGGCCAACGCGGTTAGGGTGAGGCACAGGGCGGTGATGAGCAGGGCACGGCCTTGCGTAGGGGAGAGTGGGTAGGCTGGTTGGCGCACGGTGAGGCTCCTCGGTTGGGGATCGACAAGATCAACTGCGATGGCGGTAACGCTCCACGGTCTGGAGCTGCTGATATATATGGGCGCGATGATTACTCCGATGATAGGGCGGCCTGCGGAGGGGGTCAAGGAGTGGAGCCGCTCTCAAACCTGAGACGCCCATTCTCAAGCCTGAGACTCCGCGGGCTCGCCGCAAATCTCGACCATCGACGCACAACCCCCAGAATCAGGGACTTCGCGCCTCCGGCACGCTTCCTGCCATGGCCCAGGCCGTGGCAACGAACTTGCATCGATGGATGGCTATCCAACGGGAATGCCCCATTGTTCCATGCCGAGCTTGCCCTGACATGGGCGGGCCAGCGGCGGGACGATCCATCCATGTGTAGCTGAGAGGTGCACCATGACCGACACCGTCCATCGATTGATCTGTAAGTCTGCAGTGCTGCTGGCAATGCTGCTGGCGCTGCTCACCACCTCATTCGCCGGAGCCCAAGGGCCCGGCAGCGAGCTTTGGAACGACATCGACGACGGCGCCCTGAAGAGCTTCGCCGAGCGCCGGATCGTGCCCGATCATTACCGTACCCTGAGCCTCGACAAGGAGATGCTCGGGCAATTTCTCTACGCTGCGCCGGTCGAAGGCCGCCACCAGCTGTTGGACGGTGGCATGGTGGTCAGCTTGCCGTTGCCGGACGGCGGCTTCGGGCGCTTTCGGGTGGTCGAATCGCCCATCATGGCGCCTGGCCTGGCCGCCAAGTTCCCCGACCTCAAGACCTACCGCGGCCAGGGCATCGACGATCCGGCGGCGACCCTGCGCTTCGATCTGACGGCGGCCGGTTTCCACGCCATGATCCTCTCGCCCCGGGGTGACGTCTACATCGACCCTTACGCCACGGGCGACTCGGAGCACTACATCAGCTACCGGTCGCGAGATCTCAACAAGTCGGGCCGCTCCTTCGAGTGTGGTGTCAGCGGTCGTGAGGTGGCGGCTGAGCTGTCGACGGTGCGGCAGAGCAGCCCTGCCAAGGCCCTCTCCGGGTCCACCTTGCGTACCTATCGCCTAGCGGTGGCCGCCACCGGTGAATACACCGCTTTCCATGGTGGCACGGTGGGTCAAGGCCAGGCGGCCATCGTCACCGCCATGAACCGGGTCAACGGCATCTACGAACGGGATGTGGCTATTCGCATGATTCTGGTGGCCAACAACGACCAATTGGTTTACACCAATTCCGGCAGCGACCCCTACAGCAACAACAACGGCAGCACCATGTTGGGACAGAACCAGTCGAACATCGACTCGGTGATTGGCAGCTCCAACTACGACATCGGTCATGTCTTCAGCACCGGTGGCGGCGGTGTCGCTTCCCTACGGGTGCCCTGCGTCAGCGGATCCAAGGCGCGCGGTGTCACCGGCCAATCGTCCCCCACCGGTGATCCCTTCTGGGTCGATTATGTGGCTCACGAAATGGGGCATCAGTGGGGTGGCAACCATACCTTCAATGGTAGTGAGGGCAGCTGTTCCGGCGGCAACCGCAACGGCTCGACCGCCTACGAGCCCGGCAGTGGCACCACCATCATGGCCTATGCCGGAATCTGTGGCTCCCAGAATACCCAGTCCAACAGCGACGACATCTTCCACGGTGAGAGCCTCGACGAGATCATCGCCTATTCCGCCACCGGCGGTGGGAACAACTGCGCCGTGCGCACCGCCACCGGCAACAATCCGCCGTCGGTCAATGCGGGTGCGTCCTACACGGTGCCCCTGAATACGCCCTTCGAGCTCTGTGGCTCGGCGACCGATCCCGACGGCGACAACCTGACGTACGCTTGGGAGGAATTTGATCTCGGAGCGGCGGGCGCTCCCAACAGCCCGAGCGGCAATGCACCCATCTTCCGTGCCTTCCCGCCGTCGACCTCGCCGTGTCGCAGCTTCCCGCAGCTCAGCGATTTGCTGGGCAATACGCAGACCATCGGTGAGCTTCTGCCCACCTATGCCCGCACGATGAATTTCCGTCTCACCGCCCGCGACAACCGTTCCGGCGGGGGTGGCGTGGCGGACGACGCCACCACGGTCACCGCTTCGAGTGCCGGCGGCCCCTTCCGAGTGACCGCCCCCAACACGGCGGTGACCTGGCCGGTGGGTGCTCAGCAGAATGTGACGTGGGATGTGGCGGGAACCGACCTGTCGCCGATCAACTGCTCGGCGGTGGACATCACCCTGTCCACCGACGGTGGCGTCTCCTACGGCGTCACCGTGGCCTCCGGCGTCGCCAACAACGGTTCTCGCACCGTCACCGTGCCCGCCGCGGCCACCACCTCGGCGCGACTCAAGGTGCAGTGCGCCGGCAACATCTTCTTCGACATCTCCAACGCCAATTTCACCATCAGCGGCACCTCCGGGGCGCCACCGGTGGTCAACATCACGGCGCCGGCCGACGGTACCTCGTCGGAGGTGGGGCAGTCGGTTTCCTTCAGCGCCACGGCGACCGATGCGGAGGACGGCAACATTGCCGCCAACCTCGCCTGGAGCTCGTCCATCGACGGAGCCATCGGCAGTGGAGCCGCGGTCTCCACCTCCGGCTTGAGTTTGGGCAACCACACCATCAGCGCCGCGGTGACGGATTCGGACGGCCTGTCCGGCTCCGATGCCATCAGCCTCAGCATCACGCCGGTGGGCGGTGGCAACGGTCCGCAGATCGCCACCTACGATGCCGGTCTCGGCGCCCCGCGCTGCTCCGTCGCCGGTAGCTCCTGCGATTCCACGACCTTGGTCGACAGCCGTTCCGCCAGCCTCAGTCCGGCGGAGCCCAACGCCTCCAACACCTTGGATACCTGCAACGACGGCACCGCCGGCAGCTACCACAGTGACGAGTCGAACGATCGCATCGTCGTCTCCACCTTGGATGGCTTCGACTTCGTCGAAGGCGCCACCGTCGAAGTGGCAGCCACGGTCTATGCTTGGAGCACCGGGACCTCCGACACCCTCGACCTCTACTACGCCGCCGATGCCACCAGCCCGGTGTGGACGTTGATCGGTTCGGTCAGCCCCAGCGCTGGCGGCGCCCAGACCTTGACCGCCCAGTACACCCTGCCGGCCGGTAGCCTGCAGGCGGTGCGTGCCAACTTCCGCTACCAAGGGGCCCAGAGCTCCTGTTCCGGCGGCACCTACGACGACGCCGACGATCTCGTCTTCGCCGTCGGTGGCGGCGGACCGGAATGTACGGTCAACGCCGATTGCGACAACGGTCTCTTCTGCGATGGCGCCGAGACCTGTAACGCCGGCTCGTGCCAGGCGGGCAGTGCGCCCACCTGTGACGACGGCGTCTCCTGCACCGTCGATTCCTGTAACGAAGGCACGGACTCCTGTGACTTCACCACCAACGACGGCTTGTGCTCCAACGGTCTCTTCTGCGACGGCACCGAGACCTGCTCCGCCACCTTG
>JAJCXR010000020.1 GCA_029263315.1 Acidobacteriota bacterium | reverse complement strand
GACCGCGTTGAGAGCGGCTCTTTTCCGCCAGAACTGTGTTCCAGAATCTCTGAAGATCACCAATATTCATGCAATTCTGCGCCTTGTTCTGACGAAAAATCTCTCGCTCTCATTCGCGGAGCACTTTCACCACAGGCTGCTACGCGCCCGTGCGAGCGGCTCTCGAGGTTCCGCCCTGTACGAAAAAGTTCTTTCAAAAGAAATCACAGATCGATCGTCCTGAGCGTCTACTGGTTAAAGAGACCTCACATTGACGGCCCGCAAGGAACGTGAAGACGTTCGGTGATGGGCCGTCTGATCAGACATCTTGGATGATTTCTTGAGAAAGGAGGCGGAAGTGAGCCCGTCGGTCGGGTCGATCGCCCGGCCCAGGTTCAGGTCACCAATTCGCATCTGAATGTGGTGTGGGTCTCAGGGTGACAGGAATCTTTTCTGTCAGCGGTTGGAGACCCATTGCAAGGACAAGTAGCAACCCAACGATTCATAAGGAGTTTGATATGGCGGACTATCAAGTCAACATTACCCTCGACGATCCGACCCTCCAGGCCCTGGTGGCCCAAAACTTCTATCTCTACGGTTTCAAGGCCGTGCAGACGTCTCAAGGCGGCGGTGCGCCGACCGTGTGGTTCAAAACCAACAACTTCGCGCCGACGGTGTCGGTGAATTGGACCGAAGAATACCAATCCTACGTGTCCAACAGCGAGATCTCTCAGAATACAACGATCGTCGCGAGCGGCGATACGAAGATCGATCTCGGTCAGACCTGGCAAGTCAACAAGGTGGGGACCGGCCCGGTGGTCAGCAGCGGTCCGAAGACCGCGATCTCGATTCTGAACACCGACAGCAAACCTTGGACGACCGGTATCTCGCAGAAGGGCGCCGACGGTAAATTCAATTCCCTGTGTGCCTTCCCCCTCAATGGTAATGGCCTCGATGTCATCGCGCCGATCCAGAAAGTGCTCCTGATGTTCGCCACCAACCAAGTCAACACTGGAACGGTGATCTATCAGGCGTTTACGGCGTCGATTTTGATCGATCTGACCAGTGCCAATCAGCGGGCGGTGGCCTTCAACATCAACAATGCCTGGTCTTGGGGCAACTTCGGCTGGGCTCAGCAGTTGCAAGCCTCGACGAATATCGTCCCGTTCTTGATCGAGAACGACACCTTCAACCCCAACCTGCCCGCCGTCGGCAGTGGTCGCAAAGGCAGCTTCCGTCGCTCTTCGCTGGTGGCTCGCTGAGTCACTGAGCTACTGAGTCCTCGAGCCCTCTGGGGCCTCGAGGCTCTGAGTCCCGAAGCCGCCCTGCCCGCCATCCCCCGAGACTCTTTGTCGGTCCCGTCGCAGGGGCAGGGCAGGGCGGCGTTTTCGGTGATGGGTGGAAAAACTTCTAGTTCACCTCAGGCTAAACCGTGAGAGAGCTCGATGTGGAGACGACCGTCGATCCAGCGATTCATGGCTTGCAGCTTGCTGCTGGGTTCGATGGTGTTTTGGTCCATGGCCCAGGACCCGTTGATCTTTCGAGATGATTTCGAGAGCGGCGACAAGGGGCGGTGGAGCCCACCGATGGCGACCCAGTCGATGATCACCATCACCATGGACGCTGAGACGGTCAGTGCCCTGTTGGCCGGTGGTTTTTCGCTGTTTGGCTTCAAGGCGGTCGGAAGCTCAGATCTGGCAGGACGCCCCCTCATTTGGTTCAGTCGCCAGGGCTACTCCCTGCAAACGGTTGTCGCTTGGGGCACTGGCTTGGCCGGGTACTCTTCGTCGAGTGCCATCGCCAACGGGCAGCGCATCGATGTTGGGGCGTTGCGAGGTCTCGGCCTCGGACAGATTTGGCAGATCGATTCCACGGGGACCGGTGCGGTTCTCAACGGCGGGCCTGTGCTATCCGTGTCGATCCAAAGTATGGCGACTCAACGCTTTACGGTGGGTGTGGCTGAGGAGGTCGGAGGCGAGACTCGGCCTTATTGTGCCTTTCCGCTCTTTCCAGGTTTTCTCGACAGTTTCGAACCGCGCGAACGGATTCTCCTGGCCTTCGCCACAGCGAACGTTCCTGCCGGCACGGTGGTCGAAGGTTCCTTGAGCACCTTGAATACCGTCCATGCCAGAGCGCTCGAGAAGTCTGCGGTCAGCCCGGGACTCCTCGTCGAGATGGACGCCACGATGGGTCGAAACGTCACCTTCGACGTCATTGATGGCTGGCAGTGGGGGAACTTCAGCTGGGCTCGGACGGTGCCCTCAAATGAGAACATTGTGCCGCTTCTCATCGACGCTGACGGCTGATTGATTCACGCATTCCATCGATAGATAGAAGAGGTTTTCAGTCCCCTCGACTGTGGCTCTCGAGCCGGCGAACGGGGGGCGCTGCGCGGACGGCTTCGGCCGTCACGTGAGCTCACAAAACAGCAAGGAGATTGCAATGTATGGGCAACGCATCGTGAGATTTTCGATTCTCTTGGCCCTCTGTTTCACCGTCGCCTGCTCGGGGCTCGACGAGCCTCCGCTAGCGGAGCCGGCGGATGGCTCGAGGATGTTACAGCTTTCGGACTTCTTGGAAGAGACCGCAGCGGCGGATCACGCCACCTACCTGGCAACGCAAGGCACTCTGTCGGCCGCCTCGTTCAATGCCATGAAACGACATGTGCTTTCCCTCTACGCCGGGACGACCGCGATGCACAGTTTTCTCGACATCGACGACCATCCGGTGGATTGCCTACCGGTGGAGCAGCAACCTTCCTTGGCGTCACCGCTCTTGCGCGGCCATAAAGTGCAGTCGCAGGCGCCTCCTCCTCCGCCGTCGTTGCTGAGGGCTCATGCGACGCCGTCGTCGCGAGCCGATCAGGGGAGCAGCAATAGGTTGCGTCCAGGGGACCGGGACGAGCTCGGCAATGAGCGGTATTGCCAGCCCGGAACAATACCCATGCGGCGCGTCGACCTGCAGGTTTTGGCGCGCTTCGACAGCCTCGAGGGGTTTCTTCGCAAGGGTCCGCTGCCGGGTCTCCAGACTGATCCCGGGGGGCAACGGGTATTGGCTGCGACGCATCGCTACGCCAACTCTTTTCAGGCGATCGATGCGGTGGGCGGTAGCTCTGTGCTGAATCTTTGGAGTCCGACGGTGGCGCAGAATCAGATGTCGCTTTCGCAGCAGGGTTATGCCGGTGGCAGTGGCTCGGACCGGCAAACGGTGGAGGGAGGGTGGCAGGTCTACCCTCAGAAGTTCAACACCAATAACGCCGTGTTGTTTATCTTCTGGACATCTCAGGGCTATACCAATGGTTGCTATAACCTGGATTGTGCGGGATTTGTCCAACTGAGTCATTCCTGGGTCTTGGGCCGAGGATTTGATCGTTACAGTGTCACCGGCGGAGAGCAGAGGAGTTTCACCATGGCCTGGCAGCGCCATGCCAGCAGCGGCGACTGGTGGCTGTACCTGTCGGCCGACGACTCCACGACGGCCGTCGGTTACTATCCGAAGGCCCTCTTCGGCAAGGGCCAGTTGGCCACCCATGCTACGCAGGTCCATTTCATTGGCGAAACGACGGGCGAGCCAGTTTCGCTCCAGATGGGAAGTGGCGAGTTTGCCGCCAACGGCTGGCAGCACGCGGCCTATCAACGCAACGTCGAGGTGTATCCCGCTGCCGGTGGCAGCGGCGACGCCAATTTGACGCCGGATCAAACCGACGTGAGGTGCTATACCATCGATCTCACCAATGGGCCTGGGAGCGACTGGGGGACGCATTTCTACTTCGGCGGACCGCGGTGTCCTCCCAGCTGAGCGAGAGATCAACCTCCAATGGGGAGGGAAAGAGCCCCTCGTGGTCCCCTGTGGGACCCGAGGGGCTTTTGAGCGCTGTCACCGATTGTTGCGTCCGATGATCGTGGAAGGCGCAGACACCAGAACATTCGACGTCGTGGGCCCCGCGGGCCGTCGTCACCTTTGGCGCTAAGAGAATGGCGTTCTGAAGAGCGATCGTTGGGCAGCGGATCTATCGAGAGCCCTTGGGCGGCAAGCTGTGGGAGGCGCCATGGCGGTGAGCATGGCTGCGGCGATTTGGGTAGCTGGTGATAGGAGCCTTGGACAGCTTGTGCCGTAGCCTCCTGCGGGCTTCTTGAATCCTCTTGCGCAGAGCCGCTTGGGAGATGCCGAGGTGATGGGCCATCTCGCGATACGACGAATCGTCGGAGAGCAATAACCGCATCACGATGCGCAGCTTAGGGGGTAGGGACTCGATCGAGGTCTTGGCCAGTCGAAACATCTCTGAGGAGATCACGGCGCGCTCGGGATTGGTCGGTCCGTTGCCCCACAGGGGAGACTTCGCCTCATAACGCTCTGCATCCATCACTTCGATATCTGGCTCTCTTTTGCTTTCCCGATGGAGGTCGATACACACATGGTAGGCCAGTCGGTGGAGCCATGCGCCGGGTTCGAGAATAGGTTCCTGATGGGCCGAATATTTTTGCCAAGCTAGGATGCCAGCGCGACTGTAGGCTTCTTCACCGCGGTCCACTTGTCCGGACATCCATCGCAGGCACTTGCGGCGAATCTCCGGCCCATGCTGTCGCCAGACTTCGTCCCAAGGGATATTCCGTGCCCGCAACCCTTCGGGCTTTGGAGTCCTCTTCGAGCCCATAGAGTCTCCTGAAGAGCTTCATCGCTTCGAGAATCGTTGGGTGGCCGTTTTTGGCCGTCGAGCGAAGAGCTTCAGAAGCTGAGCAGGAGTTGTCGAGAACTATAGCCTCAGGCTCAGTTAGGAGATCAGCAGTGGAGGAGATGATTCTTCGCGTCTACTTGAAAGACGAATTGGCCAGGATGGTTGTGATTTTTGATTTTTCGGAGGCCAGGGAAAAATCACAGAAAGTCTAGTTCGGCGGCGGTGACGGAACCCGCCTTGTCAATTGAGTGTCCTGGAGTAGCCTTCCATCTCAAGACCTCTCGATTGAGATGCAATTGACCGGGGGTCGAAATGACATGGGTGACAACTGGAAGGTGGGGTGCAAAGGGTCAGAAAGACAATAACCCTAGGTTCTAACCGGCTGTCTAAATGTTTTGAGGCGAGGGGAGTGAGGCTTGACCTGCGGAGCTGGCTCGAAATTGGTGACGACGGCTTCCGCAGCGACGTCCGATCCCGGTTGAGAAGCGGATGGCGACCGGGCCGTCGTCGACCTGCCGGAGGATGTCCGAGACGAGAACCAACTTGTCGCTTCTGAGCAGTTTCTACTCAGGCGCCGCTGTCGGTCTGCGTAGAAAGCACGCTTCACTGCCCGCGGCCGTCCGACTAGGCTCGAAGCATGTTAGGAAAGAATAGATCTTGTCGATCTCGCTGAACAGCAACCGGCGTCTGGATGCCTCCGCGCCCGACGCCAACGAGCTGTTGAGCCTCGAGAGTCTCGAAGAGTTGGCGAAGCGGCTGGCCCTGGTCTCGACCCTGCCGCCTGGCACGCGGGCGAGGCGGCACGACGTGCTGCCGCGGCTGGATGCCAATTTGCGCCTTCTCGACGCCGCGTATCGCGCCTTGGCTGATGATGTCCATCGCGGCGTCTCGGTGGCGCCGGCCGCCGAGTGGTTGCTCGACAACTACCACCTGGTCAAGGCCGAGGCGCGCGCCGTGCGCCAAGACCTCCCACGGCTCTATTACCGGACGCTGCCCAGGCTTGCGACCGGCGTCAGCACGGGGCAGGCGCGCATCCACGCCCTGGCGCTCGAGCTGATTTGCCACGGCGATGGCCGGATCGACGGCGAGCGACTGACCCGCTTCGTCTTCGCCTTCCAAACCGTGGCGCCGCTCTCCATCGGCGAGCTCTGGGCCTGGCCCAGTCTGCTCAAATTGGCCCTGCTCGAGAACCTGAGAGCCTTGAGCGACGACATTCTTTTTGCCCGTGCAGCACGCTCGGAGGCCGATGCCATGCTCGCACGGCTGGAACGAGGCGAGCCCCTCGGCGATCTGCCCGAGCCGTTGCCGAACGCCTTTGTGGCGCAGCTGCGGCAGCGCATGCGCGAGTACGACCCGCGGGTTTCCCCCCTCGCCGCCGCGGTCGATCGGGCCCTCGCCGTCGGCGAAACAACGCCCGAGGAAGTGGTGCGGACCGAGCATCGGCACCAAGCCTCCGGCCAGGTCGCCACCGGCAACACGGTGACCAGTCTGCGCTTTTGCGGCACCTACGATTGGAGTCGATTTGTCGAGCAGGTGAGCCCCGTGGAGGAGATTTTGCGTCTGGACCCGGCCGGAATCTACCCGCGCATGGATTTCGCCGGCCGCGACCGCTACCGCCACGCGCTGGAAGATCTCGCGGCGGCCGACCCCCAAACCCACGGCGGCGAGGCGCAGGTGCGGATCGCCCTGAGCACCATCGACAGCGCCCGCCGAGCCGCCGGGCACAGCGGTATCTGCGCCAAGACGGCACACGTCGGTTATTACCTGATCGGCGCCGGCCGGCGCCAGCTCGAGGGTGAGGTCCACTACCGCCAGGGGTACTTAGGGCGGATGCGGCGTTGGATCTTTTCCCAGGCCACCGCGGCGTACCTCGTCAGCCTCGGCGTGCTCACCTATCTCGGCGTCTTCTGCGCCTACGCCTATGCTGGCGCCACGGGGGCGGGCGTCGCCACGACGACGGGGTTGGGGCTGGCCGTGGTCGCAGCCCTGCTGGCCTTGATCCCAGCCAGCGAGCTCGCCGGATCGATCGTCCAGCGGGTGGTCGCCGCGTGGGTGCCTCCGCGTCGGCTCCCTCGCCTCGATTTCCGCGACGGGATTCCAGAATGTGCCCGCACCTTGGTGGTCGTGCCGGCGTTGCTCGGTTCCGTCGCCGAAGTCGAGCGACTGCTGTCCCATCTCGAAGTGCAGGCGCTGGGCAACCTCGACCCTCACATCCACTTCGCGCTGCTGGGTGACTTCAAGGATGCTCGGACCCTCACGGTGGTCGGCGATGACGACATATTGAGCGCCGCAGTGTCCGGGGTCGAAGCGCTCAACCGGCGCCATAGGGCCGAAGGCAACGATCGTTTTTTCCTGTTCCACCGGGCCCGCCGATGGAATCCCAAAGAAGGGGTGTTCATGGGTTGGGAGCGCAAACGGGGCAAGCTCGAGGAGCTCAACCTGCGGTTGCGCCGCGACGACAAGAGCGGCTTTGCGGTCGAGATCGGAGAGCTTTCGATCCTGCCCTCGGTGCGCTACGTGCTCACCCTCGACGCCGACACCCGCCTGCCCCGTGACGTCGCACGCACTTTGATCGCGATCCTCGAGCATCCGCTCAATCGTCCGCGGGTCGACACCCGATCGGGCCGGGTCACCGAGGGCTACGGCATTCTCCAGCCCCGCGTCAGCATCAACTTGGCGAGCGCCGCGGGTTCCCTCTTCGCACGGATCTATGCCGGCCACACCGGGGTCGATCCTTACACCACGGCGGTCTCCGACACCTACCAAGACCTCTTCAGCACCGGCAGCTTCACCGGCAAGGGTCTTTACGATGTCGACGCTTTCCAGGCCACGGTGGGTCAACGGGTGCCCGAAAATGCCCTGCTCTCGCACGATCTCTTCGAGGGGCTGCACGCCCGCACCGCCCTGGTCTCCGACGTCGAGTTGGTCGACGACTATCCGGCCAACGTGCTGGCGCACGCCCGACGCCAACACCGCTGGGTACGAGGCGACTGGCAGATCCTCGCTTGGCTCCTCCCATGGGTGCCGATGCCGGAGGGATGGGCAGAAAACCGCCTGCCGCTGATCAGTCAGTGGAAGATCTTCGACAACCTCCGCCGCAGTCTGGTGGCCCCCTCCTTGCTGGTGTATTTTGCCGCCGCCTGGACAGTTTTGCCCGGCCGTCCCGTGGTCTGGACCCTCGGCGGTCTGGCGGTGGTGGCCTTTCCCTTCATCACGGCGCTTTTGGGGCTGTTGCGACGGCGGCCAGCGCACCAGCGCACCCGCGTCCATCTTCGAGGCATCGTGGGGGAGCTGAGCACCGCTTTCGGCCGGGCGCTGCTGAGCCTGGTCTTTCTACCTTTCCATGCCTTCGAGACGGTGCATGCCATCGTCCTGACGCTGGTCCGGCTGGTCATCACCCACCGCCGCTTGCTCGAGTGGGAGACCGCCGCCGCGCAGGGGGCCCGTGCTGCGGATCAGATGCGGCGGGGGGTCTCGTCGTTCTACGTCGAGATGATGGCCAGCCCGATTGTCGCGGCGGCGCTCCTGGTGGTCACCGGCCTGCTGCACCCCGACGCCCTGCCCGTGGCCTTGCCGCTGATCGCCCTGTGGCTGGCGGCGCCTGCCGTCGCCTATTGGATCAGCCGTCCGACGGTGCCCCGTCGTGAGGAGCTGTCGGAGGACGATCGCCAGCTCCTCTTCTCCCTGGGGCGCAAGACCTGGGCCTATTTCGAGACCCTGACCGGTCCCGAAGATCATTGGCTGCCACCGGACAACATCCAGGAAGGACGCGTCCCGGTGGTGGCGCATCGCACCTCGCCGACCAATATCGGCATGGGGCTGCTCTCGACCCTGGCGGCGCACGATTTGGGACTGTTGCCGGCGATGGAGATGGTCGACCGGCTCGACCACACCCTGACCACCGTCGAAGGGCTCGAACGCCACCAGGGCCACCTGCTCAACTGGTACGACACCCAAACCCTGGCTCCGATGCTGCCGCACTATGTCTCGACCGTCGACAGTGGCAACCTGGCGGGGGCGCTGCTGGTCATCGCGGCGGGGAGTCGACAATTGGCTGACCGGTTAGGAGCGGAGCGCGCCGACTTGGTGCTGCGCCTGGGCGACCTCGCCGAGCGCGCCTTGGCCCTGGCCGACGGCATGAATTTTGCCTTCCTCTATGACCGCCGACGCCAGCTCTTCACCATCGGCTATCGCCTGGCCGACATCGGTGGGCCGGGGCGTGCCGACAGCTCGTACTATGACCTGCTGGCCTCGGAGGCGCGTCTGGCGAGCTTTTTCGCCATCGCCAAGGGCGACGTCCCGCAGAGCCATTGGTTCCACCTCGGCCGTTTGGTGGTCAGTGTGCGCGGCGTCCCGACGCTGGTATCGTGGAGCGCCACCATGTTCGAGTACCTGATGCCGCTGCTGCTGATGCGCACCTCGGCGGGAACGTTGCTCGACCAGAGCTGCCGCATGGCGGTCCAGCGCCAGATCCACTACGGCCGCGAGCGGGGTGTGCCGTGGGGGATCTCCGAGTCGGCCTACGATTTGGTCGATCGGCTCGGCAACTACCAATACAAAGAATTCGGCGCCCCCGGCCTGGGGCTCAAACGCGGCCTCGCCGACGAGCTCGTGGTGGCCCCCTACGCCACCGCCTTGGCGGCGCTCGTGGATCCGGTCGAAGCGGTGCGCAACTTGCGTCGCCTCGCCGCAGAGGGGGCCGAAGGGGAGCTCGGCTTCTACGACGCCATCGACTACACGGTGCGCAAGCCCTCCGAGACCGGCGACAGCAACGGATACCCGGAAGCGCTGCCATCGGGCCCCGTGCGCTCCGCTTCCGGCGTCGTGGTCAAAACCCACATGGCGCACCATCAGGGGATGACCCTGGTCGCCATCGCCAACGTCCTGCTCGGCGATTTGATGGTCGAACGTTTCCATGCCGACCCGCGCATCCAGGCCACCGAGCTCCTTTTGCAGGAGCGCATTCCGCGTCAGGCGCCGGTGATCGAGCCGCGGCCGGCCGAGCAGACCCGCACCGATCTTCCGGCGCTGGTGCGCGCCCCGCGCCGCCTGCGGTCACCGCATACGCCATCGCCTCGGGCGCAGATTCTCTCCAACGGCAGCTATGTCGCGATCGTCACCAACGCGGGTGGCGGCACGAGCTTTTGCGGCGGTCGTGCCGTCACCCGCTGGCGCCAGGACCCCACCCGCGACCCCGGCAGTCAATTCGTTTATCTGCGCGACGTCCACAGCGGGGCGTTCTGGTCGGCGGCCTACCAGCCGACGGGCCGAGAGCCGGAGAGCTACCTGGTGGAATTCCTCGGCGACAAGGCGGTCTTCGAACGCCTCGACCACGGCATTGCGACGCGACTCGAAATCGCCGTCTCGCCGGGCGACGACGCCGAGGTGCGGCGGCTATCGGTGACCAATCATAGTGAGCGCCCACGGGAGATCGAGCTGACCAGCTTCGTCGAATTGGCTCTCGGGCCGCTGGCCGACGACGTCGCCAACCCGAGCCTCAACAAGCTGTTCATAGAAACCGAATGGATCGCCGCCAGTACGGCGCTTTTGGCGCATCGCCGGCCGCGTTCGGTGCACGACCCCACGCCGGTCGCCTACCATGTGCTGTCGCTGAGCGGAGCGATCCAGGCGCAGGTCGAGTGGGAGACCGACCGCATGCGTTTTCTCGGCCGTGGGCGTGGCCCAGACGATCCCGTCGCCATGGACGGACGAGCCCTCTCGGGCACCACCGGGGCGGTGCTCGATCCGATCCTCAGCCTGCGCCTTCGGCTGCGCCTCGCCCCCGGCGGCCTGGCACGGGTCTCGTTCACCACCGGCCTCGCCAACGACGGGACGAGCGCCCGCTCCTGCGCCCAGAAATATCACGACGAGGGCGTTGCCAACCGTGTCTTCGCCCTGGCCTTCACCCAGGCGCAAGTCGCCCGGCGCCATCTCGGCATCTCGGCCCAGCAGTCCCAACTCTTCGAACGGCTCGGCTCGAGGGTCTTCTTCTCCGATGCCTCCCTGCGCGCCGACGCCGCGACCCTGGCGAGCAACACCCTCGGCCAGGCGGGGCTGTGGCGATTCGGTATCTCGGGCGATCTGCCGATCGTCCTGGTGTGTGTCAGGGAGCCCGAAGACTTGCCCCTCCTGCGGTTGGTCTTGTCGGCCCACGAACATTGGCGCCTGGGGGGGTTGCGATCGGACGTCGTGATCCTCGACGAGCATTCCGCCAGTTACCGGGCCACCATGGGCGAGCAACTCGCCCAGCTCATCGACGGCGGCCCGTGGAGCGCCTGGAAGGGTCAGCCCGGCGGCGTCTTCTCACTCGCCGCCGAGACCCTCTCCGAGGCCGAGAAGATCCTGTTGAAAAGCGTCGCCCGCGCCATCCTCATCGGCGACCGAGGCACCCTCCTACAGCAGCTCAACCGCGCCTCGGCGGAGTCGTCGGAGCCCTGGACGCAGCCGATGGAGCCGGCAAGGACCCCGGTTGACAGGTCCCAGGACGACAGGTCCCCGGACGCCAGGGCTTCCGAGCCGCCCCTCGAACCCCCGCCGCTGATGCTCGAAAACGGACTTGGTGGCTTCAGCCGCGACGGTTGCGAATACGTCGTCGTGCTCGACGGCGATCACGAGACACCGCTACCCTGGATCAACGTTCTCGCCAACCGGCGCTTCGGCAGCATCATCACCAGCTCGGGATCGGCGCACACCTGGTCGGAGAACAGCCGCGAGAACCGGCTGACGCCGTTCGCCAACGATTCGGTCAGCGACCCGACCAGCGAGGCGATTTTCCTTCGCGACGAAGCGGACGGGACACTCTGGGGCGCCACCCCGGCCCCGCTTCGACGCACGCCGAGCTCGCCCCGCTGGCTGGTACGTCATGGCGCGGGAGTGACCCGCTTCGCTCACCTGGCGCATGGAATCGAGCACCAGCTGGCCGTCTTCGTGGCCTGCGACGAACCGGTGAAGCTTTCGATTCTGACCTTGACCAACCGCAGCGATCGGCAGCGACGTCTCGGTCTCTTCGCCTACAACGAGTGGTCGCTCGGCCCACCCAGCGCCGACGGTGCTCGATTTGTGGCCACCGAGCTCGATGCCGAGACCGGTGCGGTGTTGGCGCGCCATCTCTACGGCGCGAGGCGTGAGCGGGTGGCGTTCGCAGCGCTTGCGGGGGCACCGCTGCTCTCCGCCACCGGCGATCGTCGAAGATTTCTCGGTCGCAACGGCACGCTCGCCCGTGCCGTCGGGCTCCGTCGGCCGCGGCTGGGGGAGCGTTTTGGTGCCGGTCTCGATCCGTGTGCGGCGCTGCAGACGACGATCGATCTCGAGCCCGGCGCCACCCGACGGCTGGTCTTTGTGCTCGGCCAGGGGCGCGACGCGGCGCAGGCGCAGGCGCTCTTGCGGCGGTTCACTGGCCAGGACGGCAGCGGCTCGGCGGCCGCCGAAGCCGAGCTGGTGCGGGTCGAAGAATTTTGGCAGTCGACCCTGGGGGCCGTGCGGGTCACCACCCCCGACGACTCGTTCGATACCCTGGTCAATGGTTGGTTGATCTACCAAGACCTCGCCTGCCGACTTTGGGCCCGCTCGGGATACTCACAGGCGAGCGGTGCCTACGGTTTCCGCGACCAGCTGCAAGACGTCTTGGCGCTCCAGCTCACCCGCCCCGATCTCACCCGCGCGCACTTGCTGCGCGCTGCGGCGCGTCAATTTGTCGAGGGTGATGTTCAACACTGGTGGCTGCCGACCGACGATCAGGCCGAGAACGATCAGGCCGACGCCGAGACCGGTGGCGGCCAAGGCATTCGCACGCGTTGCTCCGACGATCTGCTGTGGCTTCCCTACGCGGTCGCCGAATATGTGAAAACCACCGACGATCTCGACCTGCTCGACGAGCGGGTGCCCTTTCTCGAGGCACCCGCCGTGCCCGCCGGAGAGGCGGAGATCTTCGGGCGTCCGACCGTTGCCGCCGAGACGGGCACGATCTTCGAGCACTGTGTGCGCGCCATCGATCGCGGGCTCACCGCCGGGGCCCACGGCTTGCCGCTGATCGGCAGCTGCGACTGGAACGACGGCTATAACAACGTCGGCGCCGAGGGGCGGGGCGAAAGCCTCTTCGTCGGCTGGTTTCTGCACGCCGTGCTGGCCGCCTTCATCCCCCTCTGCGAGACCCGCGGCGACGCCTCGCGGGCCGTCCGCTACCGCGCCGAGGGTGAGCGCCTGGGCAATATGCTCGAGCAGGGTTGGGACGGCGAATGGTATCGACGCGCCTACTTCGACGACGGCACCCCCCTCGGCTCGTCGCAGAACGACGAGGGTATGATCGATTCGGTGGCCCAAACCTGGGCGGTGCTCTCGGGGGCCGCCCCGCGCCGCCGCGCCGAGCGCGCCATGGGTGCCGTCCGGGCCCACCTGGTACGTCGCAGCTCCGAGGTGATCTTGCTGCTGACGCCACCCTTCGACCACACGGCCCTCGAACCGGGCTACATCAAGGGGTACATCCCAGGGCTGCGCGAAAACGGTGGGCAATACACCCACGCCGCGGCATGGGTGGTCCTAGCGCTGACCCGCCTCGGCAGCGGCGACGAGGCGGCGGAGCTTTTCCACATGCTCAATCCGATCAACCACGCCCGCAGCCAGAGCCAGGTCGAGCGCTACAAAACCGAACCCTACGCCGTCGCCGGAGACGTCTATGACCACCCGGCGCACCGCGGTCGGGGAGGCTGGACGTGGTACACCGGCGCGGCTGGCTGGCTGTATCGGGTGGCGATCGAAGGCATTCTCGGTCTCGAGCGGCGCGGCCAGACGTTCACCATGAAGCCGTGTATTCCGTCGTCCTGGCCTAGATTCTCGATCGAATGGCGCTTCGGCAAGACCCCGTACACGATCGTCGTCGAAAACCCTGAGCGCCAGTGTTGTGGTGTGAAGAGCATCGAGCTCGATGGGCAAGCGATCGATCCGCCGCAAGATACCGGCCCAACCGCCGAGTCGGTGCCGATTCCGCTGGTCGACGACGGGCAGGCGCACTCCGTGCGGATCGTGCTCGGTGCGACGACAACGGCGTAGCGAGTCATAACTGACCTAAAGCCTATCAAACCAGGCGGGGCCGCCTCGTGAGGAAGCCCCGCCCGTCGCCGAGGTGGCTCACATCACGGGTCGGCGGCGGACGACTGCGATGCCCACCCAGGCCAGGAGAGCGGCAAGCAGGATCATGGCCCACCCGGAGAGGGTGGGGATGGCCGTCACTGAGGTCACCGTGAAGGTGTATTCCTCTATGCCGGGGCAGCCGTTCTCGTCGGTGGCCGTGATCGCGAAGCTGAAATCGCCGAAGGCCGTGGGGGTACCCGAGAGGACGATCTCCGGAGTCAGAGTGAGCGGACTGATGTCGAGGCCAGGAGGCAGCATGCCCGCAGTCACTGTGAAGCTGTAGAGCCCCGTGCCGCCGGTGGCGGAGATCACCTGGGAGTAGAAGCTGCCCGGCACAGGATCGGGCAGCGTCGGAGGTGTCACGAGGATCGGCGGGCAGGGGGCCGGATTGACCAGGATGGTATAGGCCTTGCTCACCTGGCAGCCGTTGGCGTCGGTGGCGGTGATCGTGAAGCTGTAGTTGTCGACGGTGGTCGGAGTGCCCACCAGGTTGACCGTCTTGATGGCGGGCGGGGTCACCGGCGTCAGCGCGAGGCTGGGGGGCAGCGCGCCGGCCGTCACGGTGTAGACGTAGGTGTCGGGGGTGCTGCCGCTGGCGGTGATCGGCTGGTTGTAGGGAGTGCCCACCCCTGCATTGGGGAGGGTAGGGGGAAGGAGTGTCAGGGTCGGACAACCCAACGGATTGATCGTCAGCGTGTACCTGCGGAACCCCGTGCAGCCGTTGGCGTCGGTGGCGGTGATCGTGAACACCCACGTACCGGTCGAGAGCGGCGTCCCGGAAAGCAGGCCAGAGCTCGGATCGAGGGAAAGGTCGGGTTGCAGCATGCCGGCCGTCACCGCAAAGCTGTACGGTGCGCTGCCGCCGGAGGCGGTGATCGCCTGGCTGTAGGGCACGCCCAACTCCCCGGTGGGCAGGACGGACGGGTCGACGGTGATCGCCGGGCAGGCCGGGACGCATAATGAGGCGTCCACCGTGTCGAGTGTCACGGCGCCATCGCGCGCCAGAAGTTGCCCGGAACCTCCGGCACTGGTATTCATGGTGATGCTGGTCAGGGCGAGGATGCTCCCGGCGAACGTCGTACCGGTGCCGAGAGTCGCCGAGCTGCCGACCTGCCAGAATGCATTGCACTCCGAGCCGCCATTGATGACGGCGACCACCGAGTTGGTCGCCGTGGTGAGCGTGCTGCCGATCTGGAAGACGAACACCGCGTTCGGGTCGCCCTCGGCGTCGAGGGTGAGCGTCCCGGTGAGCTGAGCCGATGTCGAGAAGCAGTAAACGCCTGGCAGGAGCGTCAGCCCACCGAGATCCTGACCCGACAGGTCGGTGTCGCAGGCCTGACCCGCGAGGTCATCGTACGCGGTGACGAGATCACTCTGCGCCTGCAATGCGACCGCGTCACCGGCGTGCGTCGTGCCGTTGACGGTGCCGGGAGGAAAGCCGGTGATCGCCAGTCCCGGCCAGACCCCCAGATCTCCGTTGAGCACGGTCGAACCGGTATTGGTCACAGTTGAGCCTCCGAGCACGACAAAGGTCTCCGCCGTGCCGAGATCCGGTGCGGTCGCAGCCAGCGTCGGCGAAGCGCCACAGATGAACATTGCACCGAGGCCTAGGCTTGCCATCAGCCTCGAATAGTTGAAATTCATGTCTTATCCTCTTCTGACGTTTATCCAGTGCACGCAGCCCGTTAGCCGGTCCACGCCCTAGTGCTTTCGGTGAAGTCCGATGCCTGCTAGTGCTCTAGTTGAGCCTATTTCGGAATCCCCTGTTTGGTAACGGTGGTTTCTGCTCAGAAACATCGCCGGAACCTGAGTAGAAACTACGCGCCGGTGCGTCAGACCTCCTCGCCAGGCCGGTTGGTTCCCGCTTCCGGCTCCTTGGGGGTCCGGGTGCTTTCTACTCGCTTGCCACCGTTTGACTCAGGTAGTTAATGCTCTTATCCGTGGGGGCGCCGCGAGCTAGGGTTGGAGTGCCAAGAAATTACGGCATCCTTGAAAGGAAGAAACCCCATGAAGCGATATATCTGGATCACAGCAGGTTCCTTGATGAGTGTGGCTTTGCTCACTCTGGTCGGTTGCACATCCTCGATGGTGCCCTCGAACACCCGCCAAGAGGACTCGGGCGTCACCTCGATGATCGAAGCCGCGCTCGAAGCCAATGACAAGGTGAATGCAAAGCAGGTCGAAGTGCAAACCCGAGAGGGCGTCGTCTACCTGGTCGGCGTCGTCAAGACCGAAGAGGCCCGCCGCGAAGCGGGGCGGATCGCTTGGCGCACGGAAGGTGTGAGGGGCCTCGAGAATGACCTGACGGTCGGCGAAAGGACCGTCGGAGGCTGGGTCGATGACGTGATGATCAGCTCGAAAGTCAAATCGCAGCTCATCCGCAACTCTGAAATCCGCGCCTCGGACATCGACGTCAGCTCGTCGCAGGGCGTCGTGACGCTCATCGGTCGCGTCAGCTCGAAGGAAATCAAGGCCAATGCCGATCGCATCGCCCGTGGCACTAAAGGCGTCGAAAGCGTCAACAACGAGCTTTTGGTTGGCAAGGGCCGGTCTTAGAGCAAGAGACAAGATTGGTTCGCTCGAGATAAAGACCAAGGAGACGGTCAACATACCGGCCTGGTCAGGTTTCGGTGCGAGGGTGATCGTTGGAGTCTGACTCCCTGCACGAACGAAAACCTGAGCTGACTTGGGAGGAAGAGTGAGGCGCTCTCATGGCGACGATCAACAGGAAAATCACCCTCGCCGCCAGGCCGGTGGGTTTCCCCAAAGTGTCGGATTTCGATCTGGTCTACTCACCGTTGCCATTGCCCGCCGCGGGTGCGGTGTTGGTCCGGTCGGTCTACTTGTCGCTAGATCCCCACATGCGCAGGGGGATGAACGCCGCCGAGTCTGATACCCCTTCGGTCGCCATCGGCGCGATCATGCCGGGTCGAGGGGTGGCCTTCGTAGTGTCGTCCGATGATCCGGCTTTCCAAGCCGGAGATGCCGTTGTGGGGATGTTTGGATGGCAGGAGCTTGCTGTGGTCCAGGGGCGCCAGCTGCGAAAGCTCGACCTCCATCTCGCGCCCCTCTCGACTGCCCTTGGGGTGCTCGGTATGCCGGGGCTGACGGCCTTCTTCGGCCTGCTCGATGTCTGCAATCCGCGGCCTGGCGAGACGGTCATGGTCTCCGGTGCCGCGGGCGCCGTCGGAGCGCTGGTCGGGCAGATCGCCAAGATCCGAGGATGTCGGGTGGTGGGGAGCGCGGGCTCGGAGGCCAAGATCTCATGGTTGCTCGACGAGCTCGGTTTCGACGCCGCCTTCAACTACAAGACGGTGGGGGATCTCGGGGGGGAGCTCGAGGTGGGCTGTCCCGACGGCATCGACGTTTACTTCGACACCGTCGGCGGGGCCATCACCGATGCGGTGCTGCAACAGTTGCAAGCCAAGGCGCGAGTCTCGGTCTGCGGACAAGCCTCCCAAGACAACCTCATGGAGCCCGAGAAGGGGCTGCGGTGGTTGGATCAATTGGTCATCAAGCAGGCGAAGTTACAGGGTTTCTTGGTCTCAGGTTACGTTGAGCGGTTTCCCGAGGGGCTGGCGCAACTGGCCGGTTGGCTCGACCAAGGAAAACTGAAATACTGGGAAAGCATCACCCAAGGCATCGAGTCCGCCCCCCAGGCTTTCATCGGCATGTTGCGAGGCATTAACCACGGCAAGCAGCTGGTGCAGCTCTCGGACCCCTGAGCGCACCCCGAACCAACGAATCCCAAAGATCCACAGAGGAGACGCCATGACGAAGCAAAAAGCGCCCGGCGAGTCAAGAAGACGAGGCCACCATCTCACTCGAAGGGAATGGTGAGATGAAAACCCGAATCATTATCGGTGTCGCCTGTCTTGTTGTCGGAGGAATTGTCGGAGCCTATTGCGGAACGTGGCTCGAGGGCCGCCGCAATGCGGAGCACAACGCCACCGAGGCGGAGGCGACTGCGGCTCGCGTCGCGGGCTTTGAGGCGGAGATCAGCCGGCTGCAATTGCGCATCGATCAGCTTCAGATGCATCTCCGTCTCGGCCGCATTGCCCTGGAAGCCGATCGCAAGGACTACGGTATTGCCGAGCAAAACGCCAGCGGTTTCTTCGACGCCCTCGGCAAAGTCGCAGAACGCTCGACGGACGACCCCAAGGCACGCCGGGCCCTCGAGCGGGTGCTCGCGGCGAGGGACGAGATCATCGCCGGGCTGGCAACTGGCAAACCGGCCATCAATCAGCGGTTGAAGGATCTCTTTTTGGGCCTCTTCGACGCTCCTACCCCCCGCCAAGCTAGCGAGTTGGCTGCTCCGGACGACGATTCGCCAGGCAAGTAGTTTCTACCTAAGTCTGCGATTCTCCCGGGTAGAAAGTGCTCTTCTCGAAGGTGTCCTCAAGGGTCATACTCTACCCACGTCAGCATCAGAACGCTTGATACGATTCTGCTGAAGAGGGCCCTATCGGGTAACACCGCTCAGGGGCCTCTTCGGCTTGTTCGATACTTGTCCACCTCCAGCCATATCGAGGTGGCAAGCGAATGCTAGCCTGCCGGGCATCCTCCTCCCGGCGGGCATTTCTTGGTTCAGCGCGCGGAGCCTAAGAACGGTGGAGCACAGAAGGTAAAATGAAAAGATGACGACTCATCACAATGTGTCCCTCGGCAGAATTCTTGGAATCCCCATCGGTTTGGATTACTCCTGGTTCGTGGTCTTCGCGCTGCTCACCTGGATGCTCGCGGGCACCTACTACCCCAGCGAGTTCAAAGACTGGCCGCCGCTGCTCTACTGGTTCATGGGCGCGGTGACAGCCATCCTGCTCTTTGCCAGTGTGCTACTGCACGAGCTCGGGCATTCGGTGGTGGCGCTGCGCTACAAAATTCCGGTGCGCAGCATTACGCTTTTTCTTTTCGGAGGGGTCGCTCGGCTGGGGGCGGAACCGCCCAGCGCCATCGCCGAATTCCTCATCGCCATCGCAGGGCCGATCGTGAGTCTGGTGCTGGCGGTGGCGTGCTTCGCAGTGCAGCCGCTGCTCGCCGGTACGGAAACCCTGCTGGGACTGGCCAAGTACCTCGCCCTCATCAACTTGTCTCTGCTGCTGTTCAACCTGATTCCCGGATTTCCGCTCGACGGTGGTCGCGTCTTTCGGGCCGTGGTGTGGAAGCTCACCGGAGACCTGCGCCGGGCGACCCTCGTCGCCGCCAATGTCGGTCGGCTCTTTGCTTTCATGTTCATCTTTGTCGGCATCTGGCAGATGTTCAGTGGCAACTTCGGCGGTGGGATCTGGATCGCCTTCATCGGCTGGTTCCTGGACAACGCGGCGGCTGCCCAAGTACAGCAAGTCATGTTCAAGGGGCAGCTGGCGGGCCATCGCGTCGCCCAGGCCATGGGCCCCCGGTGCGCTGCCGTACCCGCCGATATGACGCTGCAGCAGGTAGTCGACGATCACATCCTCGTCGGCGGACAACGCTGCTTCTTGGTCGATCGCGGAGATCAAACCGTGGGTTTGGTGACCCTGCACCGGATCAAGGAGGTGCCACGTCTCGAATGGCCTACAACCAGCGCCGCGCAAGCCATGCTTCCCTTGGAGCAATTGCAGCACATCGGTCCCGACGGTGAGCTGTGGGGCGCTCTCCAGATGATGGACCGCGACGGAGTCAACCAGTTGCCGGTGATCCAGAATGAACAGGTCATCGGCATGTTGAGCCGTGAAGACGTCATCACCTTCCTGCGGACACTGCAGGAGTTGGGGGCGTAGTCGAGATGACCCCCGGAATGAGTCTCGGAAAAATGAAAGTACCCATCCAGGTCCGTCGAGGCTGCCGGGGGATTACAAGGTGGGTGGAAGATGGCGATTCCTGTCGCTTGCGAGCAGGCCCTGTTCCTCGGCGTAGTTGACCAACTCGACCCGGCTCACCAGGCCGAGCTTGCCCATCAGGTTGGCGCGGTGGTTTTCCACCGTGCGTACCGAGAGGCTGAGGAGGCCAGCGATTTGCCGATTGGTATTGCCTTTGGCGAGCAGCAGCAAGACTTCGACCTCGCGGGGGGTGAGCGAATCCACCAGCGCTCCGCGCCGGTGCTGCGTCGTGACGGGTTGGTGCAACAGGGCACGGGTCATCGCCGGATGTACGTAGATGTCGCCTTGAATCGCGGTGCGGATCGCCTGGAGAATCTCGGTTTCCTCGGCCCGCTTGATCACATATCCCGCCGCCCCCGTACGCAGCGCTTCGTGCAGCAGCCCCTCGTCTTCGTGCATGGTGAGGAAAAGAATGATGGTCTGCGGGAACTTGTCTTTCAGCTGTTTCGCCGTCTCGATACCGTTCTCCGGGGGCATGGTGATATCGAGCAAGACCAAATCCGGGTGTAGCTGCTCGGTGAGAAGCAGCGCTTCGGTGCCATTTTCCGCCTCACCGACGATTTCGAGATCGGTGGCGACGCGGAGCAGGGCTCGCAGCCCGGAGCGGACGACGGTGTGATCATCAGCGATCAGGATTCGGATCGGCACTCGCCACCTCCACAACAATGGTTGTCCCGGCTCCCGGCTTGCTCTCGATGGTCAGCGTCCCGCCCAAGGCCTCGGCACGTTCTTGCAAACCCAGCAGGCCAAAATGCTCCCCGCTCTGGGCACGGTCTGGTTCGAAGCCGCCGCCGTCGTCCTCGACCATCAGCATGACGCGGTCGCCGCGATGCTCCAACAGGATATCGATACGGGTGGCGTGAGCATGACGCACGACATTGGTCATCGCCTCTTGGACGACTCGAAAAAGGGCCGTTTCCAGCCCCATCGGTAAGCGTTTGCCGGTGAAACCTCGTGCTTTGAAACGAACCTCGAAACCGAACTTCGCCGCCGCCGTGCGCGAGTAGTGGCGTAGCGCCGCCTCGAGCCCGAGGTGATCGAGGCTGGCGGGTCGTAGATCCGCGGCCAAGCGATGTAGACCGTCGATGACGGCATCGGTGCCCTTCATCAGCTCGGCCACCCGGGCGCTCACACTTTGTCCCTGATCGATTTCCCGTTCGAGCAGGCGTAGCCCGTAGCGCAGCGAAGCCAAGGCCTGCCCAGCTTCGTCGTGCAACTCGCGGGCGATATGGCGCCGCTCCGTCTCCTGCACGTCCACCAGGCGGCGGGAGAGGGCTTGCATACGTGCCGTCGAGACCTGCATCTGCTCGAAGAGAATCGCATTCTCGACCGCCACCGAAGCCTGCGACGACAACGCTTCGGCTAACCGCAGGTGTTCCCGATTGAAGAAATCGGGCTCGCCTTTTGACAAGGCGAACAATCCGGCCACGTTCCCCAGGGCGAAGAGGGGCACCCCGAGCCAGCTCACCTCCTTGGACCGATCGGCGGTTAGGCTCCAGTCAGGGTGGGCGCGTAGATCGGAGATCAACACCGCGGTGCCGGTGGTCAAGATGCCTTGCACGATGGGATGTTTGGTCATGTCGAGCTGCGGCCGTTCGTCGGGTGCCAGCCGCACGACGTGTTGGCCATCGAAGACGGCGCGCACTGAGATCCGCGAGGTCTCTTCGAGCAGCATGATGCTGCCACGGTCGAAGGGGACCATCAGGTGCAAGCGGTCGAGCAGAGTCGTCAGCACGGTCTCGCGGTCGAGGCTACGGGTCAGCGCTAGCGTGGCTTCCCGCAGGGCCTCGTCGAAACCGTTGAGGGTGCGGCTCTTGAGCATCGCCACGCCGAGAAGATCGGCGAAGGCCCCGGCCAGCTCGCGGTCGCTGGCGACAAAACCCGTGGCCTTGTTCAGCAGGCCGAGGAACCCCGCGACTTCACCGCCGACGCGGACCGCCGAGCACAAGGCGTTCCGCGGTGCCGCGCCTTGCTCGGACGGGGTCGAGGTCTCGACGCCCTGCGATAGATGATTGCTGAAGGCGGCGCTTCCTCCGCGTTTGACAGCGCGGGCACAGAGCCGACGCAGCGGCGCCGACAGACCGGCGGGAGCCCCGAGGTCGACGGCGTCGGCATTGAGCACGGCGAGCGCGATGCCCTCAGTGCCCGGCGTGGAATCCGCTGTGCTCAACGCCACGAAGCTCGCCCCCGCACCCACGGTGTTTTCACATTCCATCAAAATCGCCTTGGCTGTATCAGCAAAGGTGTGGTTCTCTAAGACGGCGCGCGTAGCGGCGCGAAACGCGGCGATGTTGCCGCTGCGGCTGCCGAGAAATACAGTTTTAGCGCACATTTTTTTTCTTTATTTCAATGAATAATAGCATGCAAACCCTTAGAACGGGGCCTCTGGTGCAAGGTGAGTAGTTTCTACGGATCACCTGCCCAGGGTGGCTGGGTACTAACTGCTCTTACTCTGAGCTCGACTTGGGCATAATCTAAATTACGCCGAGCAGCGTTTCGAGCGCCAGCTCACGCCCTTCTGCCGCAACATCATCTCGACAGGAAATCGGAGAGCCAACATGAGCGACGACATTCACCTTTTGGCAGCAGCCGGCGGCTATGCCACGGCTCACGAGGCCCATTACGGCTTGAAGGACTTACACCAGGCCCTGGGACTCTACGAGGGCATTGTGACGGCGCATCCAGATTCCGAAGAGGCGGGCTACTCCCGATCACAGATCCAGAACATTGTGAAAATGGTGGTCCCGGCGCCGGACCTCGTCGCCTCTCAAGTGGCGTTGGCACGGTCGCATTTGGCGACGCCCAAAGGGTAGCGAAGTCTCCCGACCGGGAGGACTGCTCTGCCAATTCGAGGTAGGCGGCAACGACCGAAAACAACGATTGGAGATTTTTCAATGGGCGATAAAGGCGGAAGAAAAGACAAAAACAAAAGCAAGAAGCAAGACGTTCGCAAACAGAAGGCGAAAGCGAAGGACAAGGAAGCGAAGCGACCCAAAGCCAAGATTTGACCGGAGCAATGGCGAGCTGACGGAACCGCTCCACCTCTGAGCGAAGTACTCCGGCGAAGGGCCTTCGAGCGAGATCCGGCGTTGGCGTCAGGCTCGCAATGGACCCCAGATGGCAGAATCAACACAGAGAGATGCCCTGGCCGGCTGGGAGAATGAGGGCGGACGCATCCGTCCGAGCTCTCGCCGCGGCATGCAGCCCGCTGGCCATCGAGGCCGTGCGCTCCTGCTCCCAGGGGAGCCGACACGACCTCACCCTCCGCCCGACGTAGTACCAGCTGAAGAAGGCCTCGATGGAGTATCAGAATTTTCGCCTAGGAGGCCAAAACGATGAACGTACGTCCCCTGCAGGATCGTGTGCTCGTTCAACGCATCGAGATGGAAGAGCAGGTGCACGGTGGCATCATCGTCCCCGACAGCGCCAAGGAAAAACCTCAGGAAGCCAAGGTTTTCGCCGTCGGTCCCGGCAAAGTGAACGAGGATGGCTCGCGAAGCCCGATGGACGTCGTAGACGGCGACCTAGTCCTCATCGGCAGATATTCCGGCAGCGAGATCCAGGTCGATGACCAGGAATTCCTGATCCTCCGCGAGGGCGAGATTCTAGCCACCGTCAACCGCTGAGCTGTCCCACAAGGCTTTGCGAGACAAAATAGACAGAAGGAACATACATGGCTAAGAAGATTACTTACCACGAGGATGCGCGCGCCGCAATCCTCCGCGGCGTCAACAAGCTCACCGACGCGGTGAAGGTGACACTCGGTCCGAAGGGACGCAACGTCATCATCGAAAAATCCTATGGATCACCGACCATCACCAAGGACGGCGTCACTGTCGCCAAGGAGATCGAGCTCCAGGATCCGATCGAGAATATGGGGGCCCAAATGGTTCGCGAAGTGGCGTCGAAGACATCCGATGTGGCCGGCGACGGCACCACCACCGCCACCGTGATCGCCATGGCGATCTTCCGCGAAGGCGTCAAGAACGTCACCGCGGGCGCTAATCCCATGGAGATCAAGCGCGGCATCGAGCTCGCCGTCGAGGCCGCCAACGGCGCCATCGACGCCCTGGCCAAGCCGGTCGAGGGCAAAGACATCTCCCACGTCGGCTCGATCAGCGCCAACAACGACCCCGAGATCGGGGCCATCATCGCCGAGGCGATGGAGAAAGTGGGCAAGGACGGCGTGATCACCGTCGAGGAGGGCAAGGGCCTCGATACCACCCTCGAGGTCGTCGAGGGGATGCAGCTCGACCGTGGTTACCTGTCGCCCTACTTCATCACCGAGCCTGAGCGAATGGAAGTGGTGCTCGAGGGCTGTAAAATCCTGCTGCACGAGAAGAAGATCAGGACGATGAAGGACCTGCTGCCGGTGCTCGAGGCCACCGCCAAGCAAGGGGCACCTCTCTTGATCATCGCCGAGGACATCGAGGGCGAAGCGCTGGCCACCCTGGTGGTCAACCAGTTGCGGGGGATTCTGCGCCTCGCCGCCATCAAGGCCCCCGGCTTTGGGGACCGCCGCAAGGCCATGCTCGAGGACATCGCCATCCTCACCGGGGGGCGCCTCATCACCGAAGATCTCGGCATCAAGCTCGAGAATGTCAAGTGGGAAGACCTCGGCGACGCCAAGAAGGTCATCATCACTAAAGACGACACCACCCTGGTCACCGATTCTGAAGACGGGCCGCGCCACGAGGCGATCTCCGGCAGGGTCCAGCAGCTGCGCAGCCAAATCGAAGATACCTCCTCCGACTATGACCGGGAAAAGCTCCAGGAACGCTTGGCCAAGCTGGTCGGTGGTGTCGCCATCATCAAGGTGGGAGCGTTCACCGAGACCGAGATGAAAGAGAAGAAAGCTCGCGTCGAAGACGCCATGCACGCCACCAAGGCGGCGGTCGAGGGCGGCATTGTGCCCGGTGGTGGGGTCGCCCTACTGCGGGCCATCGAAGCCGTCGAAGATCTCACCGCCGAGGGGGATGTAGGGTTGGGCATCGATATCGTCCGTCGGGCCCTCCAAGAGCCGGCCCGACAGATCGCCATCAATGCCGGTGAAGAGGGCGGCGTCATCGTGCGGGACCTGCTGGCCCGCAGCGGTAGTTGGGGCTACAACGCTGCCACCGGCGAATTTGGTGACTTGCTCGCCGCCGGTGTCATCGATCCGGCCAAGGTGACCAAGACGGCGCTACAGAACGCGGCGTCGATCGCCGGTCTGATGCTCACCACCGAGGCCATGGTCTCTGAGATCAAGGGGAAGAAGACCGCGGGTTCCTCCACGGGTGACGGGGGCATGGGTGGCATGTATTGAAATCCATCTGTCGCGTGACGGTACCGGCGGGCCTTTGATGGTCTTGCGCGGCCCTCATTCAGTCGGAAGCTGGGTGCTCAGCTCCAGCTCCTCCAGCTCGGCCCGTCGCCGGACATCCGGTTCCTTGTCCAGCCACTGAATATTCAGCATACCCTCCGGAAATGGCTGCCCCGTCTGTTGGAATGCCACCTCTCCCAAACAGAGGCTCCAACCCTCAAGCCAGGTGCTCAGCTCTTGCTTCTGAGCCATCGTCCCACGGAATCTGATGTACAGATCGATGTCGCTGCCGGGACCCGCAGAGCCACGCGCTGTGCTGCCACCGATGAAGACTTGCGACACACCGAACCGCTCGGTATCGATCTTTTTGGCCAGCGCCTGGGCGAAACGTTGCCGCCAAGCCCAATGATTCCTTCTCGGCGAGGCGCGTTCTCCGAGCAGCTCGGTGTGTTTCCATTCCAAGTATTCGCCGAGCCGGCTCGATATTCGGCCTAGAAGCTCAATTTCCTCGGGTAGAAACGGTGGCTCACCCGCGTCCGCTGTATCGCTGACTTCGATGTGTCCTACAACCACCCCCCACAGACGGATGGGCTCCGACAAGATCTGCCCATCCGAGACAAACCCTGGCCCGATATAAATGCGTCCAAGGTAGGTGATGCGAGCCCCCGTTGAGTCGGAGTGCCGCCAACCCGCTGGAACTTCTTGCAGCACTCTCGAGAAGGCGCTGGCTGGAGTCTGCTCGCGATCGGAAACGATCCTATCGATGGCATAGAGGCAGCGAAGCTCCTTGGCTCGCTCGTGCAGGGCAAGTAGGTCTTTCATTGAGATGTCCCCCCGATCGTCGGAGCCTACCAAATCAACCGGCGCATCTACGGCTTCATTGATTCCTGTACGAGCTGTTTCTGTACGAGCTGTTGGTGTGCGAGTCGATTGATCTGTGCGCTTCGGAAGAATCGGCTCTGCTACCCTTGAAGCAATGTTTCAACTTGTTTCAACTACAGGAGATCCGAGTGGCCCACCTTCCAAGGAGACTGGAAATGAGTAGGACGATACAACGCCTCTTGATGCTCCTTCTTTTGGTTTTCTCCGTCGGCTGCGACGGCCACATCGATGTGTTCGGGCGGGTTCTCGACGGGGCGGGCGATGGTGTCGCCGGCATCGAGGTGCATCTTGGGCATCTCGGAGAGTCGTTGACCTTCGACGGCGAGACCGACGCCGAAGGTTGCTTCGCGATCGGTGGCATGGTCGGTCCCGGGCAGCGAGACTACCTGTTGACGGTCTCCGCCGCTGGCTATGAACCGGTCGAGAGCACCTTCACCAGCTCGGGGGAGTATCCGATTTTGGTCCATCTCGATGCCGACGCTTCGGGCCAGATCAGGATCGATCGGATCGCGCAAGCAGGGAGTCTGCCGCCAGAGCTCGACGAGTGCTCATTTTGAACCTTCGGACGCTCACGGGACAAACTCACCTTGTGATCTGGGTGTGGCTCTGCGTCGTTGCAGGCCTTTGGCTCGCCGGTTGCGCCTCAAGCGGAAAGGCCGCAGCTCCCAAGGTACCTTGGGAAGAGGCGATCGACTTGATCCAGAGCGGTGGTGTGGGCTCCGTCGTCCAATACCATTCCCGGGAGGTCGCCCTGATCATGAAGGACGGTGGCGAGATATGGACCCGCGAGCCGATAATCGATCTCGTCTTCGACATCATCGAAGAGTGCGGTGCGCCCTGCGCTGAGATTAGCCTGATCACCGAATGAGCTTCGGAGGCCGCGTCTCGTCGGCAGCGGTCAGCCGTCTCGATTAAGGCCATTCGGGTGCACGGCGACTAGGATCCCGAGCGTCTCAGCGCCCTGCTCAAGCGGTGGCTGCGGCTTGAGGATGAGCTGAAGGCGCATCTGACCGAAGAAGAAGAGACGCATTCTCCGGCGGCGCATCACCACAGAGCACGCAACAAGGACAGGGGCTCCATGCCGCCTTGCACCAACGTAAAGTTGTTGTTGTCATCTAAAAACCCGACCGCACCTCGATCTTTCAACACTCCTGACGGCTGCCTCTCCTTGCGACGCCCAGCAATCCAGAGGCGCTGCCCGCTAGCCGGGGCGCTGATATCGGCCGAGATCAAGATCTCGAAAGCGCTGCCAAAGACATCATCTTGGGGACCCAGCGTCGTGAGGGTGGTCAAGGCCGCGTTGAGCCGAATGATCTCGACCCCACCGCTGAGACGCACTTGCACCACCAAAGCCTCGCCGGTGTAAGGATTGACTCCCACATCCAGCACATTGGCCGGGAAGGCCGCCGAAACAGCCACCACGTTGCCCTGTGGACCCACCCGTACGACATGCGGTCCTCCCCCACGGTAGTTGCCGTAGGCCAACACGCCGTCGTCGGCTAGGACCCGTAAGATGCCGCCGGTTTCGAAGGCAGCGCTAGAGACACTACGAACCTCGGCGATGACGTTGCCGTTCTCATCAATGCGACGTAGGAACGTCGTTTGGTTGCCAGCAAATTGGCGGCTGCTGCAGAGGGCCCAGAAGGTGCTATCGGCAACACCTGCAATTGCACTGACACGGTTGAATTCGGTCAGCTCGGTGACCAAGGCGCCACCAAAATAGCGTCCGATACCTCCTGGCGTAGCCACCCAACTTTCTATCGACGTGGAATGGCCAAACACCTGACTATCGAAGGGAAACGCTTCGGGTCCCCCGAATGAGCCATCGCTTTCGGCTTCGAAAAGTCGGCTACGGCGGTCATTTTGCGCCGATAAGATAAAGATCCCGTCCTCGTTGTCAGGGGCGGTGGCGATGGCTCGCTTCTCAAAAGGGTAGCTCAGGGGCAGACCCTCGGCGCCGTGCAGGAGTGCTCCTTCTACCATCGCCAACTGCCCAGCGGGGCCGAAATGCCGTAGGTTCGCTCGGATGGATCGCTGAGCTTGCTGAGGACCTAGATATTCCAGCAACCAAACGGCATCGATGCCCTCTTGTTGAGTCGGCCCGCCGGTGCTGAACACGGTCTTGGCCACCCGCACGGCATATTGTAAGGAGTTGGGCCGCCCCCCGTAGTTGAGCGTCCGCGCCACGACGCAGAGTCCATAGGTCCCCGCGTCCATACCACTGAGGTCGATGAAACCACCGATGGCCTCGGCAGATTCCTGCTGCAGGGCAAAAGAGCATAATTCGTCCAAACCCTGCTCGACATCGACAATGACGACGGCGGCAGCGATGGCGACGCCCTGTTTGACAAAAGTATTCTGAGGATCCGCAGGAAACTGGATGACCGGCACCCGGCGTCCGTCGAGCTGTAGGGTGGCGCGAATGGCCAAGGGTTGGTCGGCAGCGAGGGGTGCGATGGGATCGAGCACCAGTTCGAGACGCTCTCCGAAACGATCATCGGGGTTATCCTGGGTATCTTCGAGAAACAAAAAATCCCTATCAATCACATTGTTTCCCATCTCCATGTCCTTTCGCCCCCATGGGCCTAGCAGCCTGTGAAACCGGGTCGCCTCGACGAGGTCCATTCTAGTAGATCAAGCACGGTATGCAGTAATAAGACTTCGCTCCGCGGCTTGGAAAGAAGGCTGAATCTTGGCGTTGGGCGCACACCACTAGCGCCTGACGTTTACCACAGGCCGTTCGGGTGACGGCGCCTCTGGAGGGGCCGGGCCCGCGGTGCGAAGAAGCGCTTCGGCCTCGGCGATCTTCGGGTCCCCGTCGGGGTAGACGAGGTGGAAGGTCACCAGAGACTGGGTGAGAAGCTCCCGGGCGAGGGTGGTCTTGCCGCGGTCGAACAGGAGGGCGGCGAGGTCTTTCTTGGCCAGTGCGGTGTGCAGGTGTTCTTCGCCGAGCTTGTGACGCCTGGTCTCGAGGGTTTCGGTGAAAAAGGCTTCGGCCCCCTCCAGGTTTCCCCGGGCATACTCCACTCGCCCCAGGCTCACCAGCACCATGGCTACTTTTGTGCTTTCTCGGCCGTAGACCTCTAGGTAGATGTCGAGGGCCTGGAGCAAGTGCCCTTCGGCGGTGTCTAGATCACCGGCGGCATAGAGCACGGTGGCCAGGCTGCGCAGGCTCTTGGCGACGTTGGGATGGCGCTCTCCCAAGGTGGCTCGACGCCGTGCTAGGTTCTCGCGGTAGATCTCCTCGGCTTCCTTCAGCTTGCCTTGAACCTGGAGAATCGACGCCAGACCGTTCTTCGGTTTGATCAGGTCGTCTTCGAGCCCGAGGCGACGGCGCATGGCGATGCAGTCTCGGTAGAAGCTCTCGGCCAGCTCCAGCTCGCCCATGGCTTGCTGTACCACCGCCAGATTGTTGAGGGCAGCCGCCAGGTCGGGATGGTCCTGTCCGAGCTCTCGCCTCAGCTCGATGGCGGTGGTGAAGAGGTCGCGGGCTTCGGGGTAATCGCCGAGCCGGAAGTAGACTTCACCGATGCTGCGCAGCAATCGGGCACGGGCTGCCGGGTCCTCTTCCAACCCCACGTCGAGCTTGTTTCGGCCGCGCTCCAAGAGATCGCGCACCGTGAGCTCACTACCCACCGGACGGTCGGGATCGGCGGCGTAGAACAGGTCCACCAGAAAGGCGGAGAGCTCCTGATTGCGGTCCCGTTCGCGCTCGGTCTCATAGAGCTGACGGGTGAGGGCGGCGGTGAAGGCGAGGGCGAGGAGCAGCATCGCCGCCACCGCCGCCAACGCCAGTCGATGGCGGCGTAGAAACTTGCCCATGCGGTAGAATGGGGTGGCCGGATGGGCGAGCACCGGCAGGCCGTCGAGGTGGCGGCGCAAGTCGGCAGCCATCTGTTCAACGGAAGCGTAACGCTGAGGAACGTCCTTGTGCAGAGCCTTCGCCAGAATGCAGTCGATATCGCCGACCAAGTTTCGATGCAGGGCCCGCGGGCTGCCGTCGCGGACACTGCTGACTTCCTCGGGGCGTAGCCGCAAGGTATCGCCGTGCCGACCGATGAGCTCCTCGTCGCGTAGGACGACCTCGCTGGCTGGCTCTGGATCTTGCTCGCACACTTTCCGGTAGAGGGCCATCCCTTGCAGACCTTCGAGACCACAGGGCAAGCGTCCGGTGAGCACCAGGTAGAGCACGACGCCGAGGGAGTAGACGTCGCTGGCGGTCCCCACGGGCCCGCCGGCAAGTTGCTCCGGGCTGGCGTAGCGCGGCGTGAGGGCACCCTGTCGGACGGGCGCCGTCGAGGTCCCGGTCTCCATCTCGCTGCGCAGCAGGGTGGCGATGCCGAAGTCGAGGAGCTTTGGCGTCGAGGAGGCGTCGACCAGGATGTTGCCCGGTTTGAGGTCACGGTGGATCACCAGGTTCTGGTGCGCCATCTCGAGGGCTGAGCACACCGTGAGGAAGAGCTCGAGGCGTTGGCGGGTGGTGAGCCGATGCTCGTTGCAGTAGGCGTCGATGGGTACGCCTTCCACCAACTCCATGGCAAAGTAGGGCACCCCGTCTTCGGTGGTGCCGCCGTCCAGCAGGCGGGCTATGTTGGGATGCTCGAGGCGAGCCAGAATCTGTCGTTCGGCATGGAAACGGCGGATCATCTCGGGGCTCTCGAGGGTGCGGCGCACCAGTTTGAGAGCCACTCGCTGCTCGAATTCTTCCTCCCGCTCCGCCAAGTACACAGCACCCATGCCGCCCTGGCCAAGCAGCCGCACCAAGCGGTAGGGCCCCACCCGGCGGCCGCCTTCCGTCCCGTCGAGCTCTTCCGCGGCGTGGGAGAGGAAGGAGAGCACGGGCTCTTCGATGAATCCCACGAGCTGACCTTCATACTCGAGAAAGGAAGCGGCCTCGCGCAGCAGCTCCCCATCGCCGCCACAGGCTTCGACGAGCCATTGCTGGCGATCATCAGCCGGTTGGTCCTGGGCTGCTTCCAGGATGTTCTTGATTTGTCGCCAGCGCTCTGGGGTCATGGTTTCTCACCTCGGCTATCGCCGCACCTGGATTCTGTCTTGGTTTCCGTCGTTGGCTTCCGCCCTGGGTCCGTGTGACCCACTGACGCGCAGACGGTGGCAAGAACGGCCCAGATTTTCCCTACGGCCGATCCAGCTCCCGCAACAACCACAGGCGGGCCGTATTCCACTCGCGCTTCACCGTGGTGGGCGAGGTTTCGAGGGCGCGTGCGGTTTCTTCGATGGTGAGGCCACCGAAGTAGCGCAGCTCGACGATGCGGGCTTGGCGGAGGTCGACGACGGCAAGGCTTTGGAGGGCGTCGTCGAGGGCCACGAGGTCCACATCGATGGCCCGGATCGCCGGTCCCCACAGGGTGCGGGTGTCCAGCGTTTCGTCGAAGACGGACTTCTGGACATCGCCACCCTTCTTGATCGCCTTGCGACGCCGGGAGTGGTCGACGAGGATGCGGCGCATGAGCTGCGCCATGGTGGCGAAGAATTGGGTTCGGCTCTCCCATTGGACGGTGCGTCGGCCGACGAGGCGCAAGTAGATCTCGTTCACCAGGGCGGTGGGTTCGAGGGTGTGCCCGGGACTCTCGCGGGCGAGAAATGACCCGGCGATGCGGCGCAAATCGTCGAGCACCAGTGGGATGAGCTCTTCCAGGGCGCTGCCGTCGCCGTCGCTCCAGGCGTCGAGAAGCTCGGTGACGTCGCGATCGTCAGACATGGGTCGAGTTTATCAGGTGCGCTGACTTCAAACCCACGGGCGATTCCCTAACCCGGCGGTTAGTGTTTTGGCGAAGCACCGGCCCTTTGGAATGGAACACCGACGAGCTCTTTCGGATGGATTCAGTGTTCTTGGGATGCACTGTAAGCTGTTCAAGAATAATAAGTTGCGATTCCAAAGCCTAGCGTTTTTGGCTCCGTGGCCGGGGCGAAAACCAGGCTGCGGCTCCTTCTGGCACGCTTCCTGCCTTACATCCCATCAAGTATCGCGACCCTCTGCCGGCGGATCAGGTCACCTTCGAAACATTTCTGAATCGCAGGCCTCAAGACAGGCCTGAAGGAGACCACTGTGTTTACTTTCTCAAAGAATTCGTCCCATACCTTGTGTCAATGTCTGGCTTTAGGGTTGCTCCTCTACGCCTTGATGACCTGCTCTGCCCACGCCACCGACGGTGCGATCCCACTGGCCGTCGGAGAGACCTGGCGCGACCCGGGTGCCGAGAGCGGGGCCTCCGTCTGCTTCGAGCTGTCGCAGGACAAGGCGGGAATTCTGGTCCTCGAGCTGGTGACGTCAACCGCCGCGCCCGCCGTTCGACTGCATCTCCTGGCTGCCGGGTCAGAAGCCTTCCGTCATCTGCACCAAGGTGCCACCCGCCTGATGCTCGACGGCCCCGCCACCAGCCATCGGGTGTGTGTCGAGGCGGAGGATCCGAGGCAGCCCCTATCGCCCTTTCGCCTCCAAAGCCGCTTCGTGGCAACTGCTTGCGCCCCCCACAGCGAGAAGAGCGAGACCGACGGTGAGCTCGAAATCGATCCCGATCCATTCGTGGCTGGGCCCTTGTTTCCCTCGGCGGCATGTCGTCTTGCAAAGTCCGAAACCGACGGCGAGCTCGAGATCGATCCCGATCCTCTGTGGAGCGATCCTCAGTCCTCGGCTCTCGGCGCCGAGTCCCACGACCTGCCGGCAGTGATCGCCCAACTGGCTCCGTGGCGCCCTGAGCTATGCGGTCAGGGTGAGATGGACGATCACGGCGACGGCTTTCTCTGCGCGACCACCCTTTCCTGGGGTGAGGGGATCCGGGGGGAGATCGGCAACGGCTGGGGCGACGACAGCGATGTATTCCGCTTCCACCTGTCGACCCTCACCACGGTGGAGCTCGCTGCCCGGGGTGAGGTCGAGTTGGTGGGCGAAGTCTCCGACCGCCATGGGATGCGCCTCGGTGGCGTCGACGGTGGCCTTGGTGGCGGCGTCGACGGCCTGCGCTGGGTGCGGACGTTGGTGCCAGGCACCTATTTTGTGCGGCTGGCGGGTCGCCATGGGGCGGCCGGGAGCTACTCCTTGGAGCTAGTTTCGCCCAGCCGACACTAGTCGAACATGACCCATCTTGCGGCCCAACGGTATACACCTCTCCAGAAGCTCATTGAGGGCTTCGAGAACAGAACCAATCAACCTTTGAGCAGATCAGCTGGAGCCCAAGGCGTGCAGCAACCACAATCGAGCCGTATGCCATTCCCGCTTGACCGTCCGGGCCGAAATCTCGAGGACCCGGGCGGTCTCTTCGATCGTCAGGCCACCGAAATAGCGCAGCTCCACAATGCGGCCTTGCCGAGGATCGACCGCAGCGAGACCGCAGAGGGCTTGGTCGAGGTCGAGGAGATCCACCGCTGAGGGTTGCCCCGCCCCTCCGCCGCCGGGCCAGGCAACGGGCACCCCGCTCACATCGAAGGCCTCCTCGAAGGCCACCTGCACGGCATCGCCTCCGTTCTTGGCTGCTTTGGCGCCCCGCGCATGGTTGACCAGGAGCCGACGCATGGTGGTGGCCATGTAGGCGAAGAAATGCGAACGGTTTTCCCAAGGCAGGGTGCGGCGACCGACGATCCGGAGATAAGCCTCGTGGACGAGGGCGGTGGGTTCGAGGGTGTGGCCGGGCCTCTGGCGGGCCATGAACGAGCGGGCCAGACGGCGCAGGTCGTCGATCACCAGAGGCATCACTTCGTCGAGGGCGTCGGCGTCGCCGGCGCTCCAGGCGTCGAGCAGCCGGGTGACGTCATGGTTCGGAACAGGGAGCGGTGGGGCGGCGTGGGCTTGCATCGGGCGACTCCTCGGGCTGAGTTCAAGTGTTGAGGAGTGACGCGCAAGACAGCCGCGAGGTGGACCAGATTTCTTTCAGCGCTTCGAAAGTTTCTTGGCCCCTTCTGTGCGGTCACCGTGTGTATGTCATTGAAAGCCGCGGCGAAAAGAGAAGTGTTCTACTAACCGTTTGAAAGAAAAGGATCTAACATGGCTAAAGAGCTCGCCCACATTCAGCAGGGTCATCTCGCTGATTCTGTCTTCGACAACCATTGCGTCTCACTGAGCGTCGGCCCGCTTTCCATCGAAGCGTGTGTCGATACCAGCGTTCCGTCCGCCTCGATCACCGTCAAGCTGGCAGGTGTCACCATCGGCCACTGCCAGCTGAGTCCCGATCATCAGGACTGCAAGGTCGGTGGTGGAGTTGATGGTTTCAAGGCGGAAGTGAAGTTTGCACTGTCGGGCAATTGCATTACCTTCGAGGCGATCGTCGAGACTCCATTCAAAACGTGGAAGAAAAAGGGCAATCTCTACTGCTGGTGATTCCAACGCAAGGTCGACGTGGGAGCCTCGGCTCGCCGCGTCGGCCCTACGAGTTGCAGTAAGACAATCCCTCGGCCCCACAGATGAGCTCGTGGTTGGAGGAGAATTTCGCATAGAGGTGGGTGAATCTCGCTGCGGAGGGAGCCTCGGTGAATGATGAATTTGAAGAGGGCTCTGGGTAGCTCTATTTGTATACAAAAACCACAAAAACCTTTTTGAGGTTGGTGAGGGTCTCGCTTTGAGCAGCCCTGAAGAGCGCCAAGAGATCCTGGCGCGCGCGTCGAAAATCCATACCCACGGGGAGGCTAGGGAATACATCGTGGAGGTGGAGAAACGGCTGGCGGCGGAGAAGACCAACCTCCTCATCGCCGACGCGGCGATTTCTGATCTGAGCGATGCCCGGAACGGGGCATCGTTCGCGGTCCACCTCTCTCAGGTGAACGACACATCCAGGTTTGTGACGGGCTGGACGGTTGAATTCCGAGCCCGGGAAGGGGATTGGACCGGCAGGATCACTTCGACCGACTCGAGTCGAATCCTGCAGACGCCGGGTCTTTCGGGTGAGCTCGATGTCGTGGTGGTGGCTTCGGGACCGAACCTGCCGGAGCGTCAGATCGCACCCCAACCGGGCAGCCGGGTCGATGTGAGCTGCTCTTCGTCCGGCAGATCAGTAGTCGGTATTGTGGCTTCGCCTCGCGGCGACCGGGCGCGCTACTGGACCGACTCGGACGCCTACGTCCGGTAGGCACCCTCGTCGGCTCCTTCCAAATCGACTCTGGGGAGCGGTGGGGCGGCGTGGGCTTGCATCGGGACTCCTCGGGCTGAGCTCAAGTGTTGAGGAGTGACGCGGAAAACGGCTGAGAGGTGGGCCAGATTTCTGGCCTGCGACTTGAATGTGAGGCGTCCAGGCGGCCGTCATCTTGGCAGTGGCTAGCAGCCGCCGGTGTGCCGTGGCTCCGCAGACCCTGCAGCCTCCTGGAGCTTATCCAGGAACAGCTGCTGGGCCAGTCGGTACAATTCCATATCCAAAGCGTTGTAGCACTGAATCTTCGCCAGGGCCTTAGGGGAGATCTCATGGAGAAGGTGCCGCTGAGGATTCTCCTTGGCTCGGGTGTAGGAGAGCTGTTCGAGCCCGAGGTAATGCCTCAGCAAGAAGAGAGTGCCCTCAAAGTCTTCCAAGAGTCCGACGACTCCACAATTTTTTAGGTTCTCAGCTGCCAAGAGAAACGTCTGCCGATCCGGCGGTGGCCCTTTCTGCCCGCTCAGGAATTGCACTTGCAGGTCGTGGGCGTCGGGGTGGAGGTCGAGCCATCCTTCCAAGGAGTTGTCGCGAGCGAGGGTGTGGTGGGGATCCTGCGGTTCGGCAAGATTGTAGAAATACTGGGAGATCACTCGTTCATAGGGGTTGCGCAGCACCGCGATGTAGGTGCAGGGATCGGCGAAAAGATCGTGCGCGCCGTAGGGGAGATGGCCGATCAGGCACCGTTTGCGAGAGAGCCCGGCCGCCGCATCGGGCTCCGGTGGAGACCAGTGCCAGGCGACATCTTCGGGGTTGAAATTCGCTCTCAGAATCTCGCCGAGGGTCGTGCCGCCGGTCTTGGGTATATGGAGGAAGATGTATGGGGCTTCGAGGAGCGGCTTGGAATCCGAAGAGACGGAAGCGTTCGTGGGTGACCGATTCTCAGCGAGAACGTCGTCGAAAAGCTCGCCCCAGCGTTTTGAAATTCGACTCCATTGATAGTTTTGAGAAGTGGCGAGCTCGAAGGCTGCTCGGGCGAGGCGCTGACGATGGTCTTGGTTCTGATAGAGCCGCTCGAGGGCCTGGGCAGCATCCTGCGGATCGATGAGCCAGCCTTCCATTAAGGATTTCTCGAGAGTAACCTTCCTGGCCGGTGGCAACAGCTCGGCGGCCCCTTCCCAGAGCTCGAGGCAAGATCCAAATCCCGGCACGATCTGGGCCCTGTGGGTGGCCGCATGCTCGAAGCTCACCAGCCCCCACCCTTCTGCCAGAGAGGTGTTGATGCCGACATCACAGGCGTTGTAGATCTGGTTCAAATATCGTTCAGATACCGCGGGTGGTGCAGGGGTCGCCTGGGTGACAATCAGGCGGTCGTAAACGCCGAAGCGCCTCGCCAGGGTGGGTACCCCCCAGCCATGATCTTCGAGTCCCATGTGCAGGTAGAGGCGTACATTGCTTGGTTTGCCCTGGGCGAACAGGGCGAAGGCTTCGAGGGTGAGGTCGATACGTTTGCGCGGCTGGTTGCGGTTGGCGTTCAAGACGATGAAGGCGTCTTCGAGCTCTTCATCCCCAGGGAACAGCTGACGGCGTACTGCTCTGCGCACCTCCCCCAGGTTTCCGTTGGTCTCCTTCAAAGGGTGGAAGGTCTCCATGTCGATGCCGTGGGGAATCACCTGGGTCGGTGGCAACTGGAGACCCGGCAGCTGTTCCTCTGCGGCCGCACAGGCATCCTGAACGAGGCGTTCTGCTGTTCGGGTGTAGAAGACCAGATGGTCGACCTCTCTCAAGGGGGGGAGGAGGTCTGGGACTAGGGGGCCGGCTTCGACCGGGCAATAGTAGACGATCTTCAGCCGACTGCGATGACGGCGGAGTGTGGGTAGGTAAAGGGGGAAAGTCCACAGGTCGGCGATGACGAAGACCAGGTCGGGGCGAAGGGTTTCGAGGCGCTCTTCGAGGCGGTCGGCGCCGAAGGCATTGCCCTTCTGTCCGGCGGGGTAGAGCTTCCACGGCCAGTCGTGGGGATCACCGTAATAGTTGACCGCCAATTGGTGAAGCTCAAAGCTCTCCACCATGGGGGCAAAGATGTTCCGTACCACCCGTGCGAAGCCCGTCGGCGCCGCACCGTCTCCGATGATCAACAGGCGCTTCCTATCGCGATTGGGACCAACGGTGCCGTTCTGCCCGGCTCCGCTCATTCGTCCGTTGGCCCCTTCTCATCCAATGCTTCAGGCTTGGGCGTCACGAGCCCGGGTGTAGGCGTCAGGACGTTCCAACCCCCGGCAAGAATCGAGTCGCTCGTCACTCCGCTGAAGGTGCCAACATTGAAACCTTCTCTGTCGGAATCCGTGCTAAGAAAAACCTCTATGGTCCCAGAGACACCAGAGATCGTTCCGGAGGAGTGCCCAGAGATGTACGCTACGCCGCCAGTAATTCCAGAGAAGGTGAAGTAAAGAGAGGCTTTTCCGCCATTGACGATTTTCATCTGAGACACCTTTCGGTTTTCTGGTCAGTGGGTTCGAAAGCTCGGGTGAGCGTTGGTCCGATGATTCGATGGTGGCAGCGGGCCACCACCCATGTTGTAGATGGCTGGATCTGACCAGAGGGCCCTGCCGTTGTCGAGAATGACGCCGAGGCTGTAGAAATACCGCCTGGAGAAGACGTTGTTGTCGATGAGTTGGAGAACGTTGGGGAGCCCTGTCCGGATCACCAGGAGGCAAGAGTCGAAGAGCTCGGCCTTTCCGAGAGTATTGGCAAAGGGCGGGATCCTTGGCAGATTTGTCTGAACAACGGGCAAGGGTCCATGGTCATGGAACTTGATACCGGCAAGAGAGTAGGTCGAGGCGACGGTGAGATGGAGTGATGTTCCGGCGGCAACGGTGATCGAGCCATCTGAGTCTATGTTTCTGAAACCGCTGCCGAAAACCACTTTGTTGTCGCGCACGGTGACCGTTGCGATGGTGCTCTCGAAGAACCGTGGTTCGGGTACTTGCATTTCTGTCTCCCTGTTCAGCTCGGGCATCCTAGCCCAAACCGAGCTCTTCGCAGAGTGTTTGGAGTCGTGGGTCGAGGGGGACGAGGGGGCGTAGCTCTTCGAGAACCGCTTCCGCATCTCGAATTCTGCCAAGATAGAGAAGAACCTTTGCCTGGAGGGACAGCCGCTCCGGATCCTTCGAAGGACCCATCGGAGCGATGGTCTCGAGGGCCATTTGGCGGGCGATCTTTGCCGTTTTCTGGGCGCCCTGTGCGGCTTCGAGGCTAGCCAGCAACAGGTAACTCTCCGCCAGCCAGCGTCGAGCCCAGAGATCTGCGGGGTTCGCTTCGACCAAGGGTACCAACGACTGGACCACGTGCAAGGTCTGAGCTCGAGCCGTGGACCGTCCTTCCTCTGCCTGCAACCACGCCATATGGTAGCGCGCGGCCGCTAGGCGCCGTTGCCATTCCGGGTTCTTGGAATCGATGAGCAGCAACTCTTCGAAGATCTCTTGTTGCCGCTGCCAAGCGTCGACAGCCTCCAGCGTTCTGCCGAGGGCATGAAAGGCAGTACCCGCCCGCCAGCAGGCTGTGCCGAGACTGCTCTGCCATTCGGTGTTGGCCGGGTCGAAGGATGTGAGGTCTTCGGCGATGGCGCGGGATGTGAGGAAATGCTCTAGGGCCAGCGGCCATTCCTGAAGAAGAGACAGCAGACCGCCTTCGTAGATGTGGGCGATAGCGAGATGGTGTTTGAAGCGGGCGTTCTCTGGGTCTCGGCTCGCCAGGTTCTGATAGATCTCCAGGTTCTCTTTGAAATGGAGATGCGCTGACTTGATATTGCCCAGCTTCTGCTCAATGACGCCGATCTTGTTGTGCTGAGAGGCGAGGTCCATCTGCCACTGGTTGTTGTCCGGTTCGCGTGCCGAAAGATCTCGGTTGAGGGCCAGCGCCCTCTGGAAGTTGTCGAGGGCGGCCTGGAGCGTTCCCCGAGCTTCTTGGATGGAGCCGATATTGGTATGGGCATAGGAGAGCTCGAGCCGCCAGTCGAGACGGCTCGGTTCGAGTTGCACCAGCCGTTCTGAGATCTCCAGATAGCGCTCGAAGGGCAACAGCGCCTGCTCCAGATCGCCCGATTTCCAGTGGACATAGCCCATCCAGAAAAGGCTCTGCCCCAGCTCGAACAACCGATTCCCGTCCTCTGGATACCTCTTGGCCAACTCCCGGGCCAAGTCCAGTGACTCTTGCATGGGTGCCGTCGCCTGCGCCAGGCGTCCTTGCCGAATACGCACATCGCCGATCTGGTAAAGGGCCTGGGAACGTCGGGCCAGCTCATCGTCGGAGAGCTCCTCGAGCGGTACCGCCGCAAAGTATTCGAGGGCCTTGTCCCCGACCTCGTCGAGAATCTCCAGGCGCTCCGCAGAGGACAGTTTCTCGCGCAGATCACCCAGCATGAATCCGATCAAGCTCTCCGCTTGCCCCTGTCGTGCGGTGGCCCGCTCGCCAGCGGCCTCCGCGTCCCGCCGTGCGCGGTTCTCCCGAACTCCCATGAACGCGACCACCACCAACACGAGGAGAGCCACCGAGGCCACCCAGGTCGCCACCCGACGTCGCCGTTGTGACTCTTCGAAGGCGAGTCTTTGCGCTTTCGCCTCGGTCTGTGCTCGGCGCCGCTGCTCTAGACTCCGCAGCCGCTCCGCCACTTCCAGCGCACTGGCCGGACGCCGCTCCGGCCGCCCGTCGACGAAGGTGCCGATGTCGTCGGCCAGCAGGTCGTCGTCGACGTCCCGCCGCCAGCCTGGCGCTAGGGTGCGGGAGAAATCGCCCACCACCCATTGGTAGAGCAGCACGCCGAGGGAGTAGACGTCGGCCTGGACGGTGGCGGCTTTGCCTTCCATCAATTCCGGCGCCAGATAGCCCAAGGTTCCCGAACCGGAAGACTCGGTGGGGGTCGCCGTCTGGGTGAAGCCCAAGGCGGTGAATCCCGGCGCCGCGAGCCGCTGGCGTTCGGTGAGCAGGCCGATGCCGAAATCGGTGAGCCGGGCCCGCGGACGCCCGTCGCGGTCTTGGGTGATGAGGACGTTTTCCGGTTTCACATCCTTGTGCAGAATTCCCACCGAATGGGCCGCTCCGAGGGCCTCCGCGATCTCCGCCACGAGGTCCAGCCGGGTGGCGACCGGTGTGTCGCCGTGCTCCTCGAACCACTCCGCCAGATTGCCGCCCTCGGTGTACTCCGATTCCACGAAGTAGGGGGCGTCGTCGAAGTGCCAGTCGAGGATGCGGGCGATGTCGTCGCGGTGGCCCAAGGCGTCTTTGAGCAGCCGGAAGAGGGTCACCTCGCGCTTCAGGGCGCGCAGTCGGGCAGCCTCGAAGCAGAACTTGAAGACCCGCCGCTCGCCCGACTTGTGACGCGCCAACCACACCTCGCCGAAACCGCCTTCCCCCAACCGTTCCGTCAGGGTCCAGTTGGGCCGCCGGGCAATGGCCTGCCCCGCCGCGGGACGCCAGCCGAGGGTCAGCTCGTCGCCGAGGGCCACCACTCTCTTGACCTGATCCGAGTCCGCGGGCTCGCGCAAGGGGGCGAACCCTCGCACCCCCACCTCGAAGACCTCGAGGGGCTCGTCCGCACCTTCCACCAGATAGGTGCCATGGGCCAGCCAACGGAGCTGCTCGTCGGCCAGATCTCCGGACATCGCCGCCCGCCGTGCCAGGTCGAACACACCGCGGGTGAGGAAGATCTGTCGGCCGCTGGCGAGGGCGAGCACCTGGGCCGCCGTGGCCCGGGCCAAGCCTTCCACCTCCATCGCTTTGGCACCTCGGGAGATGTCTTGCGGCGTGTTGTGGCGCACCAGCACCTGGCCTAGATGGATGCCCACCCGAGCCCGGAGCTCGATCCCGAGCTCCTGTGTCTGCCGCTCCTGTGTCAGCCGCTCCAGGGTCTGGTGGTAGGCGAGGGCATAGCCCACCGCGTCGTCGGGACGTTCGAAGAGGAGGAAGAAGCCCCCCGCGTTGTCGACCTCGAAGCCGTCGAAGCGGGCCAGCAAGTCGCGGGCGGCGCGATCGTGGCGGGTCGAGACTTCGAAGCGGTGGGAGTCGTCGAGGGCCCCCAGCTTTCGCACCTCGCCGATCAGCTCGGTGAGCACCAGAATTCGCAGCACCGAGCTGGGCTCGGGGGCGGCGCCTGAGCTGGGTGTTGGCTGATCAGCCGCCGGTGACGCCAGCCGCAGGGCCGGCCACTCGCCGGTGGGCAGGTCGTCCGCAACGGCGGGGGCCGGAGAAGGGGCTGGCGTCAGGCCGCGGGAAGACGCAGCGACAACAGCTCCCGGAGCGATGGCGACGTCCCCTGCGGCCGCCTCCCCTGCGGTCGTCAACACAGCGCGCAAACGTTCGAGGGTGTCGGCCACCAGGCGGGCGTTCTGTGGCCGCTTTTCGGGATCCTTGGCCAGCAGCCCTGTGACCAGCTCTTCGAGCTCCCGGGGCAGGGCGGGGCAGACCGCCCGCAGCGGCTCCGGCTCTTCGCTGGTCACCCGCCGCAGGGTGTCGAGCCAGTTGATGCCGCGGAAGGGGGCGCGGCCGGCGAGCATTTCGTAGAGCAGGCCACCGAGGGCGAAGAGATCGGAGCGGTGGTCCACCGGGCGGCCGCTGGCCTGCTCGGGGGACATGGCGTGCACGGTGCCCACCAGGGCGCCGGCTTCGGTGAGCGCCGCCGAAACCTCGAAAGGCTCGTCGCTGCCCTCGGCAGGCTCGGCCCACAGCATGCGGGCGAGCCCGAAGTCGAGAATCTTGGCGTGGCCCGCCGCGGTCACCATGACGTTCTCGGGCTTCAAATCGCGGTGCACCAAGCCCTTGGTGTGAGCTTCCGCCAGGCCATCGGCGATTTCGCAAGCCAAGCGCAGGGCGCTTTCGAGGTCGACCTCGCGGCGGGCGATGGCCTCGGCCAGGCTGTGTCCGTCGACCTGCTCCATGACGATGCAGTCACCTTCAACGGTCTCGAGAATGTCGAAGATCTGGACGATCGCCGGATGGCTCAGGCGTGCCGCCGCCCGGGCCTCGCGCCGAAAGCGAGTACGGTGGTGTTCGTCCACCGGCAAGTCGGTGCGGATGCGCTTGATGGCGACATGGCGGTGCAGGCGCTCGTCCCAGGCGAGGAAAACTTCGCCCATGCCCCCCTGGCCCAGGGCCGACTCGATGCGGTAGTCGCCGATCATCTCCTCTGAACCTTGGCCATCGGTGATCATGGGGCGGGCGTTCGCAGCTCTAGGGCCCCGGTGTTCTTTGATGGCGGCTTGCATGCAGCGCTCCCTCCCTTCCGGTGGTGCTCGTCGAGCGCCCTTCGGTTTCGAACCTCGCGGTTCGGAACAAGGCTCACTGTCGATTCCAACGCAACATCAGATGGCAGCGTGCCAAGGGTTTCCAAGGCGTTGAAGGGTTGTCACGAGCAGAGACGCGCAAGAGCTTTGGAAATGAGTCCACTTTTTTTCGATCTTCCGACCATCAGGCCTCGAGCCGGTCTCGGATGCCGAGGCGGCTGATCATGCGGTGCAGCGAGTTGACATGGATGCCGAGGAGATCGGCGGTGGCGCCGTAATCGTTGCCGGATGTTTGCCAGGCATCGAGAACCAGTTTCTTCTTGTACGCCACGAGGGCGGCCTGGAAGTCGCTCGGTAGACTATTGCCCTCTGCTCCTTCGAGCACCTCATCGGGCAGATCCTCCGGTTGGATAACATCGGTTTCACCGAGCACCAGCGCTCGTTCGATGGCGTTGCCGAGCTCACGCACGTTGCCGGGCCAGGGATAGGCCATGAGGCACCGCCGGGCCGCCTGGCAAACCGCCACCCCGCGCCGACCCAGGCGTCGGCTGTGGACGGCCACGAAATGGCTGGCGAGAAGGGGGATGTCGTCGCGTCGGGTGCGCAACGGTGGAGTCTCCAGGGTGATGACTCTCAGACGGTAGTAGAGATCTTGGCGCAAGCTGCCGCCACGGATGGCCGCTTCCAAGTCGCGGTTGGTGGCCGCCACCACCCGCACATCGGCGCGGATCGATCGGGTGCCGCCCACCCGTTGGAATTCCCGCTCCTGGAGCACCCGCAGCAGCCTGGCTTGGAGGGTGGGGGGAATCTCCCCCACTTCGTCGAGAAAGAGGGTGCCCCCCTGGGCGGCGTCGAGCTTGCCGATCTTGCGCTCGACGGCGCCGGTGAAGGCGCCCTTCTCATGTCCGAAGAGCTCACTTTCGAGCAGGGTCTCCGAGAGAGTAGCGCAATTGACGGCCACGAAGGCCTTCTCGGCTCGCGGGCTGGAGCGGTGGATGGCCTGGGCCACCAATTCCTTGCCGGTGCCACTTTCGCCGCGGATCAGCACCGTGGACTCGGCCTGGGCCACGCGGCTGATGAGGTGGAGGAGTCGCCGCATGGGAGCGCTTTCCCCCACCATGTCGTGCTCCAGCTGGTCCTCGCGGAGCCGACGGTTTTCGCCTTCGAGCCAGTGCAGGTGGAGGGCATTCTGGAGCGCCAGGGAGGCGACGCCGGCGAGGCCACCGAGCAGCTCGAGGTGCTGCTTGTCAAAGGCGCCCGCCGTCCGGCTATCGCCATAGACCACGCCGAGCACGGTGCCGTCGTGGTCGAGCAAGGGGACACACATTAGCGACGACACATCAGGGGTGGAGAGGTTGGTGCCCGGCGCCCCTTCACAGAAGAGCCCCACCTTCTCGCGCGACACTTGCTCGAGCACGGAGGCGCTCAGCAACTGATGGTTGGCGATGCTTTCCGCGCCGTTCCGGGTGCGCCCGGCGAGGATTCTCATTTCTTCGACACCGACTTCGTGCCAGAGCACAGCAAGCCGTTCGGCGGGCAGCGCTTCGAGGGCGTGGGTCAGCAGATGCTCGGCGACTTGCTCCAGGGTTCTCGGACCCTGGAGGGCGGTGCTGGCGCGCAGCAGGGTGTGGAGGTCGCGGGCAATGCGGGCCTTGGCGGGCAGGGACGCGTCGAGACGGTCGCGGTCGAAGTAGAGAATCTCGGAGGGCTTCATCGCCACCGTGCTGCCGGCGACGAAAGAAGGAGTGGGGAGGCTCGGCGGCGCGGCAGCCGAGGCGGAGGAGTCATCGAGGAGGAAAAGCAGCACACTGGTGCCGATCGTCAAGAGGTCGCTGTGGGCGAGGCGACGGGTGCGCACTGGCCGGTTGTTCACGAAGACCCCGTGGCGACTTTCGAGGTCCACGACGCTGAAGTGGCCGTCCTCGTCGCGACGCAACTTGCAGTGATGGCGCGACACCTCGAGGCTCGCCAACTGGAGGTCGTTGTCGACCCGGCGGCCGATAGTGAGGCGCTCACCGCAAAGCAGGATGGTCTGGCCCTCGAGGGGGCCTCCAATGACAATGAGTCGTGGGTTCACTGGAACGAAATATTAGCACGGTCCTCCGGCCGCACGAGGCGCGTCCAGCGTTCCCCAAGGGATCGGTGGCCCACGGCGAGCCAACCTCTGCGATCCGACTAGGGTGATGACAGTTTCACTGTCCGGTGAGGTGGGGATCGAGCAACACTGTCCAGCTCTTGTCGATCTGCTGCCATTCACCCGGGCAACGGACGGCTCGAGACTCAGGGAGATGCCCTTGCTGAACGAGGTGTTGGAATCGTTCGGGATCCTGCCCGTAAACCCAGTAGACGAGATTGAGGAACCGCTGCTCGTTCAGGGAGTGCTCGTCCCAGTACGGAGAGTCCGCCTGCGCGACTTTCGCCTCCTGAGCCCATGCGAGGAAGGCGAGCGCAGCATCGAGAGTCGGGGAGTCGCCGGCCTCGGATTCGTAGGCCAGCACGTAGGTCGAAAGCTGATCTACGGCATACTCCTGGCGACCCGTCGTCGGAAGGTCGAGGACATGAATCAAGGCGTGGCCAAGCTCATGATAGAAAAAAGAAGGCCGTCGCATTCTCCGCCCCCTTCTCTGCCTTGCTCCTCTGACCAACCCAACTCGAGGGCACCCTGATAGAAATCGGCGATCAGCTCCCAGCAAATGATGATCGCCTGTTAGCTCGGGTTGTAGAAGGCGTTCTCGGTATCGCCCTCCGCCACGGTGATGGTCACGTCCGTCGGCAGGATCACGTTGTCGTTCAAGTACTCCGCCAACGACTAGAGGACCCTGTCGTCCCTCAGCTCTTGCTGCCACTCCTGGAACACGGGCTTGGACACATTCGAATAGAACGGCACGAGCTCTCCAGCCCAGACGCTGGGCGCTATGACAGACAGTGGGATCGCCACCCACAACGCTGCTCGCGAAAAGTTCATAAGCTCGTTCTCCTTTTCTAGCTTGGGCTGAGGTTCCAGCCATATTGGCTGACAGCAATAGATTTTACGTCGGGTGTGGGGGCTGGCACTATCTACACCACTGGTTCTCGCAGGGGACCCCGTCGCGGTCGCCATCCATCTTTGTGTTCGGACAATTTCTGATGAAAAATGTGGCTTCCTCACAGGAAGACATTTCTGAGCAGTGTTCCCTGCCGTCGCATCTGAAGTTGCTGACTTCGGTCTCCATGAACGGGTCCGCCGACTGCACAGCTTGGGGGTTCTTGAAAAACTGATTTCCATACCAACCCAGGGCAACTACAGCAGCTACTAAGAGGAGCTTTTTCATTCGGTTTCCTTAACCCAGTTGTGTTGATCGATGTGCTCACCAGATTCCAGCCATCGCTTCGCCATGGTGCCGTCGAATTCGAGTCCGAGCCTCAGTTTTCGATACGCAGACTGCCTCTGGATCACCTTCAGGCAGTTTAACCAATCGTCTTGGCTCAAGTCTATTGCGACCTTCAGGGCCGTCGCCGAATCGCCAAGCTGAGGAGCCATCCACGCGAGCTAAGAGGAGTTGCCGATGAGGTGCCCGACAACTCGATTCCTGGGCCCTCAGCTGAGCTTACCGATCCGCCTCGATGCATGACTAGCCATTCCGACCTCTTCGGCGCAGGCTGCTAGTGTGACTACGTACCTTCATCTTTGATCTCTGGAAAACCACGGCCAACATAGTGATGTTGAGCTACTCCATCCGGAGCGTCGTTCTTGCCAGCCGGCATTGGGAACTTTACGTCGGGCCTTTTCAAAAGGAATGCGTCGATAAGAAAGTGCAGGAGCCTTCGGTCGAAGCTGGCGTCAGTTCCCTTGTGTTGTTCGGGGTTTCTGTTAGCCCAAGCCTCAACGACACGCACGCCGGCCGGCGAGCTATCCAGGCGAAGGGCGTAGATGAAAGCGCCCGTCCAGCTTCTATGGAAGCGCAACCACCCGTCTTCGAAGTAGACAAACCATTTGTCTTCCATTCCTTCGGGAATCAGGCCGTCCTTTATTTGCTCAGCTTCAGCATCGGTGAATAGCCGGACGAGCTCCAAAGGCTCACGTTGATCTGGCGCCGGAAGGCATTTCCACGCTCCACGTGTTGCTCGCATCATTGACGCCTAACATAAAGGGTTCTATCCAATGCCCAGCCGCATTTCTCGATTTGTCTCATCGGTCTCAGACCCTCCATGGACGTTACTCTCAAAACTCGCCGAGCTCGGCGTCGTGAGCCTCAGGTAGATAAGTTTGCGCGGTTAGTTTACCAAGTCTCCCTCGGGAAGGCGCAACTCGACTGTGCTGTCCTCGGCGCCAGCCTCTGCCGATGATCCGCCGGACCATGGAAAGATGCCGGCCAGATTTAGGAGTCAAAGAAAAAGATGGCTGGGTCGGACGCATCGGAGTGGCCAGAAAGCTGGCGCCGTCTGCTGCATTGGTGGGCTCTGAGCTAGGATAGGACGGACTTTTAGAGGAAGCACGATGACGCCTCCCGAGATCTTGACCGACATCCACGCCCTCAAAGAAGAGTTGCTCGATTTCGAGCGCAAGTACGGCCTTCGTTCTGAGGTTTTTCATGCAGCCTATGCGACGGGCGAGGAGCCCCAAGATGAGAGCTGGGTACTCGATTACAGCGAGTGGGCGAGTGTCTACCGTACTTGGCTCGCCGCCAAGCTACGTATCGCGACGAAATCCGGCGTTTGCAGCACAACCACCCGAGCCTCGAAGGGTTGGCCCCCCCCGTCCGGAGGAGACCCAATTTGGATGGGATCATCTCGCCTTGGATCGATGCCCCCGCCCCCGCCCGAGGCACCCTCCTGATCGCAGACTCTCAGGTCGGGCGGCTCGGGCTACTCACACCGACCCCTGGCGGGGTCACAATCATTTTTTTCTTCCGGATTGGCACGAGTGTTTGTGGGCTTGTAGGAACGCCGAAGGTGTAGACGTTGGACGGGCTCTAACCGGCCGTCGCCACGGTCAAAATCGCCCCCTCCCGGCGCAACCGTTCCGACGCCTCGGAGTGACGATCCCAGCCGCGGAAATGACCGCCTCCGTGATCTTCGGCGCAGACGGCGAAGGCGCAGGTGAAGGCGTCCCACAGGTCGCCGGTGACGCTGGTCAGCTTTTGCATCGACGCCAGTGCACCACCGACTTCGAGGTCGCCGTGCAGGCGTTGACGGATTCCCTGCAGGCGAGTCAGGACGGGTTTGACGACACCCGGCTCAGCTCGCCAGTCGACTCCAGGGGCCACCAGATGGCGGAGGGTGGCCTTTCCTGCATTCGCGAGGATTCCTTCCGTTCCATCGGCTCGTTTGTAGACGTCGCTGGGAAAGGTTTCGCGCAAGCGCCAGCCGGTGACTGGTTGGGCACAGGTGGCGGCTGCTAGGGCGGCGGGTGAGAGATCGGTTTTGAGGCGTGCCGCGAGATGGCGGTAGACGGTGAATCCGATGCACTTCCAGAAGGTATTGCTGTTGTAGAAGCCTGGTTTCTGCTGGCCATCGAGGTGGCTTTCGAAGGTGGCGCGGTTGGGGGTTCTAAAGGTTTGGGTGCAGGCGGCTTCGGTCTGTCGCAGGACCTGACCGGGGGATGCCAAGGCGACCGGCGCGTCGATGGCGACGGCGGTGGCGCCGGGCTGGTCGACGGTTTCGAGCCAGCGGGTCACCAACTGCGAATGGCGAATCACTTTGCATACGGTGGCTTCGATCTCGGTTCTCAAGTAGGTGGGAGGTCGGGTGGGGTCGATCAGGGCGGCGAATGTATTCTTTTCAGGGTAGGGCGCCTCGGCGGGGCCCTTTTCAAACGTCACGGCGACATCGCCTTCGCCGTCGCTAGTGATCAGGCAGAAGCTACAGACCTTGTTGCGGCCGCTGCCGATATCGATGCCGAGCCAAGCTCCGGCTTGGAGAGGGGAAAGAGGATGGGTTGGCATGATCAGATCTCCTTGGTTCGAATCAAAACAACGACCCCTGCCCCTCGCTCCCCTTGCCGCGCTTGTCCTTGGACCTCCCTTCCCCTTGCCGCCGCTCTTCGCCTGGGCCGCCGCCGCCAGCCCCAGCCGCTTTTCTTCTTTGGCCCGTTCAGCGTTGAGAACGAAGAGCTTGTCGATGACCTCGTCCCGAAGGCTTCGAGGGCGCGACGCTCGACCTCGTTTTGGGGGGTGGTGTAGGGCGGGACGTCGATGTCCGGCCAGCCGTAGGCGGCGAGGACGGCGCGGTCAAGCTCTTCGTGTAGATACAAAGCAGATCGTCCGGTTGGTCGATGCAGCAATCAAGCCGTCTCCGCCGCCGGCCATTCTGGGACGTCTGGGCAGGTCTCCAATTCGTCGACTCGAAGGGATCGGATCGGGGATCCCCAATGGCCCCAGTCCAGGGAGTACTTGATCGCGGAGTTGCCGAGCTCTATCCATACGAGTGGGAGTAATAGTCCCGGATCGCATGGAGAGATTGCCCGAATTTGTTGTTCGTCCTCGATCCGTTAGAAAGCTCCTTTCCGGGTTGCTTACGATCCGCCGATGCCTAGACGCCCCAAGCATCAGCTCGCACCCCACAGATTGTCGTCAACGAAATGCCCAGTTGAATTGAAGAAGCCCGAGGTTCCTGCGTCTATCGGAAGTGCCCCCCCACCGGCTGCGAAGCCGACCGGTAGATTGAGAGGCCATTTTGGGGGGAGTCCGTCAATCAGTTCCCATGCCCGGCACCTGAGGTGGGGCCGGAGTTTGCCGCTCTCACCGTACCCCAAACTGCGGCGAAGATCAGAGCCAGGAAGGGACCAACGACGATGAGCGGTGCAAGCAGTATCGAAGCCATCACAAAAACCGCGACTGGGTATAGAAAGTCCTTCCAGGTTTGGAAGTAGATTCCGAGTCCAATCCCACCGAAGAAGAACCCTAGCAGCCCCGCAACAATCGGATTCTTCTTCTCGTGGATGGGTGGAAGATCTTCGACTAGTTTCATGATCCAATGAGGGAAGTGGTGTGCTTGAGACAATTCTTGGCCTCCTGATAGCGGTATGAAGCGTTGAGTATCCAGGGCGGCGAACTGTTCTGAATCTAGACTCTCATCAGACTCTTGTGAGTGGGCGGCGGGCGCTAAGTCAAGTCTCCATCGGAGGACGGATCGATTTGGCCACGATAGGTACTTTCCCAGCCATGTCTTGGCGCCTTCGAGAATCAGTTTCGCCCTCTATAGAACGCGTTAACCGGAACCGAAAAAGCTCATTCCCCGAAGTAAAATAAGGACTACCAGGACCAGCGAGCACTCTACTGCCAGGCACCACTACGCTGAGCTGCACTAGAAGTGCGCCGGCCCCTCCGTAACCACAGAGGATGGCTCGCTGCATTTGCTTTGGGGTAGATCAAAACAACGACCCCTGCCCCTCACTTCGCCGCGGCGCCACATCGCGGATCACCGTCGTGTGCTGCGAGTCGACGGTGTAGCGGCTGGCGCTGGCGGGGGCGGCGGCGTGGGCTTGGTCGAGAACCAGCAGGCTCTTGCGGGCCCGTTCGACTAGGTGGTGCAGCAGCGGGTCACGGTACTCGGGGCGGCGCAGGGTGCTGTGGGAGATGATGAAACGGCGGTGCGTCGCCCACGGGTTGACGCCAAACCCCGCTCTTGCCGTCGCCGGGCGATGAAGTCGCGGTTGACGAGGCCGACATCCTCGGCGATGAAGAGATTGGCCCGGGGCAGCTCGAGGGCGCGTTCGAGGGGTACCAACTGGTGATTCATCAGCTGGATGCCGGCGCGGAAAGGGGCTTGGAAGAGGCGCGGCTTGGTGGCGGTGACGGCATGCCAGCGCAGGGTGGCCAGGTAGGCGCCGAAGCGTCCCGGGGCGTCGAGGGTACTGGGCTCCGGCAAGCCGGCGGACTGGCTGTGCATCACCCGGGCGCCGAGCTCCAGTTGCCACAGCACCTCGAGCACCCGTCCTTGGGCGTCGTCGTCGAGACCCACCAGCCGCACCCGGTGCGCCGCCACTTGGCCGCCGACGGTCGTGGCGGTCGGCCCGAGGACCTCCTCGACCAAATACTGCCGGTGACGTACCCGCACCACATCGCCCACTTGCGGCAAGTGGCGGGCCGTGTCCGGGTCGGTGAAATAGGCGGCCGGCGCCGCCGTCGACTCCTGCCCGGCCGCCGTCAGCAGCCGTTGCGCCAGCACTTGTCGAGCCCGTCCCGAGTCGTCCAGGTCGGCAGATCGGCAGGCCGCCTTCAGCTCGTCGCGGTGCAGCATGGCCACCAGCGACGGCAAATCCAGGCTCGGCAGGGCACTCAGTGTCGCGACCTGACGCTCCTTCTTGGCCCGCATCGGCACCGACACGCCCAAGGCCCGACCGATCTACACCAGCCGGGGGCCCGGTCAAGGTAGCGAGTAGAAACGGGGCGTTCAGGGCGGAGCTCATATTGTTTCCCGAGGCAACGGAACGCGGACCAGCGGAAATGGACGATGCAGCGGCGGTCAGAGTCTACATCCTTCGGCGGGATGTAGGAACAGGTCGTTGCGGTCCTAGAGCGTCTCAGGTCAGGCTCGGCGCACCTGTTCCCAGTGTGAGGGAGACGGCGACCTAGCGCCGGCGATGGTGCTGAATGGCCTCGTAGACGGGGCCTTGGGAAATCGGGACGTTTTCCACTATTCGATCCAGCTCAGTCACGTTCATTTGAGCTTGCTCCGCCTGGTCCAGGAGATCCATGGGGGATGGAGATGGTATTCGGAAACCATTCCATCGATAGAAGTCGGATCTGACCAGAGCCCAGAGAAAGTAGAAATGTGCGTGACTCTGGTCGAGTGTTGTGGCGCTACTCAGATTTTTCTCAATGTATTTGATCTGGCGAAGAGAAAGAGATCTTGGGCGCTGCCCCGCCAGCCGAGCCAACGCCCGTAGGTGGAAGATTTCAGCCTGTTGGTCGCCAGCCATTACGAGAGTATTCAGCATGTCATCTGCGGCACAATACTCTTTGAGATCGAATAGGGCATGCACTGCTTCGATAGACTGCGACCCTCCAGCTAGATTCCCTGGTTCCCTGATCGCTTGCTTGTCAAACAGGCTGCCGCAGCATGAGCTCATATAGAGGGTAGGAGTTATCCATTCCCAAGAATACGGCTCCTCCCGCTGCATCGCGAGGCGAGCCTCTGCAACAGCAGCCTCAATCGGATCGCCATCCGCGAGGGCTCGGTAGAAGGCATCGGTAAACTCTATGGCTGCCGCAGTGGAGACGGGAAACTGCATCGCGACCACAGAAGTGACTCCCGATTTGAGAAGTGCAGATGCGACTCCACGATAGGGATCTTGCCCATACTGGTGGGGAATCTTCGCACCTTCGCAAGAGCTCAGAAAAACCAGGCGCAATTTCTGTTCCGTAGTGAGATTTGCAGCCAGAAGCTCTCCGTCTACCTCATGTGGATCGAAGAAATCGGTTTCAAAATAGAGGCTACCGCAGCTCTCTCTTGAGTCGAAGCTTCCGTGTCCAATGAAGTGAAATACATGTGGCGAGTGCTCGCGCAGCGCTTGACGCAGCTTTAAGAGCGTGCACGGCCTGGGTAGGCTGATGAAGTTGGTAGACGAGATTTGACCCCATGCTCGTCGCACACGTTCGAGGTCCTCATCGTCGTGGATGAAGCCGGTGCCTTTGGGACTAGAAGCACAGGCCAAAATACGCAGCTCGTCAATGGGTACCGGTGGAACGATATGAAGTGAGGTGACGTCAATGTATCGAACTACAGGGGTCAGAATATTTTGACTCAAAAAGGAAGACTTCTCTGGATGACGTAGTAGCTCCCACGGTAGTGCAGCTAACGGTGCTAACGCAGGATTGGATGGGTCGATTTCTATTTGAATGCGTAATCCAGTATTCTCACTGGCATTGACATGCGCGAGGCTTTGACTCAGTCGATCTCCGACGGTTCCACTGAATAGTGACTTGAAGAGCAGCGCTCCCAATTCTCTAGGATCTTGAGGTTGTCGAGGCTCAGCCCCAGAGTCGAGTAAGATACTCTCCATGTCATCCAAGAAGTCTGTCAGGTCCTGTTGATCATATGGAGGGATAAATTTCTCCTCAGCCGAGCCATAGGGTGACCTGACCAACCTAGTTAGATAGCCACTACTTCGTTTCTCGATGCGCACGACGAAGTCTTCGTATCTTGGAGACGATCTCATTTTCTTCTCCGCAACTCCCTTGAACCCAACAATCCCCTAGCGCTGTCGAAACGGCAAAGGTGCTGCCGGTCTCAAGGGTTTCGATCGCGCAATGCAGCTCTGATGGCCCTGACTGCCCTCTCTACACCCGTCGAAGGTAAAGAGTCGGCTCCGGTCAAGCGCCTGATCGCGGGGGCATCTATTGTGATTCGAATCGCCTCTCCATTCTGCACAGAGACACGAAACTCCTGTGCGGTTGAAATCTCCTCTCCTGAAACAAAGCGCAGCGAGCTAGGCTTCTCGCTAACCGAAACTGAGACAATGTTGTGATATTGATATTCGCATATTCTGACGTTGACGACGTCATCATAGATTAGTCTGTAAGAGCAAGTGAACGCGGCTATATGCCGTTCGGCAAGTGCAATAATGGTGATGGAATAGACGCCAAACCTAAGCTCTCCATCCTTCCCTCTACGAAAGACGAGCTCGTCGTCATGGACTCCTTCGGTTCTCCAGAGAAGCGGTGCGATGATCGTCAAAGGTTCGAACGCCAAGTGCCCGTCTGAGAGGCCGAGACTATCCAGAGCATGGTTCCGAGCAGATTCAATGCCTTCATCGATCAGTCTCTGGATCTCGTCGTCACTTGGGCAATCTGGGTTCGTTCGAATTCCTCTGTTCCGCCATAGATCATAGAGTAGGCGTAACCCACCCAGCAAACCGAGGGTGATTCCTGGCACAAAGAAAACCAATGCGATGCACCCTTGAGTGATTCCTCCAGACCCCGGAGCTACAGATATGCCTACTAGTATGAGGAGAGCCGAAATGATCAGGGAGGCTGCGCCGCGGAGCTTCAGGTTGTGCTCTGACGACTGAAAATATGCGCGAGTCGCAATTTCTCGGGTTGGCATGGTTCGATCCGCAGAGTGAACTATTCGGCTAGCCAAAAGTTGTTAGGGATAGGACTCACGAGTCTGGGTCGCCTTCCTCCCGCCGAGCCGCAAGCCACACCCATCTGTGGGTTGTATGTTGCATTAGGAGAGGATTGATTGCGTTTCAGCTCGACTCCCAAGGAGGCGATCTCAAATCCTCGGTAGCATTTGCTGTCCTCGTCAGGCTCTTGGGCCGTGTAGACAAAAGGGTGACCCCAGGCATCTATCTGTCCCGCAACCTCTTCAGGTGTTGATTTTGGGAAACAAGCTAATCTTCCATTGTAGTAACTCTTTGACTGGGTGAGACTAGTGCATAGGTCTCGAATTTTTTGAGTTGTGAGAGTGACTTGTCCGCGTATCTCGGAAAGGGCCTCGTGAACCCTCGTAGACGATTCTGGCCACTGTGCCAGGGCCTGGGCTGCCAGCTCTTCTACCGGGTCGTAGTTCTTCTTCGCCATGGCGTTTTCTAGAGGCCTTAAGTAGACAAACGATACGACGCGGGCTGGGTCAAGACCTTTCTCCTTAATCAGCCAATAAGCTGGTTCGTTCTTTCTTCGTCTGTCGGCCAAGGTGATACACTTGCTGGCGACATTTGCAGCGCTATCAAGCAATGCGTCTTCCATCTCGGGGCCTAGTTCTATGAAGGTGTTGTAAAAATCAGCATATTGGCTTTGGCCGCATTGGAACCTGAGAGAATTAATGGGTAGTTGTTTCTGGAAGATCGATGTGAGCTTGTTTACTCTTTCAGCAGCGCGTTTACTGCCACTGTCGCGCAACGTACTGAGTGTCTGGAAATGTTGAATCGCATCCTTCGAAAAACCGAGCTTGATAGCCGCGTTACCAGCCAAGAACAGTGCCTCTGGGTGGTTGGGATGTCTCGCAAGCCAGGGCTCTATCCAGGAGTTGGCTTGTGAAAGATTGTTGGTTTCGATCGCGGCTCGTGCTCGCCTCAAGGCTTTGGCTTCACGAAGGAACGCTATGCCGATGGTAACGAGCAGCCAAAGTCCTAGGACAATTGTCGCAACGCTGAGTGCTCTATCTAGCCATTCCGGCGGTTTTCGTGGTGTAGTCAGTGATTCGACTATCCGCGAATTACCACAGTATTGGCAGAAAGGACTGTCCTCGGCGAGGAGCTGATCGCAAGATTTGCATCTTGGCATCGTGGCTCTCCTGTGCTGAATTTGTTTGTGTGCCGCTCGGAAAACTCGAGGCGTTTTTCCGGTGGCGGCTCTGATCGAATTTATGCCTCGGTCCCGTGGCCGAAATGATCTCGACTCGTTCGCAGCGTCGACGTCCTTAGAGTCCGTGTGTTCTTTTCAATCTCTATGAATAGATCTATCGACCCGGCGGCGGCGTAGAGGCCGGCAAAGGTCAGAAATCCAACAAGTTGCATCCAAGTAGCCACTGCAAGGGAGAAGAGCTTGAAACCAGGCTTCAGGAAGTCGAGGGCAAAAGAGGTTTCGGGAGAGGAGGCAAGAAGTCCGAGTGGGCTGCCGAGGAGAGCTTGAAGAAGAGAACCAATCGAAAGGATTAGAATGCACTCGCCGAGCCACCGCAATAGGAGACCCACTGCTCTAAGAGAAACGAAAGGTCCTGGGGGCAGCTGAGCCAGGTGTGATGCTCTGATATATGTTATACGCAAGATCACTAGATTGATGCCTAGTCGGAAGAACTGATCGACGAATGCTAGAACTAGCGTCCAGCGTTCTAATTCATAGTAGATCCAAAGCCAGGTGATGAGCCAGGCGAGGATCATTATAGGCAGACTGATCCAGACCAATGTCTTGAGAACCTTGGAAGAGACAATTGTTAGTGGGTCACCCCTGTGAATGCTCGCCAATAGTCGGCGAATGGAGAGACTCTTGACATTGGACCTCTCGATCAAGGCATCAAGGTTTTGCATTTGCATGGTAATACTCCAAGTCAAGAGAGAATTGATGCGTCAGTAGGAAGTAGGAGCTGGTTTCCTGGCATGACCCTTACTACATTGGGCAAGACTGAGTGGCATTTGGCCAGAGTAGTCCTTTTCTAGAGACGCGTCAAGGGCCCATGAATGGGATCATCGGAGGGCTTGCAGGTGCCAGGCACTTCTTGCCGGAATCACCTGTCGCCGGACCTGAAACGAAATCTGCGCAGTTTTTTCGAGCTCGGCAAGAACCCCGACGCCGCGTCCACATTGCGGCTGATGTAGCCTTTGGCGCCCCGGCGCAGCCTGACCACCTTCCATTTGTGGGCCTTGGACAAGGAGAATCAGTAGGCGCCTAGCCAGTCGAGATCCGCTTGCCACGAACGCCGCGCCTTCGCTTCGAGCTTGAAGAGCTGTTGCTTCTTGGTCAGCACCAAGACATAGGGGCTCCCCTGACGCCGCGTCTCATGGCGCACAGGGAGCTCATGGCCGTCGATGACGTTGTGTATGTGCTGGCGCTTGGCTTTGGCGATGGGCCATTCCAAAACCTGCTGCCGGGCATCTTTGAGAAACCTTTCCAAGGTGACGCACAGCTGACACGAACAATGCCTATCGAAGGCGAGGCTCCAATCCCCTGCCTGCCGTGCGGGCACCTGCAACCAGGCTCGGAATCCCGCAATGCAACGCTGCCGCAGGATGTCGAAGCTCTTGGGGATTGGCGATTCCGCGGCGGTAGGACCCACCGCGGAGCGCAGTACCGCCAGCAAACACGGAATCAACGGTTCGTTCGCCTTGGCGCACAGCACCTTGAGCACCGCGCCGCGCTCGACCTCCGCCGCCAGGATCTCTGCACTTTCCAAGATGCCCAGGAGTGGCTCGACCAGATCGTTCATTGCCTTGCCCCGTTGGCCAGGCCGAGTCAATTCGATCACCATTTTCAGCTTTGGGCGCAATCGACGCCAAGCCACCTCGAGGAGCTGGATGCCACACTGCCTACCCCAAACGCCGTCGGCCGAGCACAAGACCTCGGACACTCGGGGCAGCGGCGTGATCCAGCCCAGGGTATCCCCGAAATAAAGATCAAATCCCCGCTCCCACTCACCGAGCAGGCCCAGCACCCAGTCGTCACCATAGCGCTGCATCAAGGCCAGCCACCCGTTGGCCTGGTCTGGACCGATCGCACCGACGTCGAACGGCAAGAGGAGGGACATCGCCAAGTAGGGATCGTAGAGGCCATACGCGACGCCAAGGGCCTGGTCAAAAAAGCCGGGCGCCTCGTCCGATGGCCTGACCTGCGGCCAAAAGGTAAGCATCGCGTCAGCCAGATTTTGCGCCTCAGCGATCCGCTCGGAGTCGATCCGCTGCTGCAATTGTTGCAATGCCCAGGCAGGAGACGCCTCCCCCCGCACCGAAAAATCGTGTTGGCGGGGCCATAGGACGATGGCAGCGCGGCGGTACCAACGGTCCAAGGTATTGCCAGCGTTGCCCGTATACCCTTCGTATTCGGAAGCGTAGGCTTGGAGCTCCGAGGTCGGCGTCGAAGAACAGACCTCTTCCTCTGACACCAGGGTGGTGAGGGGTACCACCTCGCCGGCCTCGTCCTGCCAATGGGTCAGCGTAATTCCCCGATCGACAAGCTCCCCGAGCTCGTAGTCGTCCGGCTCAATCTGAGACGGATGCTCGTCGTCCCAATCATCCTCATCGAGCTCATCATCCTCATCGAGCTCACCATATCGATTCCAATAACGGTAGCGATCTTGGCTACTATAGGACCAGTCAGTCTCGTAACACGTCCAGCTCTCTTGAATTTCGGCCAGGGCAACGACCACCTCACAGTCGCAACTCCTGGCGGCCAAGCGCAAGGCATTGGCACGCACGGCATCGCTTCCCTTGAGGTGCTGGGCGGCGAATCCCCGTTCTGTGTACTGGTGATCGAGAAGATAGACCAGGCGATTGGGAGGCGGCCCCAACGCTTCGTCGTCGCTGGAAGGCCGGCGACGGGGAAGGGGTGTCTCGAAATGCGAGCGCAGGGCCTGCGCCAAGTTTTCCACCAATAGCGGTGGGACCACCGGGCCGGTCTCCTGAGCTGACGGTTGTTGCTTTTCGAGGATCAGATTGTAGGTGAGCACGATTCGGTAGCCCTCCGTGACCGGACGGACCTCATGCAGGCAGTCGGCATAGAAGGCCACGAAGGAGAGGTTCTTCTTGGAGCCGCGATAGGTCGCCTGCTTCCCTTGGTGCTCCACCACCAAGGCGCCCCCTTTGAAATGCGACGGCAAGGTGATGGCCAACGTGCCGATCATCGCATCGTCTTTTTCCGAATCTTGGTGGGGCCGGAAAAACTGGCCACGGGCATAGACCAGCATCGAGTGCAACTCGGCGCGTAGCAGCCCCTGGCCTTGCAAGCCGAGATTCGCCTGCAAGCGCTGGAGCATCGGCACCAAAGTGCGATGCCAACGCGGTGCATCGATCTTGACCTGCTGCTTCGGGATTTCCCAGGTATCGCGAACCTGTCGGTCGAGCAGCGTCGCCGTGCCTCGACCGTAACGCGCGGGTCGAGCGATGTCGCACAATCCCTGGGCCTGTTTCTTGGACACCGGCATTTCGATCTTGCCGATGCCCTGGACCTCGAGGTGCAGATCGCTGAAAGACCGCCTCCGTTGACAGCTGAAGACGTCCGCGCCCCCGACCTCAGCCAACACCTCACCAATCTCTTGGAAACTTGCAGCGGTCATTATGGCTCTCCAAAGTCCATCCCAAGTTGGCGTCGCTACGCTCCTGACCCTAGCCTCTTATTGAGGTCCCCTGCCGGGGTAAAAAATCGAACAGAGCAAACCCAGTTTAGCTCGCCACGCCGTCCGCCCAGCCATCGGCCTTCGGGTAAAGTGTGGACCATGCTCTACGCCTGCCCTTACTCTTCCCCTTTCGGTCCCCTCGGCCTGCTGGTGGACGGAGGCTCGAGGCTCTACCGCATCTCCTTTCTCGAAAGCCTCGAGGACGATCTGCCATGGGTCTTCCGGCGCTACGGCGACATCGCCGCCAAGGAGGCTCCAGCAGCCGAGGTGTCCCGCCAATTGGATGCCTACTACCAGGGCCGGCGCTGGCGTTTCGATCTGTCGCTCGCTCCCGGCGGCACGCCCTTCCAAGGGGCGGTTTGGCGCCACCTGCTGGAGATCCCGGCCGGCGAAACGCGCACCTACCGGCAACTCGCTGAGCTGATTGGCCGACCGCGAGCCGTGCGGGCCGTGGGACGGGCCAATGCCACCAACCCGATCCCCATCGTCATCCCGTGCCATCGTCTGATCGGTTCCGACGGCTCGTTGACCGGATTTGCCGGGGGTTTGGAAATGAAGCAGGCGCTGTTGCAGCATGAGGCCAGGGCGCAGCGCACCGTTCCTTGAACAACCGCTCGGCCGGCTGGCAGCTGAGATTCCCGACGATCTCCCGACAGTGGGTATTCGAGAGCCGGCCCACTACTCACTACGTGTCATCTCCAAGGGATGGCCTGAGGAGCCCACCAAGAGCATGTCGAAAATTTGTTATGACGGCGCCCACTGGACCCCTGGCAATCCTATTTTCGCCTGCCGTTCCCAGGTGCAGGGACCACTCGCCGTCTGGCAAGGGGGACAGAACATGGGCGGTACCAGCGCCTACGCCCTGCTCGGCCCCGACATCGAGCGGCCCGGAGGACACACCAACAATCCACCCACTGCAACGGGGGCAGGTTGGGATCAAGCGTGGGGCAATGCTCCGCCTGCCGGAGCCGGTCCCGCCTTTCCATTTACCCAAGATGCCAACAACGTTTGGTACCGCGGCCATCTGATCAATGGAGAATGGAACGGAAGTGGCGTCCTTTGGGACAACCTCACGCCGCTCACCTCCCAAGGCAATGCCAACCACCGCACGGTCGAGGCGCGAATGCGCGTTTACTTGCAGAACTTCAGAGCTTTCGACGTCGCGGGCAATGGCCACAGCGCGTATTGGTATGCGCTGCACTACTGGGTTGAGGTGTCCACAGCCCCATGGGCAGCCGCGCCCGCCGTCGGCGATCTTTACTCGTACTGCCCGAACATGATCAAAGTGACCTGGCGCATCGTAAGAATCAACAAACCCGTCGGTGCGCCTGGAACGAGCGCCTTGGCTGCCCTCGGAGCCGCCGGCGCTGCGATCACCGCGGCAGCCAAGGTGGGAGCGACGCCAGCCAATATCGCCCTCGATTTACCGAATCTCCCTCCCCACGGCGTGCCGGCAGCCTTGACCAACAATGCCGCCAACGCGGCGGGCACCGGCGGTGCCGTCCATCCACTTCCGGCAGGGGCGCCCGCCATCCCCGCGGTGGTTTCGCCCTATGACGGAACGGTGGAGATTTTTCAGGATTAGTCGGCACTTCATAGGGTGCGCTGGTGCGTTCGAGGACCATGACGCCAAGGCCGGTCAAGGCACCCAGTTGGTAACCGATCTTGCGTGTATCGCCGCTCGTGTGGCCGGCCAGGGCGTCGAGTCGATCGTCTGCCCTCCACAACGACGACCGTTGCGAAGGCGACGACCGTTGCAGAGGGCACGATCTTCAGTGTGTCAGGGAAGGCACCAGCAACCGCAGAGCACTCCACCCAAGGTGCGGGTGCACTGGGTTTGGCAGGTCTTGCAAGCCCCGCCACTGGCGCAAGCTGCGTTTTCGGTGCTGCAGATGCTGCCGACCCCAGTACAGGTGCCCGTGCCGCCGAAGGGAGCTGGCCAGGAGCAGGTATCGGTGGCCTTGGCCCGCTTGGTCAGGCACTTCACGTTGGCCTTGGGCGGGTCGCATTTACCCATGACAAACGCTTCTCCAGCGTAGACGGGGAAGTTGTCGGGCATCGTTCCGGTGACGTTGACGACATGGTAGAGGGCGAAACCGTCGGCCGAGAAGGCGATGATCCCGTCCGGTACGTCGCCTTCAATATTCACCGGGTCGGAGAAGAATCCACCGCTCAAGGTCAGGCCGATGAGGCCATTCTTCACTCTGCCGGTCTCCAAATCGACATCGATCCAGGTTAGATTGCTCGGTGTTTCGTCGAAGTTGAATTCGCCGATAATCGGTGACGAGGCGACGCCGGTATCCTCGGTGATTTTGTAGCGGACCGCCGACTTGCTTCCCGGCTTGGGCATTGGTTTGGGCAAAGCTAAGGGTTTGTCGGCCGAGAAATTTGGCCGGATCTCGGCGGGCTCGGTGGGCTCAGTGGGTACGGCAATAACGTTCGGAGCCCAGCTCACCAGACCGGTGGTGGAGCCACTTTCCGAACGGACCGAGGCCAGGCCTTCGCCGATCATCGCAATGCTGCCACCCGGAGTCACCTGGGCTTGGTATTTGGTGCCGATGTTGACGATAACCTTGCCAAAGGCAGCTTCCACCAGGGCCACATCGGCATCGTCTACTAAATTGTCACGGTTGACGTCGAGACGCGACTTGAAAGCCTCGGTACCATTGGCTTGCCGTACCGCAACAAGATCCGCTGAATTGACAATACCGTCCACGTTGACGTCCGGGTTCATGTCGACGCCGGATTCCACGCCGATGGCTGGCGAATAGACGAAGACTCCTTCCGCCTTGCGTGAGATGAGGACGACATTGGCCGTCGTTTCGAGATTGGAAGCGACGGAGACGTCAGCGGTGGCGGTCCGGGAGTCGCGATCATAGGCGATGAGCTGATACTCGCCGGGCGCCAGGTTGGTGAACGAATAGGAACCGTTTTGGCTCGTCGTCGAGGTGACGTCGCCATCCTCGGAAACCAGCTCGACGAGGACACCATCGCCGTCTTCGAGGGCGATGTCGATGCCGTAAACATTCTCGATGTTCTCTAGAACTGTGCCGCTGATCGAGCCCCCGCCTTGAGCAAAGCTGAGCGGTGCACCCAAGATGGCGAAAGCGGCGACCAAGCAAAGCCAGGTCGATGGACGGGTATTTCCAAAACAAAGTCTCAGGCTCATGGGTGCCTCTCCTCTTCAAAGCATCTGGAAAGATGCCATTTGTTTAGAACGCTGGAAAAACCACTCCAAGAATGGGCCAACGGCGCTACATGGAGATGGTGCTAAACAGGAGCAATCACCGGACACAACAGTTCCGTCCACCGGCCGTCGACAGAATCTCCGGGGTGGGCAAGTGCTCAAATTCCAAACGATCAGATGCGGGCAGGCTACCAGGTCTCAGTGAAACTGGCAAGAGTCTAATGCCAGGCTAATCGGCTGATGTCAATGGCCTGGCCGCGCCGAAACCGTCAAGGGGTGAGGATCAACAGCGGGCTGGACACCGAACCGCGCTCGGTGGTGACGCTGAGCCAGGCTCGGGTGCAACCGCCGAGGCTGATACCGGAGACGGTCAATACGTCCCCTGCCGCCAGCTCGCTGACGCCGAGGGTGTAGCTATCATCACAAAGTATCAGCACAGGGTCGTACCACACGGCACTGGCATCGCTGTCGTCGGTTTCCAAGAGCAAGGTCGATGAGGACTCATTCAAGGGACACGAGGGACAGAAATTCGATCCCGGCTGGGGCTCGGTGCGCCAGGGGGAACGGCCGAGGTGGCGGAATTGGAGGTCGGGGCAGGGGTCGGCTGGATCGCTTTCTTCGCTTTCCAGCCATAGGGAACGGCTTGCGCAGTCGCTGGGCAGGACTTGCTCCGCCGTCTTGAGGCTCAGGTCCACCTCGTCGGCGTCTTCGAAAACGGCCAGCTCGAGGGCCGTGCTGAGGTCTGGGGGGGTCGGGTCCCAACTGCTGCACGGCGAGGGGGGGACGGAGCAGGGCCCATCGACGGCGCAGGCCCGGTTGCGGGCGGCACACAGGGAAACCCGACGGACGGTGGGGGGAGGCGAGGCGGAGGTCTTCGTCAGGGCGACCGCCGGGCTGCGTCCCAAGTCGTCCCCCGCTTGGTAGAGATGGTCCATCACCTCATCGGCTCGCAGGGACGGCAAATGGTGCCACACCACGGCCGCCGCCGACGAGACCACCAAGGTGGCCACCGAGCTGCCGGTGAGCACCGCGGTCGGGCTGCCGGGGGTCGCCCCTTCGGCCACTGCGTGGTCGGCGAAGGCGGCCAAGGGGGCGCTGGCGCTGGCCCGTTGATTGGCTAGGGGGTTGCCGTCCACCTGCACACCGGAGGCGGCGTAGACGAGGGGCGCGTAGGTGCTGGTGGACGGTGGGAAATGACTCGACCAAGGGAGGTAGCCGAGGGCGGCGCCGCACTCGGTGAGGTCGGGGGCGGGTCGGCGTTCCCAGCCGGCTGGGTAGAGGGGGCCGGAGACCGCTGGGCCGCCGGGATCGTTGCCCGCCGCGGCCACCACCAAGACGCCGCGGCAACGGGCGTCGACGATGGCCCGATAGACGGCCCGCACGGCGAGGGGCATGTCGGTGATCCACGTCTCACCGCCGCCGAAGACCGGATCCCAACCCAGGGAGAGATTGAGCACCAGGCGATTGTCGTGATTGAGCAGGCTCCAGAAAGCAACTTCCCCTTGCAGACCGCGGGCCGCTTCGGCGACCGAGCCGAATTCGCCACCGTCCAACAGATCGCGCACCACTCGGTTGCCGGTGCCGAGACTCTGCAGGCGAAAGGGCATGGCCAAGCGGGAAGTCACATCGGCGGCACAGTCGCTGCCGTTGCCGTTGCCGCTGCCGTTGCAGAGCAGGGCCCGGGCCATATTCAGGAGGGTATAGCCGTGCGGCGAGTTGCCCTGGTTCAAATAGGCGTTCTGGGAGTCGGTCTCCGCCGTATCGACGATCGCCAAGTGTGTCGGCGGTGCGTTGGGATCGGCCTGGATCATTGCCCCCGCTTGACTCAGAAAGTGGTCGGCGAGGTCGACCCAAACGGCGTCCTCCAATTGGCCGGCGGGGGTGACGGAGAGGGAGTCCATCTCCAGGGCGCTCAGCTGCTGTGGCTTGAGGGCGGCGAGGGCGGCGAGATCAGCGGTGGTGACGTTGTCGGGGCTCACATGGGTATAGACGCAGAACGGCCGCAGCGCCGCCGGCACGCTGGTGACGCCTCCATTGAGGGCCGGGACGAACAGATTGGCGACGAGCCAGCGGCTGCCCGACGGTTTGGGGCAGGGCGTCGACGTTTCGTTTTGCAGCCCGATCCACTGCCAATCGATGGCCGCGTCGCCGGCCACCACCGGCGCCTCGACGGTGACCGAGGACACGGCGCCGCGGGCGGTGGGGCTGAGCATGGTCAGCAGGGCGACGGTCAAAGCGAGGCGTTGCAGGGGCGAGTGTGTCAGCATTGGGGTCTCCTCGATCGGTCTCCGAATAGATAGGAAATCAAGGCGAAAGGGCTCGAAAGCTCGCCCAGTCACTGGCGGGGTATCGCCGCCATTGCGCGATCTGTGCTTGACGCAAGGCTTCCGCCGCCGAGCCACCGGCGGCCCAGAGCGGGTAGAGCCCGGACATCAAATCGGCCGCTAAACGGTCGTCGACGGGCCGCTGGGTGGCGATCACCTCGCGGCTACCGGCGGTCAGGAAGGCTGCTCCGATGCCGGCGGCGTCTTCCAGGCGATAGAGGTCGAGATCGCCGGAGCGGCCGGTTTCACAACCGGAGAGAATGACCCGCTCGGGGACCTGGGGCAGGGCGAAGATGTCGCCGACGCTGAGGCGTGAGTCCTTCGCCAAGCCCAAGGCGCTGTCCCAGCCGTCGAACACCCCATGGCCGGCGAAATGGAAGAGGTCGACTTCCGGCAAGAGTTGGCGCACCGCCGTGCCGTCGGCGGTGGAGCCCTCCAACCAATGCACCCGCTGGACGGACTGCCGCTCAAGGGCACCGTGCAGCACTTTCTTCTCTTGCCGAGTGCTGGGCAAATCTTGATTGGGATCGATCACCATCAAGGCGGTGGCGACGGGTTCGATGGGGTTCGGCCCGGACGGCAAATCGAGCCCATAGACGACGGGCCGTTGGACGATCAGCGGCGCGCCGTCGAAGGGCAAGGCGTGGAAGTCGATGTCCCGCAGCTCCCCGTAGGGCAGCACCCGCACGGCGCTGGACCGTCGCACCAGGTCGGCGAAGGGTGCCAAGAGGATGGCGGCCAACCGATCCCCAGGGGTGGCCGGCGACACGTTGCCGAGGGATGCGACGACGACGCCGTCTTGCCCCTCGGCGAAGCCCAACCAACCTCCGTCGCCGGGGTGGTAGACGAGCAGCAGCTCACCGTCGATCCGGGGGGGTAGCCGATGGGTGGCCCCGCCGGGGGAGGCGAGCACTTCGAGGGCCGTGTCGAGGGTATCTTGGAGATTGGATTGTAGGCTCCGCCGCCGCGCTTCGAGACCCGCCAGCTGATCTTTGGGAAGCTGCCACTCGTCTTGTAGGTTGCGGTCCAGGGCGGAGCGCATGGCATGGTAGCGGGCGATGTTGGCGTCCCAACGTTGGCGATCGGGGGGTGTCAGAAAAGCCAGCCGTTGACCTCTCCACAGGCTGCGCAGGACCCGGGAGCGGGAGCGGCGGGCTGCCTGCATGGCCGCCGCAGGTCGCCCGGCCGCCAGCAAGGCCTCGAGATGCAGGCAGGAGGCCCATTCCCGTTGTGCCACAAAAGCGGCCCGATCCTCGCCCACCGGTACGTTGAGCGCTTCGCTGTCGAGCAGCTCGGCGGAGCGTTGAAAGGCCTCCAGGGCTTGCGTCTGCTCGCCGAGGGCCCACAGGGTGCGGGCCGTGCCGAGCTCGGCCCGCCACTGGGCTCGGGGGATCGAGGCCTCGGCGGCGGAGCGGGCCTCCTGCGAAAAGAGCGAGAGGGCCACTCCATGGTCGCCCGCCGCCAAGGCCAGACGCGCCTCGATCTCTTGCCACCAGAGGAGGATGCGACGTTGCGGTCGAGGTTGAAGCCGGCGGGCCCGCTGCAAGAAGCTGCGACTCCGGTCGTTGTCCTGCTGGTGTAGCGCAGCCAGCGCCAGATTGGTCAGCACATTGACCCGTTCGCCTTCGCCGTCGGGGCAGCCCTGCAATAAATCGAGGGCCCGTTCGAGGGGTGGCAGAGGGTTGGCTTGCCGTCCGGCCTCGAGTTGCAACAGGCGGCTCCAACCGAGGTTGTTGAGGAATAGGGCCCCTTGGCAACCGTCGGCCAGACCCGCCGGATCGTCCGCCAGGCGTTCGAAGATGGCTTCGGCCTCCCTAGGACGGCCGCCCCGGGTCAAAGCCCTGGCCAGGAGTTGCTCGCTTTGGTGGCGAAAGGACGTCAGTCCCACACGCTCCGCCTGCTGTACGGCGTCTGTCAATCGCCGTTGGGCGGTGCGCAAGTCACCGCTTTCCAAGGCCAGCTGACCGTGGAAGAAATGCAACAGGAAGTCCCCCTCTGCGGTGGACGAGCCGGTCGCCTGCAAGGCGTCGAGGACCTCCCGTTCCTCGGCCCAGAGGTCATCGCCATGGAGCCAGAAAGAGAGGGCGGTACCGCTGCGCAGCCAATCCAACGGACGGTGGTTGTCCCGGTACCAAGCCATGGCCTCCGCCAGCACCCGGCGCGCCGCCGCCGAGTCGCCGCGTCGATAGATCAGCCCGGCCAAGCGGAAGAGCTGATCGCCGCGATCTTCCGGTGGCGATCCGGCCGCCAGGCGCGAACGCAGCCATGCCTCCGCCGACGCCTGTTCCCCCCGCTCTTGCAGACGCTGGAGCTCGGCCCGCCAAGGGGCCTGGGGACGGTGCTCCAGGGCCAGCGACCAAGTAGCCCGTCGCGGTCCGTTCTCGGTTGCGAGATTGGCTTCGACCTCTAGCCGCCGGGTATTGGGGGCGATGTCCAGCAGCCAGCGTTGACCGTCCTGCACTGGCAGCCGCTCGACGATGTGGGCGCCCGGCCCGACGGTGACCTCGACGGTCAGGGGTAGGGGTATCCACAGCTGGAGGCGCCGGTCCTCGGTGAGCTGGCAACTGGGGCCGTCAGCAATGGAGCTCCCGTGGATCGAAAGACAGCCGGCCACCTCGACCGCCAAGGGCTGTGACCGTGGGGCGGGACCGCAGCAGATGATCGATGGCACCGCGAGCAGCAGAAGGGCGATCGGCAAACAATCCAGCCACCCGCCGTGCGGGGGGCTAGTCATTGTCGTCGGCGAGCGCCACCACCTCGACGGTCTGGCGCAGGACGCGTCGCCCGTCGTCCGGGACGGCTTCCGGGAGATCCCGCCACTCGGGTAAGTGCTCAGGTCGGCCGACGGCCACGATCAGCGTCCACCGTCCAGGGGAAAGCCCGAGGGCGGCCACTGGGGCTTCGAGCTGCAGGGCGCCGAGGTCGGAAACTTGGTACACGGTGGACGACAGCGGCACCTTCCGGTCCGCCGAATTCGACAGGGCCATGGCCACCGCTTCGAGGGGGCCTTCGACAGAGGTGGCCGGTCGCATCAACAATCTCAGGGAACCGTCGATGCTCAGACGGGGGATCTCCTTCAAACTGGGCTCAACCAGGGAACGCTGTTGCCGGATCTGGCCCCGGATCTCCAGGGCGTATTCGGGGAGCGGCGCGGTTGTTCCCGGGGAAAGGAAAAGGATGGCGAGACCGGCCGCCAGAGCCAAGGGAGGTAGCCACTTGGAGACCGGAAAGCGGCGCACCACCGGGGATGTGCTGCCGACCTGGGTTGCGGTCGGAGCCGGTTGCTCCTCTTGGAGGCGCTGCAAGAGCCGTTGGCGGAAGGCCGGGTCCAAGGGACGCTCGAGACGCTGCGCCCGCTCGCCGGATGGCTCGGACTCCAACCGCCGTTGCAGGGCAGCCAGGTCTTTGAGTAGATGGTCTTGGGTCGACGGATCTAGGGTCGCCTGGTCTTCGGGAGCCTGATCTTCGAAGGCTGAGCTGCGGCGCCGGTCGTTGTCGTTCATTGGGGCCTCCCCGAGGACGCCGGAGGCGTCTCGACCCAAGTTTCGAGGTGCATCTCTTGCCACAGGCGGCGGGCCACCTTGCGCAATCGGGAACGCCAGGCATAGACCGCATCGGTGCTCAATCCCACCGTCACCTCGATGTCGGCGACGGTCCGTTCTTCGACAAAGAGAAGGCGGAAGATGTGCCATCCCTGCGGGCTGACCGTGTCCTGCAATCGATCCAGGAGATGGCGCAGGGACTGGCGAGCTGCCGTCTCATTCTCGGGATCGGCTTCGCCGCTGCGGGGCTCCGGCAACCGCGGGTCCAAGGGCTCGGTGGGCAACCAGCGGTGCCGGGCGCGCAGCAGAGTGATGGCTTGGCGCTCGGCCACCAAGCCGACGAAGTTGAGGAGAGAGGCTCCGCGCTCGGGGTCCCAGCGCCGCAGCACCTTGGCGTCGTCGGCGAAGAGGGCCAAGAAGACCTCCTGTACGAGATCCTCGAGCTCCTTGCGATCCTCCCCCCGCGGGTGAGCCGAGGTATGGCGCAAGAGGAGACGGGTGAGCCGTGCCTGAATCACCGGGGTCAGCTGATCGATGATCCAAGACAGGGCTTTGCCGTCACCGAGCAAGGCGGCTTCTAACTGGCGTCGGGTGAGAGATTCGGTAGCTGAGCCCATGGCGCGATGAATCCGTCCCTCCGGCGGTTGGGGGCAGACATCGTTCATCGGACGTGGGGCTGTGGCCGCCAGCCCCAGCGGCCTACACAACGACGACGAAGGCGTCATATCGGAGGAAACCGGAAGGGGAAATCTAGCATAGATCCCGCGCCTTGACGGCCTGCGATGAGAGCTGCGGAAGGACGGGCCGCTGCCGTTGGGACGCCCTCTCCGACTCCGCCGGGGGCGGTGGGGTTTCGGCAGTTGGGTTGTGGTCATGGGTCGGATCTCCCGGCGGAGGCCGCATAGCCATTTGTGGAGCCTCAACATAGGTCTTCGCAACGGCGGCGCTTTCCTGACAACACCCAGCGAAGTTTTTGGGATTTTTAGGCGCGCTGCCTCGATGAAGAGCTCGCATGTCAGGAATGGGCACGGGGATCGAATACCAAGAGCGACCCCAACCAAGGATCACTCGCCAAGGATCACTAGCCAATGATCACTCTTTTCAAGTCCTACGATTGGAGAAGCCCATGAGACATCGATCTTTACTATCCGCCATGATTGCGATGGCGCTCTGCCTGTTCCTCGTGCCGTCATTTCTCGCCGCCCAAGGCAACGGGGAAGGGGTGGCGGTGCACCCGTTGCTGGTCCCCATCCTCGATCAGCCGGTGCCCCAGCTGACCCCTGCCCTCAAGGGCCCCGCCGGTGGTTTTCAAGGACGCAAGACGTTGCAAGGCGAAGAAGCCTTGAGCCTCATCGTGCAAACCACCGCCAGCCGCGAGCAGCTCGAGTCCTACGGCGTCGTCGTGCGCACCATGCGTCAGGGACGGGCCACGGTGACGGTGCTGCCGCAAGACCTGAAGTCGCTCATCGACCAAGGGTTGCTGCTGTCGGTGGCTCTTCCCCAGCGGGTCTATCCCAACCTGGACACCAGCGTCGAGGAGACCGGCGTCGAGCCTTTACGCAGTGAATCCGGAGGGGCCTTCAGCGGTGCTACCGGCAGCGGCGTCATCGTCGGCGTGGTGGACTCGGGCATCGACTTCGATCATCCAAATTTCACCGACAGCAGCGGCAATACTCGCATTCTGTATCTGTGGGACCAGCAGAACGATGACGCGAGCCGTTATCCGTCAGGTTATGGCTATGGCACCGAGTGGACCGCCAGCGACATCGATGCGGGCACGCCGACGGAAGAGGACGACCCGGGAGCCCTGGGGCACGGCACCCATGTGACCTCCATCGCGGCGGGCAGCGGCGCCGCCCCCGACGCCTCCGGCGCCACCTATGAGCGGGTCGGCATGGCGCCGGCGGCGGACATCATCTTCGTCAAGACCTCGTGGATGACCGACGACATCATCGACGCCATGAATTACATCTTCGACCTGGCCACCGCCGCCGGCAAAGCCAGCGTCATCAACCTCAGCCTCGGCACCCAGCTGGGGGCCCATGACGGTCTCAATCCCATGGAGATGGAGATCGATGCGCTGGTCACCGCCCAGGTGGGCCGCGCCGTGGTGGTGGCGGCGGGCAACGAGCACGGAGCCTCGATCCACGCGGAAATCAAGGCCATCGAAGCGGCTTCGGTCATCGGCCCTGACTTCGACATCGCCAGCTACACGCCGACTCCAGGGGCGGGCAATGACTATCTCTACATCGTCGGTTATTACCCTTCCACCGACGACCTGACGGTGCATCTCTGGACCCCCAGCGGCGACTACTTATTCAAGACTCTCTATACCGGTGGTGGCGGCGGTCCATGTACCCCGGCGACGGCGACCACCGACGGCATGATCCAGCTGTGCAACAACTATCGCTCGCAACTCGGTGAAGGGACCTCGGCGCGGGAGATCATCGTCCTTGCCGTCGACAACTCCGCCACCGATCCTCCCGGGTCGGGTTCGTGGCACATGGCCTTGAGCGGCGTGAGCGTCGCCGGTAGCGGTGGAGACGGCGGCGTCGGTATCTACAATCCAGATGCGGGGGAAGTAGATTTCTGGATGGTCTCCAGCCTCGGCGGTAGCTCCACCAATGCCTATTTCGTCAGCCATGTGGACGAAGAAGAGACCTTGGGGATACCGGCCACCAGCCGCGAGGCGATCACCGTCGGTGCCTATGTGACGCGCAACTGTTGGACCGACTACACCGGTGCCTCCCGCTCCTACAGCACCACCTACAGCCTGGGGGACATCGCCCCGTTCAGCGGTTGGGGACCCACCCGCGACAACCGCAACAAGCCGGATCTGGCGGCGCCGGGCATGGGCATCGTTTCGGGAATGGCGCAAGAGGTGCGCAGCGATTTGATCAGTGCCGGCTACGGTGCTTATGTCGTTGACGACTACTACATGTTGATGCAGGGCACCAGTCAGGCGGCGCCCCATGTGGCCGGCGCCGTCGCCCTGTTCTTCGAGGAGGATGCCGGCTACAGTAACTCGGACATCAAGTCCCTGTTGCGGACCACCGCCCGGGAAGACAGCCAGTCGGATGGTTATTTGACGCCCAGCCCTTTCTGGTTGAGTCTGGCCACCTACTACAATCCCGTCTTCGGGGCTGGCAAGCTCGACTTGGGATCCTGGGCCTACAACGACCCGTACGAGAGCAACGAGCGCATCGATCAATCGTTCAGGGTGCTCTCCGGTCAACAGATGCAGGGTTACATCGAGCGGGCCGACGATGTCGACTACTTCAAAGTCGAGGGCATGGCTTGGGGTGACACCATCGAGGTCGACCTCACCGCCCTGCCGGAGGACTATGCGCTGACCTTGCAGTCCTATTTCAGCCTGCCGGGCTCTTGTGGTGCGACGCCCTTTGGGCAAACCCGCAGCTCATCGGACAATTCGGGAACCAGCGACGAAAACGTTTCCTATACCAGTGGTGTGATCCTGGCCAATCGAGTCCGGGTGGAATCCTCGGCGGGTGCCTATGACACGACCACGCCGTATTCCCTCGAGGCGGTGCTGACCCGGCCCGAGACTTCGTCCTCTCACTCCACCACGGGCACGGCCCAAGTCATGCCGGAAATGGTGGAAATGAAGGTCGCCGGGTCCCTCGCCTCCCTGTCCGAAGACGACTACTACAAGGTGGTAGTCAAGGCCGGTGAAACGCTGACCGCCAAGGTCGGCTTCTCCGGCCCTCGGGTCAACATATACAACGGTAGCGGTAGTCTCTTGGCCAGCGGCTTTGCGGGTACGGCGAGCTACACCGCCCCCAACTTACCGATGTTCACCGAGTACTCTTACTTTGTGCGGGTGGACAACTCGACGGGGAGCTACACCTTGCGCCTGTCGGTCAACTGACGGATTCAAATCCGCCGTGATAGCGATGTGCCTGGTATCCCCGGTGGGGTGCCAGGCACTTTTTGTTAGGCGCTTCTTTTTAGACACTATCGGACACTATCTGTAGGGTATTTTTCTGCTTGTTAAAGGCATAGGAAATGACCCTTACTCCTTCAACAGCAGAGCCGCTGAGGCGTTTCTTCGTCGTGGGTGTCGGCTTCCGGTGGTGGAGTAGGGTAAAGCTTGCGCAGTTCCAGGAGCAACGCCTGCGCCTCTTCCGGCTCCAGCTCTCCCGCCAGCGCTCTCTTCAGGAAGTCGGCATGAAGCCATTGGGATGGCATGTTCTGCCCATCAATGGCGCGCATTTGCCGACGATAGGCATTGGGACGCTGCCCAGCCCAGCGGTTGAACGCCTTGCTGAAGACGCCGAGGCTGGAATAGCCGATCAAGTGGGCGATCTGCCAGACACGCAGCTCGCTGTGCAGGAGCAATCGGGTGGCGGTCTCCAGGCGCAGCTGGCTGATGAATGCCTTCGGCGTGATGCCCATTTCCTTATGGAATTGGATGGCGATGGAGTTGTCGCGGATACCGCAGGCCTGCTTCCAGCGGATGACGTTCAAGGTGGGGTCGAAGAGGTGGCGCTCGAGGTGGTCGAGGAGGGGCAGGAGCTTGGGCGAAACCTGTTCCTTGTGTCGCTGCACTTTGTCCAATGCCGGCTGGGCAGCCATGGTGAGGGTATCTTCGGGGTTCCTACAAAGGGCGCTCGGCAGCACGCTAGGCATCGAATTCCACCATCATCTCCTCGGGATGATCGACGCAGTGCCGGAAATCGTCGAGGGTGCCCACCGGTCGACGCGGCCACGACTTGTCGGCTGTCTTGGCGTAGAGGCGCGCCATGGTCAGGAACAGCCCCATGAGGTGTTTGTCGTCCTTGAAGCCTCGGGATTTGTAGTCGCCGACCTCGCGCACGATATTGATGGTCACCAGCACCATGCCGAAGGGGGCGTGCCGTGCGGTCAAGCAGCTGTCGCAGAGGGCGCCGGCGTCTTCGCACCAGCCGATGGGGCCTAGGCCGACGTTGCAACTGCAGTCGATGCAGAGTCCGGCGTCTTCGTCGCGGTAGACGATGGTGAGGGGGGCGGGGTCGAGCATGTTGTCTCCCTGTGGTTTGGTCAGAATCGGTGGTTTTTGGCGACAGGGAGATCGTAGAAAAGATGCAGGGGGTGCCCATGCTCGTCTTCAAAGACGGAGCCCCCGGAGACCAAAGGGCGTGTTCACGTCAGAAAAGGTCAGTGAAGATGCGACTGGCATCTTCGAGAAAGACAACACAAAATGAGCAGTGTCCGTGTCAATGACCGAGAAGGAGGGATGTATGCAGGCTGAGGAATGGGTCGATCGATTGATCGCCGCTGTCCGTCGTCGGATCGGGGGCAAAAAGCTCTCTGCTGCCGAAGAGTTATCGGACGTATCAGCTGGCTATCTGCGCAAGGCGCAGGGCACGACGCGCAACATCATGCTCATCAAGTTCCTGCGGATCTGCGAGAACGCAGAAATCGATCCTGCCGAGATCTTCGCAGAGGTGTTTCCCGCACCCGAGAGGAAGCTGGACTTCGGTATCCCAATTCCAAAGCGTCCGGTGCCGAATATCGTTAGAAGAGTGCGGGAGCGATTGGAGCAGTCCGAAGAAGGGGCCTCCACGATTCCGAGACACTGGTTGGAGTGGTTGGATGAGCTGCGATACGACAAACCACGCAGGGCTCTGAAACTGCTGGAGGACACGCTTGATCTCGTCAAGTTGGAGGATCTGCCCTTGGCGCTCGGAGTGTGGGCGAGCACGTGTCGATTCTTCTTTCGGTACGAAGAAGCTTTCCTCGCTTGTATTGAAGGGCTCGAGATAGCAAGAGCCCAGCATGATCCATTGGGGGAGGTCGATCTGCTGCAAAGAGTGTCTTTCTTAGTGGCTTCAATGGCCGCCAACTATCAAGCAGCGCTCAGCGTTTCTGAGCAAGCGGCAGTGCTGTGCTCAAGGAGTGGTGACCTCAGTCGGTTGGGCCAAATATTGGTGGATCAAGGGCAGTTTCTCTTCTATCTTGATCGCCATGATGAATCGAGGACATGCCTTGAGGTTGCCCTTCGCTTTCTCGATGAGACCGAACGCCGGCATCAAACAGCGGCTCTCCATACGATGGGGCATCTGTCTCAAGTCACTGGCAGTTCCGAAGACGCACTCGTGATTTGCAAACAATTGCAGCCACTGATTCGAGGGCGTTTCGAGCGGGGCAAGCTCCAATGGCTCGAAGGATGTGCCCTGGCTGATTTGAAACGATGGGAACCCTCATTCAAGGGATTCGAGGACGCCTGGGCTTCTTTGCTTCCTATGTCGCCCATCGACGCAGCCTTGAGTGCTTGTGACCATGTGGATGCCTTGCTGAGTTCAGGAAGCGTTGCCGAGGCTCAAGCCCGAGCGCAGATCTTGCGAAAGGTTCTGGAGCCTCTTGAGGCGAATTTGCTCGCTTCAGCTGCGATTCGTGATCTGTTGCGCTGCGAACAGGAGGGCAAGCAACTCACAGCTACTTTCTTGCTGGAGATCAAGAATCGGATAGAGAACAGCCGACGAGCTTTCACTCGTCGGCACAGTTGAGCGCTTCTATGGGGTCATTCAAAGCTCAATCAAGTGGAGCCGCTTGGTTCAATCAAGGGGCCATGTTCCAGACCACCTGGTTCACTGTAGGGGCAATTATCTAGGCTGCCTGGATCTTGTGTTGACCCACTCGGCTCGATCACGGGACCATGCTCGGTGCCACCCGGCTCAATCAAAGGCCCATGATCGCCGGATGGCGCCAAACTCGCCACCAAGCTATTCCACACTTCGACGACCCATTCCCGAATCGACAGGAACCCGCCCCCGTCATCACCCAGAGCCACCGGAGCGATGGCCAGGCTTCCGACGAGAAGTACGACCAGAATCACGTGTCGCATTGGACAATCCTCCGCCCCCATGCGACGGACGGTTGGCTCCATTGCAAACCGGTGCAGAGGGGCTTTGCGTCACTCTATGCCCGTGATCTGGCTTCCATGAGAGAAATATCTCTTTTGGCAATTCCATCTGGTGAGATTCCTCAATCCTCGGCATCCCGGCCTCATCTTGGCGCCCAAGCTGTAGCAGCTCGCTGCCTTTTGCCCAGAACGTAGTTCCGTACTACGGCCTTTGAGGGGACTAGAGTGCCCCGGCGAGGGAGGCTGTGGAGCCTATGGGTGGCGTGTCGAGGCGATGGCTGAGGAACCATGGGCCACAAGGCGAGGGGCCAGGGCCTGCAAGACTCTCACTTGGTGATCCTGGCAAAGGTCTTCGAGGATCGGGTCTAGTGGCTCCAGGCGTTCTCGCGCAAGTTCGCGAGCTGCTACGAGCGCGGCCTTCTCGTCGGACGTTTCTAGGCCGAGACCCTCGGCCAGGTGCCGCAAAACATCGAGAGGCAGAGTCGCGAGCTCAGGTCGGGCGTTGGTCCAGTGGCGACTCCAAAGGACAGGACGTAGCGGCTGTAGAAGCTCGCGGTCGATGTGGAGGTGGGCGCGGTAGAAAGCGGCGACTTCAGTGTTTCGGAATCGAATCCGTGGCGAGCCCCAAGGTGCCTCAGGGTTGGGCTGAACGAGACCGTCCGTCTTCAAGTCCTCGATCAGCGGCATGAACGGCTTGGGTTCCAAGGCACGCTTCAGAAGATGACGGTCGAGAAAGTAGCTGTAGGGGCGTTTTTCATGCTTGAAGTAAGGCCGTGCTTGTTCGAGAAAATGAAGTTGGGCCCGGATGTCATCGGGCGATGTGTAAGGGTCATAGAAAACGAAGCTCGGCATGACAGAGATGGCATGCTGGGAGAGAAGCTCGAGGGCTTCGAGACCTTGTTGGCAGGTAAATTCGACGTCGAAACGACGTAGAGCTTCCTCAGAGCCTCCGTCAAGTCCCAGAATAACCTGCTCGAGCCCTGCTCTCTGGAGCAGAGGGAGCAGCGGAGCGTTGCGAACCAGATGATTCGGATGGCTCACAAAGTGGAATCGGATGCCGAGCCCACGGCGGATCAGCTCGTCGCACAACTCCTCGACGGCTCGGCTGCCGCGTGCGTCATAGCCGAAGAAAACCGCTGCCTGGAAAGCGAAACTGTCGAGGCCATAGCGCGTTTTCAGATCTTCTAGCTCATCGACGATTTGCCTGGCTGGGCGGGGTCGCCATAGGCTCGATTGATGCGCTGAGAGGGTTTTGAAATAGTCAGCGAAACCGCAGTAGCGGCAAGCGCTTTGGCAGCCTCGCCCGAAGAGAACCCGCCGTGTTCCGGTACTGGAAGTCGTGAGGAGATCATCCGCCGCGGCGGGAAGCTCTGATAGCTGAATGGGGGAGTCGGAGGATGGAGGCTGAACTTGGAAACCTCCTCGTTCGTCTCTGGTGACCAGGCTGGGGCCTTCGCGCCAGGACGTTTCCGTTGATCTATCAAGTTGCCAAGCAATAGGGATCTCCAATTCGCCTCGTACGACTCCTTGCAAGAACTTGGCTCGATCAAGAATCTCCTGTGCGAAATGAGTCGCAACAAGGCCTCCAGCGAGACAGAAGGGAGGCACTTTCCCCTCGAATTGAATCAATCCAAGCTCTTGCCACTCCATCAGAGCAGAGATTTCCCTCGAGCCCCTAAGATGGAAGTAGATCAGTGAAGCGTCTGTGCTGGAGAGTCGCTGAGCGGCCATCTTGGCGCTAGCGAATTGAGAGAGAGCGAGAAGCTCGACTTCGTGGCCTCTTCGGCGAAGAAATGAGGTGAGCACCTCGGCCTCTAGGTATTGCGCGTTGTGTCCTGGTGATCCCGGGATGGCAACCAAAACTTTTGACATTTGAGTTTTTTAGTCTGCAAGAAGAGAACGCCCGCCCGCTCCGCCAATAGGAACCAGCGGGCGCTCTGGGATTCTGTTGGAGAGTGATTCCTCAAGAAGAGAGGATCAACTCTTCACTACTGCGCGTCACCGTCGCAGCAGCCTGAGCCACTGGCGCAGCCGCCACCACTGACTTCTTCGAGGTCAGCATCATCAACTTCCTGGGCGTCAGAAATGATTTCAAGATCTTTGCTCTCTTCACTCATTTTCTCTCTCCTTACAGGGTTTATCCAATACTCTGCTGGCAAGACTAGAGAACGACTCTAGGGCAGTCAGCAAGAGTACCGGGCTAGAAATCCGACGCTCAGGTACACCCGGAGCAGCCGGAAGATAAGCTCTGAGTCTTCAGCTCACCGTAGAGCTCGACGATCTCATCCATCGAGAAACGTAGCCGTGCGCAGCCGTTCTCTACCTGCATATTGGAATTCATGATCTTATGGCTGCAGCCCCCCATGCATACTGGAAGAACCTTGCACTCCGTGCATTCCTTGATCTCGAACGGGTCCCATCCGAGCCACTTCATCAAGTTATAGGGATTAGTGACGACTTCTTGACCTTCGTCGCCGATATGCCCGATACCGTGCTTATCAGCAGCTCCGAAGTCGTGGTAACACTTGAGGAGGTTGACTTTGGAATCCACGACGAAGTAGTTCTTGGAGTTGGCGCCGCAGAAGGTGTTGATGGGTTTCTTGATCAGACCGCCGTTGCCGATTTTGAAGCCGTTGCTGAGTGCGAGACGCATCAACTTGGCTTCGACTTTGGCATAGTGTTCATGCGGCAGACAGTTATGGCCATACGCGGCGCTGTTTTCGTTGGCATCATAGACATGAGCGAAATAGACCCAGAGTCGCTCATGTAGGCCACGATTCTTGAGGTCTTCGAGCAGATCGGGGATCGCGTCGCTGTTCTTCCGATCAACATTGATACGCAGGAAAATATTGAACCCATCGACAGTGTCTTCCACGTTCGACATGATGCGATCGTAGGTAGGCTCGCCTTTGGGCAAGTAGCGAGTGCTGTCGTGAAATTCCTTGCTTCCATCGATTGAGATTTGAAGGCGATGGATCTTGGAGCTCTTGAGCCTGGCTCGCATGTCGTCGTGGAGCAGGTAGCCGTTAGTGATGAGAGACGCTTCGTAAGGCGAACCCTTCTTTTCGCAAGCTTCTAGAAAGCGATGACTGATGTCTTCGACAGCGTCCATGGCGAGGGACGGATCGCCGCCAGTCCACACGACTCGGGCCCTAGTACCATCGGTAAGCTTGTTATAGAAAAACTTACCCAGCTTTACCCGATCTTCGGGTTTCATCTTGTTGGCGTTGAGATCGACGTAGCAGTATTCACAGCCGAAGTTACACCGAAGGGTCGGCGCGACGATCAGTGTCAGTCCCTTATTCCCAAAGCGGCTCAGGTGATTTCGGGTCTTCAGATACTTCATCTCATCCATGCTGTCAGGGATGAGAAACTTGCCTTGGATGAGACTCGACTTAACGCTTTCGAGCTCCTCAGAACGCTCACCATCTAGAACCCGTCGGACTCTTCTATAAGTCTCCCGGGGAATGCGTACAAAGGAGCTAGAAAAGAAGTTGACTCCCCAAACGAAGTCGCCTTTGTCCACAAAGTGATTGTAGTCAGACGGCTTGTAGTCGGCTTCGGCGATCTCGTCGTTACCTAGGATCCTAAGCTTGTTACTGGGGACTGCAGTCATAGCTATTACTCCTATTGTGGCCGTGCAGTGCCAGGCCTTGCCTCAAGGGGTCTCGAAAAAATTAGCAACGTAACCTAGCCCGACATCCTTTGATTCGAGTTTAGACTCCGAGCTGCGTAGCTTCTAGCGTTGTACAATCCAGTTTGGCTGGAAGAAGAATAGTTGAGGATTTTCAGGAATGCAACCTCTTTTTGCGAAGAACCAGGCAATGGGGTAAGTCATATCGCGTAAGTCTTTGTAAGGAATGGTCTTTTCACTCTTCACCTGCCGCCGCCACCAGGGTGCCGGCGAAGCCGCACAAGGCTGGCAGCAAGCCTTCGACCGCTGGGTTCGAGTCATTCCGCCTGCCGACTGTCGCCGTCCGGCTGGTTGGTGGCCATCAAGCCGTCGCCGAGGATCCCGAACGCTAGATGGTGGTCTTTTCGTGCGGGGACTGGCTCGGGAAGGCCGCTACTAATAGGTATGTGGTGTCCGCTGCTTTAAGGGCTTGGTCCCGAGGAAAATCCGATAATGCGTCTTTCGCCATTCCTGGCGTTGGATTAATTCCGTCCTCACAGCGGTGGCGTAGGCCTTGGCGGGCTCCACCACAAGCCGCGGACAATCACGGGTAAGGTCTACTTGCAGCACAAGGCGCGGTATTTTGATCAGGTGCGGGAGGCGTTGGACCGGTTGGGTCGGCATATCGAGTTGGTGACGGGTGGTGGGAGAGAGGTGGCAGAGATGGTGGGGGGGTAGGGACCCTTCGCATTCTCAGGTTCGTGTTCGTGGGATAAGATTGCCTCCGGCAGATGAGCTGCAAACCACCAAGCAGGAGATCCTCGATGGGACTAGATGATCTGGAAAGTGAAGCCTTAAAACTGAATGCCACAGAGCGTGCACTCCTGGCGGAACGGCTCTTCCTCAGTCTCGATGCACCCAGTGAGGAAGAAAACCTGCGTCTGTGGGTTACAGAAGCGGAACGACGGCTCGGTGAGCTCAGGGCTGGAGATACCGTCGAGGTTTCTTCCCAAGATGTTCTGCGTCGCGCCCGAGCCGCGATCGCTTGATGCGGCTTACATTTCATGCCGAAGCAGACACCGAAGTCACCGAGGCGGCGCGTTTCTATGAGCTGCAAGCTGAATCCCTTGGCTTCTCCTTTCTTGAGGAGCTTGGCCTTGCGCTGAAGAGAATCGAAGGGCACCCCAAGTCCGCGCCCTTGGTTGGAAAAGAAGTGCGAAGGGCTCTTCTTCGGCGCTTCCCCTTCAGCCTTCTCTACGTGATCGAACCCGACCGGATCCGAATTCTTGCAGTAGCTCACCAGAAGCGTCGGCCCAACTACTGGCTGAGCCGGCTCTGATCCTCAGGGGCCCTTCTCCTCCTGACGGGGAGCCGAAAAGCTGCCATTTCCTCGGCGTTGCGCATCACCAGCACATTCTCTACCAAGACCGGATGGTTCCACGTCTTACCCGCAATCGCTTGAATCCGTGCGATCTCTTCAAAGGCGTCGGGATTCGCCGCGACCGCAACCAACTCGCCCTTTTCCGTGAGCACGAGCAACAGACCTTGGTCAGCTAGGAGGAGCAGTTGGCCGGCGCCGTAGCGTCCTCCCTTCCATTTGCGCTGACCGTCCTCGAGGTCGATACCAACGAGAAAGTTGCCGTCAAATCCGAAGGCATGGCCCTCGTACTCGACAATTTCGCTGTAGTACGGCTTCAGACCCGTCGATGTCCAACGCTCTTCCACTGACCATGCACCTCGACTCTGCGTCACCGTCAAGCGACGCACACCACTCCCTTGCCCTGCGCTGATCAAGAGATCCCCGTCCTGGCTGAGGCTAGGTTGCAAGATGGGCTCACCTGGCCACCCATGCTCCCAGAGCAATTCCCCATCGGCGGGACGAACACTGATCAGCCCTTTCGCATTCATGGCGAGGACCTGGGGAACACCGTCGATGGTCAGCAGTTGCGGCGAGCTATAGCTCACTCCACCCCCTGGGCCGACCCAGCGCTGCTCGCCTGTGGCGGTTTCGTGTGCCACCAGGGTACCTGACGCAGCGACGATCACCAGGTCGTCCACCACGATGGGAGAGCTCGCAAAACCCCAGTAGGGAACTTCCACCTTGGCTTCGTGCGCCACCTGACGGGACCAGAGGGTCTGGCCGTCGAGGGCATTGAGGGCATTCAGGATGCCGGTGCCACCAAAAGTGAACACCGCCCCATGGCTGATGGTTGGCGTCCCACGGGGCCCGGCGCCACCGATCGCCTCCCAAAACCTGGCGGCATCGCTGTGCGTCCACACCGGCTCACCGGAGGTCAAACGGTAACAAGCGACGACCTCCTTGTCGCCGCGTTGTTCCTGGGTGAAGAGCAGATCGCCGAGGACCGCAAAGGAAGACCACCCCGGTCCGATGGCCCGTCGCCACAGCTCGATCGGAGGCGACACGGCCCAATCGGTCTCGATCGATAGCCCATCAACGACGCCGTCACGATCTGGGCCTAAGAAGCCGGGCCAGATGGCGGCGTCCCCTGCCATGGCCGGAAGCGGCGCAGAGACCTGCGCTGCGCCGTCGCCGCCCGCTGCCAGGAACTGCTGCTCGTGGGTCGCAGTCCAACGCCAAACGAACTGCGCACCGACGCCGAAGCCCATTCCATCCATGCGAAACAAAGCCCACCCGCCGCACGCCAGAAGGATGGTGACGACCATTGCAACGCGCCGCGGGCCATCGGTCAGCTTTCGGCTGGCAACCGCCCAAAGGACAAACGCCAAGCTGAGGATAGGAGTTGCGTAAAAGACATAGATCATTCCCCACATCGCCGTCGCGATCGACGGGTGCAGAACCAGCAGAGTTGCGCCGAGCCCGACGATCATCAGCGCGGCCCCACCCCAACGTTCAACCAGGGGGGCTCGGCTGAAGAACACCCACCAAACGAGGATCGCCAGCCAACCGAGGAATCCAGAAAAGATCCCGAAAGTTGAGGCCTCGGGGAGACCAAGGGGGATGACATATCGAGCCAGCCACTGCAGCACCACGATGGCCACGCCGGGCCACAACAGCAGCTGCCTGTCATGGGCTTGCGCTCGACGATCGGTCGATGGGGTCGTCACGAAACCAGCCCCTGGAACTTCTTTACAGCAAGCATCTTCCTCATGTTCTTCACGAATAGGCCGGCGAAAGGAAGCCCGTGGGGAATGGAGCCGGCCGCCTCAGCATACGACCAAGCTCCGCCCCGCACAGCGAAGATCCACCGGCTGGCCCGAAGACAAAAGGAACGAAATAGTAGATCAGATCGGCACGGCAATGACGCCACAGCGGCAGCCCAGCCGATGCCGCGGCATTGAGGATGGCCAGTGCCAACGCTTGGCGCCGGACCCATGCCGCGGGTGCAATGCAGACGACGAAGATGGGCAGATTTCCAAGGGCTCCAAAGGCTCCCAGCCAACGTCGCGTCGAATAGTTGTTATTTTCCAAAGGCGATGACCTCAACCACAACGACCTCAGCCGAAGCGCTCCTTGAACAATTCGCGTGCTTCCCTGATGAAGATACTCAGCTGCTTCTCGGCAATGCGGGCTACGGTGATGCCGTGGCCTTGGGATTCGAGCATCAGGTTTTCCGCGGCCAATTCGTTCGGGACGAACAATTTCTTGGGCAGCCGTTGCTTGTGCGCCTGGCCATCCTTCAAAAGCCGTCCGGCTTCGATCCTGGAGACTTCCGCCTCATGGGCCGGGACGAGAACTGAGGAGAGGAGGAAGCAACTCGCCGCGTCCATCAGCGCCAGGCAATTGAAATCGCCATCGGCCCCGACTCGTATGGGCGCGTCATTCAACTGAAAGGCGATCCACGCCTCGTTGACCTTGAATTGTTTTGGGTGAAGCATACGCGACTGTAACCCGAGGGATGCGAGCCGTCAACGGCCCACCGGTCGATGTTGGCAAGGGTTCAAGGAACGGCCCACCGGTAGGGAGCCTCACCAGCAGATCCGCCAGGATTAAGAAATCAGAAACCGAGGGGCAAAATCGCCCGGCCTACGCTTGCTACAGCTCAACCTTTTCGAGCGTCGTGATCTGATGGCGCTCATGAGAAATGAGTCAGTTCATCGACCGGATGACGACGATCTACAGCTCAGATTTGCCTTCTGAGTTAACGGGACAGCAGTGGCCCCAAATGGAGTCCCTACGATATGTCCGTTGCTTGTCCTTCCAAGGGTCAGCGCCACGACACCTAGGGGGATATGCATGTACTACCGGGATTATTTGCATCGTCCGTGTAATGGTCGGTCCATCACTGCTTGTAAAACCGAGCCGCAGGAGAACCCCCTGCGAAGTACCTGCGAAGATGTCATTGAGGTCCAAGCCCGACGGATTGGATGCGCTGCGACACCTTCGCGGTGCTGAGCGCTTACGCAAGCTCATTTACAACCACGCCACTGGCAACGTGGAGTACAGCCGTCATCAGTGGGGATGGGGCGGCCGATATTTCATCGACGAGAGCCTAAAAGTGGCATGATGGACGATGTTAATGGCAACGGCGTCTTGGACGCTGGCGCCTCGGACCTGCTTTTCGATCTGATCGAAGGCCAGCGGGGCGCAGAGAGTATCAAGCGTTCATCGGCAGACAGGGCAAACACGGGAACCCCTCAACTGGACCCTTGGTGCTCGTCGATGCGCGGGGGTTTGTACTCTCAGAGGCGTCGAGTCGAACTCCAGGGGAGCATTTCGATGACCCTCATATTGTTTCTGATTGGCCTTGTTCTGCTGCTCGTCGGCGCGGAGCTCCTGGTCCGGGGTGCTTCGCGCCTCGCCGCTGCTTTCGCGATTCCGCCCTTGGTCATCGGCCTCACCGTGGTGGCCTTCGGCACTAGTGCGCCGGAGTTGGCGGTGAGCATTGGCGCGGCCCTCGCAGGGCGGGCTGACCTCGCTCTAGGCAATGTGGTCGGCAGCAACATCTTCAATGTGTTCTTCATCCTGGGCCTGTCCGCCTTGATCGCACCGCTTGCGGTGGCGCAGAAAGTCGTGCGACTCGAAGTTCCGATCATGATGGGTGCTTCCCTGTTGTTGGTGGTCCTGGGTTGGAACGGTGCCATCGGTCGCGGCGAGGGTGCTCTGTTGGTGCTTCTGGGACTCTTCTATACCGGTTACCAGGTGCGCTCCGGTCGCCGGGAAGGTGCGGCGGCGGAGTCTGCGGCCTTGGAGCCGGCGAAGGCGGTGTCGCCTGCACCCCCCTGGTGGCAGTCGGTGCTTTTCATCGCCTTCGGCCTCGGCCTGTTGATTTTGGGTTCACGGTGGTTGGTCAATGGCGCCGTCGCCCTGGCGCGCTCGTTAGGGCTCAGCGAGCTCATCATCGGCTTGACTGTAATCGCCGCCGGGACCTCTCTTCCCGAAGTTGCAACTTCGGTGTTGGCCAGCTTGCGGGGCGAACGGGACATTGCCGTCGGCAATGTGGTGGGAAGCTGCATCTTCAATATTCTTTTTGTCCTCGGATCGGCCAGTGCGCTGTCCAGCAACGGTGTGCTTGTCTCGCCAGAGGCCTGGAGCTTTGATATCCCGGTGATGGTCGCGGCGTCGGTGGTTTGTTTGCCAATTTTTTTCACCGGCGGTGTCATCGCGCGTTGGGAAGGTGGTCTCTTTTTCGCTTACTACCTAGGCTACACGCTGTTGCTGATTCTCACCGCCGTCCATATTGCCGGGCTGCCGATGTTTCGAGTGGCCATTCTGGGCTTCTTCGTGCCGCTGACCGGCCTGACCTTGGCGATTCTTGCGACCCGTGAAATCAAGTGGAGATGATGCAGCGAATCGAGGTGTCTGCAATCCAGAGATGAGTAGAGCTCAAAACGACAGGAGATCAAGATTCGAAATGAAGGGTTGCAAGACATGAGAAAACCTCCCGCATTGAGGCATGGTATAAGTGAAGTCAGCGATTTTCTCGGGTTGGTGATCGTGATGGCCGTAGTGCTGGCCGTGGAAGGTCCTGCAGATGTGGCCGCCCAGTCCGAGGCTAGCCAGGGTACGGAGCACAAAACACCGTCGCCGGCGACTTTTCCGGCGGGTCCAGCCTCATCGCCGCTGGCTCCAGCCCCGAAACCGCCGGTCCCGAAGCCCCCCTCAAAGCTGCCCGCCGGGGCGCCGATCTCAGCGTCCGTGGCGGGCGGTCTCAGGGCGCCGATCGTGATCTTGCAAGCCGGGCGGAAGGCGCAATCGGCCACTCTCAACGGGCTCGCCTCGCCGACCACAGCCACCTTGGTGACGTTGGCTCCGGCCAACGGTGCCTGGTATCTCCTCGAGCTCGCACCAGCGGCCGGACAGGCAACCGTCTACCATTTGGAGAGCAAGCCTCGCACGCGGATCGCGCTCGAGGCCGGCGGGGTTTCTCTGCTCCTCACCCACGGCGATACCACAACGCGCTGCACACCGTGGAATGGCCCGGATGGAGGTGATCTGGCCCAGGCCCGCCGCTCAGGCCTGCCCTTCGCTCCCCTCTGTGGCGGCCGCATCTATTTGCGCAATCAGGTCACCGGCAACCGGAGCAGCCTTGAGAGAACCACTGACTTTATTCGCGACCACGTCAAGGGGGGAGAAGCGATCACCTCCTTTGTCAAAGATACAGTCTTCAAAGATCGATATCTTCGGACCACAACTGCCGAGCGCTCCGTTCGGCAGTATGTTGAGCCCGCTGGAGCCCCGCCGCCGGTGGCGATTTCTCCGCTCTTCGCCGAGGCGCGCATCTCTCCCATCGGCCTGGCGGTGGCTTTGGATGGTGTCCAGGAGGGGCGTCTCGAAGTGGGCCGTTGGTATCTGGCCACCGGGTTCTCCGGGATTTTTGTGAGTGCCCTGGAGGCCGGGCAGGTGCCGGCGGTGCGCCAGGAGGTGCGGTCTCTCGTATCGCCTCTCGACGGCGTCGAGAACACCGCCCTGACCTATCTGGTGGCCTACGACCTCGCCCACCACGAGCCGGGCTTCTCACTAGGCACCGACCACCCGCGACTGGGTTGGTCGGATCGGGTGCCACCGGAGGTGCGGGGTTCGACCCTGCTCGGACCGGACGGCATCGACACTTCCGCCCCCCTGGTGCGGACCGGCGTGGTACCTCCGCACCGGCTAAGGCGGGTGACTTCCACGTTCACAGGGGGCTTCAAGAGGAGTCATGGCGCCTTCAAGTACGGTGAGTTGGCACTCAAGAATCGCGGCAGTCACTACGGTTTCGTGGAGTCAGGGACGGTTTTCAGCCGGCTGCAGCCTGATCTCGCGACCGTGGTGATGTGGGCCGACGGCCTGTCTGAGATCCTCACTTGGCGACGGGAGCTCGAGGCCCGTCTCGGCGAGGTGCGCCACGCGAGGCAAAACGGCGTTCCGCTGGTGGAAACGGATCCGGCCACCGGCAAGTCCCGTCCTGGCAAGTTAGTGAGCCGTTGGGGGGAAGGTAACTGGTCGGGATCAGAGGGCAAGAACCTGCGCTCTCTGCGGGCCGGGCTCTGTCAGGTCGAGGCCGCAGGTAGGCGCTATTTCATCTACGGCTATTTCTCCGGTGCGACACCTTCGGCCATGGCGCGAGTGTTTCTGTCTGCTGGCTGCCAAAGCGCCATTCACCTTGACATGAATGCCTTGGAGCATACCTACTTGGCCCTCTACCGTGTGGTCGAGGACCGCTTTCTCACCGAGCATCTCATCGACGGCATGGCGGTCCTCGACACGGAGAAAAACGGTAGCCACTTGCCACGCTTCGTCACGCGGCCTGACAGCCGCGACTTTTTCTACTTCCTGCGCAAGGAGGGTGCCAGCCCATGAACCAACTTCGTTGGTCTTTGTTCATTCTGGTTCTTCTGTTCCTCGCCGCGTGGGCTCCGGCCGGCGTCGCCCAACCTGTTCCCACTCCCTTATCCGAGGATCGCGAAGCCGTGATCCGCGACTTGGCGAGAGCTCACCAACTCAGCGCGGCACAAGTCGCCTCAGTGCGGGCAGTCTTCGACGCCTCGCCGTACATCAGCACCGGCAACCCAACAGTGACGCACCATCCAATGACGCCTTCGGCTTGCCAGGAGATGCTCGCCGCCGCCGCGGTGAGCATCGCGGATCCAGCCTTCGAGTTGATCTGCGGTGCCCCTTTGATGGCCCCACTCTACGATCCCGCCACAGAGACTCCAGCCGAGGCCCACGCCTGCATCGATCAGCTCGAATTCCCCAACATTCCCTGTGCCTACCCGGTGGTTTGGGTGAGGGCCAACGAAGCGGCGGCCCTCTGTGAGGCGGTGGGCAAGCGCCTGTGCGACGCCCACGAATGGGAAGGGGCCTGCGCCGGAGCCCTGGAACCGCCGGACTATACCTTCGACCTCGCTTCGGCGGCTTCCGCCAGCGAAGCAGTGGCCACCAGGCGCTTTGCTCACAACCGGGCCGTAGAAGGGCAGAAGAGCTGGAGCTACGGCCCGGTGCGGAGGAACGGTGTTTGCGCCATGGGCAGCACCAAAACCGATGGCTGCAACGGCGGCGACTGGCGAGGCTGTGGTTCTAACACCTACCCGGCCGGTTCCTTTCCGGCCTGTCACAGCCCCCTGGGTGTCTACGATCTGAACGGCAATGCTGCCGAACACATGAACCTGCCTTTGGCCCCCGACCAGATGGCGAGTCGAGGATCCACGATTCTGGGTGTCACCGAGATGAAAGGGAGCTGGTTCATCTTCGATACCTACAAGGCCCATGAGGATTGGTGCCGGTGGCGAGCCCCCTTCTGGCATGGCAGCCGAGTCCTCGACCCGGCGAGCCACCACAACTACCATTTGAGCTTCCGCTGCTGTAAAAGTCTTGGGCCTAGTCGCCTCCATAGGCCGAAAGTCGGACGATTGAGTCAAGATTTCGAAATCGACAGCTTTCGGCCAGTGAGCCGCCTAGTTGAGTCCCGAAAAGGACCCGCTAGAAAGATCAGTCAATAATGAGCCATCGGAGGTGGTGCCTTCTTCTGAGCTTTCTGGCCTTTCAGCTACCCCAGCTGTGCTGCGGTCAAGAAGCTGCCCACATCAAGCCCCAAGAGGTGCGAGTGCTATCGGCAATTCCGCCTCGAGGGGCGGAGGCCAGAACGGGAACTGAGTTTGCCAAGGCAACGGTCAGCATGTCGGGGCCCGAGCGGCAGCAGGCGGCGGTGCAGGAAATCCTCAAGGGCAATGTTCCTGGCTTCATGCATCACCTCCGGCCAATCACCCTCTCCAGGCGCCTGGCCTCGGGGGAAGAGTCCCATGCCGTCGTCTGGGTCACACCCGATTACGTTGCGATCGGCAGTGATGACGACTTCCTCCGCATGCCACTGACCCTGCCTTCCGCAAGAACCATCGCCCAAGCCTTTGGCTGCGTGCTGCCGACCACCAGGATCGTCGATGCGGTGTGGCAACAGGCAGACCTCCACCTGACCCCCAATCCCTTGCCTCCGGGTCCGCGGATGCGCTCCAGCGAATACTATCTGAGGCATCGGGAAATCATTGAATACCAGCGCGGGAACCTGGCTCTGGATACTTTGATCGCCGGCCACAAGAAGGACGTCGTGCTGACCAGCCGGTTGGACCGGCAGCCCGGAAGAATCGCCATTTACGGCTGGCACCGCAAGAATGGTCAGCCCATCCAGCCATTGAGCACCGTCCATGGGGCACGCTATGCTGACTACAGTCACGGCCTCCGCCTGGTGTCGATAGAGGTTCAGGTCGATGGCCGGCCACGGTCGATCTACGATGTTCTGGAGGACCCATCTCTGGCCCCGCTGGTGAGCTCTGAGGGTGTTTTGCCGCAAGCTAGAGCCCTTCTGAAACCTTAGCAGCCTGTGGCAAAAGTCAGACCGCGTTGAGAGCAGCTCTTTTCCGCCAGAACTGTGTTGCAGAATCTCTGAAGATCACCAATATTCATGCAATTCTGCGCCTTGTTCTGACGAAAAACTTCTCGCTCTCATTCGCGGAGCACTTTCACCACAGGCTGTTAGGGCAGAGCCAACTCCTAGGAGCGTCCATTCCGTGGTTTCCCTCGCCAAGGGAGGAGTCTGGGCCGACTATGGTGCCGCGACCTGGTTCGCTCGGCTTCGGCGATTTCAGCCAGCATCTCGGCGCTGCAGTTGTTGGATTTCGAGCAAAAGTTGCCATTGGTGGCTGACCAGTTGGTCCATTTTCGAATGGAGATGACGGATCTTGAGCTCGGCTTTGAGGTTGGCCCTCGAGCACGATGTGCTCGTAGCTCAACAGCGTGCCTGATGCCATTTCCTCCGAGGAGATCATTGCCACTGATTTGGGCTCGTATGCGAGCTTGGCTTTGAATCGCAAGGCAGGGCCGCCGAAGAAGGCCGGTCACCGCCATCGACCCAATACAAGAGATAGGATAATAGTCAGCAGCAGGCTGCCAATGATCGAAATATGGAGTCCTAGAAAGAAATTGAGCGCCATCAAGATGAAAACGAAGATCAAAAGATTACGCAATGCGACTTTGTCCATGTCCAGACCTCATGGTGATTAGATTTTAGTTTACCTGTTCTCGTTGGAGCTCGGCGACTTGGATGGCGAATATTTGGGTTTGGAAGAGCCGACAAGGCATTGGTCTTAGGAACGAGCTCGAAGTGCCGAGACAGGATGTCATTGCCGACGACAAGGGTGGGGGTATCGGCGTCCTGCACGACCAAGGACAAGTCGAAGCACCACAGTTCATCGCCGAGCACCAGAGAGGTCCTGATACGCGGGCCGGCAGCCTTCGTTTCGAGACGTGGGACTCCTGCCAGGACGAAAGTCGTCCGGTTGCCGGCCAGTGGATAGACGCGGAAGCGCCACCAGGTCTTCCCTTGGATCATCGTGGTCGTCAGGTCTTTGACCGCCAAAGTGGAGATGTCGCGGGGGATATCAGCATCTGCCCGTAGGGAGGAAAGGGCGAGCTCAGGGAGCGCTACCCATTGCAGACGACCGAAGGGTCGTCTGGCCGAATCCATACCTTCTCATCGAGTCCTCCTGCTGCCCGAATGGGCGTCGTTGTTCATGGGGAGCCCGTGGTTCATGGGGAACCCGTGGTTCATGGGGAACCAAAGGCGGAACAGCGAGGCAGGAGAAATGGTGGGCCACGGGCCTGCCTCGCCGTCCGTGCTAGAGTCTCGGCCGATGTGCGCGAAAGATCCTGAGCCCCTCTGTGCCGGCTGGCGAGAGCGAGCTCGTAGTGTCCCGTTGAGTGATGCCGCCAGCTGACGTCACCGGTCTGCTCGAGCGCTGGCAGCAAGGTGATGACGCGGCCCTTGAAGACCTGATCCCGCTGCTCTACGACGAGTTGCGCGCCCTCGCCCGCCACCAATTCCGTTCTGGCGTCAGCGGCCATACCCTGCAGCCGACGGCGGTCGTGAACGAGGCTTACGTCAAGCTGCTCGGCCGCAATCCGGGCAAGGTCGAGAACCGTCGGCACTTCTTCGCCGTCGCCGCCACTGCAATGCGGCAAGTCCTGGTCGATCACGCGCGGCGAAGGAGCGCTGAGAAGCGCGCTGGCGACCGTCGGCGGATTACCCTCGCCGACCGACTCGGCGCGCCGATCGAAGTCGCAGGCCCGTGCGTCGACACGCTCGAGCTGAACGATGCCCTCTGCCGCCTCGCTGGCATCCACCCGCGCGCCGCACATCGGCCCCAGCATCGAGCAAATGGGCCACCGTCGAGCGCCTCAGATCATGGGGCGTCGGCGTCGCCGCGATGTTTGAGCATGCCTCGACGTACTCACAGCCTCCGTCGGTCAGGTAAACGGTGCGCTGTTTCCTCAGTTGCCTTGCACCAGGATCGAGCCGTCTTCAGGGAGGATGATCCGTACTTGGTTTAGGATTCAAGGGATCACTGCTCGGGAACCCCTGACGCAGCTCGATTTGAAAAACGTGGAACTGCCGTAGACTATCGCTATGACCAAGACCGAAGTCAGAAACCAGGCTCTCCAACTTCCCGGGCCAGAACGGCTTGTCCTAGCCGAAGTGCTGTGGGCCAGTATCGAAGATCCCAACGCCGCTCCCGAGCCCGTTTCGCTGCCGCAATGGCAGCAGGATCTGCTGGAGGAACGCTTGGCGCACAGCCAGGATGATCCTGGCACGCTGTGGGAGCAGGTCAAGGGCGAGATTTGGTCTGCTGATCCGGTGTGACGTTATGTATCCGTTCCAGTGCTGCTGCGCAGCAAGATGTCGCAGCCGCTAAGGTGGAGCTTCAGCGTCACCTACGATATTCGGGGTGATCTTCTTTTTCACCGACGATCAGCGAGCCGTATTCGTCGACATCGGTGATCACGACGCGGTCTATTGTTCGAAGTCGTCGCTGAATCTCTGCCCGGAGCCTGCCACGCCGAAACACCTCGACCGCCCAAGCCTTGCCAATGGCTGGGCCGTTGAGGCCCTGCTTCATCAAAGACTTGCCCGCCTGCCCATCTCGACGGTCGCCGACTACCGCCAACCGCCAACCGGAGAGGGGTGGGGGAATAGCCCAATCTTGGGCAGCCTGGACATCGCCCAGTCCCGAGCGCAGGGGGCATCCTTGGCGACCTCGAAATCCTGGATTTGGACCGAGATTGGACCAAAATCGGCAAGCCACGATCCACCGGGATCTCGCCGGGCGATCTGCAAACTATTTGTTTTGAGAAGTTTAGGAGTGGTGCCCAGACGCGGATTTGAACCACGGACACCCTGATTTTCAGTGAATCTGTTTTATCGTCTCAACGTATTTCAATGCGTCTCATGAAATTTCATGATTCCATTCAACTGTTGACAATAAACGGGTTAGGTGCATACCATGCTGTTTCATCAGAGGTCGCCAAGTTGCTGTTTTGCTTGACCCAAATCTGCCCCAAATGCACTTGGCGGACCCTCATGGGACCCTATTGGGACCCCAGGTTCATAACCCTGGATCCCAGATTTCTGGAGGTGACTCAGTGTCCAAGATCAAGCTCACACACCGCGGTATCGCGAACCTCACTGCCGGCAAGTGGATCACCGACTACTGGGACAAGGACCTGCCTGGCTTTGGCGTCCGGGCGCACCCCACGGGACGAAAGGTGTTCTGCGTTCGCTATACCGGTGAAGATGGCAAGCGCCGCCGCATCAAGGTCGGTGACTACCCGGCCATCAGTCTGGCGGATGCCCGCGACAAGGCGAAGGGGATCGTCGGCCGAGTGGCCAGCGGTGAGGACCCGCAGGCGGAGAAGGTGGCCGACCGTGAATCGATGACCTTCGGCCAGCTGGCCAGCCAGTATCTCGAGCTGCATGCCAAGCGACGCAAGCGTAGTTGGCAGGAGGATGAGCGAGTGATCCGGGCGGACCTCCTGCCGGCCTGGAAGCGTTCCAAGGCGAAGAAGATCACCCGGCGTGACATCAGCGAGCTCCTCGACGGCATTGTCGATCGAGGGTCACCGATCATGGCCAATCGCACCAAGGCGTTGATCTCGAAGATCTACAACTTCGGGATCGGCCGCGACCTGGTGGAATACAACCCTTGCCAAGGCGTGCCGATGCCCTCGAAGTCACGGCAACGGGACCGGGTGCTCGACGAGGACGAGATCTGTTGTCTCTGGCAAGCGCTAGACGATATCGCGCCGGTCATGGCTGGGACGTTCAAGATGCGGTTGCTGACGGCCCAGCGCGGCGTCGAGGTGTTGAGCATGCGCTGGGAGCAGATCAGCGGGGCCTGGTGGACGATTCCCGCCGAGGTGGCTAAGAACGGCCTGACCCACCGGGTGCCACTGGCGCCTCAAGTCCTGGACCTGCTCGAGGAGCTTCGCCCCGAGACGGGCGGGTCGGTCTGGGTGTTTGCCAGCCCCACCAAGAAAGGGGCGCACCTCAAGACCATCACCCGAGCGGCCAAGCGCATCGCAGAGGCTGCCGGCCTGGACAACTTCACCGCCCATGACCTGCGCAGGACGGCAGCCAGCCACATGACCTCGATGGGGATTCCGCGGCTGGTGGTGTCGAAGATCCTCAACCATGCGGAGAGCGGAATCACGGCGGTGTATGACCGCCACAGCTATGATGCGGAGAAGCGGAAGGCCCTGGTGCAGTGGGCTGGTAAACTGGAGACGATCTTAGGCCGTGAGGAGATCGAATCATCATAGGATCCAGATCGCTTAGATCGCTTCATAACGGAGACCCCCAATGAGTGAGATCACCCTTTCAATCCCCGACGAATCCGCCCTGGCGCTGAAGCTGGCGCCCGAGGCCATGGCGGCGGAGCTCCGTCTCGCCGCCGCCGTCAAGCTTTATGAGGTTGGCCGTCTGTCGTCCGGTGCGGCAGCCACCCTGGCCGGCATGCCTCGCCCGTTGTTCTTGACCAAGCTCTCGGACTACGGTGTGTCGACATTTCATATGACAGCAGATGAGCTGCAGGAGGATCTGAAGCGTGCCTGAGGAGGTGATCTCCGACACCACGTTGCTTCAGTACCTCCATCAGGCTGATTGCCTGGATCTCCTCCCCAAGCTCTATGGCTCGATCACCGTACCGGAGGGCGTCGCAGCAGAGATTGCCGCCGGTCGAGCTCAAGGAGTCTTCCTGCCCGATCTCGAAAACCTGAGTTGGATCCAGATTCGGCCTGCTCCGCACCTCGGCATTCTTCCCCTGGCGGCTGACTTGGGGCGCGGCGAGCGAGAGGTGCTGTCGCTGGCTGTGGGTCGGTCCGACGTCCTCGCTTTGCTCGACGATGGCTTGGCAAGGCACTTTGCCAAGCACCTCGAAATCCCATTCTCTGGCACCCTCGGTGTTCTGCTGAAGGCGAAGGCCGGAGGGCATCTCGAGGCGGTACGGCCGGTCTTAGATCGGCTTCAGTCGCTCGGATTCTGGCTGGATCAGGGGACACGGTCGGCGGTCCTCGCGATGGCGAAAGAGGCTTGATTGCTGTAGCTCGAACGACTGTTGAGGCCGCGTCAGCTCACTGGCTGAGGTCTCGTCGTATGGCATGAGGGAGTCTGCCAAAGCGCTTTCTTGCAGCGGCGCCGGTGAGGTCGCTTCCCATTTTCTCGTTGACCGCTTCTGCAATCTTTTCCCAGAATTCCATGATGCCCTCTGTGGGCACCCCTCCAGCCTTCTTGATTTCAGCGATCACAACTTTGGTGCTGTTCCTCAGCCCCTTGCGATTGCCTCGCATCCAGCGCAGAAAGTCATAGACCTCAACCATGTCTTTCCATGACGGATGGGCTGACGGGAGCTCCAAGGTCGTCTTGGCTACCTTGGTTCCTATGATCTGCTCACTTGTCCGAATGTTGAATCTGAAGGGTGTTCGAAGGCCACTCAACACAAAGATGAGGACCGCCACCGGCTGGAGCCCCGTTTGCTTGCTGGCAGCGTACTGAAACGCAGTGAGACGTCCGAGCGCTCGATGTGACTTGGGTGCGCCGACACGTCCTACGACGAGATGGTCGCCATCTTCAGCAGGATACTCCAAGCTGGGTGTCGTCATTCTTAGATAGACCGTCCGGTCAAAGAAGACTTCCAAGTCTTTCCTCAGCTCGCTGAAACGTAGTCGGAGCGCGTTGCCCTCTTCCCGGTCTCTTGGTTTCTCCACGATCTGGGAGATTTCCGATTGCATCCACGTCACCGCCGCCTCCCATTGAGGGAAGGGGACTTTGTCGCTGCCAAAGATCTCCTTCCGGAGGCCTTTGGCCAGCTTTTCCAGCTCGTCATAGACCTTGTCGGGCTGTGATGGGTCCAGGTTGGGGAGCTTTTCTTCGGCCTTCGGCTCTTCGGGACCGGGGGTCGTATCTTGTAGCTGGCGCGCCACGTCGAGACAGGATCGGAGATGACCTGGGTTGAGGCACTTGCCGTCGAGGATAGCTTGGAATCCAGCCTGGGCCAGAAAAGAGCGCTGGATGGGATTTCCACTTTCTTGGTTCAGCTGCACGAGTTTCTTGGCGAATTCTTGGTCGATCAAGACGATCTCCTTTGAGTTATTGGAGGGCGGGCCGCTGCCTTATGATCTCATAGAATAGGCGATTGGACGTTACAGTAAGTAATTCGGGCATAGGCTATATTGTTCGGAGTGAGGCGCGGGGAAGCGGGGTGGAGCACCCTGTTAGCGGGAGCATCGACTCACCCGGGTCGATGGTCTCCAACCCGCGCAAATATCGATCACCTCATGACGACGGTTGCCTTGCCCTGCTGGGGAGGCTGACCCAGGAGACCAATTATGAGTGGTAGCAAGCTTCTAGACAGCGGAATCATCAGGGCCAATGAGCTTCAAAGCATATTGGGAATCAGCCGGGTCACTCTCTGGCGATGGCAGCGTGACGGATCGTTCCCAAAGAGTCGAATCCTAGGGGCCAATGTTCGAGGTTGGTTGAGGAGCGATGTCGAGGAGTGGTTTGAGTCGACAGGACGCGAAGCCTCGAACGGCAACCCTGATCCAAAATGACGAGCCCGAGAGTGCACTCGGTGCCACCCGAGCCGACGCTAAGAAACTTCCTGCAGGCGTTGTGGGGTGAGAAGCCTCTACCAGGTTGTCTCGTCGCCTGGATGCGTTCCAAGCAGAACGGTCGGAGCGAATCGGTCTGGTGCCATGGTTCGGAGGGTCTAGGACAGGTCCTGGAGCAGGCTCGAAGTCACCGCCACGTCTACTTTGGCGTCGCGCTTCAGGACCGAGAGAAGGCTCTGGTGCTGGCGCGTCGCCGCAGGCCGGATGCAAAGCTGGAGGCTGTTCGCGGATCGAAGGAGTCTGCCTTGGCGATTCCAGGGCTCTGGGTCGACCTGGACTTCCAGGCCGATGTTCATTCGAGTCGGGGCCTTCCTCCAGACGAGGCGGCGGCCCTTGGATTGGTCAAAGCCGTTCCCCTCGATCCGTCGATCGTCATTCATACCGGCTACGGTCTGCACGTCTACTGGCTTTTCCGAGAGCCGTGGATTTTTGAATCCGACAAGCACCGCCAAGCCGCCGAAGATTTGGTGAAACGCCTCCAGCAGACGATTCGCTTGCGGGCCCAAGAACAAGGATGGAGTGTGGACTCCACGGCGGACCTCGCCCGGGTCCTGCGACTACCGGGCTCGTTGAACCACAAGGGGAGGTCACCCAAGGAAGTTCGGATTCGGAGTCTCCATCCCGATCGTCGCTATAACCCAGAGGACTTCGAAAACAAATTGGTTGAGCTCACTGCGAGCGACAGTGAGGCGCCTCGGCGAGTTGGCAACTCCACCAGGTCTTCCAAAGACAAGGGGCCACCGGCGGATCTTGCGAAGATTCGAGAACGCTGTGCCTGGATGCGACATTGTCATCAGGACCAAGCAAGTCTTCCGGAACCTGAATGGTACGCCGCCCTCGGCATCGTGGGCCGATGTGGCGATGGCGATCAGGATGGGCGCGAGTTGGCTCACCGATGGAGCCGGGGCCATGCGGGCTATGAGCCGCAAGAGACCGATCGCAAGCTCGACCATGCTCTCAGAGACTCTGGACCGCGCACCTGCGCCTACATTGGTCAAGAGCTGGGGGCGACGAAGACCTACTGCGATCCCTGCGCGCACCGCGGCAAGGTCAAGAGCCCGATCGTTCTGGGACGGACACGACAGCCCGGGCCCTCAACGCCCTATCAGGCGACCGACCAGGGTCTAGTTCACGAGAGACCCACCAAGGATGGTGTCGTTCCGGTGCCCTTGACCAACTTCGTCGCCAAGATCGTCCGTCAGGTGGTTCGAGATGATGGCGCCGAGACCCACAGCTATCTCGAGATCGAAGCTCGGTGCGAAGGACGAAGCCATCGCTTCATGGTGGAGGCCGCCAAGTTCTCAAGCATGAGTTGGGTCGTCGAAAGTATGGGGCCACAGGCCGTCGTCTACGCTGGTTTCGGGGCCAAAGACCACGCCCGAGCCGCCATTCAACTCCTCAGCGGTGAGGTCCCCGTCACCGCGATCTATACGCACCTTGGCTGGCGAGAGGCCGGAGGCAAGGAGGTCTTCCTTCATGGCGGTGGTGCCATTGGCTTCGATGGGCCAGTGGCCGAGATCAGGGTCGAGCCACCAGACGAGCTGGCCCGTTTTTCCCTCCCCGAGCCGCCCGGCGGTGAAGAGCTGGCACGTGTGGTCCGCTCGGGCCTGGACGTCCTTGATCTCGTGTCGGACTCGACGACCTTGCCCTTGTTCTGCGGAATCTGGCGAGCTGTCTTCGGCTCGTGCGATTTCACCCTGCACCTGTGCGGACAGACCGGCGAGGGCAAGAGTGAGCTTGCAGCCCTTGTGCAACAGTTCTTTGGCGCCGGAATGGATGCCCGCCACCTTCCGGGGTCGTGGAGCAGCACGGGCAATGCCCTCGAGATCCTCGCCTTCGCCGCCAAGGATGCTCTCCTGGTGATCGATGACTTCGCACCCGAGGGTTCTCAAAATGACATCCAACGTCAACACCGGGAAGCGGCTCGCATCCTCCGGGCCCAGGGCAACCGTTCAGGCCGTCAGCGTCTGCGGCCCGATGCCACCTTGCGACCAACCAAAGCACCCAGAGGGTTGATCCTGTCGACGGGGGAGGAGGTCCCCAAAGGACAGTCGATTCGGGCCCGGATGCTGATCGTGGATGTTCCCGTCAGGAGCATGGATTGGGAGCGGCTCACCCGATGTCAGCAAGAGGCAGCAGCGGGTACCTACGCGAAAGTGCTTTCCGGTTTTATCTGCTGGCTCGCGCCGCAGCTCTCTAGTCTTCGCCAGACGATGGATGAGAGATTGATCTCCCTGCGCCACGAGGCAACAGCATCGTGTGGTCAGCACCGTCGGACTCCTTCCATCGTCGCCGAGCTGGTCTTTGGTTTGGATCTTTTCGTCGCTTTCGTCAGCGAGAAGGGGTTGATGAGTGAGATGGAAGCCAAAGAGCTCAGGCGGCGTGGTTGGTCAGCCCTGATCGAAGCTGCCACCGCCCAAGCCGAGCATGCGAGCTCAGAAGATCCCGTCCAACGATTTCCCGACCTTCTTCGCTCAGCATTGACCTCCGGGCACTGCCATCTCGTCTCCTCCTCAGGAGGTCGGCCAGATGACTCCCGGACCTGGGGGTGGCGGCAGCGTGAAACTTCCGGTGACCCGATACCTTCAAGTGTTTGGGAGCCCCTGGGCAAGCAGGTGGGTTGGATCGATGGGGACGACCTGTACCTCGAGCCCACAGCCGCTTATCGGGTTGCTCAAAACGTTGCATCAACCGATGGGCTCACCATGACCGAGCGAACGCTTTGGAAACGGATGAGCGAGCGGGGAATGTTGGCCAGTACAGATCAAAGCAGGAATCGGCATCTTGTGCGCAAATCGTTGCAGGGAAGTCGTAGAGCAGTTCTGCATCTACATTCCGAGAGTCTTATGTTCTCAGAAACGGCCCAATCGGCCCAATCGGCCCAAAGCGACGGTGGCATGCGGGTCGATGGGCCGTTTTCCTGGGCCGTTTCTGACGCCTACACCGAAAAAGGGCCCACAAAAACGGCCCACAAGGCACGGTAGATTGGGGGCTGAGCCCTCGATTGGGCCGATTGGGCCGTTTGGGCCGTTTTCTGAGACATAACAAAACAGCAATATCTGGACACCTCTGCGAATCCGAAGGGTTGACTGACGAAGGTCTATTGCAGTCAACATGTTTGGCCCTTCAAAGCGCCCATGGGATCGCCCTTAAAAAGTTTTTACGCTCCATTGTGTTTCAATCCATTTCAATGGTGGAGAAGGTGCTTGCCTGGTCATCTCATTTGATATATCAATTGATGGAAGGGCCGGGGTTAGAGTGCTCGGCCGCCGACAGCAACCGCAGTCGATCGAAACAAGACCATGACAACAGTTCAAAAAACCACCGACCAGCTCGAGCTTCGCTACGTCCCCCTTCCCCAAGCCCAACGCTGGGACGACAACCCCAAGCACCACGACCTCGACCGCCTCATCGTCTCCATCGAGACCCACGGCTTCGGCGACCCAGCGAAGTTCGACGCCACCCTCGGTGCTCTGGTCTACGGCAACGGACGCACCGAGGCCCTCGAACGCATGCGGCGGGCGGGCAAGGAGCCACCTCGAGGTATCGCAGTCCTCGACGATGGCGAGTGGGCCGTGCCGGTGATCTTCGGTGTCGATGCCGAGAGCAAGGCGGCTGCGGTGGCCTTCGCCATCGACCACAACAACCTCACCCTGCTGGGCGGCGATCTCGGTTTTGCGGACCTGCTCCAGATCTGGGACGAGCCCGGCCTGCAGGCGGTGCTCCATGCCACGCCCGATGCGACCGACTACCTGGCCAGCTTTGACCAGGGCGAGCTCGACGCCTTGCTGACCGGCC
>JAJCXR010000019.1 GCA_029263315.1 Acidobacteriota bacterium | reverse complement strand
TCAAAAATTCGCTGGTATTCGAGCGCCGATGCATCCACGTCCGCGGCGTTACGCTCGCTGCAACAGAGCCCCACTATGCCTCGCTCGCAAGCCTTGCGGACGCGGCGCCTCGGGGCTCTCGATACGTCACCGTATTTCCGGAAAGGTGTACCTAGTACACCTTTTCAAAAATTCGCTGGTATTCGAGCGCCGATGCATCCACGTCCGCGGCGTTACGCTCGCTGCAACAGAGCCCCACTATGCTTCGCTCGCAAGCCTTGCGGACGCGGCGCCTCGGGGCTCTCGATACGTCACCGTATTTCCGGAAAGGTGTACTTCGCTGATCGGAAGTCCGTCAGCGACCAGCGCTGACGACAGCTCAAAGGGCGGGGATTTATTTCTCTCGCCCTTTTTGCTTTGGGTCCGAGCCGAAGTTATCGGCAGCAGGCCATGCAAGAAGGGAAGCCGCCAAGCGGCGGCCCAACGATGGAATCCCGGTCTCGGCATCAGTGGTCAAATGGACATCGCTGAGCAGGTAGCCAAAGCCTGAGCGTCGGTGACCGCCACCGGCGATTGCCCCAGTGGATTGAGGTACTCCGCAGTACGACCCGTCCAGGTGTCGGTGATTCGTAGAGTGGTCTCGATGTTGGTGGCGGCCGAGGAGAAGACCCAGAAGTGGTCGTTGAAGTCACAACCGTCCACCAACTTGACCAGCATCTCCCAGTTGTCTTCAGCGAAGAACCAGAGCACCGCAGAGTCCTCGGAGGCGGTGGGTAAAGCCGTCGCCAACCCCACATTGTCGGCGAAATCCCGATAGACCACCTCGACTCGGAAGCGGCCGGTCATCATGCAGAGGTGGGAGTCCAGGCATCCGGGCGTCAAGGCGGTCACCCCGGCGTCCCCCGTAGAGCTCACGAAGACCATGCCATCGTCGGCCACGACCAGGCCGGTGGGCCGGTGAATGCCTCGGACATTGAAGCGAGCGTTGATCTCCGTCCCCAGGAGAGTCAGCTCCCCGGTTGTGGGATCACGGTCGAAGGTGAATAGCGCATTGTCTCGGATGCTGGTGACGTAGAGGCGGCGCTGCGTCCGGTCGAGGGTCAGATGGTTGAAATCCGAAGTGGTGGAGCTTGCGGAGATACCGACATGGAGTCTCCGTTGGAGGGTCAGGCCCCCGTTTCCGAGGTGGCGCTGGTAGATCGACAGGTTGTCGTTGGGATTGTTGCTCACCCCGTAGAGAAAGCGTCCATCGCTGCTCAGTACGATCTGATTGGCTGGGAAGATCGGGGCCTCCCCATCGGCTAGGGTGAGATGTCCTGTTGCCGAGCGCTCGAAGATTCCGATCCGGCTGCCCGCAGCATAGAGAAAGCGCTCGTCGGGGCTCAAGGCGAGATCCTGAACGGCCCTCAGTCCCGGCATGTTGTCGGGAAGGGAAAGGCTGTGCAGAGTTTCGAGCTCGCCGTTGTCTGGGTTGCGGCGTAGGGTGACCAAGAGATCATCCCCAGAGCTCACCAGATAGAGATGGGCGCCCGCGGAATCCAGAGTCAAGCCGCCGATTTGAGAGAGGGTGAGCCCCCCGACGACACCGAGCCAACGGCCGCGCCACTGCAAGGCACCGGTAGCGGCGTGGCGCTCGAAGATCTCCACACCACCGCCTCGCCCTGCGGCATAGAGATGGCGGCCGTCGGGGCTCGAGACGAGATCGGAGACATCCTCCAAGTTGGCACCGAGGACCGGCGAGTGGTGTTGAACGTCGACGACCGGTAACCCCTCCTCTGGCTCGTTCACCGACAGCCCGACGACGGCTTGGTCATCCCTGGCCGCGACGTAGAGATGGTGTCCGTCGGGCGAGAGAGCCATCGTGCCGGCCCCTTCCAACCCGTCGACCATGTCGTCCTCGAGAAGCTGTAGAGAGTTGACGAGGCTGAGCTCCCCGGTGCCTTCCCCTTGCCGCACCACGATGCCCGCTTGCCGGTAGTCGAGGGCATAGACAAATCGCCCCAGGGGGCCCGTAGCGACCCCTACGACTTGGGTCAGATCGATACCGCCGCCGTCGAAGGATCTGGAGTGCTCGAGGCGACCGTCGGGCTGACGCTCCAGCTGGACCAGCGGGCCATTGTCGAACAGGGCGACATAAAGAAATCGACCGTCGGGATCGATAGCGAGAGATCTTGCTCGACTGAGATCCGGTTGGCCACCAAACTGTGGGGGGACCGACTCGACAAAGCTCAGCTCGCCGCTGGAGGGATCCCGAGACAAGACAACGACGGCCTCCGACCAGAGGGCCAACACGTAGAGAAAGCGCTCGTCGGGACTGAGCACTAGCTCGATGGGATTCAACATCGATTGCGGGGGAAAATCGACACCACCTCGGTAGCTCGCCAGGGCTTCCAGTCGGGCGGCCAACGGGCGCCGCTTGAGAAGCGCGACTGTGTGGTCGCTCCCGGTGGCGATATAGACGTGACGGCCGTCAGCGGATTGCACCAGGGCCACGCCATCGGCCTTGGGAGGAGTCCCAATAAAAGCGTTGTGGACGAAATCGAGCAATCCCGTCGTCGTATCGCGTCGGAATACCTCCAACAACTGATCGCTGTCCGTGGCGGTCACCAGTAGCTGGCGCCCGTCGGGGGTCACCAGGAGCTGGCGGTTGTTGAAGATGCCAGAGACTCCTCCTCGACCGTTCCGGTAGGCCTCGAGGAACCTCAGGCGGCCATTGATCGTATTGCGTCGGAGGGCCAGAATCGCGCTGCCGGTCGACCGGTAGAGAAAGCGCCCATCGGGGCTCAGCGCAATCGCTTGGTTGCCCGAAGGTCGGGAAGCGTTCCATTGACTGAGATAGTAGATCTCGAGCAGCCGTAGGGTGCCATCATCAAGTCGCTCCATCAAAGCCAAACCATCGTCGGTGGCGATGTATGCGTGGCGGGTGTCCGGGCTCCAGACCAATTCGATGGCTGTATCCAAGGGGTGATCCGCAACCCTGCTCAGCTGGCTCAATGGACCCGCTGGCAAGCTCGGGGCGATCAGGGCCAATGCAAAACCGAGAACGACAGACTTCTCAAAGCACATCATCCAGAACCTCCCCTATCAACTAAATCCCGTCCGACCACGGCGCTTCCCTGAGGCTACCACCGCGGTTCACTGAGAGTTCCGCAGCACCTCCAAGAGGCTCCCGACCTCAGCGTTGTCACCAAACGTCTCGCTGACGTGGACAAAAAGATCCTGATCGTCGGGGGCAAAAATGAAGCTACCGCCCAGTTGCAGGGGATCCTTCCCCAGGCGGTGCTGGCGATGGCCGCCTTCCTTGGCCCGCTGACGGGCGGCGAAGTTGTCCTTGCGTGCCAGGTGCAACAAGCTGGCCGACTTGAGACCCACGGCTCCATAGGCCTGGCGATCTTTGTCGATCAGCAGCGGAAAGGTGATCCCGGTTTGCTCACGGAATCCATGGGCGTAGTGACGGCCGCCGAGGCCGACGGCGACGATCGAGGCACCTGCATCATTCAACTGCTGCTCGTGGTCACGCAACTGCGCGACATGCTCGCGGCAGAAGATTCATCCATAGTGGCGTAAGAACACCACGACGGCAGGCTTTTCCTGCCAGAAATCGCCAAGGCGGTGGACCTGGCCGTCGGGATCCGGCAGTTGGAGGTCGGCAAGGGTGGCGCTGTAGGTTGAATTTTTCATCGACCGATCATACCTCCAGTGGCTCCGTCCCAAGAGTGCCAGGCACTTTTTGGAGAGGTGGCTCCGTCCCAAGAGTGCCAGGCACTTTTGGAGCGGTGACGGGGACGGGGACCCTATTGCTCGGTGGGGAGGGAATACTCCATCTCGTAGAGGTGCTTGCCGTCTTCGATGACGATGGTCATCGAGCCGCAAAGCCCTTCGAGCTCCTCGCTACCGGAGTCGGGGACAACGTTGAGGTCGAGGTGCTGATCACCGGCGGTCATGGTGCCGTTGTGTTGCAGCACGAAGGAGCCGCGACGGCCACCCAAGCTGCCGGTCACTTTTTCCATCGCCACGTAGCCGGCGGAGCCTTCGACGGAGGAGCGGAAGGCCAGCATCTGCCCCAGACTCTTCGCCTCGAGATCACCGTGGAAGGTCTTGTCGATCAGCAGACGGCCGATGCCGGTGGTTTCGTGACCCTCGTCCGGGCCTTGGGGCGCCATGCTGACGTCGAAGCTACCTTTGATCTGATGTTGTGTTGTCATCGATGGTCCTTCGTGGGTGTGTTGGGCAGCGGAGGCCTCGGGGACGTCCGCTGTTTGAGCCTGGAGGCTTGTACCGACTGCCAGGAGGCAGAGGGCGGTGAGCAGACCTGAGCCTCTGACGATCCGATGATTCACGAGATCTCCTTCATGGCGGATGTATACCGCCTCGCAGAGCACCTGCTTCAGTGCGCCCGAAGCTGCCAGCAAAGGCTGCAGGTAGGGGACGACTGTTGGGCACGGATAGCCAAATGCGCAACAGGAGACGCCTTCGCTCCGCCTCTTCGTGGTCCTGGAATTCGGTGCGCGAGTGGAAGTTGGTGAAGTTGTTGATGAACAGCATATCACCCGGCCGTTGACGGAATCGGTAGTGCAAGCTGGGATCAGCGCAGACCGCGTCGAGGTAGTCGAGGGCTTCTCTCTGGAGCGGCGTCATGTCCGGAAGCTCCGGCATCTGATACGCTCGATCGATCAAGACACGCAGCACGTAGCCGACGAAGTGGCCCCTCTCGATGGCGAAGATGGGCTGCCGGCACCAAGGATCGTCGTTGGCCACATCGACATTGTGGGTCTTGTAATACCAAGGCCGGTAAAGCTCCGCCAAGAGATCCGGCCGTCGCTTCAGAAGGGTATTGTGCACCGTCACCGAGCTGACCAGGCAATTCTCACCCCCGGTCTTGGCTTGCCGCACACAGAGGAAACCGATGACGTCGCAACGGTCGCAGTGGAAGCTGAGGCCCTTGCGGGTATTGGGTCCACGGGCTCGCGCATCACCCTTTTGGAATCCCGAGTCCTCGACGTGGAAGAGGCGCGCGCCGCCAGCGCTCTGGGAGATGGGCATCCCGAGGTGTCGCGAGACCCCCCAGAACAGGCGTCGATTGTCCTCCAGGCTGTGCTCGTCGACCGGCCAGCCGCGCAGGAAAAACGAGCCGCAGCCTTTTTCCAGGCTCTCCTGGGCTGCCCGCAAGCGGAGAGAAAGAGTGGGCAGGGGGAAGTCCTCGGCGGTGATGTCCTCTAGGGTCAGCTGGCGGGTATTGACCGCCGCCAGAGCCTGTTTGAGCTCTTGGATCTCATGCTCAGCGAGGTCATGCTGCCAATCGGCACGGGAGAGAAGCTCCTCGCCGCGCCACGCGGCGGGGCCTTCAATGGGTTGCATGGGGGCTCCTTGGGGTCAGACGAATTCTTCGTCGATGATCTGGCGCTGTGTTTCGTTGATGAATCGTAGATTGGTCAGATGCTCTAGCGCTGCTCGAACACCCACCCGCTGTTGTCGAGCAAACTCGATGACCTGATTTTTCGTTTCGAAGGGGCCAGCTCTTTCGATCCAGGCTTGGATAGTGACAGGGGGGATCAAGACCATGGCGGCAAACGCGTTGGCCCGTTGCTCGACATCGAGCGAAGTCCAGGGGCCGCTGGCCAGGGCGAGTTGTTGCGCCTGATCGCGGTCAAATAGTAGGTGGCACAGCTCATGGGCCAAGGTGAATCTTCTACCACCAGGGGAGCCGTTGGCTGGATGCATGGAATTGACAGCGATGGTCGGTCGTTGGTCTGGTCCGACAAAAGCGAGGCCCCGCGTCGCCCGATCGGAAAGCTCGGTATCCCGGGTCTCGATGCCCAGTTCCGACAGAATCCTTTCGAGATTGATGGGCTGCTCGGCCGCATCGGGTAATTGCAGCCGCTCGAGCAAGTCGATGGCCAAGTCGTAGGCAAGTTGCCAAGGAAGGTGTCCTGCGAGGGAGTGCGGCCGCGCTAGGGCATCTACTTTGGAAGGTTGCCGCTGCTTCTCGAAGGCGTCGATCTGAAGGTTGGCGATAGTTAGAAAATCTGTCGAGTCGATCTCCGGAGCAAGACTACCGAACATCATGGGGGCGTGGCAGGCGCCTTCAACGACCAAGCTTGGCTGCGGCGGAGCCGTCTGAAGAAACAATTCATCCAGTGCTTCCGGGTGGTTCGGGCGCACTTTGGCGAGCTCGCTCATCAAGGAGGGCCATCTCTCGGGCAGACCACTGAGCCATCCGACTCTGACTGCTTGGGAAGATGGGGCTGGAAGTCGTCCAAGGCGATCATCGAGCTCTTGCAAGCGCCTGGACTGTGGCAATTGCTTGCGAAGATGTTTCAGCGTATGGCCCAGCAACTCGTGGACGGGCGAGGCTACGGCCTTCAATGGCAGCCGTACGAAATCCGAGGCACCGAGAAACCGATAATGCTCCGGTGCCCCTACTAGGCCGCTATTCCCCCAGGAGACTTCGACCTGGTCCTGCCAACGCCGAATGACGACTTCTGGGAAAAGGCCACCGTCCCTGGCCGCTTGCAGGCTGTGGCGCTGCCACCAGGCTTGCCAGGTATCCAACCAATCGGCTTCCTGCTCTTCATCGAGGTTCGGCGGTGGCAGAAAGTTTTGGTGGAGAAATGCCCACGCCGAATATTCACCGGCCCTGGCGGGATGGGGAAGACGAGCCTCATGAAAAACGGGATCCCAGTTTTCGATCCACCACTCGATGAGCGGCAAGAGGTACCAGTGAACGGCCTCCAGTTGCTCTCCCATCTCATAGTGGGAACAAAGGTTGAGCCCACCGGCCCAAAGTTGGAACGAGCCCCACGAGGCCGCATATTCAGCTGAGTGCTGCGCCTTGCCGTCGACGCCGGGCACCGTTCCGGTCAGCTCCAACTGCATGGCGAATAGATTTGGGTCGCCCAAGCGCATTTTCCAAGACGTCATATCAGCTAATCCAGTGCTTCTTGATGTTGGCTCGATCGATGAGTCTTTGTCTGCGCCAGCGATTGCGGATGGCTTGGGGGACTTCCCTCCAACCCACGGGATAGCCATGCCAGGTATCGTCGTGACCCTGGCCGGCGAATGCTTGACCACGCCAAGTGGCGTAGCGCTTGTTGTCACTCGGCACACTATCTTCGAGCAGCTTCTGGACGGTTTCCAGGTTGAGATCCGTGGGACAAAGGGAACCCCGTCTCCCAGGCTGCCAAGGCTCTTTATGTTTTGGGTTTCCTGCGTATCTCATGGACCCCAAAGCATATCGGAAATAGGTTGCATTGCCGAAACAGTTGCAACGAAACCGCGCCGGGAATCAACGTAACCAGCTAGTGCCCGCCCAGTTTTCCGAAACCGGTGCCAGGCGGAGGCCCATTGGAGCGAGCAGGGGGCGAGCGTGTTTGAGCTGGTACACCGGCAGAAATCTCTTAAACCGTTGATCAGCAACAGTTTAAGATGCCCTCCAGAGCCCCGGCGAGTTTCGGAGCCCCGGCCGAGCCCAATAGGGCCTCCGCCCCCTTGGGCCATTGCTGGATGCCAACCAGCTACGGGCAACGGCCGCTCCGGCCCCTCCTCCAACAGGCCGCCGCGGGGCGATCTGGGCCTCTGCTACACTTCGCCGGACCAAGACGGCCTTGGACGTTGACCACATAGCGACGACACTAGGGCGACCTATCCAAGACTTCGATCCAGAAAGGCGTTGGGATGACTTCGAGAAATCCTTTTCAGGCCAGTTTGACCCTGCCGGTGGTGGCGGCCCCCATGTTCTTGATCTCCGGCCCCAAGCTGGTGGTGGAGTGCTGCAAACAGGGCATCGTCGGCACCTTCCCGGCCCTCAACCAACGCACCACCGAGGGTTTCGAGGCGTGGCTGGAAGAGATCGAAGAGAGCCTCGACGGCCACCGCCAAGCTGACGGCAAACCGGCGGCTCCCTACGGTGTCAATCTCATTGTGCACCGCACCAACCCCCGCGTCGAGGCGGACCTGGCGGTCATCGTCAAGCACAAGGTGCCGCTGGTGATCACCTCCCTGGGGGCGGTGTCCGAATTGGTGGAGGCGGTGCACAGTTATGGCGGGCTGGTCTACCACGACGTCACCAACCGGCGGCATGCCGAGAAGGCCGCCGCCGCCGGGGTCGATGGGCTGATCTGCGTCGCTGCCGGCGCCGGTGGTCACGCCGGGACCCTCAACCCGATGCCCTTCCTCGCAGAAATGCGCTCCTTCTTCGATGGCACCCTGCTGCTCTCGGGCTGCATGTCCACCGGTCGGGACGTGGCCAGCGCCATGCAGATGGGTGCCGACCTAGCCTACTTGGGCACCCGTTTCATCAATGTCGACGAGAGTCGGGCCGACGAGGGCTATCGTCAGATGATCATCGACAGCAAGTCCTCCGACATCATCTACACCGCAGCCATTTCAGGAATCCCAGCCAGCTTCCTACGCCCAAGTCTAGAGGCCATGGGCATCACCAAGGAGATGTGGGGCAGCAAGGCCAAGATCGACCTGGGCAAAGAGCTCGACGCCGCAGAGGCGGAGGCGAAGGCCTGGAAAACCGTGTGGTCCGCCGGTCAAGGGGTCACCACCATTGACGATTCCATTCCCGTGGCGGAGTTGGTGGAGCGTTTGAAATCGGAGTTTCGTCAAGCCGTCGGAGAGCAGGGACGGTTGCTGGAGATTTACTGAGAGGACGCATCCGTGAAATCGAGATTTCTTCTCCTGGGAGGCATTCATGACTCTATTGCTCCGAAGCTTGGCCACGCTGGTGTTCCTGTTACCCATGGTGACCTACGCGGCGGAGACACCGACCGCGGCGGCGACCCCAACCATCGACGCCTTGTCCTGGATGGCGGGATGCTGGGACACGGAGGGTGCGGAGCCCGGCAGCGGCGAGCAGTGGACGGCAGCGGCGGGCGGCACCATGTTCGGCGTCAGCTGGGCGCTCGAGGACGGCGCCACGGCCTTCTACGAATTCATGATTCTACGGCAGACCGAGCCGGGTGGGCTCGAGTTGGTAGCCTTGCCCATGGGCCGCTCGGAGACCGCCTTCAAGATGATCGAGTTGGCAGATCAGTCGGTCGTCTTCGAGAATCTCGAGAACGACTTCCCGCAACAAATTCGCTACTGGCTGGAGAGCGGTGGTCACCTGAAGGCGCGTATCGAAGGCGATGTGGAAGGTCAGCTCAAGACGGTGGATTTTGCCATGTTGCGGGCTACGTGTCCTTGAGGTTGCAGGATTGCCGTGCCGCCTCCGCCGTTTGAATGGCCGCCAAATCACCTTCGGTCACCCAGTTTTGGATCAGCTCCCGTTGTAGGTTCATCGACTGCCTGAGGGCCTCGATATCTTTGGGTAGGCGCAGCGACGCTTGCTGCTCGAAGTCGCGGAACCCGACTTCTTTGCCGTTCTCTAGGCGGTAGTTGATATTGAGGGAAATGCTGCGATATTGATTGCGCTCATTGATGGCGATGTTGTCCTCCGCCAGGAAGACGTCGGTGACGGCGTCGCGGGGTACCAGGAAACAGAAGTTGGCAGAGTGGCGCACCAAATAGTGCTGCGAGCTCCAGAAGCGGCCGCAGCGCCATGTCCCCTGGGCCCGCTGGGCAGCGCGTCGGGAGGTGGCGCGGCGGGCCCGCAGGTGAGCCACCATCGACCAGGATCCTGAAATCAGGGCCAAGGCCAGCAGACCGCCGACGAAACCCGTTTCCCCCAAGTACAGCATGCCTGGGATCGCCAGCAGGGCCAAGCCGGCGACGATCCCCCAGCCGAGGGCGCTGCCGCGATGGCTCTTGGGGTCGCTGGCAAAAAATAGAAGATCCTTGGCAAGCGGTTGTCTCGGGTCGATCCAGGCGGCGACCTCACCGACGAGCTGACGATCTTTGCCTCGATAGAGGGGTGGTTGGTGTTGGGTCATAGGCTCCAGGGGGCGTTCTCGTCGACCCTTAGCATGCTGGCACCTACCATAATGTTGTTTCTTGGGCGCACCCTACGAGCTCACACAGGTCGTCATCCATGGGGTCGGGGCCCTTGGGAAAGCGGATCGATCTCCACGGGATCACTGTCCTTGGGGTCTATTTTGGACCATCACTGAAGGGAAGAACAAGCGTCGCGAGCTTCGCAGACGGGAGGAGCGCAGGGAGGAGGGCGCTATCCGCTGGGCCGAAAACCGGAGCAAGGAGGCCAGGACGCGGCCCTCTGGCGGCTCTGCTGCCGCGTCCTGGCGAAGGCGGTTGTCAGTGAGGCTGTGCCTCGCAGTTGAAGTATTCGGTGCCCCATGGGCAGTCGTAGGCACAGCAGTAGTAGCAAGGCTCCACCCATTCGATGCCCGAAAGGGTACAGCCGCCGAAGAGCGTCGGTTGACAGGTCAAGGCCTGGGCCGGAGTCGCGGTGAGGTGGACCATGCCGGTCACCAAAACCGCCAACATGGCCATCGAGAACATCGCTTTGATCAAGGTGCTGCGTTGCATAGAAGTGCTTCCTTTCCTTCTGGTTGACTAGAGTGTCGTTCGGTGGCCTTCGCCACCTGGGCACAGCGGGGAGGCCTCACTTGCCCAGATCGCTCAGGCGACCGAGGTTGGATGCCGCCAGCTTGTCGAATGATTCTTGTGGAAGGGGACCCGCCCACTGGTGCTTGACGTTGCCGTCGCGGTCCAAATGTAAGGTCTGGGGAACCGCCGGGATCTTGTAGCGCTTGGGAAAGCCGCTGGGGTCTTGCGGGATGTAGACGGGGAACGGCAAGGCATGGTTGGCGGCATAGGTGCGGGTGGGCTCCAGGTCGCCGATGCTCAGGCCGATGACGTTGTAGTGCTCGTCAAAGCGCTCATAGAGCTCTCGCCAGGCGGACTGGTTGTCCTCGCAGATGGGGCAGGTGGTGGTGAAGACCAACAGCAGGGTTTCTTTGCCGGACGAAGCGAAGCTCAGAACGGTCTCTTGGCCATCCAGCTGGCGGGCGGGAATCGCCTCCAGGGTTTCGCCGGTGGCGATCTGGGCCGGACGTCCACCGTCGAGCAGACGCCGGTTTTCTTGCACCAGATACACCACTTGCACAGCCAAGGCGACGAGCACCAGATGTAGGAAAAGGGAATAGATCGGTAACCTTTTCAGTCGCATCGAAGAACCTCCAATTCGATCCACCGTACTTATAGGCAATGTCAACCGTCGCTCAGTCGGACGCCTCATATACGGTTCGCGTCAGACGGATGAATTAGGGGACACATGAATTAGGGAAAGTTGAATCCGGGGGGCATTCTTTTGGAGATCTCATGATGAAGGACAGCTCACCGTCCCTTGCGGTGGATGTCACCCAATCGTTGAACGCCTGGCGCCTCGGCAATCAACAAGCCTTGGCCGAGGTGATGCCTCGCATCTACGGCCGCCTGCGACGTCAGGCCGCCAGCTATTTGCAACACGAACGGCGGGATCACACCCTGCAACCGACGGCCCTCGTCCATGAGGCGTTTCTCCGGTTGCACCAACAGCGGCCCGGGAACTGGCAGAGTCGGGCCCACTTCTATGCCATCGCCGCCACCTTGATGCGCCGGGTGCTGGTCGATCATGCACGCAGCCGCTGCATGATCAAGCGGGGTCAGGGCAACGAGACTCAGTGCCTTGACGCCGCCCGTTATCTACCCAGCCTCGAAACGCTACCGGTGGAAGATCTCATGGCCCTGGATGACGCCCTGCGTCGGCTCACCGAGTTGGACGCCCAGCAAGGGCGTTTGGTGGAGCTACGCTTCTTCGGCGGTTTGAGCGTCGAGGAGACGGCGGAAGCCCTCGGGGTCAGCGGTCGCACCGTCAAGCGCCGATGGCAAACGGCCAAGCTGTGGCTTTACCGTGAGTTGCATCGGCCAGGACCTCATGGAGGCTGATTGGCAAGTCGTCGAGCATCACTTGCAGCGGCTGCTCGACCTGGCCCCCGCCGCCCGTCAGAGCTATTTGCGAGAGACCTGCGCCGGGCGTCCCGAGCTGCGGAAGTCCCTGGAGACCTTCCTCGCCTTGGAGCACGAGGTCGGGAGTTTTTTAGAAGCGTCGCCGCTGCCGCCGTCCCCCTTCGTTCCGGTGTCGGAGACGCGGCCGGTGGATGGCCCCCAGCTGCATGTCGACTTTCGAGCCGGTCAACGTATTGGTCCCTACCGGGTAGTGCGGATTCTCGGACGCGGTGGCATGAGCACCGTCTACTCGGCGCATGAGGGGGACCACGGCAGCGACCAGATGGTGGCCGTCAAGGTGGTCCAATCCGGTTTCCACAGCGGCGATGTCTTGCGTCGTTTCATCGACGAACAGTGGATTTTAGGGCAGCTCGACCACCCCAATATCGCCCGCCTGTTCGACGGTGGCACCACCGAGCAGGGGTTGCCCTACTTCGTCATGGAGGCCATCGACGGCTTGCCCATCGATGCCTATTGTGATCGTCGACGCCTGACCGTCAGGCAGCGGCTGGGGTTGTTTCGTCGGGTCTGCGCCGCCGTGCACTACGCACATCAGAATTTGGTGGTGCACCGCGATATCAAGCCGAGCAATATCCTGGTGACCGAGGACGGCATCCCCAAGCTGCTCGACTTCGGCATCGCCAAAGTGCTCCGGGGAGGCGGGGCGACGGGGTGCGGCGAGCCCACCCTCACCTTCCACATGCGAGCCATGACACCCAGCTATGCCAGCCCCGAGCAGATCCGCGGTCAGACCATCACCACCGCTAGCGACATCTATTCCCTGGGGGTCTTGCTCTATAGGCTCACCACCGGGCGCCTGCCTTTCCATTTCCCAAGTCACTTGCCGGTGGATATCGATCGAGTGCTGCGCGACACTAAACCGCTGCTTCCGAGTGAGGCCGTCTTGCGCCGGGAAGAGGGGCTGGACCCACAGGAAGTGGCTGCTCAACGGGGGGTCACGGCTGAAAAACTGTCCCGGCGCCTGCGCGGTGATCTCGACAACATGATTCTCATGGCCCTGCGACGGGAGCCCCGCCGTCGCTATGGCTCGGCGGAGCAATTGGCGGAGGATCTCCGGCGGTTGAGCGCCGGGCAGCCGGTGAGCGCCCGGCCCGATGTCGCGGTCTACCGAGCGCGGAAGTTTCTCGGACGTCACAAGCTCGGCGTCTTGGTGGCGGTCGCCGCCATGCTGCTGTTGTTGACCATCGCGGTGCTCAGCGCCGTGCATGTGGGCCGTTTGAGACTGGAACGTCAGCAGACCGAGCAAGTCGCAGAATTCCTGATCTCCCTCTACGAAATGTCGACACCGGTCTCCGACGAGGGTGACTCCATCGCCGCCAGTGAGCTGTTGGACCGGGGGGCCCGTCGGGTGCTGGACGGGGAGGATCTGCAACCGGAGGTGAGGGCGACGCTGCTGCACAACATCGGCCGCGGTTTCACCAACTTGAGGCTCTATCACCGTGCGGTGCCGCTCTTCGAAGAGGCCCTGGCCAGTCGTCGCAGGGCGATGGGGCAGGAAGATTCCCAGACCGCGGCCACTTGGTTCCATCTGGCGGTGGCACGGTGGGGTGCGGGCGAATACCAAGCCAGCGACGAAGCCTTCGCCAAAGCCCTGGCCTTGGAGCGTCGGCGGACCGCCGACAGCACGGCGGTGGCGGACATCCTGAGCGGCTTGTTTTCCCTGCTGCACGATTCCGGTGACTATCAGGGCGCCGAAAAGGTGGCCCGACAAGCCCTCGACATCCGTCAAAGAAAGCTCGGCGCCGATCATCCGAAGACGGCCGAAAGCAAGGTGCTGCTCGCCTCCCTGCTCAACGATTTGGAGGTCTATGACGAGGCCGAGCGCCTCTATCGCGAGGCATTGATCACCCTGCGACGCCACGGCACGGCGCAGGAGCTGGCGTCCGCCCTCGACGGCCTCGGCATCCTCCTGGTGGTCCGTGGCGATCCCGCGGCCGCCCGATCGTTGGTGGAGGAGGGCATGGAGTTGCGTCGTGCCAGTTTGGGTGTCGCCCACCCTGGGTTTGCCGAGAGTCTGTCGATTCTAGCCTTCGTGCGGCAGGAGCTCGGGGACCTGGAGGCGGCGGAGGAGCTGCAACGGCAGAGCCTACAAGTCTTTCGCGATCACTACCCCGACGGTCACCTGTCGATTTCCAAGGCGGAGTACAACCTGGCCTTGATTCTCAGCGAGCGGGGCACCTACGCCGCCGCCGAAGCCCTCTTCCGCAAGGCCCTAGAGGCCGCCCGACGTAGCTTCGGCGAGCAGAATGTCCGGTACGCCGCTGGCCAGACGGATCTGGCCTGGGTCCTGCTGGCGCAGGGTGAGAGGGCCGAGGCCGAGACCTTGTACCGGCAGGCGATCGCGACGCTGGAGATTGCCCCGATCTCGGAGCTGCACCAATTCGCCGCCCTCGCCAGGATGGGCCTGGGCCGCCTACTCTGTGAAGGCGAGCGCCTCGCCGAGGGGGAGGCCCTGTTGCAGTCCACCCGGCAGAGCTTGAAGTCTGCCCTGGGGGACAACCACTGGCGAACCGCTCAAGCGGAAAGCGAGCTGGGGGCTTGTTTGTTGGGATTGGGCCGGACGGCGGAGGCCAGGAGCTTGTTGCAGCGTAGTCACCGCTTGTTGACCCAGCAGCGGGGCGAGAATTCGCAGATCACCCGGCGGGCGGCGGAGTTGGCCGCGTCCTTGCCGCCGTCGATGCTGCCGGCGTCGTCGGCTTCTCCTTGAGGGCAAGGGCCGAGGGCGTGGGCCGCTTGTATACTCAAGCCGAAAAAACTTAGACATGAGGAGAATCGTATGCAGCTTGGTGCTTTTTCGGTCAGTTTGGCGGTCAAGGATCTCGACGCCTCCCGTGCCTTCTATGGTGCGTTCGGTTTCGAGGAAGTCGGTGGTGAGGCCGCCCAGGGATGGCTCATCTTGAGGAATGGTGAGCACACCATCGGTCTCTTTCGGGGCATGTTCGAGCACAACATCCTGACCTTCAATCCCGGTTGGGATGCCCAAGCCCGACCCCTCGACGAATTCACCGATGTGCGCGAGCTGCAACGACAGGTGAAAGCCAAAGGCATCGTGTTGCACACCGAAGCAGACGATTCCACCGAGGGCCCTGCCAGCTTCACGGCGGTCGATCCGGACGGCAATCCGGTGCTGGTGGATCAGCACGTCTGAGCCGAAGATGCCGCTCTCACGGCGCTTCCTGGGTCCGTATCTCGAAGAAGAGGGGGGCCGGAAGGGCGTCGCTGTCGATGGCCCGCCCGGTATCGACGGTGATTCCCACGGTGCGGCCGAGCTCCAAATCCGCCGCGCTGAGGCTGACCTCCAGCCGTTGGGGTGAGACGAAGCGGGTGGGGCGCTCGACTCCGTTCCACAGCACCCGACTTTGTCGTCCGAAGCCCTTGCCCCGCAATCTGAGGGTCATCTCTGCGCTGCCGGCAGCGACAGCTTTCGGAAGGACCTCGTGTAGCTCGAGGGGGGTGTCCGGAAGGCGCCGGACGGAGGTGGCGGGGAGCAACGCGATGCGCTCTGAGGCGCGGTGGGGCTTGCCCTCCGGCGAGGCGTTGACGGCGGCGGGCCGGAGCCCAATGGGCAGCGGCCGCTTGCTGCCTAGGCGAGCCTGGGCCCAACTGGCGGGGCTCCGAATGCCGGCACGGTAGGGCCAAAGGTGCATGTTGCGTGCCCCGGCACCGGCGTTTTCGTGGCTCAGCAGAATGTTGATGGTGCGGTCGCTGCGGATCAGATCCGAAGCGTCGATACGCAGCTCGGCTTGCCAGTGCCTGGCCTGCCGTGAAATGAGGCCCTGGAAGTTGCCTGGCCCCGGCGCGCTCAGTCGGCCTCGATCGTCGCGGCTGCGGGTCAACGGGACGCCGTCTTCGCGCATGTAGAAGCCGTGGTCACCACGGCTGAGCTGAGGGCCGGCGTCATGGTCGCCGTCGATGCGCAGACCGACCCGCGACAGGCTGGGGCGACCGGCGATGCGCGGCGTGCGTTGCAGCCCGCTGAAACAAAGGTACAGGTCATCGCCGTGATGCAGCAAGCGGACACTGGCCTGCGAGCCACCGGCGTAGGGTGCCAGACGGATCAACGGCGCCCAGCGGTAGGCTGCGTCGTCGCAGCGGCCGTCGAGCTGGGGTTTCGAAGCCGCCAGGACGACCAGGGGGGCGACGCGCAAGGGAACCACCACACGGTCACTGTCGCCCCGCGTGTCGCGGGCCAAGAGCTCGACCTCGTAGCGGCCGGGGCCCAGACCGTCGACGGTGACCGACGAGCCGGATCCCATGCCTTCACCGTCGAGGCTCCAGGCAAGTCCTTTGGCGTCGAGGGCTCCGCCCTCCAGGTCGTCGGCGCCACCGCGCAGGATGATCGGTCGGCCGGCGCTGACGGTGTCTCCGGGCTGCGGCCAGTCGATGTAGGCACTCGGGGGTTGGTTGTTGACGGTGAAGGGCCGCGATATGGCGGTGGAGGTGTGCAGACCGTCACTGGCCAGGATGCGAATCAAAGACCCGGATGTGAGCTGGCTGCCGGGTAGGGTGTCGACCTGCAGCTCGACCCTTGGCGTATCCGGCCGGCCGGGCATGTCCGTCGCCAGGGCTTGCCAATGCTTGCCACCGTCGGCGCTGTATTGCACGGTGTAGAGCAGGATGTCCCCCTTGTCAGCATCGATGCCGTGCCATCCGATGGTCACCGGGCCGTCGAAGCGCTCACCCCCGCGCGGTTGCGTGATCTTGAGACGCGGCGCTGCGGCGCCCGGTGCCAGGCTGGCGACCTGTTGATTCCTGGTCAGCAGCTCGAGGCGGGCGACGGGGACCTCTGGCAGCGGTATCGCCATGAGGAAATAGCGTTCTTTGCCCGGCGTCGGTTTGCCCTGGTCGGAGCCGAGGGGCGCCACCAGGTATTCGCCAAGCCATTTACCGTCCGCGTCCCGTAGGCGCAAGTGCCATTCCATCAACGCTTTGTGGCTTTGGCTCAGATGACCCGTGGTCTGCCGTTGCCACTTGCGCAGCATGCCGGGGCTGAGGTCCGCCACCTCCCGCTGCCAAGCGTGCTGGATGCGGCTTTCACCGGGCTCGGCGGCGAGCACACCACTGACCAAGAGGGCGCGGCGTGCCTGGGCCAGGGAGGGACGAGCCGTGGCGGGTTTATCCGGGACGGTGGGTTGGTTGCCAAGGCCGCGCTGGCTGGCGGTCTGGCTGAGAATGAAGTCGGCGACGCAGCTGAAAAGCTCCGGTCCTTCGGTGCGTTGTTTGATGGCGACTTCCCGCCACGTGTAATCGCTGATCCAGCGGGGCCTGGACGGTTGCGCCGAGTGGCTGTAGGACATCAAATCGCCGGCCTGGGCGGGCGAAATCGGGGTTTGGGTGTCGACATCGAAGCCGAAATGGACGAGCCCTGGATTGTTGCTCAGGTTCGCCGGGCAGCCGGTGTCCCCGGCCTGGCAATCGATCTTGCAAGGCGGGTAGGGGTAGTTGCCATCGACATCGCCGGGGCCGCCACAATTGACATGGTAGCGCTCGAAGTTGTGCGCCAGCTCATGGGCGAAGGTGGCACCTTCCCGCGGCCATCCCCATCTGGGATTCTGCGGCGTCGGATCGGCTACCGGAAGTTTGATCCAAGACCAAGGACGGCAAAAATTGCCCTTGCCGGCGGTGGGTCCGGTGAAGACCTGATCGTGGACCATGCCCATGTACTGGACGAGGGCGCCCTGGTCTTCGCAGGTGTCGGGATCGTCGGAATGGGCGTCGCGTAAGGCCAAGGCAAAGATAACCTTGTCCGGGTCGGCGCTCATTTCGTAGGGGCCGAAGCAGGGATAGGGCAGGATACCCCACCAACAGACCTCCAGCTCTTCGAGCTGTGAGGAATGGGTGAAGGTCTGCAGCCGGGGTGATGGCAGGAGCCGTCGGGCCCGGCTGCGGGCGGCCCGGAATCCGGCGCTGTCGTTCCTGGCCCGCGGGCCATGGCCACGCACCGGTACCATCACGACGCAGCTTGGAGGCTGATCCTTGAACAGGACATTGGCGACCACCCGGTTGTCGACTTGCCGGGGGTCGGGGTAGTGCCGGTTCGGATCGATGTGTCCCTCCAGGCGAACCCTGCCGCCGCTGATCCAAGTCTCGGGAAGCTGGAACAACCAGCCCTCCGACGCCGAGGTGCGGTTGATGGGCTCATTCTCCAGCAAAATCTTGGGCCCGTTGAGGGAGCGCAGTGGGCTGCCGGGCAGCGGTTGGCCGTCGCGGCTACCCCGCAGCTCAGCCTCGACGGCGTGGGCGGTGGGGCCTTCCGGCATGGTGCCGAAGAACCGAACGAAGGTCGTCTTCTCGGCGGACAGGTGGCTGTCGTTGCGCCAATTCTGAATACCCTGGGTCACCTCGAGGGCGATGGCCCGCAGGTCATGATTGACCACTGCCGCGGCCATCGGGAGGCGAAAGAGTCGGCCGCCGTCGCCGGTGAAGTAGATGCCGGTCTGATCCCTACCCATCTTCCTACCCACCGAATTGAGGTTGCTGGCCAACTGCTCTGCCGGGTCCTGCGTTCCGAGGGAGCGGCGCATGACACGCGCTGTGCTGCCATTGCCCAGCACATGCTCTTTCCAGAAGAGATCGCCGCCGCCCTCAATGGGTTGGCTGAGGCGCCAGGATGCAGTACGAGCTTCGTAGAGGGTCTCAGCCCGGCTTGCGGAGATGTTGAGGGGGCGGATGTCGAGGCGCTGGATGCGTTGTTTGGACCGATTGTTGGAGATCCAGTAGGCGTGGGTGTCGCCGAGCCAAAGGCTCTCGCCGCTGTCCTCGACGAGGCGTCTGGCCTGACAGTTGCCGCTGTCGGGACAGGTGGCGGCAAGGGTGTGCAGCCCCTGTCGGTCGAGCCAGAAGACGCGGTCGTCCTCGATAGCCAAGGAGGTGCCTTCGGCGGCTGGCGCCACGACTTGCGCCGAGCCACCGGTTTTTGGGACCCGCATGAGATGCCCGCGGCTGAGCCAGAAGATATGCTCGTCGCTGAGCGCCAAGCGGACGGGAAATCGCGGTGCGTTGTTGTTGCTGAGGGAAACGACGTTTTCGATCAAATCGGGGCGATGATGGGGTCGGCGGACGATTTGCCGTCCCGCAGGCGAGTAATAGTAGAGCCCGCTGACGTCCGTTTGCAGACCCCAGAATGCCTGGCCCCCGCTACAGGCCTTGGGGGTCACCTCCAACTCGAGGGAAGCGTTGCTCAAAATGGCTTGGCGTTTCAGGTAGCCGGGGCGATCGGCATCGCAGTCCAACGTCCAGACGAAAAAGCCGCCACCGATATGCCACCTGGAAATGGCTTCGTCGATCACCACGTCGGGGTCTTGAGCGCCGGCCGTCGAGGCGGTCAACAAGAGCAAAAAGAGGATGAGACTTCGCACCCTGGTTAGAGATCGGCCGCAAGGGCGGCTGGGCTGCAGGCTCTTGGCTGGGACATACCTATCCGGGGCAACTGCGATCATGCCGATCTCCTCGCAACAGTCGTGGGTCCAATGGGTACAAGTAGTATGGCCCAAAACTCCGGGTGGGTCCAAGCCCCGAATGGAAACGAGGCTGATATGCTAGTGCCTAATTGCCAATATCAAATATATCAATTTAATTATATTTGATTCTCAGGGCTGCGCTCAAAGCGATCAAATATTTTTTGATTTTTTATGACAGTTCAGTCCCTGTTTTCCCGCGTAGATAAGTAGACGCAGTTGAAAAAGCAAGATGGCCAAGCCACATCGAAGGATTTCGGGTCGATCCCCAGAGCGCCACTGACGCAGTGTGCACCCACTCCCCATCACCCGATCCTCGAATCCAGGCCATCGAGCGCGCTGCGCACCCACCAACCAAGGGAGAGAACACGTATGAATACACGACTGGGTAAGGCGCTGTGTGCCTGCATCTTGTCTGTGCTAGCTCTGGGGAGCTTGGCTGACCAAGGAACTTTGGAAACCATCAACATAACGCCTGTCGCTTACTTCGCCTTGGATGAGGGGGCCGGCAACGCCGCCAGCTTTGGATTGGGGACCGGCAATGTCGCAGGTGGCGCGACGTGGACGCCGGGTCAACAGGGCACGGCGTTGCAACTCGACGGCTCGGGGTACGTGGCTGTCACCGATCCGGTGGACGGCTCATTGGATCTCCAGTTGGGCTTGACAATCGCCCTGTGGGTGCGACCGGATGCCCTCGGAGGTCATCATGTCCTGGTGTCCAAGGACGACGCCTACGAGCTCGAGATCGGCAACCTGGTGCCGGGGCAGCTCAACCTACGGTTGAACAATTTCATTGAGGGCACAGCCACGACGCTTTTGAAGACAGGCACTTGGCAGCATGTGGCGGTGACCTATGACGGCAACAGCGTACGCTACTACCGCAATGGCTTGGCCGACGGCTCCCATCCCCATGGCAATGCCATCCATGCCAATGCCCGCGACGTCGGCCTCGGAGCGCGACCCAGCCCGGCCAGCAGTGGTGGTCCGGTGTATCACTTCACGGGCGGCCTCGACGAGGTTCGCATCTACGACGAAGCCCTGTCGTCGACGGACGTGATGACCCTCTATACCGCCACGCGCGGTGATCTGGCGCCACCCCAACGATCGAATCGGGTCCCCAGCGCGCCCCTGGCGATGGTCCAACCGACGGTCATCGGCATGACCACCGACGAAAGCTCGACCTGTCGCTACGCCGCGGAGACCCCCGGTATTCCCTACGAAGAGATGAGCGCCATCTTCTCCACCACCGACGGGCTCGTTCACCGAGCGACAGGGCTGCCCAGTGGCACCGTCAGCCGCTACTTCGTGCGCTGCCGTGACGCGGTGGGCAACATCAACCGGACGGATTACCTGGTGGCCATCGTGGTGGGTGATGTGGATCTGGAGGCGTCGCTGGAAGCCTACTGGACGTTGGATGAAGGCGCCGGCTGCGCGGCGTCGGATGGCACGATCCTGCATGACGGCGTCTTGGGGCCCGATTGCGTTGGCGGCAATGTGCCGCAGTGGGTACCCGGTGTTCTGGGCACGGGGCTGTCGTTCAACGGCGACGATGTGGTGCGGGCCGTCAATGACGGGGCGCTGCGTCAACCGGCGGCGGTGACCCTCAGCGCTTGGATACGCCACGCCACGACCCTCAAATTCCGCTCCATCGTCGATGTACGCGATGGCGGCGCGGACGGCTACGACCTCTACTTGAACGATCAATCGAGGCTCTTCATGCGGGTGGGTGGCTCGACCTTGGTCAGCCCTCAGCCGGTGGCCGACGGCACCTGGCGCCACGTGCTCGGGGTCTACGATGGCACCTCGATGACCCTCTACGTCGACGGTTTGGCGGTGGCCACCCGGACCGCCCTCGAGTCCATCGACGTCACCGCGGATCTATTGCTGGGCGAGCACTTCGCGCTGCCCAGCTATAGCTACAGCGGTTCCATGGACGAGGTGGTGCTCTATAGCCGAGGTCTGGAAGAGGCCGAGGTCTTCCAGCTGTTTCTGGAGACACAGCCCTAACAGCCTGTGGCAAAAGTCAGACCGCGTTGAGAGCGGCTCTTTTCCGCCAGAACTGTGTTCCAGAATCTCTGAAGATCACCAATATTCATGCAATTCTGCGCCTTGTTCTGACGAAAAATTTCTCGCTCTCATTCGCGGAGCACTTTCACCACAGGCTGCTAACGGCCTAATTGCTAGTTT
>JAJCXR010000018.1 GCA_029263315.1 Acidobacteriota bacterium | reverse complement strand
CCCTCCTGAGCGCAGACGCTCAGATCGGGCGGCCCGGGCTACCAACACCGGCCCCTCCGGGGCCACAATCCAATTCTTCTTGTCCAGATCTGGCATTGGTTTGTTTTGGCGCGAAGGAGCGACGGAGGGCGCAGAAGCAGGATGGACCTAGCCTATTTTCTTTTCTTGTACTTCGAGGTCACGTCCCCCCACACAATGCTGACCACCAGGGCGAATCCACCACCGGCGGCGGCGATGAAGCAGAGGATGGCAAAACCGGGATAACCGAAGATGGTGAATTGGGTTTCGATGCGCATCAACAGCGCCGCGCCGACGATCAAAGCGGCCAAGACCAAACCGGTGGTAATCCGATTTGCCACCTTGGCGAAACCATCGAGAATGGGTTTTTGATCGAAGGCCGGCACATTGACGGTCAGGTGATTGGCGTCGAAGGCGTCGAAAAACTTGTTGACGCGCCCCGGCAGGGCTTCGACGAAGGACTTGGTTTCGAGCAGCTTGGAAAACGCCTTGCGGGCCGACGGCTCGTCCAGCAGTCGTTTGGTGACGACCGTCGTGGCGTAGCGGCTGATGGCCTGCCGGGGCTCGAATGTCGGATCGAGGCTGCGCCCGATTTGGTCGAGATTGAGCAAGGCCTTGCCGAGCATCGAGAGCTGCGGCGGGATGCGCAAACCGTTGTTGCCGGCGATTGCGAAGATGTCTAGCACCACCCGGCCGAGGGCTATATCTTCGATGCTTCGATCGGACTGGCGGGCCACGAGCTCGAAGATTTGACGGCGGAAGCGGGTCTCGTCGATACCTTCCTGCTTCTCACCGAGGGTCAAGGCGATCGAGGCCGCGTCCTCACCGTCCCCTTCCCCTACTGCCAGCAGCAACTGTAACAACTCCAACTGCATGGACGGCGGAACCCGGCCCACCATGCCCAGATCGATCAAGGCGATGCGCCGATCCTTGGTCAGGAAGACGTTACCCGGGTGAGGATCGGCATGGAACAGGCCGGTCACCAGAACCTGATGTAGGTAGGCTCGGAAAAGCTCTTCGATGAGCTCCCGACCGTCGATGTCGAGACGCACCAGCGGGTGCAGCTCGTCGACTCGGGTGCCTTCGAGATAGGTCATGGTGAGCACTCGGCCGGTGCTGTAGTCAGCCACCGCCTGGGGAATGACGATCTTGTCGAAGGATTCCAGAGCCTCACCCAGGGCGGCCAGATGCCCCGCCTCGATGCGGTAGTCCAGCTCATCGAGCAAGGAGCGCTGGAAGGACTGCACCATGTCCGCCAAGCCGTAGCGTCGGCCCACCTCGGTGTGCTGATCTAGCAGCTCCGCCACATTGCCCAAAGCTTCGAGATCGTCGATCACTTGGCGTCGAATGTCCGGACGCTGCACTTTCACCGCCACCGAGCGTCCGTCCCGCAGGGTTGCACGGTGCACTTGGCCCAAGGAAGCAGCCGCCAGGGGCTCTGGATCGAAGGTGGCGAAGGCCTTGGAGATGCGCACCCCCAGCTCATCGCGGACAATCTCCTCGACCTTCTCGTAGGGAAACGGCTCGACGGAATCCTGCAAGCGAGTCAGCGGCTCCAGATAGGCCATGGGCAAAAAATCCACCCGCGTCGACAAGGTCTGGCCGAGCTTGATGTACGTGGGGCCCAGGGCCTCCAGGTCCTTGGCCAGTTGCTCAGCACTGGCCTGCCCTTCCTCGGTGACCACCGCCTCTTCGAGGGTTGAATCCAGACCGGCGGCTTGCACCAGATCGGAGCGGCCATAACGCGCCAGCAACATGGCGAGGTCTTTGTATCGACGAAGATGTTTGGGATCGAGTGAAGATGAGGGGGACATGGGAGCCTTTCTTTGCAATTTTTACGACGTTGGGCTGGTACTTTTAACAAAAGGAAGACGGAATCACCATTCTCCAATGGGTTAGCGTTCCTATCTCCGAAACTCTAGCAAAAGGCGTGCCCAGACCGGCAGTCGTGTGGGCTCTTCGCTCGCAGGCTCTTCCCCGAAAAACTGAAAACTGAGCCCATGCCCAGCAGCGGATTCTTGCCCGAAATGAAACTGTGCCGGAAATGAAAGAAGTCAGCAGAGGGCCCCCGCACCGAATGGCTGACGGCGCGCGGGCTACCTCTGCTGACTAGCATCTCGCTCAATGCATTGCGGGCGGCGAGGCTACTTTCAAATCGGCCAAGGGATCGATGGCGGATACGCCTTCGAAGGTATTGACCAGCTCCCTTTCGTGACTCTCGAAAAATTCTTCGTAGTGAAATTTCGAATCCGCCAGCCGCCAGCTGACGGTGGGTGTCGGCTCGGGGGGACCACTCGTCTCGTGGCGATCCAAGATCATCACGAGGGTGGTGAGCAGCCCACGAAACCGTTCGATGCTGCCACCGGCTTCTCCACCCATGGGAAGGGAAGCCAGGCGTCGAATGGCCAGACGATCAGCCGGCGGGATGCTCTCGACCAAAATCCCCGCTCGACCATCGATGAAGAGACGCGACGCGAAGCTGGCGTAAGCGTCATCCTTCCAAAGACGGATCGCCTCCGCAAAAAGCGGTGTGCCTCGAGCTTGCCAAGTCAGACGCCCTTCGTAATCCTGCTGGATCAGTTGCGATAGCTTCAGAGCGAACAATCCAGGATCCGCCGTCTGGATCGCCGTGTCGTGCTTCATTCCGGAATCCTCGACCAGCTCGAACCACCAACCGGTTTGGGGATCCCGCAGGCTCAATCGGCGGGTGCCTTCGAGAAAGTATCGTTCTTCACTGAGCACCAGACGAAACGGCGCCGAGCCATCGGCCAGGATCCGGGTGACTTGACGGTCCTGGAGCAACTGGTTGAATACCAGAGTCCGCAACTCAATTTTCTCTGGACCGGCAACGCCCTGCCACTCTTGCCAACGGCTGAGACGTGGCCAGTCTTCCCGTTCTGCGGCATGGAAGGTGAGCGGCGGTGCGAGGACAAGGATTATCGCCAGGAGAAACCATCTAAGGGTTGTTTTTTGGTGCATCATCGTAGATCTCCTCAGCAGAGGTTGCTGCCTCCGCAGACGCAAGAGTTGATCTTACAGTCTTGGCAAGCGACCTTGACGCCGGTTTTGCAGACGCTCACACCAAAAGGAAGTTTGTCACATCGGCAGTCGCCCACGGCTTTTTGTTTCTCGCAGCAACTCTTGCAATTTGTGCACGAGCCAGATTGGTCACCGCAGGACCGGGTGGGATCGAAGGGTGGCGGGTTGTGTTCTTCCTGACAATCGTCGGCGCGCACCCTGTCGTCATCACCAAAGAGTACATTGCCTTGGGTACATTCCCATCCGTCATCGAAGACTGTATCTCCCCAAGCGGTGAACTCCGGCCATTGATCGGTCAGGTTGGAAGACGACACGCTGTGCCCATTCCAGGTGACCGGCGATGAATAGCTGAGGCTGTTGAAGCCAAATATGGAGTAGGGGCCGAGGGTACCGGTACAAGTTCCAACGTATTCCACGCCGTCGAAGGTCGTCGAAGTGTCGAAATCGAGGATGATGGATCCGGGCAAGATATCTCCGAACGATTCCTCTTGGCAGCAGGAGCCACAGTTGAAACCAAAACGGTCGGCGCCATCGATTCGGCGCACCTCCGTACGGCCGATGACTTCATGGCTATGGCGCGCTGTCCACTGAAAAAAACCCTGGCGAAAAGCCGGCGTGAGCTTTCGGCCGAGCAAGTCCGCTTCCTGGGCCTCGACGATCTCGGCGAAGTCGATGCGGCGAGCTTCGCCAGCAGGTATTTCCACAGGCTCGAGAGCATAGGTTCCGCTGTCCCAAGATACCTGGCCGAGAATCGTCGTCGGCTCTGTCCCGACGTTGACCAAGGTGCTGACGGTATGGAAACCATCGAGGCTCGGCAGAGGATAGGACCCGCTTTGGTGGGCTTCGGCAAGGCCAAAAAGCGTAACCTCCAAAACTTCTCCACTCGGTAGCTCTGAAGCGGACCACAGGCGCAGCGGGGCATCGGCCTGCACTTGAATCCTCGCCTCCCCGGGCAGTGGCCCGGCTTGGTCCGCAAGACGATCCAAATTTAGAGAGAGGATTTGACCGGCGGTCAGGAAGACCTGGCGACGGCCCAACTCAGCACCGGACTCAAAGCTCACCAAGACGACCTCGGCTTGGGTCGTATTCTCCGAGCCGTTGAAAAGACTTAGCAGGGTTCGTCCCGACGTGTCCCCGCTGCCATCGGCCAAGGGAAACCCCAGGGACGCAAACCTTGTGAATGAGCTGGAAAGTGCCGACGGGGCGAGCTCCAGACGGCTCAGATAGTCGCTCCTCAACCTTGCAGCCGCAGCCTCGGCTCGGGGGGCGACGGGTTTCGAGGCAACAGCATGCAGCAGGCCAGTGGCGACGGTCGCTCCCGGCTGCGCTCCAGCCACCTCGAGCCACAACCAACCATGGCGCAGAGTGCGATCGAGCTCAGTTGGAGTGATCACCTCACGGGCCCCGGGCTTCAGGGTTCCGTTCAGCTTGTAGAGACCTTTCTCGTCCTGGCCCAAGCGAATTTCGTAGGCGACAGGAAATTCCGAGCCGTTGACCACGAAGTACTGCGGCACGATGTCGTTTGCCAAGGCTCTCGTGTCCCAGAACGAAATTCGCTGCCAGCCCTGATCGCCGCTGGCCTGCAGTGGAATCTCGACGACGTTTTGCCCCCGCTGGAGCACGGCCCAAGCCTGAACCATCTTGCCATCGCCAACAAAATCAATACGGAGACTTCCCGTGTGGTGGCCACGGTAAACACCGAGCATCTGCCGCAAATCGACCGTTGTATGTTGCCTGGGCTCCAAAACATAACTGCCAAGGAGCAGGGGAGCGCCGGCACCGTTGAGGGCCTCGACCTCGACCTCGATGGGCTCACTCACTTTGTTGATCATATAGAGAGTTGTTTCGTCGCTTCCCTGGATGGAGTAGTGCGAGCTGACCAACCGTGTGGGCTGAGCCTTGGCCATTCTTTCGGCCTGCCGCTTTTCCACCCGAATCTCGGCGGCATTTTTCTCACCCGGCTGGCCTTGGCTCGAGGAGGCTGCGGCCGGAGCCGCCCCCCCGACAAGGACAAGTTGAATAGAAAAAGCAAACTGGGCGGCCCTCAGCAAACCGCGTGTATTTCTCCAAGCACGGACTGTTGTCATGGTGGTCGTAACCAACTTGACGATCTTCACGGTGATCTCCTTGTGTAGGTCAGAGATTCCGAAGCACAGGCTCCAGCGAAGCTCACTTGTGTACCATCTGCCTAAACCGCGTTGGGAGATGGGATTTGGTGCCATTTTTTCTCGATTTCTCTTGCGATCCCAGGCGCCAGGACCGGCATTGGAAGCAATGGGGAGCTGAGCACCAGCACTTCCGTCGACAACCCATGGGACGAAGCCTTGGAGATCTCACCGCCAGGCCTATCGTCTCGAGCAAGGTCGATGGCGCAGATTTCCCGGTTGCCATGCAGCACCGCCTTCTGTGCAACAATTGGGCAGAGAACGGCGCCTGAAGCGCGCCGATGTCAGTCCTTCAACCCACCCTCCGGACGGAAGCGGCGGCCTGACGCCGCGCCCACCGGATTAGCCGAGCAGAGCACACTATCTATGAGCCGAAAACCGACGATCATCTACACCCAGACCGACGAAGCGCCAGCCCTCGCCACCCATTCCCTGCTGCCGATCGTGCGCGCCTTCACCGCACCGGCGGGGATCGAGGTTGAAACCCGCGATATTTCTCTGGCCGGTCGCATCCTCGCCACGTTTCCCGATTACCTGACCTCCGAGCAACGGATTGGCGATGCCCTTGCCGAGCTTGGCCAGTTGGCCCAATCGCCGACGGCCAACATCATCAAGCTGCCCAACATCAGCGCTTCGATTCCCCAGCTGCAGGCCGCCATCAGCGAGCTGCAGGCCGCCGGCTTCGCCGTCCCCGACTATCCGGAAGATCCCACCAACGAGGCGCAGCAAGGGATCAAGGCACGGTATGACAAGGTCAAGGGCAGCGCCGTCAACCCGGTGCTGCGGGAAGGGAACTCCGATCGCCGGGCACCCAAAGCGGTCAAGGAGTACGCCCGCAAGAATCCTCATTCCATGGGCGCCTGGAGCAGCGACAGCCGAACCCACGTGGCGACCATGACCGACGGTGATTTTTACTCCTCGGAGCGCTCCGTGGTCCTGCCGGCCGCCACCCAAGTCAACATCGAGCTACAGGCCGAGGACGGCAGCCGCACCATCTTGCGCCGCGATTTGGCCCTCGAGGCGGACGAAATCATCGACGCCGCCGTGATGAGCAAGGAGGCCCTGGTGGCCTTTCTCGAAAAGCAAATCGCCGAGGCCCGCGCTTCCGGCCTGCTTTTCTCCTTGCACATGAAGGCGACGATGATGAAAGTCAGCGACCCGATCATCTTCGGTCACTGCGTTCGCGTCTTCTTCGCCCCCTTGTTCGAGAAATTCGGCGACACCTTCGAGCAGCTCGGGGTGGACGTCAACAACGGTTTCGGTGACCTGGTGGCCAGTCTGCAGGCCCTGCCCGCCGAGCGACGGGCCGAGATCGAAGCCGAGATCCAAGCCATCCTCGACGCTGGGCCGGACCTGGCGATGGTCGATTCCGATCGCGGCATCACCAACCTGCATGTGCCCAGCGACGTCATCATCGACGCCTCCATGCCGGCGATGATCCGCGGGTCCGGTCGCATGTGGAATGCCGAGGGCGAACAGCAGGACACCAAGGCGGTGATCCCGGACAGCAGCTATGCCGGCCTCTACCAAGTGGTGATCGATTTCTGCAAGCAGCACGGGGCATTCGACCCCACCACCATGGGCAGTGTGCCCAACGTCGGGCTGATGGCCAAGAAGGCCGAAGAGTACGGCTCGCACGACAAAACCTTCGAGATCCAGACGGCGGGCACCGTGCGGGTCATCGACAGTGCCGGACAGACCCTGCTGGAGCATGCGGTGGCAGCCGGAGACATCTGGCGCATGTGCCAGACCAAGGACGCGGCGGTGCGCGACTGGGTCAAGCTGGCGGTCAGCCGGGCGCGGCTTTCCCAAACCCCCGCCGTTTTTTGGCTGGATTCCCAACGGGCCCACGACCGGCAGTTGATCCAGAAGGTCGAAACCTATCTACAAGACCACGACACCAAAGATCTCGACTTGCGCATCCTATCGCCGGTCGAGGCCACCCGCTTCACCCTCGAGCGCTTGGCCCGGGGCGAGGACACCATCTCGGTGACCGGCAACGTGCTGCGTGACTACCTGACGGACCTTTTCCCGATTCTCGAGGTGGGGACCAGCGCCAAGATGTTGTCCATCGTGCCGCTGATGAACGGCGGTGGCCTCTTCGAAACCGGAGCCGGTGGCTCGGCCCCCAAGCACGTGCAGCAGTTCATCTCCGAAGGCCACTTGCGGTGGGATTCGCTGGGCGAATTCATGGCCCTCGGCGCCTCCCTGGAGCACCTGAGTGAGCGCTTCGACCAAGCGCCGGCGCGGATCGTCGGCGAGGCCCTCGAACAAGCCACCGCCCAGGTTCTCTTGCAGCGCAAGGCCCCGTCGCGCAAGGTGCACGAGTTGGACAATCGCGGCAGTCATTTCTACCTCGCTCTCTTCTGGGCTCAGGCCCTCAGCGAGCAAACGGACGATCGGGACCTGGCCAAGCGCTTTGCACCGCTGGCCGCCGCCCTGGCCGACAACGAAGCAACCATCCTCGCCGAGCTCAACGGGGCTCAGGGGGAACCGGTGGACCTGGGGGGTTACTACCTGACCGACGATGCCCTGGTATCGGCGGCCATGCGTCCCAGCGCCACCTTCAATGCCATCCTAGAGCGTTTTTGAGCTGGCGGCCCTAGCCGCGCGCTCCGTCGCCAGGCGGAGCGCGGCGGACGTGGGGCGCGTGCTGAGCCGTGCAATTTCTGCAAGATCGGATGAAAATTTGAACCTCCCAGACGGTCGTTGGCGGCGGCCGACCCAGCCTTCCCCTACCTGACGACGGTGGCCTTGCGGCCACTCCGCAGGCCCCGCGGCGGGGCCTGCGGCGAATAGGCGACGACTACCGAGCGACCCCAGGCCTGAAGTGACACATCACTTCTGAGGGCGTGGCACCGGTATTGCAGATCTATCAGGAGTCCGACTGCCGAACCCCCTAATTTGGGGTTCCGAGATCCTGAACCAAGCTGGAGATCTACGATGCCCAACCTGGACCTCGCTCTATTCGTGTCCCTGCTCGCCGCTATTCCGGCATGGGGCTTCGCTTCCACCGCAAGGATTGTGGAGGCCATCTCCCCACCGGCCAGGCGGGACCGGGTTCGCCACGCTCGGTGGCTGGTGCGATGAGCGCTTCACCCTCACCGCCTGTGGCACGGCAGACCTCTGTGGCACGGCAGACCTCTGTGGTACAGCAGACCACAGTGGAACCCTCGACCCGCTCAGCCCCGAGCACCCAGCACCCAGCGGCGGTGGCCGACGGCATTCTCGACGCCATCGGCAATACACCGCTGGTGCGGCTGCGGCGTTACCTCGACCGTCCAGACCTCGAGCTCTATGGCAAGCTCGAGCTGGCCAACCCCGGCGGCAGCGCCAAGGATAGGCCCGCAACCCGCATGCTCGCCGAGGCCCTGGAACGGGGGCTCGTCGGTCCCGAGACCTTGATCGTCGAGTCGTCGTCCGGCAATACGGCCATTGGGCTGGCACAATTCTGCAGCTTCCACGGCTTGCGCTTCCGCTGCATCGTCGATCCGCGAACCCAGAAACAGAACATCGCCATCTTGGGGGCCTACGGCGCCGAGGTGGACTGCGTCACCGAGCCGGATCCGCTGACCGGTGATTTCCTCACCGCCCGATTGGAGCGGGTCCAACAAACCCTGGACTCGCATCCCAACACTTTTTGGCCTAACCAATATGCCAATCCCGACAACCCGCTGTCCCACCGGCTGGGAACCATTCGAGAAATCGTCGAATCCCTCGACGGGCGTCTCGACCTGCTCTTCGTCGCCACCAGCAGCACCGGCACCGCCCAGGGTTGTCAGAGCTACCTGCGGCAGCACCGCCTCGAGACCCGCGTCGTGGCCGTCGACGCCAAGGGTAGTGTGCTGTTCGGTGGCCAACGGGGCGAACGACGCATCCCGGGACTTGGCGCCGGCAAAGAACCGCCCTTGGCTGCCTCGGTGAGCTTCGACCACATCGAACGGGTGTCCGACCTGGAGTGCGTGGTGGGCTGTCGCCGGCTGGCGCGGCGCGAAGGTATATTGGCCGGTGGCTCCTCGGGAGGCGTCTTGGAGGCCGTTCGCCGGATGGCTCCGGAGATGCCCCGCGACACCGTCTGCGTGGCGATTCTGGCGGACCGTGGTACCCGCTATCTCGATACCGTGTTCGACGATGCATGGGTCGAACGGGAGCTCGGCTGCTCCCCCGATGGGCTGCAACGTGCCGTCGAGGGCACGGCGCCTACCACCGCATGAAGGCCAACACCATGAAGGCCAACGCCATCATCGCCAACGCATGAACGCCAACGCATGAACGCCAACGCCATGAATGCCAACACCATGCCTGCCGGCTCCATACCTGTCGAGGCTACAGGGACATTGGGCGCCCAAGACGATGGGTCGCCTCCGCCCCTGCGTCTGGCCGTCGTCGGCGTCGGTCCCAAGGGCCTCTACGTGCTCGAGCGCTTGGCCGTGGAATTGGCTTCGGGGGCCCTGCTGGGACCCGTGGATTGTTATCTCTTCGAGCCCCATCCCTATCCCGGAGCCGGTCCCGTCTATGATCCACGGCAGCCCCACTTCTTGAGACTCAATTTTGCCAACCGTTGCGTCGACCTCTGGTCGCCGAACCGCCCCTCCACAGCTCCCGGTCTCGACCTCGTGCAATGGCTGCGGCACCACCGACCGTCGCTGGCAAATCCCCAGGGATATGCCCCGAGGGCGGTTGTTGGCGAATACCTCCACGACGGCTTCCAGAGGGTGGCGAGGGAGCTCCGACGCTTTGGCAAGGTCCGCTGGCTGCGCCAGGCCGTGAGCTCCATCGAAGGTCGCGACGGGGCCTGGAAGGTGCGGAGCGACGACCTGCAGGTGGTGGTGGATGAGGTCGTTCTCTGCACCGGCCACGACTCCCGCCGCGGCCCGTCGAGCGAACCGCATGGGAGGGTGATACCGGCGGTCTTCCCGGTGGGCGAGCAGCTGTCGACGGAACGGGTACCCCCCGCTAGCCAGGTGGCGATCCGCGGCTTCGGCCTCACCGCCCTCGACGCCACACTGGCTCTCTTCGAAGGCCGCGGCGGTCGTTTTCACCTCGACGGCGCCACCTCGTCGCTGGCCTATCGGTCGGCCGAGGACGAGGTGGCGGTGGTTGTACCCTTCTGCCGCAGCGGTCGGCCGATGATCCCCAAACCCGACCCCCAGCGGTCACCGACGCCGGCAGGTCTGGAGGCCCTTTGGACCGACGGCGGCGCACGGCTACGGCATCTGGTGGCCGACGGAGGCCCCCTGCCAATGGAGGGTCTCTACGACATCTTGCTGCACACCGCCTGCGGGGCCCTGGCCAGCGCTAGGATCGAGGATAAGGCATCGTATGCCAAGGCGGAGGTCATCGATCGCCTGACGGCCCGCCTCAAATTTCTCTGCACCCAACCCCGAGGCCGCTTCCTGGGCGAACCCATCGCAGCGGCCCTCAGCCGCTCCCTCAAGGTGGCCTACGGCGAGCGTCCACGGGACGATGAATGGGCCCTCGGCGCCGCTTGGCGCGGCCTCTATCCCAGCCTGGTGGAGGTGGTCGGCAGGGGCGGCGGCTTTGCCCCCAACCGGCGGGCCTTCGAGCGCTTGGCGGTGGAGATGGAGCGCTTGGCCTTCGGTCCGCCGGCTGAAAATGCCGCCCGCTTTCTCGCCTTGGTGCGCAGCGGCAAAGTCGATCTCTCCTGGCTCGACGATCCGCAGGTCGAGCTGACGGCGGAGCGACCGCAACTACGTCGCAATCAAGACCCGGGACGCGGTGAGGCACGCTCGGTGGATGTCTTGGTGCACGCCGTCCTGGCTCCACCCGGCATCGCCCCCCAGAGTGCCCCGCTGTTCGAGCAATTACTCCGCGACGGCAGCGTCCGGCTCGCCGCCGACACCGACGGCGTCGAGATCAACGCCCAGGGCCAAGCGGTGGCCAGCAATGGCCAGAGCGCGGCGAGTCTGGCGGTTTTTGGACGCCCCACGGAGGGCTGCGTGCTCGGCAATGACACCTTGAGCCGTACACTCCACCCCCATATCGCCGCCTGGGCCAGCGGACTCGCCGGCCGTCACCTGCGACGCCAGGAGAAACTTCCATGAGTTGCAAGCCATATCTTGAAGGGCCGTCCCTCGACGATCACACGCTGCCCCGCATGCCGCCCCGCATGCAACCGTGGCAAGCCGAGTGGTGCCGCGACCACCGGGCGGTGCACGAGATGCTCGACACCTACGGCTCGCCGCTGCATGTGCACCACACCGTGCCGCTGCTCGACAATGCCTCGATCCTGAGCACCACCGCCGCCGAGCTCGGCCTCGATCTCGACATCTTTTTCGCTCGCAAAGCCAACAAAGCGCTGATCTATGTCCAGGCGGCCCTGGGTGCCGGTCTGGGGGTCGACATCGCCAGCCAAGAGGAGCTCCTGCAGGCCCGAGCCCTCGGAGCCGCCGGCCCACGCCTGGTGATCACCGCCGCCGTCAAGTCTGCCGCCTTGCTACGCTTGGCCGTCGAGTGCGGCGCCACGGTGGTGCTCGACAACGATTGCGAACGGCAAGCCCTGCTCGCCGTCGTCCGGCACCTGGGACGTCCCGCCAACATGGCGCTGCGGCTCAGCGGTTTCCGCACCGCCGACGGTGCTCTGCGCTCACGTTTTGGATACGATGTCGAGACCGCGGAAAGGGTGGTCGAAGGGTTGGCTCCAGCCTTGGAGAGTGGCGAGCTGCGCCTCGAAGGGCTCCATTTCCATCTCGACGGCTACCGCACGGACGATCGACTGGCCGCCCTCGACCACTGCCTGGCGCTGGCCGACCGGCTGGCTTCCCAAGGCCACGGGCTGAGTTTCATCGACATGGGCGGAGGTGTGCCCGTCTCCTATGTTGAAGATGCGGCGCCGTGGAACGCCTTCCAACTCCAGCTCGAGCGCGCCCTGCTGGGGCAACGGCCGCCGATCACCTATCGCAACTACGGCTACGGCAGGATCGCTCACCGCGGCGAGGTCCTCGGCCCCTTCAACGCCTACCCCCACCATCAACCCCTCGATGCCGGGTCGTGGATGCGGCAGATCCTCGAGGCCCAGCGACCGAGCAACCCACAAGAGACCGTGGCCGCCGCCTTGCGGCAGCGCGGCCTGCGGCTGTGTATCGAGCCGGGCCGTTTCCTTCTCGATGGCTGTGGCCTGACCGTGGCCCGCGTCGCCCACCGCAAGCAGCTGCCCACGGGCGAGGTGCTCTTGGGCCTCGAGATGAACAGCTCGAATTGCCGCTCGCGGAAATCAGAGCTGCTGACCGATCCCGTCTTGGTCTCGGCCCAACCCCGGCCACCGGTTCGACCGACGGAGGTCTTCCTCACCGGCAGCTACTGCTCCGAGGATGACCTGATCACCCACCGACGGGTGCGCTTCGCCAACGGGGTGCAAGTGGGGGACGCCATCGTCTTCCTCAATACGGCCGGCTACCTCATGCACTTCACTGAAAGCCGTTCCCATCAATTTCCCCTGCCGCACAATTTGGTCTTCGATCCCGCCGCCGCGGGTCCCAAACAAGACTTGGTGGATTTCGAATAGCAGCGGCAGGCTCACCTGACCATCCGCCTGAACGGCCCTTGCCACAGGCCGCTAGTACCCCAATAGCTTGGATGCCCCCCAGATCCCAAGTCCCCCGACGGCGCCGACCGCCAGCGCAGGCCCGGCGGCGAGACCTCCCAAAGCGTATGCGCCGAGGGCTAGCAGACCACCGCCGAGCCCGCCACCGACCTTCTGCACTGTCGGATTGGAGGACTTGATCAGCTCGCCCACCAATCCCCAAAGGCGCTTTCTCAATCCTGACCCGGTGGCATGAACCTGCAACTCTTTGTCGTTCAGCCAAGGATGCGCCTTGTTGTATTTCTTGACGACCTCTTGATGGAAGAAATTCATCAGCTCCGCAATAGCATCCGTTTCCTTGTACATAGCAAGCGGTTTACCATCGTCCGTGGCGACAATGCGGGCGATGTCGAAGAAAAAGGAATCGATCAAATCGCGGAGCTGCTGTTTACGGTACTCGGGTGAAATCTCTCTATTGTTGCTGATCGCCTTGCCGGTCTCGAGGAATGTCTTGGTATAGACCTCGGCTCGGGATTTCACTTTGCCCGAAATGAGTCCTTTTCCAACGTTGACATGATCCTCTTGCCTGCGATCTTCGGGACCGTTTCGATTGATCGAAGCCAGGGTATGCGGCCCTTTGGTAAGGTTCTTGTTATCCAGCTCATGCTTACTCCCCTCGCTGGCCCGCTCGTCCATAAACGGCGAGTCCCTGTCGGCCCCGAGTTTCTTGCCGCCTGAAGTCACTTGCATCCCCATCTCGAAGTCAGCCATGGCGTGCACACCCAGCTCATGCACCAGCATGCCCAAGATATCGCCCACCGAGGCCCGCTCGGCGTACCACTGGTTGAGGGTGATGAGGACATCGCCCGAATAGTCCTTGTTTTTCGACCGATCACGACTGGAAAAAGCGGGGCTGATGCCACTTTCGTTGATCAGCTCGAGCTTGACGGTCGCCTTGTCACTGCCGAACTGCGCAACGACCTTCGTCAGGATGGGGACGATCTGATCCAATTTTTTGTCGACGGTCTTGGTTGCTTTGACGTCGGAGGGGACAAACTGGAACTTCATCCGCTGAACGGGACTCGCTACCCCTCGCTCAACTCGAGGACGGGTCACGGCGGGAGCCGATCGCAGTGGTCTTTCCCGTTGCTGCGACAAAGGACCCACGCCGGTGACCGTCGACTCCGTCGAACGGTGCCCTAGGTGAACAGCGCGCCGCAGGAGGGATCCCCGATCGAATGTGGCATCCGTTCGAGCGTCGCTGTCCAGAGTCTTTTCGGGGCGTCGGTCTCGATCCCGACGATGCGGGACAACAGACTTCGGTGGTTGCTCGATACTTTTCATTTTCATAGCACCGAGGATCCTCCGACACCTTTCAGAGCGGCCCGAGCCAGACACTTTGAAACCGCACTACTCTACAGGACAAAAACTCACTGATCAATGAGGCACAGCGCAGCCCGATCAACAGAGACTAGCGCCTCAAAGTCGCGGATTTCAACCTTCGTCGAGCCAGCGCGACAGCTCGGCTTCGACCTCCGCCAAATCGATGGCGCCGGACCACTGGGCGACGATTTGCCCTTGCGGGTTGATCAAGAACTGGGCCGGCACCACCCGCACTTTGTAGGCCGACCAGGCAGGAGCCGTTGCCGAATCGAGATAGACGGGATGGGCGGCTTGGCGTCGCTTGATCATCCGGGCCACTTTCTTGTTGGCCCCCTTGCCTTCATCGATCGAGATGCTCACCACGGCAAATCCCTGCTCGGCGTACCGCCGGTGCAAGTCCGTGAGCTTTGGCAGATCGGTGACACAGGGCTGGCACCAAGTGGCCCAGAAATCCAGCAAGGTCCACTGGCCTTGCAACGCCTCGGAGGAAAAGGTCGTCCCCTCGAGGTCCAAAGCTTCAAAGGCGGGGGCTGGACGCGGTAGCACCGGCGGCAGGTAGCCGGTGGGTTCGGCAACAAATTTGTCGCGACAGGCGACGGAGCAGAAGCCGTAGGTATGGCCGCCGTGCTCGGCCGTCGCCGCCACCTCTTCGGGCTCCGTCTCCCCCTCATGAACCCGGCACACGGGACATACCGCTGCTTCGAGATTCGAGTCGGTTTCGGCGCCGATCCCCGGATTGGCGAGGCCCAATAAGGCAAATCCCAACAGCAAAACTGGCAATTTTCTGAAGCTCATTTCCATCCTTGTCATCGGTCGATCCCCGGGCTCAGAAGCGGGTGGAATAGGCGACGCCGAAACGCTCCAACCAGACCCAGAGCAGGGAGATGTTATGGCGCTCGAGACTATAGCTCATGGTCAAGTGGGTACGTTGGCCGTCGTACATCGGTCGCATTGAGAAGCGTTCGCCGAGGCTCACCTCGACGCCGAAGGGGACGTTGAAATCGCCATCCCACTCCGAGTAGTTGAGGCTCACATAGGCGGAGACCGGCCACCTGGCATGACGCTTGGCGGCGGTCAGGAAATAGGCCTGCTCACCCTCCGGTGAGCCGATGCGATCAGAGCTGGTGCCGAAAAAAAGCGCCGGCTTGCGATCGCCCTCGGTGAGCAGAAACCAGGTCACCAAGGGCCCCACCTCGTCGGCTTCCGGATTGACCTCAATGCCGACCTGCAACCTCGGATGCAGGCTGTAGCTCAGTGTCGCACGCCAATTGGGACGCTCGAGCTCGGTGTCTACCCAGCGCAAGGACGTGCTGAAGCGAAATTCGTCGAAGCCACTCCCCCGGAGCGGCGCACCCTCACCGGGTCAGCCACTTCACGTGGGGGCACTGGAGGGCCGGGGCGGGGGCGCCGGTTTGACCTCGGCAGCTTTCTCGCCTTCAGCTTCGAGGGTCGCTTGGGATGTCGTCTGCCCGGCTGCCGCCAAAGCAAGAAAAAAGAGCCCGCAGAGCATTGGGTAGGTGGATCGCATCGCTGAAATCTACCACGGTCTCCGGACCTTTGTGGAGTGGCAGGTGAACCTTGGAACCGGGAACCTGGAAAAAAATTTTGCATCGAGGTGATCAGAAAACTCCGTCATTGTCGCTTAGAGGGTAGGCCCGAGCTCTTATGCGATCCAAGCATAAGGAGCTTCGATAACGAGACCTCCCAAACGCGCTGACGGAGCTCGGCCCAGCAACGCCCCAGTACGGACATCGCATTATTGACAGTTCTCAACTACTGGAGAGATGAATGCACGCCTTCGCCAAACTTCCCATTCCTGTAATCATCCTTTTGCTCTTCTGCTTCGCTCCGATGGCGCCCGATGCCAACGCTCAGGGCTACATCACCGGCGAGCCCACCGCCCTCCTCGCTTCGCATCCGGCTGCCAACTGTGGCACCACTTGGTATAACCCGTCCCTCATGACGCTGCCCAACGGCGATCTGGGATTCATCGCCCAATCCGGACGGCCGCCGGGATCTTCCTGTCCGACGGCGGGTTTGCCGCTAGCGCAAATCGATGATTTTTACAGCGCCAGCCTGAATCCCTCCACCGGCAACTGGACGGTGCCCAGCGTCAATTCCTGCCCAACGCTCAAGGGCGCCTACAACCGTTGTGGCTACGTCCCTTCCGGGGGCCCGCCGGGACCCATCGGCAATCCAAGCGTCGTCAAAGTGGGCTCCACCTACTACATGGCCTTCAACGGTGGCAATGCCGATTACATCGCCGGCCGTATCTACTGGGCCAGCTCGACCGACGGCGTGACTTGGAATGTCTATAACCTACCCAACCCCCTCGACCCCGACGAACCCACCGGCGAGGGTTGGACGCCGATCCTCAAGGCCCGCTACCACAATTGCGTCACCGCTCCGCCGGCCCTGGGCATCGGTGAAATCAACCTCGCCTACCAGCCCGCCAAGGGTTCGGACGGAACCTTTTATATCTACTTCAACCACTATGGCTTCGATGCCCACGGTTTTCTCGACACCTGGGGAATCCGTTTCTCCCACGATCCGAGCCAGCCCTTCGGGCTCGGCGGCAACAAGCAGATCTACCAGAAGCCACCCGGCGAAACCGGTGCTTGGAAGAACCTCGACTCCGGCCTCATGGTGTGGAATTACGACATCACCAACGGCGGCAGCGCCATGCCCGGTGAGCCGGTGCTCGGCACTTACCAGGGCCGCAATGGCACACCCTTCGGCTTCGGCAGCGGTGAGATTCGCTACGATCCGCTGAGCCGCAAGTGGCTGCACGTCTATACCTTCGGTGACGCCCCCGGCAACAGCACCAAAGTCCAGACCTCCAGCTCTTTGAGCTCCAATCTGTGGACGACTCCCGTGACCATCGATGACGCCAGCCTGCGCAGCCTGGTGCCGGCGGGCGACACCACCCCGAGGGATGTGGGGCTTCACCATGGGACGATCGGGGGTCGCACCGGCCTGTGGATGTTCGCTCCGATGAACATCCCGGGGTGCAGTCTGCCCTATCCCGGTTTGCAAATCGTGCCCGCCGAGCTGTGCACCGACGCCGCCCCCACCCTCTCCACCGTCTCACCGACCTCCGGCTCCACCGGTGGTGGCACGTTGCTCACCGTCAATGGCAACAACCTCGATTGCGCCTCGAGCGTCAAGTTCGGCGGCACCAACGCCACCATCTTGTCGCGCACCCACAACAAGATCACCCTGTCGACGCCGGCCCACGGTGCGGGTGTCGTCAACGTCCAGGTGACAACCCCCTCGGGTACGGCGACCAAGACTTCGGCCTTCACCTACACCGGCCCGCCGGCCTATGGTGGGTTCCACGACACCGTAGGCTGCTATGGCGTCACCGGCTGGGCTTGGGATGCCAATCAGCCGAACACGCCAATCACCGTCGACATCTACGACGGCTCGACGCTGCTCGGTACGGTGAGCGCCAATCAGTTCCGTCAGGACCTGCTCAATGCGGGCATCGGCAATGGCTACCACGGCTTCGGCTTCAGCCTCCCCGCCTCGGTGCGCGACGGTGCTCTACATTCGATCAACATCCGCTACGGGGGAACCACCACCAGCCTGGGCAATAGCCCGCGGTCCATCGAGTGCCGGTCGCTGAGCATCAGCAAGAACGGCACCGGAAGCGGCACCGTCACCAGCTCGCCCGCCGGCGTCCAATGCGGATCGACCTGCGCCTACTGGTTCCCGCGCAATACGACGGTGACTATGGCGGCGTCACCGGCGGCCAACTCGATCTTCGCCGGTTGGAGCGGTCAGAGCGACTGTTCGGACGGCACGGTCAGTTTGTCGTCGAATCGTAGCTGCACCGCCACCTTCGATTTCGACAGCAACGCCGACGCCCGCCTGATCTGGCTCCAGCCGCAGTCTCTGGCGGGTTTTGGCCCGCCCGGCAGCCTGGTCATGGCGGGCAGCGCCACGGGCGCTCCGGCGGGAAGTCGGGTCCAGGTGAGCTGGCGCAATGTGACCACCAGCGGCCCGTGGACCACCAACGGCTATCAGCCGCTACCGAACGGCAGCGGGATTTGGTACTCCTCGGTGCCAAACGCCAACACCTCGCAGCTCTATGAGGTGCGATTCACCTACGGAGGTCTGACCTGGCCCTCGTGCACCTATCCGGGCACCGGCCTCTATTTCCCGTGCCCCTAGGGCGCTCGAAGTAACCGGATAGGGCCTCAACCCGGTACGGAGCCGTCTCCGTGCCGGGTTTTCTCTATCCTGAAGATCCTCGACCTGTCGGCGCAGGCCGACTATCATCGCGCCAGGGTCCAAATCGGCACACCATTCACTTTCGACTGCCCAGCGAGTTGCTCCACGGCATGAACCCACTTCGCCTTCGGCTTCTAGCCAGCCTTTGCTGTCTCCTCTCGGCAGCCGGCTCCGTCGCCCAAGCCCCGCCCTCCCCGGCGCCGGGCCGCGAGCCGACGCCGTTCCTGCTCGGTGGCATTCAAACCCACGAGACCGACCACCAACGCTGGGTGGCGGCGTTGCACCGGGCGGGCATGAACGCCGTGCAAGTGACGGTCTATGCCCATCAGGGCCCCTGGAACACGGCCAAGCTCTGGTACGACACGGACCAACCGTCAGTGCTCGACGAAATCCGGGCAGCCCGTCAGAACGGCCTCCAGGTGGTGTTGATCCTGCGCGTCGCCTTGGATCACAACGAGCCGGACAACCGGTTCCTTTGGCATGGCTTGATCTACCCGGAAAGCGAGCCGGCGACCAAGGATTGGTTTCGCATCTACGGCGAGCTGGTTCTCAAATGGGCCCGTATCGCCGAACAGGAAGGGATTGCGGTGCTCGGCATCGCCAGCGAGATGAATTCTTTGACCGCCACCTTGCCGGTGAAAGAGATCCCCCACCTGCCCGCCTACTATCTGGACGATGCTAGCCAGGAGCGGCTGCGCAACTTGGTAGGCCGCTCGGAGCACCTGTTCAGCGAGGACATACGCGTCGGCATGGGGGCCGGTGACTTCCTATCCCTCGACGACTTCCTGCGGCAACGCAACGCCGCTGAGCGAAACTGGGCCACCGTTTACACCTTCGACGGAGCTGACGATGCGGTAGCGGCGATGAATCGGCGGCGCCAGCTCTTGGACGCCCAGTGGCGTCAGCTGATTCGCCGGGTGCGGCAGGTGTACTCCGGCCGCCTTACCCTGGCGGCCAACTTCGACAACTTCCATGAAGTCTCCTTCTGGGACAGCCTCGATCTCATCGGCATCAACGCCTATTTCCCCCTGCGCGCCACCCTCGAGACGCCCCTCAGCGAAGGCGGGCTGACTGAGGCATGGCGGCAAATCTTCAACGACATCCAGGCCTTCAAGTCGGCCCACGACCTGCCCCAAGAGGTGCTCTTCACCGAGCTCGGTTACACCCGTCGGCGGGGGGTGACCGTGGCCCCGTGGAGCTCGAAGGGTTTCATCCCCCTGTGGGACCCGGAGGGCGAGGTGGACCGGGACCGGGCCTTCTTCTGGGCTGCGCAACCCCTCGAGCCGGCCGAACGGGCCTTGGCGCTGCAGGCCCTGCACCAGATGTGGACGGAGGGCGATAGCGGCCTGGCCGGTATCCTTTATTGGAAGCTGTCGTCGGTCATCGATCTGCAACGCTTCGAGCCCTTCATGTTGTACTTGGGAAGCCGCGGCGGCGATCCGTCGTTGCCGGCCTTGAAGCGGTTCGCCAAAGGTATTCGGCCCTTGAGCCCCTTCCACCTCGATAACGATGCCTACCGGCAAGCCGTCGACGCCATCCTGCGCGACGATCTGGCGGCGTTGACCCGGCTGCCCCCCGTTGACGCCGAGCCCCCAAGCGACGGTCGCACACCGCTGCTACACCTTGCCGTCGGCCTGGGGCGCGGCGACCTGGTGCGTCATCTGCTCGCCAAGGGCGCCCGACGCGACCAGCGGGACGCGGCCGGTTTCCTACCGCTCCATTGGGCTTGTTATCAGGACGATGCGGACTTCGTGGCCCTGCTACTGCCTCTAGAGCTGCGGCCCCCAGAGCTGCGGCCTTCAGAGCTGCGGCCCACCGACGGGGACACTTGGCTCGACCATCGCGGCGAAACACCCCTGATGAAATGCGCTCGACTCGATAACACGGCGTTGGCGCAGCAGCTTCTGGAACGCCGCGGCGACTTGATCCAGGCCCGCAACGGGCTGGGCCACAGCGCCCTGCACTTGGCGGCGGACCAAGCCTCGGTGACCATGGTCGCCGCCTTGATGCGGGCCGGCGGCGAGGTCGATAGCCCCGACCACGCCGGGCTGACGCCCCTCCATCTGGGGGCCCGGCGGGGCGACCTGGAGGTCATGAAGCTGTTGGCCGGGGATTCCAAGGGCAGCCCGAATAGTGAAAAGAATCGCCCGGTGGCCGAAGCCGCCATCCACGGTCGCGATGAAGTCTTCCATCTACTTTTTGCACCCCCAACGGCCCATGAAATCAATGTTTACGGCCAGAGCCTGCTGCATTTGGCGGCCCATGGCGGAAACCTCGCCATCCTCGAAACCCTGCTCGAGCATTTTTCAAACGTCGATCCGCAGGACGACGAAGGCTGGACGCCTTTGGCCTTCGCCACCCGCAACGGCCAACCGGAGGCCGTGGCGCTGCTCCTAGCCCACGGCGCTTCCATCGAGCATCGCAACAAGCAGGGCACCTCCGTCCTGCACTTGGCGGGTGGCAGCTACGAGCCGCAACTGTTGCAACACTTTGTGCAGCACGACGTCGACATCGATCTCGCCGATGGGGACGGCAATACCGCCCTGCACCATGCCGCCGGCTGGGGTTATGTGGAGAATATTCGGTTATTGCTGGCGGCAGGGGCCGAGGTCAGCCGCCGCAACAATGACGGCGACACCCCCCTCGATCTCGCCGTACGTTCCGCGAGACGGCGGGCCGCCGAGTTGTTGCGGGGCGCTATGGCGGCAAGCTCGAGTCTCGATTAGCGCGACGGCCGTCGACCTGGCCTTTGGCGAAAGAGCTCCGTCAACCGAGCTCCGTCAACAGAGCTCCGTCAGCTGAGTGGGAAACCATTTTATTCATGGGGAACGAGCGTCGTAGCGCTGACCGTCTCCACCAGACCTTCGCTCCACAAGAACGCCTCGCTCCACAGGAAGGCTTCGCTCCACAGAAAGGCCTCGCTCCACAGGAAGGCACCGGTCCAGGCTGAACCCTCTGCGCTGACACCGGGAAGGAAGTAGGTGCCGTCCTCGGCGCGGCGTACCGGCCCCGAGTAGTGGGCCTCACCGGAGAGGTCTTTGGTGATGTCGAGACCGTTGTTGGCACAGTTGTTGTCCAGACCGGAGTAAGCGTCACCGGCGTGTACCAGACCGGCGCCTTGCTGGAAGACGCTGTAGAGGGGCAGGCCTTGGGCGTCGAGGGCGGGACGGGCGGTCGACATCAAGCGACATTTAACTTCGTCGGGTGTCAGCTGGGGCTCGGATTGCAGGAGCAGAGCGACCACACCACTGGTGACAGCGGCGGCTTGCGAGGTGCCGGAGAGCTGAAGATAACGATCGTCGGAGTACCACTCGGGGAAGGTGTCGGCGATGAAGGCGTCGTCGTGCATCAGGGCCTGAAGACGGCCACCGGGGGCGACCACGTCGGGTTTGATGAAGGCCTCGACCGTCGGTCCGGCCGCCGAGAAGGAGGTCAGCCGGTCATCGGCCAGTTGATCGGGAGTCCAGTTGTCGGACATGGCACCGACCGTAATGATGTATGGGTTGTTGCCGGGCACGCCGATGGTCATCGGGTCGGGGCCATTGTTACCGGCCGAAGCGACGACCACGAGACCGGCCTGCCAGGCGGCCATCACGGCTTGGTTCAAGGGGTCTTGCCAGTAGTAGGAGCGGGCTTCGGCGCTGAAAGAGAGGTTGATGATGCGGATTCCGTAGTCGGTTTTTTGGTTGACCACCCAATCGAGGCCACGGATGACATCGGCGTAGGTGCCGCGCCCTTGGGCGTCGAAGGCCTTGACGACCACCAGGTCGGAGCCGGGGGCCAAGCCGCGGTATCTTCCTTCATCATCTCGACTGGAATCGGCGATGATCCCTGCGATGTGGGTCCCATGACCGTAGTCGTCCGTCGAGCCCCAGAACTGCCAGTCCGTGGAATCGTTGACCGCGTCGTATTGCTGCAAGAGCCGGTAATCCTCCTGCGACGAGAAGAGCAACTCTGGGGTGCGCCAGACACCGGAGTCGATGACGGCGACAGTCACACCGCGACCATCTATGGCCAGACTGTGCAGCTCCCGAGCCCCCACCAAGTCCGGAAAGACGGTCGAAATCGAGGGCTCCGAGCCGTTGCCGTTGTTACCGTTGTTGCCGTTATTACCGTTGCCGTTGCCATTACCGTTGCCATTGCCGTTGCCGGCAACTTCCACCGATCCATTGGCAGAGATTCGAATCCCTTCGACTTTGCTGAGCCGAGCTTTCTGCTTCGCTGTCAGGTTCGCCGCGACGGCCGAAATGATGCCAAGGCGATGGGTAATCTCGCCCCCCACGGTTTCCACAGCTTCGACCACCGACTCGAGATCATCCCCTTGGATCAAATAGGAGACAGTCTCTTCCTCCCCAGCCTGTGAGCTTGACGCCTGCGGCTCAGCGTAGGCTGGCAGGGTCAACACTGCGAAGAGCACCACCAACAGTGTCCAGAGCTGCGGCAGACGCGCTGGAGCCTGACGGGTTCGTGGATGCCGGAAGAGCGTTCGGTGGACGAGCATGGGGTCCTCCTTGGAGCATACGTCGGTAAGGGAATGGGCGGTAGAAAAATGCATCACCCATTAGAATAAGCAAATGCAATGCCAGATTTCGACCTGGCGAGGTTTCCACCACCGGAATGCTTCAAGGGGTCCCTCAACGGGCCCCCAAAAAAGGTCAACCCGTCTACCACGTCCCCTGGGAACGCGGCCTTCGAAGTTGCTTGGATTATGGAGAGGACCCGCCGTGGCTGCCCCCAGAAGGACAGTGCCAGAAGCAGGAGCAGAAGACGGTGCCGAGCTTTTTTCTACAAGGCCTTCGGCAATTCCTACAACGTCGGTTTATCGACTGCGGATTTGTTTTCAAAGGGTAGGGTCTTCGAATCGCGGGAATCGCGGGAATCGCGGGAATCGTAGGAATGGAGATCGGTGACCGTCTCCATGGATCCCTCGGCCCCGACTCCGGGTGAGACGGCAACTCCAGGGTAGACCTCGAGGGGTACCGTCGTGAGCCCCAATTGGGGTGCCGGCACGGTCGCACCCTCCAGCTCGCCAGATGCGCCGCCGGCGGACGAGAGGTTTTCGAAGAAGGCCTGGACCTCGCGGACGGTCGGACGATTCTCCGGCTCCTTGTCGAGCATGCGCATGGTGAAATGCGACACCCAAGGCGGCAGATGCGGTGCCACCTGCAACAGCTCTTGGGGCTCGCTCTGACAAATCTTCACCAAGATTCGCAAACCATCCTTGAGGTCTTCGAAGGGACGCCTGCCGGAGACCATCTCGTAGAAGGTCACGCCAAGGCTGTAAAGGTCGCTCTTGATGCTGTCTTGACCGTCGAGCAACCTCTCGGGGGCGATGTAAAAGGGCGTGCCGATCAGACCGGTGGTCTTGATGGCACTGCCACCGGTCTTATCGGCCTCGCCTTCGGCCCCTTGGGCCTGCCCTTCGTCGAGCATCTTGGCGATGCCGAAATCCACCAGCTTGACCACCTCCTGGGCGCTGCCGGGCTGGCGGTGGAGGAAGATGTTCTCCGGTTTGATATCGCGATGCACCAGACCCATGCTGGACGCTTGGGCCAACACCGAAGCGACCGGCGCCACGATGCTCGCCGCACGGTGTAGCGGCACGGTCGGCGACCCGTCGAGCAACTGACGCACGGTGAAACCTTCGAGCAGCTCCATGATCAGATAGGCGATGCCGCGGTCCGAGACCCCGGAATCGAGCACCTCGACGGCGTTGTGGTGGCGAATACGGCAAGCGGAAATGCCCTCGAGCCGAAAGCGCTCAAAAGCGTTAGGGGTGATGCTTCGAGAGACCGGTTGCAGGATCTTGATAGCGACCCGGCGGCCGAGGTGTACATGCTCACCTTCGTAGACCGCGCCGTAGCCACCGGCACCGATTTTCCGACCGATGGAGTACTTGCCGTCGAGCACCGTGCCCGGCAGGACGTCCGCCAGGGCGGTGAACACCATCTCGACCTTGCGCTGCGATTTGAGGATTTCTTTTTGCTTGCGCTCGAGCTCCCGGTTACGTTCTTCGAGTTGCTTGCGCAACCGGTGAATCTCCAGATGAGTCTGGACCCGCATCAAAACTTCTTCCGCTTGAAATGGCTTGACGACGTAGTCGACCCCACCGGCTTTGAAGCCCCGGACTTTATCGAGAACGCCGTCGAGGGCACTGATGAAAATCACCGGCAGGGAGGCCCCATCGGGCATCTCCTTGAGGCGGCGACAGACCTCAAAGCCGTCCATCTCCGGCATGTTGATATCGAGCAGCACCAGATCCGGTACTTTTCGTTCAACGATGCGCAGGGCCAGCGGCCCGTTGTTGGCGGTGCGCACGCGGTAGCCGGCGCGGCTCAGAATGGAGCGCAACAGGTCGAGGTTGTTGGGCAGGTCGTCGACCGCCAGGATGTCGCCGAAGGTGCCCTCCCCCTCGGCCGCGGCGAGGAAATGACCGGTCATTGTGTTGGCCCCTCGGCGAGCCGCTCAATCAAGGGCTCGATGTCATAGTTGGCGAGCTTCTGCTCCAACAGCTCTCGAATCTCCTTGCCCAAGTGGCTCTGCGAGACGATTTCGCCAGCCAGGTCCAGGTCGCCGATGATCAACGCCCCATGCAACTTCTGGCGGATGGCCGTCGGTATTTCTTGGATCTGGAGGTCGCTGAGCCCACCGACGCCGACGGCCGGCGCCATGGCGCTGAGCTCATGGGTGAGAAAGCGGGCTCCGAGGTGCGTTTCAAGCGCCTCGAAGATCTGCTCTTCGGCAAACGGCTTGACCAAAAAATCGTCGGCGCCGAGATCGAGCATCTCCTGGCGATCGCGTTCCAGCACGGTGGCCGTCAGAACCAGGACCACGGTGCGTCGCAGGGTCGGTTCGGCGGCTTCCGCCTGGCGTACGGCAACGATGAGCTCCTGCCCGCTCTGCCCCGGCATTCGCAGGTCCGTCCAAATGACGTGGGGCCGCCAGGAGCGCCAGAGGTCGAAGGCTTGCTCGCCGTTCGCCGCCTCGCGCACCTCAAAACCCACCGAGCTCAGCAACTCCATCAGAAGCCAACGATTTTCCTCTTTGTCGTCCGCCACGACGACGCGGAATTTCGGCTGTCCGGGAGCCAAGGCGGCGATCGAACGGTTCGGCCCGGCGACCAACGCCTCCCCGGCCTCGGCGGCCGGCAGCAGGACGTGGAAGGAAAATCGAGAGCCCACCCCTACCTCACTGCTGAGGGAAATGTCGCCGCCCATCAAGCGCACAAAGTCGCGGCTGATGGTCAAACCGAGTCCGGTGCCCTCCTGCGCCTGGCGGCCCGCCTCGGTTTGAGTGAAGGGTCTGAACAGGCTTTGCTGCTCTTCGGGAGCGATGCCGGCCCCCGTATCCTCGACATCGAAAAAAGCGACTCCGTGCAGCCACCGTCCACGCAAGGTCACTTGCCCCCCCTGGGGGGTGAACTTGACAGCGTTGGAGAGCAGGTTGAGCAAGACTTGACGCAGTTTTTTTTCGTCGCCTTCCACCACCTCCGGGAAATCTTTCCACGGGCTGACGGCCAGTTGCACTCCGGCCCGCTCGGCGCGTATCTGAATCATGCCGATGACCCCGGAAATGGTGCGGCGAATGTTGAAAGGCAGCGGGTTCAACGTGGATTCTCCCGCCTCGATCTTCGACAGGGACAGCACATCGTTGATCAGCCCGAGCAGGTGCTCGCCGCTGCGCAAGATGATGTTCAGATGTTTGCGATGGCTTTCTCGCAGACCACGCTCCCGCCGCAAGAGCTGGGAGAAGCCGATCACTGCATTGAGCGGCGTGCGGAGCTCGTGACTCATGCTGGAGAGGAAGATGCTCTTGGCACGGTTCGCCTCTTCGGCCTCCTGGCGGGCCCGCTGCGCCCCTTGCTCCGAGATCTCCAGGCGTTTGACGGCACTTTCGAGCTCCGTGGTGCGCTGCTCCACCATCGATTCCAAACGACGTTCGTTACGTTTCAGGCCCTCGATCCGCATGCGGACGGCCGCCAAGAGGCTACCGCTCAAGACGAGCAGATACAGGGTGTAGGCCCACCAGGTACGCCACGGAGCCGGTTTGACATGGATCGGCAGGGACAGCCCCTCCTCGTTCCACACGCCATCGCCATTGGCCGCCTTGACCCGCAGGGTGTACTTTCCCGGGTTGAGATTTGTGTAGGTGACGAGCCGTGCATCGCCGAGCTCGATCCAGTCGCGATCGAAACCTTCGAGCTTGTGGGCGTAACGATTGTGCTCGGGGGCAGCGTAGTCGAGGGCGGCGAATTCGAAGGAGATCATCGAATCGCGATGGTCGAGGGTGAGCTGGCGAAGATCCTCCAAGGGGACCTCGAGGTCGACGGGCTGATTGAGTTTTTTGATCGCCGTCAGCACCAAGGGCGGCGCCTGGCCGTTGATCGGCAGCTTCTCCGGATGGAAGACATTGAAGCCGTTGAATCCACCGAAGAAGAGCTCGCCGCTGGCGCTTTGGTGGTGGGCGCCGAAGTTGAATTCGTTCTGTTGCAGGCCGTGGCTTCGATCATAGTTGGTGAAACGCTCCCCCCCGGGGGCGTCGAAGTCGATGCGGCTCAGGCCGTTGTTGGTGCTGACCCACAATTGGTTCGGGGCCCCGTTGTAGATGCCGTAGATCACCCCGTTGGGCAAGCCGTCACTCTCGGTGAGAAAGGAGAAGTCGACCTGGCCGGAAACGGGGTCGTGCTCGATCAACCGGGCCAGTCCGGCGTCCTTGGTGCCCACCCACAGCGTCCCCTGGGAATCGACGTGCAGCGACATGATCGGCATTCGACCAGGGCGCCCGACCTCGAGCTCGAAGTGGGCCACGTTGCCCCGTCGCGGATCGAGCAAGTCGAGCCCATCGGTGGTGGCCACCCAGAGACCATCGGCGTTCTCCGCCAGGCCGGTGATGTTGTTGCTGGAAAGGGAGCGACCGGGCTCGGACGAGGCTTGGAAGCGCTCCGCCTGCCCGGTGTCCGGGTCAAATCGATTGAGACCGCCACCGAAGGTCCCTACCCACAGGCGACGCGACGCATCTTCGAAGAGCACCGAGATGGCGTTGGCGCTGAGGCTCTTGGGATCCTTCGGATCATGGCGAAAACCAACGAAGCGATCGGTCGTCTCGTCGAGGCGGAAGAGACCGCTGCGATAGGTACCAACCCACAAAGTCCCCCGCTGATCGTGCAGCAGGGCCATGATGCGCCGGTCGTCGAGGCCCCGCCGGTCCTCGGGGCGGTGGTGCAGAAATACGCCCGCCTCGCGGTCCCAGCGATCCAGGCCGCCGCCCAGGGTGCCGATCCACAGGTTGCCGTCGGGGCCCTCCGAAAAGGAGGTCACCGCATTGCTCGCCAAACTGTTGGGATTATGGGGATCATGGCGATAGTGGCCAAAGGCCCAGCGGCTTGGGTGCCATTTGTGCAAGCCACTTTGCGTCCCCACCCAGAGGACGCCGCCACGGTCTTGGAACAGGGAGAAAACACGGGGATTGGCCAACCGGGCCGGGTCCGTGGCCTCGGCACGGTAGTGGGCAAAGGTCAGCTCCGAGGGTTTGCGGGCCGGCTCGAAGACCTGCAACCCCTCCTCGGTGCCCACCCACAGATACCCCTGTTGATCGAGCAACAGGGCGCGCAGGATGTCGGACGACAGGGCCCCCGGCGCCTCGTCGTCGGCACGCCAACGCAGCGCTTCGTCGGAGCGCGGATCAAAGCGCACCAATCCCGAATAGGTGGCGAGCCAGAGGCGGCCCTGGGTGTCCTCTTCGATGTCTCGAATGCGCTGCGCCCCCTCTTCGGCGACGGCGTCGAGGGCGATGTGCTCGAGCCGCTCCGTGTCCAGATCGAGGCGATGCAACCCGGCGGTGGTGCCAATCCACAGAATGCCGGCTTGCGGTTGCGGCAGGAAGGTCAGTACCTGGTCACTGGCCAAGCCGCCTTCCCTCGCGGCATCGTGCCGCAGCTGCTGCACAGCACCGCTGGCGAGGTCGAGCCGTGAAAGCCCCTGCCCATCGTCGGCGATCCACACGACCTCTCCATGCCGCCAAACATCCCGCGTCTTGACGCCGAGATCGGCCGCCTCACCGCGTCGCAGCCTTTCGAACCGGTTCAGCCGACGGACCCAACGCACCGGCCCTCCCTCGGTGCCGATCCACACATCCCCCCGCTCATCCTCCCGCAGGGACCAGATGTGATTGCTCGGCAAGCTCGCCTTGTCCTCGGGATGGTGCTTGTAGACCTCCATGGAATAGCCGTCGAAGCGGTTGAGACCATCCTGGGTGCCGAACCACATCAGGCCCCGGCTGTCCTGCAGAATGCTGTTGACGGTGCCTTGGGAAAGGCCCTGCTCGATCCGGTCGAAGCGGATTTCACGCTGCTGGGCGGCGACCGCCGTCGCCAGCAATACGAAAAAAATCACCCAGGGGAGCAGGGCGAGCTGGCGGCGGCAGTGGCCAAGCGGCCGCGCAGGACCGTCGGAGGGTCGGATGAGCATGTCCATGCTGCCGGTTCAAGCAAATCCCGCGCCAGCCAGGAGGAGGTCGATTCCTACGGTGGTCTAGCCTAAACGGCGATGGGTCGCGATGCCCGATCGACCCTGCCGATGCAATTCTTGCCCGTGGCAGAGACAGGATTACAACCGGTCGGCCACGAATAGCAGTGGCCCGAATAGCAGTGGCCCCAATAGCAAAGGCCCTCGGATCTCTATCCAAGGGCCACGGATGCAAAACATCAAACGGTCAATCGGGCGAGCCGCCTAACGGGCCTGTCTACGCTCCATAGAGATCAAAGCGATCGAGTTGCATCACCTTGTCCCACGCATCCACGAAGTCGAGCACAAAGATCTCCTTGGCGTCATCCGCGGCGTAAACCTCGGCGATGGCCCGGAGCTGGGAATTCGAGCCGAAGACGAGATCGACGCGGCTGCCGGTCCACAGGAGGTCGCCGGTCTGGCGATCGCGTCCCTCGAACATGTCTTCGGCGGCGGACGTTGCTTTCCACTGCGTGCCCATGTCCAGCAGGTTGACGAAGAAGTCCGGGGCCAGCACGCCGGGACGATCGGTGAAAACACCGTGTTTCGAGTGCCCGGTGTTCGCATTCAGAGCCCGCATACCGCCGACCAGGACCGTCATCTCAGGGGCGGTCAGGGTCAGCATCTGGGCCCGGTCGATCAACAGATCCTCGGCCGAGCGATCTTGACCCTCCGCCAGGTAGTTGCGAAAGCCGTCCGCCCGCGGCTCGAGGACGGCAAACGAGTCGACGTCGGTCTGCTCCGGCGACGCGTCGGTGCGTCCCGGCGAGAACGGCACATGGACGGGGTGCCCGGCGTCCTTCGCCGCTTGCTCGACGGCGGCGCAGCCCCCGAGGACGATCAGATCGGCCAGCGAGACTTTCTTGCCACCGCTCTGGGAGCCGTCGAAATCTTTCTGAATGCCTTCCAGGGTCTGTAGCACGCTGTGCAGCTGCTCCGGGTTGTTGACGCTCCAGCCGTTCTGCGGCGCAAGACGGAGGCGCGCTCCGTTGGCTCCACCGCGTTTGTCGGTGCCGCGGAAGGTCGCTGCCGAGGCCCAGGCGGTCGACACCAGTTGTGACACCGACAAACCCGAGGCCAGGATGGTGGCCTTGAGGGCGGCGATGTCTTGGTCGTCGATCAGCTGGTGATTTACGTCTGGGACGGGGTCCTGCCAGAGCATGGGCTCGGCGGGGACCAACGGACCGAGATAGCGCGACACGGGTCCCATGTCGCGGTGGGTCAGCTTGTACCAAGCCTTGGAAAAAGCTTCGGCGAAGGCATCGGGGTTCTCGAAATAATGCCGCGAGATGGGTCCGTAAACCGGATCGAAACGCAACGCCAGATCGGTGGTCAACATCATGGGGGCGTGCTTCTTCGACGGATCGTGGGCATCGGGCACGGTGCCTTGGGCAGCCGAATCCTTGGGGGTCCACTGCTTGGCTCCCGCCGGGCTCTCGGTCAGCTGCCATTCGAAGCCAAAGAGATTCTCGAAAAAGTTGTTGTCCCAAGTGACCGGCTGGGTGGTCCAGGCGCCTTCCAGGCCGCTGGTGATGGCGTCGCCGCCCTTGCCGCTGCCGTGCCGGTTGTGCCAACCGAGGCCCTGCTCCGCCAGGGTGGCAGCCTCGGGCTCGCGATCGAGATGCTCCTCCAAGGCGGCGCCGTGGGTTTTGCCGAAGGTGTGCCCACCGGCGATCAGCGCCACCGTCTCCTCGTCGTTCATCGCCATGCGGGCGAAGGTCTCGCGGATGTCGCGGGCGGCGGCGAGGGGATCCGGGTTGCCCTCCGGACCTTCCGGGTTGACGTAGATCAGACCCATCTGCACGGCGCCAAGGGGATTCTGAAGATCCCTATCGCCGCTGTAGCGTTGGTCGCCGAGCCATTCCGTCTCGGGGCCCCAGTAAATGTCCTCTTCCGGTTGCCAAACATCCTCGCGGCCACCGGCAAAACCCATCGTCTCGAGCCCCATGGACTCGAGGGCACAGTTGCCGGTGAGGATCATCAGATCGGCCCAGGAGATCTTGCGGCCGTACTTTTGCTTGATCGGCCAGAGCAGTCGACGGGCCCGGTCGAGGTTGACGTTGTCGGGCCAGCTGTTGAGGGGGGCGAAACGGATCGTGCCGGAGCCGGCACCGCCGCGGCCGTCGCCGATGCGATAGGTGCCCGCGCTGTGCCACGCCATGCGGATGAAAAACGGCCCATAGTGCCCGTAGTCGGCCGGCCACCACTCCTGGGAATCCGTCATCAGCGCCATGAGATCGTCTTTGACGGCCTGTAGGTCGAGGCTATTGAATTCTTCTACGTAATCGAAGTCCTCTCCCATGGGGTTGGATTGCAACGAATTCTGGTCGAGCATTTTCAGGTTCAACTGCTTCGGCCACCAATGTTGGTTGGCCGTCGTCCCCCGAGCCCGGGTTCCCGACATCACAGGGCACTTGCCGATGCTGCCACTTTCACTGTTCACGTCCGCTAAAGTCTGGTCTGCCATTCTCTACTCCTGGCGCTTCTATCGAGCTGGTATGAGTGTGGTTGTAGGTAAGGGCCGCGAAAGTCCGGCGCGTTGTTGGGCGAGGAGCATCTTCCGCGATCTCGAATCCGTGCAATGCCCGGTCGGCTCAAACCCCTTCAGCTGGCCGCCATCTGACAGGACGGGCAACGCCCCCAGTAGATGACCTCCGCCTCGTCGATCTCGAAACCGTGGTCATCGTCGACGACCAGGCAAGGCGCTTCCCCGAGCGCACAGTCGATATCGAACATGGTGCCGCAGCCTCGGCAGATCAAGTGGTGGTGATTGTCTCCCACCCGATCTTCGTAGCGGGCTGCCGAACCCGCCGGTTGAATCCGGCGGATGAGGTGCTTCTCGACCAAAACGCCGAGCGCTCCGTAGACCGCCTGGCGAGAAATCGAGCCGATTTCCGCCCGCACATGGTCGACGAGGTCGTCCGCCGTGGCATGGGGATGCGACGCCACGGCCCGCAGGATGGCCAAACGCTGGGCCGTCACCTGCAGTCCATGGTCGCGAAGTAGCTGCTCAACATTGCCTTGCACGGCGCCTATTCAATCGCAAACTATGGACAGAGTCAAATCTTTGATGGCGTATGCCATTCCGCCGGATTCCTTGCCGGCAGCGGTTCCTCGACGGCCCCGGGATGCCACTATGCGCATTCTTCTGAAGAATGGACCAGCTGGTGTCCACCCAGTTTCACCAGAATCGGTGCCAGCGGGAGGCCCTTGGCAGGCCTCCCTCCGAGCGTGCATGGACGCAGTGCTGTCTAAGCCGCAGGGCCATGGCAATGGGATGAAACCTTGATACCAAAGGGTTTAGATCGACACGTCAGCGTTGGACCGAATTTGCGGCGGCCGATCACCTCCTGCGGACGATGCCTCCGAGGTGGCCACCGCCGAGTAGGGCTCCCCCAACGCAACCGTCCGTCGTGCTCTGTGCGACGGACGGTTGCACCGTCGACGGTCAACTCGAGCCCCAGGAATGGCGGCGCCGCCACCAGCGTGACGGCGCCGCTGGGCATCCCCGAGAGTGCCGGGGTCTCAGGGACAGGTGGCGAAGGCCATGGTGTCGGTGACGGCCGGTGACGGAATACCCACCGGGTTGCTGTAGGTTTTCTGGGCGTTGGTCAGCGTATCGGTCACGGTCATCTGATAACCCAGGTTGGTGGTGGCGGCAAAAAAGACCCAGTAGCGGTTGTTGAAGCCGCAGCCGTCGAGCACCTTGACCAACATCTCCCAGTTGCTGGGCTCGAAGAAATACAGCAGACCGGAATCTGCGGTGCCGCAAGACGCTACGCTGGCCAGGCCACTGTTGCCGTTGAAGTCGAGCCACTGCACCGCAACGCGGAATCGATCATTGTTGAGACAAAGGGTATTGGGCCCGGCAACGCACGGCCCACCGCTACTGACACAGGGGGTGCCGGCTTGACTGTAGGCGGCCGTCCGGCTGACGCTGTTGCCGTTGAAATCGAGCCGTACCGCGACGTTGTGGGTTCCGCCGTCGCGAACCGAGGTATTCCAGGTCAAGATGAGCTGACTGTTGAGGGTCTGCCCGATGAGCGCCAGGATTTGCTGCAGATCAGCCGACGTGGCGCCTTGGAAGAAGGTGCCGCCGGTGGAGCTGGCCAGGGTTTGGAGCACCTGGGAATCGGCGGAGCCAAAACCGATGGTGAAAACCGGAACGCCCGCCGCTTGCGCCGCATTGACGGCGCCTTGCAGACTGGCGGAGCTGGCCGTATCTGAGCCATCGGTCATGACGATCAACGCCTTGCGTCCGCCCACCGACAGGGAGTGATTGGCGGCTTCGACGATGGCGTCGTAAAGGGCCGTATTGCCGGAGTTGTCCAAACTGTTGACCGCCGCCCGGGCGGCGTTGAAGTTGGTCGTGTAGTCCTGCTCCAGGGTGACGTTGGAATCGAAGTGGTAGACCGCCACCCGATCACCCGCCACCAGCAAATCGATGAATCCATTGCTGGCCGCCTGGATGTTGGTGATGTCGGTATTCGACAGGCTCGAGCTACCATCGAGCACCAAGCTCACCGCCAAGGAGCTGCCACCGGTACCGACGGTACCGAGGGTGAAGAGTTGCTGGTTGCCGTCTTCTTCGAGGCTGAAGTTGGCGGCGCTCAAACCCGGGATCGGGCTGCCTTGATCGTCCACCACACTGACGATGGCCTGAACTTGGGGACAATTACCGGCATCGATCTGGTTGATGGTCAGATTGAGGCCTCCCCCGCCGGTACCGACATCGGTGATCAGCTGTACGTCGTCGACATAGGCGCCCTCGCGGGTGATGGAACCGTCGCTCTCATAAATGAAGGCGAACCACACAGAAGTATCCCCGGTCAGATCACCCAGGTTGCCCCATTGCGTCAAGTCCAGGGTGAAGGGTTGCCAACCGATGGTATTTTGATCTCTGCCCAGGGCCGTGAAGTTGCTTCCGTCGAGGGAAGCGGCGGCGAAGAAGACATCAAATCCCGCCTCGGTCTCGAGCCACAGGTCGAACTCCAGCTCTCCGCTTGTGGTGCCCGAGAGGTCGAAGGGTCCCGCCACCATCCAACTCTCGGTATTGCTCGGCACGTTGCCCCCCGCAGGCGGTGCGTCGGAGCCGGATTGGGCACACCAAACACTGGCGCTGCCCGTCGAACGGCGAAAGGTCGAACGCCCCCAGTTAACATCGGAAGCACCAGGGGAGAAGAGCTGCCAGCCGCTGCCGGGGAAGATCCCCTCGAAACCGTCCGCCGCCAGGACAGTCATCTTTTCGGCCCTTCCTTCGCTGACGCGGACGAAACCGGGCGCCTCGGCGGGGTCGATGAGCGGGCGTTGTTGCAGTGCCTTGGCCGTATCATCAGGCAGCGTCAGCTGGCGCTCCTGGGTCATTTCGGCGGCTTGCTGTGGCCTCTCCGGGGATGCGGAATCGGTTGCGGCAGGCGCCCCTGCGGCAGGCGATCCTGCGGCAGGCGCCCCTGCACCGACGATCAGGCACAGGGTGAGAAGTGCATAAAGAAAGATGGGCGGACGATGGATTTTTGGGTCCTGGCTTTTTGTAAACATCAAGAAATCTCCCAAGGCAGGTACTGGGGGCGGCGGGGGCGGCTCGGGCATATTGCGTCGCCACGGGTCCGGCGACCGCCGCTGGATTTTTAGGGTCGCGTTGCAAGCTATCGAGGACGAGCGGATGCCGACGGTTTCCCTCCTTTCTGATCGATCGGAATGGCGCTCGCCCGCTTCGGGTAGGGGTCGTGAAAGATGATCATCTTCCGCGACCCCATATGTTTTGGGCCTCACTAATTAGAGCGCAGTCCCTCTCGCCGACAGCTCAACGCCTTGACTATTTCTCGGCCTTGACGATTTCTCAGCCTTGACGATTCCTCGGCCTTGGCGATTTCTCGCCTCCTGGGTTGTCGATCAGCTCTTCAATCCAAGATCGGTCAGCCGAGCAGGCAAGACTTTCTTAGAAGGGTCCTCTCTGCCATCTGCACCGATGGCTCCCCATCCTTGACAAGGCCTCCGCTCGCCCACACACTGCAAGTAGAAGATCAATTTTGTGGACATCTTGGGGCCCCTTGCCAAGGCGTTTCTGGAGACCGACAGCAGCGGTGGACGAGCCGTCCCACCACATGAAGGGAATACGGAATAGATGATCTGGATTTGGGCCTTGGTCGGAGGATTGGTGGGAATATTCTTGGAAAGTCCACTCCTGGGGCTGGTCTTCGGCGTATGGGTTACCGTGCTGATGGTCAAGCAGCGAGACCTGCGGCGGCGCCTCGAGGCCCTCGAAGGTGAGCTGTCAACGCTGCGAGGGCAGGGGCAAGCTACCCTCCAAGCACAGACACCACCCGCCGCCGAGACGCCGCCACAACTCAGGACGGTCGACGAACCCCCGGTGGTTGGAGCCGTGCAACAGCACACGGCGCCCCCGGCCGATCAACCACCGCCGCTGCCGCCATCGCCGCCGTCGCCGATGTTGACGCCGTCGCCGACCACACCGCCACCGATCACCCCACAACCGCCCGTGCCCCCGAGCGCGGCGGTCGCCCCTGCGGCGGCGAGACAAGCCAATGCCATCGATCAGGCGTTGCGGGCCGTCAAGGCTTGGTTTACGCAGGGCAATGTTCCGGTCAAGATCGGCATTCTGGTGCTCTTTGCGGGTGTCGCGGCGGCACTTCGCTTCGCCGCGACGGAAGGTTATTTCACCTTGCCGATCGGTTGGCGCTTGAGCTTGATCGCGGCGGCGGCGCTGGCCGGGCTCGGTCTCGGCTGGCGCCAACGCTCCCGGCGTCCGGTCTTTGGGCTCAGCCTTCAGGGCGGCGCCATCGGCATCCTGTTGTTGACGGTCTTCGCCAGCTTCCGTCTGTACGACCTGCTGCCGGCGGGCCTGGCCTTCGCCCTGGTGGTGATCCTGGTGGGCGGCGCTGCCATGCTGGCGGTCCTTCAGAGGGCCATGGGGCTGGCCACCTTGGGGTTTCTAGGTGGTTATTTGGCGCCGGTGCTGCTGTCGACCGGCGGCGGCAACCATGTGGCGCTGTTCTCCTATTATGCGGTGCTCAACGGGGCAGTCCTGGCCATTTCTTGGCGCCAGCAGTGGCGCCTGCTCAACCTGATCGGCTTCACTTTCACCTTTGGGGTCGGCGCCCTTTGGTTTGCGCGCTCCTACCAAGCGGACCTCTTCTGGAGCGTCGAGCCGTTCCTCATCCTGTTCTTCGTGTTCTATGTCGCCATCGGCCTGCTGTACGCCACCCGCCGCAGCGGCGATCGCCGCCCTTGGCTCGACGGCACCTTGGTATTCGGCACCCCCCTGGTGACCTTCCCGATGCAAGCGGTGCTGCTGCGCGACAGCTCGATGGCGCTTGCCTTCAGCGCCGTGGCGGTGGCGGCGATCTACGCCGGCCTACTCTACTGGCTGCGCCGACATCGCCAGGAACGCCTGCTCACCGACGCCTACGCTGCCCTTGCGTTCGGATTTGCGACCTTGGCGGTGCCCTTGGCATTCAGCGCCGGCACCACCACCGGCCTATGGGCCCTCGAAGGCGTGGCGGTGGCATGGATGGGACTACGCCAAGGACGCACTGTCCCGTGGCTCGCCGGGCTCGGGCTGCAACCGTTGGCGGCCGCCGCCTTCTTGAGCAGCGAGTGGAATCGCTCCGGCAACCCGGAGTGGCTGCTGCTGAACGGCACCTGGTTGGGAGCCGCCATCCTGGGATTTTCCGGCATCGCGTTTGCCTTCCTCTTCGACCGCTACAAGACGATGCGCTTCATACCGGCCCTGCTGATGATCTGGGGCCTCGGCTGGTGGACAGGCGCCGGGCTCAGCCAGCTGAGCAGCGCCGAGCTGGTTTTCAGCGGAGCCCACCCCGAGTGGCAGCTCGCCATGTTCTACCTCGCCTCGAGCCTGCTGCTGGCGGCCGTGCTGCGGCGCCGGCTCGAATGGCCGCGTTTGGGATGGGGCATGGCGCTGTGGGCCCTGCTCGCCCTGCTGTGCGTCCCCTGGGCCCATGAGGAGATGGGTAGCGTGCTGCCGAGCCCGACCTGGGCCGCTTGGCTGACCTATCTGGTGGCGTGGTGGACGGCCCTGTGGCTCCATCGCACGGCCTCCGGGCGCAGCGTCTCTTGGACCCACGGTTTAGGACTCTGGACCGCCGCGCTGGCTGCGACTTTGCAGATCCATGGACAATTCGTGGGCCCCTCCGGCTGGCGCTTTCTGGCTACGGTGGCCCCCCTGGGGCTGCTCACCCTCGGTCTTTGGACAAGACCGCACTGGCTGGCCTGGCCACGGGCCGACGCCTTCGACAGACACCGTAACTCGCTGTGGTTCGGTCTTGCTCTACCGCTGCTGACCCTCTGCTGGTTCAGCGGCCTGTTCGGGCGCGGCGCGGCGGAGCCCTTGCCCTACCTCCCCCTGCTCAACCCCCTGGAGCTCGGGCTGGTGGGCATCGCCTTCCTGGTGTGGGCCTACTGCCGTGACCGAGTGCCGGTGATGGCGGCACCCACCGCCCTCTGGGCAGGGGTTGGCTTCGCTTTCCTAACCCTGGCCACTTTGCGGGCCGTGCACCATCTGCACGGCGAAAGCTGGAGCTTGCGCATTCTCGACGCGGGTTTTGCCCAAACCAGCCTGACGGTGGTCTGGAGCCTGCTCGGGGTGAGCGCTTGGGTGGCCGGATCACGCCTTGGCCGACGTCCCCTTTGGCTTGCCGGTGCCGGGTTGATGGGTCTCGTCCTGTTGAAGTTGATCTTGATCGATCGCCAGTACATGGGCAATATTCCAGGAATCGTCTCGTTTCTGGCGGTCGGCCTGCTATTGGTGGTGGTGGGCTATGTGGCCCCTTCGCCGACCCACACCGAGGAGTCCCATTGATGCGTTCCTGTGTCGCCGTTCCTTTTTCCGGGCTGGTACTTTGCCTGATCACCGCACCACCCCTCACCGCCCAGCCCGAGGCCTACGCTCGTCATTGGCCGGTGCAAGGCGACGAGGCGGGCATCTATGCCGTGACTTTGACACCGGAGCTCTATGGCCAAATCGAGCATCCGGATTTGAGTGATCTGGCGGCCTTCAACGGAGCCGGGGAGGCCCTGGGATTCGAACCGCTGGCCTCGGTCTGGAAGGAACCGGAGGCCCGCTGGAGCGACGCCCTCTGGTTTGCCCTGCCGTCCTCCGAGGCCGATCAAGGCGACGCTTTGTCGGTGCGGATTCGACGGGCCGACGACGGCAGTCTCAGCCTGCGGGCCCAGGTCGGAGGCTCGCCGACACGTGCCGACGGTGGCGAGGTGCTCGTCGACACGGGCATCGACCGTGCGGCCGGACTGCATCTCCAAGCCTTGGAATTTGAGATCGACCCACAGGTCGTCGATTTCAGCGCTCGGCTGCGCATCGACGCCAGCCACGATCTGGAGACCTGGCGAAACCTCGCGGCCGGCGCTAGCCTCCTGCGCCTGCAACGGGGTGAGGAGCTCCTGGAGCGCCGACGCATCGAGTTGCCCGGGCCCACGGAGCGCTACCTGCGATTGCGTCGACTGGAGGTCGAGGCTCCCCTGCCCCTGGTGGGCCTGCGGGTGCAAGCGCGGTCCGCCGCCACCGTCGATCCGCGACCGCCGGAGCTCAGCTCCGTCGCCGAGTTGGTGTCCCGCGACGGGCGGGTCTTCATCTACCAGCTGCCAACGCGCATTGCTGCCGAAAAGCTCAATCTGCGTTGGGCTGAGGACAATACGGTCGTCGTCGCCAGCCTGTCGAGCCGCGAGAGCGAACGGCAGACCTGGCGACCGCGGGGACGGCTGACCGCCTTCCGGCTGCGGGCCGAGGGAGTCGAGCTGGATAATGAGCCCCTGCGCCTTGCTCCCCTGCGCCTTGATCCCCTGCACATTGCTCCCCTGCACATTGATCCCCTGCACCTGAGCGGACATCGCGATCGCCAATGGCGCGTCGAGGTGGATAGGGACTTGGCCGAGGCGCCGACCCTGGAGCTCTCGTATCGACCCGAGCGTTGGTTGCTGCTGACCCGAGGAGCCGCCCCCTACGTCATCGCCGCCGGCAGCACCCACGCACGGCGGGAGACCATGCCGCTGGCCGCCTTGCTGGCGCCGATGCGCACCAAGTACGGCCCCGAGTGGCAGCCCACGGAAGCCACCTTGGGCAGGCCGGTGATCGTCTCCGGCGACGCCGCGACCCAGGCCAGCTTAGGGGAGCGCTGGTCGGGCCGTGTCCTGTGGCTCGTGCTCATCGGCTCGGCGCTGGCCATCGCCTCGATGGTCTACCGCTTGATGCGGCCACCAAGCCCCGCACAAACGAAAGCCGGCAGCTCCGGAAGCGACCCGGGGTCGAAGGCTCAGTAGGTTCCCTTACGCCCGGCCCCCGACAACTGAAGACCGCCCGCCGCCTACAGCCGCAAACCCTTCGGCACCACCACTTTCTCCGCCACTTCGAAGAGACCTTGCACCAACAGGGCCAGGAGGGCCGCCGGCACCGCCCCTTCGAGGATCAGTCCGACATCGTCCAAACGGATGCCGGTGAGGATGGGCTGACCGTAACCCCCGGCCCCCACCAGGGCACCGAGGGTCGCGGTGCCGATGTTGATCACCGCCGAGGTCTTGATGCCCGCCAAGATGGACCGCGACGCCAAAGGTAGCTCGACCCGCCGCAAGCGCACCCAGGGGGAGAGCCCCAAGGCGGCGGCGGACTCACGGATTTCCGGCGCGATACCGTGCAGCCCGGCGTGGGTATTGCGCACAATGGGCAGCAGGCTGTAGAGGAAGAGGGCCACCAAAGCGGGCGGGGCGCCGATGCCGAAGAAGGGGATCATGAAGACCAGGAGAGCCAGGGAGGGGATGGTCTGCAGGATGCCCACGCCGGCCAGCAGCACTTGCCCCAGCCGTGGCAGCTTGGCCGCCAGGACGCCACAGGGAATGGCCAAGAGCAGCGCAGCCAACAGCGACAGGCCCACCAACATCAAATGCTCCCGGGTATGACGCGCCAGGCGCTGCCAGCGGCTTTCGACCTGCACTTCCACCTCCACTTGCAGGGTTTGGCGCAGGAAGTCGGCGGCCACCTGGCTCTCCGCCACCCGATCGAGCTTGGCGCGGGCGTTCATCGCCACCATGGCGGCATCGTCGATCTGGCCTTCGAGGGCTCGCAAGGCCGAGACGGCCTTAGCGGGCAGATCTTGCCGATAGAGAATGAGGGCCTGGTAATCGGGGAAATGCCCCAGGTCATCCTCCAGGGTGCGCAGACCGTAGAAGGCGATCTCGGCGTCGGTGGAATAGAGGTCGGTGGCGCGGATGGCACCGGACACCAAGGCGGGATAGGCGAGGTCGTGGTCGAGGCCGCGGATGTTCTTCTGCGGCAGGCCATAGTGGGCGCTGAGGCTCGGCCAGCCGTCGCCGCGGTCGAGGAATTCGTTGTTGAAACCGAAGACCAGGTCCGGATACCGGCGCAGGTCGGAGATCTTGCGCACCCCGATGGAGTGCGCGAAGTCTTCGTCCATGCCGAGGGCGTAGGTATTGTTGAAACCCAAGGGCCCGGTGGTGCCAATACCCTCCGCCGCCAGGGCCGCCGCCAGGTCGGCGGCGTCGTCCAGCTCGAGATCGGCGAAGATCTCCTGCCGCAGGGTGCCGGTATATTCGGCGTAGATATCGATTTCCCCCGCCAACAGGGCATTCCACAGCAGGCGAGTCCCCCCCAGCTCCTGGCGATGGGCCGCCTCGAAGCCGTTGTCGGCCAGCAGGTGGGAGATCAGCTCCCCCAAGATCACCGACTCGGTAAACTTCTTGGAACCGACCTGCAGCGTCCGTTCTTGCGGCGTCCGGCCTTGCTGCGTTCGGTCTTGCTGCGTTCGGTCTTGCTGCGATCGTGGTGGGGCTTCATCCGCCGCACACGGTAGGGCCCAAAGTGACATCAGCGGCAGCAAGAGCACCCGCATGGCGACCAGGGCTGGCCGCGGCAAGCCGCCACACCGTCGCCGTCTCAAAGCGCTTCCTCCTGCCGCTGGGCGCTGACAAAACGACCCACGAAGTCGTCGTCGGGGCTCTGCAACAACTGGTGGTAGGAACCCTGCTGGACGATGCGGCCGGCGTTCAAGAGCACCAGACGTTGGCTGAAATAACGCGCTTCGGCCAAATCGTGGGTCACCAGAACCACCGTCTTGCCCAGGCGCCGAAAGATGGCGCGCAGATCCCGCTGTAGGTCGGCTCGGATCATTGGGTCGAGGGCCCCCAGGGGCTCGTCGAGCAGCAGCACATCGGGATCGAGCATCAAGGCTCGCATCAGGCTGACGCGCTGGCGCTGGCCGCCGGAGAGCTGCACCGGATAGCGCTCGAGGATATCCTGCGGCAGGTGAGTGAGCTCCAGCAGCTCGTCGATCCGTCGCTCGATGGGATCATCCTCCAGCCCGACGAAGCGCGCTTGCAAGGCCACGTTGGCTCGGGCCGTCAAATGGGGAAAGAGGCCTCCCGACTGGATGACGTATCCCATGCGGCGACGCAGGGCCAGGATGTTCGACGGCTGCAGAGGCTGGCCGTCAAAGTGCACGCTACCGCTGTCGGGGGTGATGAGGCCGATCATCAAACGCAGCAAGGTCGACTTGCCGCAGCCACTGGGGCCGATCAGCACCACCGTCTCACCGCCGGCGATGTCGAGATCTACCCCCGCCAGGGCGACGGTGTCGGCAAAGCGCTTGTGGATGCCCCGCAGCGTCAGCAAGGCAGCTCCCGGCGCGCCCTGGCGACCCCGGCTTCCATCAGACGGCGCACCGGAGCGAAGATCGACGGCGGGATGGCATGGCTTGAGCCGATCTGTAGATAGCGTTCGAGGGACGCCGCCACGTCCACCGCCGGCACCTCCGCCTCGAAGACGTCCATCGCCTTGCCCTTCAGCCCCTTGCGACGACAAAGCTCGAAGGCCAGGCGGCTCTCCCCCACCGTGCCGATGCACTCGAAGGGGGTGTGCTCTTCCAGCCCCAACATGCGACGAAAGGCCAGCTGATTTTCCGGCAAATCCAGCAGATTCTCTCCGAACATGGCCGACACCTCCGCCACCGGCAGGTAAGCCATGTAGCCGAGCCAAACATAGGCGCATTTCGGACAACGGCGACACCAGGGTTTCTGGATATTGCAAGAATGGGTCGAAGCCACCGCCGGCAGATCATCGGCCAACAGGGCAAAAATCAAGCTGTCGTAAATCGGTTTCAACAGGCTGAAGTAGTCGACGTTGCACAACAGCTCCCGGCGCACCTGCTCCGCCAACAGGATCTCCGCCTGCAAGGACTTTCCCCATTGGTGATTGATCTCCTCGCCGCTGCGCTCCCAGGTGAGGTTGGAAAAATCGGCGCTGTGCTCGTGGCCCACCACCAGGTTGCGATAGCCATGGGTTAAAGCCAAGGGCAGGGCGGCAAACACCGAAGACGGGGTCTCGGCGGCCAGCAAATAGCGGCTGCCGAGCTCGGGATGCAACCGCGCCACCGGGCTGTCGAGAAAATCGTCATAGGTCCACAGGCGGCGGTGGTGGCGGGCCGAGGCATGCTTGAGCAGTCCGTCGATGAGCCCATGCTGGGGCTCGGAGGCGCCGTAAATCGAGCTCGAGTAGGCGAAGGAATCGTAGGCGATGCCCGAGCCCTCCAACAGTCTCAGGGCGACCAGGCTATCCTTGCCGCCACCGCAGAAGCTCAGGGTCTGCACCGACCCGGGCGTGACGGCCAGCGGGCCGACGTCGCAGGTCACGGTATCTCCGAGGATCTCTGGACCGGCGTAGTGCGGATCGTCGTGCTCGTAGCGCCACTGCCCCCACACCCGGTGCGCCACCGTGCGCCAGAGGTCGGCAAAGGCGGCGGTGTGGAAGCGCCGGTAGGGTCCGAGATCGAGGACATCCGGCCGCAAGCTGCATAGTTTGTTGGCCTCGAAGGCGGTGATGTAGAAGTAGATCTTCTCCAGCAGCTCTCGCCCATGGCGCTTTTCGAGATCCAAAAAGTCCACATCGGCGTACCAGTAGGAAGAAGCAAAGTGCAGCTCGTCGAGCCCGTAGGAGAGCCGCAGCTGATGCTTCGACCGATGATGCTGCCCCAGCCAGAGGGTCCTTGGCGTGCCGCTCATTCCACCGGGCTCCCCGGGCGGCCAGCTGGCGGCTGGTGATTCTCAGCAGGTTTCATGGATTTTCAGCTCACAAAAAACAGAGGTTGGGTTCCACACACTCTTGTAGGATGACACAGGAATGGTAGCATTCGACATCCTGGCTCGACGGCGGTCGTTCCAAAAGTGCAAAACTCGTTCACCGACCTGAGCCGGATTGCTATCTCCCCAGCCATCTCGAGATTCATTCTTGACCGAAGGAACTGTCATGACCTCTCCAACGAGCCGGTCCGCGATCATCGAAGCGGACGGCGGATGCCTCAACTCCCCGGCAAGCCGTCCGTTGCAGCGCTATCAGAGCATCCGGTCCTGGACCGAGACCCTCTGCGACCCCCTCATCGCCGAAGACTACGTCGTGCAATCGATGCCGGACGCCAGCCCCGCGAAGTGGCATTTGGCCCATACCACCTGGTTCTTCGAGACCCTGCTGCTGGTGCCCCACTTGCCGGGATACCGGCCGCTGGAGTCCCAATACAAGGTGCTCTTCAATTCCTACTACAACACCCTCGGTGAGCAATTCACGCGCTCCCAACGGGGCCTGTTGTCGCGTCCTTCGGTGGCGGAAGTCATCGACTACCGACACCATGTGGACCAGCACATGCAAGCCCTGTTGGCCGACCTCGGAGAGTCTCCGCAGGGCGAGATCTTAGCCCTGCTCGAGGTGGGTCTGAACCATGAGCAGCAGCACCAGGAGCTGATGCTCACCGACCTCAAGCACATGTTTTCCCTCAATCCCTTGCATCCCGTCTACCGTCCGTACTCTGCCGCACCGTCGGAGGCGATTGCGGAGTTGGCCTGGCACGGCTTCGAGGAGAATTTGCACTGGATCGGCACGCCGGTCGAAAGCTCCTTTGATGACAGCAACGCCGACGACAGCATCGCCGCCGACAGCAACGCCGCCGACAGCAACTTCGCCTATGACAATGAAGGGCCCCGCCACCGGGTCTTCGTCGAGGCCTTTCGCATCGCCTCCAGGCTGATCACCAACGGCGAGTATCTCGAATTCATGGCCGATGACGGCTACGGGCGTCACGAGCTCTGGCTGTCGGACGGTTGGGCGACGGTGCAGGAGCATGGCTGGCGGGCTCCCCTCTACTGGCGGCAAGAGGAGGATGGGTGGAAGTCCCATACCCTGGGCGGTCTGCGGCCCATCCACCCTGAAGAGCCGGTCTGCCATGTCAGTCTCTACGAAGCCGACGCCTTTGCCCGCTGGAAGGGCGCCCGGTTGCCCAGCGAAGCGGAGTGGGAGGTCGCCGTCGCCCAGTTGTTGGGCCCGGGGGCCGCCGTCGGCGAAACCGCCGATGACGCCAATTTCGTGGAAGACGGCTTCTACCATCCTCGGCCCTTGGCCGCCGAGGCGACCCACGGACAGTTCCTGGGGGACGTCTGGGAATGGACCGCCAGCGCCTATTCCTCATACCCGGGCTATCGGCCACCGGCCGGCCCCTTGGGGGAATACAACTCGAAATTCATGAACAACCAAACGATCCTCCGAGGAGGTTCCTGTGCGACGCCCAGGTCCCACATTCGCTCCACCTACCGCAATTTTTTTCCACCCCACATCCGCTGGCAATTTTCCGGCATTCGTCTGGCCCAAGACGGCATGGGACGGTGAGCGTTACGATGCTTGATCTCACCCCAGAAGCCGAAACCCTGCTGGCGGAGGTCCTCGCGGGCCTGCAATCGTCGCCCAAGACCTTGCCTTGCAAGCTGTTTTACGACGAAGTCGGTGCCAAGCTCTTCGAGGACATCTGCGAGCTCGACGAGTACTACGTCACCCGTACCGAGCTGGCCATCATGGACCGCTACATCGATGAGATGGCCGCCGCCCTGGGGCCGGATTGCCTGGTGATCGAGTACGGCAGCGGCAGCGGCCAGAAGACCGAGTTGCTGCTGGAAGCCCTGGAAACGCCGGTGGCCTATGTGCCGGTGGACATCTCGTGTGAGCAGCTTGCGGACTACGCGCAACGTCTGCGGCAGGGTCATCCGGATCTCGAGGTGGCGCCGGTGTGCGCCGACTATACCCACCACTTCGAGCTCCCTGAGACCCGACGGCCCGGGCGGCGGAGGATGGTCTACTTTCCGGGCTCGACGATCGGCAACTTCGACCGCGGCCCGGCCGAGGTCTTCATGCGCCACATCGCCGAAACCTGTGGCCCCGGTGGCGCGCTGCTGATCGGCGCCGATCTCGACAAGGACCCGGCGATCCTCGAACGGGCCTATGACGATGCCAAGGGTGTCACCGCAGCCTTCAACCTGAACCTGCTGACCCGCCTCAACCGTGAGCTGGGGGCCGACTTCGACCTCGAGCAGTTTCGCCACCGCGCCATCTACAACCGCGACGACAAGCGCATCGAGATGCACCTCGAAAGCCTGCGCGATCAAACCGTCCAGGTCGGAGATACGACCCTCTCCTTGGCCGCCGGTGAGACCATTTGCACCGAGCACTCCAACAAGTACAGCGTCGAGGACTTTCGGAAGCTGGCCGCTGCCAGTGGTTTTGGCATCGGCCAGACTTGGATCGATGAGCAGCAGCTGTTCAGCGTCCACTATCTGGAGGTGGTCTAAGACTTCGGCGGCGGCTGGCCAAGCGCTCCAACCTCGATCCGCCGCCACCGGTCCCACCCATGACCCCCACATTGTCCGGGTCGCCGATCATGGAGAGTAGGGTGATATGTCGCTCCTCTCTGCCACGCGGGCCTACGAGGACGATCATCGAAAGCACCCCGACCATCCATTCCTTCAGGCCCAAAAAATTGCCATTGATCAGACCTGCTTCTGATACTTCGACGGGGCCCTCCGATTTGATAGGAATCCCGTCAGGGGGTGTCATGACGAGCTCTCGATTCGCATCGATCGCGATCACGGTGCCCAGCGGTATGTGTTTCGCCGCACCGATATCGAGAATCCAGCTCGTGTTCTCCCAGTCTTCCGCGGTGGGAATGTGATCTTTGACTGTCCATGTGCCTGGCATTGCTTTCTCCTATGGGTTGTCTATTGTTCTATTTGTCAAATTCTACTTAGTCACATTCAGCTGGCTTGCTCACTGCAAGAAGCTTCCCCCCTTTGAAAAAGGGGGGCTAGGGGGGATTTTCTTGCTTTCTCCGGCGTCAGAACAAATCCCCCTCAATCCCCCTTTGCTAAAGGGGGAGGCCAGAATGCTTATCTGACCAAGTAGAACTAACGGTCTGTGGCAAAAGTCAGACCACGTTGAGAGCGGCCTAGGCGGCCACGCTCTTTTTCCGCCAGAACAGTGTTCCGTCCGGCCCGTCGGCATAGCGAGCCAATCGATGGCTGGAGGCCGACTTCGGCCTCGTCTAATCGCGACGACAGGTGCTTTTAGATGCACCCCGAGAGCCCGCGATCAGAAGGTCCGGCTGCCACCGGGCAAACGCCTGTTAGCCGCCACTGGACCCACCCATGACCCCCACATTGTCCGGGTCGCCGATCATGGAGAGTACGGTGATATGTCGTTCCTCTTTGACTTCCGGGTCTTCCGGGTCTTCGAGGACGATCATCGAAATCGCGGCGACCATCGGTTTCTTCTTCCCATTCTCATCCAGGCCCACAAAATTGCCGTTGATCAGACCTGCCTCGGATACCGCGACGGGGTCTTTCGATGTATGAGTTACTGACCCTGGTTCCGTTGGGACTCTAATTGTGAGGAATAGATCCGCATCGATCTCGATCACGGTGCCTAGCGACATATATTTCGCCGCACCGATATCGAGAATCCAGCTCGTGTTCTCCCAGTCTTCCGCGGTGGGGGTGTAATCTTTGACTGTCCAGGTGCCTGGCATTGCTTTCTCCTATGGGTTGTCTAATGTTCTACAAGCCTACGGTTCGACCACTGATGGGCTAGTGGGATGAGCCACCGAGCTATCCCACGTCTATTCTTTTTTCGAAGATTTAATATCTATTGGCGGCTCCTGCATGGCATGCCAATCCCCCTGCATGGTGAAGGACGACCAATAGTAGGCGTCCTTCCACCTTCTCTCACCCAACATGGAGAGCTGGGCCGATCGCAAGGCGGAGGCCGGCGAGGCGCCGTCGGCCCACATCGAGCGATAAAATCGCGACATCAGCTCCGCCGTCGCCCGATCCTCCACTTGCCATAGGCTGGCGACAACCCGCGGCGCCCCGGCATACATGAAGCCGCGGGTGAGGCCCAGCAGCCCTTCTCCTCGGACTTCCCGGCCGAGGGCCGTGCGGCAGCCGGAGAGCACCACCAGATCGGCGCTGAGGTCGAGGCGGAACACATCATGGGCCCGTAGGTAACCTTGACGCGGCCGACCGGCCCGGTCGAAAAACGACAACACCAAACCGGAGAGCCGTGGCGCGTCGGTATCGAGCACGCCGTGGGTGGCGAAATGGACCACACGATGCTGCCCAAAATCCCGCGCTAGGACCGTCTCGGTGCTGGCGTCGAAGCCCAGGGCGACCAGTTGGGGACCCGGCGGGGCCTCAGCGAGGATCGCCTCCGCCTCCCGTCGGCTTCCATAGAGCCGTTTCCAACCCGTCGACGACGCCTGCCGCAAACTGTCCACCGCGGCGGCATCTGGAGCCGCCCCCTCGGCAACGCGGAGTCCGCTGAGCCGGGAGTCCTGGAGCTCGAAGACCGGATCGGCCACCAAGGCCAGCCGTCCCTCGGGAGAACGCCGCCCGGCCAGCCGCCGCCGCAGTTGCGCCAGCACCGAAGCGCTCGGCAAATAGACCACTTCCAGCTCGGCGAGCAGCGGCGTCCGGTGATCGGTCGGCATCGGTAGGGCGGCAAATGGCAGGTAGTGCAAGGCGCCGTCGGCGACCACCACCAGGCGTTCGACATGGCGATGCTCGCTGTCGAGATGCTCGCCTTCAAGAGACTCGCCTTCAAGAGACTCGCCTTTAAGAGACTCAGACACCGGCGCCAGCAACATTTCGCTCAGCGCCGCGGCGACAGCCGCTTGCTCGGCTCGATCTTCGACCCCGGGGGTGCTCAATAGCTGATGAAACTGACGGGCGGCTCCTTCGATGATCCGGCTAGGCGGCAGCTCGAAGCTTTGAATCTGCGTCGAGCTGACCAGCCAGAGGAAACTGCGTTCTTCACCCAGGGAATATTCCAATAGCAACGTCTCGGTGTCCAGCAGACCTTGAATCTCCTCGGCGTCGAGGGTCTGCGGCTGGGTCAAGGCGGCGTAGCGGGGGCTGCGGTGGCGCATCTCCGCCTCGGTACGGTCCAGTTCGTAGAGCGCCGAGGACAGCTCCCGCTCCGCCCGTTGGCGCTCTTCCGGAGTCGATTTGCCGGCCAGCAGCGTCGACCGGCGCAGGGCCTTGGCGTTGAGCATTCGCCCGGCGGACCGGCGACGCTCGGTCAGCTCGGGGTCGAGGTCCTGCCCCATCTCAGCTCCCGCTTCCTGCAGCAGGTCCAGCAAGGAGCGGGAACGGCTCAGCTCGCTGAGCGCTAAGGCTTGCAGATCGTAACCGGCGTCCAAATCCCTACCATGCAGGGTCATCAACAGGTCGATATAGAGCTCGTAGGCCTCACGCCGCGAGCTTTGGAACAGGGCCCGCAGGTCGGCCGTATCCACCTGAGCCCGCAGCCTTTCGGTCGACTGCAAAGCCGCCTCGACATGGCTGCGAGCCTGGCCGAGGTGCCCCAGGTCCCGCTCCGCCCGGGCCAGGGCGATCAGTGGTCCGGCTTCGGCGGCCCGAGAGTGGATTTCCCGCAGCAGCCCCAGGGCCTCCTCCAGCCGAGGCACCGCCCCCTGTGCATTGCCCGCCAACAGCAACGCCCGGCCGATCAGCTGGAGCGCCCCGGCTTTGGCGATCCGGTTCTCCTCCCCTTGCAGGAGCTCTAGAGCTCGAATGCCGTGGTCCAAAGCTTGGCGGGCCCTGCCCAGGTCGAGATCGGCCAGGCCGATGGACGTCTGCGTCATGGCCTCGAGTCGCGGGTCGTCGATCCCCTGCGCCAGGGCCAGGGCTTGCCGATGATGCTCCATGGCCACCTCGGGCTGGCCCAGACGACGGTGCACAAGCCCCAGGTTGGTCAGGGCCCACACCTCACGGCGCCGATCCTCCACCTTTCTGAACAGTGCCAGGGCTTCGCTCAGAAAAACGAGCCCCCGTTGTCGCTCACCGAGGAAGGCGTAGAGGTAGCCGATGTTGTGCAGCACTTGACCTTGCCAACGCAGGTCCTGCTCCTGGCGGGCAAGGGTCAGCGCTTGCTCGAAGCTGGCCAGCGCTTCCTCAGGCTCCCCCAATCTCTGATGCACCAGAGCAAGATTGTTGAGGGTGCGGGCGCTGCCGTGGAGATCACCGGCCGTACGCCGTAGGGCGAGGGCTTCCCGATAGGCGTCGAGGGCCGCATCCGGCTCACCGAGGTTGTCGTTGGCCCAGCCGATATTGGTCAGGACATTGGCGACCAGCTGCGGTTCGGCAGCCCGGTCGAGGGTTGATAGCAGGGGACCGTAGCAGGTCAACCCCTGGCGGAGCCTACCCTCCGTCAAATACGTGAGACAGATGTTGCTACCCGCCTGGGCAACGCCGAAGTCATCGCCCAGTGCCCGACCCAGGTCCCGAGCCCCTTGGAAGAGCTGTCTCGCCCCTTGGCTTTCATCGAGGGACCACAACAGCAAGCCGATCTCGTTGAGGGTCGCCGCCTCCCACCTCGGGTCCGCCAATCGCTGCCAGCGAGGCAGGAGAGCCCGGCTGGATTCCAGGGCCGGGCGGGTTTCGCCGAGCAGCCGTTGCAGGACTGCGGCGCAGTAGAGATCGCGGGTTTCCTGGCGGTCGTCGCCGACGGCGCGCCAATGCTCAGCGGCTTGCCGATACGCCTCGAGGGAGGCGGCCCGGCCGTCGGCGCCCCGAGCGTAAAGGCGCGCCGCCTCCATACGGGCCGACTCGGCGGACAGCCTCAGCCTGCCCTGGGTGGTGCTGTCGGTCATCGATTCGAGGACGATCCGGTAGCGCGCCGGTGGGGCCGCAGGCTCGCGGGCATGGACCTCCAGCAACACCTTATCCCTGGCCGCGGCTTGGATCAGCAGCGACTCGCTGCCGGCCCGGTCGAGGGGGCTGTCGACCACCAGCCGTGCACCGTCTTTCGAGGTCATCGCCAGCTCGACATCGATGCCGAGCTGCTCCACCAAGACCCGCCAGGCGCCGTCGGCGGGCACATCGAATCGATAGGAATGGGTTTCGCTGGCGGCCAACCGGCGCTCCATCGTCAGGCCCGGTTCGAGCGGTGTCGGCTCGGATGTCAGGACCCTCGGACCCGGGAATCCGGTGAAAGCCAGGGTAGCCGCCAGAAGGAACAAATCAGACCGGCGGTACAACGGTGGGGGCTTCGGGACGGTCGTTTCAGAGATCCCGTTCGAGCTGCCGGTCGTCAGTGGAAGATCCTTTTCTGACCAGAATATTGAAATGCATCAAATGGCATACGTCTCATGAAATACATCTAATCGAATGCATCTAACTTGAATATATGCACAATTTTAGTAAGCACAATTTTAGTAAACACAATTTTAGCACAGACGATCAGCGGCTGCGGGCTTCGAAAGTGGTCGCAATCGCTGTCGGCAGGTCCGGCAGGGACTGTGACCTTGGTCTCCATGCTGGGCTCGATATAACCTTGGGCTCGATCTCCGATGGATGCATCCCGTTGCGGGGCGGCCGCGTAACCCTACCGAGATGTTGCAACCCCATCACCGCTCGCCGGCATGTCAAACGAGGGCTTCCGCATGCGATCCACCTGGTTACTCGGTACATTGTTGACTTGCGCCACCATGGCCGCGGTGCCCGTGGCGGCTTCTGACCTCGAGGTCGGCGAGCCCTTCCCCGCATGGGTTTTGCCTTCGCTCGAAGGGGAGCCCATGTCCATCAGCTCATTCCGGGGGCAAAAAGTCGTCCTGCACGTCTTCGCCTCCTGGTGAGCGGGCTGTCGAAGACACGTGCCCGGGTGGCACGCCGCAACCAAGACTCTGCAGAACGAAGGTAAGCTACAGACCGTCGGTATCGTCCAGGAGCAGCATCCAAATCGGGCCCGCCTCTTCATGCAGTGGCAGCGAATGGATTGGCCGATCATGGTGGATTCACTCAATCTTCTCGGCGTTGAGGTGGTGCCCATCACCTTGTTGATCGACGAAGCCGGGGTGATCCGATTCAAGGGCGACGTGGAACAACTCGACGCCTTTCTGGGCCTCGAAGCGGCGCCATCGAAGCCGAGCCCGCCCATCAAGGCGCCGAGTCTCGACAACATCGACCTGAGACGCACAAGCCAGGCATCCACAGGCCAGACATCCACAAGCCAGGCATCCACGGGACTCGCAGCACAGGCTGATCAACTCTTTCTTTGGGGCGGCGACGAGCGTCTAGACGAGGTGATCGCAGGCTACTCCGAGGTCATCCGGGGGACCCCCGACGACGGGACAGCCCATTTCCGCCTCGGCGTCGCCTTCCGCAAGCGCGGCGACTCTCCCCAGCGACAGCCGGGGGATTTTGCCGCCGCCATCGAGCATTGGGGCAAGGCCCTCGAGCTCAACCCCAACCAATACATCTGGCGGCGTCGTATTCAGCAATACGGACCTCGCCTGGCAAAGCCGTACCCCTTCTACGATTGGGTCGAGACAGCGCGGCGGGAGATCACGGCCCGGGGGGAAAACCCTTGGCCATTGCCCGTAGAGCCCCGTGGCGCCGAGCTGGCAACACCTGCGCGAGGCTTCGATGTGGCGGCGCTTCCGACCCCGCCGTCGAACGCCGATCGCATTCGACGAGATCAAAAAGGTTATGTCGAGCTCGAGGCCACCGTGGTCCCGGCAGTCATCCAGCCGGGTTCGTCGGCGCGGCTGCATTTGGTGTTTCGTCCAGGCAAGACCCTGCAAAGCCACTGGAACAATGAAGCTGAGGACATGTCCCTGTGGCTCCAGGCCCCAGCAGGATGGGAAATCGATCGTCGTCATTTGACGTACCCCAATCCACCGCAGCTGGTCAGCGACGAAACTCGGCGCTTTGAGCTGGAAGCCAAGAGCCCGCAGGACGCCGAGGCCTCCGTCGTGCTGACGGGATACGCCCTCTACTACGTGTGTGAGGATGTGAGCGGCGTTTGCCTCTATCGGCGGCAAGATATCGAAGTCCCCCTGAGCGTGGGGCGGTCGGCCTTTTAGTGTTTCTCCCCGTAAACTCCCACCGGAGGCCCCTATGAAATTGCTCGCCCGTCTGCTGCTCGTCGTCTGGTTCGCCATTCCTTGCTCCGCCATGGCCGATGGTGTCGACCGAGTGCGTTTCGAACGCCCCGACGGCACCGTGCTGGAGGGCACCTGGCGCACCCTCGACGGTACTGGACGGCATCCCGCGGTGCTGCTGCTGCACCAAGCGCAATCGAGCCGGGCGGAATTCGATTTCCTGCTCGATGATTTGCAGGCCCTCGGCGTCCATACCCTGGCGGTGGATTTGCGCGGCCATGGCACCTCGAGCAAACCAGAGCAGATCGACCGGGCCTTTTTCATGAAGCTCTTCCGCGACCCCGGTTTTGCGCCGCCGGACATCGAAGCCATACTCACTTGGTTGGCCGACCACCCCAGGGTCGACCCGGCGCGCATCGCCGTCATGGGCGGTAGCGTCGGCGCTAACCTTGCTTATGTGGCCAACGGCGCCGGTTGGCATGTCAAGACCTCGGTGGTGCTCTCCGGCAACGCCGAGGCCGCCGCCGACCTAGCCGGAGAGGTGCAAGACTTCCAGGCCCGCAATGTCTTGCTGCTCGCCGCCGACGACGACAATGGCCGCGACGCCTACGCCAAAACCCTATTCAACCAGTCCGCCGAGCCAAAGCGAATCGAGATCCTCAAAGGGTCCTCAGCCCATGGGGTCTCCCTGCTGCGAGAAAGCGCCGAGCTCAAGAGCTTGGTGCTCCGCTGGCTAGCGGAGCAGCTGGCTTCCGACTAGCTAGTTCCCATCCGAGAAGCGATGCGGTGGCGGGAGCCCTTCGGCTGTGTGCGGCCTGCACAAACTCTTTGGGTCTTTGACCCCGCCAGGGGTACTCCCTGAATGCCCAGGGTCAGGAGCGTAGCGACGCCACCGCGGGATGGATGAGCTGGTCTTGGCTGTGGTGTCTCGGCCTCGCCTCCGCCGCCGGGGGCGCCCAGCCGGGGGCGCCCAGCCGGGGGCGCCCAGCCGGGGTACAGACCGGGTACATGGGTTACAGATCAGACCGGGTACATGGGTTACAGTCTCGTGAGTCAAACTTGGGGCAGAGGAGGACACCCGATGCCCTGGAGCGAGACCACAGTGATGAAAGAACGAGTCCGCTTTATCGCGG
>JAJCXR010000017.1 GCA_029263315.1 Acidobacteriota bacterium | reverse complement strand
GACGAGGGTGCGGGGGCTCCGCGTTGTGCGTTTCTGGGCTCTCCACCCTGGAGGACGAGCCCACATGGCCGAGATGCGACACAAGGTCATCGAGTGGCGCAGGGAGCGCAAGCAGCTCGCCGAGCAGGCGGGCCAGCTCCTTCGTGACGCCGGTGACGACGCCTTATCCACTGAAGCGGAAGAACGCTTCGACGCCATCCATGCCGACATCGGCGAGCTCGACGCCCGCATCGACCGGGCGGAGCGCCGGATCCTCGCCGAGGAGCGGCTGAGCCAGCCCCAGGCCTCCGCAGCTGGGACACCCCCGACGATCCGGAGACGGGACGCCGCCGCGATGACGGCGGCACATCCCGCGAGCACAGCCCCTGGCCCGAGAACCGCTCCCACGAGGACGAGGTGTCGTTCCGCTTCATCTGCGGCGGCGACACCTTCCTCGAGGTGCCGGAGGATGCCGAGGCCTTCGCCTTGCGCAGCGCCGAGGGCTCGGAGATGTACAACGAGATGGTGCGGGAGGTGCGCTCGATCAACAGCGCCGCCGCCAACCAGGGCGGCTACCTGATTGCCCCGCGCTACACCGGCCAGCTGCTCAAGGGCATGGAGTCGTTTGGCGGCCTGCGGGACTCTCGGGCCCGTGACTGGCGCACCGGCCACGGCGCCAGCATCAACCTGGCCACCAACAACGACACCCAGATGGCCCATGTGGTCGGCTTCCGTCAGGAGACGCCGGAGGAAGATCTCGAATTCGGTTTGCTGACTTCCAACACCCTGCTGGGTAGCTCCGGCGTCGTGCTCGTCGACATCGACGTGCTGCAAGACGCCACCGAGCCAGGACAGCTGGTGCTGATCATCCCCGACGGTTGCCGGCTCGAGGGCCTGAGCACGGCGTCAGCGGTCGACCTCGGCGACGCCTTCGACGCCTACCGCCGCGAGCAGGTGGCCCTGGCTCAGCACGGTCTGGCCGACTCCGCCGGTACCCTGACCGAGGCCCTGGCCCGTCTCGACGCCGCCCAGCAGGCCACCCCCTGGGGCGCCTTTCCTCCGCTGCTCAGGGTCTTCTTGGTGTCAGGGTCTTCTGGTGTCAGGGTCTTCTTGGTGCTTCTCGTCGCTGTAGGCGTCACCTTGTTTGGGATGAAAAAGCTCACCGCAAAAGAGATCGGGGGCCAGCTCGACGAGCAATTCGCCATCTTTGGCGACAAGCACAGTCGGATCATGACCTGGCTCTACACCATGACCTTCGGCTCGTGGGGGGCTGGCTATCCGACAAACTGGGGGCGCCCGGGTCACCCACTGGGACACCATCATCATGATCGGAGAGACCCTCGGTGCCGGCTATTTCGTCTCACAGGCGAGCCGATCGCCGCAGCCGGAGCAGTACTTCATGACAGCCGTCATATCTCCCTTCCTAGTATCTTCATATGCTCATCCATGCCCCCAGGATGAGGAAGCCATGAATCGCTTCCACAGGAGATTTCGATGCACCACAGTGACCCTCTAGACCACTTCTTCCTCGGCCCGAAGAGTGAGCTCCGCACCTTTTTCAAAGAGGTCGTCGAGTTGGTGGTGGACGACTACATCTTCTGGCGCCGCAACTATCACCCTAAAGATCCGCCGGCCATTCCCTACCGCCTGCTGCAATCCGAGGGCGCTGAAGAATACCGCGGGCGATTCCATCAAGAGCTCTTCACGTTGATCTCAGACCTCAAACTGGACGTGCCGTTTTTCTCGCCCCGCTACATGGCCCACATGGTCTCTGAGGTGGCGATGCCGGGGCTGGTGGCCTATTTGGCCACCATGCTCTACAACCCCAACAACGTGTCCCTCGAAGCCTCGCCGGTGACCGTGCGCTATGAGCTCGAGGTGGGCCGGCAATTCGCTGACCTCTTCGGCTACGACCCGGAAACCAGTTTCGGCCATCTGTGCTCGGGCGGCACGGTGGCCAACTACGAGTCCCTTTGGCTCAACCGGGCCGGCAAATTCTTGCCCCTGGCCATCAACCTGGCTTGCCGCCACGAGGCCTTGGACCCACCCTCCAGGCTATCCACCACCGTCTGGGGATCGCTCAACGTTCCCCTGCCCCAGGCGGCGCTCCTCTATACCGAGTTTCGGCGCCTCTGCAAGTGTCGACAGTTGGATGCCCAGGCCCTCCTGCGCCGCTGGTCGATCGCTGCCTATGGCGATGCCGACTATCGCGATTTGGTGTACGAGAGCTTCGGCGAAACCTACAACAGCCCCGTGGTCCTGGTGCCAAAGACCGCTCACTATTCCTGGAAACGCGCCGCCGGGCTACTGGACTTTGGTCGACGCAACCTGCTGAAGGTGGAGGTCGACGATGGATTTCGCATGGATCCGGAGCACTACGGCTGCCAGTTGGAGCGTTGTCTCGAGGAGCGGCGACCGGTGATGCAATCGGTCTTTGCGCTCGGCACTACGGAATTCGGCTCCGCCGATCCTTTGCCCGCCTTGTTGGCCGTCCGAGATCGCCTGCGGCAGGAAGGGCTGGATACTCCGGTTCATATCGACGCGGCCTATGGCGGCTACTTCGCGGCGATGTTCCGAGCCGGCCAGCGCCCGGCGCCGCCAGAGATCGAGGCACCTTGGTTGCGGCCCCTCGAAACCGCCTGTGCCGCCTTGCCGGAGACCGACTCGATCACCGTCGACCCGCACAAGATGGGCTATGCACCCTACGGAGCAGGTGCCTTGGTGATCCGTCATGGTTTCCTTCGCCATCTGGTGGCCGAAGGGGCGGCTTATGCACTCGACACACGCGGAATGAACCACGAGGACCTCGGGAAGTTCATCCTCGAGGGTTCCAAACCCGGGGCGGCAGCGGCGGCGGTGCTCTTCAACCACCGGATGATACCCCTCAACCGCGATGGCTACGGCAGCCATCTGTTGAAGCTCTGTCAGCAGGCCCAGGACTTCCACCGCCGAGTCATGGCGCTTGATCTGGAGCAGCAGGCGGGCGGGTTGTTTCGGATTTTGCCCTTGGCCACCCCCGAGACCAACATCGTCTGCCTGCTGGTGCTGCCCCTCGCTGCCCAGAGCTTGCAGCAAGTAGATCGGTTGAACGACAAGATCGCCCTCCGCTTCGGTGTGCGCGAAGTGGAAAGCGTTCAAGGCTACGATTACCTCGTTTCGAAAACCCGTCTAGACTCCGATACGCCCTGCATCGTCGGCCACAGCGCGCTTGCCAAGCTGCCGCGTGATGCCGAGTCTCTGACCTGCCTGCGATTGGTTTTCATGAACCGTTGGGTCGAAGGAAAGACCTTCGAAGGTTGCGACTATTTGGACGACTTCCTGGCGACGCTGATCGAGTATGTCGAGGAGACCCTAAAGCAAGGCGCAGAGCAGCCAGAGCTGGCCCTCGAGACCTGTTGATCGCGATATATCGCAATACAACCAAGAGAAAGAAATGCAGAAAACGAGCCAACAAAAACCCGACACACCGACCTCGCACCGCCGCCCATCCCCACAGGCCACCTTGCCGGAGAGGACGGTCGGCTCGACCCCGATGATTGAGGTGGAGGGTGTCTACGCCAAGCTCGAGTGCACCAATCCATGCGGTAGCATCAAAGATCGTATCGCCACCTACATTCTCGAGCAGAGCGAGAACCAAGGGCTCCTCGTGCCCGGCATGGGCATCGTCGAGGCCACCAGCGGCAATACCGGCATCGCTTTTTCCTACTTCGCCCGGCGGGCAGGTTACGACATCACCGTCGTCATGCCCGAGAACATGACCGAAGAACGGAAGGACATCATGCGTCGGCTGGGGGCGGACCTCATCCTCTGCTCCAAGGAGGGCAGTTTCGCCGAAGCTGCCGAGATCCGTGATCGCTTGGCCCGCGAACATGGCTGGTTCAATCCAGACCAATTCTCGAACCCGCTGAACGTCGAGTGCCACGAGCGCACCACCGGCGAGGAGATCGTGCGTTTCTGGGCCCAGCACCACCGTGACCGACCGATCGATGCCTTCGTCGCCGGTGTAGGCACTGGCGGCACACTGATCGGCGTCGGCAAGCGGTTGAAACGCGCCTTTCCGAACATCCATCTGGCGGCGGTGGAACCCGCCGAATCACCGGTGATGAGCGGTGGTCCGCCCGGTATGCACGGCATCGGCGGGATCGGCGACGGCTTCATTCCCGCCATCGCCAGCGACGGTGCAGGCGGCCTTCACCCCTTGATCGATGAAGTCCTTTGCATCCGCACCGAAGATGCCAAACAAGCATCCCTCCATCTCGGCCACGACTGCGGTGCCTGCGTGGGAATTTCCTCCGGCGCCAACTTCCTGGCCGCCAAGGAACTGGCCCAGCGCTTCCCCACCGTCGTCACCATCTTTCCAGATGGCTACAACCGCTATCGGTCGTTGGGCTTGAGCCACTGCCAGGCCGGCGCCTGCCCTTTCGAGCATGAACCGGTCGTGTAACCACCCCTAAACCTTGTGACAGGTCCAGATCCACAGTCCACACCGGCTGAGGACACCTCGATAGTAATCCCACTTGCACCGGAAGATAAACATGACTCTCAACACCGAAAGCAGGGTTGGCCAAATCGCCACGTCGATGACTGACCACCCCCCTCTGCTCACCGCCGCGCTGATCCGTCGATACGATCAGCCGGGGCCGCGGTATACCTCCTATCCGACGGCGGTGGAGCTCGACACGAAGATTGACCCGGAGGTCTATGATCGCCACCTGCGGCGCGCCTCCGCGGAGCCTGACCAACCCCTCAGCCTCTACCTTCATCTACCGTTTTGCGCTGAGCGCTGCCACTATTGTGGCTGCAACGTGGTCATCACCCGCAAACGAGATGTGGCGGCCCGCTACCTCGATGGGCTCGAAAAGGAAATCCGTGCTGCTGCCCAGGCACTGGGCAAGCGCCGCAGGCTGCGCCAGATGCATTGGGGAGGCGGTACGCCGACCTACCTGAGCAGCGACGAGTTACGCTGGCTGTCAGCGGTGGTGCGGCAGGACTTCGAGCTCGAGCCCGACGCCGAGATAGCGATCGAGATCGATCCACGGGTGACCACGATCGAGCAGATGGAAACCTTGCGGCACTTGGGTTTCAACCGACTGTCGATGGGCGTGCAGGATTTCACACTCGCCGTGCAGAAGGCGGTGAACCGGGTGCAGCCATTCTCTCAAACCCAGGCTCTCGTCCAAGCGGCCCATCGTCTGGGCTTTAGCTCGATCAACATCGACCTGATTTATGGCCTTCCCTTACAATCGCCCAAGGCCTTTCACCAAACCCTCGAACGGGTGCTCGAGTTGCGACCCGAGCGCGTTGCGGTTTACAGCTACGCCCACATGCCGTGGCTCAAGGTGCAGCAGCGGCGCATTCGACAGGAAGACCTGCCGTCCCCAGCGGTCAAGCTCGAGCTCTTGGGGCAGGCTATCGACGCCTTCTGTGGGGCCGGCTACCGTTCGATCGGTATGGATCATTTCGCCCTTCCCGACGACGAGCTCGGTCGTGCCCTCGACGATGGATCTCTGTGGCGCAACTTCATGGGTTACACGGTGCGCCAAGCCCCAGATCTGATCGGCTGCGGCCTGAGCTCGATCAGTGATGTCGCCGGTGGGTTGTTTCAGAACGAGAATAAGTTGATCCGTTACCAGCGGGCTGTGGATGGCGGCCGCTGGGCCACCCATCGTGGCCTCGTGCTGTCGCCCGATGACCACTTGCGGCGCTATATCATCACTTCCTTGATGTGCCGTTTCACGGTTTCCGTCGCCGATGTTGAAAACCGTTTCAGCATCGACTTTGGCGAGATCTTCGCCCGCGAGCGCAAGGATCTCAGGGCATTTGTCGAAGACGGTTTCGTCGAGATCACGGACGATGCAATTCGCGTTGTCGGTGAGGGTCGTCTGTTCGTACGCAATGTCTGCATGGTCTTCGACGCCTATCTGCGCCAGGCCGCCGATGAACGACGCTTTTCGAGGACAGTATGAGGATCGCCGTTCTGGGTGCTGGTATCGCGGGGCTTTCTGCCGCCCATCACTTGGCACGTCACCATCCCTGGCCAGCAGTATTGAGGGGGCAACATGCAATTCTGCGCCTTCCTCTGACGAAAAACTTCTCGCTCTCACTCGCGGAGCACTTTCACCACAGGCTGCTGAAGCTCGCTCTATGAGACTACCGCGGAGGGTTGACTTCGCCGTGATTCTTTCTGTCACCAAGCACCCCGAAAGCCGCAGCGAGCAAGCTCGCGACGAGTAGAGCGAGCCCCATCGAGCCGAGGGCAGGAATTTCTACCGTCGGTGGAGCTTCGGGGGCGAAGTTGGGGAAGCGATCGAAACCGGGGATAGTGGCGAGGCTCCGTTGATTCGAGCCATCGGCGTTCATCAGATGGAGATCGAGATCGCCGTCGCGATCACTGCTGAAGGCTAAGAGACGACCATCGTTCGACCAAGCGGGCTCGATGTCACCGGATGCGGGCCTGTTGGTGAGATTCGTCGCACCGCTGCCATCCAAGGCGCTCATGACGTAAATTTCTCTATCCCCGTCGCGATTGCTGGAGAAGGCCATCAAGGTTGCATCGGGTGACCAAGCCGGGGAGAGCTCTGAAGCGGGAGAATTGGATAGATTGGTCTGCCCGCTGCCATCGACAGACATGACGTAGATCTCATGATTGCCGTCGCGCCGACTGACGAAGGCAATTTGATCTCCACTGGGTGACCAGGCAGGATCCAGATCGTGTGCCGGATTGTCGGTGAGTCGAGTTACCTCGGTGCCATCGGCGTTCATGACATAGATGTCGGTGTTGCCGCCATCGCGTTCGCTTGCGAAGACGATCATCTCCCCGTCGGGCGACCAGGATGGTGCCACGTCCGACTCAGGATTCTGCGTCAAGTTCGTCTGCTGGCTGCCGTCAGCGTTCATCACGTAGACGTCGCTGGCCCCTCCGCGGAGGCTTTGGAAAGCGATCCGTTGACCGTCCGGTGACCATTCTGGAACAGCGTCATTGTCAGGATTTTGGGTGAGATTGCGCAGATCTGAGCCGTCCGACCGGATGCTGTAGATCTCGTTGTTGCCATCCCGCTGGCTCATGAAAGCCAGGACCTCGTCCTGTGCTGCACTCGGTGTGTTGGCAGAAAGCGCCACGAGAACGCCGATCAGCGGCCAGGGCCGCGCACCTCTACTTGTCAGTCCCATGCGATCTTCATCTCCATCGTCCGTCGAATGTTGTCGAGGGTCTTCGTTTCGGACCCTAGCGCGAAATCCTACTATAACCACATGTCGATCATCAGGCTGTAGGCCGTCCCGGTTTGTCATCGCATAGGGCGGGTTCAGATTCCAAAGAATTCGACCACTTGGCGGCCCGCCTCGTCGACACCGCCTTCGACCACAGGGAGACCGACCATGACGGACCTGCGGATCATCGGTAAGGGTGTCCGGGGAGGGCGAAAGACGCATGATCGTGGGCTACGCGCCGAAGTGGAACCAATGGTCGCGGCCCTTGACCTCCACCACGCTGAAGAACCGCCACGCTGCGTCGTGCGCTGCCGAGAGACGGAAGTGCGGCCGGGTTGGAAGCGCTGCGCTGGTGTCGGTCTTCAATTGAGGTGTATCTGTACCGGGTTTGATCCTCCCTCTATATATAGGGCAGTCAGCCGACTGACCTCCGCCTTCGGGCGCCCTGTCACCTGACGTAAGAGAGAGGCTCAAATCATGAATCGTCTGTTTCGAACCACGTGGATCTTGATTGCCTTGCTGGCGATCAATGGAACCCTGGTAGCCCAGGCTCCCCCCGAGAAAACAACAGTCGCCGCCGAGAAGGAGCTGCGCCACCCCGCCCTCGACTTTCAAACCCGCTTCATGGAGGTCGGTCAGCTGTCCGCCTTGACGGCAGGAGAAGCGCAGTCACGCCTCGCGCGCTTGGGCGTCAATGCCGCCACGGCGCAGATCGACCAGCGCAGTGGGCGTTTCGCCACGCTGATGCCCACAACACCCCTCGTCGCAGCACGCGGCGCTTCCGAGAAGGAAGTTCGTAGGGCCTTCAGGGGCTACCTGGCCTCCCACCAGGGGGATCTTGGGATCGACCTCGCCGAGGTGTCGTCCTTCCGCATCACCTCCCACAACGAGGGTGCACTCCACCAGATCTACGCCGAACGGGCCCTCGACGGCATCCCAGTCCGTGGCAGCTATCTCTCCGCAGTGGTCAGCAAGGGCAGCTTGATTTTGCTGGGCACCCACCAATGGGGCGACCGTCCCGCACCTTCTGAGCGAGCTCCGATCGCTCTCGATGAGGCGCACTTTGCGGCCGAGGGCTACCTTGCTCCGTTCGCGGTGACCCGGGAGTGGGGAGAGGGCGAGCTGATCTATGTCGTGGTAGCGAAGGGCAACGGGCCGAGGGGCCGGGGCCCCACCGACTTTGCCTTGGGCCGAGGCTACAGTTATCAGCTCGTCTGGTCGATCAAGCTCAACATGGCCAACGACGGTGGCAATTGGGAGCTCTACGTCGATGCCCACACCGGAGAAATCCTGGCAAATCAGGATCGCAATGTCTATGCCGAAGCAAAGGGTGGTGTCTTGCCAGTATCCAATGACGGTATCGTGCCCGATGGCGTCGAGCAGGCCGGCTGGCCCATGCCCTTCATGGACATCGGCGCCCTGACCACCGACACCGGAGGCAATGTGGCGGCAACCGGCAGCCTGACGGCGTCGTTCTCCGGCCCGTATGTCGAGATCTTCGACAACTGCGGTCCGGCAAGCCTGACTCAGGTCGGCGGCCTCAACTGGGGCATCTCGGCCGGCACCGACTGCACGACTCCGGGACTTGGCGGCGCCGGCAACACCCATGCGTCGCGCACCGGTTTCTACGAGCTCAACAAGATCATGGAGATGGCTCGCGGCCAGCTGCCGACCAACACCTGGCTGCAGAGCCGGTTGCGTTCGAACATGAACATCAACAACACCTGCAATGCTTTCTGGAACGGCACGGTGAACTTCTATCGTTCGGGTGGCGGTTGCTCCAATACCGGTGAGATCGCTGGAGTGTTCGACCACGAATGGGGGCACGGCATGGATGCCAACGACGCCACGCCGGGGATCGCCAGCCCCTCCGGCGAGGGCATTGCCGACATCTACACCGCTCTCCGGTTGAACGACTCCTGCATCGGCCGCAACTTCCGTTCCACGGTGTGTGCGGGGAACGGCGATCCGTGCCTGACCTGCACGGGTGTGCGTGACATCGACTACGCCAAGCGGGCGAGCGGCCTGCCCCATGACTTCAGCTGGTCCAACCTCAACTGTGCCGGTAGCGTCCACTGTGTCGGCGGCGTCTACTCAGAGGCCGTATGGTCTTTGTGGAAGCGCAATCTTCAATCGCCGCCCTACAGCATGGACAACAACACGGCCCACGAGTTGGTTAACCGGTTGACCTTCATCGGCGCCGGCGGCACCGGCACCTGGTTCTCTGGCAGCCCGCCGAACGGCGGTTGCGCCGCCACCAGCGGCTACATGAACTACTTGGCCGCGGATGACGACAATGCCAACCTCAACGACGGCACACCGCATATGACGGCGATCTACAACGCCTTCAACAACCAGCAGATCGCCTGCTCCACGCCGGCAGTTGTCGATTCGGGATGTGCAGGGACTCCGACCGCCGCACCGGTGGTCACAACCACTAGCAGCAACCAGGCGGTGGCCCTCTCTTGGAGCGCCGTACCGGACGCCACCAAATATGGCGTCTACCGTACTGAAGGTGTGTTTGCCTGTGACTTCGGCAAGGTGAAGCTCGGTGAGACCGTCGGCACGACGTGGAACGATAGTGGCCTCCAGAATGGCCGCGACTATTCCTACGTGGTGATTCCCATGGGCATCGCGGACTCCTGCTTCGGCCCCGCCTCGGCGTGTGCCACCGGCGTCCCCGTGGGGACACCTCCGCCGCCGGATACGGTCCCGCCGGGCGCTCCCACAGGGCTTACCGCCACCGCAGGAAACGCCTCGGTACAACTGAGCTGGAGTGCCAACACCGAGCCCGATCTGGCCGGTTACAGCGTTTATCGCGCTACGGTGAGCGGTGGGCCTTTTACGCTGCTCAATGGAATCCTGTTGACCGGCACGTCCTTCAGTGACACCGGGTTGACCAACGGCACCACTTACTTCTATGTGCTGACGGCGACCGACGCCTCGAGCAATGAGAGCCCTCAAAGCACCGAGGCTTCAGCTACGCCTACGACGGCGCCACCACCGCCGCCGCCACCCAGTTGCTTGCCCGCAGGCTCAGCGTGCAGCGTCAACAGTGACTGCTGTTCCCTGTCCTGCGACCTCGAACAAAACAACGGAGTTTGCGTCGGGGGTGCACCGCCGCCACCGCCACCGCCGGACACCACGCCGCCCGCCGCCCCGACCGGAGTCGGCGCCAGCGCCGGTAATGCCTCGGTGCAATTGAGCTGGAGCGCCAACACCGAGCCCGATCTGGCTGGCTACAGCATCTACCGTGCGACGGTGAGCGGCGGTCCTTATACCCTGCTCAATGGAGCGCTCGTGACCGGAACGTCGTTCAGCGACACCGGTTTGACCAACGGCACCACCTACTATTATGTGCTGACGGCGACCGACATCTCCGCAAACGAAAGCACTCGGAGCACTGAAGTTTCGGCGACGCCCACAACGACACCGCCGCCACCACCCAGTTGCTTGCCGACGGGCTCGGCATGCAGTGTCAACAGCGAATGCTGCTCCCTGTTCTGCGATCTCGAGCAGAACAACGGCCAGTGTAGCTAACCTCCTGCGACCGACACGCGGGCTGGGAAAGCTCAGCTCGCGGCTCGGTCGAGGTCTGAGGAGAGGGGAGCTCGTGCGGCGACCCTGTGGGCCTTGCAACCACGCCGCTTGAATCTGTGATCTGAGCGAGCTCCCTTTTTATCCAAAGCCTCCGTTTGGCACTCTTATTGTGAACCGAGAGGGGGAGCTCGTACCTTTTTCGGCAATTGATTGAGACAGCTAAATCGCCGTCGGTGATTTGATGGCTTGGGCGATCAGGTCAGTTGTCGTCCGGCAAGAAAAAGACCAGTTGATCTACTGAATCGGCGCCGTCAGACGGGCGAGACGGACGGCGAAACGAAATCGCCACGGTTTACGGTCGACCTCACCTTCTTCCACAAGGCGGGAACGGCTGAAGTCCTCCTCGAACATCCGTTCGACTTCGGCGGCAAACACCGGGTCGGTGACCGCGGCAGTGATCTCGAAGTTGAGACGGAAGGACCGGTTGTCGAAGTTCGCTGTCCCGATGGTTGCGATTGCGTCGTCGATGAGCATCACTTTCTGGTGCAGGAAACCATCTTGGTATCGATAGAATTTGACGCCAGTTCTGCTGACTTCATCGAAGTACGAGAAGGCCGCCAGGTAGACGAGCAGGTGGTCTGGCTCATCAGGGATGAGAATGCGAACATCGACCCCGCGGAGCCCTGCGAGTTGGAGAGCAGAAATGATCGCTCGATCGGGTACGAAATAGGGGCTGGCGATCCAGATGCGTTGTCGAGCCGAGGTGATGGCGTGCATGAACATCAGGTTCGCCGTCTCGAGCTCGTCGGCTGGGCCGCTCGGGATGATCAAGACCGGGCTGTCGCTGCCGTCTGCCGCCGCGCGTCCAACCCAGTTGAGCTGCGGGTAGGAGTCCGTCGCCCAAAACCAATCTTCGATGAAGGAAATTTGTGCTCTGAGAGCAGCTGGACCCTCGATACGCAAGTGCGTATCTCGCCACCGGCCAAATGTTGGGTCCTTCCCGAGATACTCGTCCCCCACGTTGTGACCGCCTATCCAGGTCACGTATCCGTCGACGACGACAACCTTCCGGTGGTTGCGAAAGTTGATCTGGAAACGGTTGCGAGGACCTTTCTGCGTGTTGAACTCATAGAATTCGACGCCGCCTTCTCGGAGCTCCTCGGTATAGCTTTCTGGAAGGTCATGGCTGCCGATCTCGTCGTAGAGAAAGTAGACTTTCACCCCACGAGCGGCGCTTGATAGGAGACGCTCCTTGAGCTCGCGGCCAAGGCCATCATCGCGAACAATGTAGAACTGAACGAGAACGTAGTCGTTGGCGGCATCGATCCCATCCAGAATGTTGGCAAAAGTTGCCTCGCCATCGATCAACAGATCCACCCGGTTGCCGCCCAAGACCGGAATCCCGGCCAAGCGCTCTGCCGCCAGGACTGCCTCGGGCCGCGCGCTGTCTTCAACCCGGTAGCGTTCGACCGTCGAGACAACTTGCTGCCTTACAGCTTCGTTTCGGCGATCCGTCGCCCGTCGTGCGACGACGTAGCCTTCAAACTTACTGCGTCCTAGGACCCAGTAGGCGGGAACGGCCAGGTAGGGAAAGGTGTTGAGGCTGACCGCCCAGGCGATCGAGCCCTGGGCAGTGCGCGTACTCATCACCGAATCGATCGACGATAGGAAACCCGCCAGGTGAAAGAGGACGAAAACGGCGGCCATTATTCGTTTCTTCCGCGTCGGAGCAGGCCTCGAATCGCCCCCTTGCACTGCACGAGATTCCCTACTTTTGGCTAGCATTTTTTTAAGGTGCATCATCAAAGACTACTGCGAATCACCTGGGCAAGCCAATACGACGACATTAATCGAGCTCTTGAACGCCGCCACCCGATACGGAGATCAACTGCCCGCTGACCCAGCTTGCGGCCGGGGAGCACAAAAACTGAGCAGCAAGCGCGATGTCCTCCGGCTCACCGAGACCCTTGAAGGGCCTATGCTCGAGCATCTTTTCTTCGATCTCAGGCGTCAGAGCTGATGCCAGCGCATCCGTCTTCGTGGCTCCCGGTGCGACGCCGCGAGTCTCAGTGGTGTCAAGGGCATAGCGGCGAAGCCGCTCCCCGCAGTCGACCCCATATAGCCAATCGCACATGGAAGCGGTAACCTAGGCCCATGCGCAACGATTGCATCCCGCGGCCCAAAGCCGATCTCGAGGTCCAGTCGCTCGACCTCGACCCCGAGGAAGGCTTCGTATTGAGCCGACTGGACGGCTCGACCTCGGTGCGCGACCTGTGCTTGCTGACCGGCCTTCGGCAGGAACGGGTGCAGGGCATCCTGGAGCGCCTCGCATCCCAGGGGGCTCTGGAGCACGATGTCGCCGCGGCCCCTGCCGATGATCCACCTGGCCCGCCGGCTCCCCCGGACGACGAGGACCTCGACGGCCCGCGATCGCGCAGCTGGCGGCGAATCTTCGAAGAGGAGCTCAAACCCCTAGACCTCGACGTACGCCTCGAACGCGCCGCAGAGGCCAGCGAGGAGATCCTGCGCGCCTTGTGCTTCGATCCCTCCCGCAAGGTGATCGAGGCATTGCTCGAGAACCCACGTTTTGGCCTCGAGCACGCCCGCCTGGTGGCCAATCACCATCGCTCGAGCCAGGGCCTCGACACCCTCGGCAAACACGCGGCCTTCCTGCGGGATCAACAGGTCGAGCGCCACCTCTTTCGCAATCCCCAAACCAGCCTGCGCCTGCTGCACCGCATCTACGCCCGCGCCCGCATGGCCAAGGTCTATCGTCTGGCCACCGGCCACGACGCCGCCGAGCAGGTGCGCGAGTCGGCCCGGCGTGAGTTTCGCAAAAAATTCAACGCCGGCACGGCTGAGGAACGCGTGAAGTTGATCCTCGACACCGAGGCCCGCTGCCTGACGCTCCTCGTGGGCCTCTCCCTCGACGCCAAGACGGCTGGCCTCCTACGCCGTCGCTCCCTCACCTCTACCCTGCTGCTGCGCAATCTGGCGCGCTGGCCCGCCACGCCACCGCCGCTGCTCGTTCATCTGATGCGCCAGCCCCAGGTCAAGCGGAACCCTTCCCTGCGCAACCTCGTCCTGCGCCATCCGAACGCCCCTTCCGAGCTCAAGCGTGCGCTGAATACCACTTGACGGGATTTGGTGGCATCCTGTGCAGCGCAGATATGCCGTAAGCATGCCAGATGGCCGAAATCGATGTCATCTTACGCTGTAAAGTAAGAGGCCATCACCTCTCGGCATTGATCCACCGGCACGATCACCCAGGACTACGAGGAGCGTAAGATGCAGCAGAAGGCCACCCCATGGTTGATAGCGCTCACCCTTTCCATGATCAGCCTTGCCATCCTCTTGTTGCCGACGACCTCACATTTGAAAGGCCCTGTGCTTCCCACGGAAGACTCCATCGAGCTGGCCTCCATCGGACAAGCCGAGGTGGTTTCGGTATGGGCGGAGATCGTCGAGGACGAGCGTCGGGGCGCGGAAATGGTGGTTTTCTCCACAATTCCAACCGACTTGCCTGAAGACACCCCCCATCAGATGACGATGGATCTGCCGGACGGCCAGGCGGTGACGGTTCAGGGGGCCGATCTTGCCTTGGGAAAGCGGTTTTGGGTTTCTCAGAAGACAGCGGACCATGTCCGAGATCCCGGTTCACCGGATGTCGATGGGCTCCGACCCCGTGTCGACCAGTACCGAGCTTTTACCATCGACAGCCAGGTGGACGCGGCGGGTCACCTGCAACGCATCGATTTGGCAGACATGGACTCGGGGGAGATACCCGTCGATGCCTCGCAGACCGGGTCTGGCGAGGACGGGGACGACGAGGACGGGGCTGGCGAGACCGGGGCTGGCGAGGACGGGGACGACGAGACCGGGGACGACGAGCTACCCTCTTCGCCCCCGTCCCTTGTCCTTACCTTGACAGCTGGGTCCTACGGATTTGCTGAACAAGGCGGTTGGGAAGTACCGATCTATGTCGTCGTCCGGCGGCGTCTGGAAGGCGGTGAGCTGGCGGCGACAACGGTTCCGGAAGCGATGTCGATCCTGGTGGAGGCACCCGCTACCGAACCTCGCAGGGTCACCATCGAGGCTGACCGCGCGCGGTCGACGGAGGCCGTCTATGTACCCTTGCGCCGGTCCCATGAGCTGGAAGTGACGGCAACAGACCTGATCGGCAACGCGACGCCGGCCAGCTTGACGCTGAGCTGGCGAAACCACGGCCCCAAGGCCCTGAAGCTCAAGGTTTCTCCGCCCGAGGCGAACGGTTACGCGACGCCGCTCTCCCCCATCCATCTGTTTGCACACGTCGAGCTTGACGAGCAGCGCTTGCTGCCGGGACGCGACTTGCCGATGCTGGCTTCGGCCTCCGAGAAATTGACCGTCGAGCCCACCGATGCCTCCCTCGGCGCTGGCGGTTTGCCCATCGCTTTGACCGTCCTCAGCCACCAGGACGGCGAGGAAACCTTGACCCTTCAAATGCCCGATCTCGATCTCGAAACTCAGGTGACGGTGCGCTTCCGACGTCCGTATCTATTTCTCGGCTTGGCAGCCCTGTTCGGCGTCCTCGGGGTGATCGCGGCGCGGCGACGCCAGCTCTTCGAGCAGCGAAAAGGGGCCCTAACGCTGGAGCTTCTGGCTGCCGCCATCGGTGGCGCCCTGCTCTATGCCGCCTTCCTGATGCAATGGCTGCCAACCCCGGGTTTCCTCGTCGCCGCCCTACCGGCTTCGGCGGTCGGAGTCGTAGGAGGTTATGCGGGGGATGGGGTGTTCCAAGTGCTGCTCAAGGTCATGGGACTGGCCAAGTAGTCACGGTGACGGCCACCACTGTACCCCTTTAGAAAATTCGCTGGTTTCGAGCCCAGACGTTTCCACGTCCGCGGCGTTGCGCTCGCCGCAACAGAGCCCCACTATACCTCGCTTACTCTTTGGACCACTCGTCTTCCTTACCTAGCCGCCTTACTTGTTTTCCTTACCTCTCTCAACTACACTCAAGTCTATGAAAGCCACCATCACCGCCAAGGGCCAGATCACCATTCCGAAACAGATTCGACTCCGCCTCGGCCTCAAGAAGGGGCAAGTGCTGGAGTTTGATGAAACCAGCCCCTATCTCTTGGCTGTTCCGGCATTTGACGAACAGGAGATGCGATCGACCCTCGGCTGTACCGAAGGGCGGCTGCCGGGTACCGTCGCCGAGTGGCTCGACGAAACCCGTGGCCCAGTCCCCGACGACGACAGATGAGACTCGCCCTCGACACGTCCGTGCTGCTAGCGATCTTCAATCGAGAATCGGATTCAGAAGAGTGGATAACGGCGTTGATTCGCCAGCGACGCCGGGGCCAGTTGATCCTCTGCGCCACCGTCTACGCAGAAATCGCACCGGCCTTCGGGACGCAGCAAGACCTCGAAGAAACTCTGGACAAGCTGGGTGTGCGCCTCGAACCCATCCTCCCCGAAGCCGCGTGGCTGGCCGGTCAGACATTCAAGCGATATCGCGCCGGGGGTGGCCCGAGGCGACATCTGATCCCCGATTTTCTCATCGCCGCCCATGCCCAAGTGCAAGCCGACGCCCTGGCCGCGACCGACCGTGGCTACCTGCGGCGTCATTTCCCCCAGCTTGTCCTCATGCCACCCGGCTGAGCCCACCCGCGGACGCCACGTGCAGTCGCGGGGGCTACCACTCATCACTGGCGGTCACACAGCCGCAGGTGCCTGGCACCAATTCGAGGGACGATCCGCAGGTGCCTGGCACCGACTCGAGGGCACCAATTCGAGGGACGATCCAACAGGTGCCTAGCACCGTTTCGAGGGACGATCCGCAGGTGCCTGGCACCTTTCGAGGGACGATCCAACAGGTGCCTGGCACCGTTTCGAGGGACGGTCCGCAGGTGCCTGGCACCAGTCGAGGGACGATCCGCAGGTGCCTGGCACCGACTCGAGGGACGATCCAACAGGTGCCTGGCACCAAATCGAGCGCTTCCAAGACGCCTCGTTCCCCGCAAGCATGAGGTTTAGTGCGATCCTCAGGCCTCGGCCTCGGCCTCGGCCTTGGGACGGGACGTGCCGAGGTGCTCGGTCGTCAGCTCGCCATTCTTGGCCTTGTAAGTGATCGAAAAAGTACGCCCGACGTGTTTGCCCAGCTCTGGACGACGGTTGACCAGATCGCGCAGGTAGACCCCCAGAGCCCACACATGGTGGCTCTGGCTCCACAGCTTCTGCATCTTCTGGAAAGCCTGGCGGATATCTTCATGGGGGCCGCCGGTAGCGATGGCATCGCGCAGAATGGAAGCGCCGACAACGAAGTCGTTCCAGTCGTCGCGGGTGTCCTTGTTGAGCTCTGCCAGGCCGCCCAGGGTCGTCGTCCGCAGATCCCTCCACTTGGCTTCCCAGAAGGCCAGCTGGCCGTGGCCGTTTCTTTCGAGGGTGCCGATCGCCTGGTTGGCCAGGCGCTTCGGGGTCATGGAGTCATCCACCAGATAATGGCGCCATAGGTCGCCGAACAGCCCGCGGCGGGCCGAAGCGGTGAGTCGGCTGCGCTCGACCCAAGGCATGGCCTCGCCGAGGGCGCGACCAAAGGCCTTGGCGTCGGATCGCGCCAGCTCACCGAGAACCGCCTTGAAAGCCACCGGATCGAGGCTGAGCTTGTAGTCGAAGGTGATGTCCTTACGGAGGCCTGCAACCAGGGCCTCAATACGGTCGGCGATTTCGCCGATCCGATTCGGCGGCAAGCTACCCCAGATGACTGCCCGATCCACCAAGGCCGGGATCTCATCGGCTTTGACCTTGCGCTGCTGATTCTTCATCTGCAGGTCCAAGGAGTACTGAAAGTTGTTGGCCTTGACCGGTGGCGGAAAGTATTTGATCATCTCGGCGTTGAAGTCCACATCCCACGCCAGCTTGTCCTTGACCCATTTGCCCTCGTAACCACGGATGCCGAGGAAGGTGCGCTGAATGTCTCCGGCGGCGTTCCGGCGTTTGACGTTCTCTAGCCTTTTCTTGTCCCTACCGCTGGCCTGGAACCACTTGCCGAAAGCGAGTGAAAAACCCCATGACTTGCTCACCTCGAGACTTTTCTGGAAGAGGAAGCGCTCGAGCTCCAGACCGTCGTCATTCCCGTCATTGGCTGCCGTGAGCAGATCCTGCAGACGCCCGCGCACCAAATCCTGATGGTAGAAGTCGACGGCGCTGGTCGACAGCCGCGCCACCAGCACCTGATCTTGCGCTTCAACCCGTTTGTAGTCGTAGGCGAAGCTGAGCTCAGCCTTGCTGGTGGCAATCTCCTTCAACGTCTGGGCCACCTTCTTCTCGAAAGCGTCGAGCTCCTTGGTGAGCTCGGTGGTCTCTTCGACCAGACCGTCGAGGCCCAATCGCTTCAACACGTGCTCGACCAGTACTTTCTGTTCGTCGTCAAGCTCGTCCAGTCGGGTGATCGGCTCGAGCACCCTGCGCACTTCTTGCAGCGGGGCCGCCAACAGGCCGTCGACAGTCTGCTGCAAGACTTTTTGGACGGCTTTTTCGTCGGCGAATTTGGCCACTACCGCCGCCGTGATGCCCACCGCCAAAGAGGAGCCGTCGGCTTTTCTCACGCCGATGCGGAAGGTATTGGCGTCGACCCGTGCAATGGCCACCTGAAAAACGTCGCTGACGCTGATGTCGAGCTTGGCCGACGCGCTGGCCCCCACCTGGATGTTGAACACCTCACCAGCGACTGGAATCAATCGGCCCAATACGTTGAGACCGCTGGTGAAGATATCGCTCCACTTGAGCTGTAGGGTGGCACCCAACTTGCCATGGGCGGTTAGAGCGACCATTTCACCGGGTTTCAGGGCGTGAAGATCAGATCGCGTGAAGATGAACTTGGGATGGGTCAAATCCCAAGTCAAGGCCTGTAGCACGGTCTCGTTGGCCTTGTGGCGCAGGTAGGCGGAGTGGCGGACGCCCCCTTCGGCTTTGAAATCGAAACCCGCGTCGCCGAGATCGATGTCGGTCTTGACGCCGGTTTCGAGGTCGTACTTGAGCCAAGCATTGCCCGGCTGAAAGTCCACCAGCCGGCCGATGGCCAACTCGTCCTGGCCGTTGCCATTCCCGTTGCCATTCCCGTTGCCGTTGCCGCCGACGACGTGGGCCGGATTACCGAGATAGCCGTCGGCATCCTTGTCGCTGGCGGCGTTGAAGACCGAAATGTTGGCGGCGCCGAAAACGGAAAAAGTCACGTTGTCGATGTCAAACGGTAGATTCTTCTCGGTGTCTCCCTCCAGCAGGTTTTTCTTGGGTGGGTTGGGTAGACCCATGGCGCTCATCGGCGTCGCGGCGAGGTTCTGCGCCCTGGCTAGAAGGAGGCGCCAGGGGCTGTCGTTCTCAGCAGCGTCTTCCGGCGGGGCACCGTTACCACCGCCTTCGACCAGGGTTTCGTTGGAAAGGATTGTTGTTTCAGGCATTTGCGACTCCTTGAGGGCTGTTGTTTCCGGGAAAGGTCTCGAAGAAAACAGCGCGGAAGGAGGAGCAAATCCCCCAAACCGATCGTCAAGGGATCCGCTGACTGTGTCGGAGGGCGGCGGCAAAGGCAAGAACGGGCCCTGGAAGCGGCGAGCCCGCGGGCACTCAGGGTCGGCGCGGAAACAACTTCCGCATTCGGGGAACATAATTTCTTTGCGGCCCCTCAAGCCGGCAAGGGAACGGACCACGACATCCATGTCGAGGTTTCGTCACAGGCACCCCCAGGCCGACCGTTTTTGGCGACCGTCCTAGCGGAACAACTGGCCGACACTCTCACCGCTGTTGATCCGCTGGATGGCCATGGCGAGCAGCGGAGCGACGGTCAGCACCTGGATGTTCGGAAGCCGTTTTTGTGGCGGCATATCCACCGTATTCGAGACCACAAACGACTCAAAGCCCGAGGACTGTAGACGTTCGATGGCCGGTCCACAGAGCACCGGATGCACGGCGCCGGCATAGAGCTTGCGGACATCGGCTTGGCGCAGAGTGTTTTCGGTGGTCAGCAAGGTGCCGCCGGTCGAGATCTCGTCTTCGAAGATCACCACATCACGCCCCTTCACCTCGCCGATGACCCGCCCCTGTTCCACCTGGGTATCACTGACCCGCCGCTTGTCGATGATGGCCAGCGGAATATTCAATCGCTCGGCAAAACGCCCGGCCCGTTTGGCGCCCCCGGCGTCAGTGGCTACGGCGATCAGGTTGGAGAGATCGTAGTGCGCCTTGAAATGATCGGCGATGGTTGGAATGGCGGTCAGATGATCGACCGGGATGCTGAAGAACCCGTGCACCTGATCGGCATGTAGGTCCATGGTCAGCACCCGATCGGCCCCGGCGGTGCGCAGCAAGTCGGCGATCAGGCGGCCGGTGATGGAGATGCGCGGCGCATCTTTCTTGTCGGAGCGGGCATAGGAATAGTACGGGATTACCGCCGTGATGCGGCGAGCCGAAGCACTGCGCAGGGCATCCAGAATGATCAGCAACTCCATGATGTGCTCGCTCACCGGCTCGCTGAACGACTGCACCACGAAGACATCCCGCTCGCGCACGTTTTCTTCGATCTTGACGAACAGATTGTCATTGGAGAAGCGAGAAATCGACAGCGGGCTGAGCTCCAGCTGAAGGTGCTCACAGATCTCAAGCGCCAGGGCTCGATTCGAGTTGCCGGAAAAAATCTTCAGCTGGTCTTTCACCACGGAGCTCCCCTTTGACTTGAGTTCGCCCATTCTGACCCACCCTTAGCGCCGGGCGAAGAACAATCTCCTCCCCTACAAGAAGGTCAGGACGGCCTAGCGTAGAAAACCGTGTGGCCGTGGCAAAAGGTTGTGGGTGCCGATCCGGCCTTCGCCGTAGGGCAAGGTGGGCATCAAAGAGTTTCCCATGGAATTCCACTGGGAATTCCATGGGGATATTGCCGAATTCACATAGGAGACGAGCCGTCAGTTGACGTCGATCCATCAACGCCCTTTTCGGATGTCGGGAGCCAGCCCTTCGATGCGTGCCACCAGTCGCTTGGCATCAAAGGGCTTTTTGATGACCGCATCGAAGGTCACGCCGCGAGCTTCCTTCGGCTCGTAGCTCTCAAAGGTGCCGGGCATCAGGATCACCGGCAGCTTGGGATAACGGCGCTTGATCTCGACGGCCAGCAGCCCGTCGTCGAGGCGCTGGTTGTAGGCGACGATGGCAAGCGCAAAAGGCCGCACCTGGAGGACCGCCAGGGCGTCGTGCGGTTGGGTGGTCGCCACCTGGCGAACGTCGTGTTTGCTCAATGCCAGCTCGATGACCTTTTGAATCGTCAGGCTGTCGTCGGCCACCAAGAGCAGCGGTGCAGCGAGGTCGGCGATCCGTGATGCGTGCTCTTGCTTGACAAAGTGGGCAGACTTGCCTCCTTTGGCCAATCCCAGCAGTGGCGTCAGGCCGAGCCCGACCAGCACCACGGCGACGATGATCAAGGCGATAGTTCCCATGGCAGCCTCGGGGTTGGGGGCGTGACCGCATGTCGGACGGCACTTGTCAAAGCGTTCTTGATGGCAGATTCAGACCCGTAGACGACGGACGGGCCTCAGTAGCTCTGTTTCTCGGAGAAAAAAGCGCTTTGTAAGCCTCAGGAATCCCACTGAATCTGGCGCGAAATCTGGGTCTCCTGCTAGTTTAGGCGACCTATCGTGAACTGTAAACAGCGCTCAGTCGTCCGAACGATCTTGCCTCCGCGGGTCGCCTGAGGCGCTCGCCTAGCTGAGATTCCGCCCTGCGCCGCCGCCAAGTCAGCTCAGGCCGCTACCAGATGGCTGGCCGTCGACCGACCCGGCCACCTCGGTCAGCAGGCGCCGATCCGCAGGTGCCTGGCACCAGGTCCGCACCGGGTCTTGCCTGCATCCCCGTTTGCCTTTGCCTCGCTCACCCCGGCGGAATCACGGCTCCACCGGCGGAATGGTCCCCACTAGGAGAGTCAGAAGCAGCGAGGCACTCCTCGATGCGGAGATGATAAAGATAGCCTGGTTCAGGGCCGGTTGGCTCCGGCGAGCAGTGAAACTTGCCGCGGACTTGGAGCCGGATCCAGGCCGAACGGCCAGTCGACGACTTTGTCCACAGGTCCTCCTCAGCGAGGCAACCCGCCGGAAGGCGGCTGTAGACCTCGCCGCCTCGGGACGCGTACTCGCCAGCGCTGGCCAGACGCAGATTCGCAACGAATCCCTGAAACTCGAATTCTCCGCGCAAGAAGAGACCATCGACCTCGACCTTCGCACCATCGAAGACTTCGCAATCCTCCACGAGCTGCCGCACCGCCACGGGCTCCCAAACTGTGGAGGGCTCGGCGCAGAACACCGCGAGGCCGGTAAACACGACAGAGAGTCCGAAAAAGGCCTTGAATAGCACAACGCGATGTCTGCGGAAAATCCAGCTTAGAGGGACGGTGCGCGACCGGTGTCTCTCAATCAACTGCGCTCACCGGAGGCTCGGCCCACCGCGTCGCCGCAGAGCGAAGATGGCAGTGATCCCCATCAAGAGCGTCAGCATGAGAAGGCCCGTGGGGGACAGGATCGGTACTTCTACGACCGAACCATCGATCTCCACAGAAGCGGTGCTGGAGTTATTCGCTGTCATGGGATCAACCCCGAGTCCATCAACGAACGCAGTGTTCTCCACTAGACCGAAGCCTCCTGGCAGCGCCTCGACCACCAACTCACAGGTCTGCGGCATCGAAACAAAGAGAACTGGGCTCGTCCAGATCCAGGAGTGAGTCAAATCATCATAAGCGCTGCCACAGGTGTCACCGATGTAACGCACCTCGGCCGGCAGAAAGTCTGTCACCACCACCTGGCCTGTCGCGTCGGGTCCGGCATTTGTCACCGTGAAGAAATACGAGAATCGGTCTCCAGCCTTGACGGGATTCTCAGCCACCACTGTCTTGTCGAGGATGAGATCTGCCGTAGGCTCTTCGACGCGAACGAAGAAGAATTCTTTCACACGGGTGGTCGCCAGCACAGGCATCTCCTCATGGGTACCTGGTGGATCGAGTCTAAACTCAATACCGGAACTGTTTCCGGGCGTTGGCGTCACGCCGCCCTCAGTGTCGACCCGCACCGTGACCTCATAGATACCTGGGGCCTCGAGCCCGTCGATAGCCACAGTGTAGATTCCGTCGTTGGCAAGATCGTCGCTCCCCATGCCATCGTCGAGAAGAGTCACTTCGGTAACCACTCTCTGACCGCGCCAGCGCTCCTTCATCTGTCGTGTCACCTCAGCGGTGACCGAAGCCTCGAGCACCGGTAAGGGCATTGCTACGCTGGCGGAGAGGATGACACTCTGTGTTGGGAAATAGAGATCCTGATCGCTCTGTGCCTCGAACCGGACAAAGGGATCGGCACCGAAGACCTTCACCTGATAGGTCACCTCCTGGCTCGGTGGTTGTGACGCTTCCACGGTGTAGGTCCAATCACCGGCTTCGGGTTCCAGAATCCTGAAGAACACGAAACCGTCCCCCATCTCTACCTGTGCGTCCTGAGGTTGATCGACCGAATAGACGAGACCCAGAGGGCTCTCGAGAGTAAAGGTCAGCACCTCCCGATCCCAGCTCAACAAGAAAGTTGCTGCTCCGACCATCGGATCGACTCTCACCGATTCACTTTGACCTTCCAAAGCCCCCAACACGTCAATCAGTGTGAAGAGGATGTTCTCATCGCGCACCTCGCTGTAGAGTGAGGCAAAGATGCCCGGAAGCCCAAAGATCGACTGGGTAAAAAATGCCCGCCCGCCAGTGGCGGCAGCCAGCGATTGGAGCGGTGCTGGGCTAACCGAATCACCTAGGCCAACCGGGTACACTCGGACCTCAGCAGTCTGGAGATTGGGTATCGCGCTGGCAATGGTGGGTGGCGTATTCTCGTCGCCATCGGAGAGTAGGATAAAGGCTTGGGGCGCATCCTGATCGAGGTGGAGTGTTCCAAGGGACGCCTCGAGCCCGGCTCCGATACTCGTCGCTCCACCCGCCGAAATCGTATCGATGACCCCAAGAGCTATGGCCCGGTTGCCAGGGTTCATCTCGGCCACCTTGCCGCCATCGCTGAAGTCGACACTCGCCGCGTTCGAGAAGCTGGTCAGGCTAAAACGGTCGCCGGCAAGCTGAAAGTCATATTCGACACCGTTCAGATCCTCGATCTCGACAGTCTCCGATTCTCGGGTCATGTTGACTACAATTCGGCCAGCACGCTTAGCGAGATCAAGGGGCTCGCCAGACATGCTGCCCGAACGATCCAGAATCAGCGAGAAGTCCACCAAGGCCGGCACAATCCGAAACTCAGGCCCTTGAGTAGTGGGCGGACTCATATCTTGAGTCAGGTCGGTAGTCGGCGCATTGAGCATCGGCCAATTGCGCACAATGGTCTCCCACGAAGACTCCTCCCTACTCAGGATGTTTTGCTGGGTCCAGACGACAACGCTGTTGCCCATGACTGTATCGGTACGTCGCGCCAAATGCTCTGTCGAGAAGCCACCCGCCGCCGATGTCCCGAAGAAGTCGTCCAACCCGGTGAAATCAGGGCCATCCATTAGGTCTGTCCGCGACATTGCTCGCTGCTGCGACCCTCGAGGATGGTTGTTGTAGAAGACGGCGTCGGCTGGCCAGCGAACCCGAAAGTAGTCGGTCGAGTTGAGGTAGTCACCGTTGAAGTCACCCGCGTCAAAGGTTTCAAAAGTGCCGTCATCCTTGAGAAACCGCAATGGGTTGTTGGCATCCTGTAGAGCTCCGCGGTAGCTATCCTTCATACCAAAGAGCCAATGGCCTGCTTCGTGGATCAGAGTAAGGCTCGCTGGGCGTTGGCCATCTTGCAGCTTGGCCTCCAGGTATATTCTGCCACCGCTGCCGCCTGCCCCGATCCCTAATGAGCCCGGCTTGTAGGCATAGGTGTAGGCGCCGGAAATAGTCGGGCTGATCACGATGTCGGCAGGGTCCTTTCCACTCTCCCCCTGATAGATCGTCACTTTCCCGAGCTTCACCTGACCGTCGGTCGCCTGCAACAATCGGTTCGAGAGCTCGTCGAAGACTGGCATCCAGTCGGTGATGTCCTCCCTGGCATCGAGCAACACATGCAGGTCGAGCTCACCGTCAGCTACCCGGAATTTTCCATCGCCAGCCCATGCGTTGCTCCCCAAGACCAGGAGGCCCGCCATCAGCAGACACTTCCCTAGATGCCATCTTTTTTTCTTTTCTTGATATTTCAAGAGTAGTCCTTTCGTCATTAATTTAGATATTCAAAAGAAATCCGCGATCTTGGATCCAAGGTCATATGTCATAGGCCTCCCCCCAAAGAACGCCAGCCACCTATCGCCGCACCATATTTTTCTCGGAAGGTGAACGAGGTGCCGCCCCAGGCTATGGCGGGGGCATCGACGAGCGCTTCAATAGGAGCCGCGTCATCGGACGTCTTATTAGAAAAAGCGTCATCGGACGTCAGATCGGATCAACTCGACCCACCTGATCTTTCTCCAGCTCCAGAGAGGCTCCAGGCGAGGCGGCAGCCCGGCGCCAGCACCTACAAGGTCACCAAACACCACAACTTCGTAGGGGACGCTCAGGTTCTGGTCCAAAATGCCGCGTGCGTCGGAGAGGAAGATGGCCTGGGAGGTCAAACAGAGATCAGCACCGGAGATGTCACCGCCGACGCCGATCTCGGAGCGGCCTAGCCGCCGGGGCCGAAGCCGCGGAAGTCGGGGATCGGGTAGAGAAGGCCGGCCCAATCCAGCTGAGGCCCGGCGCGGCCAAGAGGCGCCGGGCGAATGAATTAAAGGCGCATCTATTTCAAGGCGCCGCCGCAGACCAAGCCGAAGTGTCGCCTACTTCAAAACCATCCGCAAAGAGCGTGCCGGCACTGCCAAACGCGGCTCCGCTGAACGTATCTGCGGAGGTAAAAGGAGAGGTCAACGCGGTGCCAAACGTTCCCCCTGCAATATCGTAAGCAGGAAAAGTACCTGCTTCGTCGGTGACCAGATAGGCAATGCCGTTGCCCACCGCAAGCCCATCGACGTCGACGAAGCCAGCCGGATAGGCGATGACGTTGGTGATGACACCCGCCGTGCTGAGGGTCACCAATTGGCCGGTGGTGTCATTGGTGCCATAGATGATGCCGGTATCCGGATCAGCGTCGAGGCCGCCTATGCTATCGGCGAAGAGGGCAATCGGTGTCGCCAGGAGAGTCATCAGGTCGATGGAATAAAAACCGTTGCCGGCGCCTGCTCCGGCGTTGACGCCGTAAAGAACACCAGCCGATATGGCCAGCCCATCGATGCGAAAGCCCTCTCCTGCGCCATCGACGATGCGTCCGAGGGACGTCGCAGCGCCGCCGGCAAGCGGAATCGCAAAGAGCTCGTCGCCGCCACCGATCTCACCGGGCGGCGGCGTCAAACCACTCGCCCTGGTGAACAGGATGCGCTGATTCGCAATATCTGCGGTGGCTCCCCAGACCCCAACACCCGTCAAGATGCTGCTGGAAGTATCGGCCACCGGATCGATGGAAAAGACATCGTTGGCAGCTCCTGCCGGATCGTTGACGTTGGTACTGGAACCAGCGAAGAGAAGCCCTGAGAGAGACGGCACTCCGAGCACCGCCTCTGAGGGCCCCGGAGGTTCCGCTGGCCACATCTCGCCGGACCACTCGTCCGCAGTTTGGGCAAATGCAGCCGAGCCAGAGCCGAGCCAGAGCACGCAGCTAATCGATAGAAGACAGAGAACAGAAGGCAGAAACTTGTTCATGGTAACCCTCATCTGTTCGAAGTGTGTAATTGCACAGAGTATAGCATCCCAATGACTCAGGTGATATGACTGACGATAGATCCTTTGCCCTGCCCCTATGCGCGGCGTCCTCTTGGGCGCCGGGTCCGGGTTACAAAGCCTCGTTGCCATTGCGGTCATGCCGTACGGGCGCCACTTCAGGAGATAAAACAATGAAAGCCGTTGGACTGACCCGCTACCTCCCCATTTCGGACCCTGATTCGCTGCGAGATGTCGAGATCGACAAGCCAGTAGCGACAGAACGCGACCTGCTGGTAAGGATCGAGGCCATCGCCGTCAATCCTGTAGACACCAAAGTGCGCGCCCCTCAGGACAAAGTGGAAGAAACTCCGCGAATTCTCGGTTGGGACGCCGCCGGTGTGGTGGAGACCGTCGGCGATGAGGTGACCCTGTTCAAGCCCGGCGATGAGGTCTACTACGCGGGCGACATTACCCGGCCCGGCGCTTACGCCGAGTATCAGCTGGTCGACGAGCGCCTTGTCGGGCGCAAGCCGGCAACCCTGTCTTTCGCCGAAGCCGCGGCTTTGCCGCTGACCACGATCACCGCCTATGAGTCTTTTTTCGACCGGCTCGATCTCGATCGCGACGGCGGCAATCGAGGTGAGACGCTGCTCATCATCGGCGGGGCTGGCGGCGTCGGCTCGATGGGAATTCAGCTCGCCAAGGCGGCCGGGCTCAGGGTCATCGCCACCGCCTCACGTCGGGAGACCATCGCCTGGGTCGAGGATCTGGGCGCAGACGACGTGATCAATCACCGCGAGCCGCTGCGTCCGCAAATTGAAGCGCTAGGGCTGACCTTCATCGATCATATTGCGATCTTCAATAATACGGACGGCCACTGGGACGCCGTGACCGATCTCATTCGCCCCCAGGGACGCATCGTCACGATCGTCGAGAATACACAGCCCCTGAATCAGGATAGGCTCAAGACCAAAGCCGCCGGCCTGATCTGGGAGCTCATGTTTACGCGGTCGATGTTCAAGACCCCGGACATGATCGAGCAGCACAGGCTCCTGTCGTATGTCGCCGATGAAATCGACGCTGGCCGACTGCGCTCCACGGTGAGCGAGACCCTGAGGCCCATCAACGCCGAAAATTTGCGCCATGCCCATGCCTTGATCGAGAGCGGCAAGGCCAAAGGTAAGATCACCCTCAGCCGGACCTGACGCCAAAAAACGTCAGGGCTGCAGCGGCAAGCCGACGCGACATGGCTGAGGGAAATCCGAGGGTTGATGCACCCCAGTAGGCCTGGTAAAGGTAGCTCATGACGTCTATCAACACAGAGATTCTCTTAGCGGCCCTTCTCCTCCTGCTGGGGATCGCATCGAGCAAATTCTCGGCCCGTCTCGGTATGCCGGTGCTACTTCTTTTCTTGGCTGTGGGGATGCTGGCGGGATCAGAGGGACTAGGCAGGATTCCGTTCGAGGACTACGGGCTGGCCAACGCCGTAGGCAGCGTCGCGCTGGCTCTTATCCTCTTCGATGGAGGCTTGCGCACCTCGATCGAGGCGGTGCGGGCGTCGTGGCGGCCGGCGCTCGCCCTTTCGACGGTCGGTGTGCTGGTGACCTCTGGGATCACCGGCCTGGTGGCTGCGGTGGTGCTGGGCCTTCCTCTCCTACACGGAATGCTCCTGGGATGCATCGTCGGATCGACCGACGCAGCTGCAGTGCTCTCGGTTCTCCGCTCAAGCGGTCTGCGCCTACCCGAAAAGCTCTCGGCGACGCTCGAAGTCGAGAGCGGGTCGAACGATCCCATGGCCATCTTCCTCACCCTAGGGCTCGTCGGCTTTATTACGGGCGAAGCGACTTCGGCCGGCCAGTTGGTGCTGCTCTTTATTCTCCAACTCAGCGTCGGAGCCGCGGTAGGCATCGGCGTCGGCCGCGGAGCCGCCTGGCTGACCAACCGGATCAACCTCGACGCACCCGGCCTCTACCCTCTCCTCGTATTGAGCTTCGGGCTCCTTGCCTTCAGCTTGGCTTCTGAGCTGCAGGGAAGCGGTTTTCTCGCTGTATACATCGCTGGAATCACCCTCGGCAACAGCTCGCTCGTTTTTCGGCGGGGTATTTGCCTATTCCATGACACCGTGGCGTGGTTCGGTCAAATCGTCCTCTTTGTGATGCTCGGCCTGCTGAGCTTCCCAAGCCGCCTCGCTGCCGTAGCGGTCGACGGCCTGCTCATCGCGCTAGCTCTCGTCTTTGTGGCCCGCCCCCTCGCCGTAGCGAGCCTCCTCGCCCCTTTCAAGTTTCGCCTCAGGGAGCTGGCATTTCTTTCTTGGGGTGGTTTGAAGGGTGCCGTCCCGATCACCCTCGCCACCTTTCCCCTACTCGCCGGAGTGGCGCAGAGCTCTCTGCTCTTCGATGTTGTCTTTTTCGTCGTTTTGGTATCGGCCCTAGTCCAGGGCTGGTCGTTGCCCGTCGTCGCGAAACGTTTGGGTATCGGCGAGCCCGCAGACCCGGCACCACCGGTTTCTGTTGAGGTGCACTCGCTGCGCCACCTCGATGGCGATATCGTCCGTTACACGGTGACGCCATCAGCGCCCGTGGCCGGAAAAGTGCTACGCGAGTTGGCCCTTCCCAACGGCGTGGCGATAACACTCGTAGTCCGAAATGGAGAGATCATCATTCCGCGCGGCCGCACCGTTCTTCATCCCGGGGACCATGCCTTCGTGGCGCAACAGACTCTGCTTCAACCGCTCGTCGAGCGGCTCTTCAGCGGCAAGACCGCAAGGCCGCCGATGGCGTCCGGTTGCACCTTCACCGTCGATGCCCAGAGCACCGTCGGACAGTTGCATCACCTCTTGGGACTCCCGACAACATCGGACTCCGATCAGCCGATCGGAGCCACGCTAGAGAAAACAGGGGGAACCATGCGACTAGGCCCCTTTCTTGCGACCCTTGGTGGGAGCCCGGAGTGGGTAACGTTGGTTTTCGAGACTGAAACTGAAATAACCACAGCCGATGCTGGCTCGCGAACGAAAATGACGAAATGATGAAGACAAATCTCGCCGATAACGGACTGACGCCCGTTAGGGCCCAACCAATCGACGTGGCATGACAACATGGCGCGGAGGAGAATCCTCATGAGCACAACTAAGTTGGTCCTCCCGGGGTTATTGCTTCTGGCGGGCCTCATGCTTTTCCAAGCACTACTTTTCGACCGTCATCTCGAGTCCGTAGTAAAACAGATGCCGGACCGTGCGCCCACGGCGCCGCCTCTGCGCACCCTCACGGCTTTACCCGAGCGCATGGCCATCAACCAGACGGTGTACGTGCCCGTCTACTCCCATGTCTACGGCAGCAAGGGACGTGAGCAACCTCTCGAAACCACCCTGAGCATTCGCAATACTGACAGTACCCATGCCATCGTTGTCAAATCGATTCGATACTACGGCAATGAGGGAAAGCTATTGCGGGAGTATCTCGAAGCGCCGGTGATTCTAGATTCCCTCGCCTCCACTGACTTCCTGGTCCAACGCTACGATATGAAAGGCGGCGTCGGCGCCAACTTCTTGATCGATTGGTTTGCCGAGGAAGCCGTTACCACACCCGTCATAGAAGCCATCATGGTGAGCTACGAAGGCAACAAAGCATTCGCCTTCGCACGGCCCGGTTATCCGCTTGGCAGCTTCCTAGTCGAAGAGCCGTGGCGACCCGGATCGACCAAGCTTGACGACTGAATGTATCGGCGGAGTCAAAGGGAGAGCTCAAGGCGGTGTCCAATGCTCCTCCGGCGCCGTGGACGAGCCGCCGTTGACGTGGCGCCGTTGACGTGGCAGCGTTGACCTGGCGTCACCCCTTTTCGAGAGGTGCCACCCAGTTTAGGAGAGCCGAACCAAACCGGCACGCAGCCGGGACGGCTCCCCCGCCTCAACCCAGACGAACAGCAGCTCATCCCCCCGGCGGATCATGCGAGGTACCCCCGCGGATCGACTGACGGCGGTGGTCGAGACGACGTGGACCGGACCCAACTCTCCGTCTGGCGAGATCTGGCGCCAGCGAATCTCGGCGCCTGCCTCCGCGCTGCCCAACCAGCTGACCACGGTCCTGCCATCGCCGGTGATCTCGACATCGACACGGCCCAGGGGCTTTTCACCGTCGACCAACACCGGTTCGCCGAAGGTGGCTCCACCGTCGTTCGAATGAACAACCTGGACCTTGGCTTGTCCCTTGGCGGCGGTGAACCAGGCGACGGCGAGGTGATCGCCAGCGGCGGCGATGGCCGGGCCGTTGACCGGGCAGCCCTGGATTTGCCAGCCGTCGTGGTGAATTTGTACCGGCTCGCTCCAACCATCGAGGGTGGCTCGTACCACGGCGATATCGCGAATCTCCGAAGGGCTGCGATCCCGATACACCACCACCGGCCCAGCGCCAGCCAACGCCGCATCGGTTGCGCAGCACTCGCAAACGCGATCATCGAGCAGGGTGCTGGCCTCAGGGCCGCCCCCTCCTAGCCGCGTGGTCCGCAGGTGCATGCCGCGATCTTCCGGCATGGCCCTTCCGTCGAGCCAGAACGCCTGCACACCACCGTCCGGTAACGCTGTATAGGAAACAAATCCGTGCTCGGTGGGTGAGGCGTCATCGTGCAGCAAGCCGAGCCCATCCCACGTGCCGCCGCCGTCTTGCGAGCTTGCCAGCTGGACCCCGTAGGCGTAGGTATCCTCCCCCAGCTTGGCGAGCCAGTGAGCGAACATGGTGCCGTCGGCCGACGCAGCTACCCGCGGCAGATCCGCCCAGTTGGCGAAGAAGGTATCGCCGCTGGCGATCGGCTGAGGAGCGCTCCAAGTTTCGCCATCGAGTCGTGCCGAGCGAAGGCTGTGGCCTCCGTCGTCGGGCTCTAGCCACGTCAGGATGACGCCGTCGGTTCCGACGGCAAAGTTAGGTGCCATGGCACCGGGGCCGGACGGAGGATCCAGCGAGCGTAAGTCGGCGTTGCCCGGTGTCGCGGCATGCCGTGGGGTGACGTCCTCCGCGGCAGTACCCTGCGCCGATGACGGGGCGTCGTCCCCACCGGGCGGAGCCTCCACAGCGCACGCCGCAAGCAGCAGAGCGGACCCCAATGCCAGGCCACGCCATGGGCGGGTTCGAAGATTTCGGATGTCGAATTCGGCGGCTTGGTTGCGCATGTTCATCTCCATAAGTCGAAGGGGCCAGGGCGGCAGCCCTGGCCGTGACTGCTCCACTGGGCTATTCGGGACCAGCCGAGAATTTTGGGACAGGCCTAGCATTGGCTTCCGCCTGCGTCTTGGCGATGCCGTTCTTGCGGATATCTCGGATCAGCCACTCCATCTCTTTGATTTCTTTGCGCTGCGCCTTGATGATGTCGTCGGCCAGCTTGCGCACTCGAGCGTCTTCGATGCCAGCCCGTTCGCTGGTCAAGATGGCGATCGAGTGATGGGGGATCATTCCTTCCATGTAGTCAACACCGCTGACCGTGACTTGACTGCGAACCAGCCAGATCGAAAGCGCTAGCAGCAGGCCCGCCCCTACAAAAATCAGCCTATTGACCTTGCGGTCCTGGTACATGTGGAGCATGAAGCCGAGCATGATGATGATCATTGCCGCGCCCATGATCAGGGTCATGAAAAATCTCGTTTCGCTGAACCATGCATGATCCAGGATCTGGTAGGAGTGCAGGTACATGAGAAAGAACATCGCGACCATGGACGTTGCGATCATGACGAAGAATCGGCGGTATTTACTGAAGCTGTCCTGTTGTTTTTCCATGTCTTCTCTCCTTTGGGATACTGGGTTTGGGTTCGAAGTCCCGAGCTGATCGCACGGGACGGCTTGGGTCAGAATCGCACCGCCAGGCCGGCACCGATCCCGTACTCTGAATGCCACTGCGTCAGTAGATCTATTTGTTGATTGAGCATGTACGAAGCTCGGGCGAGGCCCTCCCATTTCTCCAGGGTGTCGTACTCGGCCTCCAGCATGAGGGCCAAGCGTGGGGTTAGGTGGAGAGTCCGGTCGAGGGCAAGGCGAGCTTCTCCGTCGGTGTCGATCCAGAGCCTCGACTCGAGACTGAAGGGCAGCAAGTAGCGTAACCCGAGCACACCGCGGGGATCGTCGATGTTGTCGTCGTTGCCTTCGATATCGACCCCGATGAAATAGGTCAAGAATCGATTTGAATAGCGGTCCCAAGTAAGAATGAGCTCTCCTTCGGTCCCTTCGGTATCTTGCCAGCCGATCTCCCATTCGGCGGTCAGGATATTGCGTGTGCCTGTGGCGACAAGCGATCCGAGGCTCATGTGGCTCATCAGCTCGGCTTCACCCCAGCGGTACCAGTGGTCCTTGAAGAGTCGGGGGCGTACGGCCTGAACGTCGGGTGGAGGCACGAAGCTCTGATAGGAAACCACCCGCGCCATGCCACTTTTCATGTGGTAGAGCAAATGGCAGTGGAAGAACCAATCGCCCACCTCGTTGGCGTCGAATTCGATCACCGTGGTCGACATGGGCTCGACATCGACCGTGTGCTTGAGCGGCGAGTAGTCCCCCTGGCCGTTGACGACGCGGAAGAAATGACCATGTAGATGCATCGGGTGATGCATCATCGTGCGGTTGATCATGATGAAGCGAGTGACCTCACCGCGTTTGATTTCGATGTCATCGGCCTCAGACAGAGCCTCGCCATTCAAGAACCAGACGTAGCGTTCCATGTCGCCATCCAAGGTCAAGCGGATCTCCCGGACGGGCTTGTTGGGATCGAAGGCCGTTGAGCTACGGGCTCGCAGCCGAGCGTAGGGCGACCACGGACGCTCAGCGCCCATGCCGTCCGCTGCGGTGGCACCGCGAGACGCCAGGTCGGTCGCCAGCCATGCAAACGCCTTGCCGAAACCCTTACCACCGCGCTCGGCGGTCGGCGAAACGCTCCCCGCCGCCCTGGGTTGACCGCTGGAGTCGATGCTGCCGTGATTCATTCCACTGTGGTCCACGCCAGAGTGGTCCATGCCAGCAGGGTCCATGCCAGCAGGGTCCATGCCAGAGTGGTCCTTGTCGTCCTCGGCCATGCTGCTGTGATCCATACCAGAGTGATCCAAACCAGCGTGGTCCTTGTCGGCCTCAGCCATGCCACCGGGGTCCATGCCAGCATGGTCCATGTCGTCCTCGGCCATATCGCCGTGGTCCTTGTCGTCCTCGGCCATGTTGCCGTGGTCCTTCTCGCCCTCGGCCATGCCACCGTGGTCCATGCCACCGTGATCCATGCCACCGTGATCCATGCCAGAGTGACCCATGCCAGCAGGGTCCATGTCGCCCTCGGCGGTGCCGCTGTGATCCATATCGCCGTGGTCCATGCCGCCGTGGTCCATATCACCGTGGTCTTCCATGTTCATACCTGGAGCGTCGAATTTGCCGACCTCGACTTCACGATCCGGCATACCCATGGTGCCGGCCGGCGTCCAGGCAAAGACGCTCTTGGCGCTCAGGCCCCCCATACTCTGATAAAGGTCAGGATAGGGCACGGTCGGTGCGGTGTGGCGTTCGCCCTCCCCAAGCCAGACGCTGGCATAACCCGAGGCGTCGTGGGACGTGGCCCGCAGCTCATAGGCGCCGTCGACCGGCACCTCGACCAAGACGTCATAGGTCTCGGCGACCCCGATGAGCAAGCGCCCGATCTCGAAGGGCTCGACATCGATACCGTCAGCGCTGATCACGGTCATCGGCCCACCGGCGAATTCCACATGGAAGAACGTCGTGGCCGAGCCGTCGATCAGACGCAGCCGCACCCGCTCACCGCCCGCCGCCGGCAAGCTCGACTCCGGCTGCCCATTGGCTAGGAAAAGGTCGTAGGCGACGTCCGCGATGTCCATCGCCGGCATACGCTGCAGCTCGCGCGAGAAATAATCACCCAGCTTGCCGGCACGGGCGGCCCCCAGAATGCTCTGACCGCTGCCCCGCTCGACGGCGAACCACTCGCTGCCACGCCGCAAAGTGCGCAGAATCTTGTGGGGGTCGGTGTCGGTCCAGTCCGAAAGCAGCACCACATGGTCGCGGTCCGAGGGGTCGGCTTCGCCCTCCCGCGGCGTGATCACGATCGACCCATAGACGCCGCGCTGCTCTTGCAGGCTGGAGTGGGAGTGATACCAGTAGGTGCCGCTCTGGCGGATGGGAAATTCATAGGTGAAGGTCGTGCCGGGGGCAATGGGTGGATAGGTCAGATTCGGCACGCCGTCCATGCCCGGGGGAACCAGCAGACCATGCCAATGGACCGAGGTATCTACGTCCATCCGGTTGTGGACCCGAATGCGTGCCGTCTCGCCCTCGGTGAAGTACAGGGTCGGACCAGGAATGCCACCGTTGACGGTCATCGCAGGGACGGTTCGACCGGTCAGGTCGACCTCTCCCCTAGCGATGGTCAGCTCGTAGTCTCGGACCTCCGAGGCGAGCCCCGGCAGGCCCGTAAAGAGCATCACCGCGATGGCCAAGCTCAGCGTCGTTTTCATCATCAACCGTCAACGGTCTCGCCGCAGCGCGGCATCGATTGACCGTAGTAGGGATTGCTGATCTCACCCTGGGGCTGCAACCAAGAGCGCCTGGCCATGGAGCAGTAGGCCACCGTCGGGTGGTCGTCGGCCGACGACGAGGCGCCGACGACCGCCTTACGCCAGCGGACGAGGGGCTTCGATAGGTCATAAAAGGCGTCGCGAGCTTGTTCGAGGGAGGTTGCCCCGGCCAACGCCGTCGCCGCCTGGCTCAGCTCGGGCAGTAGTCTCCGCACCTCCTGCGCCGAGCCGGCCCCGATACCCGCCGCGGCCGGAGACCAGTCGCCGGACAGCCCCTCAAGGAGGTTCAGGATCACCTTGCCCTGCTGAGAAACGTTGTCTGTGGTGTCGTTGGCCAGTTGCAGGCGAACGGCCTCGTAATGTTCGAGGATCTGGTCGAAGGTCGTCGATGTCGAATCGTCCGCCAGCACCGGGGAACCGACGGCCCCCAAGGCCAGCAAAGCGAGCGAAAAGAGGACGCCATAGAAGATGGTTTTCATGCTGTTGTTTTCCTTTCCAGGATGGACGAAGCTGCAGCCACCAGGGCATCAGGCCATCAGGGCTTTAGCTCGTCTCGGTAGATGGGTTCCGCACTGTCCTCGCCCTGTTCGGGCTGCGGATCGGCGGCAAAGAGTGGAGTTTTCTCGAGGCCAATGCCTCGCCAGACAAAGTAGATCGACGGAAAAACGATCAGAATAGCCACAAAGGAGGTGAACACACCACCCACCATGGGTGCGGCGATGCGACGCATGACGTCGGAGCCGGTACCGGTCGACCACAGAATGGGCACCAACGAAAAAAACGTGGCGGCCACCGTCATCATCTTGGGCCGGATGCGGCGCACGGCGCCGTGGTCCACGGCTTCCCGTAGATGCGAGTAGGTGATCATGCGTCCCTTCTCTTTCCATTCGTCATAGGCCAGGTCGAGGTAGAGCAGCATGACCACTCCGTTCTCGGCCGCCAGCCCGGCGAGGGCGATCACCCCCACCACCACCGCCACCGACCAGTTGTAGCCAAGATAGGCCATCAGCAGAACTGAGCCGACGAGCGACAACGGAATGGCCGACAACACGATGGCGGTCCTGACGATAGATTTGGTGTGGAAATACAGAATCAGAAAGATCAGCAGCAGGGTGATGGGCACGATGATGGCTAAGCGCGCCTTGGCCCGCTGCATGTACTCGTACTGACCCGACCAGAAAATGGTGTAGCCGGGCGGCAGCTCGACTTGGCTCGCCACTTCTTCCCTCGCACGCTCGACCCAGGTGCCGACATCGACGCCCCGCAGATCGACGTAGATCCAGGCATTGGGCCGGGCGCCTTCGGATTTGATGCCCGGTGGCCCCTCCCGGATTTCTAGGCGCGCCACCTGCCGCAGGGGGATCTGGCCGCCGGCGGGCGTCGCCACCAGGACCTCTTCGAGGGCCTTTGGGTTGTCGCGCAACTCCCGGGGATAGCGCAGATTGATCGGATAGCGCTCGAGTCCCTCGACCGTCCACGAGACGTTCATGCCACCGATCGCCGAACGGATGACATCTTGAATGTCCTGTATGCGCAGGCCAAATCGTGCGGCGGCTTGGCGATCGATATCGATGTCGAGGTAGCTGCCGCCCATCACCCGTTCGGCGTAGGCGGAGAGGGTTCCCGGAAGCGGCTTGACCACCGCCTCCACCTGCTTGGCGATACGTTCCAGGGTCCGCAGATCCGGCCCGCCAATCTTGATGCCGACGGGGGTTTTGATGCCCGTGGACAACATGTCGAGGCGGGTCTTGATCGGCATCGTCCAGGCGTTGGTCAGGCCGGGAATCTGGATGGCACGGTCCATCTCCGCGACCAACTCGTCCCGGGTCAGCCCCGGACGCCATTCGCTGGGGTCCTTGAGGACGATCGTCGTTTCGATCATCGACAGCGGCGCCGGGTCGGTGGCGGTCTCCGCCCGGCCGACCTTGCCGAACACCGATTCCACCTCCGGGAAGGTGCGAATGATCTTGTCCGTTTGCTGCAAGATCTCCCGCGCCTTGGTGATCGACAGACCTGGAAAGGTCGTCGGCATGTACAGCAGATCGCCTTCCCACAGGGGCGGCATGAATTCGGAGCCGATGCTCTGTAGCGGAATCAGGGTCAACAGCAGAGCGGCGACCATGGCGACGATCACCAACCATCGCCAGCGCAGGGCCAGATTGAGCACCGGCGTGTAGAGAAAGGCCAAGACCTTCGAGACCGGGTTCTTCTCTTCGCTGCGAATCTTTCCCCGCACGAACCAATACATCAAGACCGGCACCACGGTCACGGCCAGGACTGCGGCCATGCCCATGGCATAAGTCTTGGTGAAGGCCAAGGGTTTGAAGAGCCGACCCTCCTGGGCCTGCAGGGTGAATACCGGCATGAATGACACGGTGATGATCAACAGGGTGAAGAAGAGCGTCGGCCCGACCTCCTGGGCCGATCTGAGGATGATCTCGAAGTGGCTCCGCCGCCCTTGCCACTTCTCGTAGTGCTTATGGGCGTTCTCCACCATGATGATGGCGGCGTCGACCAAGACTCCGATCGAGATGGCGATGCCGCCGAGGGACATGATGTTCGCCCCCAGGCCCTGAAGTCGCATCAGGATAAAGGCGAGCAGAATCGACAACGGAATCGACACGATGGCCACGAAGGCGGAGCGGAAGTGAAAGAGAAAAATGATGCAGACCAGGGAGACGACGAGCATCTCCTCGAGCAGTGTATTGGTCAAGGTGGCGATCGCCCGTTCGATCAGACCGCTACGGTCATAGGCGACCCCGATCTCCACATCGTCGGGTAAACCGTCCTGCAGCTCCGCCAGGCGCGCCTTCACCCGTTCGATGGTCGTCCGGACATCGGCCCCGGCGCGCACCACTACGATGCCACCCACCGTCTCCCCTTCTCCGTTCCAATCCGCCAAGCCGCGCCGGATCTCCGGTCCGATCACCACCTGGGCGACGTCCTTGAGCAGAATCGGCACGCCCCCCGGACCGGTATCGAGCACGATGGCCTCCAAATCCCCCACTTCCGTGATGTAGCCGCGACCGCGCACCATGAGCTCGCGCTCGGCCATCTCGATCAACCGACCGCCGACATCGATGTTGGATTGCTGAATCGCCTGTTTGACCGTCTTGAGACTGACGCCGTAGGCTCGCAACCGCACCGGATCGACCTCGACTTGATATTGGCGCACAAAGCCACCGATCGAGGCCACCTCGGAAACCCCCTCGACCGAAGACAAGCCGTATTGCAAGTACCAGTCCTGCAAGCTGCGCAGCTCGTCGAGGGAGCGCTCGGGGGAATTGAGCACGTACATGTAGGCCCAGCCGACGCCGGTGGCGTCCGGACCGAGCTGTGGTGTCACCCCTGGCGGCAATTTGCCGGTCATTCCCGAGAGATACTCGAGAACCCGCGACCGGGCCCAGTAGAGGTCGGTGCCGTCTTCGAAAATGATGTAGACAAACGAGACGCCAAAAAACGAGTAGCCCCGCACCGTCTTGGCATAGGGCACGGCCAGCATCTTTGAAGTGATCGGATAGGTCACCTGGTCCTCGATCACCTGGGGTGCTTGGCCCGGGAACTCGGTGTAGAGGATTACCTGTACGTCGGAAAGGTCGGGGATCGCATCCACGCGGGTCTGACGGATCGACCAAATGCCACCCAGCACCGTCAGCAGGACGGCGACCATGACCAGCAGCTGGTTTTTGAGCGACCATTCGATGAGGCGATTGAGCATACGCAAGCCCCCCTTAGTTACCGCTGGAGTCGTTGGTCACAGAACGCTCGGAGATCATCTTCTGAATCGCCGACCGTAGGTTGGACTCCGAATCGAGCAAGAATTGAGCCGAGGTGACGACCTCGGCGCCCTCCTCGAGGCCACTGCGAATCTCCGCCAAGCCCTCCGCCTGGTGCCCGAGCACCACGTCGTGGGGCTCGAAGCGGCCGTTGCCGAGGGCCACCACCACGACGTTGCGTTGGCCGGTCCGCAACACTGCCTGCAGCGGCACCGTCAGCACGTCCCGCACCACCACCGGCCGAAGATCCACCGTGGCATACATGCCCTTGCGCAAGCGTCCACCCCGGTTCGGCACTTCGATCTTGGCCCGCATGGTGCGGGTTTTTTCGGACAGCTCGGGCTCCAGATAGCGCACCCGGCCGTGGAAGCTCTCGCCCGGAAAGTACGACAGGTTGATCTCGGCCTCGGTGCCTTCGCGGACCACCGCGATTTGACCTTCAAAGAGCTCCACCGACAACCAAAGGCTGGACAAATCTGCGATGTGGAAGAGCTCCATGCCCGGCTGCACCGCCATGCCTTCGAGAGCTGCCATGCGCTTCATGACCAGGCCGTCGGCGGGGGCCGAGACCTCGAGGGTGCGGAAGACCTCACCGGTCTCCTCCAGACGGGCGACCTGTTGCGGCGTGATATCCCAATAGCTGAGACGGGTGCGGGCCGATTCGACCATCGACCAGGCTCGCTCCTGAGCGTCCTCGGGCGCCCCCTCCATTCCCTTGGCGAATTCGAGGGCAGAGAGCAGCTCATGCTCGGTCTGCACGAGCTCCGGCGAATAGATCTCGAACAGCGCCTGACCGCGGCGCACCTTCTCGCCGACATAGTTGACGTTGACCCTCTCGACCCAGCCGGAGTATTTGGTGGTGACGGTGACCATGCGTTGCTGGTCGAATTCCAGGTAACCGACGGTGCGAATCGGCTGGGTCAAGTCTCGCCGCATGGCCATTTCCGTGCGCACGTTCATGTTCTGAACCACCGCCGGATCGATCTCCACCACGGTGCCACGGACCGTCATGCCACCGTTGCCCTCGGCATAGACCGGCGCATAGTCCATGCCCATGCTGTCCTTGGCCGGTACCGGTGAGGTGATCGTCGGATCCATCGGATTGCGGTAGAAGAGAATCTCCCGTTCGCCGTCGGACACCTCGACGGGTACCAGATCCAGGCCATCGATGGGACAGCTTCCGGGCTGATCTTCGACCATGCTCGGATGATCCGGGCAGGTCCAAGTGGCGGCGTGATCCGTCGTGCCGTGGTCATGGAAAGAGTGCTCTGCCGTCGCTCCACCACCGCCCTTCATCGGCGTCAGATCCATGCCGCAGATGGGACATTGGCCGGGCTCGTCTTGAATGACCTGGGGATGCATGCCGCAGGTCCACAGCTGGCCGTCGGCCTCGGTGTCTGCCGCCGTCTCCGCCGTGGTCTGGTGTCTCAAGCCAAAGACATCGGGCGGCAAGAGCTGCGCAACGAATATCCCGACAACCAGGCTGACGACTGCGGCGACGACCACTAGAGCTTTGCTCGCAAAGACCTTCCTATCGTTCATGGGGAGTGCTCACTTGAAGGGATTGGATGGAATGACCGACGGCCCGTTCCAGCTCAGACCAAGCCACCGCCAGGTCGGCCCGGGTCCGGGCCGCGGCGATCTGTACCTCGAAGAGCACGACCTCCGCATCGAGTAGGTCGACGGCGTTCAGCCGGCCCGTGCTGTAGGCGGTTTCCGCCGAGCGGAGGGCCTCTCGAGCCTGTTTGTGCAACACCGATTCGAGCAGCGAAAGGTGCTCGAATAGGAGAGGCATGCGGGTTGTGAGGTCACCGAGGGTGCTCTCGATATCGGCGAGGATCGCCCGCTTGTCCTCCTCGGAAACCCATCTCGACGCCTGGGCCTCCTGCAGGCCGGCCTCCAGCTTCTTGCGTCGCACGGGAAGGTTCAGGGAGCCCATCAAGGCGAGAATGTCGTCGCCGTTGTCATCCGGTGGATTGAGGCGCCCCGCAGTGTCGTCTCGGCCTTCGACGGCGGTATACGACAGGCCCAGCGTGATGTCAGGGCGAAAGCTCTTCTCAGCCAGGGAAACGAGCACCGAGCCGGCGGCGAGCCTGGCTTCCGCCGCCACCAGCTCTGGACGATGCGACCGCGCCATGCGGCGCAGAGCGGTCACGTCGAACCGTGGCTCGATGGGCTGGTGGGTGCCGAGACCGTCGATCGAGGTCCCCGCCGGCCGGTCCCGAAGGCGGTTGAGGTCAGCCAGCAGGCCAGAGCGCCGCTCGAGGATCTCGAGCAAACGGGTATCCAAACGGGTGATCTGGGCCTGCAGTCGGACGATCTCCTGTTGCAATCCCGTGCCGGCGGCGTAGCGTGCCTGGGTGGTTTTCTCGTACCGCACCAGGGTACGCCGCTCCGCTTTGACGATCGCTTCATAGGCATCGAGAAAAACCAGCTGGTGGGCCAGTCGGCGGGTCTGGGTCAGCTTGTCGAGCCGCACCTTTTCGACCTCGGCACGGGCCGCCGCCGCCATATACAGCGCCGCTTGCTGGCGCAAGGCAAGTTTGCCGAACCAGGGGAATTTCTGCGACAACGAAGCGCTAAGGCGCTGCGGGCCGGTGCGCGTCTCCGGCGCTAAAACAAACAGCGTCAACGCCGCCACCGGATCGGGCAGAGCCCGCAATTGTGGGGCCTTCGTCTCGGCGACGGCCGCCAAGCGCTGCATTCGAGCGATCTCCGGATTGCGCTCGAGCACCTCGGCGATCAAGTCGCGGAGCCCCGGCGAGGCAATCGACTTCAACAAGGCCTCCGCCGCTCCTAGGGCGCCGTCGCCCACGGCTCTGCTCTCGGCCGAACTGCTCTCGGCCGTACTGCTCTCGGCCGTACTGCTCTCGGCCACACCGGCCGGTGCTGTCTCTTGCGCCTGGAGATATCCAGCCGCGGTCAGCCCGAGGACCTGACATAGGGCCAGGCAGGGCACCATCGTCCTGCGATGCATGGTCTTCCTTTCGAGTAGGGGATATCGCACGCCCGATGGGCGCGGAACGCACTACAACGAAGGAAGAATCAAATCAGGAAGGAGCTGTGGAGCGTGTAGAGGGGCTGAGGTGCCTGTGGTGGGGGTGATTGTCGCTGCGGCCCTGGGCGCTGATGCTCGGCATCGGGAAGCTCGGCGTCAACGGCCGCTTCGAGGGCGATCTCGCTGACCATCGAGCTCGCAGGTGCGGTGACAATCTCCGGCTCGGACGCCGTCGTCGTCAGCGAGCAACAGTCCGTGGAGGCCATGGCGGGCGCCGCATTGTGGCAAGGCGCCGCGTCTTCTGCAGGCTCCTCTGGCGGCGCTTCTTCGGCCCCGTGGCAAGAAGGCCCAGCGGGCGCCGGGCTCGGCTCGGAGACCTCGGAAGTGCCGATCATCATGCAGTGACCAGATATGCAGTCAGCACAAAACGACGCGCTGAGGGGCGCGACAAAGAACAACAGGGTGAGGGCTCCGTAGAGCGTCCGAAATCTCATCCCTCCGATTGTACCAACCTGTAGGCCGCAATGCAATGAAGCGGGTCAATCCCATGGCCGGGTAGATTCTTCCTGACCCAATCTTTCGAGCGATGTCGCCACTGTGAGCGAGAAGAACACTCTTCAACCAACACGGAGACTTCCAGATGAAACCAATCTTCAACCCATCTACCATCGGCGTCGTCAGGGGGCGTACGGTTTGCGTCATCACGCTCCTCTTCTTCACCCTTGTGGCCAGCGGCCATGCCGATGATCAAGCCACAGTGCTATCGGTGGAGCCGCAGGCCACCTGGGCCAATGCCGCTCTGGTGGAATGCGGAACCCCCGGAAACATGACGGTGGTGATCCAAAATACCGGGGACACGACTTGGAATACCGCCTACGGCCTGGTAGCCGTGGGGGCGGATGATCCCTTCAGTGTCGAATCGGGCTTGCCCCTGCTTCTGAGCGCTCCGGTCGCTCCCGGAGAGTCCACCACCTTCGAAATTCCCTTGAGCTTTCCCACCGGATATCAAGAGTCTGGTACTCCTGAATGGCGCATGGTGAACGACACGGGTAGCGGATTCGGAGACACGGCATCACGGCTGTTTTTTAGCCGGTGCCAACTCGACGGCACCAACGACGCCCATCTGATCTCGCACAGTTTTCCGAGCTCCATGATGTGTGGTCAGGTTCAACCGGTCCGCGTGACCATGGAAAACTCAGGCACCACAACGTGGAGCCTCGATTACCTGATGCGCTTGGGGGACGTCGGCAACGACGACCCTTTCGCTTTAAGAACCCGAGTGGATGTCACCCCGGGCTTGGAGATCCCCCCTGGGGAGAGTTTCGACTTCGATTTCGATCTAAAGGCACCATCGGAAGCGGGTATTTACACTACAGAGTGGAAAATGGTGCATGAGTGGGTGGGGTTTTTCGGCCAAGCAGCAAGCCAGGACATAGTGGTTTCGTGTCAGCCACCCAACCCGTCGGCGTGTAGTCTCGAGATCAATCAGGATGGCAACGTCACTGAGCCCGGTCTATGGTGGCAAGAAGACGGTCCTTACAACGATTGCGAGGCCATTTGGTGGACCCTCTGGTCCGAGATCTCACCCCAGGAGCTCGAGACGGCTTGGCGTTCGTCAGCAGCGAATCAGAGCCGCTACCAGGACGCACATCCCGACGAGACCCTGTCGTCGTCCGAGCTGGATGCGATAAAGCTCTTCGTTTCCGGCGCCGAGACGCCACAGCTGATTCCCATGTGGGAAGCGTTTGTCGCCTTTGCCCACGAAGCGTCGCGACCGGGAAATCATCGACCTACCTACCCCAAAAAACTGAAAGACAAACTCACAGACCAACATCGCAGGATGATCGCAGATCTAGCCAGGAGCCTGGTGGAAGAGGCGGAGATCGCCGCCACCGAGCAAAGAATCTACCTCGACGAGCTTCACAGCGTTTCCCGGCGAGCCTTCACCAAGCTCACCGCAGCCGTTTTCTTGACCGCTTCCGACTTGGGCGATGTGCTGACCCTCGCAACGGCCGGAGGGGTCGAAGAGGAGCACCTGTACGAGTTACTGGAAACCGCGAGCCGCAATGTCGAGCTCGAGGCTGCGGTAACGCGGCTGGAGACCATCCGGGCAGTGCTTCCGGCTGCCGAGTGGAGAGAGCTTCAGCAATTTCTCCTGCAGAATTTCGCTCCGCAGATCCATCTGAGCCAGGTAGATCAAGTCGACGATGAGTCAAGCCCCGCCTTGCTCCTCGATGACCTACCTTCCTACTGCCCGACGATTGGCCTCGAGTCGCCAATGATTCGAATCCAGGTGGACCTTCCGATTTTTACCCGCTTCAATCCTCTCGACCCCAATCGCGAAGGGTGGTCTTTCCGCCACAAGGCGACATGGGAAGGCCCTGTCACCATGCTCGGTTGCCACTCCCGCATCACAGTGGGATGCCGTCTCAATTACGAAGGAGACCCGTCCCGGGGAGGACGAAGTATCACAGATCATGCTCCGCCCTTCTCCTACAAGGATGTTGAAGGCAACAACGGCACCGGATACCTGATCACTGAGAAGGGAAGTGGCGGTGAATGTTGGGGGGTGACGGGTACCGTGCCACGGTGTCAAGAGGGGAGCAACGAAGGGGTTCGTTACAATGCCTGGCTCAGCGCTGTCGTCCAGGGCTCCACCGGCGGTCATGTGTGGCGCAAGAGCAGCCCCGACTACGGCGGTGTCACCAACTGCCGTTCGCTCTTCGACATTCATGGCCCGGTCAACGGTTTGCAACAGGGCCAACAAGTCAGGATTCAAGCGAGGGTAAAGAATCCCGATCAGGACGAGCAAGTTTTCAATCGCACGGTGACCGCGTATACCGGCGCCACCTACCGCTTCGAGGGCATTGCAGCGGAAGGAGCCACGGTCAACATGTCCATACCGGACGATCCGTACACCACGGCGGAATGCCATTTCCCCGAGGGTTTGAATCTCCTTGTGGGGCCCTCTGGGTTGCCGCCCGTCCCACTGGAGTGCTGTCCCAATGAAGGGGGCTGCGATCCGATTCTAGTCGGGGCTGGAGCCTCGGGCTTAGACGAGGGCGAGCATGTGATTGTTTCCCTCAACGTCGGAGGCAATAGTTTGGTGAAGAGAATTGACGGAAACACCAACTTCCATCAGCTTTCGACTCAATATTTCGCTCAAGGAACGCCATTCACGGTCGCAAGCACCGAGCCTTCCAATCAATTGAAGACCTGTGTAGCCGACACACAGAGTGGCCAGCTCGGATCCGCAAATATCGGATTCAGTTTCTTCAAAATGTTTGAGGTGAGCTGCGCATGCCAGGGCGGTGTCCCCAGCTGTACCAATCCGTTGAATGGCCCTGAGGAAGAAGCGATCGAAGGCAAGAAGGAAGCCTATCAAGTTTATTTCATCTATCCTCCGCAGCCGTTTGATTGGTTCGGCATCTTCGCTGAATTATTCGGCACCGACGAGCCGGATTGCCGTTGGATTCCCCAGCCTCCCGCTCCGACGACGACGGAGATCTTTTGTACCGATCCCCAAGATCCGGACACTTGTCAGGTCACCGAGGTGATCACAGTGACCGACCGACGAGAGTGCTCGAGCAACAAGACGACCGGCGCCGACAAGGAGATCTTCAGCGGTCCCAAAGTGGAAGCACGCTTCACCATGAAGGTACTCGATGGAGGGGCCCAGCGTTTGGCAGTCACCGCTACCGCCACCGACTCTCAGTTCGGAATCAACGGATTTCTAGCCTTTGTTGATCAGGAATACCACAATCACGTCAAGACTGGCGGAGGGCCAGTGGGAGCGCACAGTTTTGTCTTGGATCTAGACAGCCTGACTCCCGGATGGCATCTCTTGGACCTCTGGGCGATGAACGACGATGCCAAGGGTCAGCAACCTACCCTGCTACAGAAGTGGTTTGAGGTGCTGCCCGAAGAGAATCTTCCGATCCGCGATAACGCGGCCGTGGTCAGCACCTTGATGCCCTCGAACATGGTTTGCGGCAAGCAAACCGCCGCCTCGGCGACCCTGCGCAATACAGGGACCACCGTTTGGCGGAAGTATGGTCTGCTCGACGGCTACAAGCTAGGCTGGTCTGCCGTAGAGGGTGCCGACCCCTTCGATGCTCCCTTCCGCATTCCCCTGCCGTCCAACGTACGGATCGATCCGGGAGACGACTACACCTTCCACTGGACGATGCGGGCTCCTCTGACGCCGGGAACCTATGAAAGCAGCCTGCGGATGATCCACGAAGGCAAGCGGTGGTTCGGTCTACGGGTCAGAAAAACCGTCCAGGTCACCTGCACTGAAGCTCCGATCCTCGCCGATGCCGACGGTTGGGTACGTCAAGATCTGCCCAACACGGCGGACGGCGGCGGTGATGCGCTGCGGGTGAGAGGTTTTGCTAGCGATATGGGAGCCCACGCCTTCTTGGCGTTCACCGTGCCGTCGACCGGTGGCGAGATCACCGGCGGTCATTTGCGGATCCGCACCCAGAATGTCGCCATACCGGTGGTGGGCTTCTACTCGTTGGACGACTTCGTGCTCAACGAGAGCACCCTGACCTGGAACAACTGGCAGGATGGGGGTGCGACGTACCTCTTCCTACGCAACCGCAGCGACTTGCAGTCTGACACCTGGCACGAGGTAGACGTCAGCGAAGCGGTCGCAGGGGCGCAGCCGGGGGATACGGTATATCTCGGGCTGGCCTCTGTGCTCGACATTGCCGAGATGGATTTCTGGAGCCGCGATTCGGCCTTCCCGCCGACCTTGATCCTTTCCATCGACGGTCCTTGAGGTTCCAATGACCTGATCCTCTGAGAAAGCGTCCTCAATCTCGGGGTTTGGCGCCGGCCGGGCCCCGAGATTTTTCCATATTCTTCTATCGAGCATTTTTGTATATTCCGAGAATCGGGCGAAGTGATCTCTGCCGCTTCCTCGCCCGGCAAGAACACTCAGCCCGTGATCTCCAACTACCCAACAAGGGCACCGCACCGATGAAGGCAACCGCCAAAACAATCCTCAGCCTTGGCCTACTGGCCGTCTTCACCATTCCGCCCTTCATTTTTCTCTGGGCCGCCCTCGCCGCCGGGCTCGGGATCGGCGAATCGTTGGCGGCCATGGTCGCGCAGTACACAGCAGAGCGCCAGAACTTGCTGGTCTGTAGCGCCATCGGCTTGTTTCCGCTGGCACTGCTCGCCGTCGGGCTATGGATCGGGAAACGCCTGGCGCCGGAGGCCCAGCAGGCCATGGCTTTGACCGGCCTGTTGCCGATTCTGGCGGTGCTGGTGTGGGTCAACCGGGATTTCTGGCCGTTGTTTCTGCCCTCACGGACCTATCCTGGCTTTCCCCATGGCCTCGGATTTGTCATCGGCCCCTTGATATTCGCACCGATCGGCATGCTGGTCGGCCTGCTGCTCGGCTGGTGGGTGGCACGAAGTCGCACCTGAGGGTCGCAGAAGACGACACCACCCGGAGAGTCGATAGACGATGCATGGTGGGCTCCGCCCCCCTCTGGCCATTGCTGGACGTGCCCCCCCCCGTCCGATGTCGTCGAACCGTCTCCCGGTTAGGTCATGGTGAATATCTCTCCTCCGCCTTGAGTCTCCAAGGCAAGCCCAGATTCGGCATTTATTCCAGCCTCGGCGATGTATAATCGCCAGGCCCCGAGACCGTTTTTACCCTGCCATTTTCTCTGACTCAAATATTTTCTCTGACACCAAAGTCTACAACCGGGACTGCCTGAGGATTGTTCAATGCGTAAAGGCCTGCTTTCCATCCATCTCATGATCGCCTTTCTTTCGGTGGCCGCGGCTCTGTCGGTGACCGCGGCGCAAGCCCAGCCGTCCCTGTCGAAGGGCTTCAACTCCACCACCATCGGGCCTGGCAACATCAGCACGATCACCTTCACGATCACCAATGGCAGCGCCAGCCCGGTGACCGGATTGGCGTTCACCGATACGCTGCCCGTCAGCCCTGGGCCGATGACCGTTGCGGACCCGGCCAACGTCTCCACCACCTGCGACCTCGGCCCAAGCGGCAGTATCAGCGCTCCGGACGGTGGCGCTGCAATCACTTTGAGTGATGCCCGCATTGGCGGTTCCCAATCCTGCACCATCCGCGTCAATGTCACCGCCAGCACACCGGGGATCCACACCAATCCGGCCGTCACCCTGAGCTCCAGTGCCGGTTCCAGCATGAGCTTGCCCGTCGACCTCACCGTCACCACCAGCCTACCGGGTTTCTCCAAGAGCTTCAGCCCTAGCTCGGTTCCCCTGGGCGACAAGAGCACCCTGACCTTCCTGATCGACAATACCGCCAACGCCAGTCGCATCGGTAGCCTCGACTTCACGGACAACCTGCCCGCCGGTATGGTCATCGCCGATCCGGCCAATGCGTCCACCGACTGCGAACAAGCCAGCTCCCCCAACACGACGCTCACCGCGGTGCCCGGCTCCAACACGGTCATCCTCGACGCCAACGGTCTCAATTTCTCGGATACCTCGGCCACCCTCCTAGCCGGTGCCACGTGCAGTGTCAACGTCGACGTTCGAAGCATCGGCACCGGCATGCTCGACAACATTTCGAATGATCTGCTGGCAGACTTCAGTGCCGGTGGCAAAGCCGCTGACACCCTCGAGGTGACGAGCACTACACTCGCCCTACAGAAGAGCTTCACCGACGATCCCGTGGCCCCAGGCGGCAATGCAACCCTGCGATTTATCATCAACAACTTCGACCGGGATTTCGCGGCCACCAACGTCGCCTTCACCGACGACCTCACCAGCCTCGTCCCGAGCCTGGTGGGTCTGACCTTCGACAGCGTGGTATCCAACAGCTGCGGTGGCTCCGTCGCCGGGGCGGGTGGCGGCACCAGCATCGATTTCACCGGCGGCACGGTGGCGGCACAATCGTCCTGCACCCTCATCGTCAGCCTGGCGGTACCGGCGGCGACAAGCCCCGACTCGTATCGAAATACAACGGGGACGATCAGCGGTGAGCTCGACGGTTCGCCGACGGTCGGTAACATGGCCTCGGACACCCTGGTCGTCGCACCGACGGTATTGCTCACCAAGGAATTCCTTGACGACCCGGTGAACCCCGGTGGCAGCGTGGAGCTGAGCTTTACCGCCACCAATACCAGCAGCACCTCCAGCGCCACCGACATCGCCTTCGAGGATGTTTTCGACATCGTCTTGCCGACGGCCTCGGTGACGCCGGTAAGTGACTGCTGTGGCGACGGCTCAACCTGTACCTTCATACCGCTCACCAATCCCCCACCCCCCAGTGACGTGAGCAAGGCCAGGCTGACGATTTCCGAAGGGTTATTGAGCCCCGCAGGCATGGTGGGAGATTCCTGCACCTTCTCCATCACCCTAGATGTTGCATCGGGTGCTGCTCCGGGGCTCTATCCCAACGTCACCAGCAATGTCACCGCCACCATCGACGGCGGCCTACGGTCCGGCTCTCCGGCCAGCGATACGTTGCAGGTCATCTCGGCGCCGCGCCTGAGCAAGGCATTTACGGACGATCCCGTGCCGCCGGGAGGTACGGCGACCTTGCAATTCACCCTCTCTTCGCCGCCGGACGCCAGTGCCGATGCCACCGCCATCACTTTTACCGACGACTTGCAAGCGGCCTTGAGCGGTCTGACCGCCAACCTGCCGTCGTCCCCCGATCCGCCCTGTGGCCCCGGCTCGACCTTGACCGGCTCGGCCGGCGATAGCCTGCTGACCTTGATGGGCGGCAGTCTGATGCCCGGCGAAGACTGCGTCTTCAACGTCACCGTCAACGTGCCTGCGGCTGCCTCCCCCGGCAGCTACACCAATACCACCAGCGGCGTCAGCGCCATGGTGGAAGGCTTTTTGGCCACCTCGGCGCCGGCCAGCGATGATCTGGAGATCTCCGGGCTCAGCTTCAGCAAGCAATTCCTCGACGATCCGGTCATCCCAGGGGCGGACGTCACACTGCGTTACACCCTTGAAAATACCCACCCCACCGACGACGCCACCGATGTCGAGCTCACCGACAACCTGGCGGATGTCTTGCCGGGCACCCCGGACCTCGTTGCAATGCTCCCTCCCCTCAGTGACACCTGTGGCGGAACGCTCAGCGGCCCAACATCTCTGAGCTACTCAGGCGGCAGCCTGCTCAGCGGGCAAACCTGCACCATCGAGGTTCTCGTCTCGGTTCCAGTGGCGGCAGACGATGGCTCCTACATCAGCGTCTCGGGACCCCTGGGCGCCACCCAAGGGGGCAGCCCTGTGACGGCTGATCCAGCGGTCGATTTCTTGGATATCGACTCCAGCTTGTTGCAGCTCACCAAAACGTTCACCGATGATCCGGTGGCGCCCGGTGGCAGTGTTACCTTGGAATTCGCCTTGAGCAATCTCGACGCCGGCTCGGCGGCTTCCGACATCGATTTCAGCGACAACCTCGATGCAGCCTTGAGCGGATTGCTCTTCGACAGCTTGTTGGTCAATACCTGTGGCGCGACGGTCACGGGAACCGGTACGGGTTTGATCACCGTCACCGGCGGCGCCCTGGCGGCAAGTGGGTCCTGCGTCATCAGAACCTCCCTCACCGTCCCCGCCGCCGCGACAGCCAGCCTTTACACCAATACCACCAGCGCCGTCAGTGGCCTGATCGATGGTTTGTCGGTTTCCGGAAGTGCGGCCAGCGACGTGCTCGAGGTCGTACCACTGTTGCAGCTCAGCAAGTCCTTCGACGGACCCACCACCGCCACCGGCACCGCGATGCTCACCTTCACCATCACCAACCCGGGGGCGGAAGCCGTCGATGAGCTCGAGTTTTCCGACAACCTAGATGATGTCATCCCCGGCTTGGTGGCCACCGATCTGCCGTCCACCCCTTGCGGCGCCGAGTCTTCCATCACCGGCACCTCGTTCCTCGCTTTCACCGGTGGCTCGCTGCCGCCGATGGGTGGCATGTGCTCGTTCGATGTCGAGGTGCAAGTCCCCGTCTCCGCCACCTCCGGCACCTATCTGAATGTCACCAGCGACCTGCAACAAAATGGCCTCACGTTGTCGGACCCGGCCACCGCCAACCTGGTCATCGAGCCGCCTCCGACCTTCGCCAAGGTTTTCTCCCCCGACACCATCCTGGCCGGTGGCATCAGCACCTTGACCTTCACCATCAACAACAGCGCCTCCACCTTGGCGGCTACGGGCCTGGCCTTCACCGACAACCTGCCGGCCAATGTCGTCGTCGCCACGCCGTCCAACGCCTCCAGCACCTGCGGTGGCACCCTCACCGCCATGCCTGGCAACCCTTCGATCAGCCTGAGCGGCGGCAGCGTCGGGGCTGGAGCCACCTGCACCCTGGCCGTCGACGTCACCAGCATCGTCTCCGGACCCCATGTCAATACCACCGGCGAGCTGACGTCATCGTCGGGCAATAGCGGTACCGCCAGCGATACCTTGACCGTCAACTCAGCGGCGGATGTGTCGGTGAGCAAGAGCGACGGCGTCACCGCCGCGACCCCCGGTAGCTCGCTGACTTACACCATCGTGGTGGCCAATGCCGGACCCAGCACCGACCCAGCCGTGGCGCTGAGCGACACCTTACCGGCGGTCCTGACCTGCACCTACACCAGCGCTGCCGCCGGTGGGGCGACCGGCAATACGGCCGCCGGAGCCGGTGACTTGGCCGAGACCTTGGCCATGCCGGCCAGCAGCTCGGTGACTTACACGGTCAGCTGCACCATCGACTCCGATGCCACCGGCACCCTGTCCAATACGGCGTCGATCACCCCCTCGATCACCGACCTGATGCCGGGCAACAACAGCGCCACCGACGACGATACCGTGCTGGTGCCCTCCGCCGATCTGGCGATCACCAAAACCGATGGCGTCACCTCCGCGGTGCCGGGTCAGACCACTTTGACTTACACCCTCGTCGCTTCCAACGCCGGGCCATCGGATGATCCGTCGGCGTCGGTCAGCGACACCTTCCCGAGCGACCTCACCTGCACCTATACCAGCGTCGCCGCCGGTGGAGCGACCGGCAACACAGCCGCCGGGGCCGGTGATCTGGCCGACACCCTGGACATGCCCGCCGGCAGCTCGGTGACCTACACCGCCAGTTGCACCATCGACGATGCCGCCGCCGGCACCCTCTCCAACACCGCCACCATCACGGCGTCGGTGGACGATCCCGATAGCGGCAACAACAGCGCCACCGACGACGACACCGAGCTGATGCCGTCTGCAGATCTGGCGATCACCAAGAGCGATGGCGTCACCTCCGCAGTGCCCGGTCAGACCACCTTGACCTATACCATCGTCGCCTCCAACGCCGGGCCATCAGTCGATCCGTCGGCGTCGGTCGACGACGCATTCCCCGCCGGGCTGACCTGCACCTATACGAGCGTCGCCGCCGGTGGAGCGACCGGCAATACCGCCGCCGGGGCCGGTGACCTGGCCGACACCTTGGCCATGCCGGTCGGTAGCTCGGTGACCTACACCGCCAGCTGTGAAATCGCCGACGACACCACCGGCACGCTCTCCAACACCGCCACCATCACGGCGTCGGTGGACGATCCCGACACTGGCAACAACAGCGCCACCGACGACGACACGGTGTTGATACCGGAGACGGACCTATCCATTCTCAAGGAGGGCTCGCCGGACCCGGTGGCCGCCGGAGGGGAGCTCACTTACACCCTGACGGTGACCAACCATGGTCCATCCGCCTCCAGCGGCTCTACCCTCACCGATGTCCTGCCCGCCGGAGTGACCTTCACCTCCTCGAGCGACTGCAGCGAGGCGGCGGGTACCGTCACCTGTACCCTGGGTGCCATCAGCGCCGGAGCCAACCAGCTCGCCAGCTTCGTAGTGACGGTGGACGACGGCCCGGCGACGGTGATCACCAACACCGCCAGCATCAGCGCCAACGAGACCGACGGTACGCCCGGCAACGACAGCTCCACCGTCATGACGACGGTCAATCCACAGCCGGGCTTCGACAAGGCCTTCGACCCGGATTCGATCATTGCCGGTGAGACCACAGTGTTGACCTTCACCATCGACAACTCGAAGAGCACCGCCGCGACGACGGCCCTCGATTTCACCGACGATTTGCCCGACGCCATCGAAGTTGCAGATCCGGCCAACGCCAGCACCACCTGCACCGGTGGCACCTTGACGGCCACCGCCGGGGCCGGCGTCATCACTTACACCGGCGGCAGCGTCGGGGCGGGCGGGACCTGCACCATCTCGGTGGATATCACCAGCGGCGAAGCGGGCGTGCACGAGAACATCAGTGGCGACCTGACCTCGTCCCTCGGCAACAGCGGACCGGCCAGCGCCACCTTGGAGGTCACGGACGCCGGGGCCCCCGAGGTGACTGCGGTGGCCAGCACCGACGGCCCGTTGGCGGCCTGCGACACCGTCCGCCGCCGGCTCACCTCGATCCGGGTGACCGTCGAAGACGATCTGACACCGGTGCTCAACGCCGACGATCTGGACTCTTACCTGCTGGTGGGGGCGGGACCGGACGGCGACTTCAGCACCACCAGCTGTGCCGGCGGAGTGAGCGGAGACGATGTCCAGGTGGTGCCCGTCGGGGTGTCACAGACCGGAAGCGATCCCCTGGTGGCCAATGTGGCCCTGGCCCTACCGCCCACCGAGGGGCTCTACCGCTTCCTGGTCTGCGATACCATCACCGACAGCGCCGGTAACGCCCTCGACGGCGACGGCGACAACATGCCGGGGGGAGATTTTGTGATTGCCTTCTTCCGCGCCGATCCGCTCAATCTGTTCGCCAATGGTCATTTTGATGATTGCCCGGTCAGCCTCGATCCCTGGGCCACCGTCGCTATGCCGCCCAACGCCATCCTGCCGGGCACACCGGGGGTCGACGATGTCGAGGCTTCGCCCCTCTCGGCCTCGGCTCAGGTGAGCCATTCGACAGATGCGGCGAGCACCCTCGGGCAATGTGTCCCGGTGGTCGGTGGCCTGGCCTACGACTTCGAGGCCTCCCTACGCTTCAATCCGCCCATGGGGGCAGTGGCCAGCTTCAGCCGAACCTGCGAGCTCTTCGCCGGTCCCATGTGCAGCGGTGCCAACTTGGGCTCGGACTCGAGCTTCTCGATCATCGAGGACGAAGGCGGTGCCTGGGTGACCAGCGTCGAAAGCATCGTCGTCCCGGCGGGGGCGGTCTCCGCCCTCTGTGACCTCGGCATCGCCCCGGTGGGCGACGACCCCAATTTTGATGTCTTCCTCGATGCCATCTTCATGGGCACCGAAGGGGGCACCTTCCGGGACGGCTTCGAGTCGGGGGATACCTCGGCTTGGTCGTCGACCTCACCTTGAAGGTCGACGCTTCCGGCGCCTTCGCTTTCCACTCAAAACACGAGCTCCTCAGGAGATCTTCTGTAATGTCACGATCCGCTCAACGTTCCACCGCCGAGATCCGCTTCCACCGGAACCTCGCGAAGCCCACCTTGGCCGTCTGCGCCCTGCTTTTGTCGCTGCTGCTCACAGTCTCGGCCGGTCCGGCCGTGGCCGATGGCGGGGCGGACGAGCTAATCCTCCAGCCACGGGAGTTTTCGACCCCGATCTCTCCCCTGCTACCGGATCCGGACGAGTTTCCGGTGCAGCTGGTGGTCGACGACGACTCAGCGGAGGCGGTCTTCGGAATCCTCGGCAGCTCGGCGCGCCAATTTCTGTGGATGAATGCCTTCACCAGCCCCGGTGACTTCAGGTTGCAGGAGGTCTGGGTGCTCTTTCCCGATGGCCCCGACGTGCCGGTGGGCGGTGACGTTCAATTGGTGGTCTACCTGGATGGGGACGGCGATCCCACCAACGGCGCGTCTTTGCTCGCCACCTACGACGATCTGACGGTGCAGGCGGCGGACGGCAGTAGCTTCTCCGTCTATCCCCTCGATCCGCCCTTGGACATCGCCGACGGCGCCAACATCCTGATCGGCGTGGTCAACCGCTTTTACATGACCGGCGTCGATCCGCCGCCCACGGAACCGGCCGCGGTCGATACCGACGCCAGCCAAGGGCAGTCCTACTTCGCCCTATGGAGCGGCGACCCGCCGGCCGTGCCGGACCTGTCCGGCGCCGACACCATCGATATGCTGGCCGGACCCACCGCCGGTAATTTCATGATCCGCGGCTTCGGCGGTTCCCAGCCGGTGGTCAATGTTCCGACCCTCAACGGCTGGAGCTTGGCCCTGCTGGTGGCCGGGCTCGGCCTGGCCGGCTGGTTGGCGATCGTCCGCGGGCGCCAAGTCTAGGGTACCTGGCCGGGGGCGCCCAGCCGGGGGCGCCCAGCCGGGGGCGCCTAGCCGGGGGCGCCTAACGGGGACATCTTTCCAAGAAACAACGAACCATCCAGAGGTTTGTCCCTGGCTTTTGATCCCACCTTTCTCGAAATAGCGGGAACCTGATCCGCTCATCGTGTCTCCTACAAGTTGCCAACCAAGGTTGACAAACAACGTTAGGAAACATGATGAGCACACACCCGACAGCACAAATAAGCAGACTCCTCCTAGGACTAGCTCTTGCCCTGGCCCTGCCGTGGCAGACCTTAGCCGAGGCATCGCAGGCCCCCGCCGCGCAGCAACGTCTGCAAAGCGCCATGGCCGCAACCCTTGAGCGAGACCTGGCAACCGCTGTGCGCGCCAGACTCTCGAGCCAGCGGGCCTCCACCCGAGCAGAAACCTCCCCGGGAGGACCCACCGCGGAGTGGCAAACGGAGGGCCTCGAAACCGGAGGGGACGACGCCACTAGCTCCGTTCACAGCCTCCGCCTCAGCAAGGAAGTTCAATTTCCTACCCAACGCCGGAGGTCCAAGGACTACCTCAGGCAGTCTGACCAAGCCTTCGATGCCCGTCAGCGGGTTGAGCTGCTCGAGCTCGCCGCCACCACCGGACGGGACTGGCTCGACTACGCCGCCACCCTCGAGCACCGAGCCCTGGCAAGCCATCGTCTCGAGCGCCTCGATCGAGCCCTGGACCTACATCGGGAACGTCTTCGTTTGGGGGAGGTGGCCGGCGCCGAAGTTCGACAACTGGAGCTTCAACAGGCTCAGGACAGGGCCCAGCTGGCCCACTTGAAACAGCGCTTGGACTTGCTGGCGGGGCGTCTGCGACACCGGGCCGGCGACATTCCCCTGCCCGGGAAAGGCGATCTCCGGTCCTTGGCCGCAGAGCTACCGGCGCTAGCTGACGACCTCTCGGCCGATGCAGGTCCACGGCGTGCCCTCGCCGATGCCACCCAGCTGGCCAGTGAGCGCCGTTCGCTGTTGCTGCGACACACCGCCTGGGGACTGCCCGAGCTGGAAGTGGAGAGCCAACGGACCTCCGGGCGCGGCAGCCTTCCTTCGTTCGAGACTTTCGGACTGAGAATCGCCGTACCCCTGCCGCTGGGGGCCCAGGGCCGAGCTCGGCGAGCCGCCGCCGTAGCCGCCGCCGAAGCCGAGCGAGCGCAAAGCCAAAGCACCGTCGAAGAGATCGAGGTCGAGCTCGACCTGATCAGCGCCAGAGTCCGCTCCAGCGAAGCCATGCTCGAGCAGCTGGCCCCGGTGGCCAAGGACTTGGCAAACACCGAGCTTTCCCTGGCCGAGCAATTTCGTCTCGGCGCCATTTCCTACTTGGTCTACATCGATGGACTTTCCAGACTCGATGAGCTGCGCAGCGACCTCCTAGAGAGCCGCTTGACTTTGCTCAAGGCCCGCCTCGATCTCGCCACCTTAGTGGCCGATAACACCATCTTTCCAATTCCCTCGATCCACTAGGAGACCGCAACCATGGGACAAGAATCCACCAAGAAGGCCTCCCTTTGGGCGCTGATTTGTCTCACCTTTCTACCCCCTACCCTATGGGCTACGCAAACAGTTCAGCTGGAAGCCGCCGCCGAATCGCGAGCCGGTATTCGGACACAAGCTGTTGAATTACGCACTTTTGGCGACCAAATCCGTGTCGTTGGACAAACGGTACGCTCCCCCGGTTCCACGGTGACGGTCAAAGCTCTGCTCGAAGGGCGGGTGGTCAAGGTCCACGTGGCGCCCGGCGATGCTGTGCGCCGCGGCAGCCCCCTGGTGACCTTGCATTCTCACCAGTTGGATCAGCTGAAGGGGGAGTACCTGCGCCTGCGGGAGGCCTTGAAGCTGGCCGAGAATCGCGTCAAGGCTGGCGAGCAGTTGCTGGCCCTGGAAGGCATCAGCCGTCTCGACCTGGAGCAACGGCAGCAGAATGCCTTGGCCGCCCGCCTCGACCTGGCGGCGGTGAAGAGCGAGCTGGAGCATTTAGGGTTACAACTCAAGGCCGCCGATGCCCCCTTGGAGGATGCCAGCTGGCACCCGGAGCTGATCCTGCGGGCTCCCAGCGACGGGGTCGTCCTCGATCTCGACGTCGAAACCCATGGCTGGGTGGAACCCTACCAACCCTTGTTGGTGATCGGCGATCCAAACCGCTTGGAGTTGGAGATTCAGCTGCCCCCCGATCGAGCCGGCCGAGCCATGCCAGGAGACCAGGTCGACTTCATTCCCGTCGGCCAACCGAACCAGCGCGGTTTGGCGCGCATCATCACCCGGGTGCCCAGGGTCGACCCGATGACCCGCACAGTGACTCTGCGGGCCGAGATCATCGAGGGTCCCGATCGCACCCTGCCAGGTGTATTCATCGAAGGCACGCTGACCGCAGGAGCGACGGCCTTGGCGACCTCCATCCCAGAGGCGTCGGTGATCCGCATCGGCTCCGAGGATCGCGTCTTCGTACAAACCGCCAAGCACACCTATGAGGCACGGAGCGTCCACTTGGGGCGCTTCTCCGAAGGGCACTACGAGGTCTTGGATGGCCTGGTACCCGGCGACCAGGTGGCAGTCGAAGGCGTTTTCCTACTCAAGTCAACCTTGCTGCGACTGGCAGCTGAAGGCGAGTGAGGAGACCCCATGGAACGCTTGGTCAATCTCTCATTACGGCATCAACTGGTCGTCATCCTTCTCGCCTTGCTGCTCGTCGCCGGTGGGGTACGTGCCTTCCTAAACCTACCCATCGACGCCTTTCCGGACGTCACCAATGTCCAGGTGACGATCATTTCGCAGGCTCCGACCCTGTCACCCCTCGAAATCGAGCAACTGGTGACCTACCCTATCGAGCAATCCTGCGCCGGCCTTCCCCACTCCACCGAGGTGCGTTCCCTATCGAAGTTCGGTCTGTCGATGGTCACCGTGGTCTTCGAGGACGGCACCGACATCTACTTCGCCCGTCAATTGGTCATGGAGCGCATGCTTTCGGCCCGCGAGGAGCTTCCGGCCACTGCCGAATCCACCCTCGGTCCGATTTCCACCGGCCTCGGCGAGGTCTTTCAATACACGCTGGAAAGCGACCGACGGGACCTCATGGAATTGCGGTCTCTTCAAGATTGGGTTCTTCGTCCAATCCTGCGTACCGTGCCGGGTTCCGCCGGGGTCGATAGCTTTGGGGGCGAGGTACGCCAGTATCAAGTGATCGTCGACCCAACCGCCCTGCGACGCTACGATCTCACCTTGGAGGATCTCGCCGAGGCGGTGAGCGACAACAATGGTGTGGCTGGTGGAGCCTACGTCGAGCGTGGCGGAGAACAGTTTGTGGTGCGCGGCGATGGTTGGGTGCGTGGCCTGGAGGATCTCATGGATACGGTGGTCGCCTACCGGGACTCGGTCCCCGTGCTCGTGGGCCAAGTGGCGACGGCCGAGATCGGCGCCGAAATTCGACAAGGTGCGATCAGCCGAGATGGTGAGGGTGAGACGGTGGCCGGCATCGTCTTGATGCTGCGCGGTGCCTCCGGCCGGGAGGTGGTCGCCAGTATTCGCGAACGGCTCGAAGTGGCCAAGGCCAGCCTGCCGGAGGACGTCAAGATCGTCCCCTTCTATGATCGCAGCGAGCTTGTGGACACCGCCCTGGGCACGGTTCAAAAAGCCCTGTTACAGGGCGCAGTTTTGGTCCTCTTGGTGCTGATCTTCTTCATGGGGCACGCCCGTTCGGCGCTGCTGGTGGCCTTACAGCTGCCCATGGCGGCGTTGGCCACCTTCGTCACCATGCAGTGGGTTGGGTTGTCCGCCAACCTGATGACCCTCTCCGGCTTGGCCATCGCCATCGGCATGCTGGGGGACGGCGCCATCGTGCTGGTGGAAAATACGGTCCGCCTGCTGAGCGACCAGCCGGACGATGCCAAGACGCGCCTCGCCATGGTCCGCCAGTCGGCGGCGGAAGTGGGCCGTCCCATTTTCTTCGGCGTGGCGGTGATCATCGTCGTCTTCCTGCCGATCGCCTCGCTGCAAGGTATCGAAGGCAAGATGTTCGCCCCCCTGGCCTACACCATCTCCATCGCTCTCGGCTGTGCCTTGATCCTCTCCATGACCCTCATCCCCGCCCTTTCGTCGCTCCTACTGCGGCGCGTTCCGATCTTCAAGACCGGCCGTTTCCGCCATCCCGCCGACCTGGTGCGCCAGATCTACCTGCCCCAATTGCGTTGGGCCCTCGACCACCCACGGTCGGTCATCGCCACCGCCCTCCTCTTGCTCTTGGTGGCAGGGATCATCGCACCCACCCTGGGGACCGAGTTCCTACCGACCATGGACGAAGGCTCGATCGTCGTCCAGCCCTTCCAGCTACCGTCGGTGTCCTTGCCGCAGGCATTGAAAACCGTGCGGATAATCGAAGGTGCGTTGATGGAGCTGCCGGAAGTGGTGCACGTGGTAAGCCGGACGGGACGCTCCGATATCTCTTCGGATCCCATGGGGGTTGGCGAGAGTGATATCTATGTCATTCTGAAACCCCGTTCCGAGTGGACCACCGCCACCTCCAAGGACGAGCTGGTGGCGGCGATTCGCCATCGCATGGGGGAGATTCCCGGGGTCGACTTCGGCTACACACAGCCGATTCAGATGCGTGTCGACGAGTTGCTGTCCGGCGTCAAGTCTCAGATTGCCGTCAAGATCTTCGGCGAAGATCTCAGCACCCTGGCGGAGTTGGGCAACCGCACGGCGGAGTTGCTGCGACAAGTGGAAGGGGCTGTCGACGTCAAGGTCGAGGCGGTCGAGGGTTTGGGATACCTCGAAATCAAGTTGCATCGCCAACGCCTGGCTCGATTGGGGATCAGCATCGCCCAAGTCCAGAGCCTGATCGAGACCGCCATGGGTGGGCGGGTGGTCACCACCGTGCCCGAGGGGGACCGACGCACCGATGTCGTGGTGCGTTTGCCGGAGAACTTCACTTCGAAAGTCGAGAATCTTCGTTCCCTACCGCTGATCACCCCCGGCGGCGAGCGGGTCGAGCTCTCCGAAGTAGCCACCATCGAGCTCTCTGAGGGCCCAGCCCAGATCTCCCGCGAAGACGGCAAACGTCGGGTGGTCGTCGAGCTCAACGTGATCGACCGCGACATCGGGGGCTTCGTCACCGAAGCCCGAGCTCAAATAGATCGTGAGCTGAGCCTGCCGGTGGGATACTTCACTACCTGGGGCGGCCAGTTCGAGCAGCAGCAACGGGCGATGGCGCGTCTGCAAGTCATGGTGCCGATCGCCATGTTGCTGATTTTCATTCTCCTCTACCTCAATTTCCAGGCCCTACGCCCGGTTGCTCTGATCCTCATCAACATACCCTTAGCCCTGGTTGGAGGCGTCTTGGCGCTCAAGCTTTCGGGGCTCTACCTTTCGGTCTCGGCGGCGGTGGGCTTCATCGCGCTCTTCGGTATCGCCATCCTCAATGGCTTGGTGATGGTCGAGTTCTTCACCAAGCTGGAGAAGGAAGGCAAAAGCCGGCGCCAGGCGATTCTGCAAGGCGCTGAGCTGAGGCTGCGTCCGGTGCTGATGACCGCCGCCACCACCGCCCTGGGACTGATGCCGTTGATCTGGGCCAAGGGGGTGGGTTCCGAGGTACAGAGGCCGTTGGCCGTCGTGGTGGTCGCCGGCATCGTCACCTCGACCCTGCTCACCCTGATGGTGCTACCAGTGCTCTACCAACGGTTCGGGGGACGTTCCCGCCAGTCGGGGGCGGCATCGATGGAGGAAGGGGCTGCCGATGGTGAGCGCCAGGGGGCAGAGAGCTACCAAGAGACAACGGACCATTCAGAGGTTCGTCCGATGGCCTTCGACCCCGAAAGGGGTACTCCATAAAAGCCCAGGGTCAGGAGCGCAGCGACGCCACCCTGGGATGGATGGGCTGGCCTAGCTGGGGGCGGCGCCTAGCCGGGGGCGCCTGGCCGGGGGCGCCTAGCCGGGGGCGCCTGGCCGGGGGCGCCTAGCCGGGGGCGCCTAGCCGGGGGCGCCTAGCCGGGGGCGCCTAGCCCACCCCCGCCCGGAGCGCCCTCCTGATCGCAGACGCTCAGGTCGGGCGGTCCGGGCTACGGACACCGGCCCCTTCAGGGCCACAAGCCAAGTCTTTTTCTCCAGATTTGCTATCGTTTCTTGACGCGAAGGAGCGTCACCGGGCTCAGAGCTGAACGGGAACTAGCTCAAGTCTCACTTGATCTCACCGACTCCAGTACTGGCCGGAGCGCACTCTAAAGCCGCAACCAGAGGGCGGCCACCGGCCTTCCCTTGCGGTCCTCCACCACCTTGTCCAGGCGATAGTCCCGCTGCAGGAAGCGGTGCAAGGCAGGGAAATTCTCCACCGGGTACTTGCCATAGTAGCGGTGGTTCCCCACCGCCGTATCCACCACCAGGACGGGTTGTGACGCTTCGAGCTCTTGCATCAGCACGTCCCACGCACCGTCGACGATGTGGTCTGAGGTGTCGACACCGGATTGATGATTCTCCCAGGGCAGCATGCCGGTCAGGTAGTTGGTATTGCTGTAGCGGCTGGCAGGGCGCCGCGATGCGAGGACGTAGAGCTCGGGATAGTAGCCCCAGACGAAGATCGGTTGGTCGGCGCCGCTGGCCTGGCGGATGGCATTGAGCAGCACCTGACGGCCACTGTCCGGGGAGCGCTGACGCCAAACACTGCGCCAGCCGAGCTCGTCGGCGTAGCGCACGACGGGGGCCACCAGGGCGATCGCGGTGGCGGTCACCACCAGTGCGCGGGCGAGCACGGCGACATCCGGCAAACGGCGAAAGCGCGGGGACCTCGGCGACAGCCAACGCCACAGCTGAAGGATCGCACAAGCCGCCGCCAGGCAGGCGGGGACGATGATCTGGATAAAGTAATGGCCAAAATTGCGCCCGCTGTAGGAGGCGCCAAAGTAGCCGAAGAGCAGCCATAGGACCACCAATAACCTGCCATCCACCAGGCCATGACGAAAAAACCTCCACAGGGCCGTCCAGCTGGTGAGCAGCCCGCCGACCAGGAGCAGCGGGTTGGCGGTGAGATAGTGACGCCCGTGGGCGAAGGGATCGAGGGATGCTAGACGGTCGACCACCGGTACCACCGCCGTGTAGTGCTCGACGTTGTAGGTCCAGTAGTAGAAGATGAAATCGTCGAAGGCGCCTCGCCAAGCGAAATAACCACCTGTGAGGGCCAGGGTGGCGAAAAATCCCAGCGCCAACATCAGGCCGAGGCGCCACGTACCGACGCTCAACAGGACGCCCCGCCGCCCTTGCCAGAGTAGGACAAACAAAGCCGCCGCCCCGGCGTCGAAGATGCCCGGCTGCTTGCTCAGGAAGCCCAGGGCAAAACATGCCCCGGCCGCCAACAGCTGCAGATGGTGGCGACGTCCCCCGTCGAGGCGCTGCAGGGCCTGCCAAAGCAACAGCATGGCGAGGGCAGCAAAGAGCATCAACGGCCATTCCGTATGGAAGGCGAGCATCTGGCTGCGGCGGTAGGTGAACGAGCCCAGGGCCACCAAGAAAGCACCCAGGTAGGCGATGGCAACGCCGTCGCCACCCGGAAGCAGCCGCTTGCCGAGTCTGAAGGTGATGCCGCAGGTCAGCAGAATAAGCAGCAATAGGGCCCAGTGTACCGCCACCATGTTGTGCATCGAGGTCAAGGCGAAGACGGCGGCATAGATCAGATAGGTGACCGGACCCCGTTGGTCGATGGCATCGCGGTAGGGCACGCCGCCGTCGAGCCACGACTCGGCGATCAAGGCGCTCACCGACTCGTCGACATCACGGATCGGAGCCTGCGGATCGGGCAGCCGCAGCCAGCAAAGGAAGATAAAGAGGCCGACAAAAAACACGCTGGCCAGGGTCCGGCTGCGATACCAAACCACCAGGGGACGCCGCCGCCGGTGGACCCGCAGGTCCGCCACCAGGTAGGTGAGCAGCAGGACGACGAGGAAGAGGGCCAGCAGCCAGTCGAAGACGCTGTACAGGGAGAAACCGGTGAAGCCCTTGAGTTGGGCGATACCGAGCCCCGCCATCAAGGCCCCTTGGGCACCGAGCAGCCAACGCCAGCGTCGCTGCCCGGCGGGTCCGGGGCGGGCCAGCATGGGCAACAGGGCGAGGCACGCCCAATAATAGCGGGACGACACCGCCAGCACGAAGAAGGGGGCCATGCCGAGGAGCAAGGCGTCGATCGTCGTCCGACGCCAGGTGGCTGCCCCCCAGAGCAACAGCAACAGCGCCCCGGACGCCAAGTAAAGGGGACGCTGCGCAGCGAACAGGGCACGGCGTTCCTGGTGATTTGGGCGGCTGAAATCCAGCTGTCGGATGTCGCGGGTAAAGGCATGGGCCCAGCCGATGCGCTGTTGACCAAAGCGATGGTTTTCGTTGTGCTGCCCGATGTTGTCGACGAAGCTGGACCAAGCTCCGAGACCACCACCCCCGACGACGGACATGCCAAAGGCCAGGGCACCGCAAAGGCCTAAGGCCGCCGCCAGCTTGAATTGCATCGCCCGTAGCCGACCGTCGAGAACAAATCGCCGCAGCCAAGGCAACATCATCGAAAGCAGCAAGATGACCGGGAAGATCCGAGTCCCGACGGCATAGGCCAAAAACGCCGCCGCTGGCCACGGACGTCGCCGCCGCAGGTAGCACAGCCCCAGCGCCAGGGCACAAAACCAGTCGTACTGCAGGAAACCGCCGACGATGCGTCCTTCGTTGACCGGCGAGAGGGTCCACAGCAACAAGACCGCCGCCATGACGCTGCGACCGAAGCATCGGTCGAGGCGCCAAAAGGTGTAGGCAAGCAACAGCAGATCGAGGGCACAGAGAATTTTGAGGGCCCACAGCCAATCGGCGGGAAAATGGGTCAGCAGACGTCCCACCGAGGTCCACAGGGGCGGCGGATTGTAGCCTCGATCGCGAAAGATATTGCGCCATCGGGAGGGCTTACGCTGCCCTTGAAGGGCGTCGACATCGCGGCGGAAATCTTGCCAGCGAGACTCGCTGAAATGTTGCAACGGCTCGTAGGCGGCCACCGCCCCACGCCGCGGCATCAGCTCGTAGGTCTCGAGATCGCGCACCGTACGAATGTTGGCCCAATAGTCGTTACCCTCTTCATCCGCCGCCAAGGTGGCGACGTAGAGATCGTGGTAACCGAGCTCGGAAAAGTACTTGCTGCCGAGGAAGTAGTGGTAGACGTTCCACACCCGCACCCAGGGTGAGGTGGTGAAACGCAGCAAGTCGGGAGCCGTGGCCTGCACCGTGCAAGCCACGGCGAGCAGCAACAGCAGGCGCGGCCGCCAAGCGGTCACGATGCGCGATCGCCACCGGATCACGGCCGGCAGGGTGACGATGGCGACGGCCATCAGGCCCGCCAACAGGCGCCACAGACCCGGATCCATCCACCACGCCGCGACGGCGCCGATGGCGATGGCCATCCCCCATTCCGCCAGTTGCTGAGGGGACGAGAAGCGAGGCCGCGGCTTTCCGGTCCGCCGCCCGGTTTCGGTCTGTTCGCCTTCCGTCAACATCTGTGCTCCCCGTCCACAAGCGCTCGGCGTCATGCCGAAGCGGGGCGAGCATCTCCCATCGGTGATGAATGGAAGATGAATGGCGACGGACGATGCATGCCGTGGCTCAAGGTTCGCTTCGCGAGCAAGGCAACGGCAGGGCGAACACGCCCACTTTCAAGGTCGCCACCGAGTCGTTACGATCGATCACCAGGACGATATTTCGATCGCTCCCCCGATCGTCTTTGGCCGTTGAGAACGGCAGCTCTTGGCCCACCGCCAGCAGGAAGTCTTGGCGTTCCAAGACCTCCGCTTGTCCCTCCCAGCAGCCGGTGTAGGCACAGACGCTGAGCTCCCCCGAAGCCTCGAGGCTGACGTCCATGGGCGTAAATGCCCCTTCCAGGGCGGCTTCACAAGCTCCTTCACGGCAAAAAATCTCGAGGTCGTTGCGACAGTGCCAGGTGGGCTCGGAGTCGATGGCCGGGGCAGCCGAGGCACAGCCGACCAGCGATAGCAGGATCAGTCCAAACAACATCAGCACAACAGGGAAGGGAAGGGCGTAGTTTTTCATCGGGCTCCTCGTGTCACCCCAAAACGGAGCGACGGGTTGCGGCAATCCTATCCCAAGGGCCTCTCCGCCATGCCGCCATGTCACCCCTGGAAATGACACAATAGGAAAGATGCATCGCTGCTCGAGGGTCGCGGGGCCCTGATAGTCTTTCCGCGGAGCATCAAAATACGGAGACGACCGTGACCGCCATACCTTTGATTCGCTCGGCCATGACCCCCTTTCCCCACACCATCGAGCTCGAGGCACCCCTCGACACGGCGCGCCACCTGATGCTGCAGCATCACATCCGTCATCTGCCGGTCAAAGACGGGGACCGCTTGGTGGGCTTGATCACCGATCGAGATATCAAGCTGGTGCTCGGCCCGAGCCTCAGCGCCTCCGGTGACAGCGACGGACCCAAGGTGCATCACGCTTGCATCTTCGACGTCTACGTTACCGAGACGACAACTCCCCTGCGAGTGGTGGTATCCGAAATGGCCCGCCGTCGCATCGGCTCAGCGCTGGTGACCAAGGACGGTCGCCTGGCCGGAATTTTCACCGCCACCGATGCGTGTCAGCAACTGGCGGATCTTTTGGCGGCCAGGGCTCCGACGCCAACCGGCGACGAGGCTGCCTGAGCGCGAGACCAAGTCGATCGGCGGCGTCGGCCGCAGGATGATCAGTGGGCAGCGCACAGACGGCGCGCTCCGACGTCAGTTTCACAGGGGTCCGTCATAGGAAGCCGTCCAACGAAACATCGGAATCATTCCCCGCGTAGGTTCCTAGCAAGGAGACACAACCATGAGAGACACGTTGAAAGCTATCAAATTCCTATTCATCGGCCCGGCCATCGTCCTGCTCTTGGTGGTGATCAACCTGATGGCCTCTCCGGGGCAATGGTGGGTGCAGTGGGCAGCCCTGGGCATCGGCATCGCCTGGGTGATCAGCCTGTTCAAGGTCATAAGGGCCATCGTCGTGGCCGGCGGCCTCGCCGCCTTTGTGGCCTACATCAACTCTCGATCTTGAGGGGATACTGAGGGTTCCTGCGAAAACAACGTCCGCATTCGGGGGCCCCGACGGATGATCAGGGGCGGCTGATCAGGGACGGCTGATCAGGCGCGAATGATCGTCGCGCTGCCGTCGAGCCCGGGTCCATCTTGACGATAGACGCCCCGTGTGTCGACGATCAATGGAGCCTGCGCCGCCAGGGCCCGGTAGTCCACCGACGAGTGGTTGGTGACGATCAGCACCCCGTCATGGGCCGCCAGGGTGGCGGCGTCCAGGGGCACCGATTCCATGGCCGGCAAGTCTGGCCAGGTGCGCATGGTGGGCGCCACGGGGATGTGGGGATCGTGGTACGAGACCTCGACCTGCCGCTGCAACAGGAGATCGATGATCTCGAAGGCCGGGCTCTCACGGGGGTCGGCGATATCGGGTTTGTAGGCGATGCCCAATACCAAGATCCGGCTACCAGCAAGCTCCTTGCCCTGGGCCACCAGGGCCGCTTCCAGCTTGTTCAGAACGTAGTGCGGCATTTCGATATTGACCTTGCCCGCCAACTCGATGAAGCGGGCCTCCTGCCCGAACTGCTGTGCCTTCCAGCTGAGATAGAAGGGGTCCACCGGGATGCAATGACCACCCCATCCCGGCCCCGGCGTAAAGCGCATGAAACCAAAAGGCTTGGTGGCGGCCGCATCGAGCACTTCCCAGACATCGATGTCCATGGCGTCGAACACCACCTTGAGCTCGTTGACCAAGGCGATATTCACCGCTCTGAAGATGTTTTCGGTCAGCTTTGAGGCTTCTGCCACCTGTGGCGAAGAGACCTCCACCACGCCGGTGAAGACGTCCTTGTACAGGGCCGCCGCCAGCTGCGACGCCTGACGGCCCAGCCCCCCCACCACCTTGGGAATACCGGTGGTGCCGAACTCGAGGTTGCCGGGGTCCTCGCGCTCCGGGGAAAAGGCGAGAAAAAAGTCTTCGCCGCACACCAAGCCGCTGGCTTCCAGCAGGGGTTTGATCAGCTCTTCCGTCGTCCCCGGGTAGGTGGTGGACTCCAACACCACCAATTGTCCGGGCCGTAGCTGCCGGGCGATGGCCTCCGCCGTCGCCTCGACGTAGTGCAAATTCGGCTGCTGCTGCGAGTCGAGGGGCGTCGGTACGCAGATCAGCAAGACATCGGGCTCTCCGAGGCGATCGAAGTCTGCCGTGGCGGCGAAACGGCCGGCGTCCACCGCTTGTTCGATGCGGCTCACCTCCAGATGCTCGATGTAGCATTGCTTGCGACTCAAGACATCCACTTTGGTGGCGTCGACATCGAAACCGAGGACGCAAAAACCGCTTTCGGCGAAGGCCAGGCCGAGGGGCAGACCGACGTACCCCAAGCCCAAGATACCCACCTGCGACCGGTGCTCCACGATGCGCCGCAATACTGCACTCATGTCTACCTGACTCAACTTGCATCCCCCATGCTCTTGCCCGAGGACTGTGACCAAGCCCAGGAGCGGCACCGAGGCGCAGCCTCCCGGTGACCCTGCCCTGCCCGGCGATCAATCTTCAGCTTCAGAGCGGTTCAAGTACGGCCTGAATTCCTTGGCCAGATTATGATCCAACAAGACGGCCCTTCGAAAGTCGAGCCGTGCCCCTTCGCCATCTCCGAGGCGCAGTCGAGTGCGCCCCAGGTGGGCAAAGATCTCGGGTCTGGGCTCGATGAGCAAAGCCCGCTCATAGGCGCGAATCGCCGCTTGGGGACGATCGAGCAAGCTGTAGAGGGCCCCTTCCGCCACCGGCACGCCGATTTCCACCGGATCATGGATCTTGGCCTGGCGCAAGACCTCCAATCCCTTGTCCATCCAGCGGACCACCCGAGGATCCAACGGTCGACGATTCAAATGCCCTTCGGCACTGAGGCGCAAGGTCAGCGCCTCGACCTGCGCCAAGTCACGGCTGGCGCGCCAACGCTCGACGGCGTAACCGGCGTATTGCCAAACGACCAGCAGCAACAGAGTGACCGCCACCAACGTCAAAAGGCGCCTTTTCATGCTCGGTGCCCCATCATGCCTCAGCCTCCGCCGCTATCCCGTCGGGAGGGGTCACCGGCTGAAGAATCCAGGCCAGCAACAACACAAAGGGGTAGGCCACCAACGCTAGGTGCAAGGGGAAATTGCCCATCGACATGATCGCCAAGGCCGTCATTCCGGAACACATGAGGGCCAACTCGGCGCGTCGTTCGGGGTCATCTTCTCCCAGGGCTCGATACCGACGTCGCAACTGCCGGGCGACCACCGCCAGGGCCCAGAGGAGGGCCAGCAAACCGAGGCTCCCCCACTCCGCCGCCACCTCCAGCACTTCGTTGTGTGCATTGACGAAATAGGGCTGATGTTGCTTGCGGAAGAAGGGCACCCCCTCCTGCCGCAGGGCCAGCTTGGCGTTACCGAACTCGGCGCGGTAAGCCCCGTGGCCCACTCCCATGACGGGATGTTGCTGCAACATCCAGAGGGCGGTACGCCAACCGTCCAGGCGGCCGTTGAGCAATTGGTTGTAGTTGCCTTGTCTGGCCTGCTCCACCTTCTGTTGCAAACGGGATTGCAACGGCGCCACCAGCAACACGGCCAGCAGCGAGATGGTTCCGAGCCCCCCGGCCAAACGCCACAGCTGCCGACGCGGTAGCAAAAAGGTCCATAGCACCGCCGATGCCACCAACAGCCCGGCGATGGCCGAAAGGGTACGCGTCAAGGCGATGACGTAGATCAACAACCCTAGAGCCGCCATCCAGGCCAAGCGCTGCCAAAGTTGGGGGGAACGCCAAAGGGCCCACTGCGCCACCAACCCGGGCAACACCAAGTAGGCGGCCAGGTCGAAGGCCCCGCCCGCCAAGGACGTCAAGGCGATACGGTCTTGCAGGTTGCCCCGGAACTCGAACAGCTCCACCAGATGAAAATGCTGCAACAGACCGAGGACGGACAGCATCAGGGCGGGAACCAAGAGCAAGCGGAATCCCTTGGCGAGCTCCTGTGGCCGCCATCCGAGGCTCCAGCCGATCAGAGCTAGGCCGGCGATGGCCAGGGAGATCAGCCCCTGGCTCACATGTTGACGATGGTCGCTGCTGAACCAGGTGAGGGACGCCACGAGCAGCAGAGGAACCATCAATTGCACCGCGGGATGACGCAGCAGGCTGCGGCCATCGAGGCGTCTGACATGCCACAGTCGAGTGGCCAAGAAAACCAAGGTCACGAGGACCAGCAACTCGCTGATCAACAGCTTGGGTAGCCGGAAGGTCTCACGGGCCGAGGAGCTGAAGGTCAGGGCAGGCAGGGTCAGCAATACGAGCCACGGCAGATCGGCCATCCAGGGCCATCCCCAGGCCGTGCCATCGGACTTGCTGCGCCGACCTTCCGGCTTGCCCCGGGGAGATCCCGACTTGGAAGACCCCGACTTCTTCGATCTCTTCAACGGTGGAGGATCCCAACAACCGGATGCCGAGACAACCCCCTGCCACCTCGAGCCGCCGCCCTGGCGCAGTCAGCCCGGTCAAGCGCCATGGCTCTCCACCGCCGTCTCGATGAAATACGAATCGATCATCTCCTGGGCCCGGCGGATATCTTCTCCCGGCTCGACGATGCGCTCGAACAGGGTGCGGCAGGTGTGCCTCAAGGTTTCGATGTCCCGCTCCTTGAGCAGCTTCACCAATTCCTCGACAACCCGCAGGGAGGTGCTGCCGTAGGCATCGTTTTTGGCTTCCCGTTCCAATAGGACGAGGGCGAAGAACAACTGATCCGGCAGCTCCTTGCTGGCTTCCAAGACGCGTGAAGGGAGCTGCGACACTTCGACTCGGCCACCGTCCGTACGGCCAACGGTGGCGGGCTCGGCGGCGGGAATCGGGGGAATGAGATCCCGCTCCTCAGGTCGCGGGGCATTGCCGATCTGTGGGGGCACGTCCTTGCCGCGGTCAAAATAGAAAGGGAGCGAACGCAACTGCTGGGCGAAGCGGGAGAAGAGGAGAAAAAGCTCCTTCTCCGAGGCGAAGTTGCCCACCAATTGAGCGTTCTTGCCGATTTCGAGGGATTCCGTCTCTTGCAAGACGATGCGCGCCTGCGCTTGCTCCTCCAAATGGATGCTCTTGGCCTTGACCTTCCACGACGTCAAACTACCTTGGACGTAGCAAGTCTCGGCGCAGCGCACCGACACCGCTTCGACCTCGGCGTTGGCCTCGATGCGGATCGATCCCCCGACCGATTCGATCTCGCCGTAGTGACCGCTGTTCTGGATCACCAGATTACCCGGCGTGCGCACCGATAGCTGCCCGTGCACGTCGATCTGGATCTCCGTGCCGCTGGGGATGATCATCGTCGGAGACGTTTCGTTCTTCATGCCTCGCCTTTCCGGACGTCCTGGACACCGTAGGAGCTGTAACGCTCCGCCCGGCCCTGGTGAATGCGTGGTCCATACTATCCGATTCAGTGCCCCGATTCCTCAGAACCGCGGACCGGGTCGGGGAACGATATGCTTGCTGAAATGTGCCCTCGTCGAGGACGGTATGCAGCCCGGGCTCAGGGACGAATACGCCGGGGCAAAGGCTCGAAATCACCGGCTACCGGCGAGTGGCGGGCTCGGATGAGCATCTGCTCGGCATCCCGCCAGCGGTGATCGAGGATGTAAATGCGCGGATCGACGGGCTCGAAGTCCGAGGTTGATGGGTTCAAGCGGCGGATCTCGTAGTGCAGATGGGGGTTGGTGCTCCATCCCGTGTCACCCACCGTGGCCACCACTTCGCCCTGCTCCACCACCTGCCCCACTTGGACTTTGATTTCGTCGCAATGGCCGTAGAGCGAGATGAAACGATCCCCGTGCCGCAAAGCCACCAAGTTGCCATAGCGCCACCAGCCAACACTGCGGCGCAGCGAATAACGTCCGGCAAAGGTCACGACACCGTCGGCCGGGGCCAGGATCTCCGTCCCGGTGGCCGCCGCCATGTCGATGCCGGCATGAAAATCCTTCTCCTTGGTGAAGGGGCTGATGCGAGTGCCGTAGGGGCTGGTGAGCACAAAATCGTCGCTGCGCAGGGGCGAGATGGAGGGTGTGGTGCTGACCGCTTCTTGGTTCATCTGCTCGAAGCTCTGAACCTCGGAAAGCAGCGCTCCTAAGGCCCCCAGCTGCTCGTCGACATGGGCCTGGAGGTTGAAACCTTGTTGCACCAGATCGAGGTACTCGGAGCTGCGCAACGCCGCGGGAATGGTCTGGGGGGTGTGCGGATAACCACCCTTACCCAAAGACTCTTCTTGATCAAAACCGTAGGCGAGATGGATTCTCGCCATCTCCAGGCGGAGAACCTCGCTGACTTGGGAAAGTTTCTCGAAGCGCTCAATTTTTCCCTGCAGCCGATCCCTCAGGCCGGGCCGCAAGGCCTCCTGCTCAGCATGCTCGCGCTCTGTCCAGCGCTGCTGCACCATCTGGGGAATGTGGATGACGCTGTACACCAAGAAAAGTCCATACAGAACGATCCCAGTCGCCCAGGCAGCGGTCTGCCGTTTGCTCAGGAAGACGTAGCGGACACTCTTGCGAATGTCGCTGGGATGGTATTGGAATTCCAGAAACGGTCGCTTCGGACCAGCATTGGAAGCTGATTCGGCGGACTTTTCTAGATGTCCTAACATCTTGGCCATCAAAGGGGGCTTTCTCAGATCGGTTCTCGGGTGACGTTGCTGCGAGCCATTTGCCGCGGCGGTCCTGAAAAAAGAGGCCGTACGCTCCGCAACGCAGCGACGGGCTCCGCATTGTTCGGCGATGGGATTTTAGCATGTCGACCGGAACCGGCCGAACCGCCTCGGAGCTGCGGCAGGATATCACTGCCCGATGAAGCTGTGAAAATGGAGGGAAATCTCGCCCACATGCAAACGGCCGTTCCCGCGACGGGCGCTCTGCCGTCCGCTGCACCTCGATCCTGGCGCCGCCCCCGTACTACGCCAGCGGATGGACCGCCTCGAGGGCCGCCTCATCGACGTGCTGACGGGCCACGGACAACAACTGGCGATAGACCTCTGGCGGGCCGGCGATCAAATTGCCGCTGCGAAAGAAATTCTCACCGCCATCCAAGTCCGTGATCGTGCCTCCAGCCTCCCGCAGCAGCAGGATGCCGGCGGCAAAGTCCCAGGGCGAAAGGCGAAACTCGAAAAAGCCGTCGTAGACGCCGGCGGCGGTGTAGGCCAAGTCCAAAGCAGCGCTGCCACAGCGACGGATTCCTCGGGCCTGCAAGAAGACATCGCGAAATACTTTGAGATAGAGATCAAGGGCTTGGCGAGCCCGAAAGGGATAACCGGTGGCTAAGAAGGCCCCTTCGAGGGCGCCGTGACTCGAAATCTGCATCGGCTGACCATTCCACTGGGCCCCGCGACCCAGCTCGGCGGTGAATAGATTCTCGCCGAGGGGATCGAGCACCGCTGCCGCCAGGATCTCGGAGCCGCGGCAGCAGGCGATGGAAATACAGAAGGTGGGCAAACCCTGGGAAAAATTCGACGTGCCGTCCAAGGGGTCGACGAACCAGACGTGGTCCCCGTGTTGGCTATTCCAGCCACTCTCCTCCGCCAAGACCCGATGCTCGGGGAAGTTGCGCTGCAAGATCTCCAAGATGACTTTCTCGCTGCCATGGTCCGCCTCGGTGACCCGATCGTGGCCGACCTTGGTACGGATGTCGAGATCCTGCCGCCGGAAGAAGTGGCGCAATACCTCGGCGCCGGCCGTCGCCGCCTCGACGGCAACACGCAACAGGTCGGCGGTCGAAACCTCCGCCGAAGTGACCACTGATCCTGCTTCGACCTCCCCTGGGGACAACGGGATCACTCATCCTCCGGCAAGGCCACCGGCTCACCGGCCAGCAGGGTGCCGACGGCGGCACCGCGCAGTTGCCAACCGGCGAAGGGGGTATTGTTGGCCAGGCTCTTGAAGCGGTCCGGCTGCACCGTCACTTGGCGGTCGAGATCGAGCAGGGTGATGTCGGCCACTCGCCCGGGACGCAGGCTGCCGCCCGGCAGATTGAAGACCCGCGCCGGTCCCGTCGACAACAACTCGATCAGTCGGCTCAAGGGAATCATGCCACCGCCCACCAGGCGATCGAGGCACAGGCTGACGGTGGTCTCGAGCCCGACGATGCCGAAGGGTGCCATCGAGAACTGGACGTCTTTTTCGTCCTGGTGATGGGGTGCATGGTCGCTGGCGATGGCATCGATGGAACCGTCGACGATGCCTTGTCGCAGGATGTCGATATCGCTCTGCGGACGCAGCGGTGGTTTCATCTTGGAGGCGGTATCAAAACCGCTCTCGGCCACCAGCTGATCGCTCAACAACAGATGGTGGGGTGACACCTCGCAGGTCGCCCGTACGCCGCGACGCCGCGCTTCTTTGACCATCTCGAGGCTGCGCCCCGTAGACAGGTGGGCCACATGGTACCGACCGCCGGTATCGGCGCTGAGCAAAAGGTCCCGCGCCACCATCACATCTTCCGCCAGACTGGGTATGCCCGGCAACCCGAGCCGCGTCGACCATTCCCCCTCGTGCATGACGCCGTCGCCGGTCAGGTTGAGGTCTTCAGCATGTTGCACCACCGGCAGATCATAGTGCTGGGCGTACTGCAGCGCCCGACGCATGAGGGCGGCGTTCATCACCGGCAAACCATCGTCGGAGATGGCGACGATGCCCGCTTCCACCATCTCGCCCACCGCCGCCAGCTCTTCCCCCGCCATGCCCTTGCTGATCGCCCCCAACGGGTATACCCGGGCGTAGGGATGACGCTTGGCCTGACCGAGAATGAGCTCGGTGATCGACCGATGATCGTTGATCGGCGAGGTATTGGCCATGCAAGCGACGGCCGTGAAACCACCGGCGGCGGCCGACATCAAACCACTGCGCACGGTTTCCTTGTACTCGAAACCAGGTTCCCGCAAGTGCACATGAATGTCGATCAGCCCCGGCGTCACCACCAGCCCGGTGGCGTCGGTGACTTGATCTTCAGCGGTGGCTTCGATGTTCTCGTCGAGCCGCACCACCTGACCATCCTCGATCAGGACGTCGACCTCGGCGTCGAGCTCCTGGCTCGGGTCGACGACCCGACCCCCTTTGACGATTCGCCTCACGGCCGTACCTCCGTGCCGCCGCTGCGGCTGCTCATCAACAGGTAGAGCACCGCCATGCGGACCGCTACTCCGTTGGCCACTTGATCGAGGATCACCGAGCGCTGGCCATCGGCCACCGCCGAGGAGATCTCGACTCCACGATTCATCGGTCCGGGGTGCATGACGATGGCGTCGTCCTTGGCCATCTGCAAGCGCCGCGGCGTCAAGCCAAAGAGGTCGAAGTACTCTTTGGTGGATGGAAAGAGCGTTTTCTGATGACGTTCCAGCTGTACCCGCAGCATCATCACCACATCGGCGTCGTGCAAGGCGGTGGCCAAGTCGTAGGCTACCGCGACGCCCATTTTGTCGATCGCCTCGGGCATCATGGTGCGGGGCCCCGCCACCGTCACCTCGGCCCCCAGCTTGGTGAGCAGGTGGATGTTGGAGCGCACCACCCGACTGTGCTCGATGTCGCCGATGATGGTCACCTTCAGGCCTTCGATGCGGCCCTTGTGGCGACGGATGGTGAAGGCATCGAGCAGCGCTTGGGTCGGGTGCTCGTGGGCCCCGTCGCCGGCGTTGATGATGCCCGACTCGAGGCGCTTGGAAAGGAGGTGGGGAACGCCCGGATGTTGGTGCCGGATGACCACCAGATCGGGCGACATGGCTTCCAGATTACGGGCCGTGTCGATCAAGCTCTCGCCCTTCGAAAGGGCTGAGCTGGAGCCGGAAAAATTGAGTGAGTCGGCGGACAGCCGCTTTTCGGCCAGCTCGAAGCTGGAGCGGGTACGGGTCGAATTCTCGAAGAAGAGGTTGATCACCGTCCGTCCCCGCAGGGTCGGCACCTTCTTGATCGGCCGCTCCGCCACCTCGACGAAGGACTCGGCGGTATCGAGCAGCATCAGAATCTCTTGCGCCGAGAGATCAGCGATGCCGAGCAAATCCTTGCGCCTCCACACCATCTCGTCGCTCATGCCGCGTCTCCATCGCTTTGGCGCTCGAACAGTCGAACGCAGTCTTCGCCGTCGGTCCCCTTGAACGCCACCTCCACCGTCTCCGAGCGGGCGGTGGGCAAGGTCTTGCCGATAACGTCCGCCTGAATCGGCAGCTCGCGGTGGCCACGATCGATGAGCACCGCCAGCCGCACCGCCTTCGGCCGGCCGTAGTCGGTGAGCTCGTCGAGGGCCGCCCGGACGGTGCGTCCGGTGTAGAGCACATCGTCGGCGAGGACGACGACGCGGTCATCCAAGTCCACCACCGGGAATTGTGTGCCTTTGATCACCGGCTGCGGCGCGATGGTGGACAGATCATCACGGTAGAGCGTGATGTCGAGGGTGCCCAGGGCGACCTCGACCCCCTCCAGCTTTTGGATCTCGTCCCTGAGGCGCTCCGCCAATGGCACCCCCCGAGTATGGATGCCGATCAGCAGAAGGCTTTCCAAATCGTCGTGTTGCTCGATCAGCTGCCCGGCCATACGGCGAATCGTACGGCTGATGTCGCGCTCGTCGAGCACAGTGCGCTTGTAGCGGAAGCGCTGATTTCCAGCAGTTTTTGTCATCATGAAGCTCCCCCAGAACCGCCGCGCATGGTACGGCCCGCCGACGGGATTGTCAATTCATCGTCCCAACGGTGAAGCCGGGTTTCCATCGAAGACAACGACCGGATACAATCGGGCGCCGCGGCCCCGAGCCGCCGTTGTCGACCCCGTAACTCCCTAACGTCGATCCATTCTTCACCATAAGAGCACCTCAGGTAAACGATGCCAGAATCTAAAGGGTCCGCCAAAGGATCAAGCGCCAAAGGGCCAGGGGGCAAGATGCCACCCGCCGCCCAAGTTTCCAAGCAGCCGACCGGTTGGACGGTTTACCGCCAGGAGATCACCTTCTTGGTGCTCTTCGTGGTCATCTTGGGGGGCAGCTTCACGTTGATCTCCCTCAATCAGGTCAACGAGAGCATCATCGAGCCGTTCACGGCGCAGATTGCCAAGGCCAGCGGCTTCGCCCTCAACTTGATCGGCCAAGACATCCAGATGCAGGGCACGATCATCCGCAGCAGCCGTTTTGCGGTGAACATCCGCAACGGCTGCAACGGCGTCGAGACGATGATCATTTTCCTCGCCGCCGTGCTCGCCTTCCCGTCCCCTTGGCGAGCTCGCATTATCGGCTTGGTCTTTGGTTGCCTGGCGATCCAGTTGGTCAATCTGGTGCGGGTCGTCGCCCTCTTCCTCACCGGAGCTTACTTCCCGGCCCTCTTCGACAGCTCGCATACCGTCATCTGGCAGACCATCGTGATCCTCTTCGGAGTCCTGTTGTGGATCTACTGGGCCAACCGATTTGCCAACCCGCCCTTGGCCGCGGCGGACTGAGAGGGACGACGTGCCAGGGACCTCCAAGGGCAGCAAATCCCCCACCTGGAGCCTGCGCTTCGTCCGGGGCGTCGTGCTCTGGCTGCTGCCGGTGGCCGCGCTGTGGCTCGTCTTGACGCCCCTCTACAACGCCTTCTTGACCGTCAGCACGGAGAACCTGGTGCGGCTCACCGAGAGCCCCAAGGTCACAAGACTATTAGCCCACGAGGACGATCATCACTTCCTCATCTCCCGCACCGACATCCCCTCCTCCCGGGGATGGTTGAAGTCGGTCCGCATCACCGACACCCACTTTCCCTCGATCATGATGTGGGCCTTCTTTCTGGCCGTGCCCGGCGTTCGCTGGCGCAAGAAGCTGGAAAACCTGGGTTGGGCCACCCTGATTTCCATCTTCTTCCACATCATCTCCCTCTTCTTCTGGGTCAAGTTCGTCTACACCACCCAGCTTGGAGACTGGAGCACACAGCACTACTCCAGTTGGCAGATCAACTTTTGGGGCATGTCCAAACACTTGCTGGATCTGCCGTTCAAGTTCGCCATGCCACTGCTGCTGTGGGCCGGTTTCTATATCCGCTTGATGCTGCCGAAGCGGGCGGAGTAGCTGGCCTGGGCGTCCGTCGGTTTCGCGGGACACTTTGAGGAAGCCGACCCCCAGCTTGGAAAATGTCGGATCCGACAGATCATGGGAGGACGAGTGGCGACGACAAACCACTGGTCTGGCTCCATGGTGAGATTCGAACGCCGCCACTCTCCAGCAAGGCCGCCTACAGACAGGTTACTTGCTGCGGCTTCTCCAACGCGGAGGCAGCCTGTCGATGCCGCACTCTCGACCGATGCCAGCCATCGGCTCTCGGTGTCACGTGCTCCGGATTCCAGATGGCGCAGCTTCATGGCGGGTCTTCTACAGGATCGATGAAGACGCGATCGTGATTCTCGATGTCGAGGCGAAGAAAACCCGCGCCACGCCGCAGAAGTCCATCGAGACGTGCCAGCGAAGGCTAAGCGCCTACGACCAAATCCGATAGACCGCGGAGAGCTATCCATGAGACAGGACAAACGAAAGAAGCTCGAAGAGGCAGGATGGAGGGTTGGAGGCTTGGTCTTGATCCACTTCGACGACTCCCGCTTGATTTCGGCGACGAAGTTGGCCAAAGTGATCGTACGCGACATATAGCATGAGATATGGACATGGTCCTCGACACCACCAACAATGAGAGACGGTACGCCGATTTTCCG
>JAJCXR010000016.1 GCA_029263315.1 Acidobacteriota bacterium | reverse complement strand
CTTGAGTCGGCCGTTCTCCTGTTCCAGCTCGCGAAGTCGCTTGGCTTCGCTGACCTCGAGGCCGCCAAATTTCGCACGCCACCGGTAGAAAGTTTGTTCGCTGATGCCTTGCTCTCTGGCCAGGTCGCGGACGGCTCGGCCCGCTTCAACCTCTTTGATGAACCCGATGATTTGCTGCTCTGTGAATCGACTTTTTCGCACGATGTCCTCCGTCATCCTTGTTTATCGGACTGAGGAGTCTCACGCAATGGCCGGACCAGGAAATGGGGAGCAGATCAACCTCGGCATCAGGGACCAAAGAACCTCGGAGATCAAGTGTCTAAGGGTAGCTCGAAAACCAGGGTCTCTTGAGCCGCTTTGGAAATCTGAACCTGCATGATCACGGACTGCCACCCATCCTGAGATATTTGAAGACAGTATCTACCCCTAGCGACTTCAGGAAACGAAAAGTGACCAGAAGGCTCAGTTTGGGTTTGACCTAGGATCGAGCCCTCTAAGCCCCTAATCACGATTAGAGCGCCGTAGCCTTCGGGCCAAGCGTCTTCCCCCTCTGGAAGGATATGCCCTGTGGCGCCGGCCACGTGGAACACCCTCTCGAACTGAATTGTGAGATGTGCATTTGAATCGAAGGGTATTCTCCAGCAACTCTTCAAGTGCTCCGAGTCGGAATGGGCGACAACTGTCTCGTTCAGATTCGCTGAGCAGCCTAGGAAAGCCAAGGCCACTAGGGTAGCGAAGTAATTCACCATTCGGGTGCCTCTTGTTCTTTTTGGGTTCATCATTTAGGCTCTACTCTCCGCTTCGATTTCATTGGCTTGGCAAGCGAGAGAGGTGTCCGCCTGCTGGATACTCGGTAAAGCCCGGCCTTTGCCCTAAGAGGACTTGCTCTCTACGAATTGCGTATGCATGAGCCCCTCCAGTTCCAGGATCGGGTGCACCACGGGCGGCGTTGTAGGAGTATTGCCTACCCAACTCAACCTTGCCGTAAGCCTCCGCAAGTTCATGGAAGGCAATTGCTGCAGTCGATACTTGGAGGCTCTTCGTTTCCTGGTCGACCATGGATGCTCCAGAGTCTACCGCAACAAAGCTGGCGACCCCCTGTGGGGGCCTTGAAGAGGAGGTCTTCCCTGAGAAGTAGCGCCAATCTCCATTGCCGTCGAGATTCTCATTTGACTTTGTTGCGGCCATATCTCGCCATCCAGCTTCTGTGTTGACTTTCCTGCCTTCGCTATACACATAGAAATTCTCGCTTGTAGCGAGTTGGCTGATGAGAAGTGCGCCTTCATTGTTTGCTAGGTCAGCTTCAGTGAAACCGCTGACGTCGACGGTTCCCCATTCGGTATACGCAATTCTGTCGGCGGCATCGCCAGCGATCGTTGATCGTATCGTGAGCGACTGTCATCAAGACATTTCCATCAGGATCTACATAGTTAACCGGATTACCCCCCGTATACGCATACAGATTCCAACCATCCCGAGCCACATCCGGCGTCGCAAAACGCATGAACGGATAGAGGTACGTCCGCCCCAGCATGTAATCCGCCAGACCGTGGGGATCGCGCTCGTGACCGGTGTACTTCTTCGTCGGCTCGTCGGCTTGACCCGTCCTCGGGATCTCCGCCCCGTACGGGTAGTAATCATGTCGGCCGACGAGGTTGCCGTTGCCGTCGGTCAAAGCTCTCGGCGTGCCGAGATGATCCTTGTGCAAGTACATCGTGTCGCCGTTGCGCTCGCGGGTGGCGAAGACCCCTTGTATGTTCTCTTTATGGAGAAACATCGAGGCAGATGGAGGAGGAGTCGGGTCTGTGGAAGCTGTGGTAAACGCGCAGCGTTTTCCAAGCAGCTGTGGGAATCGCGCTAGCGATTTCCAAGGTGTTGCGGGAGCGCTGTGGGAAGGGGAGCCGAGTCTTCGAGGCCCGCTTTCCAAGCGAAGCGTCAGGGCTTCCGCATCACCGTCAGCTGCAGCAGCTTCCATAGCCCATCCGCCCCGCTCTCCTCTGCCCACAGAGTCGAGTCGCCAGGAGCTTTGGGAGGCCCGCGGTAGACTTGAAAGGAATTGCTTTCCGGGTGAGGCCGATCGACCCCGAAGCCATTGCGAGCTTGTCCCGAAGATTGGCCCCCCGCCCTCTTCGCCCATGCCGTGGAGTATCAGAGGCCCGAGAGCCTGTATGACAAGGCAGGTAGGCGAGGGTACAGGGTCGGGGAGCCTGGAAGCAGGATATCGAAGGAGACGCTGATGTTCAAAATCCAACACACTGGAATCGATGTCAGCGCTCGATTGCTGGAGGTCCAGATCCAAGGCCATGCCAACGGACCCAGCAAGGCGCTGAGCTTCCCGAACACCCCAACAGGCCATCAACAGCTGATCCGGCGGCTGAACAAACAAGGCCGCCATGCACGTGTGGTCCTCGAGGCAACCGGCATGTACAGCCTCGATTTGGCCCTGGCGCTGGACAAGGCACCCCGCATCGAGGTGATGGTTGCTAACCCACGCTCTGTCAGTGACTTCGCCAAGGCACACCTACAACGCTCGAAGACCGACGCCGTCGACGCCAAGCTGTTGCTCGTCTACGCTCAGCGGATGGACTTTCGGCCGTGGACACCGCCGACCCCCGAAGCTTTGGAGTTACGCGCCATGACGCGCCGCTGCCTCGCTCTGACGGAACAACGCACCCAGGAAAAGAACCGCCTCAAGACATTCCAGAGATGCGAAGCGTTTCCCCAGAGCGTGCGCAACGACATCGAGATCAACATCCGGCATCTCGACCGGCGCATCCAGCTGCTCGAAAAGCAGGCCCTCAACCTGGCCTCCCAGATCCCCTCGCTACGCCAAGCGATGGGACACCTCACCTCGGTCAAAGGCATCGCAGACACCAGCGCACTGCGTATCCTGGCCGAGCTCATCGTCTTGCCCAAGGACATGACCGTGCGCCAACTCGTCGCCCACAGTGGGCTCGATCCTCGGCATCACACATCCGGAACCTCGGTGCACCGACGGCCCAAGATTTCCAAGGTCGGTAACAAGTACTTGCGCGCAGCTCTCTATATGCCAGCGATCACCGCGAAACAGTTTGAGCCCAACGTAGGCGCCTTCTACGACATGCTCGTCGACCAAGGCAAGAAACCCATGCAGGCTGTCGTCGCCGTAATGCGCAAGTTGCTCCACTCCATCTATGGAATGCTCAAGCACGACCAGGACTTTGATGGCGAGAAATTCTATGTCCTCAAAGCCTGAAAAACCCTTGATTTCGAACAGAGTATCTTCGGGACCGTAGAGGAAGTCTTTGACGTGGACCCAGCCTTCACCGGCACTGCCACCGCCTGCGGAGCCCCAGCCGTTGACGCGGTACTCCCGCAACACTTCGTCACCTTGGCCGCGGAGCTTAAAGACCCTTTCACCGGTGGTGGTGTCGAAGGTCACGAGCCGTCGGTCGCCGGGGCCGTAGAGGTAGCGGTAGTCCGCCTCGGCGCCGGGTAGCCTGGAAATGAAACGGGTCTGCATGCCCTGGGCGTCGTACTCCATCTCGAATCTAGACAATCCGCCGACGTAGGGACCAACTTCGAGCATTTGGCCTGACGGGTCGTGCACGATGTCGCTGTTGCCTTCGAGACGGTTGGTGGCCGGATCGATGTTGTAGTTGAGCCAGCTTCCTCCGTCGCGGCGCATCGACAGAATGTTGTCGGCCGGGTCGTAGGTGTATTCCTCTTTCTGTCCGCTACCCGGCGCCTGGACCACGGTGCCGGAGACCAGGCGGTTGGCCTTGTCGTAGACGTAGCGGTCGTTGCCGATTTTCCAGATGTTGCCGGCGCCGTCGTATTCGTAGAGGAAGGTCTCGAAAATGTTGGTGCCGTTGTTGGCGTAGTTGAAACGTCGGGCTCTGGCGAGGCCGTTGTAGCCCTGGTCGAAGGTGCCGATGACGCCGTTACCATAGGTTGCGGTGGCCAGTTGCAGGTTGGGGTGATAGGTCGCCTGGAGCGACGGTCCGAGGCTCGACTGGCTCGACCACGGCAGTCCGCTGCTGTAGGTGTGGCTGAGGATGTGCACCGGCGCGGCTTGGTCATTGGCGCCGTCGGTGCAGCGGTTTTGGCCGTTCTGCGGTGTCGGACGGCAGCGGGGATAGTCGAGGGACGTCAGGTTGCCTAGAGCATCGTAGGCGTAGCCGGTCTCGAAGTAAGCGCCGTAGCGTTCGCTGGCGGGGTTGGCGGGCCATTGTAGTTGGCTGGTCTTTTGGCTCATTTGGCCGCCGACACCGGCGTATTGATAGGTCTCGACGACGCTCCAATCGACCTCGAAGGGATAGTTGTGGCGCACCGCTTGCACCAGCTGGCCCTTGCGGATGTCGTTGCCTGCGTTGGCGGTGCCGTAGGTCCATTCTTTCCAGACGCGGCCGCCGAAGGTGTCTTTGACTTGCGTCAGGCGGGCATCGCCGTCGTAGACGTAGGTCAGGTGGTGTTGGCCGCTGGACCTCTTCCTCGTCAGGCCGAAGGCGTCGCGGGTGTAAGTGACGGCGCCGTCGATCTCGGGTAGGTATTCGTGGCTGAGGAAGCCGCGGCCGTCATAGCTGTAGATGCGGAACTGCTGGAAGGCACCTTTCGTTCGCTCGACGCTGAGCTGTTGGCCGAAGGGGTCGTACTCAAAGTAAGTGTTGTGCTCGGGATTGCTGACCTGGATGGTGCGTCCTTGGGCGTCCTGGATCGTCGTCGTGGTGA
>JAJCXR010000015.1 GCA_029263315.1 Acidobacteriota bacterium | reverse complement strand
GTCGTCGGATGGCCAAGCTCTTGGGCGCCGGTAGTACCCAGGGTTGCGCTTCGCTGACCCTGGGTACTACTGATGGGTTCAACCCCTTTGGGGTAAAGACCGCAGAACAATTCACTCGATCGGACGGCTGCGCCGCCGCTCATCGGCAAACCGTTCCGCGACATGTTCTGGCTCAACTTCGGGGAGGAGGTCGACCCGAGCGACCTGCCGAGCTTCGTCAGTTGGTTGCGGCTGCGGTTGAACGTCACGACGGCCCGGGCGTTGTACGACATGGGGTTGCCGCTGCGGGGTCGTCGGATGGCCAAGCTCTTGGGCGCCGGTAGTACCCAGGGTTGCGCTTCGCTGACCCTGGGTACTACTGATGGGTTCAACCCCTTTGGGGTAAAGACCGCAGAACAATTCACTCGAGCGGACGGCTGCGCCGCCGCTCATCGTTAAACCGTTCTGCGGCTTAATGGAAGAATCGAGAGACAGGCGAAGCAATCGCGGTAAAGGGCAGGTCAATGATCGAAACCAGAAGGGTTTTTACCTCGAAGAGGTTGCATCCATCAGCCCAGGGTAAGCGGAGCGCAACCCTGGGTAGCAAGAGGTCCATCCCACTACCCTGAAAGGGTTTCACAAAAGGCTGGCACATGCCGCAATCGTACCCAAAGGTTTACCAGCATGTTGTCTTCTCGACGAAGAATCGAGCGCCATTCCTCACCGACAAGAGTTTGCGTCAAGAAACCCACGCCTACCTGGCCGGTGCTTGCCGGAAAATCGGCGTACCGTCTCTCATTGGTGGTGGTGTCGAGGACCATGTCCATATCTCATGCTATACGTCGCGTACGATCACTTTGGCCAACTTCGTCGCCGAAATCAAGCGGGAGACGTACCCAGGGTTGCGCTTCGCTTACCCTGGGCTGATGGGTTCAACCCCTTTGGGGTAAAGACCGCAGAACAATTCACTCGAGCGGTGGGCGCGAGCCTAGGAGAGCCGGCGGCGGGAATGGAGCCGCCAGCAGCGATCGATCTGACTAAGTAGAACTATGACGCCTGTCATAGGGAGACGGCGGCGCTCATAGGACACTGCGGCGACATCTTTTGATCGCCGGCCTCTTGCCGGCATCGTGCCGGCACCGGAGCCAATGGAGATCGCCGAATGAGCTCGACGACTAGCAATGATCGCCCCAAAGTAACCAAAGTAACCACACCCGGCGGCATGGCCAGCCCCAAAGCAATGGCTCGGGCCGGCTGGGCTTCGGTCCTGGCGGCCGGGGTGAGCGCCTACCTTCTGTTTGCCGGAGTCTCAGGGCTGTGGCTCTGGCTCGGTCCATTTTCCGTCGCGTCGCAGCTGATCTTGCTGGCGCATTCCGTGCTGGGCCTGCTGATCCTGGTGCCGGTGGTTGTCTATCTGTGGCGCCACATCCGCACCTGGTATCGGCAGAAGCTCACGGCGGCCATGTTTCTCGGCTGGGCGCTGTTGGCACTGGGCGTGCTGGCGATGGCCTCGGGACTGGTGGTCACCTGGCAGGCACTCTTCGGATTGCGGGTCGGCGATCTGTGGGATTGGTTGCACTTGGTTTCCGGCCTGGCGGTGTTGGGCCTGGTGGTGGCGCATCTGGTGGCGGCGTGGCTCCGACGCCGGCCGGCGGCGGTTCGCGATCTCGCCCTGGCGGGCGCCATGCGGAGCTTCGGGCGCCGCCAGGGTGCCTATCTGGCGGCATCGATCGCGGGGTTGCTCGTCGCCGCGTTGCTCTGGCCAACGGCCAGCTACCGGCATCCGCCGCCGGACGATTATTCCCTGCCAGCCTATGCCCAGAACTTCGAGGAATACCGTGGCAATCCCTTCGCACCAACCTTCGCCCGTACGGACGACCTGCAGATGGTGCGCCCCGAGCTGCTGGCCGGTTCCCGTGGCTGTGGCAGCGCCGGCTGCCACGCCCAGATCACGGACGAATGGTTGCCCAGCGCCCATCGTTTCTCGGCCATGAACGCCCCGTTTCAGGCGGTGCAAAAACGCTTCGCGGAAGATCGTGAAGTGGCGGAGACCCGCTACTGTGCCGGCTGTCACGATCCGATTTCGCTCTTTGCCGGCGCCAAGGACTTGCACAACCTGAGCCTCTCGGCCCCCGGCATGGACGAAGGCATCTCGTGTGTCGCTTGCCACGCCATTTCGGAGGTCGACCAGCGGGGAAATGCCGACTATGTGCTGACTCCGCCGGAGAAATATTTGGGGGAGGTGGCGGCCCGCGACGGAGCGGCTGCCAGGCTCCTCTCGGACTTCTTGATCCGCGCTTACCCGGGCCAGCACTTGGCCGACTACGACCGCAACCTGCTGCGCAGCCCGGAATTCTGCGCCGCCTGCCACAAGCAGTTCATCCCCGAGGCGCTGAATCGTTTCGGCATGGTGGAGGGCCAGAACCAATACGACGAGTGGAAGAACAGCCACTGGCACAGCGACGACCCCGAGACGGATCTCTCTTGCCGCGACTGCCATATGCGCCTGGTGCGTGAGTCCACCGACCCGGGTCGGGGCGAAGGCGGCGACCGTCGGCGCGGCGCAGACGACGGCGCCCATCGCCACCACGGTTTCATCGCCACCAATTTCTTCATTCCCGAGGTGATGAAGCTCGAGGGCTGGGAACGTCAGGTGGCCTTGACCGAAGCGTGGATCCGCGGCGAATCCGTGTTGCCGGAGCTCGGCGATATCTGGCCCGAGGGCCCAGTGGCCTCGCTCGATCTGATCCATGATGGCTCAGCCCAGGCCGGCGATCAGGTGGAGGTTCGGGCGGTGATCCAGAATCGCAAGGCCGGCCATAACTTCATCACCGGACCGCTCGACTTCGTGAGGTCGTGGATCCACCTCAGCGCCTTCGACGGCGATGGCGGGCTGTTGGCGGAGTGGGGTGCCATCGATCCCAAGTCACGGCGCATCCTCGACGTCGAGGGGCTCGAGCACACCATCGGCAATCCCCGCGACGAAGGAACGCTGGTGCTGGAGGCATTGCCGATCGATGGCGAGGGTCGGGAGCTGCGAGAGCATCAACTGTGGCAGAAAGCCGGCGGCAAAGGGAAACGGGTCGTCTTTCCCCAGTATTCGGACACCCACATCTTCCGTCTCCAGATTCCGCCCGGTACGCCGGGACCGGTGAGAATTGTCGCCGAGCTGCAATACCGCCGCTACCGGCAAGAGTTTCTCGATCTCGTGGTGCCGGATATGGAATCGGAGAGCGGCGTCTATCAGCCGACGGTGACCCAAGCCTCGGCCCGCTCCGAGATCTCACTGGACGGACCATGAAGGACCCCATCTCAACCGAGGGCCCAACCCAGAGACCCACCTCCACCAAGGGTCCACCGAAGCGACCGGCGCGGCGGGGCAATCAACGCATCCGGCGCCTGGTGGCGGTCATCGCCGCCACCCTGGCGGGGGCCGCCCTCCTGGCCGCCGCAGGCGTCTGGATGGACCGCCGCAGCGATACGGATCTGGCGGACCCGAGCGCCGGGGTCACGGCGCGTTTTGATCACGTGCTGCCCACCGAGGCGCCCAAGGTCGAGTTTGTCGACGTGGCGGCAGACTGGGGAGTGGTGGCGGTGCACGGGCCGGGGCCGCGCCGCCGCTTGCTGCCGGAAGATACGGGGTCCGGCGCCGGCCTGGCGGATTTCGACGGTGATGGCGACCTCGATCTGTTCCTGCCCAACTTCGGTGTCGGCCGAGGGGGGGGAGCCAACCTCTACTACCGGAACGAAGGTGGCCACTTCACCGAAGCCGCCGCCGAAGCGGGTGTCGACGACCCGCAAGGCTTCGCCATGGGCGCCACGGCGGTGGACTTCGATGCCGACGGCGACCTCGACCTCTATGTCACCCAAAGCGGTCCCAATCGGCTCTTTCGCAATCGCGGTGACGGCCGCTTCGAAGACGTGGCGGAACGCCTCGGTGTGGCGGGCGATGGGTGGTCGGTCGGCGCGGCGTGGGGTGACTTCGACCGCGATGGTCGTCTCGACCTCTACGTCGCCAACTATGTGCGTTTCGACGTCGTGGTACCCGATGAGCCGGAAGGGGGCGGGGCGGCGAACGCTGCCTCCGATCCGCATTGGCAGGGCGTTCCCTACACCCTCAACCCCAACGCCTTCGATCCGGTGCCCAATCACCTCTACCGTCAGCTCGCCGATGGCAGCTTCGAGGAGATCGCGTTGCTGGCCGGCGCCTCGGACCCGGCCGGCCGCAGCCTGAGCGTCACCACCGTCGACCTCGACGGCGACGGTTGGCTCGATCTCTACGTCGCCAACGACGTCAGCCCCAACGTGCTGCTGCACAACGAAGGCGATGCGGCGGGATTGCTCTTCGAAGACTGGAGCGCCCGCACCGGCACCGCCGATCCGCGGGGTTCCATGGGTATCTCGGTGGCCGATCTCGGCGCGCCGGGGGAAGACGGCGGGTTGCTGCCGCCGGATGGGCTACCCGATCTCTTCGTCAGCCATTGGGTGGCGCAAGAAAACGCGCTCTACCAGGCGACACGCACCGCCTCGGCCGGTTCTTCTTGGTTGGAGTACCGCGACCGGGTGCGGCCACTGCGCTTGGCTGAGATCTCCACCGATCGGGTGGGCTGGGGCACCGCGTTGATCGATTTCGACCTCGACGGCCGGCTCGACATCGTGGTGGCCAATGGCAGCACCCTCGAGGAGGCGGACGATGACCGCGGCGGGCCGCGGCTCATCGCCCAGCGCTCGTTTTTGTTCTGGAACGACGGTGCCCGCTTCCACGACCTGGCGGGCGCCGCCGGTGTGGCTTTCGGTCAGAAACATGTGGCCCGTGGCCTGGCGGTGGGTGATCTCGACCGCGACGGGGATCCGGACCTGGTCATGACGGTGAATCGAGGCCAACCTCTGGTGCTGCGCAACGACCAGCAGCTAGGAAACCACTGGCTGCTGATCGAGCTCGGCGGGCCACCGGCCCGGCGTCACGGCGCCAGGGTCGAGCTGGTGGCGGCCGATGGCAAGCGCCAGATCCGCTGGTGGGGAGCCGACGTTTCGTTCGCCTCCCAGCACGCCCCGGAGTTGCTTTTCGGCCTCGGCGATGCCGATGGCCCGGTGGACGTGACCGTCTACTGGATCGGTGCACCGCCAAGCCGACATCCGGGCCTGAGGGTCGATGGCAGGCACCGTCTAGAGCCCGTTGGCAGCTGAGATTTTTTGGGGCGCAACGCTAGATGATAGGGCGGTCATGGATGATAGAGCGGCTATACTGTGCGCATGGTCCAGCACAATCGAGCCGCCTCTTCGGATTCCGCAGTCGATCCGTTCAAAATTCTCTCATCCAGCCAGCACCTATCGCCGCTTTCCGATGCAAACCGCAAATCGCTGGCCGAGATCGCCGTGGTCCGCCACTTCGAGACCGGCGACGAGATCATCCCCCAGGCCGAGCTTGTGGACAGCTTCTATGTCGTGGCTTCCGGTCGGGTCAAGATGCTCAAAGCCATGCCCAATGGACGGCAAGTGGTGCTCTCCCTCTTCGGACCAGGTCAGCTATTCGGCACCGTCGACGCCATCGGACGTCAGCCCAGTCGCGGATCCTTGGTGGCCCTGACGGACGAGGTATTGTGCCTCGAGATCAAGCGCGGGCCGCTCTTTGAGCTGCTGGAACGGCACGCCGATCTGGCGACGCGGCTGCTGGTGGCGTTGACGCCCCACTTTGCCGAATGCAAGAACTGCATCGTCGAGCTGGCCTGCTTGCGCATCGAAGCACGGCTGGCGCGGCTGCTGATGAAGCTGGCGACCAGCGCCGGCTACGAAAAGGATGGCGAGCTCTTCGTGCCGATCGCCCTCAGCCGCCAGGATCTCGCCGACATGACCGGCACGACCATCGAGACCTGCATCCGCATCATGAGCCGATGGAACAAGGACGGCGTCGTCGAGACCCGAGGTGATGGCTTCACCGTGCACGATCCGGCGCAGCTTGGACGCCTGTCGGCGGGCTAGGTTTGCCCATCGGTTTCAATCTGTTGCTCTGGTGAAGGGCGCCAATTTCCAACTCGCTTTGTTGACCTCAGGTCTCAGCGCTGCAACGAGTCTGTTTTCATGATTCGTCATGGAGGCGATCAACGGCGACGGGTCTTTCAGATCCGCGAAGATGAAGTGCTTGATGTATTTCGTTTCCTGGAGAGCCGCACGTCGTATCGCCAGGATCTTCCGTTCTTCTTCTGCCTTTTCGGCCTCGGTCCTTGGGTCACACAGCTGCATCAAGCGTTCGAGAAAGCGATCTCGTGGTTGGCGGACGAATGCGAAGGAGGTGGCGATGGAGTTGCAGTGTTTCCAAATGGCGCCGGCGGTCGCTATGGAGACGACGTCTGGATTTCGCCATGACAGAGGCAGAAGGAGCACCCTTTCGGCAGCGAGCTCCTCATGAATCTTGAAAAGAATCTGCCACAGATTCAAGAAGAGACCTGCTGTGTGGGTCGGCTTTCGTGGCCAATATCCCTTCGCTGTTCGTCGAACCTCCGTCGCGACATTGCGGGGCGCGTAGTCCACCGAGATGGCTGTCGGCCACGGGAGCTTCGCATGCCGAAGAATAGAGATCTTGCGCCGGCCCTTCCAGGGTTTGACAAACGGCTCGAAGGGGCAACCTGCCACAGCTTCGAGATGCCGCTTGAGCTTCTTGCAGCGTCCGAAGATGGCGACATCTGCCTTGATCTCGAGGGCATTGCCCTGGATGAGGTCGATCACGAAGTCCGGTGGGTAGGTGAAGCTGGCGATCTTGTTCACTTGTTGAGCTCGGATATCCAATAGATAGAAGTTTGAGGGCTTAGGCATGCCTCGATCCCTTTGCCCAAGAATTTCCTGACGGCTTCGAAATCCATCTGTTTCTGAGCGAGAATCCGTCCTCCCCTCCTGTGGCGAAGAAAGATTTGTACATCACCGAAAAAGCCTGCAAAGAACTCTTCTCTGAGCTCTCCGAACTTTGTCCAGACTTCAGGGTCCTCGAGTTCTGCCCGCACGGTCTTTAGCAAGATATTTCGCCACTTCGGAGTCAAGGGGAGCAGAGCAGCGACTTCTAGGTCTCGTGATAGGTCCCATGCCATGAGAGAAAAGTAGCTCCACGGCCCTGCTGGAGCTGTCTGGACGATGGCCTCGACGATCCCGTCGTACCAGTCTACTATTTCTTGCTCGGTGATCTCGATGGAAGGCATTGTCAGATTCCAAGTGATTCCGATATTGGCATGCGGCTATCGGTGTTCCAAAACGAAGAAGCGAAAGCCGGCGTTGGTGGCACCCCAGCAGCACCCGGGATAGACGCCACCGCCCGGTTCGAGACTGAGCCACAGCTCCCCGCCGGAGACAACGTCCTCATAGTAGTAGAAGCCGTCTTTTCGTACGATGAGCGCACGATCTCCCCGTTGACTGCGGAGGGTCAGCTGTTCCAAAGTTGGATCCGCCAAGTCTGTGGGGCCACCCTCCACCTCGAAACGCTCCGTCAGGGAGGGCTTAGATGTTTTCGCGACACGGGCATCTCGGCCCCAGTCCTCGGAGAGGATCTCGGTCAATGCTACGAAGCATTGCATCCCTTGGGCTTGGAGATGCAAATCGATCTGCAAACGGGTGCCGTAGCCGTCGGGACCTCCGCAGTCCATGACGTGCAGGTTCGCGTTCAGGCGCAGTCGGAGCAAGTCGAGTGCCGGGCGTTCGATTTTCTCAGCCAACTCGAACAATCTCAGCATCGGTAGCTGATTGCACGGGGCCCCATCGTTGCCCCAAGACGGACTGGCGATGAAGGCCACTGCCAACGCCAGTCCAAGCAACGGGCGGGTAGGGCTCAACCTACAAACCCCCACGCTTCCCAACCTTTCCCTCCGCCACCATCTTCGCCAACACCAGCTCGAAGACGATCCTCCGGAACGGGCATGATCCTTTGCATGGCATAGCGCGATAGCGTCCGCTTGCCGCGAAGTCTTTCGAATAGCCAACGATAGTGTGTCGGCACCGTTTGTAACAGCGAGCCAGGGCCGAGACTTGGGTCCGCGATCTCTTTGATGCGGTCGGTGGCTCCAAACCAACAACTCCCAGAATGTTCGTGTTCCATACACTGTACCGAGGGCGATTGCGATTCCGGCCCATACAAGGAGTGGCAATAGTGCCAGCCTTGGGTTGTCTCAGTGTCGAATTATGTCGAATAGTTCCCGCGTCAAGCACGTATTCTCAACCGTCCAATCGTTCGGTTCTTGCTTTTCCACCAAGGATTCCAAAGTTATTCAGGCCTCGAGCAGTGCCCCTATGTGATGACATTTAAGGAACAGGCTCGCTGAGCCGCGTTTGCGGAAAGGACCCCATGGAAAACCGACTAAGATGCTTTCTGTGCTTCATTCTTCTCTGGGTTGCCTCGGCCTCCGCGGTTTCGGGCGGGTATCCTCCTCCCAAAGAATCCTACCTCAGCGATTATGCCGGTCGCCTCGACGATGGAGATGGGGAGGCGATTCGCCAGATGCTGAGCACGGCGCACCGCGAGAGCGGCGTCGATGCCAGGGTAGTAATCATCGGGTCCATTGCCGAGTATGGCACCGGTGACCAAGATATTGAATCATTCAGCACCCACCTTTTCAATTCGTGGGGTATCGGCGACGCGCAACGCAACCAAGGAATCCTCCTGCTTCTCGCCTTGCAGGATCGCAAGGTTCGCATCGAGCTTGGCGACGGCTATGGGGCGAAGAGCTCGCAGCAGGTGCAGCGGATCATCAATCGGGAAATTGTCCCCCGCCTGAAGCAGGACGATGTTGGCGCCGCGGTCCATGCCGGGATGCGTGTCGCCTTGGCGGACCTGGCGTCTTGGCACCTGCCGTCGGAATCTATCGCTCTGAGGCCTCCGAGCAAAGCGGTGCCTCGCCCTTCGGTGGCGCCGAGGCGATCCTCCAAAAAGGAGTCCCCGACGGGGAAGCTGCTGCTCACTCTACTGAGGCTTGGGGGTGTACCCATTGCACTCGTCGCAGGTGGTTTCTTTTTTCTGCGTTTCAGAAAGCGCAGATGCTCGCAGTGTCGGGGGGTGATGCGGCGCTTGTCAGAGCAGGAGGAGGAGCCGAGCCTGTCGGCGTCTCAACTGCAGGAGGAGCTTCTCGGTTCCGTTGACTACGACGTGTGGCACTGTCCTCAGTGTCAGCATGCCCAAGTCATTCCGTGGCGGCGATGGTTCTCGCGCTACGACGATTGTCCTGGTTGCGGAAGTAGAGGCCTGCTCAAATCCCAGACGATCACACAGGCCCCCACCGTCCAGTCGACGGGAGTCCTGCTCGAGATGTGGCGGTGCTCGATTTGTGACTATGACCACTCCAACACCCGAGAGTTGCCCAGGGTCCAAGAGGTGGACAGCTCGAGCCTAGGCTTATTCAGTGGAGGTTCCTCTTCGGGGGGGTCCTCCTCGGGTGGAGGGTCTTTTTCGGGCGGGTCCTCTTCAGGGGGAGGCGCCTCGGGTAGCTGGTGAGGTAATCTGGCATTTCCTCCGTGGGGCTGGCTCCTCCCACCAGCTCAAGGCGAGACGATAGTGCCTGAAACTGTGCTACGTCGCCGAGGCAGATCAAGGCTCACTCTGTGCGGTTGGGCGGAGCGGGGACAGATTTCCATCGATGAGCTCCACTTGTTGGGTCTCCGGCAATTCCCTCGACCCCCCCCCTCGAAAGGCGACGCCGCGGCGCTCTTATCCGATGGCAAGCGGGCCCTCCCTCCAGCTGTTGGAATAGTTATAATAGGTTCTGTCTTCGAAAGATTCTTCCGCAAGTAGGCCGGGGAGATTTGGCTCCTGATGTGTCGAGATCCTCGATCTCTGGCCCCCAGTATCCTTGACCGTCCCCTCGGAAGCGGTCGAGGGTTGATTTGAGCTCAAGATGGGATCCGGCCTGAGCAGATCGCCGACGATGACGCCGCCGATGACGGCGGTGGCTGCGAAGAAGATTTTACCGTAGACGCTGGAGGACATCCCTCTGAGGTTGCCTGAAGCGGCGAGGCCACCCATAGTGGTCGATAGGCCGATCAAGCCCGTCGGATCCGTGAGGTTGACTGGGTCGGCGTTGGCGTAGAGGTATTTGTGGAGCGAGATCGGACGCTCAGAGAAGCCCGAGAAGGGGTCGATGCTGAGAAATCTGCCCGCCCGGTGTTGAGCCAGCGGGCCCTCAGGTTGGTCGAATAACTCGACCTAGCCTAGTCGTCCCGGGATTCAGTCGCGAGCAGGACTGGGAGATTTGGGCAGCTAAAGCGAATACGGGTAAGCCAATCCCCATCAAGTCCCACACCTTCGATGACCTCGGAGACATCGGCGAGCTCACTACAATGGTAAAAGGTCCTTGCTAGAAGCCTCGGGTCATCAAAGAAGGCTCCCCAGATTCCCTCATATTCGTCGAAAGCGATATCGCAATAGTCTGCCGCGATTCCCTTTAACTCTTCTCTGTCGACGACGCCTTGTCGGTCTTTGTCGAAGGATCTCCATCTAGAATTTGGGATGCCCTGCATTGTCGTTTCATTTTCCGACAAATGATTGGAAGTTCTCACCAAGAACTCTCCAGTCACCAGAAGCCACCAATCCCCTTCGTCGAGGATCTGCGCATTCAAACCTGAGACAGCCCGTGATGTCTCGTCTTTTTCGAAGAACTCTGGCTCCTCTAAACTCATGCAGGATTCGCAGATTAGCCAGTTTCTTTGAAAGATCTCTGGGAATATCGGCCCGAATAGGCGTGAAAAAGCGCTAGCAAAGGCCGGGTGTAAGGCTTCTCGTAGTTCTGCATTGGAACCTGGAGCTAGCTGCACCGACATACGCTCTTCGAAACGAGACATCAAGCGCCTGTTCTCCGTGCTCTCCCAATCTATCCTTAGTCCTCTCACCAACTGCTCCTATGTCCAAAGGCCAGAAAAGGCCAGCAATATCATTCAATGGGTAAGAAAGGTGGATTACAGGATCGATGTGTCTTCCGAGACTCATACAACGGCAAGAAGCGAAGGTGGCAATGGATACCCAGGTATGGACCCTTCTCTTTGTCTCGATGATCCAACCAGTCCATTCTGAAAATGAATAGCCTGTCGTTTTTAGGTTTTCCGCCAAGCCCGTAACTCACCTGAAAAACCCGCCCAGCACGTCCACCTTTCGCTACAGTGATTTTGTATCGTCCGATCCGACGGGAATAGATGTCCATCTTTGGCTCATGGTACCAACCCGACGGAACCTGGATCTCGATGTTGTGGGTGAACCCCCATGGATCCTTTCCTCGGTGTTCCTCTCGGAATTTCAGCAGCTCAGCCCACATCAACGCCCAAGTGTCGGCGATGGCTCCCGATGCGTGGAGATCCTCGATCTCTGGCCCCCAGTATCCTTGACCGTCCCCTCGGAAGCGGTCGAGGGTTGAGCTCAAGATGGGATCCGGCCTGAGCAGATCGCCGACGATGACGCCTCCAATGACGGCGGTGGCTGCGAAGAAGATTTTACCGTAGACGCTGGACGACATCCCTCTGAGGTTGCCTGAAGCGGCGAGGCCACCCATAGTGGTCGATAGGCCGAACAAGCCCGTCGGATCCGTGACGTTGACTGGGTCGGCGTTGGCGTAGAGGTATTTGTGGAGCGAGATCGGGCGCTCAGAGAAGCCCGAGAAGGGGTCCATGCTGAGAAATCTGCCCGCGTCGGTATCCAGCCAGCGGGCTCGGTGGGCACCGAAGCCGGTCGTTGGATCGGACGGTTCCCCGGCAAATCCATAGGGCTGTGAGTCCGAGCCGGTGTGGTCTAGTAGCTCGCCGAAAGCGCTGTAGCTGTAGTGATCCGTGGGCGTTCCCGCCTGGTCGGACAAGAGTCGTATGGAGCCAAGGCCATCGCTGTGGAAGTAGCGATTCTCGCCGGTACCAGGGCGGAACACATGGACCAACTGGTCTTCGAGTCTCGAATAGTGGGCTTGCGCCTGACCATCGACGATCTCGACAACGACGTGACTGAGCGGGTCCGAAGTGTCGACGAGGTAATCGATAACCGATGGGGGTTCGCCGGAAGGTGTGATCGTCGAACGAACACGATGGCCGTCCACGTCATAGGCATGCTCGATCACGGTGCCATCGTCGAGGGTGACGGAGCGTAGCCTGTTCTCGAAGTCCCAATCCAGGGACATCGCGTTCTCTCCCGAGCGGCTGCTCAGATTGCCTTCGACAGTCCAAGTATGGGTACGGCCTCCAGCCGTCAAGAGACGGTCTCGACTGTCAAACGTCGAATTCGTCGTCGCTGGGCCAACACCCTCTTCGAGGCTCTGAGACATCCGATTGCCGACAGGATCGTAGGAAAAGCTTCGTTGGTACACCAAGGTCTGCGCCGCATCGGTCACATGGTCTTCGGTCAATCGATAGAGCGCGTCATACTGATACTGCCTCGTCGTCCCATCGGCTTCTTCAATTGCCAGGCGCTGCCCCGTGGGTCCTAGCGCATAGCGATAAGACTGAAGCACCTCGTCCAATGCGTTAGAGGTTGTCAGACCCGTCAATTGGCTCAGGCTGTCAAAGGCGAAGTCCGTCGTGACGCTATTGGGATAAGCCAGGCTGACGAGGTTCCCGTTGGGGTCATAGGCCGCAGTCGTGATGCCTCCCGTTGGATCCGTAAGGCTGGTGATGCGGTTCAGGGCATCTTGGGTGTAGGAGGTAGAGAGCGTCGTCGCTCCAGCCGTCGCAGTCAGGGTGGTCCGGTTGCCATTGAGGTCATAGCTATAACTCAGCTTGTTTCCCGTCGGATCCACCTTCTCTAGCAATCGATCACGGTTGTCGTAGGAGTAGGAGGTCGTACCTCGACCGTCGGTGACCGTTGCACGCCGACCCGTCGGTGTATACGTGAAGGTTCTGGTGGAGCCGTCGGGGAAGGTTTGCAGTGTCAGGCGACCTGCCGTGTCGTAGGCGTAAGTCGATACTGTTCCCTGGAAGTTGGAGTGGCTGGCGAGTGTGCCGTCGAGATGGAAGGATCTCGTTTCCCGAGAATCGTCGGGTAGGATGCGAGCTGTCCGGCGGCCCATCTCATCGAGCTCGAACCGGGTGACTCGACCCAGGGCATCGATCTGGCGGATTCGATTTCCGACCTCGTCGTAGGCGTAGGCGGTGATCTGATCGAGAGCATCAGTCACCGCCAACAATCTGCCCACCGCATCGTAGGTGAAGGTGGTCTCAATGCCTGAAGCGTCGGTGGAGGATGTGCGGCGCCCCAGTGCATCGTAGGTCAGCGCCGTCGATGTGCCATCCGGGTAGATTTCCTTCGTCGGTCGATGGAGAGCGTCATAGATCCAAGCAACAGTATTCCCCATGGGGTCTGTCGCGGCGATCCGGTTGCCGGTGGCGTCATAGACCAGCTGTGAGCTTTGGCCCAAGGCATCGGTCATGGAGATGCGACGCCCTGCCGCATCGTAGGCGAACGTCGTCGAGTTGCCCATGGCATCGGTCAGCTCGATGAGCTGTCCAGCAGCGTTGTAGATCCGCGTCACCACAGCGCCGTCGGGTAGCCTGAGACTCGTCAGGCTACCGACGGGATCATGTGAATAAGCGGTGGTGCGCCCGGCTCGGTCCGTTCGGGTGGTCAAACGTCCTTCAGCATCGTAGGTTTGAGCTCGGGACGTTCCATCCGGGGTGGTGGAGCGGACCAAGAGTCCCTGAAGGTTGTGGCTCATGGTCGTCTGGCGCCCCAGCGCATCGGTGCTTTGAGTCACGTTTCCAAGAACGTCATAGACAACGGTGGTCGTTCCACCATCGGCGGTTGTCTTGCTGGTCTCTCGGCCGAGGGCATCGTAGGTTCTGGATGTCACTAGCGTTTCTAGCGAGCCATCGACTGGGGTCCTGAACCTGCGCTCCACGAGTTGATTTCCGTTGGCGTCGTAGTCGAAGAGGGTCTCGCTGCCCAAGGGATCGATCACTTTGGTTGGATAACCGCGGGCATCGTATTCGTATCTCGTGACGTGCCCCAGAGCATCTGTCGATCGGATGAGATTGCCAGCAGCGTCGAAGGTACTCGATGTCGTCTGCCCCAGAGGGTCTGTACTGCTGAGCAAGTTGCCCCTACCGTCGTACGTATTGCGGGTTAAACCACCTCGCGGATCGGTGACCGTCAATACCTGGAGGCGATCATTGAGCGTGTAGACCGTTTCGTTTCCAAGGGGATCGATCACCTTTTCAAGCTGGTTAGAGGGTGCATAAGCGTAGCGAGTGACTCGGCCCAGAGGGTCGGTTTCGCTCAGCAAATTGTCATGGTCGTCGAAGGTCCGTGCGGTGACCCTGCCGAGCTCATCGGTTTGGCGGATCACGTTGCCGCGCGAGTCGTATTCATGGATCTGAGTGAACCCGAGACGGTTGGTGATCACCTCCTTGCTGGCACTCAGATCATGCTCAAACGACGTCACCTTGCCCGCCGCATCAATGACCCGCACCATCCGCCCCTCATCGTCATACTCCGTGCGCACCGCCCGGACCCCCAACGCATTGACGATGTCCTCAAGGTAGTGCCCGTCGGCATAGGCGAACGTTGTGACCGCTCCCATGCGGTCGGTGAACGAAACGTGATCCCCGGCCTCGTCATAGGCATAGACGTTGGCGTTGCCCATGGGATCGACGATGCGTTCGATCCGGCCCTCAGCGTCGCGTTCGAACTCGACGCCCCGGCCTGACGAATGGGCAATGCCCTCCAGTGTGATCTCCAAGGTATTGCCGTTGAGATCCTCCAAGTGGGTGACGCCGTCGGTCAGGTCGAGATGGAAAATGCGACCATCCCGCGTCGTCAGCTTGACGTCTTCGGGAACGAAAAGCGCGAAGCTATTGGGGTCCCGCAGCTCATCGCTGTTGTTTTGGTAGAGCACCTCGTCGTTGCCGAGGATCTCAAGGGTGGCACCGGGGACGGGACCGTCGACGAATTCGAATTCGGCCCGGCCGATACAACCGCCGATGATGGTGCCCGGACTTTTGACGGTGAGGCGGAAGCGGTAGACCTCTTGATCGCTGAGCCGAACGGTAGTCAGGTGGCTTTTGAGCTCCTGGACGGTGCTACACGGCAGACCCCATGGACCCTCCGTCGGTGGGATGCGCCAGCCGTCGCCGGGTGGACGGTTGTTGCGGTAGGAGCCTTGGCGGATGTCCAACGTCCAACCGAAGCCGAAATCCCCCTGGAGGTGCCGTTGGCGGCTGTCGTAGGTCCTCACCACTTGGATGTCGAGGCCGGACAATGGAATGGCGAGATCGACGAAGCTCAACGTGAAGTGGCCGATCTTCATGTTGCCTTCGACGACGATAGCGATGGAATCGGTGACTTGTTGGCCTTGCAGATCCGTGGCCACCAGCTCGAGCTCGTACATGCCGTTGAGGAGGAGAGTCGGGTCGAAGTCGCCGAGCTTGCCCTGGACCGGATAGTCACCGTTGGCCAGCTCGACCCAGTCGTTCTCGCCGACGCCGCGGTAGCGCAGCTGCCAGTTGTCGAGCAGATCGCTGGCGACGGTGCCTTGGATCTCGGTGGGGGCTGTTACCACGTCGAGATCTTGCGGGCTGCTGAAGGCGATGGACGGTGCGTCGCCGACGTTCTTGATCTCTAGCTGCACGTCTTCGGTGACGAGCACCCAATAGCCCTTTCCGGGCAGCATGGTGTCGAGGTCGCTGGCCCAGGCGGGGGCGCTGGCTTCGTAGAACTTCCAGTTGTCGGCCAGGTCGAAGGGGTCGAAGGCATAGACCCTGACGACCTTGTCGAGGATCGGCGCCAGAGCGCTTTTGACGTGTCGGGGATAGGCCGACGGGAAGCCGATGAGGTTCCAGCCGGTGCAGAGCTGGATCGTGGTGCTGTCGGGCAGGGTGCCGTCGCTGGGCAGGTTGACGGCGGCGGTGGCGTCGATGAGGATGCCTTGCTCGACGCCGATCGTGGTCAGGTCGCTGGCGGCGAGGTCGTTGGGGTCGTAGATCTTCCATGGGTCGGCGGCGTCGCAACCGTTGTAGGCATAGACCTTGTGGTAGCTGCCGCCGATGGCGTTCAGGGCCGTCGCTGGATCGCTGCTGGTGGGGATTTCAGGCAGGGAGACCTGGTTCCAACCGGGTAGCAGAGGGACGGCGTCGAGGGCGTTCTTGTCGGAGAACCCTGCTGCCAGGCTGGCCAGGTCGTAGTCCTTGGACGGGCGGGCGCCGTCCTTGGGCGGCGACGGCGGGGCGCTGGAGCCAGAGGCGGCTCCGATGTTTGTGGCCTTGAAGAGCAGGCCGAAGGCGTCGGGCCAGGGCTGGGACGCGAGGTCCACTGCCAGTTGGCGCACCTCGTCTTGCACTGCGTCGAGGCTGTGCCCGGCGGTTTCTAGGAATGGCTCGACCCAGGACGGATCGTCCGTTGTGTTGCTCTCTGCGGCCGCGTCGGTGCGCTGCGGCTCGGTGACGCTGTCGAGGGCTTGCAAGGGGGCGCCGTAGAGCAGCATCAGGAGACATAGGGCCTCGACGCCAAAGCGTCGCAGGTCGCGGACGAAGGAGCAGTTGAGACTCGTATTCTTGTTGGCCATGGCAGCGGAGCCTCTCATCAAAAGTGTATAGAATTCTGGACGTCAATCGCTGTGACCTGCTCCCCAAGCTGGGACCATACTAAATGAGAGCTTCTCTCCTCCCGTTTGGTCCTGACAACCTTTTTTTCGAACTGACCCACAACACCGATGTTCGCCGCCCGCAGGGGCCCGTCAAGGATGAAGCCGTGCGCAGCACGGGCGGCGAAGCCGATCCTTGACGAACCCGAGACGGCGACATCATGAGGGTGGGGTCAGGCTGCAACTTGGTGGCCGCAGGAGGTCTCTGCGGCTTGCAGAGCCGCGGCATACTCCAACGGTGTGCGGTAACCCAGCGAGCTGTGCGGACGCGCACCGTTGTAGTCCTGGCGCCAAGCCTCGATGATCGCTCGAGCCTGCCGCAGCTTGTTGTCCTTCGCCTCGACCACCGCCAGGGGCAAGTTGGACTTGTAGAAGAGGATGTAGTCGGCCCTCTTCTGGGCGCCCCGTCGCACCGTCTTGCCGTGCACCATGACCCGGCCCGCGGTGAACGCATGCTCCTCCAAGACTTGGCTCATCACATCCCAGCCCCCGCCGTCCTTGCCGACGATGGCAGGGGTGATGAACTTGGTACGGATATCCGTTTCGGTGAGAGCCTTCTTGTTCACGGGGCTCATCGGAGGAAACGTCGGTCAAGCCAGGACGGACAGAGCATCATATGTTTCGACATCAAGTACGCCTCCGAAGAATTTTGAACGGACTTTGGCGACGCGATCATAGCGCAAGATCTTGCGGTGTAGGTCATTCTGCCTGGTGGGTGGTGGGGCTGGTTCGGCTGAATTCCGGATCGCTGGGAGACTTAGCCCAGCAGCCTATTCCGTAGACACCCCACCGTCGCCCGAGCCCCAGCTCTCACTTTCGGTCGCAGTGAGATCTTCCGGTCGCAGTGAGATCTTTCGGTCGCAGTGAGATAAAGCGAGAGGCGAAAGCTTCCCGGACCGCTCCGCTGCGAAGCAATCCGGGAGGTGGCTCAACGGGTCCCCGGACAAAGTGCCGGTTAACCTGCGGACTCTCCGCGCAGGGCTACCGGAGCGGAAAGAGCGCCTCGAGGATCTCGGCGATCCGGCCCTGCCACATGCCCCAGCCGACGCCGTCGTCGCTTTCGAAAATCTTCGGGCTGTAGCCGTTCTTCTCGAGGGCCGCCACCACGCTCTTGGCGTCGCGGCGAGCGTCGAAGTCAAAGAACGGATTGTAGGAATCGTACGAGCTCCAGTGGAAGAGCAGCTCGAGGTCGTGCTTTTTGCCCGAGGCGGCGGCCATTAGCTCCTCTTTGAGCTCGCTATGCTCGTAGGACTGGGCGGCGGCCCGGGAAACAACCTCCGGGTGATGCAGCGCCAGGTAGATTGCCGCGAAGCCGGGGCCGCCGTATCTGCTTTGGCCCATGACCGCACGGGACTCGCGGCGCGCGTCGGTGCGGAAGGTCTTGTCGAGGAGAGGGATCAGCTCCTCGACTTGAGCCCGGGTGTATTCGGCGGCCTTCGAGCCGAATTCGCGCCCGCTGACGCTCGGCACGAAACCGACGATCAGCGACGCGACCGTCTCGCCGATCAGGTTGTCGAGGCTCTTGTCCATCTCCCCGATCGAGAGCGCCTGTTCATCGTCGTTGACCACCAGCAGCGGGTAGCGGCCGTCGCCCTCGCCGTAGCCGGGCGGCAGGTAGATCTGGACTTGGCGCTCGTTGTCCAGCTGCTCGCTCTTCCACTGCAGCGTCTCGATGCTGCCGCGCTCGCCCTCAGGCTCGCGCAAGTGGGACGGAGCCTGCCAGCCGACGGTCGCCAGCACCGATTGCTCCTCGCCTTCGGGGCCGGTCGTTTGCGGATTGGCCGGATCGATCATCGACTCGTCAAAGACCGAGAAGCGATAGGAGAAGACAGCTTTCTCGGGCAGCTCATAGGTCCGAAAGTAGAAGTCCGTGCCGGCAACCCGGTGCATGGCGTGCTCGCCGCCTTCACGGATGAAGTTGCCGGAGACGGCCAGGTCGTCGACCTCGCCGTGGTAGACGAAGTGCACCAGTGTCCCCTCGAAACTCGGCCCCTCGAGAATCGGCCGGGTAGGGTGCTCCGCCAGGAAGCTCTCGATCATTTCGTTCTTGTTCTCGGCCGCCGCGAGCTTCTTGACGAAGGCGCCGAAGTCTCCGCGCAGATCCCAGTCGGCTTCGGCCTGCTCGGCACCGGCTGAAGGCGCCGAGCTCGCTTCCGTGACGCCGATCGCCGAGATGTCGGCCAGGTTTCGGACGTAGACCTTGCCGCCGGCAAAGCTCGGCCGCGTGAAGTAACCGCGCTCCAAGGCCTGGACCCGCGAGACCTCCACGTACCCTTCGGGCGTTGCTTCTGCGACCACGATCTCGCCGGAGCGAATCAGGATCACCAGGTGACCGTCGACCAGCACCAGGTTGCCTAGGCCCGGCGGCCGCGACCTCCAAGCTATCTCGCCGGTGGCGGCGTCGACGCAGGTCAAGAAGCTGCCGGCGAAGCCGTAGAGGTATCCCTCATAGGGCACCGGCGTGGCGAAGTTACTCTGGCTGCGCAGCGCGCGGGAGCGCCAGGCCTCCTCCACTGTGTACCCCTCGCCGTTTTTGGTGACCTGGAAGAGGGTCGACTCGCGCCCGTCGGTGAGGAGTATCCCGCCACCGCCCACCTGCACGGGCTGCGCCGAGAGGAAGCCCCGATCGTCGCCTTCGGTGTGCTGATGCGTCCACAGCACCTCACCGGTCTGGGGAGCCAGGCCGAGCAGGTTCCGGTCGGTGACCGCGACCAACGAGGTTTCGCCTTCCAGCTCGAACGCCATCGGCGACTGATAGGTGACCGGATCGTCCCCGGTCGACCAGCGCAGCTCGCCGCTTTCGCGGTCGAAGGCCGAGATCGAGCGCCCGTCGTCGCCCCCGGTCTCGATCACCAGAAGATCGCCGATCACCGTCGGCGTGGTGGAGAATCCGTAGTGCGGCTTCACGGCACCGAAGTTGGCCACCAGGTCGCGACGCCATCGCTCCTTGCCGTCTTCCATCGAAACGGCGAACAACCCGCCCCAGGCGCCAAGGCCATAGACCACTCCGCCGTCGATGGTCGGCGTCGCCAGGGGACCGTCGTCGGAGCCGTCATGCCCCTTGTAGGTATCGGAGATCCGGTAGCGCCACTGCTCGGCGCCGGTCGACGCATCGAGCGCCACCAGGTAGTCCGACTCGCCATCCGAGAATGTGGTGGTCAGCCGCCCGTCGACCACCACGATGCCTGAATAGGCCGAGCCCAGGGCCCGCGTCCACACCCGCTCGAGATCGAAGGCGCCGCCGTCGAGAACGCCGTTGCCCAACGACGTCAGGTTGCCCGCCGGCCCGCTCCACACCGGCCAGTCCGCCCCTTCCCGTGACAGCGTCATCGAGCTCTCGGTTGGGGGCTCGGAATCGGCGACGGCAACGCTGGCGAGGGCAAGGCTGGCCACGGCCAGCAGAGCGAGGCAGATCGAAGCAAGTTTTTTCTGGTGCAAGGCGGGCTCCTCGGTATTTGAAGATCGGTTCCCCGGCGGCCAGCCGGGCGCTGTTGGGCTCGCCATGAGGTACGCCGACGCGGGCGAGAGGTTTGAGCCTCGGCGCCGATCCTTTCAGAAAGCCCCAACCTTTTACAGCTTGTTCACAGCCCTCCCCTGGCCGCCGGCGGCTCCAACGATCGGGACCAACGGCCCCTTGGGCCTTGAGAGGGCGTCGGAAAAATCGTTGGCAGTTTGATGGGGTTTCCCGGCTACTTGCGCTTTTGGGTTGAACCGGCCGATATCGGCCGACAACCCCTAGGAGATTTGTCATGATTTGTACGATCTTTCACCGCGCCGGAGCCTGCCGGCCCACCCAGCTTCTTCTTGCCCTCTCGACGGTCCTGGCCCTGTTCGCCCTTCCTGCGTTCGGTGCCGCGAGCTGCCCCGTGGACATGCCGGACGAGATCCAAGAGTTGCACCTGTGGCCCCATGAATTTGTCATCGAGCTGGGGGGCAGTCTCGACGACTTTACTCCTCCGGTCTTGAGAATCGATGGCCAGGATGCCGTCGATGTGCTGCCTCCGGGCACCTGCAGTATTCGATTTCGCAGGATCGCGGGCTGGCATTGGGGAAATCCTCAGCCGCTGGGTGGCCTGCCCAACAACGCAGACACGGATGTGCTGGAGGACTTCGACTTCGTCGTCTGGGGGTTGGGACTTCCGGGCTGTAATGGGCCGACCACCTGGGTCACGCCGTCGACCGGCGGCGGCCACTGGCCGAACGGCGCCACGCAGCTCGTCGTCCAGACCGATGTGGCGCCCTGCGACAATATCGAGTTGATGAATACGGATGGCTTGCCGTATCACGACTGGCCGGAGCTCACCGAGCCGGGGCCCGAGCCGGATCCGTGTGTGAGTTTCCCGGTGCTCTGCCTAGGCTGGGATAACCCTTGCATCGGGCACGTAGTCGATCCGAATCTGTGCGGCGAAGCGGAGAGTATGGTCGATCTGGGCTGGAAGACTGTGGCTCCGCTGGAGTCGGCGGTGGCCAACCTCGATCTGGCGGTGGCGCTGCTGGCGGCTGATCCCGGCCAGAGCGAGATCGGCGGGGTGCTTCGGCTGGCCTCGATGCGGGCCGAGGCCGGCCAACGGCGGTTTGAGGACCTGACGAGCGCCAGGGATGATCTGGCCGGGCGCTTGAGGGAACATCCTGAGCTGGCGGACCAACCGATCAGCCTCCGATCTCAGGCAGCCATGGCGACCTCCATGGAAGTCGCCACAGGCCTGGTGGAACGTTGTTATAGCAACGTTGTCGAGCTCGAGCGGGGGCACGCCACCGGTGTTCTGACCGCCGACGCCGCCGCCGACGCCCAGAATCTCTGTCGCTCGGCGATCCACAGCCTAGGGCGTGTGGCGCACAGCGCCGAACGGCTCTGGGCCTTCGGGTTGGAAAGCGGAACCGCAATGCGCTGACCCGGCGATGCGCCCCGGCTCGGCCGGCGGCGGCAGCGACGACACCGATCCCGGCCCGGACCTCCTCACCTTCGCCGCGGGCGGCCCGACGAGCCAGACTGTCACCGTTCAGGTGGGCGGTCGACGACGTATCCCCTGGCACCGCCGGTGGAGATCGTCGGGCCGGGCGAGGTGTGTTCCACAGAGCTCCCCTTGGCGACAACAGACGCCGACGGCGACTCAGACGATCGGGACCACCGGACTTTTGGGGCGGCGTCATCGAATCAGAACCTTGAATTCGAAGTCGACTTCGGCCCGATTATTTTTGGGTGCGGGTGTCCGTTTCCGTTTCTGAGCTGGGTCTGGCCGAGGAAGGCGGAGCGGTCATTCGGCCGACGCCCCATCGGCGGATCCACGGCTGAACGGTCTATACCGATCTCCAGCCAGGCAAATAGTATATAGTGGGGAGACTTCATCAGGAGGATTTCCGTTAGAAGGTTTGGAGTTGGCTGCTCGATGGGTGAGCCCGTATCCACTCCTGGCGTCCGTTCGACGGTCGGCCCTGGCAGACCGGGAGGAAATCCACAACGCGTCGTTCGTCTCGGCGGCCCATTCTAGGCCCGAGGGTCCAGGGGTGGTCACACCAGCTCTACCCTCGCTGTCCCTGGAGCTTCCCATGCCCCAACTCCTATCCACTCTTTTTGCCCCCCTCTCCGCCTCCGAGAAGCAGCGCCACTGCTGGCTTCGAATCGTCGGTTTCATCTCGATATCCATGGCCCTCGGCCTGTCCGCTGCGGTAGCCCAGACGTCCCAGTTGCGGGTGCTGAAGACCGGTCTCGGGGATGGCACCGTGACCTCGAATTCGGGAACCCTTTCTTGCGGCTTCCTCTGTGACGAGACCTACAACTCGACAGTTACGGCGGTGTTGACCGCGACGGCGGCACCGGGTTCGACCTTCGCCGGGTGGAGCGGTGCGTGTACCAACACCTCCGGTACCTGCAGCGTGAGTTTTTCGAGTGGCGACAAGGCCGCGGTAGCGAAGTTCGATACGACTGCATCGATCCCTCCGCTAATGGCCTCCGACTTCGAACCCGCCGACCTCGCCCAGTACCTGGCGAGCAATCCGCAGATCGATTCACCCGCTCGGTTTCTCGCCGCCCTTCCTCAGGTCTATCGAGAGAATTGGTTGTTGATGTCACGATCTGAGAGCCTGCAAACGGGCACCGCCGAGTTTCCGCGCATCCTGCTGCCGAATGCCGACGCCACTCGGGTTTTCACGATCGGCATGGCGGAGAGCAGCTCGTACCCGGGGGCGCACCCAAATGCGATCGAGTACATGCAGTGGGATGCCACCGCAAAGAACTTCCGATTCCACGAAGTGATCCTCACGGCGATTCCCATGAAAGGCGCCGTTCCGCCGAGGACCCGAGGCTTGGCTACCGATGACTACAAATGCTTCGCCTGCCACTCGACCGGCAACATCCCGAACTCCACGGCCTTTCCCGGCACGACAGGGGTCACGGCCGGGACCGTCCAGCCGAGGAACAAGCCGAATTGGGATACCTACGACAGTTGGGGCGGCCTGCTACCGTTCAACCGTGATCGGATCTACCAAGGCTCGCTCGAAGAGACCGCATTTCGGAATTTGCTCAACCTGTGGAACTGGCGAGGTAGTGCCAGCAACGACCGGTCTCGCAAGATCCTCGAGCAGTTGGCGCTCCAGCCGTCCACCGTCGGGAGTGGGACCCACGCCATCACGCGCAATCTAGCGAACGTCACCGACGCCGGGCATCTGACTCTCACCTTCAACTCACGGGCGGGTCAGCAATTCCAAGACTCGACCACCTACTCTTTCGGCGCCTCACCGGTTCCCTCGTCGGCGATGACCCGAGACGGCAGCTTCCTGACCCTGCAAGTTGCGAATTCGACCAACACAGATGAAGGGCGAGCAACCCAGCTCTTCGATCTGCTCGGCGGCCTCGATGGGGACCTGAACGCACAGAGAGTCGCCGACGAGTTGATCGACCATCGCTTCGCAACCGGCAGCGTTCCCGTCGATGTGCGTCCGATGGCCCTGGCCATCGCGAAAGGTTGCATCGTCTACGACTCCGGCACGCAGCAGGCGAAGAGCACCGCGGCGTCTGCGCTAGCCGTCGACACAGCGTTCTTCGATGCGCGCAGCGATACCCTCTCTACTTTGGTCGCCGACACGAGGTCGAGGGAGGAGAGTTTGCCCGACAGGAAAGCGCGGATTCAGCGTGTCAACCTCGACCGCACCGGCGATATCTATCTGGCGACGGGCTCGACCACCCCCGGCCTCATCGCCGCGCACGAGCCCCTTCCGATCGACACATCGATCCAGCGGATCCGACAGGATGTTTTCAAGCGTCCGGTCGACGCCGGAGGCGGCGCAGTGACCGTCGACGGGAAGTACGTTGATCGCGAGAACTACAACCTCTCGCCCCTTTACAATGCGGAAATCGTCTCGCTCTACCGCTACTTTCTCGAACCGTTAGGCGTCCCGGTCGATAGTTGGTCGATGAGCGTTCGTGGCCGCTCCCGTACTTACACCTTTGCGGACGTTCTTAGCGGGTACCAGAGCCGACTGAGGATCGATCTGCAAGCTGACCTGGCGGCCAATCCCTTCCCCGGCTTGTCGAACCCACCCAGCTGCAACCAGCTGGTCAATGCTGTCAACGGCCAATTCTCGGCGACTTCGGGCAACCTGCCAGCGATTACGGCGGTGCCGACGTACACCGACGTCCAGCGGATCTTCAATCGCGCCTGTATCGAGTGCCACGGAGGATTGAGCTATCCGCCCTTCAGCCGATTCACCAGCACGCTGGACCTGTCTGAAATCGAGAGCCCGACCGGAACCCAGACCCGTTTCTCCCGTGCCCATTCCGAAGCGAGCTTGCGTGCCAACTTGATTCTCCAGCGTGTCAAGAACACGTCGGAGGATTGTCCGAACGGAATGATGCCATGCGGCGGCCCGCCACTCAGCCTGACGGACATCAAAACGCTCGAGCGTTGGGTCCAGGGGGGATCACCTCGGACGGCTGGCGATCCACATCTTCACACCGTCACCGGTATCAACTACGACTTTCAGGCGGCCGGCGAGTTTACGCTCCTACGCGGCGAGAATCTGGAAATCCAGGCCCGCCAAGTGCCCGTGCCGAGCATGACACCGGTGGGGCCGGACGGTTACACCGGCCTGACGTCATGCGTCAGCGTCAACGGCGCGGCCGCTATCCTGATGCACGGGCATCGCATCACCTACCAGCCGAGGCTCGACGGGCAGCCCGATCCCGACGCCCTGGAGCTACGGGTCGACGGAACCCTCCTGCCGCTGCCGGCGACCCCTTTGATTCTCGGAACGGTACAGATCCGACGGACGCCGGCCCCCGGTGGGCTCCAGATCGATGCGATCGGAGGCACATCGATCATCATCACCCCAACCTTCTGGCATTATCAGCAGATCTGGTACATGAATCTCGACGTGCGCCAAGCCCGTGCGGCGCGTGGCATGATGGGGGCCATCGTGCCGGGAAGCTGGCTGCCCGCCCTTCCCGACGGCAGTCTCATAGGTCCCAAACCCGCCTCCTTGAGCGATCGCTACTCGGACCTCTACTACACCGTCGGCGACGCCTGGCGCGTGACATCGGAGAGCACGCTCTTCGACTACGCCCCCGGCGACGGACCTTGGACCTTCCACATCCCCTCCTGGCCTCTCGGCGAGTCGCCCTCGTCGTGCGAAGTGCCGCCTCCGTACTACGGTGACCCGACGGCGCAACAGCCTCAACAGCCGCTTCCGTTTGACGTGGCAGCTGATCTCTGCTCGGGCCTGCTCGACGAGATCCGCCGGGAGAACTGCATCGACGATGTCGTGGCGACTGGAGAGGAGAGCTTCGCGGCGACCTACATCGCGACCGAGCAACTCGCAATGAACGAGGCGCCGAGTGCTCCAATCTTGATCAAACCCGTCGATTTCGCCGAGACCCCGCCCGAGGACGGTCTCTTCCGGTGGTGGCCGGGTGAAGATCCCGCCGGCGATTTGGTCGTCCATGCATTCTGTCTCTGGAAGGACGACGAGGAACCGACCTTCGAGCACTGCTATGAGGTCGAGGACGTCGAAGCGGATGAGGACGGAACGCTGACCTTCCTCGCCGACAACCTCGATTCTCAGGGAGTGTACTTCTGGAAGATTCTCGCCCAGGACGCTCAGGGCGCCACCTCGGAAAGCGAGACCTGGCGCATCGGGGCGATCGAATAGGAGGAGCTCGATCAAGCCTCCGTCCGCCGACGAAGCAGGAAGACGAAGCCAATCAGCAGCAGCAGACCGAGCACCCCACCGACGACAAAAGGTGCGAAAGCCTCTCCGGCACCCGCACCTATGAACATTGGTTGGCTCAAACCCACTTCCGCCATCGCTGCAAATGACTCGCGAATCAAACCGGGCGTCATGCCGAGACCAACGATCAACGGAAGCAGACTCGAGGTTCCAAAAAGAATGCGCCCGGCGAGATCTTCAGCCTGAAAGTCTGTCTTGTACCAGAGAAAACAGACACCGCTAGCGACCATGAGAAGGATCGAAAAGCGGATTCCACCGGTAAGATTGGGGAGCCTCCGAAGATCTGTCAGTATCGACAGGCTGGACGAGAAGCCCTCTCGAAATTCGGGCGTATCCAACTGAAGGCCCTCTACGATCGTCACCTCTTGGCTTCGGGTTGCGGCCCTGGTGGTCGAATACAGAGACATCCAACTCAGGCTCATGAATCCGATAGCTATGGCCAGAAGTACGATTGTCACTATCCTTGTAGTCCCGTTGATGGAATTCGATGTCATCTAGAGTGTCCTTTCTTTCTACAGTTGCCAATAGGCTCTCGAATACAGCTCGCTAGCCCGAATGGATCACCAGCTTTCGGCGCGAGAGGTCGTAGATCCTTGGAGATACGAGCTTGGAGATACGAGGCTTGGCGCCTCCGAGTTGCAGTGTTCGCCGCGAGCCTCGTCGATGCGGGTCACGGATAGTCACGCTCCAGGATCTTGCGGATGTCGTCGCGTCCGATCTCGGGGACTTGCCGGCCAGCTAAGGGTGCGTCGGCCGCTTGTCGAGCCCTCTCTCGCGGTCGAGCGATCCAGCTCTGTGCTGCCGACAACTTGTCCCGCGCGAGGTAGTCCCTGAGGTCCAGTAGGTCTCGGCGCGACCTTTGGGTCCAGCGGAGTTTCACCGCACGAGCTCTGCGTCGAGCTCGGCGGCCAGATCCTCGTCGTCGACAAGTCTTCCGGCTTCCGAATCCGCGATTCCATCGCGAACCGCGGTCAGGAAGCGATCATGTACCTGCAAGCGATCAAACTCCTCCGGCGTGATGAGAACCGCGGCAGGCTGACCGTTTTGGGTGACCACGATGGGGCGCTGTCCCTCGTGCAGTTGGCGGAAAATCTTGGAAGCCTGGTTCTTGAACCGGGCGATTGGGACGATGTCTTGGGAGATTCGCAAGGGCTTCATGGGGCTCCTGGGTGGGCTGAATTCGAGCTCGATTATAGACCATCTGAGGCATCGTCGCTGCGACGCCGCGACCGATCGGACGCAACGGCCGTTCGGTGGTCAGAATCAGACTGAGCACCCTCCAGGGTCTCCGGGCTTACCAGGGCGATGCCCCAGGACATCGCGTCCGGAATCGTCGGCAGGTCCGACTGGACCTCGAGTCTGGTTAGGTGGACCGAGGGCCGCGAGCTGAGACAAATGGACCGTACCCGGCAGTTGATAAGGACGGGTTCGAGTCCGATTCGCCTTGGACCTCAATACTTCAGGAATACTTCAGGAGGCCTCAATGGGATACAGGGAGATCGTTGAAAAGATCGGAAACGACCTGAATGCCTCGACAGCTTTTGCTCAGCGCGAAGTGATCTCGAAATGGGCGCGAGAAATGAGAAAAGGGCAGTGTAGCGGTCACGCTATCGACTGGCTTATTTCCCGTTACAAGGGTGAAGATTATCTTGAGCCTTACGGCAAGAAAGTCGAGTCGAGCTCGCTGCTGGCCGAGTCCAAGTCTGCCTCATCGGCCAAGGCGAAGCAGAAGACGATCGATGGCAACTGGGACGACGTTGCCAAGTTTGAGCTCTCCAAGGAGAAAATGACCTTCAAAGTCGGACAGAGCAACTTGAATTCTCTGCTCAACATCAACACAGGCCGAAACACAATCGCCGACCTGGTGCTGGATGGCAGCTGTCGCTACTTCATTCTCTACATCAATGGAACCAAGGGGGCTCATCTCACGGCCATTCATCGTCCGTGGAAACTCTTTGGCAAGAGTATTCGCTCGTTCGTTTTCGATCCAAACTACGGGCAGTTCGAATGCAAGACCAAGTTTGGCCTGAAACGGGCTTTGCGTGCGATCTACCAAGAGTATCTAGATAAAGTTGCTCGCGACTTCGTCCTGCTTGCCTTCGAAGGAAATGGCTGGTGATCGCCGCCGACGAGTAGAGGTCCAAAGACCAACCCCAGCCCCGTCAGGGCTCTTCGATCACCTTCCTGCCGGGCACCTCGATCGGACCTTCGACCACCTGCTCCTGCCCGGAGGGCCAGCGCACGGTGATGCGCTCTACGCTGTCGGCGTCGCCGAGGCCGAAGTACAGCCGCTGCGAGCTTTGGGAGAGGTAGCCGGACTGGCCGTCGTACACCTTGGTGGAGTCCTGGCCGCCGGCACGGACGGTGACCCGGGCCCCGAGGCCATCGCGGTTGGAGGTGGAGCCCACGAGATCGACTTCGAGGGCGTGCACCGGGCGGCGGTCGCTGAGGTCGTTGATCAGCACTTGTGGCGCCGAGTGGAATTCGTTGGTGACGATGTCCAGGTCACCATCGCCGTCGAGGTCGAAGATCACTGAGGAGCGGGTGCCGAGGGCCCCTTCCACCAAGACCCAGCCGTCTTGCCCTTGGCAGATGGGGGGAAAGAGGGCATGGGCACTCTGGTCGCCGCCGCAATCGAGCTCGAACCAGGGCGTCACGGTGTCGCCGTCGGTGTAGCGTGGCTCGAGGCCGACCACCGTCTCGGCATCGAGGAAGCGTTGGCCTGCGTCGTTGAGCAGGACGGTGTTGAAACCGTAGCGCCAGGGGTAGTTCATACTCGAAGTGAGCAGCACGTCGTCGAAACCGTCGGCGTTGAGGTCGCCGATGGAGAGGCCCCAGGGCCAGTAGTTCTCGGCCCCGAAGCGGTCGGACGCCTCCTCGAAGGTGCCATCGGCTTGCTGCTGGAAGAAGGCATTGCCGAAGATGCTCGGGCCGCTATCGCCGAGGGCCGTCTGGCTCCACTGCATGCGGGATTTGAGCTTCTCCCGCTCCGGTCCGATCTGCTCGCTCATGTCGGAGTGCATGTCGCTGATGTAGATGTCCAGGCGGCCGTCGTTGTTCCAATCGAAGGCCTTGACACCCATCGAACCCCAGGGCGTGGCTTGGACCAATGGCCGACGCACGAAGCGTTCGCCGTTCTGGTTCTCGTAATAATCGTCGTCCCCCTGCATGTCGAGAACATATAGATCCTGATCGCCGTCGCCGTCCAGGTCGAGGGGGGTGGCGTCGCCGGTCCAGCTGCCGTCGTCGAGCCCCATGGCCTCGGTGACATCCTCGAAAGTGCCGTCTCCGCGGTTGTGGTAGAGGCGGCTGTGCTCGGTGCGTTCGGGGAACAGGTGGCCGCTGAAGGCGTCGACAAAACCGACATCGTAGTCGGCCCGGCCTCGCTCCTCGCCGGTGTACTGGCCGATGTTGGCGACGAAGAGGTCGAGCCGGCCGTCGTTGTCGTAGTCGAAGAAGTCCGCCGCCGAAGAATGGCCAGAGTAGCCCAGGCCGGCCCGCTCGGTGACGTCCTCGAAGGTGCCGTCACCGCGGTTCTCAAACAGCACGTTGCCGTCGTTGACGGTGGTGACGAAGAGGTCGGCGTCGCCATCGTTGTCGACATCGGCGAAGGAGGCGGTGACGGAGACGCGTTCACCTAGTGCGACACCGGCTTTCGCCGTCCAGTCTTCGAAAGTGCCGTCGCCGAGGTTGCGCCACAGCTGGTTGCGGCCCAATTGGGTGGTGAAGTAGAGGTCTTCGTGGCCGTCGCCGTCCACATCGGCGACGGCGACGCCGTTGCCGTGGTCATAGTGCACGCCTTTGTAGTTGCGACCGGCGTCGTCCACCACCCGCTGGATGAAGGTGATGCCGCTTTCGGCCAGGCGATCCGTGAAGGTGAAATCGTGATCCACCGTCCAGTTGGCGCTGGCGTCTTTCTGGGCCGCCACCCGCGGTGCAATCCAAGAGGGGTTCTTGGCGTCGGGGGGATGGGCGACCCGCGGCAGCGCTTGGCGGGGCGCCATGGCGACTTGCGAAGAGGCCGCCAGGGCCGCGTCGATCTGGTCGATCAGTTGCTCGACCGACGCCTCGGAAGACCCGTCGTAGGTGCCGACCACCTGTCCGTCGCGGTTCACCAAGATCAACTGCTGGCCTAGGTCTGCCAACAGCTCTGGCGTTGCTTTGGATCCGGGGCTAAGGCTCAAATTTGACTCGGCGACCCGCCTCACCTGGTCGGCAGCGCCACCGAGAAAGCGCCAGCGCTCGCCGTAGGCCCTGGCTTGCTCTTCGGCGAAGCTATCGAGGGCAGACACCGTATCGGTCACTGGGTCGAGGCTCAGGGACACCAACCACAGATCATCGATCTCAGGATGATTGAACAGGGTGTTCTGGATGCGCAGCTGGGCGTTCAAAGCATCGGCACAGGGGGCGCCGCAAGTGCTGGTGAACAGATGCCCGACCCAAACTCGACCCTTCAATTGTTGGCTTCCGAAGTCGCCGCCCCGTTGGTCGGTGAGGGTGAAGGGTGGAGCCACCTCGGAGGCTGGGCCGGGGCCGTCGGTGGTGCAGGCACCGAGGCTGAAGGTCAAGAGGAGGCAGACGAAGAGTTGAGATCGAGAAAGAGGGCGAGGCATTGCAGAGTCCCCATGGATCGGAAGCGTTGGCGGGTGTCGGGGCGTTGTGTTGGTGACGACACCCTAGGAAGTGGTCTGATCCTACCGTGTGGAGGTTGTAAGACGCTCGATTTCTGAGCGCCAGCGAGCTCCGAGGGCCGGGTCAGAGCCGCTGGGGAGTTGGTCCAGCAGTTGGCGATAGAGGGCGATGGCTTCGTCTTGGCGGCCGACGGCGGCCAGGGCAGAGGCCATCACCTCGGCATGCTCAGGGGTCGCTTGGGCCCTGAACAACGGCTCGGCGAGGGCCAGGGCCCGGGCCCCGTCCCGCACCGCCGGGTCTTCGGCGGCAAGGTGCAGACGGGCCAAGGTAAAGGCCAGGCTGCCTTGCTCAGGAAGGGCTTGCAGGCCCTCTTCGAGCCGTTGCGCGGCCTCCGCCTCACGTCCCAGCAAGACGAGGGCGGTGGCTTCGCCGAGCCAGGCGGCGGCCCTTTGCGGAGTCGACTCGGTGACCCGGCGGAAGCGTTGCCGCGCCGTTTCGAAGTCACCAGCCATGCCCGCTAGGGTCCCCAGGCTGTAGTGGGCGTCGGCCAACTCCGGATCCAGAGCCAGGGCCTGCTCGAGTAGGCCTTTGGCGATCGAGGGCTGCCCTTGACGCGCCGCCAAGTCCCCTTGGAGGTGAAATGCCCTGGCCTTGAGGGACGTCGGGGCATCGCCCTCGGCCACTTGCCGGGCGTCGGCCAGGGCCGTCGTGGCATCGCCCAGGGCGGTGTTCACCCTGGCCCGCTCGAGGCGGCTATTGGCGTCCCTCGGGTCCTGCTCCAGGAGTCGGTCGAAGTGCTCCCTGGCCTCCTCGAGCTGCCCGGCGCTGGCCAGGCGTTCGGCCAATACGAGACGGAACTCGCGGTACTCCGGCTCTTTGGCAACGGCCACCCGGAAGCTTTCCAGGGCCTGGTCGGGGCGTCCGGCGGCTTCCAAAACCAGGGCCAGGCTGAAGTGGTTGAGGGCCTTGTCGGGTTCCAGGCGCCGGGCTTCCTTGTATTGGTCGGCGGCGGCGTCGAGCTGCCCGGTTTGAGCCAGCAGGGCCCCCAAGTCGCGCCGCGCCTCGGGGCTGGCCGGGGCGTTGGCAACGGCCTGCCGGTAAGACTCGACCGAGGCTTCGAGGAAACCCGCCACCTTGGCGCCGGCGGCCCTTTGCATGATGGCGGCAGAGCCCGCCAGATCGATGTAGAGGGAGGCGCTGATGGGGTCGGCAAAGGCCACCTCCCTGGGGCCCTGTTGCTCGAGGTGGCGGCGGGCGGCGTCGAGGTCGCCCTGCTTGCGGTAGGCCTGGGCCAGCAGATAGTGCACACGGGTGGCGCCGGGCTGCGCCTCCAAGGCCCGCTCGAAGGCGGCAATGGCGGTCTCGGTGTCGCCCGAGCTCATCGCAGCTTGCCCGGCGATCACCTGCGCGGCGGCGTTGTGTGGCTCTTCTTCGAGCACCCCTTGGGCCGTCGCCGTGGCTCCCTCCGCTTGCCCCATGGCCAACTGGACGAAGGCTAAATGCAAGCGTGCGGCGAGGTTGCCGGAGTCCCCGTCGATGGCCTGCCGTAGATGGCTCACCGCGGTTTCGTGCTCGCCCTCCCGCCGGGCCAGAACCCCCAACAAGTAGTGGACCCGCGGCGCCTCCGGCTCGAGGTGTAGGGCGTTGCGATAGCAAGGGGCGGCGGCGTCCACCAGATCATAGGCTTGGTAGCGTTCCCCGAGCTGACGATAGGCCTCCGTCAGTGGCCGGCGGGCGGTCGTGGCATCGTCTAGACGGCTGTCGAGGGTTTGGCGCAGGGCCTCGAGCTGGCGCACCACGGCGGGCTCGGCGGTGGACAGCTCGGGGTGGGGAATGGCTTCGAGATCTTGCCGCGGCGCCGGGCCGTCCTGGCCACCGCCACAACCGAGGACGAAGACCCAGACCAGGCAAGCGAGTAGCCGACCGCCACGGCTGTAGGCTCTCATGACTTGCGCTCCGTCATCGCCGTGCCGGTGCCTTGGCGAAGGCTGTGGTAGCGGTCCTTGGTAGGCACCGGGAAGCGCTCCCGTGAGCCGTCGGGCCAGGTCACCCACAAACCGCTGAGCGGCGGTGAGTCGGCGAGCCCAAAGAGCACCCGTGGGTCGCTGGCCGAGGCGTAGCTGCCGTCGCTGTGGGCTTGCCGCACCATCGATGGGGCGGTGCCCCGTTCCAAGGTGACGCGGGCCCCCAGGGCATCACGACCGTCGACGGTGAGCAAGCGCAAACCCAGCCAGGGGGCGTCCTGGCCGACCCCATTGAGCAGCAGGCGCACGGGGCCGTTGTTGTTGCCCAACAGCAGATCGGCGTCGCCGTCGTTGTCGACGTCGCCCACCGCCAGCCCGCGACTGACCTCCGAGAGGGCGAAGGCGGCGCCGGCCCGCCGGCTGATATCGGCGAAGCGACCATCACCCAAGTTCTCAAACAGTTGGTTGGGTTGATGCAGCGGGAAGGGGTCCTTGGCGCGCACCAGGTGCTCTAACCGTTTGACGGCGCCGTTGGCCACCGCCAAGTCGAGGTCGCCGTCGTTGTCGACATCGAGCCAGGCGAGGCCGAAGCCGGTGACGTCCCAACTGGCCCGGGCCATGCCGCTCTTCTGGGTCAAGTCTTCGAAGAAACCGCCGCCGTCGTTGATGTAGAGGGTGTTGGTCTCGCGGTCCAGGTGGCTGACGATGAGATCGGTGTCGCCGTCGCCGTCGACATCACCGGCCGCCACCCCCATGCCCGCTTCCGGACGGCCCTCGGCATTGACCGCCGTACCGGCCAGCAGGGCCCCATTGACGAAGGTGAAATCGCGACGGTTGATCCACATCTGATTGGCGCTCTGGTCGTTGGCGACATAGAGATCGAGCCATCCGTCGCCATCGAAGTCCCGGGACAGCACACCGAGACCGGCGCCGAAGGTTTTGTCGAGCCCGGCTTTCGACTCGGCCCGTTCGAAGCGTGCTCCGACGTCGCCGCCCGCGCCCAGGTTGCGCAGCAGGCGATCCGGCACCGGCGCATAGGCCAAGGGACTGCAATAGTCGGGGGCGCCGGTATAGGAGCGGCAGGGTTTGTGGATCGCCAAGGCAAAATCGACGTAATTGGCCACCGCCAAGTCGAGCCAGCCGTCGCGGTCGAGATCGGCGAAGGAGGCCGAGACACTCCATCGCCGGTCATCGGCCGCCGCTTGCTGGCTCACCTCCGCAAAGCGGGTCCGGCCCTGGGCGTCGGTGCCGAGATTGCGCCATAGCTCGTTGGCGCCAAAATTTGTCAGGTAGAGATCGACCCGGCCGTCGTTGTCGTAGTCGCCGGTGGCCACCCCCATGCCATAGCCGCGGGCCCGCAGACCGCTGTCCTCGGTGATGTCGACGAAGCGCAGCCGGGTCCGTCCGTCGGCGCCCAGCGCCGTATCGTTGCGGAACAGCCGGTCATACAGAGGGGCTTCGCCGCCGTCGGCCGAGGCCGGTTTCAAATCGTTCCCTTGCACCAAGTAGACGTCCAAGTCACCGTCATCGTCGACATCCACCAAGGCCACCCCAGGCCCCATCATCTCGCTGAAATAGCTCTGGCCCGACATGCCGTTGTGGTGCACGAAGTCCAGTCCCGCTTCCGCCGCCACCTCCGTGAACCAGGGTGGGGCAGGGGCGGTCTGGGTTGCGGCATCCTGGCCCGAGGACGGCGCAGGAACCGTCAAGGTGCAAAGTGTCAGCAGGCCGCAAAGCGTTGCGGCGGCCGGTAGAGGGGAGGAAGGGAGGCGGGAAAGCCCCGGGAGAAACGTTGGAAGCTGGGTGAAAGGGGGCATCGGCGGATTCTAGCGGGTCCCTGCCGGGACCCACAAGGCGGCTCACGGGTCGAAAGCTGATGAGCTCGGATTCTTGACTCGGCTTTTCAGCTTTCGACCCATGGTGGTCGACTCAATCTGGCGTGACAAGCCGGTTGTATAGGCTGTGCAAGAGAGTCTCTAGCCGCAGCAGGCGATCCTCGGGAGGCATGGAAGAAAATCCCATTGCGCCCGGATCGAGCTCGGCAATGTGTTTGTCGAGTGGGCTCGAATCCACAGAGCGGTCTTCAAGGGCAGTCCTTAGACGTCGTTCTAGAGACACAATTCTCTCGAGAATACCGGGTTCCTTGTCAATCCGCTCTGGGTCGAATCCGTGGGAACGCAGTCGAGTTTCCCGAATCCAAGACCAAAAAGCTTGGCGTTTGCCGTCTCTGGTTCTAGCCTCTCGGACGGATTTTCTGATGCCCCTCAACCAGTCGAGGAGGCGGCGCATGTCCAGGCTCTCCTCGGGAGTCTTCATGCGGCGTGCAAAGTTGTAGTCCTCGCCGTTCTTGCGTAACCAATCCAACCATTTGACAACTTCCGCCTCGGGAATACCTCGAGCAATGAGGATCTCGCCGATCAAGTAATGCTCATGGGCGAGTGTCGTATTGCAAACCGCCGGATTGTCTGTGTTGACCGAAACCCGCACTTGTCGATGGAGCCGCTGGTCCTCACCCAAGGTCAGTTGGAAGATGTGATGCTGGTCGTAGCTGGTCATCGGGCCAATAATTCGATTGGCCGATGGGTTGACTTCCACTACCAGCTGTTTCTGATGAATCAAGGTTTTCATCTGGTCTTCCACCCGGCAACAAAGCTCGAGCCACTGCTTGCGTTGTTCTTGCATCTCGACAACGGTGATTTCGTTGCCCCGTTCGCGGACACCCGGGTCGAGCCAGTAGAGGGCTAGGAGCATGTAGGCATTGCGCGATCCGATGTCCCGGCGGACGGCCCTCATGATCCGCTCTTGTATGGACTGCCATCGCCTTTCTTCTTCGGTATAGATCCAACTCGATCTGAGCTTGAGCTCGCCCTCCAGAAGTCGGGGGATCTCGAGCGAGTAGGGATCGAGTTGTCTGAGATTCCACGCATCCCACAGGGTCAATGGCGACCAGTCCCAGTCCAGGAGCCCACGACGCCGCGGGCCCTGAGGAGCCCTGCGCTCGATGCCCCGCCATACCCGGTTGCGTTTGAATCCGAGGGGGTCGTAGATCTTGGCGACGGCAGGGCTGTAAATCTCCCAGCTGAGGCGCTGGATGAGATCTTCGATCGCCAGCTCTCCGACCAAGTCGTCTCCTGGGCCGAGAAAGTGATGTACCCAAACCAGGGTGTCGAGCCACTCGAGCTTGGGTACAACCGCCTGAAAGCCATTGTTTTCGAGCCATTTTTCGGGAGATAGGGCGAGGGCTGTTCCATGGCCCAGGCGGTCGCCGGGATTGGGAGCCAAGAATTCGACGGTCTCGCAAATGGCTCTGAGGCCAGACAACAAATGGCGAAAATCTTCCCCGACGTGGTAGGTCATGCCCAAACGACGCTTGGCGACCAGCTGACGAATCGAGCCATCGAGCTTGGCGTAGGGGGAAAAACTTCGAGGATCTCCGATCAGGGAGATCGGATATTCCCGGAGGAACCGGAAGACCGGAGCAAAGACTTCGGGCGGCGTCGAGAGCTCGAGGTTACAAGCGTCGATTCCCACCACGAACGGGGTGACGGGCGACGGGCGCCGCAAAAGTCGATACAGGCGTATCCCTTCGTCGCGAACCCGACGGCGGCGTTTTCCCCACCGTAAGCGCAAGGCGGGGGAGGGGAGCGTACTCGAGAAGACACGGTCTTCGTGGTCTTCGGGTTCCTTCTTGAAGTGAGCGACCAGGCCGAACTTCTGAATACGCCGATCCTCAGGGCGCGCATAGGCCAAGATCCAGGGGACAATCTCGTGGCTGGTCTTGGGCGGACCGACTCGACCCTCCAGGACCCTCAGCCCCCTCCATTGAGACAAGCGATCAAACACCACTTCGGCTTTCTGTAGCTCGGTGATGTCCTTGGGACGACGTTGAGGTGAGTCGAAATAAGTTTTGAAGTGCCGCAATCCCGTGGTCTTGCCCTGTTGGGTCGCCAGTTGCCAGTGATGGGTGCGACATACGAGATAGCGGAAAAGGGCCCGGTGGAGAAAGTGGCGGCGGATGTCCTGGCGTTTGCTGTTGGGCCCCTGGCTATCCCGATGGCCCACTCTGCTTCGCTTGCTCAATCGAATGAGTTGTAAGTGCGTCGCCAAGTGTAGGCGGTGCACCATTTCATAACGATTCTCGAGACTTTCGGGGAGGTTTCCCGGCAAGCCTTCGCCGCCTTGTTCTCCAAACTGCAGGGTTCGCCAGGCCGAGGGGCTGACCCAGCGGAGCAAGAAGCGGTAGTCCCGGGGCACCCTTTGGGCGATCAGAGTGGCCTCCAGTCGTTTCTTGGTGGCGACTTCGACCCGTCGCCATTTGTCTTGGGAGGGATCTTCGCAGGAGCTGTCTGGTTTGTCTTTTGAAGAAGGGGTATGGCGTCGGCCGTAGATCGCGTCGCGGATGCCCCGCTCCAGTTGCATGGCGGCCCAGCGTTCTTCGTAGCGGGTGCGAGCAAAATAGAGGTGATCTAGGAGGGCGAGAAGTCGCTGGGGCAGGACTTTTGTCGGAGGCTCGTCGTCGAGCAAGGACATCCACACGGCGATGGCGAGGAGTCGGCCGGCAAACAAATTCAGCACGAGGAGGCGGCGTTCTTCAGCGCTGTTGCCTTGGACCGAGCTGGCGGTCACCGGCTTGAGCAGGCTTTCGGCCCAAGTCTCCTCGGCGCTGGTGACGCCGGAGAGATGCAAGTGGCTCTCCGAAAGTCCCTTGCGAATGACGCTGCGCAGGCCGAAGGAGTTGCTGGGCAAGAAGGTGACGTTCTCTGGGAGCTTCAGGGCATCCGCGAAGGAAATAACGCCTTCGGCCACCGCTCGGGCATGTCCATGACGCACGATGTGACCGGCGGGAAGCCGTAAAGCCAGCTCGTGCAGCTCTTCCATGACTCCGGTTTGGATGCACGGCTCGGTGCCATTCCAGACCAGGAAGTGGCGGTTCAGCCGGCTGAAGGAGGTCAGAAGATCATAGTCATAGGGCGGGTCGAGGGTCGGACGCCGCCGGTCCTCGAGGAAAGGTAGCTTGGCCGGACGCATCGACTTGCGGCGGTGGCGAAAACGGGTGCCGATGACAATTTCTTCGACGTTGTCGTAGGAGTAGGTGGGGAGCTCCCGAAGGAGCCAGCTATTTTCGCGCTCCTTGAAGGGACGCACGACGGAGGTCCAGGTGTCGGGGAGCGGACCGCCGTCGGCTCGCTCGACCCACGCTAGTATGGGTCCGACCTGCCCCAAGATGTCGAAAGGCAGCTTGGAGAGGCTCATGTCTAGCTGGTTCCGGCGTCCGGGTCTTCGGCTGACGGGTTCACCACCGTCGCTGAGAAGACGGAGTCCTCGCCATTGGCTGGTTTGTGGGTTCCCTTGATGGCCACCTTTTTGAACCTGACGGCTTGATGGACTTCGCCAGGGGCGGTGAATTGCTCCGCTTGGACACGGGGAATCGCCAGCTCACTTGGCACGAGACAGTACTCGGCCTTATATGCCGGATCGTGCCAGAGCTCCGCGATCTCCTTCCAAGTCTCGGGAGGTAGACCCAATCGGTGCAACCACGAGAGCCGCGGGCTAGATTTGAGTTGATTTTCTCGGGGCTCTGAGACTTGTAGAATTCCGAGACAGGCTTTGAGATCCTTATCGTTGGCAGGTTTCTTCGGACCAAAGTGATCCATGCTCTTGAACATCAGCGGGCAAGTTAGCAGCAGCTTCAGTATGGGGGGGCAGCCTCGCCAATATTCTAGGAGGATGTCCGACCAAGCGTCTGCTGCCGTTGATGCAGACCATCGATAATTTTCGTTGCTTTGTTCAGGCCTGGACTTTCTTTCCTTCTGCCAGGATTCAACGTTTTCTAAGGATTCCTTGGATCGGTTCGCACCTAGGACGACCCAGTCCGGGATGCGATAGCACTGCTCCAGGTAGGCTGCGTTGAGTCGGGGCCAGAGCCCTCCCAGAACATATTCACCATGGATGCGTCGAGTGAAGCAGTCACGCCAACCGATCCAGAGGTCGCCGGCGGGAATTGGGAAAATGCAGTCGTCCCAGCACGCCGACAGCCAGAGAATCAGGTCGTTGACCAGAGATTCGATAGCGGTTTCCAGATCCCCGGATCTTGGCTCCCACTTGGGGAATCCGTGCAAGAGCCGATCATCGTTGGAGTTTCTGCTGAGGAGAGAGCCGGGGATGAGTCCCTTGAGGCCATGAGTTTGAATGAGAAGAAAGAGATCGAGCCGAAGCCTTGACGATTTCGAGGTCCAAGCGCCCTTCGCCTTGGAATGACGCAGGCCAAGCTCAATGACTTGGCCGATACAGCCCAAACCACGCCAGAGAGAGAAAGCTGACCAATACCTTCCGCTGCTGTAGCCAGAGCAACTCCACATGCGAAGGAGAATGTGCCGACGCCAAGCCTGGTCCCTATCGTCTGCATCGGTTCCGCAAGCGTCATTCCAGAGGCGATCCTCATCTTTTTGGCTTCGCCTCTTTTTGTTCCGCAGAGCTAGGCGTTTCTTTGCATCCAACGGACCCTCTCCCGCGACAAATCTGAAAGGAGCCTCCAAGGCCCGCCGGTAGGCCGTCGGGTTGAGGAAGAGCATGCCGAACGAGAAGGCCTCTTGTTTTGCATCGGCGATCCGCATGGCGTTGGTCGCCGCGTGATAGAGATCCCAGCCGTTACCGCTCATCCGACTCTTGACGGGGGTGTCGTCTAGTCGGGCGGTGCCCCAATTGCGGGCCATGATCTGCGGCAAGTAAAATCCCAAGGTGACGTTCAAGAACCAAAGCAAGCCCTTCGGCGCCGGGATGGTCAGACGATCTCTGATCTGGCGGACGATCTGTTTCCTATCATGTTCAGCCTGGCTATCCTGGCCGTCAATTTTGGCAGGATTTTCGGTCATCCATTCCGCATCGAGAGGATGGACGAATCCACCGCTCTCTGACATTTTCTTCTCGAGCTTGATTTGTTCTCGGATCGGTACTTCTTCGTCACCGTAGGGCTCTTCACCGATCATCCAGGGGCGAAAGACATTGGCGGCCAACAGAGAAAGCACCTGACTACGTCGATAGTCGGTGCGATTGAACCATCGGTCGACCACCGTCCGGCGCGTCACTTGATCTTGCGCCAGAATATTCTCCACGACGACGCTGCGAAGCTCCTTGGGGGTCCAGCTGTAGAGGTCCTCCAGGAAGAGCCCCAGCTCCCTCAAGGTATCTCGATGGACGTTCAGCAGCGACCAACAGGCGCCGTTGAAGATGGTGGCCCAAGTGGCGCCGATTTCCAGGCGTTTGAGGCTCAGGGCCAGGGTACGGAACCCTTCTTCATAGACCCCTGCCTCTAGCTTCATCTCCCTTAAAGCCCAACTCTTGGCCAGACGCCTGCGGCTTCCGGGTTCATCCTTCCAGGCTCGCCATTTTTTGATGGCATCATTTTTTTCATCGCCAGAGTTTCTGGGTTGTGCAGGCGATGCCTCGGAATCTGAAAAGACAGGAATTAGATCTGGATCCTTGCTATCAAGCATCCGCGAAGCGAGCTTGCAAAGCTCTTCGGCACCTAAATGAGCCATCTCGCCAAATTGGGGCGTATGAAGGGCTGAGATTCGGCAATCGGACATGGCATCGACCACTTGAAACTGTCGTCGCAGTGTCGAAGGGCGCAGGGCCGCACGGATCTGATGGAAATCCTCGCCGTCCGGATAGCCAAATAGGAGAAAACTAGCCTGGATCAACAGCTCGAGCACCTGGGCTTGTTGCGAACCCTCATCGCCGTCTCTGTCTCGGGAGTTTGCCGAATAGAGCGCCCGCTGAACGCGAGCTGGAGCTGGCCCCAGGCGGATCCGGTTGCGCACCGGAAAGCAGCGGGCTAAAAACTGGACGGACATCTGCTCGCTGATCGACAGGCGATTGGTGCCTCCCAGGCGCTGATGGCCGGCGGCGTCCCCCATTTGACGCTTGTAATAGACCTCGATGAGCTCTTCGGGCATGCGGTCGGTGAAGGTGAAAACCGGAATCAGGCGGGGATGCATCAGAAAGCTCTGGTACGACTGCAAGGCGTCGACCAGGTGGTCGGGGGCCATGTCCAGATCATCGACGGGCAGCAACACCACCTCGGCTCGAAACTCCTTGGCCAATTCTTCGATCAACTCGCCGAGTGCTTGGCGCAAACGGAGGCCGCTGGTATGGCGTTCGAGTTTCTGAAGGCTGAGACCCAAGGGATCGTGTTCTTCCGAACGCTCGGGCTCGTCGACCACCCTCAAATACTCGTTGACCTCTTGGAACGCCAGCTGGACCGGGGAGAGACCTTGGGGATAGCCATGTTCTTTAACCTCTTGAGCATTGCGCTCTTCTTCGAGGGCGGCTGCCAAGAAGGCGTAGAGGAACTGATCGGTGGGAGCCCAGGTGGTGGGATCCATCACCGGAAGGGTGGCGACCTTTGTCTTCAGCTCTTTGGGCAAGATCCGATGGCGCTTGCGGCCAATGTCATCGGCCAGGGTTCGTATCAAGCTGCTCTTGCCGGAACCGGAAGGGCCGAAGACAGCGATAGAAAGGTGAGGCCGCTCGTCGTGGTATCGTCCTTGGCCACCGGCTCGAATACGCCCACCATCCTCGCTCTCCGGATCCAAATCGCTGACCGCGTTCACTTGACGCTGGATCAAACGGTGGATGCGGCCGATGTCATCGCGCCAGAGATTGCTCTCGTCGCGATAGGCGCGGGGGGATCGCGAGTGGTCGAGTACGACCTGAAACCTACGGCTGTGGCTCCTGGACTGGCTCATATTCTAAATTCTCCTTCAAGTTGAGAGAGCCTGATAGCTCAATGCTCTGTGTGCTATTGATTTTCCGGTGATGTCGCAACCACTTCGCCTGCCGCTGAATCTTTTTGTACTCTTTGCCATTCAACTTGAACCAACTGAACCAGCAGAGGCCAGTGAAGATTGCTCCGAGGCCTAGGATTGCCACGCATATCTCAAGACGGACACTGGAGTCAGCGCCGCCCGTGAGGCAATAAAAGATAAGAGAAGTCGTCAGCGCCAAGGCATTGAGAGTCCAACCCCGGCAGATACGTAGCCTACTGCGGCCATATTCGACGAGTTGCCACAGCTCGGGCCCTTCGACGATCAACGTCCGACGGTCGTTGAAGTATTGGATCTTGTCTTTTGCGTCATGGCCATAAATTGATCGCCGTTGATTCTTGTCCCACAATCGATCGAAGATCCAATCTGCCACCCGGTCCACAAGTATTCCAAGAACATAAGCAATACATAGTAGGGGGAGCAGGGCTCCCAAGGAGGGGAGGTAGGCGTTCGTTGACGAGAGGTCGAAATCAAAGAACGTTGCTGTGCAGACCAGTATCCAAGCCAGTGCACCAAAACCGATGACGAGTAGCTCGACGAACAAGTGAGTCGTAGTCATATGATCTCCCGATATTCGTAATCTCCTATATGGGGCTTCTGAACGATGCTAAAAGATTTCTATTTTCAACTAAATAAGATAATGAACAATCTTGCCTGCTGGGGAATGGCTGCACGGTCCACTGCCTCTGTGAGACTTTTATATGGCCGGTGCGTGCCACTGTCGCGAAGGTCGAGTAGGTCCGCCTGACTCATAGCTCCAAGCGTCTAGTAACCGGTCCCCACTATATTGCCAGATGGTAGCACAGTGTGGGGAGTTGGAACACGGAAGGCTTCTGGGCTCACCCGAGACACAAAAAAAGGGGGGACCCGAGTCCCCCCTTTCGACGATCGATTTTGCTAACCGATCGTGCCGATCCACCTGACTTACCTCAAGGGCAAGCCGCCAAGGCGGTGGTGTCGGTGACCGCCCGGGACGAGGTGCCCAGGGGGTTGAAGTAGAACTTGCCGACACCGGTGACGGAGTCGATGACGGTCAGCTCGTATTGGACGTTGGTGGTGGCCGCCGCAAAGATCCAGTACTCGTTGGTCAGGCCGCAGCCATCCAAGACCTTGACCAGGAGCTCGTAGTTGGAATCGTTGAAGAACCAGAAGAGGGCCGATTCATCGGAGTCCAGCTGGGCTGCCTTGCCGGTGCCGCGGGTGCCTTGGAAGTTCTTCCAGTCGACGGTGACCTGGAACCGACCGTTGCGCACGCAGAGGGTATTGGCGTCATCTTGGCAGGTGAATGGGGCAACGGTGAAGTCTCCCTCGCCCTCGGTGCCGCCGTCGTCGTCGTCGTCGTCGTCGTCGTCGTCATCGTCGTCGTCGTCGTCATCGTCATCGTCATCGTCGTCGTCGTCGTCATCGTCGTCATCGTCGTCGTCGTCGTCGTCGTCGTCGTCATCGTCGTCGTCATCGTCGTCGTCGTCGTCGTCATCGTCGTCGTCGTCGTCGTCATCGTCGTCGTCGTCGTCGTCGTCGTCGTCGTCATCGTCGTCGTCATCGTCGTCGTCATCGTCGTCGTCGTCATCGTCGTCATCACCGGTGCCTTCGGTGCCGACGTCGTCCTGGGTTCCGTCGCCGTCGATGTCTCCATCGGTGGCATTCATCAGGCCGTCACCATCGATGTCGTCGTCGACATTGTTGGAGAGACCATCACCATCGATGTCGTCGTCGAGACGGTTGCTTATGCCGTCACCGTCGATGTCGTCGTCGATCAGGTTGTCGAGGCCATCGCCATCGATATCGTCGTCGTCCCAGTTGGCTTTGCCATCGCCGTCGACATCCATGTCCATCCAGTTGGCTTTGCCGTCGCCATCGACGTCGTCGTCCATGAGGTTGGGGATGCCGTCACGGTCGCTGTCGATCAGTTGGCGGGCCGTGGCGTAGGCGTTGACGTTGATCGCCCCGAGAAAGCTCTCGAGCCTGATTTTTAGATCTTCGAGGGGGAGCTGATGGGCCTTGGCGATTTCTGTGAGGTCTGGACGGCTATCCCCATCGGAGAATAGCCTGTCGATGGGCTGATCGCTGCCCACGGCGGCGATGAGGCTGACGGCCGCTTGCTGCAGCGGCAGGGGAATTCTCGCCAGCTCTTCACGGCTGACTTCGGTATGGACAGCCAGCAGGTGACCTACCAGCTCATCGTTGTCGAGATCCTCCAAGGCACGCTCGACGCGGGCCTGTAGCTCGTCGACGGAGGGGCTAGCGGCGAGGGCCGTCAGGGGCAAGGCCAAGGCCAATAGCAGGAAACAGGCCAGCGCAGCACGCAGGAGCCTGGGTTTGGAGTCGTCGCCGGGCAGGGCTGCCGCGCCGTCTTGATGGGAAGCTTGGGGGTTGGTGATTGACATTTTGGGTCCTCCTCGAGGGGATGTCCGGGTTGTTGGGCTACCTATATTGGCATCATTGCAGTTTCTGGATGAACGGAGCATGAATGAGTTGGGGCCTTGCGATGATTCGGGGAGATGGCTTGGTCGCACCATCAGCTGGACGACCGTAGAATTTGTCGCAGGCCGAGCAGGGCGGAGATGTTGTGTTGCACGTAGTCGATACGAATTTCGTAGTGGGTCAGGCTGCGGCGGAACCCGCCGATGGCCAGGTCGGGACGCTGCAGGTACATGGCGCTGACCTGGTCGAATTGGCAGCGGCGTTGAAAAGCTGCCATGCGCATCAGGGCCTCGACGAAGGGCCGGGAGTCTTGGCCGGTGATTCGGGTCAAATCGACCATCGCCACCAAGGCCTCGGCGCGGGTGGCGGTGGGCGTGGAGCGGGGAGGGTCATAGAAGGAACCCAGCCAGTCGAGATGTCGAGCCTCCAACCGCTGCGCTTCGACGATAGCCTGGGCGATGCGGCCGGCGTGGGCGGCGTGGGCGGCGTCTTGCTGTAGGCGATAGAGGGCTTCCAAACCCATGAGCAGCCAATGGTCGTGGGCCAGCTCGGCGGTCGCCTTGCCGGCATCGCGGACGTTGATCAGCCAGTTGGCGCCATGGCTCGCGACCTCGAGCCAACGGCGGTCGCCATCGGCTTCGTAGAGGCGGGTCAAGGCCAGGATCGCTTCGCCGGGGTAGTAGCCGGACTCGAAGTTGAAGCGTTTCCCCTGCAGGGAGATCTTGGAAATGAAATGGCCGTCCGCTTCCTGTTGGGCGACGAGGAACCGCGCCAAGCTTTGGCCCCGGGGGAGCCACCTGAGGTCGCCGCTGACTTCCTGGTACTCCATCAAGGCCAGCAGCAGGAGGGCCGAGCCACCGAGCTTGAGCTCGTCGCCGGGGGAAACCAAGGCCTCGACACCATCGCCCATGCCCGGTAGTGGAATCTCTTGGGTGTACTGGTCGAGCAGGGCCGCAAGACCGCGGCGGGCCACCTCCAGATAGCTCGGTGAGGATTCGGAGGTCGTCGAAGCTTCTTCGCTGACCGCCCGATGAAGCTGTACCAGGCTGTAGCAGGTGCCGGCCCGGCGCAGTAAGTTGTCGTCGTCGTCCTCCCTATGTCGTTTGGGATCATAGGCATAGACGAAGCTACCGTCGTCCTCCAAGTGCGAGCGCAGATAGTCGCCGCCGAAACGGGCAGCGGCCAGCAGGGCTTCGGGGGAAAGATCGGGAGCGCGATCATTGCCGCGAAAGAGTCGGATCGGCGGAGCTTCATCGTCGGCGTAGCGCGGCCCTTCAGCGAGGCTGTCGAAGGTGACGGTGTGGTAGGTGCTGATCATCGCCTCGAGGCGGTCTGAAGCGACGAGGCTGTCGGGGATGCCGTCGCGGCCTCCCTCCGCCAAATAGGCGGCAAGGCGTGACAGCCGCAGGTCGCCGTCCGAGTCCACCAGGCGTCTGGCCTCCAGTTCCTCGGGAAGCAACATGACATCGATTTCAGGCAACCAAAGACCCTGCAGGCTGCGCTCGAGGGCCAGTGACTTCCCATCGAAGGTCTTGGCACGGCTGAGGGTCGAAACCAGATCCAGCTTCAGCCGGCCGTCGCGTTTCTCTCGATCCGTCGCCCGCCGCCGCAGCTGCGTCACCGCCGCCGTCACTGCCGCCGCCGGTGTCTGGCCCTGGCTGCGGACCACCAAGGCGGTCTTCTGTGTACGGGGCAAGCTGACCAGCACGGTGGTCGGTGCGTCGGTTTCGGCCAAGGCGGTGGTCGCCCCGCCGTCCAGCACCTGGCGGGCTAGGCGTACGAGGGCGCTTCGAACACCCCGCGCCAACGCCTGGTCTTCGATCTCCGGGACGGCGATGGTTGTGCTCTGGGTTACGGTACTCGGTGGGTGAACGACCCCGCGTTTCAAAAAATGACGTGCCCCCACCGCCAAGGCCAAGAAGAGGCTCAAGAGAATGACGGCTCGTCGTGTCTGGTCCGGTCGCATGCAAGTCTCCTTCCGCTGAAAAGCAGAGAGTATTGTCCAACGTATGAACGGAAGGTGAACGGCCCTCGGCTGGATGCCGCCCCGAGTCTGCTCAAGGGTGTTAGCGGAAGGGTGTTCGTCGGGACGTCTGTTGTAAAAATCTGGTCCTTTCTCCGGACGCACTTTTCTTGGCGGCCTTCGTGTCTTACAATATCCCAAGCCTTTGAGCTGACTGTCGTGTCTATTGTAAGCCCTCGTCCAGGCCGGATGGATGGCTTCGAAGATCGGCCGCCCGCCACGTGGCTCGGTAAGACAATCGAAACACGCGCCCTCCGGCCGGAGATTTTTCGAAACCTCCGGTGTCGAAAGGGCGCACTGTAATCCATCGCCCCTGAGCCCAAGGCCGAGGGTCCTGCGACGGTCGGGCAATCCGACCGAAGGATGATCGTCCATGGCCCTTTGCTGGAGCTTCTGGTTTGGGGACGGAATCCGGAAATCGAGGAGAAGTCATTTATGTTGAAGCCATTTCGTAAACACCTGCTGGTTCTGCTGGCCTTGTTGCTGGCGGTACCTGGAGCCAGCTTCGGCGAGTCCGTAGCTCGGCAGTGGAACGATGCGCTCCTGGAGGCTATCCGCGGCGATTTTGCCCGTCCGACGGTCCATGCTCGCAACCTGTTTCATACCTCCGCGGCGATGTACGACGCCTGGGCGGCCTACGACAGCACCGCCAACACCTACTTGAATCATGAGACGGCGTCGGCGCAGAACATCACCTTGGCACAGGAGACGGCGATCAGCTACGCCGCCTACCGACTGCTGAGCTGGCGCTTTGCCGATTCGCCGAGCGCTAACGAGTCCCTGGCCGCCTTCGATGCCTTGATGACTCAGCTGGGCCTCGACCCCAACATCACCACCACCTCGGGTAACAGCCCGGCCGCCTTGGGCAACCGAATTGCCGATGTCTACATCAACTACGGTCTCAACGACGGCGCCAACGAGCAGGGAGGCTATGAGAACCTGGCCTACGAGCCGCTCAATCCGGCCCTGGTCCCCGGTGTGACGGGCAATTCCACGATCATCGATCCGAATCGCTGGCAGCCGCTGTCGATTGATTTCTTCATCGACCAGAGCGGCAACGTGATCCCCGGCGGGACGCCACCGTTCCTCGGCCCGGAGTGGGGCCAAGTCAAGCCCTTCTCCCTGACCCCGGCGGATCTGACCATTTACCAGCGGGATGGCTACGATTATTGGGTCTACCACGATCCAGGCCCGCCGCCGATGCTCGGTGGAGTGGGTGATGACCTCTACAAAGAGGGTTTTGCGCAAGTGGTGGAATTCAGCAGCTTGCTCGATCCCGCCGACGGCGTGATGATCGATGTCGGGCCGGCGTCGAACGGTGACAACACCTTGGGCACCAACGATGGCGACGGCCATGACGTCAACCCGGCCACCGGGTTGCCTTATCCGCCCAACATCGTACCGGCGGGAGACTACTACCGCGTCTTGGCGGAGTTCTGGGCCGACGGTCCGGACTCGGAGACCCCCCCCGGCCACTGGTTCACCATCGCCAACAAAGTGTCCGACGATCCGGCCGTGGTCAAGCGCATCGGCGGCACCGGCCCGGTGCTCAGTGACCTGGAGTGGGATATCAAGCTCTACATGACCATGGGCGGCGCCATGCACGACGTGGCGATCGCCGCCTGGGGTGCCAAGGGTTGGTACGATTACATCCGTCCGGTGTCGGCCATTCGCTACATGGCCACCAAGGGCCAAAGCTCCGATCCCAACGGGCCGTCCTACCATCCCGAAGGTATTCCGCTGATTCCAGGGGTGATCGAGGTGATCACCAATGACTCCATTCAACCGGGTCAGCGCCATGAGCACTTGGCCGGATTCATGAACCTGAACGTCGGCGCCATTGCCGTCAAGTCGTGGCGGGGACCGGACTACATCGACGACGAGGAGACGGATACCGCGGGTGTGGGTTGGATTCTTGCGGGCGATTGGTGGCCCTATCAGCGTCCTAGCTTTGTGACGCCGCCCTTCGCCGGCTATGTCTCGGGTCACAGCACGTACTCGCGGGCCGCCGCCGAGCTGATGACTCTGTTCACCGGTGATGCGTATTTCCCGGGCGGTGTCGGCGAGTTCGTGGCGCCGCAGAATGAGTTCCTGGTTTTCGAAGATGGTCCCAGCGTCGATGTGACGTTGCAGTGGGCGACGTACCGCGATGCGTCCGACGAGACCAGCCTGTCGCGTATCTATGGTGGTATTCATCCCACCGCCGACGATATCCCCGGACGTTTGATGGGTGCGATCATCGGCCCAGAGGCCTTCGACTACGCCATGGGGCATTTCAACGGCGAGATCGGTGGCCCGGGCAGCGGCACGGGTGGCAATTGCATCCCGAGCTCGACGTCCATGTGCCTGCAGGACGGCCGTTTCCGCATCCAGGTGACCTGGTCGGACTTCACCGGTGGTAACGGCGTGGGTAGCGTGGTGCCACTGGGTGCCGCCGCTTCGGACGACTCCGGGCTGTTCTGGTTCTTCAACGCCGCCAACTGGGAGATGTTGATCAAGGTGATCGACGGCTGTTCCTTCAATAGCCGTTATTGGGTCTTCGCCGCGGCCACCACCGATGTCGCCTACACGGTGACGGTGACCGATACGGAAACCAATGACACCGCGACCTACAACAACACCCTGGGCGTTTCTAGCCCGGCGATCACCGACACGGAAGCCTTTGCGACCTGTCCCTGATCCTTGACGCTGTTGCCTTGCAGAAGCCCCGTCACACCGGTGACGGGGCTTTTATTATGATCGTTGCTGGACAGACCCGTCGATCCGGCTGAGGGCTGGCGATTTTGCTTCCATAGCCCAGTGATCATAAGATCGGGCCGCGGCGGTCCGGGTGGAGGCTGCCGCCGATACGACGTTACGGCGTTACGACCGATAACTCTCCGACCTCAGACCGGGGGTGGCTACTACATGCTTTCGATTTTCTTCAGGCTCATCCAAGAACATCTCATCCGAGGACCTCTCATCTCAAAACGGCTCATCCAAAAACATCTCGGCCAAGGGCGACTGCGCAGCGTCGCCAGAATTGCTTTGCCCCTTCTTCTCGCCATGCTCTCCGTCTCCCAGCTCAGCGGCCAAGGGGAGACCCTTGATCCGCCGCCGGAAAGGGTGGTCAGGCCCGAAGAACAACCTCGGGGGCGAACCACCGATCTGCCGGAGGCTCCAGATGTCGAGCTCAGTGACCACTGCGGGGCGGAGGTGGTCAACGGATTTGAGCTGCCGGATCTAGATCGTCCCTATCAGCGTGAGAGCGTCACTTTTTCGCTGCAGGTCAAGGATGAAGTCATTCCTTACCGGCTGATGTCCGTCTTGGTCATGCCCGACGAAATCCTCGAGATCGAGGCCGTGTTCAGCAACAAGGGGAGTCTGTTCAGCGTTTGCACCTTGGACGGTACGTTGACCAGCCTCGACGATGACGAGTGGTCTTGGCAGGCGCCGAGCAAGCCCGGTATCTACTCGCTGTATTTCACCGAAGTCACCACCGACGCCACGATGCGCTTGCAGGCCATGGTGATGGCCCCCTACTCGGGCGAGGATCGCTTCCAGGGGTACCGCGTCGGCAAATACGAAACGATTCCATTGCGCAACAACCCCAAATACGACACACCCCGTGGGTTGATTCGGGTCGAGCCCGGGATGGAGCGCCTTTGGCTATCCCCCCATTTTCAGCTCCGCCAGTTCCTCTGTAAGCAGGAGAGTGGTCAACCGAAGTTCGCCATCGTGCACGAGCGCCTGCTGCTCAAGCTCGAGCTGCTGCTCGAGAAAATGAACGATGCCGGTATCGAAACCACCACCTTCGCCGTCCTCAGTGGATACCGCACGCCTTACTACAATCGAGCCATCGGCAACTCGACCCGCTACAGTCGCCACCTCTACGGCGACGCGGCGGACATTTTCATCGATCGCGACAAAGATGGCCGCATGGATGACTTGAACGGCGATGGCAAGCAAAACCTTGCCGACGCCCGGGTCATGGCGGCCATCGTCAACGACAGCTACGACAGTATTTGGTACAAGCCCTACATCGGTGGTTTGGGGCTGTACGGCCCCAAACCCCATCGCGGCTCGTTCATCCACGTCGATACCCGTGGTTTCAAGGCGCGCTGGTGAGCGGCAACGGCCTTCAGGACCCGACGAGACCCTCGTAGGCGGCGGGGACCTCTGCGGCGATGGCTTCGTCCAATAGCTCGGTCACCCCTTCGTCGATTCCATAGAGGTCGCGGCGGAAATTCATCCTGCCCTCATCATCGACAAAGGCGGTCCAGTAGTGCAGCTCCACGGGCATCGGTTGGTTGAGATCGATGCGTTGCTGGCCGCCGTGGTCCAGGGCCTCTTCGACCTCCTCCAAATCAGGCTCTCCGAGCAGGAAGTCCGCCAACGCCAAGGGGTCGGAAACTCGGACACAGCCGTGGCTGACCGCCCGGTTGGCCTTCTGAAACGCTCTCTGGGCAGGGGTGTCATGGAGATAGACGCCGTGGGGGTTCGGGAAGATGAATTTGATCTGGCCGAGCGCATTGCCCCTGCCGGGTTTCTGACGAATTCGGTAGTCGGCTCCGTAGGTTCCCAGATCGTTCCAGTCGACATCCTCTAGGATGGCCTCCGAAGGATCGGCGTTCCAACCGGGCACGATCTCCATGTTTTGGTTCTCGAGATACGAGGGGTCTTGGCGCAGGGCCGGCAGCACCTCGTCGTCGGCGATCGACTCGGGGATGTTCCAGTAGGGGTTGACCTCGGCGTAAATGACCTCGTCTTCAAAGATTGGGGTGGCCCAGGAGGGTTTGCCGACGGCGACCTTCATCTCGACCTGCAGTTGACCATTGCGGTAGCCTCGCAGCTCGAACGACGGCACGTTGACCGAGATGCGATCGGCCGGCAGCGTCTCCGGCAACCAGCGCCAGCGTTCGAGATTGGCCTCGATTTGCTGCAGGCGCTCCTCGGCGGGCACATTCATCGCCCGTCGGGTATTGTCTCCAAGCTTGCCGTCGACGGTCAGACCGTGGCGGGCCTGAAACCGCTCCACCGCTTGACTCAGCGTAGCGTCGAATCGTCGGGTATCCGCTCCGTTGTCGGCCATCGCGTTGTCGGACGCAGCGTTGTCGGACGCAGCGTTGTCGGACATGGCGCCGCCAGCCGTGTCGACGCTCTGCATGGCGGCTGGGGTGGGAGGTGCGGGCATCGCGTCCGGGGCCAGGTCTCCTTCGGCTTGGAGACGTTCCACCAAAGCCTCGTAAAGCGGGATGGAGATGGCGTCATCGACCTCCACGGTGTCGCCTTCGGGCAACCTCGGCCAGCCGCCTGCGTCGGCTATCTGGCGGTACGTCTCCACCTGCGCCGCCAAGCGAATATATCCCTCGTGAGCCGGCTCTAAACGTCGTTTCAACTCTTTGCGGTCCTCTGCTTCCATGGTTGCGGAGACCTTGGCGACGACATCCACCGGAACCGGCTCTTTGTGCCAGTCGGGAATGTCGACCTCCTCGACCTGGCCGCCGTGCAGATCACGGGTGAAGCGCAGCAGGGTCAATGTCAAACGGGTTTCCAGGGCCAGTTGGTCGGTCAGAGCGGGGTGGCGTTCGATTTCCAGAGCTTTGATATCGGCGATCAGGCGACGGATGTCCTGTCCCTCGACGTAAGTCGTGTAGAGGGCCGGTTCCAGGCCGTGCACCCGCTTTTTCATCAGCAGAGTGTGGAGGGCGCGAGCCCGACGCAGGATGGGGCCGGAGCCGAGCCAGGCGGCACGGTAGTCACGGCGTTCGTAAACGGCGTGCAGCTCCTCGGTCAATCGCTGCTGCTCGCTGGCCTCGGGCGTCATGGTGGCTACCAAACGAGCCAGGTTGGCGTCGAGGTATTCGACAAAAGTCTGGGCGGTCTGGCTCCTGGTTCCTTGCTCGGGGATCACCCGATCATCCGCCAAGGCGGTGGCCCCATGGGCCTGCGAGGTACCAGGGGTCTGGGGTCCACGGCCGAGCGACGCGGCGATGAGGACCATGGCGGCCAACACCAAGATCGTCGCCAGCAATGCCTTGCCCAGACGATTGGAGGGTAAATGCGTGGGGTGGTCGGTCGAAGGGGTGTGTTTGCTCATAATAGATATGTACTAACAAGAATCGTGCCAGGTCGAGCGGCACGGCGGGTAGACCTGCCAAGGGGCCGGCTATCGCCGCAGAGCCCCGATTCCCCCTGATTCCCGGCGTTGGTCCAGGGTCCCGGCGCCGGTAGTTCTTACACTGAGCTGAAAAATTTGCCCTGGTCTGGCGCCCTTGGCGACGGAGGAACGCTCTGAGACACCGACGGGGCCAGCTGGGCGTTTCAGCGGTCAACCCGGCTCAGAATGGGGTAGGGGTTGATGGGTTCGCCCTTCCACCAGCGTTTTTCGGGGCCAAGCCTGGAGATGGAAAAATGGAGGTGCGGTGCATCTTCGGAGGCGTTGCCGGAGCTGCCGACGTAGCCGATCACCTGACCACGGCGGATGACATCGCCCTCCTTCAAGCCGTCCGCATAGCGTTCGAGATGGGCGTAGTAGTGGCAGTAGACTTCATCGGGACCGAATTGGTAGATGGTCAAGCCGCCTTTTGCGCTGCTGAACAGCCGCTGCACGACACCATCGGTGACCGCCAAGACCGGCGTCCCATGGGGCGCCATGATGTCGAGCGCCAGGTGGGTCCGACCGCCACTTCGTGGGTCGGTGTAGGAATCCCTGAGGTCGTCCGGGGTGACGCCGGCCACTGGCACCACCAGACTTTTCTCTAGGGCCCTTGGGCTTTTTTCGACGGCCGCATCCGTCTCTTTGCTGGCATCCGTGCCCTGGCCGGCGCTCGGTTCCGCGGACGACTCCGCTGTCGGCTTCGAACGGTCCATGGCGGGCGGCGAAGGGGGCGCCGACGGGCGTGGCGGGCTAGTCGAAGCTCTGTTGTCCACCGAAGGAGCTAGGGCGACGGTCTCTGGCCGTTCTTCCCCATGGCTCCAGGCGATCCACAACAAAGCCAGGAAGACCAACGGAAAGAGTGCCTGGCCGAGAAAGCGGCCGATGCGATGCCCCCAGCCCGGTCCTCGGGGATAACGCGGTAGGTTGGGGCGCACCATAGGCCTACTCTTGGAAGGTGACTCGGGTGCCGGAGGAAACCATGTGGGCCAGCTCCATGGCGTCCCAGTTGGTCAGCCGGACGCAGCCGGAGGATTCGGTATAGCCGATTTCGGACGGCTCAGGGGTACCGTGAAGGCCGTAGTGCTCTTTGTTGATGCCGATCCACACCACACCGACGGGATTGTTGGGCCCAGGCGGCAGAGAGACTTCTCGGTCGTTGGGATCGGCCCCTGCGATGAGCTCCGGGTCGTAGTGGTACTGGGGGTCGACGCTGATCGCCTCGACGGTCCATTCGCCCAAGGGCAGGGGTTCCTGCTGACTGCCGGCGGTGACCGGAGCGTAGAAAACAACCCTCTCCTCGCTGTCGCGGACCACCAGGGAGCTGGTGCTCTTGCTGACCACGATCTGGATCTCTCCAACCGGCTCCCGGGGCATGATGGCGACGTCTCCGTCGGCCTTGTTCCCGTCGGCATCGCCTCCGCCGGCATCGCTTGCGCCGCTACTGCCGCCTGCCTGGCCGGGCGAGGCATGGACGTTGGGCACTCGGATTGTGGCGCCGGTTGTGAGCTCGATCTCCGGGTTGAGGGATGCCAAAGTATCTTCGTCGAGGTGGAATTGCTCGGCGATTGCTTCGCTCGGGGAGGTGTACGCCAAGTGCTCTAGAGCGGCTTGATCCATTGGGCTCTCCGGCACCTCGTCGATGAAAGGACCTTCGAGATCTTGGGCCGTCAGGGTGTGATCGATGAGGAGATCCCTGTCCAATTGCAGGCTGTCGCGGGTCTCGGCATCGAGCTCACCGGAAGTTTCGAGGCCGTGGGCGCTCTGGTAGGCGCGGAGAGCGCCTCGGGAGTTGGTTCCCCAGATGCCATCGATGGCACCGGGTGAAAAGTTTGCCAGATCGAGGGCGATTTGTGCCTCGAGGGCTGTGGAATCTTCTGTGGAAACTTCTGCCGCCAGCGAGGTGGCCGCGGCGGTGCCGAAGAGCAGCCAGACCATGGTGACGAGGTAGCTGAAGGGATGGGGACGCCTGTGGCGATTGTTCTTGATAGTCATGAAATTACAGCGTTGCAAAAAGTGTTCCAGGCAAGCCATTTCCAAAGGTGGCACGAATTTGGCAACCAACTTGCTCCCAACGAGACACAGGTTTGGCGAGATCTCATCGCCAGGCAACATGCAATCGACACGAAACGGAGGTTTTTGATGAACGACGGACAAGTACAGGACAAATGCCACCATGACCCATGCCACTGTCAGCCAGGGCAGGGAACCGCGGTGATCGTGGGCAAGTCGATCTTCTGTAGTCAGGGTTGTGCCGACGGAAAAGGTTGCGAGCATCCCCATTGTGAATGTAAGAACGCCTGATTGGGCAAGCGAAGATGGGGGCGGCACCTTGCAAAGGCTACTCTGGCGGCTGTAAAAGTTGCAAGAATGGAGGATCAGGGTTTGCTCGTCTGCTTTCCTAGAACCCCCACGCGATGCTCTCCAGAAACTTGATCTGCTTGTTTTTCAGGGACTTGCCGCCACTGGCCGGAAGGCGAGCCGCAAACCTGGCCCAGTTCTTGCGACAAGTTACCAGTGATGAGGAACGTGAGCATCGTGGGCATGGCGCCTCGACGGTCTAGTGCTCCGAGCTCCGAAAACAGAATTAGAATTGCAACAACAAATTGCAACAACAAAGCAAAGAATGGAGATTTCAAGATGAGTAAGATGTCTAAAGGAAACGGGTTTTCACGTTGGTTGGCTCCCCTCTTCGTAGCTGCCTTGGTTTTGCTGATGGGGGCTTGTTCGGTTGAGCAAACCCAAGAGGCAGAGCTTCCGGATGTGGATGTGGATGTCGACGCCGAAGCGGGCAAGCTGCCGGCATTTGATGTGGACTGGGCGGATATCGACGTCGGTACCCGTACCAAGATGGTGAAAGTGCCCAAGGTCGTAGTGGTGATGGAAGAGGTTGAGGTCGAGGTGCCGTATTTCGATTTCGACATGCCCAATGCCGGAGAGCGCGAGCAGCGCACCATCGTGGTGGAAGCCGAGGTGGAGAAGGAGATGTACGAGCTGAGCATCAATGAGGTCTACGCCAAGGGTGAGACCCTGATGGTGATTTCCACCCTCGAGTCGACCGGTCAGCCCCTGGCCGACCATGAGCGGGTTCGGGTCTCGGATCGCATCATGCTCAACGCGCCTGACCTGGATGTCCGACACTACATCGTTGGTGAAAAGCCGGATGGTGACTGGAACTCCCAATACCGTTTCTTTGCCGATCGTGGCGCCCTCGACTCACGGCTGAAAGGCGCCCACCGTATCTACACTCGCTAAGACGGAGGTTCGGGGCTCCCATGGGCCCATGGCAAGAGGGCATGTGCGCCGGGTCAACCGGCGCCGTGTCATTTTTTTATGTAGTCGTTTTTTACTGTGGTGGCAAAGAAACGGGGCGCTCGAATGATTTCTGGTTCAGACTCACGATGGCGCACCGCGGTGATGCTGCTCATGGCCGCTTCGATGACCGTCTTTCTAGCAGGTGACACATCTGCTCAAGATGGCGGCCCGGAATCAGCCCCGGTGGGCTCGTACTTTGAGGTGGAAGCGGTCAATCCAGGTCTCGAGGGCTTGGCCCCTGGGGCCAACCTCGAGACCCCACAAGCTTGTGTCGAGCATTTTATCTCGGCTTCGCGGCGGGACGATTGGCGCCGTGCCGCGGCGGCGCTGGACTTTCGGCTGCTCGGCAAGATCGACGAAACCCGGGCCGCAAAGCTGGCGGAGCGTTTCTTCTTCGTTCTCAACCAAGAGCTATGGATCGATTGGAGCCGCTTGCCCGATCGTCCCGACGGCATGATCAGCGGCCAGTCCCTGGGAAAGCCCAACCCGATGAGCGGTCAGGCACGGCGTAGCATTGAGCTTGGCACCATCAGCCTCGAGGACCGCGACGTGCCGATCAGCGTGCACCGCGTCATGCCGACAAACGGCGAGGCGCAGTGGCTATTCTCCCCCCACACCATCGACAACGTCGGAGCCATGTGGGACATACATGGTCCCAGTTGGCTGGCTCAGCAGATGCCTTCCTGGGCACGTCAGCGTTGGCAGTTGCGGATTCCTATCTGGCAATGGCTCGGCGGCCTCCTATCGCTCATCCTGGCACCGGTGATCGGCTACCTCGTCGCCAAGCTCATTCAGCGATGGATCATCAAGCGCCTCGAAGGCCCCGCCGTCGAGCTCTGCGAGCGGCTACTCTGGCCTACGGCAGCGTCGGTGACGACCTTGATCATCTGGCTGATGATGGATTGGATCTTGGGTTTACCCGGCGAAGTGGCGACGGTGATCGATCCCCTGACGATGATCCTCTTCGTGGGCATGGTGGTTTGGCTGGCCATGCGGGCTACGACGTTTTTTGTCCAACAGGTGTTGGAAACCAAGATTCGTGACCATCACGAGGAAGAGTCGGCGAGCCGCAAACGGCTGCTGACTCAAGTGGCGGTGGCACGGCATGTCGTCCTTTTGGTGCTGGTTTTATTGGGTATTTCCGTTATTTTGGTTCAGCTCGATGTCTTCCGCACCCTGGGCGTGACCATGTTGACCTCGGCTGGCGCCTTGGCTGTGGTCTTGAGCATCGCCGGTCGAGCTGTCCTGGGCAACTTGATCGCCGGTTTACAAGTTGCTCTGGCGCAACCCTTTCGCATTGGCGACACGGTCTATGTGGAAGGCAACTGGGGCAATATTGAAGATCTGACCTATGTCGATGTCATCGTTCGCACTTGGGACGAGCGTCGCCTGGTCTTTCCGGTGGGCTACTTCATTTCAAACTGGTTTGAGAATTGGTCTAAAAAAGACCCCTACCTGATCAAGGCGAGTTATCTCAAAGTCGACTACGGTGCCGATGTCGAGGCGATCCGCGAAAAGTTCCTCGAGCTGGTCAAAAACGACGAGGAATGGGTCGGTGAACCCGACACGCCGGAGGTGCTGGTCACCGAATTTGGTGATGAAACCATGACCCTGCGTTTGGCCTGTGGCGGGTCCAATCCCAGCACCGCATGGTCGCTGGCCTGTAGGGTGCGCGAGCAATTGATGCGCTGGCTGCAGCAGGCCGAGGACGGAAGCTATCTGCCCCGCAGGCGGGTCTCGCTGAGGGAAGTTCCGGGCCATGCCTCGTTTCGAGCAGGCGAGGAGACCGAGGGCTCCACCGAGGCTTGAGCCCGGGTCGCCGCCGGCTTTCCTGCGATCATCGCACTGTGTATCGAGCCGGAGTATCGAGCCGGTGCATCGAGCCGTTTTCGGCGCGCTGTCTGTTGAAGAAGGTAGAGGTCGGCAGCGCCGTGCTGTCGAGCTTCTGGACCTATACGATGGACACCGAGGAGAGCGTCAAGATGATTTTGCACCTTCTGGCCTTGCGGCATCGGCATTTGCGGCCTTCACTGCTTCGACTGCGCGAAATCATTTCCCCTTCAACAGGGTCGCTCCGACGTGGGCTGGCCGCGGCAGCAATGCTCGCCGCCGTGGTCGGAGCACCCGCCGAGGGGGCCGTCTTTGTCGTCAACACGACCCTCGACGGTCCCGATGGCATCCCCGGAGACGGCATTTGCGATACGTCGCCGGTGTTGCCCCCCTCTGGTATTTGTACCCTCAAGGCAGCTGTCGACGAGGCCAACCTGACTGGGGCCCTCGACGAGATCCGCTTTGCCGTCGGTGGAGGAGGGCCGCAGAACCTCGAGGTCTCGGGGCCGAACGCCATCGAGGTGACGGCACCGTTGATCATCGGGGGGGAGACGCAAGGTGGTTTCGCGGGGGTGCCGCTGATCCACCTCGAATTCTCCGGCGGAGGTGCCATCCCCGGCTTGTTTCTCACCGGCAACGACATCAGCGTGCGCTGGCTGCGTATCAGCGGTTTTCCCCTGGACGGAATCGGAGTCTCCGGTGATCGCATCCGAGTGGACGGCTGTTGGATCGGCCTCGATGAAACCGGGGCGGCGTCGGCGAATTTCCGCGGTATCGGCGTCTCCGGCTCCGATAACGTCTTTGGCGAATTGGCGAGAAACGTCGTTTCAGGCAACTTCGATGGCGGTATCAGATTCGGCCCGGACGCTGCCCGTAACACGGTGGTGGGCAGTTACCTCGGTACGGACCCGACGGGCATGGTGGCGATCGGCAACGGCGTCATCGGCCAGGGGCTGAAGGTGGAAGGGGACGAGAATCTGGTACGCGACAATGTGATCTCAGGCAATGAGTCGATCGGCGTTTGGCTGCTGGGGGATGGAAATGCCGTCTTGGGCAACTACATAGGCCTGGCGAGCGACGGCTCGACCCTCTTGGGCAACCGCTTGGCCGGCGTTTTTGTGTCGGAAGGAGCCAACGACAACGAAGTCGGCGGCTTCGATGGTCTGGGTGTACCCACCGGCAATCTGATCTCCGGCAACCGGGCGGATGATTTTGGCTCGGGCGGCTCTGGGGTCTTGGTGGCCGGTGCCAGCGGTACAAAGATCCTGGCGAACCGAATCGGAACCGATGTCAGCGGCCAGCTGTCCCGCGGCAATACGCTGCACGGTGTGCACATTTTGCCGGGCGGCACAACCCCTTCCATGGCCACGGTGGTCGGCGACCTTGCTCCGGGATTCACCGGCGGCAACCTGATTTCGTCCAACGGCACAGGCTTGGAACCTGGACACGGTATCTTGGTCGAAGGCTCCGACGGCACCCGCATCTCCAGCAATCGTATCGGGCTCAGCCGGAATGGCAGCCTGGAGCTTCCCAACAGCGGCGACGGTGTGCGGTTGGTGAATAGCTCCGAAAGCTTGGTGGGCGGCTACTCCCAATTTACCAACGGCGGCAATCTGATTGCCCACAATCTCGGGACCGGCGTGGCCGTGCTGGATCCCGATAGCGGGGCGGGGGGCCAGAACACGCTGAACAATGCCATCCTGGCCAACTCCATCTGGAACAACGGCGGTCTGGCCATCGATCTGGCCGTCGCCGCCAGCGCTCCCGACGGGGTAACCGCCAACGACCCCGACGATCCCGACTTCGGCCCCAATCGCTTACAGAATTTCCCGCTGATCACCCATGTCGCCACCAACGGCGCCGGCCTCACCACCTTGAGCGGCACCCTCAACGCGACGCCTTCGACGGTTTTTTTCATCGAAGTCTTCGACAATACGTCCTGCGACCCGAGTGGCCACGGCGAGACCCGCTTTCTTCTCGATATCGAACAGATCACCACCGATGCCAGCGGCGATGCGACGTTCAGCGCTCAAACCATGTCGGCGGTGACCTTTCCCACCGCCACCGCCACCCGCGAGAGCGTCAGCGAGCTACCCACCGATACCTCCGAGGTCTCACCGTGTTTCCTCGGCGTTGCGGCGGCCGGTCTGATCGGTGATCTGGTGTGGTACGACAACGATGAAGATGGTCTGCAAGGGCTATCGGAACCGGGACGGCCGGGCACCACCGTGCTTTTGCTCAATGCAGGTGGCACGACGGTGGCGACCACCGTCACCGATGCCGATGGCCGCTATCGCTTTGCCGGGGTCGCCAGCGGAACCTATCGCCTGGAATTCGAGTTGCCGATGGGTTTCGAATTCACCGCTCGGGATGCCGGTGACGATGATAGCGATAGCGATGCCGACATCCTGGGTCGTACGGATCTGTTCGCTTACACGGCGGGCACCGTTGACCTGAGCCGCGATGCGGGCGTGCTGGCGCGCCTCTTCGGAAATGGCTTCGAGTCAGGGGACACGTCGCTCTGGTCGTCGACTGTTCCGTAGAGGTGGTGCCCAACGGGGGCATTCCGTGCGCTTGCTCAGAACGAGAGCCGTAGGTCGACTCCGATCACCGAGGCTTGGTAGTCACCTTCGTCGGCGGCCAGCAAGGTGGCGCCCGGCAAGTAGGGAAGCAGCCCCTGCAGGATGAAGCGGTCGAGGGTGAAATCCTCGTAGCGATAGCTCAGGCCGGCGCGGGCGGAGTCGGTGATTTCGAAATCGATCCGGGCCCGCAGGGCAAAGAGCTCGATGTCCTCGTAGTTGTCGATGTCGGTTGCCGAGCTCGGGGTGCCCGCCGGGGTGGTGAAGAGATCCACCAGGCCGTCGGAGCGCGACCAATTACCGGAGATGTCGAGCTCCGAGCGCTCGCTGATCTGGGCCCTGAGCCCCAGCCCCCAGGTGTCGGTGACCTCTTCGAAGGTGGCTTGCCAGTTGTCGTCGGGGTCGGTGGAAACGGTGCCGCCGGATTGCCGAGAGCGTTGCAGGGTATCGCGGTCGGAGCGATGGCCGAAGACGAAGAAGGTCAAGCGCTCGCCCGGTGTGTAGCCGACCTCGGCGCTGAGCTGCACCACCTCGTCGGCGATCAAGCCGAGCTCGCTTTCATCGTAGTCTTCGTCCATGTGACTGACCCCGACATCGATGTTCCACGCCTCGTGGGGAAAGAGCTGGATGCCCAAACGCAGGCCGTCGGTCTCGCGGGCAGCTTGAGCGTATTTGCGCAAGCCCGGTTGGTTGTTGGCCCCCTCGGGCAGCAGGAAGCTGAATTCCTGGGCTTCGGTGTCGTAGTTGTCGACGGTGCGATCGGTGACCTCATAGCTGGCGTTGAGCTTCACCTTGGGATGGGGACGGGTGTCGAAGCTCAGGCGGATGATGTCCTCGTCCGACTCTTCGGTTTCGCGGAATTCCCGATCCCAGGTCTTGAGCTTGTAGCCGACGGCCAGCCGGCTGCTGCGGCCGAAGTGCTTGGCGAGCTCGGCACCCACCTCTTGCCGGCTGTAGGCGTAGGGTACGGTGATGCGCGGAATTTCTTCCCACACCGCGTGGTACCGCACGTAGCCCGGTAGCTCGATGCGACTCGATTGGTTGTCGTAATCATAGTAGCGACCGCGCAGGGTGAGCTGCCAACCGTCGCCGAATTTGCGGCCGGCGCTGGCGTTGACGGTCAGCACATTGACTTCAGTATCGGCGTTGCTCGTCGGCAGGCTGGCGGGATCGGTGGGGTCGAAGGTGGCCCCGGTGAAGGGATCGACGCCGACAATGGACGTATTGAGGGTGTACGGCAGCAGGGGATCGTCCTGCTCCATGACGCCGTAGGAGGCGCTGCCATGGGTCCACCAACCGGCGAAGTGACCACGGGCTGAGAGGTACAGCTGGCTGGACTCGTTGTCCGGCGCCAGGTCGGCGAAGCCGAGGCTGGAGCCACCGATGGAGGCGCCACCCGGCGCCAGATAGGCGCGACCGTCGGTGCTGTCGGTGGCGCGGAATGGATTGTCCCAAATCAAGGTGCTGATCTGGTTCTCGAAGCGGGAGTAGCGGTAGCCGAACTGCACACCGCCCTTGCTGCCGTTCCACTCGCCGCCGAGCTGAACCTCGGTGGTGTCGTAGTCGATGGGCTCCAGGATCTCGGTGACGTTGCCGAAACCGAAGCTCCCGCCATAGGCTCGGTTGCCCTTACGGTTCTCGTGACCGTACTCCAGACCCCAGGAGAAGCGCCCCAGAGTGCCGAAATCGATCTTGGCGGTGGTCCGATCACGACGCAGGGCGATGTCGACCTGTTGTGCAGATTGGATGAAGGGTGCGATCAAGCCGTTGAGAAAGTCGAAGTCGATGGCTCCGTTGCCCTGCCGTGCCTCGATCTCCCCTTGCAGGAAAGCCTGTGTGGGATCGGCGATTTCCAGGCGACCGGGTCCCGTGCTATTCCACAGGAAGGTACCTTGGTTGCCGAAGCGGTGGGGAATCTTGCGGTAGTCGAGGTCGATCTTGTAGCGACCGGAGACGCCGTAGGACATCTGGTAGCGGGCGTCCTCACGGCCGAGGCGTTGACCCAAGAAGCTCAGATGGCGCTCGCCCGCACTGTCGAAGCCCTCAATTTTGAGCCGGGGTAAACGGAAGCCGCTTCCCAAGTCCTGGTACTCTTCGAATTTGGACGAGTCGGTGTCGACGTCGGTCTCCAGCACCTCGAGCACCAGGGGATCGAGGTGCAGCTGAAAATCGTCTCCGGCCATGGCCGGCATCGACATCACCAGTCCGGCTGCCAAGAAGCCGAGGGTCACCCGGCCGCGGTGGATCTGCTCTCTGTGCATGGCGTCTCCCAGTCTCGTGGTGGTGTCAGTGTCCGAGGTACGGGCTGGACGGGTGGTTGCTACCGTGGATCGAGGCGTGGCAATCGAGGCAGGCGCGATTGAATTCGCGGTTGCTGGCCCGTCCGCCGTCCGCCAAGCTCGAAGCGTCGTACAGGGTGCCCGGATGGCGCGTATTGGCGTGGCATTGCTGGCAGATGAATGGGACGGACGTACGCTGTAGCTTCAGGTGATTGGAGCCGTGTGGGGAATGGCAGGTGAGGCAATTCTCCCGCACCGGGGGGTGCTCCCAGATGAACGGCCCCCGCTTCTCACCATGGCAGCTGTAGCACTGCTCATTGACCGAGACGGCGGTGATCATGCCCTCGGCGGCGGAGCCGTGGGGATTGTGGCAATCGCCACAGGTGATCAGACCTTCTCGCACCGGGTGGTGAGAGGTTTTCCAGGTTTCGGCCCGCACGTCCTTGTGGCAGGTGAAGCATTGCTCCATGGGCTGCGCCGTTTGCAGTTGGTCGGTGTCGGATTTCGGCGAGTGGACGCTGTGGCAAGTGATGCACGACATGCCGCGGGCTTGATGCATGCTGCCTTCCCAGAAGAACTGTTTGGCTCCGTCGTGGCAAGTGCGGCAGACGGCGCTTTGCAGGTCCGGCTCCAGGCGGTCGACCCGTGGCCAGTTGGCGGCGTTGTCGGGGTCGTCCATGTGCACACTGCCCGGGCCATGGCAAGTCTCACAACCGCGGTCGCTGAGGTTGCGGAAGTTGTTTTGTCCATGGCCGGTGACCGCCAAGTGGGCCTCGTAGTCATCGTGGCAGGTGGCGCAGGTCTCGCTGCCGACATACTCCGCGTTGCCAGCAAAGATCGCCGGCGACCCTTCGCCGTCAGGGGGAGGGTTGCCGGATGCCGAGGCAAGCAGCAGCAAACAGCAGCAGCCACAACCGACGAGGTAGGCGGTGAGTTGCTTCCAAGTCATATCTCACTCCTCACGAGCTTGGGTCCTAAACAGTCCTGATCCAACTTTTGGTGAGCTTGATCTTGAGGTGTGCGGACCCTGAGGGGAACACCCTCCGGGGTGGAGCGTGGGGTGGTTTGTGGGTGGTGTGGGGACCTACCTCATCGGGTGGTTGCGCCTTGTGGCGGCGTTGCTAGCATTAAAACTGGCGCAATCCACCAGCGTCGGCGTGGCGCTACGGTGGGTTTCCGCTGGACGGCAACGATTCCGCACACCCAGGCCACCTTCAGTGGATGCCTTGGTCGACGAAGAATCATCCGAGGAGACACCATGCGACATTCAGAATCTTGGCTTGTAGGGTTTACCAGGGCATGTCAGGCGAGGGCCGGCTGGCTGCTGCTCCTGACCTGCTTGCTGGCGGCTCCGTCGGTGGTCGCTGCGGCGGCAGACTCTGGGCAGGGCGATGCGGCGACGGATGGACCGAAGCTCTTTACCGCCCACAAATGCAACCTCTGTCACGGCGTCGAGACGGCGAATATTGTCGCCAAGACAAAGTCGGAGAAGCTGGCAGGTCCCGATCTCTCGGCCCACGAGATGGAAGATTTCGACGCCCTCGCCAAGTTCCTACGCAAGCAGGAAGAGGGTGATGACGGACTCCACAAGCGGGAATTCGAAGGCACGGACGATGAGCTGAGGTCGATCCTGGAGTGGCTGGCCAACACTCCTGCCAGGGCTGCCGCCGATCACGGGCCATAAGATCATGGCCCATGTAGATTTGGGTCTGGGTTTGGGCCTGCTGGTGCTGATCACCGTCGTGTTGATCGCTATTTTGGTGCGTCATCCGGGCGCGGCGCGGGGGCCAGGGGGCAAGGCAGTGGCCTTTGTCGCTTTTCTTGTGCTGCCGACGGTGTTGACCTTTCTCGGGCTCGAATCCCACTTGACCCGCGCCAAGTCGACGGAGTTCTGCCTCTCTTGCCACGTCATGGAGCCCTATGGTCGCTCCCTCGCCATCGACGACTCCGACTACCTACCGGCGGTCCATTTCCAGAACAATCTGACGCCCCGGGACCATGCCTGCTTCACCTGCCACACCACCTACACGATGTTCGGCGATGTCGAAGCCAAGCTCGCCGGCCTCAAGCATCTGTGGATCTACTACAGCGGCCAGACCCCGGAGCACATCGAGCTTTATAAACCCTACAACAATCGCGAGTGCTTGAGCTGCCATGGCGACGCCCGTTCCTTCGCGGAAGGAGATCTGCATGTGGATATCCTGGCGGAGCTGAAGAGCAATGAAACGTCGTGCTTGGATTGCCACGAGTGGGTTCACAACGTTGGCGAGCTCGACGATCTTCCCACTTGGCAAGCCGCCGACGGAGGGCAGCCATGAAATTTCCGCAGGTTGGCTCCTTGGGCCGGGCCGGTGGGCTCATCTGTTTCGGATTGTTGGTGCAGGCGATCAGCCTACAACTTGTGCACCCACTCGCCTTCATGGCTTTCGCAGCCTTTGGCGTTCTACCGGTGGTCCTCGGGCTGCTCGACTATCTGTTGGCGGTGTTTCGCAGTCTACCTTCCACTGAATGAGGGGGGGGCGTGCTCGACGCCCCCGGGCGAGCGGCATCAGCCGGCAAAGTAACCCCGTGCGGCAAGGATCAGGAAAACCCCCGCCAGCAGAAACAGGACGACGCGGGCGGCGCTCATCATGCGGGTGCCGGAAACCGGACGGGCCCCATCCGGTTGTCCTCCGATCAGGGCGGCGATGGTGGTAAAAACGACAGCGATGCCGAGTAGTGCAAGCCAACTCATGGCGAATCTCCTTAGTGAGTGTTGGGTTTAGGTCAGGGAACAGGAACGGTTGAAAGTTGTCACGGGACGGCTCCGCTGGCGGGTGCAGCAGGATCCGCCACCGGCTGCTCGGGCATCCAGCCAACGGTCTCCTCATCCGGACGCACCAACAAATAGTCTCCGAAGGAGCCGAGAACTTCGACTTTGTGTCCGGGGGGTAAGTTGGCGGCGATGGTAGCGGAGGGCTCGGGAAGATACTGCAGAGGCCTGCCGTGACGATCGATGGTCAGCCGACGCAAGGGTTTGTCGGTGCCTTCGGTCAACGATGCAAAGAGATAGCCCTCTCGACCGTCGGGCAGCTCGGCCCGATACCAACCCCGGTGGGCGCCTTGTAATCTGGCTACGGTGCTCCGGGGTAGCTTGTCGAGGACGGCGGTTTGGGTGGAGGGTCCTTGCCGAAAGTTGACTTGATTGCCGCGGATCCGAGCCCAGCCGCCCAAGCGGTCGGTGTCGACCTCGACAGGTGACGGTGCGGAGCTGGCGCTCAGATAAGGCAGCGGGTCGACGGCTCCGCCATCGTAGATACCGAAGTGCAGGTGGGGCGGTGTGGTTGCGGCGTTGCCGGAGTTTCCCACCCGGCCGACGGTGTCGCCCGCTTTGACCGCTTGACCGGTGGACACACTCTGGGCCTCGAGGTGAGCGTAGTAGAAGGACACGCCGTCGCCCCGCATCCAGACGACGTTGCCGCCCAAGCGGTTGCTACCCACCCTGGTGACGCGGCCGTTGGTGGCCGCCACGGCGGCGGTGCCGCGGGGGGCGAAGATGTCGATGCCATGGTGGCTCCGCCCGCCGGAGCGGGGGTCGCCGAAGACACTGGCGACGGCTCGCGGGTCATGGCCGGCGACAGGAAAGGTCAAGCTGGCCTGGTAGACAACATCCAATGTATAGAGACCACGGGCCGCCATGGCCGGCTGCATGCGCAAGACGTACGTGCCGCTGCGGCGCACCCTGTGGGTCAGTTCCGTGCTTCCCTTGCCGGCCTGGGCGACCCTCTTTGGTTTGTCCCGCGGGGTCTCGCCTGATTCGGCGACCAAGAAGAGGTCGAGAAAGCAAGGGGCGCCGTTGTCCTCAGGGACCTCGACTTCGCCGACCAGCGTCTGGCCGCGTCGTAGCTCCAGACGATAGGCCACGGCCTTCACCCGGCGCGGATCGAAGAACATTGCTTCCTGGAACGGCAGGTCAAAGTCCACCGGCTGATCGATGGCCAGCTCACCGGCCGACACCCAGTCACCGGCGATACTGTTTCCAGCCGCCTTGGAGAGCGCTGCTGTCTCCGTCAGGGAACGGGCGTAGGCGTCGTAGGGGCTGGCGGGCCTGAGGCTCGGCAGCCGGTCAAAGCTGCCGCATGCCAGGGTCCAAAGTAGCAGCGCCGCCAACAAGAGTGCGTAGGGAACATTCGGTCGCATCGGGGACTCGGGCCTCCAGGGTTATGGGTAGGTGGATACCAGGCGTCAGATCACTTGACCTGCGCCCGCAGCAGGATGTCGACCCGCCGATTCAGGCTGCGACCATAGTCATCGTCGTTGCTGGCGCGGGGGGCGGATTCGCCATAGCCGACGGCCACCAAGCGGCTCGGCTCGACACCCCGTGCGATGAGAAAGCCGCGCACGCTTTCGGCCCGCCGCTCCGAGAGGGACTGGTTGTGCTCTTCACTGCCGGAGGCATCGGTGTGACCTTGCACGATCACCGCCGTCTTCGGGTACTGCTGCAACACACCGGCCATCGATTGCAAGGCATCGCGGGCGCCCGCGTCGAGGCTCGCGGAATCGATGCTGAACAGCACGTCGGCGTCGAAGTGCACCAGAAGCGTCGCCGGGCCGACCCGCTCGACGGTGGTGCCGGGAATACGGGCAATCTTCTCCTCCTGGGCATCCATGTAGACACCGACACCACCGCCGATGGCGCCACCGATGGCAGCTCCGGCGAGGATCTCGTCCGCCTCGCGCTTGCCGTCGAGCACGGCCGCAGCGGCTCCGACCACGGCGCCGATGCCCGCTCCCTTGGCGGTTTTGTCGCGTCGGGTCTCATAGGGACCGCCGACGCTGGCGCAAGCTGTCAACAGCAGAAGCAGACAGAGCCCCGCCACCAAGGCGAGCCCACCTGGTAGTCCTGCCGAGGTCGGAGGTTTCGAGGTGCTGAGGAATTGAGGTGGTATTTTTTGACAAGGCTTTTCACAAGGCGTTGGTTGATTGGAATACGGCGTGGGCTCGGAATGCATGTCAACTCCTGATTTCTTGAATTCGATACGTAAATCAAGTCACGTATACGAGAAAAAGTACTGCAAACCGCGTGCCAAATGGCCGCGTTGCCCGCAAGCAGCAGGCCAAAGCCTCTTCCTTGGGCACGCCGCCCCGCCATCCTGTGCCAGGGTGGGCAATCTTTACATGGGGTTGTAAATCGTTCGGAGCTGGCGAAGCCTATGGGTGGGCTGAAGCCTCGATGCCCTGAGGAGTCGACGATCAGTGGCGAGTCCGTTGTAGGATTCCATCCGTCGAGGTCAACTGGTCGCTGGCCAACAGACGTTCGAGGCAGGCGTCGATGAGGCCCTTGAGCTGGGCGCTGAGGGCCCTGAAGCCGAGGGCACGGGAAACGACCTTGGCGACCTCCTCCGGACGCAACCCGTGGTTCAGCTCGGTGAGGACCAGGATGCCATGCTCAATTTCCTGTGGCGGTAGAAACTGGGGTTTGCGCAGACCCGTAGAGCTCACTTGGGTGCGATCGCGGAGACGAAGCTCCGTTTGTTCCAAGCTGAGAAATCCTTCCTGCAATCGCACCTTGTCCTGCTCGATGAGTGAAGTGATAGCTGCCTGGCACGCCTCCCGTGCTCGGGACCCAGCCCGGGCCATGCGCCAGAGTTGGCGAAGTCGCGTCGTCAGCTCCTGTCGATGCATTGGCGCTTCGATTTCGAGAATTCGGGTTACCACCTCGGCGAGTTGGTCGGCGGGTAGCCGGTGCAACTCAGTGTCTAATGGCACCGCCATGTCGGCCTCGAGATAAGGACTCGCGACGCGACGGTCTCGCCCGCCAGTGCTGCGGCTTGCTTTCCGGCGTTCCGTGCCGGGTTCTTGGTTGCCCTGCGGTGATGGTAGAGGTGAGGCGGATTTGACAAGTTGGATAGCGTCCAGCAGTCGATCGAGTTGTTCCTGTGGACGATGAAACCAATCCAGGCTCCAGATGCGGTGGGTACGCCATCCGTGAGCCTCGAGAATCGCCTGCCGCTGTCGGTCCCGTTCCCTGGCGGAACGGCCGGCGCTGTAGGAGGATCCGTCGCATAGAATGCCGAGCACAAAACGGCCTGGGTCCTCGGCATCGACAATCGCCAGATCCACCTGGAACCCATCGGCACCCACCCCTTCTTCGACGACCCATGCATGGCTCTCCAAAGCCCGCTTCACCGTGGCCACGAAAGGGCTCTTCACATCGACTCCCCGGGGAAGGCGGCGAGTTTTGAGATGGCCTGTCTGGGCGAAACGCAGGAAGGCTTTCAAGGCGGCGACGCCGGCACTTTTGCTCCGGCGGGTGTCGATCTGGTCGGCGACAATGGACGAGAAGACCTCGCAACGCTGCTTGGCCCGCGTGATCAATACATTGAGACGACGTTCGCCGCCTTCGTTGTTGAGGGGGCCGAAACGCATCGGAAAATTGCCCTCCTCGTCCGGTGCGTACCCCACTGAGATGAAAATGACGTCGCGCTCGTCGCCTTGCACATTCTCGAGATTCTTGACGAAAAAAGGCTCGAAGGGATGGGCTTGGAAGTACGGCTCCGCTGCCAGTTGGCCGCGGCGCAAGTGCTCGAGCTCAGAGAGGATGGCATTGCGTTGCCGAGATGAGAAGGCGGCGACGCCGAGGGAAGCTCCGGGCTGCTCGGTGCAGTGTCGCATGACCGCCGCCGCCACCGCTTGGGCCTCCTTATGATTGCAGCCCAGGCCCCGCCGTCCACGGCTGAACGTGCCATCTTCGACGTGATGGAATTTCACACCATAGTGCACTGAGCGGCTGATGGGGCTGGGAACGATACGGAGATAGCCGTCATAGAAATGCTCATTGGATACTGCGATCAAGGTTGGATGGCGACTGCGGTAGTGCCAGCGCAGCATCCGGCTGGGCAGGCCCTTGGCTTCGGCAAGGCCGAGAACGCTTTCGATATCGCTGGCTTTGGCGGTGCCGTCATCTGGGTCGTCGCTCCCGGTCTCCAGGCCGACCTTGGTGAAAAAGCGGGTGGGGGGTAACTGTTTCTCGTCGCCGACCACCACCAGCTGACGCCCGCGGGCGATGGCCCCGAGAGCATCTACGGGTTCCACTTGGCTAGCCTCATCGAAGATGACGAGGTCGAAGGTCAGGGCGCCCGGAGGGACAAACTGGGCCATGGAGAGGGGGCTCATCATGAAGACGGGTTTGATCGCTTGAATGGCGGTGCCGGTCAAGGCGATCAGCTTGCGGATCGGCATATGCCCGCGCTTGCGTTTCATCTCGCTGAGCAGCTTGCCTAGGACGCCGGCCGTCGAGCTGTGGTTGGGCAAACCTTGGTGGTGCTTGGCCAGCACCTCGAATCGCGCCAGCTCGAGGCATTCTCGGTCGAGCTTGCGAAAGCTCGCCACCCGGCGCCGATGGGCCTTGCCGTCGAAGCGTTGTAAAGCCGGCACCTTGCGGGCGATGTGGCGATACAAACGCCGGTGGTAGGCGAGGCGGAAGACATCGCCTAGCTGGCTTGCCGGGGTTGTGCCGTGGTCGGCCGCGGTCACCAGTACATCCAAGCCCAGCTCCCTGGCCTGCTGGGCGTGGGAGGCATACACCATCCATTGGGACAGGGACTCGTCCCCTTGCGACCAAGCGGCGATGCGGCTCTTGACGGTGGCCAGGGGGGCGTCCGCCAGCTTTGTCTCGCCGAGGCTGAGCCCGATGTCGAGCTCGAGGCGCTGGGTCAGGCTTTGGAGCTCAGCCGTGAAACGGTCGAGGGCGGTCAGGAGGTCCGCAGCAGCCTCCGCGCAGTCCCCGGGCTGGTCGATGGTCGATCGCATGGCGAGGACTGCGGGGAGATGCCCCTGTTGCTCTGCGTCGGCCGCCCAGTCGACCACCTGCTGCAGATCTTGCCAAGCGGGTTTGCCCAGCCACAGGCTGCCGAAACATCGGCCCGCTAAGGCATCGTCTCGGCTGACCCGCTTTCGATGGCGCTGCGCTTCGATCAGATGGTCGATCCAACGCAAGCGCCTGGCGAGATCCTTCGGGGGGCGCCCGGTCTTCAGAACGCCCCGCAGGCTGCCCATGGCGCGGCGGTAGGAGCCATGGAAGATGCGGTGCCATGAGCTACCGTAGGTCGCGATCTGTTGTCGTATCTGGGCCATGTCCGTGTCCCAGGCCTTGAACGTGAAGCGTTCACCGATCTGCAGGTCGGCGTCCTGCAAAAGTCGGACGGCGGTGACCACCTCCTGCAGCGTCTGCCGGTGTGAGAGCCACTCTTCGGAGGTCAGGGCCGAGGCATCCAAGATCGGAGATCGGGCCACCAGGGATGCGCGGATTCCGAGGTCCCTGGCTTCGGCGAGGGTCTCGACCGGTGCCATGCGGAAGCGCTCGCAAAGGGACCGGCAGAGGTCCAGGATCGGTAAGAGGGAGGTTGCCAAGCTCCCGGCGGTGGCTACGATCTCGGCAATGTCGAACCTGTCCAGGTCGAAACGGCCGACCCCGAACCAAGGGTGCTGGTCGGGTTGGTGCAGCGTAGCGAGGTCGGATTGCAGATCCTCCACCAGTCGAAGTCGTTGCTTGTAGTCGTCGGGAGCCCAGGACGGAGCGTCGGTGAGCACGGGGATCTCGCCGGGGTCGAGCCTGCCTTGCAATGCCGTCAACTGTCCTATGATCTGGAAGACAGTCAGACCACAGGGTTGGTGTGGTTCATTGAGGCGGAAAGCATGGTCGTTGAGTTGGATCCTCAGGTCCCTGAGGTTGGCGAGTAGACCCTTGTCGATCGGCGACCGTGGAGCACCGAGCTTCAAGGTGTGGGCTAGGCTCTTGAGGAATTGACGTTTATTGGCGCGATGGCTGTGCAGCCCGAGGGCGATGGCTTCTAGGCCGATTTCGTCGAGCCGTCGTGCGACGACGTCGAGGGCGGCCAGCTTCTCAGCGACGAAGAGGACGGTCTTTCCGTCGCCAACGGCGGTGGCGATGAGGTTTGCAATGGTTTGTGATTTACCGGTGCCCGGTGGGCCTTGAATGATCATATGGCGGCCCCGTCGCGCCTCTTCCACCGCTAGAGCCTGGGAGGAGTCGGCATCGACCACGTGCTGGAGCTGCGCCAACGGCATCAGGTCGTCGAGGTGCTGGCCCTCCGGCAAGGGCGGCTCTGCTCGGGGAAAGCCGTCTCCCAACAATCCGTTCACCAGTGGATGGTCGTCCAAGGATTGCTCGGCGGGCCAGAGCTCTGGATCCAGGTCGCGGTACATGAGGAACTTGGCGAACGAGAAGAACCCGAGGACGATGGCGTTGGGGTGAATCTTCCAGCTCGGCCGGTGGACGACGGCTTCCTCGAAGGATCGGCAATAGGCCTCGAAATTGAAGTCGTCCTGCCAGTCAAAGGATGGGGCTTCGATCCCGAGCTCCCTCAGCTTTGCCCCCAAGGAAAGGTTGTCACTGGGTTCTTGCTCGAGGGCCCCGAGGCGGAAGCGAGCCCCGGCGGTGGTGCGTTCCAGGGACACCGGCAGTAACACCAGAGGCGCCCTACGCTCGATGTCAGGGCGCTGCACGTCCGACCACTGCAGCTGGCCCAAGGCTAGAAAGAGGGTGTTGACGCCGTGCTCTTCGATGGCCGTGCGGGCGTCGTAAAACATCGACAGCAGGCGACGCTGTAGGAGCTCCGGGAGCAAGCGAGTTTGCAGCTTGGTGTCGCTGTGCCTAGCGGCGATCGCCTCTGGATCGTCGTCCTCCTCGGGCTGCGGCAAGGTTCCGAAGCCTTCGTTGTCGGCGCCCTCGGCGCCCTCCTCTCCGTCCACGCCGGGCGTCTCCACGCCGGGCGTCAGTCCACCAGGAGCGGCGGCGGCTGGGCTGGCAGGAACCTTCGTCTTGGCAGGCGTGGCTCGATTGGCCAATTTGCGGCTACGCGTCGGAAGCTCGAGCGACGACAACGTCTTGTCCAGCAGGTCATCGATCTCCCGGTCGGTCGGAAGATCGGCCCGCCGTTTGGGCCGCCCGCTTGTCGGGGCCTGGCCAGGCCGAGGCGGCCCGGACGACGCAGGGGGCGACGTATGGGGTTTGTTCCCGACTGGAAAAACCCCGGAAAGAGTCTCTTCCAGCTTGCGCTCGATTTCGTCGTTGGATGCTCGGAGCCGAGCTTTAGAGGCGGCCCGTCGACTCCGCGATGCTTCCGCTTCCACTTCGGCCAGAACATCGCCGAAGATGTCAGCGGAGGTGAGCTGCTGGCCGGTGCTTTTCGGAGGCTCGGTGGGTGGTCTCGTGGCCCCTTGGCCAGCGACCTGCAGAAAGGAGCGCACCGCTCCCTTCAGCGTCGCGTCGTCGGCCGGCATGCGCAACAAGGTGTCGGCCTGGTAGTCAGACGCCTTGGCGGTCTCGGAGGCGGTGGTGGGCACCAGAACGATAGCTCCGGGGCCACCGCGCAGGCGCGAAAAAGCCGCCAACAGCTGGGGTGCCTCGGGCAGGGAGGCGCTTGCCAAGAGCAAGCGAGGTTTGGTGATCGCTGCGGCGCGAAAGGCAGCGTCTCGACTGTCGACGGTTTGTGCCGTCCAGCCCTCGGACCTCAAGGATTGTGCAATCTTTTCGCCGTATCCAGCATCCTGCTCGGCGACTAGGATGACCGACATGTAAGCACTTTTCTCCGCGGGTTCATGGAATCCATTGTTAAGGTCACCTCGCTCATCGCCCCGGTCGCCCCTGGTGATCCTGGAATTTGAGCCGCGTTCCGTTGTCGAGCATCGGTGCCGAGAGCCCCATCGCCACACTGATCTGGACATGGAACCGGAATGGCGGTCCCGATGTATAACCTGGATCTTGTAGAATGGCGACTCCAGGTCCTTCGAACACTGCCCCTATAGCTCCAAAGGTCGAGTGGCTCCGCTGAGCTGCTCCGAGAAGTAACTCGGAAGGTACTTTGAGCTCGGAAGCAGGAAAAGGAGTGACTCGTGACCACTATTCTAGCGCAAGCCGCTGGCGATCGTGGCGTTGAAGCGATAATACCTACTTTGAGATTTGCCATCAGGAGCCGTAGCCATGTCTGGCCATAGTAAATGGAGCACAATCAAGCGTAAGAAGGGGGCTGCCGATGCCAAGCGAGGAAAGATCTTCACCCGTCTATTACGGGAAGTGACGATCGCCGCTCGCATAGGTGGTGGCGACCCCGACGGAAATCCACGTTTGCGCAGTGCCATCCAAGAGTGCAAAGCGAACAACTGTCCCAACGACAAAGTCGACCGGGCGATCAAGAAAGGTACCGGCGAGCTCGAAGGAGGAGCGCTGGACGAGGTGACCTACGAAGGTTACGGGCCCGGGGGGGTTGCGGTATTGGTGGAGACCATGACCGACAACCGCAACCGCACCGTGGGAGAAATTCGTCATCAATTCAGCAAACATGGCGGCAACCTCGGCGAGAACGGATGTGTCAGCTACATGTTCGACCTACGTGGTTATTTCCTGGTCGACTCCGAGCAAATGGACGAGGACGACTTCATCGGGCTGGCTCTGGAGCTGGAAGCGGAAGATATTTCCACCGACAACGGGACCTTCGAGCTGTTCACCGCGCCGTCAGAGTTCGATGCCATGCGAGAGGCTTTGGCTGAGCGCGAGGTGCCGGTGCTCGAGAAACAGCTGTCGCAAATTCCGTCGACTTCGGTGGCGGTGCCCGATGAGGACGCGCCGCAGGTGCTGCGCTTTCTCGAAGCCATGGAAGACCTCGACGATGTGCAGAATGTTTGGGCCAACTTCGATATCAGCGAAGATGCCCTGGCCGCGGCTTCCGACTGAGCCCGGTGCGCATCCTAGGGCTCGACCCCGGAAGCCGGCATACTGGATTTGGTGTCGTCGAGCGCCGTGGCGCCAAGTTGCATGCCGTGACCAGTGGTCGTATTTCGCCTCCAAAGGGGCAGTCCCTCGAGTTGCGATTGGTCCACTTGTGTCGAGAGCTGGAACGTGTCGTCGAGCAGTTCAGGCCACAGGCGGCCGCCCTGGAAGCCCTTTTTCAAGGCGTCAACCCTAGGTCGCTGATCGTCCTCGCGCAAGCAAGGGGTGCCCTCTTGGTGACCTTGGCTCAGCGCGATATTTCTTGCCGCGAGTATTCACCGGCTGAGGTCAAGTCGGCATTGACTGGTCACGGCAGGGCCGACAAGCAACAAGTGCAACGCATGGTGCGCCTAATTCTCGGTCTAGGCGCCGAGCCGCTGAGTGTCGATGCCAGCGATGCGCTGGCCGTTGCCGTTTGCTACGCTCAGCGCTATCGACTCGATTCGCTGGCACCCTGACGGCAGGGCAAAATGGCCTTTGGGCGGTCTGTCACCGAAGGGCCGCCATATGGCCCTGGTATCTGCCAGAATGCCCCCTGGGGCTCCGGCGAGGGGCGACTTGTAAAGTCGCTAACTCATTGAAAAAGCTTGGTTTAGGCGCCGGCAGACCGTCCTTGACCATGAATTTTTGGCATGCTAAGATGCCGGCCCAATCAGTGCTCGCGGAGAAGTGGAGCGCCGCCCCGGTTGCGGTGCGTGTTGTCAAGAATGAGGGCCCTCGCCTCGGCGTGGCATAGCCGCTTTGCCTCCCGAGGTGGTACCCTCCTAAGCGGCAGTAGCTTTAGGAGCCCGAGGGTAGGCCGAAAGGCAGCTTGGCAAGACGCGGAAACGCTAGCGCTGGAAGGGCATTGAGACGACGTCGGGGCGACGGATAGCCGTACAAGGTTGGGGAGTGGGGTCGGAATCCAGGGTCTCGAAAGGCATCCCGAGATTCAACATTGCCTGAGCGCAGCAGGCGTCGTAAGCTCGCGAAATCAGAAATCAGAAGCTCATTCCGAAGAATTTCGGGAACAAAACTCGCACTAGGCGAGTCAAAACAGCCAAGAGGAGGTAAGTAAGTTGGACAAAATTGGCGGCACGTTCTTAAAGTACATGTACGGCGGGGGCTGGGTCATGTGGGTCCTCCTGGCCATGTCCGTGATCTCCGTGGCTGTCATGATCGAACGTTGGGTTGTCCTGAACAAGGCCAAGATCAACGTCAATGAGTTCCTCGCGAAGCTTCGCAAGGCACTCATCGTCAACAAGTCTCTGCGCGATGCGATCAAGATCTGTGAGCAGTACCGCGGACCGTTGGCCTCGATCATGAAAGCAGGGCTGCTCAAGTATGGCCAGCCCAAAGAAGACATCGAGAAGACCATCGAGACGGCAGCTCTGCATGAGGTGGCCCGCCTTGAGAAGCGCCTCGTGATTCTCGCCAGTGTGGCAAACGTTGCACCCCTCCTCGGCTTCTTCGGAACGGTTTCCGGCATGATCCGGTCCTTCGATGCTCTGGCCGAGCAAGGCCTGTCGAATCCGGGGGCTGTGGCTGCCGGTATCTCCGAGGCCCTAATCACCACCGCTGCTGGCCTGCTCGTCGCTATCCCGACGCAGCTCGCCTTCAATTTCTTCACCAATAGCATCAACGCTTCCGTACGCGATATCGAGACCAGCACCAACATGCTGCTCGAGACGTTCGGCGAGATGGAACGTAGCGGAATCACGGCTGATCAATCCGCGCCCGCGCCCGCTATCGACAAGAAGAAGTAAGCGACTTTCGACTGAAAAAGGGGATCCTCGAAACATGAGACTCAAGAGACGTCACGAGCAGGGGTCAGTGATTCCGACCGCTTCGATGGCCGATATCGCTTTCCTACTGATCGTCTTCTTCATGGTGACGATTACCTTCGAGAAGGACAAGACGCAGGTGGTTTTGCCAAGAACCGAGCTGCGTTTCGAGATCCCCAAGGAGGTCGCCTACATCTCGGTAACCAGCAATGGCCAGATTCGAGTCACCGACGGTGACGAGATGAGCGCGCCGGTACCCAACGTCGACGACGTGGTGACCTTCGCGGCCAATCTGGTTGCCAAGTATCCGGATCGGGCCATTGTGCTCAAGGCGGATGCGGATGTGCCCTACCGTAGCGTCGACAAGATCCTCGACTCGCTGAAGCAAGCCAAAGTCGAGCTGATTTACCTGCTGTCCGAGCAGAGAACGGCCGACGACGAGGCTGGAGGTTGATGGCATGAAGCTGAAGCAGAAGAAGCCAGATGAGGAAATTCCGACGTCTTCGATGGCGGATATCGCCTTCCTCCTGATTGTTTACTTCATGGTCACGACGACGTTCGCTGCCACGCGGGGTCTCGATTTCGCCCTTCCCAAGGATGACGATACGCCGCCGATCGTCGAGAAGGAAGATTCGGTGCTGATCGAGATCCTGCCGGACGGAACGTTCATGGTCGACCAGAAGCCGAAGCAGCTAGACGAGATTCTCGACTATCTGAAGCCTAAGCTGGAGGCGAATGCGAAGAAGCCGGTGATTATCAAGCCGACTCCTGAGACGCCTTATCGATACATGGTCGAGGTCTTTGACGTGCTGCGCCAGGGCAAGGATGTCCTGGAGCTCAAGGACGAAATCAACATTTCGATTCCAACGCAGCGCGAGATAGAATCGTTTTGGTTCTAAATCGAGAACCGCAGGTTTTTTAGGGGCAGAAGCATGGCCAACCAGCAGAACTCAACTCCGCCGCCGGCGAAATCTGGCGGCAGCGAACTGGAATCGGTTGCGGGGGGCGCGTACTCGATTTTTGCCAATGAGGATGCCGAAGACAACAAGCACTTCAAGTTCTCTCTCATTGGCGCCGCGATCTTTCACGTCATTCTTTTGGCGATTCACTTTCCCACCATCGCTTTTGAGGTGGAGAAAGATAAGAAAGAGAAGAAGGTCTACGTCGTCCAGCAGGTGCGTTTTCAACCGCCACCGCCCAAGCAGAAGCAGGAAATTCCCAAGCCTAAGGCTAAGAAGGTTCCAATTCCCGATCCGACTCCAGACGAGCCCGAACCTATTCGGCTCGAGGAGCCAGAACCGGAAATCGATCTGCCGGACGTGGACGACATCGTATTCGGCATTCCGGATGCTCCTCCCGCGGTGGAACCAGAAGGTCCCATCCATGTAGGCGGAGATGTCCAGAAGCCGGAAAAACTATCTGCACCGCAGCCGCAGTACACAGAGATCGCGCGAAAAGCCAGGATTCAAGGCGTCGTGATCGTGCAAGCGATCATCGACAAGCAAGGCAATGTGACCAACGTGAAAGTGCTCAAGGGTTTGCCCATGGGTCTCAGCGAAGAAGCGGTCAAAGCCATCAAGACCTGGAAATTCAAGGCCGCGACTCTCAACGGTAAACCCGTTGACGTGTACTACAACCTGACGGTGAACTTCCGACTGCAATAAGATCGAGTTTCCATGGCCTTCCAGGGGTCACTAAAAGAGCTCCCGCTTCCCGACATCATTCAATTGGTCTCGGTGTCCGGTAAGACGGGAGTTTTTATCCTCACAACGTCCTCCCATCGCGGTGAGATCTATCTCCGCGATGGAGAGATCGTGCATTCGGTCGTCGGTGATGTGCAGGGCGAAGAGGCCGTGTACCAACTTGCTATTTGGCAAGAAGGTGATTTTGTCTTCAATCCTGGCGTCGCCAACGACGTCAGGACGATCAAGAAGAGCAATACCAATCTACTCATGGAAGCGGCCCGCCGCATAGATGAGTGGCAGGTTCTCTCGAAACGCATCCCGTCGACCGGACTCGTACCGATCTTCACCAACCAGAGCTCGAGCACATCAATCTCCTTCACCCCCAACGAATGGGCGGTGATCTGCAAGATCGATGAGAGACGCTCGATCGAAGACTTGGCCGCTGTTCTCGACATCAGCGCCTTCGAAGTCTGCAAGCTCCTATATGGCCTGGTGACCGCCAACCTCGTCGAGCTCAAGGAACCCATCGGTTCTCTACAGACGGATCGTTTGCAGAAGATGTCTCCGGTGGAGCTGGCAAGTATCGCCCAGGTCATACAAGAGCAGGCGCGAGAGCTGCTGGTGAATCACGAGAAGCTGACCGAGTTGGAAGCAACGACTCATCGCACTCGGATCGAGATGGAATCGGGTCGTGGATTCGATGCCGTTCTGGATATGATCCGTTCCTTAGAGCAGGTCGTATCTTCAGCCTTGGGGCCGAATCAATCCCGAGCCTTTCTGGAACGGGTCAATCAGCAGCTCAGCAGCTGATTCGAGCACTCGGTCTTTCAACCATACCCGTTCCATCCATTCGTTATCTTTCCAGAGGGAAAGCTCTCAGAAGGAGTTTCAAGATGCGGAAATCACTCCTCCGAGTCCTAGTGCTCCTGACGGCCGTCGCCACGCTCCCCGCCTTTGCCGGCTGGGACGAAGGTGTAGCGGCCTTCAAGGCAAAGAACTATGAAGGCGCAGCCGCTGAGTTTCAGGAGCTCGTCAAACAGACGCCCGATGGCTATCGAAGCCATTACATGCTCGGATTGTCCCTGCAACAGTTGAATCGCAAAGAAGAGGCGTTGCACCACTTGCGCAAAGCCTACGACCTCAACCCCAACGACTTGGCGACTCAGCTCGCCTTGGGCCGCGCCTACAGCAACTTGAGGCGCTATAGCGAGGTCAACAAGCTGCTCGGCAAGGTCGATGCCAGCTCGCTTCCCGGCAACCAGCAGGCGGCCTTCTATCAAATGCGAGGCCAGGCCCGATTCAAGGAAGGCAGCCTCGACGGTGCGGTCAGTGACTTCGGCCAGTTGGCCAAGTTGAAGCCCAACGATGCGTCAACCCAGTATCTCTACGGCACTACCTCCTTCAAGTCGGGCAATCTCGAGCAAGCGATCGCCGCTTTGGGGAAAGCCGTACAGCTGGACAGCAAAGACGTCGAGATGAAGCGCTCCTACGCGCAAGTGTTGATTTCGAAAGGGCGTCAGTCCCGAGACAAGACGGCCAAAAAGAGCGCCTATCTTCAGGCTTCCAAAGTCGCCAAGGGCGCCGTCGCCTCTCAGCCGACCTACGACAACTACATGCTGTTGGTTTCCGCTGAGCTCGGCGCGGGTCTCTACGAAGATGCGATCACCACCGGCAAGGCTGCCCTCGGCAAGAAGTCGGACGACTGGCTCGCCCACTACTATCTCGGGCAAGCGTACTCGAGCGCCAAGAAATACGACGAGGCCGAGCCTCCTCTGAAGAAGGCGGAGGGTCTGACGAAAAACTCGGACGACAAGAAGCTCGTCTGGACGCAGCTGGGTTATGTCTACGAGAAGCAGAAAAAGTACTCCAAAGCGGTTGAGTACTACGAATACGCGGGCAATCAAGCGGGTAAGCAGCGAGTGAAAGAGAACGAAGATACAGCCCGCTTCAATGCCCAGGTTGAGGAAGAGAACCGTCGAATTCAAGAGATGGAAGCGGAAGCCAAGAAGCTCGAGGAAGAGCTCAAAGCCCTCGAGGGCGGCGGCGGCTGACCCAAACCGATAAGCCGTAAAACGCGCTATCTCTAACGATGGCGGACAAAAGAGGGGGGCTCCGGCCTCCCTCTTTTGTTGTCTGCGGCGGCCCGACCGGCCCCCATCGGGGTGACCGGGGGCCGAGCGCTCGGGCTCAGAGCGCTCGGGCTCAGAGCTGCCCAGAAGGTGCGTTCAGCAACCCCTGCGGGTACCCCTGGGCAGCGATGGGTAATGCGTTCAAGAGTCCTCTTCGTTCCAATCCGCCGGTGGTTCTTCCGCCTTTGGCGATTCCAAGGTCTCACGACTCAGGGAAGCGACGGCGCCGACCAGGCCCGCCAGACCACCCAGGGCCACCAGACCCAAGGAAGAGGACCAGGTGAGAAATTCGCTGGCCAGGATCGAGGTCAGAAGTGAGGTCGATTGGCTCTTGGCGACGGAAAAGATCGTCCAAAGGCTCCCGATGGCGAGACTTCCACCCACCAGCCCCTGCAGAAGCCCTTCCAAATAGAAGGGGCCGCGGATAAAGAACTCGGTCGCTCCCACCAGTCGCATGACCGCGATTTCATCGCGGTATAGGTAGGCGGTGAGGCGGATGACGCTCGAAATAGTGAACATGGCGGTGGCCAGGAGAATGCCTCCGACCATCAAGGCCAGGCCGCGAAGCACCAGGACCACGGCTTCCAGCTGATCGAGCCAATCGCGATCATCGTCGACCATCATCACCACCGGATTCTGGCGCAGGGATTCTAGCCAGGTACCTAGGTTTGGGTCCTGCAATCGCTCAGTGGTCAGGCTCAGCTCAAGGGACCGGGGTAAGGGCTCCTCCCCCCAGCCCTCCAACAAGTCGGCCATGCTGGGAAAGGCTTGCTCGAAGCGTTGACGCGCCGTCACCACATCGATCAAGGCCACACGCTCATAGCCGGGCGCCTGCCGCAGCGTCTCTTCAAGGTCTGCGATGGCTTGGCTTTCGGCGCCGGGCTCGAGGTAGATAACCACTTTGCTCTCGGCCCGCCAGCCGTCGATGACGGCTCCGAGATTGTTGCTGACCAGAAGAAACACTCCGGTCAGAAACAGGCTGACGGTGATCGTCAAAATGGCAAGAAGGCTTACCTTCCAACCCCTGACCAGATTCAGCAAGGCCTCGCGAGTGAAGTAGGCTAGCGCCTGAACGAGAGTCAATGCGCTTCCTCGCTTGGTGCGGGCCCCGTCTTGTCAGCTTCCTGGGAGTAAAACGAACCGGGGAGCTCGCGGTCGTCGGCCAACGATCCCTCACGAAGGGTCAGCACGCGGTGGCCGACCCGGGTGATCAGGTCGCGGTCATGGGTGGCGAAGATGACGGTGGTGCCGCGCAGATTGATGTCGAGGAGAAGGCGAAGGATCTCTTCCGAGAGCTCGGGATCCAGATTACCGGTGGGTTCGTCGGCAAGAAGGATCTCTGGTTGGTTGATCAAAGCACGGGCGATGGCGACGCGTTGTTGCTCACCGCCGGAGAGCTGTACAGGAAATGCATTGATTCGGTGGGCGAGACCGACCTGGCGCAAGGTCTCGTAGGCAAGCTTCTTCTGATTCTTGCGATCCAAACCAAGAATCCTGGGCAGATAGGCGACATTCTCGAAGACGGTCTTGCGGGGTATCAGACGGAAATTTTGGAAAACTACACCGATCGTCCGGCGAAGGTAGGGGATTTTGTTGCGCGGCAGCGACGAGACATTCCTTCCGTTGACCAAGATATTGCCCTCGGTAGGCACCTCTTCACAGTAGATCAGCTTGAGAAACGTCGACTTACCGGCGCCGCTGGCGCCGGTGAGAAAAACCAGCTGACCCTTGGCGATCTTGAGGCTGACGTCGCTTAGGCCGAGCTGGCCGCCGGGATAGCGCTTGGTGACGTTGTACAGCTCGATCAAAGGGGTGTCTCCATGGGGCGGTCGAAGAGCATCTCGTTCCACCGATGCATGGTGTCACGAGAAATCTTGGCCCGTGGTTGAGTCATGTGGCGGTTAGTCTACGTGAATTGACGCTCGATCGCTCGATCCGATGGGATGCCGAGGCAGGTTAGAATGACGGCATGTCTGAGCAGCGGCAAAGCGCGATAACAACTTGGATACGGCGCCACCGGTGGCGGGACGTCAGCGCCTGTTTTGTGGGTAGGATTTCCGATTCGAGCTCACCGGACGGTCTGGATTGGCTCGCTACTCGATTGCCGTCGGGAATCGACTTGGCGACCGTGCAGCAAGTGCACTCCGCAGCTGTTCGCGAGGCTAGGGCCGGTTGTGCTGGTAAAGGGGATGCCTTGCTCAGTGCCGGTCATGAGCTTGCCCTGGCGGTGGTGACCGCCGACTGCGTGCCCGTGCTCATGGCCTCGAGTGAGCGGCTCGCCGCCGTACATGCCGGTTGGCGAGGTCTGGCAGGCAAGATCATCGAGGCCACCGTCGAGCGCTTCCAGGGCGACAAGGTTGTTGCCTGGATTGGCCCCGCCATCGGCCCTTGCTGCTATGAGGTCGGGGATGAGGTGGCGGAGCGCATCGAAGCGGTCAGCAATTCTTCGGTCGTCGATCGCCGCGGGGTGCGTCCCCATCTAGATCTACCCGCCGCTGCGGGGTTCCAGCTGGAGAGCCTGGGGGTCGAAGTGCTGCACTGCTCGGCGGAATGTACCCGCTGTGAGACCCCGTCCCTATGGAGCTATCGCCGCCACGCAGAGGCGGCTGGGCGCAACGTGGCGGCCATTTGGCGGCACGACTGTGAGGTCGAGACCTAGAACCTACTCGTGTCCATCCAAGCCAGCATTCCGTCCGTGCTCGCTCGAAGGGCCTCCCGCTGGCACCAATTCTGGTAGAACTGGATGGACACCAACTAGTAACGTAAATTGCTGCGACGGAAGCCCCGTGGCTCCCGGTTGGGTACTCTCAACTGTCCGCAGGCAGCGCTGATGTCGTCGCCCCGTTGGCGCCGCGTGGTGGCCATCAAGCCCCGCTCGAGGAGCCGTTGGCGGAACGCCTCGACCCGCCTTGGCTCGGGGGAGCGCATCTCTTCTCCGAGCACCGGATCACCGTTCAGGGGGATCAGGTTGACCTTGGCCGGGAGCCCTTTGAGCAGTTGAGCCAAGAGATCGGCGTCCCCTTTGGCATCGTTGAAGTCGCGGATCAGGATGTACTCGAAGGTAATGCGTTGCTTGCGGGCCAATGGAAAGCGGGCGAGCAGCGGTAGGAGCTCCTTGAGCGGATACTTGCGGTTGATCGGCATGATTTCACTGCGCCGGTCTTCATCTGGAGCATGCAACGAGATGGCCAGCTGGGGGCGGACGGGCCAAGCCGCCATGGCTTCGATCCCGGGCAGGATGCCGGCGGTCGAAACGGTGACGCGGCGCCAAGAGATTTGTTCGAGAAGGATCTCCAAGGCCGTATGCAGGTTGTCGAGGTTGAGCAGTGGCTCGCCCATCCCCATGAATACCAAGTTCAAGCCATGGGTGCCCTCCACGTCCCGCCGCTTGGCGGTCAGCACTTGGGCGACGATTTCACCCGAGGTGAGGTTCCGCCCACCTCCCCAGAATCCGGTGACGCAGAATCGACAGGCCAGGGCGCAGCCGGCCTGGCTGGAAAGGCAAAGGGTACGGCGATCTCCGTCGGGGATATCCACCGTCTCGATCGTCGCCCCGTCGTGCAAGCGAAAGAGGTACTTGACGGTACCGTCGGCGGATTGGTGGCGGGTCGCCTCCTGTGGCAAGCCGATGGTGAACTCCCGTTGCAGCGAGGCCCGAAGGTCCTTGCTGAGGGTGGTGATCTGACCAAAATCGTCGACCCCATGCTCATGCAGGGCACGGTAGATCTGATCGATGCGGTATGGCTTGTCGATCAACCCCTCGAGGAGGGTCGCCATGCGGTCTCGGGGAAGGCCGAGGAGATCCTGTTTGGGCTCGGCCTCACCATCTTCGGGTATTCCCAAATCTTCGGGTATTCCCAGTGTCGGTACGACCGGCGGGGGCATCGGGGTCTCCGGGGCCTTGGCCTCAGAAACCGAAGTCTCACGGGCTGGAGTCTCGGTGACTGGAGCTTCAGTCATCGGCTTCTCAGGACGAGCTTTTACGCCGTGGCGCCGACCGAGTCGGATCGATACCGAGGGATTTGAGGAACGACACATCCTGACCATCTAGCCGGAATCCGAGGTCCGTCGGCTCTTGGCGCGAAATCAGCTGCAGCTCGGTATCTCGGTGCTCCTCTTCCTCGCAACTCAAGACCAGGGACAGATTCAGCCCCTTCTCCCGGATCTGGCGCACCAGGGATTTGACATCCTGGGACGAGGTCACCGCCATGACGACGGCTCGCCCGAGCTCTCTCATGATCTTTTGGATGTCTTGGTCTTTGGTCATCTTGATGGGCCTGGAGTCGAAGAGGGATTATCCCGTGGTCACGAAGGGGTGTCAAACGCTTTAGCAGGCCGGGGGGCGCCAAAATGGCGTCTCGGGGGCCTTGGCTGCGCCAAGTTGGCGCCCTTCTGGCGTTTAAGCACAGGGGCGAACAGACGTTTGAAACGGAGCCGAGGGCCTTCTGCTAGACTACGTCTCCATTCTTCTTCGAGAATGATAGCAATGGAGGCCCAAAATGTTCGGACTCGGCGTTTCGGAACTGTTTCTGATACTCCTGATCGTGATCGTCCTCTTCGGAGCGACACGAATTCCCAATATCGGCAAGGGGCTGGGTGAAGGCATCAGCAATTTTCGTCGCGGCCTCAAGGGCGATGAGCGAGAAGTCAAAGCCGCTCAAGACGACAAGAGCCAAAGCTGACCCCCTCCTCCCTGCCAGACCCACCTGCCTGAAGAGCTTCGAGTCGAGCGGCATCCCCCAGGGGGGTGCCGCTGGTCCTATGGGGCCGCCGCCACGCCTCGGGGTAGCTCCAAAGGGACCAACGACCTCAGCCGGCGAACAAGAGCTCCGCGGTTTCGCTCTGCTGCCAGACCCCCCGATGGTGCTCGATGTAAAGGCCGAGCACCTTCTCTACGTAGCGTCGCGTTTCACGGAAAGGCGGCATGCCACCGTAGCGACGAACATTGGACGGGCCGGCGTTGTAAGCGGCCAAGGCAAGCTCCAAGTCTCCGTCATAACGTTTCAGCAACTGCCTCAGGTAGCGGGTTCCGCAGGCCACATTGAGGGTCGGGTCCTTGAGGTCCTCAGGGTCTGGGGTCTGGGCAGTAGAGGGCAAAACTTGCATCAGACCCACGGCGCCGCGGTGCGAAATAGCGTTTGGGTTGAAGTTGGATTCAGCCTCCATGACCGCTGCCACAAGGAAGCCGTCGACACCATACTCATCCGCAGCTCGACGAATCTCCAGGCCATAGGGAAGGCCTTCCAGGGATTCGTAGCGTACGTCCTCTTCATGGAAAGAGCGGAAAAAGTCGAAGCTAGAAGACTGGTTGCGAATGGACTGGGTCAGGGGTTGGGGTGTCGTTTCCGGTTGGCTTGTGGTCAGCCATCTGTCGAGCTCTTCCAGAAGAGCCATCTCTTCGAGGTCGGGGGCTGCATCGACCAACTCGAGCACCGGTTGATGGGTTGGCGCACCGCTGGCGGGTATGAGGCTGAACAGGATCACGTGCAGCAGCACGAGGGTCCACGTTCGATGATTCAATATCTGCATAGAGCTATCCTCGCTAATCTGCACAAGACCTAAGCTCTGTGCAGAAAGTAAGAACAGTGATGTTCAGTTGTGTTGGTTTGGGCGCTTTTGGCGCGAGTGGACCTGTACGTCAGGTCGCAGGGCATCGGGGTTTGGGTTGCCCTGGCTACGAAAGCTTAGCAAGACACGGGCCAAAGCTTGATCACTGAGGCCGATCTATTTCTTCTATAACAATCCGACTCAGGGGGAAATTCCCCTAGCAGCCTGTGGCAAAAGTCAGACCGCGTTGAGAGCGGCCCTTTTCCGCCAGAACTGTGTTCCAGAATCTCTGAAGATCACCAATATTCATGCAATTCTGCGCCTTGTTCTGACGAAAAAAATCTCGCTCTCATTCGCGGAGCACTTTCACCACAGGCTGCTAGGCGGACTCTCCCACGACTCGCCTCTCGGGGGAGCCTGGAGTAGAGGCTCGCCGGGCCGGCCGTCGAGGCGCGGGCCTAGAGCTTTCAATGTCGATTCCGAGGCTCTCAACCTTATTGCGAAGGGTATTGCGATGAATTCCCAGGCACTTGGCAGAGCGGCTTAGATTGCCTTCGTTGGAGGCGATACAGGTGATGATGAATTGCTTTTCGAACTCGCGGCGTGCCTGGTCTAGGGTGACACCTTGGCTGACTAGCTCATCCACTAGGTCTCTGAGGCGTGCTTGTAGAGTCGTTGCTGCGTTCATCGTTCCGGGCTCCAAGAATCTTCGGAGGCGAGACCCTACCATGGAATCTCGCGCTCGTGTCGGCCAGGGGGCGAAGAGCTTTATTGGAAAGCCAAACCAGGCGATGGAAATTCTATGGCCGTCCGCCCAGGGCACCGAACGCAGACCTGCGATAGTTACTTCAAGACCAACCGGTCACCGGTGTAGATCGCGTAACGGGAGCGTAGAATTCGCGCCAAAGAGGCATTCTCGAAGACCGAAAGAATTCCCAACTCGCCGAGAACGATCGGCGGAAACCCCTCGCGGTTCGTACGGTAGATGGTGTAAATGTCTCCGGGCGCGACATCGGTGGTGGCACCCTGGTCGATGAGCACGAGGCTTCCGCTTCCCAGAGTAATGAGAGTTGAGTCGGTGATCAGGTTGTCGACCGGGAAGATGATGGTAGCGCCTTGCTGCACCTCTTCTTGCGGCGAGGGGTAGTTGACCGGACGGATCGGAGTCAACCGGCGCAAGGGCACGGGTTCCGGCTCGAAAAACTTCAGGGAAGTGCCGACGGGGAACGGCGCACAGAGATGGACGATTTCAGCGATCGCCGTCTCTTCCTGCACAGATAAGACCCGGACTCTACCTTTGTAGGCATTGAGACGGCCGAGTAGATCCTTGGACTGGGGATGGTACAACGCACGGGACGGTTGTACCGCGGTCAGCAGCTCGCCCGCCGAGAGGCCTTCCGCACTCCCGCCGTCCAGATAAACGATATCGCCAAGGCCCAGGCCGTACTTTTCCGTGATCGCTTTGCCGAACTTGCCCTTGAGGTCATCCTCCTCACCAATATTGAGATGGGGAGTCAACTGCTCGTACTCGGAACCCGCCACCTTGAAGGCGAATTCTTCTTCCATGTCCCCCACATAGGCGGTGCAGTAGATGTCGGATTCAAATCCCAGGGGTACGGGAGCATTGCTGTCCCCGGGTGGTTTGAGGCCGAAGATCTCATCGTCCCCAATGCTTTCCAGCTCATCCGCCAAGCCGTCTTCGGCATAGGCGGAGTCGTCGCCCATTTGATCCAAGGGGGGAGCGACTGCGCCGTCCGAGTCGAGACCCGTCAAACCTAGGCCGTCAAAGCGCAGGACATCACCTGGATAGATCCAATGGGAGTCCAAGATGTACTGATTCTGCTCCCAGAGCACTGGCCAACGATAGGAGTCGCCCAACAACTGGCCGGCAATGGACCATAGGGAGTCCCCTTGTCGAATGACGTAGATCTGGGTTCCCTCCGGCGCCTCCCCCGAAGGGGGATTCCACGCCGTCCAGTGGCCGTCTACGAGATGTAGGTCTCGGGGCGGAGCGGTACTCTGTGCCGTAGCCGTTCCGCCGATGGCGACTGCGACAAGGGTCGTCGCAGCGACCGTGCGGACATGCGCACGGATATGTATCCAAGACCTGGTGGCTTTGCTCATCTCACGACCTCCCGACCTCATCGACGGCATGCAGTAACTCTCTATCTGCACGCCAAATCGTGGGGTCGTCCTGTCAGTTCATCTTCGAGACCGACGGGAACGCCCTGGTCTCACCTCATTCTATAGAGATTTGACAATACGTTCATTAAACCATCTTTCGCCAAGGTATATCGTTTGTAAGAGCCTGTCAAGAAAGGCCTCCGGCGTTTGAGCTCGAGAGGCGACGAAGAGCCGCCCCTGCCGTCGACGGAGCTTGCGGCGGGCGAAGCTCGGATGAGCGGCACATCTAATCGAGCTCCGCCAGCCGTTCTTTGGCCGCCAAAGCGATGGCTGTGTCAGGAAAACGACGCTGGACTTCCAGATAGGTCTGTCGTGCTTGATCTTTACGGCCCATAGCCTGCAAGCACTTGCCAGCCTTCAGCAGAGCGTCGGGAACCTTGTTGCCCTTGGGGTAGTTGGCTACGGTCGCCGAAAAAGCCTCCAAGGCCCCTTGGAAATCTCCAAGGGCATAGCGGCACTCACCGATCCAAAACTGGGCATTGTCCGCCAGATCACTGTCCGGGTAGCGCTCTACAAAGTCCTGAAAAGACGTTTCTGCTTGTTGGTAGCGTTCCTCATGGAAGAGCACATAGGCGGTGTCGTAGGCGGCGAAGGTCTGATCGTCAGGCTGGCTACTGGCCGAAGCCTCGCCTTCCGATGCCGTGGGTGGAGGGACTGCGGGCGGCGGGGCCGTCGTCGACGGAGTCGCCGCTGGTGTCTCATCCAAGGGTTCCTCGAGGTCTTCGACCTGGATGTCCGGCGGAAGCGCCTCGGTATCGATGGGATCTTCGGGGAGGCGCGGCCGTTGCCGCTGGGTCGGTTGTTGCGCTTGGGTCAGCTGCCTTGGCGGCTGTTGGCTCAGGGTCGGCGTGCCCTGTTGCGGCGCCTCCCGACGGACCCTGGCCAGTTCCTCTTCCAGGTCATGGACACGACGGCGCAATCGCGACGATTCGATCTTGCCGACGATGGCACGCTTCTCGGATTCCAAAAGGCGTTGTTCCAAGGCCGCAATCTGCTGGCTCGGATTGGGGCCCTGGGCGACATTGCCGGCGCAGGCGACAAAAGCCAGCAGGCTCAGGGCCATGGCGCCTGGCTTGATCAGAGTCGCTCCGGTGGTGACCCAAACCTTGCCCGTCGTGGGGTTGTTGCGCACCAACCTAGCTCTCCTCGCCGTCCTCTGCGCTCTTCTTGACGTTCTTACCCATGCCCTTGAGCTCTTTGAGCTTGAGGGCCTTACGGACCCCATCCTGAGCCGCTTTGGTGAAACGGCTGTTCGGGAAGGTGGCCTCGAGATCGGCAAAAGCCTGCTCGGCTTGCTCGGTGCGTTTACATTTCTCGTAGGAGACCGCTAGATGAAAGAGGGCGGCGTCCATGGCACTGAAAGACGGGTACTCTTGGCGCAGATGCTCTATGCGATTGATCGCTCCAGAGCACAGCCGACCGTCGCCAAAGCGCATGTAAAAGTGGGCGACTGCCAGCTCATGGGCCGCCAATAGATCGGTCACTTCGATGATCCGCTGGCGGGTTCTCGGAACGTAGGGGCTGGTGGGGTACAGGCGCAGCAACTCTTGGAAGGCATCGCGGGCCTTGAGGGTCACCTTTTGATCACGATCGGGCTTCTCCACTCGCCGAGCTAGGCACTCGGCGACCCGAAACTGGGCGTAGTCCGATTGATCGCTGGTCGGGAAGCGGTTGAGAAAATCGCGATACTTCGCCTCGCAACGGATGAAGTTGTCGTAGCCGCCGTCCAGGTAGAGGGCATCCGCCGCCATCAGTAGGGCCTCGCGGCCACTGCGGGAGTTGGGCTCTACCTCAAAAGCATGGGTGAGGTACTGGCTGGCACGGTAGTACTTCTTCTGGGCCAGGAATTCTTTGCCCAGGGTCAAGGCCTCTTCGGCGGAAAGGCGCAGGAGGGGATCCTCCTTGCCGCCTCCGCAGCCGGAAAGCAGGACGGCCGAGAGCACGAGGAGGGCGGTGGTGAGCAACAAGGATCGTTTCATGACTGATTCCGTTCGGAGGTGCTGAGCTCGGCGAGACGACGAAGCTCCTGCATGGCCGTCACCGGATCTTCTTGGCCAAACGCCGCTGAACCGGTTACACAAATGTCGACGCCAGCGTCGACGACTTGACGAATATTTCCCTGGCCGACGCCGCCGTCCATCTCGATGTCCACCGACAACCCTTTGTCGTCGATCATCCGACGCAAGCGCCTTGCTTTGTCGAGGGCATAGGGAATGAAGGTTTGACCAGAGAAACCAGGGTTGACCGACATCAAAACGACATAGTCCAGGCGGTTGAGGACATCTTCCAACAGCTCGACGGGTGTCGCCGGGTTGAGGGCGACACCGGCACGGGCCCCGGCCTCGCGAATGCGCTGCAGCAGGCGATCGAGGTGGGTGGCGGCCTCCCAGTGAACAGAAATCCAGGCGGCTCCGGCCCGCAGGTATTCGTCCAGGAGGCGCTCCGGCTGCGCCACCATGAGGTGGACATCCACCGGCAAAGACGTTTTCTTCGCCACCGCTTCAAGCACCGGTACGCCGATCGTCAGGTTGGGCACAAAATGGCCATCCATGACATCGAAATGGACGAGGTCGGCGCCGCCGGAGGCGCAGAGGTCGAGGGCGTCGCCGAAGGCGGTCATGTCGGCGGCGATCAATGAGGGAGCGAGCTTCATCTCTCTAGGGTTCCGTTTGGGAAGAGGGTGTTGCGGAGGACGTCGGTGGTGCGTCGGGGTCGCCCTCCGCAAGCGGCGCCAAGGGGGTCACGACAGCGAGCGAGATGACGTCGCCACGCCGTAGCTGGTGCCCGGGCAGTGGAAACTGACGCAACACCGTTCCCGGGTCGATACCAGAGTAGGATTGGTAGCTCACCCGGCCGAGGCGAAACCCCCGGGTCTCGAAGAAGCGCCGCACGTTGTCGTAGGGTTTGTATACCAGGTCTGGCATGACGAAGGTCTCGTTGACGTTTTCAAGGGCCAGGAAGAGATCGACTTGGGCATCCCGTTCGACCCGTTGGCCGCCGGCTGGTCGTTGTGCAACGACCGTGCCGCTTTGGCCGTCGCGGCTGTAGATGGCCAAGGTGCGTCCAGTTCTGAGGCCTGCGGCGTGCAGGTTGACCTGGGCCGCTTGCACGGCTTCCCCCAGCACCGAGGGGACCTCGATGAGCTGTGGACCCTTGGAGATCACTACGGTTACATCGCCGCCCCGCTTGACCAGGGCGCCAGCGGGTGGACGTTGCATCAGGATATGACCATCCGGCACGCGGTCGTCGTAGCGTTGATTGGCTTCGGACCACTCCATCGCCAATCCTTGATCCGTGAGCAGCGCCCTCGCATCTTCTTCAGCCAGCCCAAATAGCTCCGGTGTCGGAGTGACCCCGCGGCGTACGAACTGACTGAAAGCTACATAGGAGACAACGGCGAAAAGGGCCAGCAAGAGGGTGAGGTAACTCAGGCAACCGAGTGCCCGCAACAGCTTTCGCCACATGCGACGGAGTTTACCAGAGTGGCCCCGTCGAAGGGTCGGAGAGGTGGGATCCGTGGTGATTGGCGTCGGGTTTTTTGCACCCCTGTGCGTCATCGCTCACTCTCGTAGGGCGATGGGCCTCTCTCGGCTTTGGCACTGCGGCGGAGGATTCCGCGGTGTGGGCTCCGCAGCCCAGGGCCACAGCTCAGAAGGTCAAGTGTCCGAGCTCCCAGAGCCAAACGCCGGCGAAGAAGATGGGGGTCGAGAGAAACATGGCGTCGAGACGATCAAAGAATCCACCATGACCCGGCAGGATGTTTGAAGAATCTTTGACACCGGCGCCGCGTTTGATCATCGACTCCACCAAGTCGCCGGCCTGCGCCGCAACCGAGGTCAAGGCGGCGATGCCCAACAGGACAATCGGCACGTCCTCGTATCGGATCCAGCTCCAGACCGCCGCCGCCGCCAGAGCAGCTACGAGGCTGGCTGTCGCCCCTTCCCATGTCTTGTTGGGGCTGGTCATGGGAGCCAGTTTGTGACGGCCAAAACGGCGCCCAACAAAATATGCGGCGGTGTCCCCTAGCCAGACGATGGCAAACAGCAGAGCGATCCACCAGGGGTCGATCTGCTTGAGGCCGTAGAGGGCCAGGGGAGGAATGGAGAAGTAGGGCACGGCAAAGCTGATGATGCCGATGGCGGCCAAGCCTTCATTGATGTCCGTGGAGGAAAACAAGACGGCGCTGGTCGCCGCCACCATCAGGAGGCCGATGCCGATGATCCACCAGTTGCCCAGGGGTCCTTGCACCTCGCCTTGCAAGGCGAGGAAGGGCAGCACCATGGCTAGCGGAATGAGCAACCAAAGGCAGCGCAAGGGAGCCGAAGGTACCAGGCCCTGGGCCATGCGGATGAGCTCGGTGGCGGCGAGAAAGAAGAGGATGGCGAAGAAGACGAATGTGATGACGTCGGTGGCCATGAAAACCGCCAAAAGGGCGGCGGGGGCGGCGACCATCGAGGTCAAGATGCGATGCTTTAGGGAGCGTCTCACGATCTAGGGCACCACCTGAATCAGCCGATCTGGTTGGATTGGGGGACGGGGGCCTGATCCAGGCCACCGAAGCGGCGACCCCGCTGCTGGTATTCGAGGATGGCCTGCAGTAGGTGTGCCTTGCGAAAGTCGGGCCAGAGGGTTGGGGTCACCAAAATCTCGGTGTAGGCCAGTTGCCAGAGCAGGAAATTGCTGATTCTCATCTCTCCCGAAGTGCGAATCAGCAGGTCCGGATCCGGTTGATTCGCCGTGTAGAGATAGCGCCCCAACGTGTCCTCGTCGATATCGACGGGCTCACCGCTGGCCCAGTCCTGGACGATGCGCTTGCAGGCGTCGACGATCTCGGACCGGCCGGAGTAGTTCAAGGCGACATTGAGCACCATGCGGTCGCCGTGGGCGGTTTCTGCCATGGCCCGGTCGAGCTCTTTGAGCAACGAGGGATCGAGGCGATCGCGCCGACCGATGATGTGCAAGCGAATACCGTGCTTCTGAAGGGTCTGGACTTCCTTGCGCACGTATTCGCGCAGCAGGTTCATCAAGGTCCAGACTTCGTGCTTGGGCCGTTTCCAGTTCTCCACCGAGAAGGCGTAGAGGGTCAAGACCTCGATACCCAGTCGGGCGCAGCTCTCGATGGTCTCGCGCACCGCCACGACGCCGGCCCGATGACCCTGAGTGCGTCCCTGCTGACGCTGTTTTGCCCAGCGACCGTTACCGTCCATGATGACCGCCAAGTGCCGCGGCAATCGATCCAAGTCGAGGCGTCGCAGCAAAAGCTCCTCTGGGGAGCCACAGGGCGCCAGGGCGCGCAACGCGTCGGCGTCAGGACGGGGGCGAGGGTGATCGATCATGGGGCGTAAAGCTACCACATCCTTCGACGAAAGCCGGCCTAGGTGTCGTATGCCGCGAGAGGCTGCCAACGACGCCCGTAGAAGACTTGATGCATCTCTAGACCCCACGCTGCGGCGGTGGGGCCGGCCATCTGGCGAGGGCGACCCCGCAACAGATCTTCCATGCTTTCGACGGTCCGTCGCCCCATGCCCACTTCGATCAAGGTGCCCACCATGCTGCGTACCATGCCGCGCAAGAAGCCGTCGCCGACAAAGCGCAGCTCCCACTGCCGCCCTCGGGTGTGCAACTGGGCGCTCAGCAGGCGGCGAAAGGGTTGGCCATGGCTTCCACCGGCGAGCGCGAAGGCGGTGAAGTCGTGCCGTCCCGGAAGCGACGTCAGGGCTCGCCGTATGGCCGCGGCGTCGATGTCGGGGGCAACGCGGAGGCTGTAGGGGGCGTCGAGGGGGGAGATTTCGCGGCCGACGACCAGGCGATATCGGTATTCCTTGGCCAAGGCCGATTTCCGGGCATGGAAGGAGGCCGACATCCGATGGGCCGCCAACAGCCGTATGTCTCCTGGTAGCCGGTGATTTCCCCCGTGCACCAAGCCGCGCAGGGGAAATCGCTGCGGCAGGCTGAAGTGGGCGACTTGCCCACGGGCATGGACTCCGGCGTCGGTTCGTCCGGCCCCGTGGACGACGATGTCGTGGCCGAGCAATTGCGACAGGCTCGTCTCGACGCATTGTTGGACGGTCGAGGCGTTGCGCTGCCTTTGCCAGCCGGCATAGGCCGTGCCGCGGTAGCTGATGATCAGGCGGTAGGTGGTGTCCATCGGCTTCGCAGGAGTAGAACGAAGAAGGGGATCCAGATCGCCAAATGGCCATAGGGCCAGTGCTCCGTCGACAACAAATGGGGCACATAGGCCAACTGGATCAAGGCGCTGAGAGCCAGCCAAGCGCGATGTCGCGCCAGAGCGGCCCACGGTAGGACGAGCAACAGATACCAGGGGTAGACCGTGGCCGTACAGAGGAGCAAGGCACCGAACAACCGTCCGCTGCCGATCACCGGGTCCTCGTGGCGCCAGCCAAAGGAGAGCAGAAAGACGGCAAAACTCGCTGCTAAGGTCAGCTTGGCCAAAAATTGTGGGTAAACAAACGGGTAGAGGCGATTCCAATGGGCATCGTAACCCGTCCAGCCCTTGGCCCAGTCGAGGCCGCTCTTGATATCGGGCACGACGTCGAGGCGATCGAAGGCTCGCCACAGTGGCTCGTACAGGGGCCCATTGAATTCCCAGGAGACACCGTATGTCACCATTCCGGGTGGGGCGCCGCCGGTCGATAGAAGGACCGGAGCGAGACTGCAAAAGATGAGCCCCCCCGCCACCAGCAGAAAGGCCATGGGACGACGGCTGGAGCGCGCCCACAGGGGCAGGGCAACCAGCGGCCAGAGCTTGGCCAGCACACCGGCGGCGGCGGCGGTTGCGGCCACCAGTGGACGGGCTTTGGTCAAATAGAAAACGGCGGCGATTTGCGATGTCACCACCAAGCCATCGACATGTCCCATGCCGGCAACCTCCAGGCAAGCGAGGGGATTCCAGCAGTACCAAATGGCCAGCCCGGCCGCTTGCCCCCGCAGTTGGGCCAAGCGCAGTAGGAGAAGACAGCCGATGATCTCGACGAAACAGAGTAGAATCTTGATTCCAATCAAGGGCCAGGGCATGAGGCTGGCAGCCGAAAAGAAGGCCAGCGCCAGCGGAGGATAGACTGTGGGCACCTCCCGGTGTGGCATCCTCTGCCAAAGATCATCCCGCAAGGGGGCCAGCTCCGGCGACTCAGGGGCCAAGGCATAGGGGTTCGCGCCGGAGGTCACAACTCGGCCGTCCCAGATGTACCGCAGGGTATCGTCGGAAAGACTCGGGGGTAAGGGAAGAAGGAACAGGCGAAGAAGGATGGAGACACAGAGGATGGCGCCGACGGAATGACTCGTTTCGAGCCGTCTGGCGGCCCAGAAATAAGCGGCAAAGTCCACCCCGATGAGACAGAGACTGAGCAGCGGTCGAGCTGCCAGATCGAAGACCGCCAGCAGCAACCCGTGGACCACCACCATGGGCAAGCCATGGAGTAGAACGTTGCGGAAGGAAGGACTCTTGAGGAGCACGACGATCGATGGCTGAGTGGATGCCCGGGACGATCCTGGCTCTCTACTACCTGATTCTCGGGATTCTGGCATTGTATGGCCTGCATCGCCTGATGCTGGTATGGACGTACTGGCGGACCCGAAGCAACAGGCTCGAGCTGCCGTCGATGCAAGATGATTGGCCGCGGGTGACCGTTCAATTGCCGATCTTCAACGAGATGTACGTGGCAGAGCGGTTGATCGATGCCGTGGCAAGGCTAGATTATCCCCGGGATCGCCTCGAAATCCAGGTGCTCGACGATTCAACCGACGAGACGTGTGAGCTGGTGGCCAACAAGGTGGCTGAGCTGGCTGCCACGGGCATCGATATCTGCCATCTGCATCGCAAGAATCGGCAGGGTTTCAAGGCCGGGGCCTTGGAGGCCGGGTGTCGGGTCGCGAAGGGAGAGCTAGTCGCCGTTTTCGACGCCGACTTCGTGCCGCCGTCCGACTTCCTGCGCCGCAGCGTGCCCCATTTCCAAGACACCAAGGTCGGTATGGTGCAGGCCAGGTGGGGGCACCTCAATCGGGAGTACTCCCTCCTCACCAAGGTCCAGGCCATTCTCCTCGACGGTCATTTTGTGGTCGAGCATGCGGCCCGCTACAGCGGTGGTTGCTTTTTCAACTTCAATGGAACGGCGGGGATTTGGCGCCTGCGAACCATCACCGAGGCGGGGGGTTGGGACCACGATACGCTGACCGAAGATCTCGATCTGTCCTATCGGGCGCAGCTCAGTGGTTGGAAATTTGTCTACCTGCCGGATCTCGTCGTGCCGGCGGAGCTGCCGGCCGAGATCAACGCCTATAAGAGCCAACAGCATCGCTGGGCCAAAGGGTCAGTCCAAACCGGTCGCAAGTTGCTGGGGCGCGTCTTGCGGGCCCCCCTGGCATGGCGGACCAAACTCGAGGCTTTCATCCACTTGACCAACAACGCGGCCTATTTGCTGATGGTCGCCCTGTCCATTCTCATCTTCCCGGCCATGTATCTCAGGCGTGGGGAAGAGTCGTGGACCTTGTTGGCCATCGATCTACCGCTGTTCGCCGGCGCCACCATCTCGGTCTTCATCTTCTTTGTGGTCAGCCAGCAGGTGGACGAGAACGGCGTCTCCTGGGGGCGTTGCCTATGGCAGATGCCCATGCTGATGGGCATTGGCATCGGCTTGGCGGTGAACAACTCGCGGGCCGTGCTCACCGGCCTGTGGCAGGACGGCGGCGTTTTCCACCGTACTCCCAAATACAATCTGGAAGGGCAGCAGGGGAGCTGGGAAAGCAAGACGTACCTGCTGCCGAAGAACCTGTCGTTCTATATCGAAGCGGCATTGGCCATCTATTTTGTCGTCTGCTTCGGCCTAGCCATCTATTTGAAGATGTGGTTGTCCCTTCCTTTCCTCTACCTCTTTCTGCACGGTTACACCCACATGTTTCTGCTCGGCTTGAGCTCCGGACGTCGCCGTCTGGCAACTGCCGCAGCTACCTGACCCCGGTCTGACTGGCTGCGTCGCACACTGACTGCCTGGGCTGTTGACCTTCACTAGACCAAGCTGCCAAGTCCTTGATTAGCTTCCCTCCCTGGGGATAGGTTCACCGGTCTCGCGGTCGAATGCGCGAGGTGATATGGTCACGGGATATGTCTATGATATGTCGGGTGAGATGCCAGCTTGAACAACAGATAAGGAGCAGATAATGACTCTCCAAAGGACGCTGTGGGTGGCAATGCTGGGCTGGTTCCTCGCTTCGATGGCTGCGGCCCAGTGCTGGGAGTGCGAAGACAAAACAGATGCAGACGGGAATCCGGTGTACCCAGGAGTAGAGTGCGCGGGTGTTTCCGTCTCCGACGCTGGCATGACGGAATGCCATGTTGTGACCAACCCGGGTCGTTGCGTTTTTGAAGATCTTGAAACGGGACAGCCCGGCGAACCCTGTGAAAGGGATCCGTTTCCGGGCAATGGCCACACCTCGCCGCCAGAACAAGGTTGTGAATCGTCGAGCCTGCAAAATCAGCCCGACTACCAGATTACGCCGAACGGTGAAGCGGCGGACGACTGGACACCTGAGATCCCAGCTCTTACGACAGCTGTAGGCTAGGTCGGGGTCATGCCGACGTTGGGCCTCGGCGTGTTCCTCGTATTTCTGGTTCAAGAGGCACCGCCTCCGACACCTCCAGCCCAGACCGTCAGCATTCTTCTGGAGGCTCGGTCTTCAAACCTCGACCTGGCTCGTGTCGAAGTGACAGCCTCGTCTGAGGACGGGGAACAAACCATCGAGCCGCAACGGCGCGATGGTATCGAGGTGCACTTCGGGCTGCCGACGGACCGTACCTGGTCCGTCACCTGTCGCGGCGAGACGTTCTGGTGTCCTTCGGTGCACATCGCGGCGGGCACGGGCAGCAACCTCTCCAGGCGGCGACTGCCGGTGGCGCGCCGAGTCCGAGCATGGGCTCGGCTGGAAGTCCTGCGGGGTGAGCTTCCCAAGGTGGTGAAGTTGCAGGGTTGGGAGCTGAATCCTTCCGCGACGATGCCCCTGGAGCTCGAGTTGGAAGCGTCCGTAGATAACACCAATTTCGTCGTGGAGCTGCCGGATGTCCCCCTGGATCTCCGCCTTGCCGCGCCGGGGTTTGCACCGCAGTATGCTTGGGGTCTGAAGCCGTCGTCTCGGCCGAAGACGGCGGACGGATCACGCGCCTTGGGCACGTGGACCCTGCGTCCAGGCAGCTCGCTGAGCGGTTTTGTCACCGATGGCGTGACCGGCGATCCGGTGGCGCAGGCCGAGATTCAACTGCGCCTGCCCCCACACCATCCAGGGACTCCAAGCCAGACGGCTCGACGCATGGGGCGCATGGCCTGGAAGACCCAGAGTAACGAACGGGGCTTTTTCCAAATCATTGGCCCGCCGACGGGTGTCTACCGCTTGGAAGTGACGCCCGTCGACGTTGGGCGACTACCGAGAATCCTGCCCGCCATCGAGCTGGCGGAGCAGGCGGAGACCCGTCTCGATACATTGGAAGTGCGCCAGGCGATTCCCTTTCGTGTCTTGCTCGAGGCCCCTCCGGGAGTCACTGAGACCTCGTGGCAGGTCCGACTGTCCCCGGTGTCTGCTGACGGTCACGTTACACCCAAGGATGCCCATGGCCCTGGCATCGAAGGGTACGTCCGATTCAGGGTGGCGCCCGGAGATTATCGCCTAACGGTCCTCTCGGCAGACCTCAAGCTGCGCGCCGTATCCCGCGAGATCACCATTCAGACCGACCAGACTCTGTCGGTCCAGTTGGATGTGCTGCCGGTGGAGGGCCGCGTCCTGCTGGGAGAAACGCCTCTCGTCGCCGAGGTGGAGCTCAACGTGGACGATGGAGGTTCCGTAAAGCTGGAGAGCGACGCTGAGGGTCGGTTCCGTGGTTGGACCCGGCGCCCGAAGTCAGGCCTAGCGATCCAGGTGAAGTCTATCCATCCAGCCTTTTCTCGCTATCTGCTGCGGGAGACTTTCGATATCGACGATGGTGTGCTGCGCCTCGATCTAGAGCTCCCGGATCGTCGGGTGACGGGCACGGTGCACGATGAGGCCGGCCGTCCGGTGCGGTCGGCCAGGGTAACGGCACGGCCAGAGTCGTCAGCGGAGGGTGTCTCTTCGACGACCGGCGTCGACGGACGGTTTGAGCTTGTCGGCCTGGAAGACAGCTCTCTGGTCCTGCGGGCCAGCGCCCGTGACATCGGGGATTCCGAGCGGCTTCGTGTCGAACCATGGGGCGATGGAGTCAGCCCCGACATCTTGTTGGTTCTAAGAAGAGGGCGAATACTAGAAGGCCGCGTGTCGACTGATCTCGGCGAGCCACTGGCGGCGGGACGAGTGCAGATCCTGACTGCAGGAGAGCACCCCAAGTGGGTCCATGATGCGACGAACGTTTCAGGGCAATTCGAGGTGCACGTGCCCGAGTCGGCAACGCAGGCCGTCATCCAGGTCTTTTCTCCCCGGCTCAATTGGTCCGCCTGCCTCCCCTTGCCACCGGCGGGGCAGCCCATTGAGATTCGCCTACCATCGGCTTTTGGTAGCTCGGTCCGCCTCCAATACGATGGGAAGAGTGTGCCTTTCTCTCAGAGCATCCTCTTCAATTCCGACGGCGGATTCTTCACCCTTTCGCAACTACTCAATTTCGGGGATCTCCGCCGGGTAGACGGCGGCTATCTAGCCTCAGCCATCGCACCAGGGGCCTATGCCACGTTGACCAGCCCCAGGTGGAACGTCGACCTAGCGACATTGGCCTGCGCCCGAGCCCTGCCGGTCGAAGAATGGCGGCAGTTGACCGAAGGCCAAGAGCTACGGTTCGATCTGAACCGCTGAATCGAGTCACGATGTCGAGACTGCGCAGGCGCTTGTCGAGCCCGTCGGCGCCTGGCAGCTACCTGACGCCGTCTGTTGGACGCACTACCCTAAGAAATGACTTCGAGGCCGGCGTACTTGGCCACCAAGGTACGCTTGCCCTTGCCTTCGAAGTAGACCGTCAGGCGGACATCGGAACCTGATCCGTCGACCTTGAGCACACGGCCGATTCCCAGCTTGGCGTGGCGTACCCGGGAGCCCCGTTTCGGGGAACCGCCATTGCCTTGGGGCTCGTCATAGGAGGGAAAAGCCTGTGGCTCGGGCTCAAAGTGGCTTGCCGAGCTCGATGATGCGGCTTGCGGCGGCGGGCTTTGGCCGAAGAAGCTGTAGACATTGCTGTTGGCCGCCCCTTGCTGGTGTCCCTGAGAACGGTCTTGACCGCCGAAGGGGGAGCCGTACCCCGACGAGGTGCTGGGACGCGAGAAGAGCTGAGGGCTACGCTCCTCCCGCAGGCAGCGGGGGAGGATCTCCTGCAAAAATCTGGATTCTTCCTGGTCCTGGTAGCGACCGGCGATTTGGCGACGCTGACAGCTGGTGAGGAACAGGCGCTCTTTGGCGCGGGTCATGCCAACGTAGAGCAGGCGGCGCTCCTCTTCCAGCTCGTCTTGCAACGACTGGGAGTTGTGGTGCGGCAGGATGTTTTCCTCCAACCCGGCCAAGACGACCGCTGAAAACTCCAGGCCTTTGGCGCTGTGCAGGGTCATCACGGAGACCCCCTTCTGCTTACCCAGGTCGTCGGTGTCGGCGGTCAAGGCCACATGGTCGAGGAATGCCCCGAGAAGATCCTCCTCGCTGCTGCCGTAGCCGTGGGCCTGGTGAAACTCCCGCGCCGCCGACAGCAACTCATCGATGTTCTCGAGGCGACCTTGATCATCTTCGTTCTGGCGATCGAAGAGCTCGAGATAGTTGGTGTCATCGAGAATCTTCTGCAACAGGTTGGGCAAGGTCTGGTCGTCCGCCGCGGCGATGAAACCTTCGACCAGCTGGCAAAAACGCTGCACCGCCTTCAAGCCGCGGGACGAGATGCCGTCGAGCTTGTTGTCGAGGATGGCCTGCCAAAGGGATGTCCCGGCGGCGTCAGCTTTTTTGGTCAAGGCGGTTTGCGTCGTCTTGCCAATGCCTCGGGTCGGCCGGTTGAGCACGCGGCTCAAGGCCATGTCGTTGTGCGGATTGCGCGCCAGCCGCAGGTAGGCCACGAGATCCTTGATCTCTGCCCGTTCGTAGAAGCGCACGCCGCCCACCAAGTTGTAGGGCAGCCATTGGCGCAGCAGCTCGTCTTCCAAGGAACGGGTTTGGGCATTGGTGCGCACCAAGACCGCCATGTCGGCGAGGGGGTAGGTGCCGTCGAGGGCGCGCAGGGTGTTGACCACCCACCGGGCCTCGTCCCGCTCATCGTGGCTGCGATAGAGCAACACTTGCTCGCCTTCGCCGCTATCGGTCCACAGCTCTTTGCCCCGTCGCTTCTCATTGTTGGCCACCACCGAGCCGGCGGCGTCCAAAATGTTCTGGCTCGAGCGGTAGTTACGTTCCAGCTTGCGGACGACGGTGCCGGGGAAGCTGTCCTCGAAATTCAAGATGTTTTCGAGCTCGGCGCCGCGCCAGCGGTAGATTCCTTGGTCTTCGTCTCCCACCGCCGTCAAATCGCCGCCCGGTTGCCAAATCTCGTGGATGAGACTCAGCTGGGCATGATTAGTGTCCTGGAATTCGTCCACCAACAGGGCTTGGGTCTGACGGCGCACCCGCTCCCGCAGCTTGGGAAATTGCCGTAGGAGCAAGACCGAGAGGCCGATCATGTCGTCGAAGTCGATGCTGTTCGACTGCTTCAGCATCCGTTGGTAGCCCCGATAAACGGTGGCCACCCGCTGTTTGAAGAAGTCGCTGGCCTGCGCCTCGTATTGCCTGGGGTCGAGCAACTGGTTCTTGGCCGAGCTGATGGCCGAGAGGACGGCTCGGGGGCGAAAAGACTTCTCGTCGATGCCCTCCTTGGCCAGGACCTTCTTGATCAATTGCAGCTGGTCCGAAGAGTCGGCGATGGCGAAACCGCGATCCAGCCCGAGACGATCGGCCCAGCGTCGCAACAGCCGCAGGGCGAAGCGATGAAACGTGCCGACGAAGGTTGGCAGCGGGTAGACCCCGACCAGCTCCTCGACCCGATCTTTCATCTCGGCGGCCGCTTTGTTGGTGAAGGTGACGGCGGCGATATTCGCCGGGTCGACATCCCTTTCTTGCACCAACCAGGCGATGCGGTAGGTGATCACCCGCGTCTTGCCGGAACCTGCTCCGGCAATGACCAACTGGGGACCCCCTTCGTGGGTCACGGCCGCCAACTGTTCCTCGTTGAGGGAGGTGGCGAAATCGATGGGCACCCTGACCATCACTCCACCGTGACACTCTTGGCCAGGTTGCGCGGTTGATCCACGTCACAGCCGCGCCAAACGCCGATGTGGTAGGCCAGGAGCTGCAATGGGATGACATTGACGATCGGTTGCAGCCAGCGGGAAACCCGAGGCACCTCGATGATTTCGTCGGCGACATCGCGGTAGGACTCGCCGGAATGGTCGACGAGGGCGATGACTTTGCCGTCGCGGGCTTTGACTTGCTGCATGTTGCTACGCACCTTTTCCGCCACCTGATCGCCGGTGGCGATGGCGACGGTGGGGAGATCCTCGTCGATCAAGGCGATCGGCCCGTGTTTCATCTCACCGGCGGGATAGCCTTCGGCGTGGATGTAAGAGATCTCCTTCAGCTTGAGGGCACCTTCCAAGGCGATGGGGTAATTGATGCCCCGTCCGAGGTAGAGGAAGTCGTCGGCCCGGTGGTAGCGCTTGGCGATGTCCTCCAGCTGACTCTCCAGCTCGAGGGCCTGGGAGACGGCTTGCGGCAGATGGGCCAAGGCTTCGAGCTGCTCGCTGTCGACCCCGATGCCGCGAATGCGCCGCAAGTACAGGGCCAGGAGGTAGCAGGCCACCAACTGGGTGGTGAATGCCTTGGTGGAAGCGACGCCGATCTCGGGCCCCGCCTGGGTGTAGATGACCCCCTCGCTGAGACGGGTCGCTTGACTGCCGGCGACGTTGCAAATGGTGACCAAGCGGCCACCTTTTTCGGCCGCTGTTTCCATGGCGGCCAAGGTGTCGGCGGTCTCGCCGGACTGGGAGATGCCGATCGCCAGGACGCGCTCGTCGACGATGGGATCGCGGTAGCGGTATTCGGAGCCGTAGTCCACCTCCACCGGTACCCGCACCAGCTCTTCGATCAAGAACTTGCCCACCAAGGCGGCATGCCATGAGGTGCCGCAGGCCAGGAGATGAATGCGCTCGATACGCCGCAGGTCCTCATGGGTGAGGGAGAAGGTGTCGAAGTCCACTTTGCCGAGCTCGAAGTCGACACGGCCCGCCAGGGTGTCTTGCAGGGCCTGGGGTTGCTCGTGGATCTCTTTGAGCATGAAATGGCGATAGCCGCCCTTTTCGATCTGTACCGGATCCCAGTTGAGACGATGCTCCGAGCGCTCCACGGATTCGCCTCGATGGTCGTAGACGGCGTAGCCGTCGGTGGTGAGACGTGCGATATCGCCGTTCTCCAGAAAGACCACCTGGCGGGTATAGGCCAGCAGGGCGGCGGCATCCGAGGCCAGGAACTGCTCGCCATCGCCGAGGCCGAGGAGCAGCGGCGGGCCTTGTCGAGCGACGATGATCTCCTGCTCCGACGAGCGGGTGCTCACCACCGCGAAGGCGTACATGCCTTCCAACTCGGCGACGGCCTTCAGCACAGCCTCGAGCAGTGAGTCCTCGAGATGGGAAGAGATGAGGTTGGCGATGACCTCGGTGTCGGTGTCCGAGTCGAAGGTCCAGCCATCGGCCTGCAACGATTCCTTGACGCTCAGAAAATTTTCGATGATGCCGTTATGGATCAAGGCAACCTGCCGCCGGGCGTCGACGATGGGGTGGGCATTGCGTTCGACCGGCGCGCCGTGGGTCGCCCAACGGGTGTGTCCCAGCCCATAGGCGCCCTCGAGACCCCCCTTCTTCAAGCGATCCTTGAGACGGCTCAGTTTGCCCTCGGCGCGGGCCGTTTGCAAAGCGCCATCGTGCACGGTGACGATGCCCGCGGAGTCGTAACCCCGATACTCGAGCTTTTCGAGACCGTCGAGCAGCAGACCGACGACATCTCGATGGCCGACATATCCAACGATTCCACACATGAAAGATGCTCCTTCCCGATCTCCCGGGCCAAACCTCGTTCTAACCGGTTCCCGTGTCCTTGTCGGATTCTGGCGATTTGGACCGCCGCTTGCGCTCTGCCCAGTCGTCGATATTACGCTGGCGTGCCCGTCCTACGGCCAGGCTACCGGCGGGTACCGATTGGGTGATCACCGAGCCGGCGGCGGTGGTGGCGCCGTCGCCAACCTGCACCGGCGCCACCAACATGGTGTCGCTGCCGATGAACACCGCATCTCCGATATCGGTTTGATGCTTGGCGACCCCGTCGTAGTTGCAGGTCACGACGCCGGCGCCGATATTGCTGTTGGCGCCGATGATGGCGTCCCCCAGGTAGGTTAGATGGCTTGCCTTGCTGTGCTCGCCGAGTCGCGTTTTCTTGATCTCCACGAAGTTCCCTACCCGAGCCCCCTTCAGCAAGACCGATGCCGGACGCAGTCGAGCGAAGGGGCCCACCGTGCATTCGGATGCGATATCCGCCCGATCGACGAGGCTATAGGCCTCGATGATGACGCCGTCAGCGATTTTCGAGTCGCGGATGATGGCGCCTTGATGAATGACACAGCCTTGGCCGATCTCAGTGTTGCCGGAAAGAGACACTTGTGGGTGAATCACCGTGTCCGGACCGATACGAACCCCCGGCTCGATACTGGTCCTGGCGGGCTCGAGAAGTGTCACGCCGGAGTCCAAGAGCGCCTCGTGACACCGTTCGATCAGACGTCGGTGGACACGTGCCTGATCCTTGCGCGTATTGATGCCAAAGGCTTCGGAGGCGTCCTCCAAGGTGACCAAGTGCAGGGCGCGGCCGTTGTTCGCCGCATCGCCGAGGGCATCGGTCAAGTAGTACTCGCCTTTGGCGTTGTCATTGTCCAAGCGCCGCAGGAAGTCGAAAATGGCCGGCGCCGGCAAGGCGTAGAGTCCCGCGTTGATCAGCCGGCAGCGCAGCTCGTCCGGGCTGGCGTCGGAGGCTTCGACGATGCGATCCAAGGTCCCATGGCGATCGTCGGCCCCATGGCGGGCCAGCACCCGTCCCAGGGAGCCGGGTTCCTCCAACTCGGCGACGGCCATGGCTCCCCATCCCGCCTGCGCCGCATTGAGCAGCGAATCCAACGTGGCGGGGGTGACCAGCGGAACATCGCCGCTCAACACCAAGAGCAGGGAGGCATCGTCGACATGGGGCTCGACCTGCGCCAAGGCATGGCCGGTGCCCAACTGCTCCGTCTGCTCGACGAAGTGGATGTCGTCGCCTTCAACCGCTGCGCGAACCTCATCGGCTGCATGACCGACGATGATCAAGATCCGTTCACAGCCAGCCGCCCTGGCGCTATCGATGACCCATTGCAGCATGGGTCGACCGGCCACCGGATGCAGCACTTTGGGGAGCGAGGAACGCATGCGCGTTCCTTTGCCGGCGGCGAGGATGGCAGCCACCCTGGTGGGTGGCGTAAGGTCTTGCTTCTGGGATTCGGGCATGCCGAGGTCTCCTATCCCGAGGTGCTGCGAGCCGTTTCGAGCCCTCAAGAAGATGAGGTCGGCGCGAGGTCGAGCACGGCTCGGCTCAACTTTTCGGGGTCGTGGCGCACCAGTTGGCCGGCGGCGAGGAGATCGCGTTCCACGAGCTCTACGCCATGGCTCAAGATGGCCTTTCGGTCGATGTCGACGAGCTCGGCGCCCGCCATTCGATAGTGTTCCAAAATGTCTTGCGACGGTGACGCGGAATTGGCCAGGACGATATCCACCAGGCCTTGGCCCGCATGCTGCTCGATGACCTCGAGATAGTGATGGCCCGCCAGATGATCCGTTTCCCCCGGTTGGCTCATCATATTGAGGATGAGCACGACTTTGGCAGGGCTTTGGGTGATGGCCTTGCGAATGCCTGGGATCAGCAGGTTGGGTAGCACCGAAGTGTAGAGAGAACCGGGGCCCAGCAAGATCAGATCGGCCCGTTCGAGGGCTTCCACCGCGGGCTGGAATGCCGGCACCAGCGCCGGTTCGAGCTCCACCGACGTCAGAGGCTCGCCGGAAACACCGATGGCACTCTCGCCTTCGTAGATCCTGCCCGAGCGCCCCGAGCCGCGCAAGCGCACGTCGGTCAGCGTCGAGGGTAGGATTCTTCCCCGGACGGCCAAGATCTCTTCGCTGGCCGAGATGGCCTTGTAGAAATCGCCGGTCACGCCGGTCAGGGCGGTGAGGAACAGGTTGCCAAAGGAGTGTCCTGCCAGGCCGCCACCGTTCGGAAAACGGTATTGAAATAACCTGGCGAGCAAGGTTTCATCGCTGGCCAGAGCAACAATACAGTTGCGGATATCTCCCGGCGGTAGCACGCCGAGCTCTCGACGGAGCCTTCCGGAGGAGCCACCGTCATCGGCGACGGTGACCACCGCGGTCAGGTGCTCACGCCGATCGCCGAGGTGGTGCTTGAGGCCCCGCAATAGAACAGCCAGCCCTGTGCCGCCACCGACGGCGGCTACGGCGGGGCTGGAGGATCTGAGGGGGAGAGTTGAATCTGGCAAGGGTTGCATCTCGGGGCCACCGCTCGGTGAACGTCGGCCCCGTGGTAGCGGCCCTTGGGCTGAGTGGGGCCCGACTAGGACAATTCCATGAGCTCGGTGAATTCATCGACCCCATGCAAGTTGCGGAAATCGGGGTCGTGGTAGGCGTAGACCCGATTCTTGGGCTCGAGCTCGATGGCGGCTCGTAATTGCTCGATGGCCTGGTCTTCGTTTTCGGCCAGGGCCTCGACGGAAGCCGTCAAATAGGCAAACTGAGGGCTGGAGTTGCTGCCCTGCTCTTTGCAGATGGCCAGCGCAGCATCTAGATTGCCTCGATTCTTTTCAAAGACCGCCAATAGGTAGGGATCCTCTGTGCTCAGCTCTTCTTCCTGGCGCAGGCAGATCTCGATGTATTGTCGGGCTCGGTCCGCCAATTGCGAATGGTCTGCCGTGGCGGCGACACTCTCGAACAGCGACTTGGCCTCGTCCCACTGCTTGGCCTGGATCTTTTCGAGACCCGCTTCGAATTCCTCGAGGGCAGCCTCGCCCTCTGTGCCACCGTCGCCGCTGGCTGTCAGATGGAGCTCTTCCAGCTTGTCTCGCACCGTTGACGAATCAGTGTGGAAGCGGTGGGCGAGCTCTTCGACGCTGGTGGAAGCGGCGTTCTTCTTCAGATGTGAGATTTCAGTCTTGGACCATCGTTTGTCCATAAGCGTGTCACTACCTCTTACGCAACTCGACGAGGATCTGCTTGGCCACCGACTTGAGGGTGTCGAACACCCCCTTACCATTCGGGGCGATCGCCTCGAAGGTCGGTTCACGCTTGTAGTTCAACACTCGATAGAGCTCCTCGACCGGCAAGGCATTCGCTAAGTCGCGTTTGTTGAACTGCAAGGCATAGGGCAGCGCTGTGAGATCGAGACCGTGTTGCTTGAGGTTATCCTCCAAGTTGCGGATCGACTCGATGTTCGATTCCATGCGTTCTTCCTGGCTGTCGGCGACGAAAATCACCCCGTCGGCACCCTTCAAGATCAACTTGCGACTGGCGTCGTAGAAGACTTGGCCGGGCACCGTGTAGAGGTGAAAACGGGTGGTGAACCCGCGAATCGTCCCCAAGTCGAGGGGAAGGAAATCGAAGAAAAGCGTGCGATCCGTCTCCGTGGCCAAGGAGATCATCTTTCCCTTGGCGTCTGGAGATGTCTTACTGTAGATGTACTGTAAGTTGGTCGTCTTGCCCCCAAGACCGGGGCCGTAGTAGACGATCTTACAGTTGATTTCTTTGGCGGCGTAATTGATGAACGTCATAGCTGCTTCCGTCCGTCAATCACTGAACAGGGCGTCAATGTCGTCGTCGGTGATCTCCGAGAACGGCGTCGGCATAGCCCCTTCGCGGGCATGATCGGTGGCCGCCTTCTCAGCCATGGTCTCGAAGATCTTATCGAACTCTCCCGAGGCCCTCTTGACCCTGAGCCGGACCAGGCCAAGGGAGGAGCGCTCGTCGAAAATCACGAGCAGAATAGCCCGCTTGGCGACGATGGAGATATGAATGTGATCGCGTTCTCCTTCATGAAAGAGAACAGAGAATTCACGCTCGCCGATCAACTTGGCGAGGCTGTCGGTCGCGGCGACGTTGCCGGCCGTAAGAGAAGCCAGAGAGGTCGTGTCGAAATTCTCGACCTCTCCTTCGGCGGCCATCTGCTGGCCGTTCTTGTCGATCAGAAAAACCGCCCGTGAGTTCGAGTCATGGCGGAGGCGCTGGAGCACTTCCTCCAACAGGTGGATTTCTTCTTCGTACAGTACGAGATCCATGGATGTCATTAGGTTACCTCTTCACGGGTAAACCGAAGGTATAACACAGGCACCTTGGTGGGTCAAAGCCCGGAGGCAGCCAAAAGAAGCCGCCGCGGTTCGAAAGCTCCTTCGTCAGCCCCGTCCGATGTGGCCAGAAGCCTGCGCGAGAACGAGAATGGGTCTCGGGCGATGAGTCGGGTCGAGCCGAGACGAATCCCTGGTAGCGGCACCCGAAGATGACGCAGCGAGCAAGAAAGCTCTCGGTCCGATGCCACCATTTTCATGTATTCGTGCGCTGCCCGCAAGGACCAAAACTCAATCCTCTGTTGCTCGGAGTTTCAGCGGCCGGTAGCATCGCCGAAAAGCACGACGGTGGAGACCGAGAACGCTTCCCAGAGAGGCGAGCCAAAGCCGAGCCCCTAGGCCGTCTTCCGGTGCCGTCTGGGAGTCTGGAGAATCTGGTGAAGCGATACGAGGGTGTCCCGCATCGACGGTGGAAGCGGCAGGCTGCGGTGGCCTTGCCGCCGCTGGTCATGTTGGTGGTTTGGATGTTTTCATGGCGCTGGGAGATTCTGTGTCCCCACGGCGTCTTACCGCGGCCCTTGGAGATGTTGGGATGGCTTCTGTTGGCCATCTTGGCCGCTTCGCATCGACCCTGGGGAGGAACCTCTCTCGGGCTTGGAGCCTTCGTCTTGGTGCCGAGCATCGAGCGCCTCGGGACCGTGCCGACGGTCCTCGTGGCAGCGGTGGCGTTGATCCTGGCAGACTCCCTGAGGCAAGCCGCGGCGGTGCCGCCGGGCAAGAAGCTCGAGGCATCTCTTCAGTCCCTGTCCTGGGTCCACTTATCGTTGCCGCCCCTGGTGGCGGCGGTGCTCTTGGCCGGCTTGGGGCGAACCGGCATGGGACCCGCCGAGATATCGCCGAGCACTCTGAGCCCGATCTTTCTCGAGGTAACCGTGCCCGGGCTCGTTTTTGTCTTGGCGCTGCACCTCGTCGCCTTGGCATGCCAGCGCTGGCGCTCGGCGGTTGGCATGGCCCGCGAATTTCCCGGAGCCCTCGGGGCGTCGCCCTGGCCACCCGCCTATCTCGCCCTCGATGGCGCCGCCTGGGTCCTCGGTGCCTTGGTCACCGAGGCGGCCCGCCGGGCCGGTTGGGGTTGGCTGGTGCCGTTGGTGCTGGCCATCGCCTTGTTGGCGGCCGAGGCGGCGCGCAACGACATCCTGCGTGGGGTTTCAGACCACCGAGCCGGTGATCTGGAGCGTTTGCAGGAAGCCCACGTCCGCATTTTGGCGGAAACTGCCGGCATGGGAGAGATCGCACAGCAGATCTTGACGGAATGTCACAATGTTTTGCCGGTGCACCATTTTCAGTTCGAGAGGCTGTGGGGTGACGATTCGCAAGCGGAGCCGCGGAGTTGGTCTGCAGGGCATCGAGGCACGGTGTCGCCCGGTGAGCCGCGGCCGGAGGCGCGCCCTCGGATGCTGCCGGGGGTGCACCGCAGAGCCGATTGGAAAGTGTTGGAGAAGTTCTTGGTGGCGGAGGGGGAGACCTTGGCCGTGGTGCGCCTGTGGTGTGATCCGAGGAGTATCAAGCCCGGAGCGGAGGAGCTTCTGACCACCTTGGTCCCCCAAATGGCCAGCTCGGTACATCGCGCCCGTCTCGACCGCGAGGCCAAGCTCGATCCGTTGACCGGCGTTCCGGTGCGGCGAATCCTCGAGCGGCGTCTGCAAAAAGCCTATCGGGACTGTTGCGAAGAAGGGCGTTCGATGGCGGTGATCATGTGCGACATCGACTTCTTCAAGAAAGTCAACGACACCCATGGCCACGCGGCCGGCGATGCCGCCCTGGTGGCCTTTGCCCGCGCCTTGGAAGCCGCCCGACGGGAAACCGATCTTCTATGCCGTTATGGCGGTGAGGAATTCACCTTGCTCTTGGAGAACACCGCCGGTGCCAAGGCACTGCAGCTGGCCGAGCGGCTGAGAAAGGCGGTGGAGGACATCCCTCTGGTCTATGAAGGGCGGAGTATTCCTCTGACCATGAGCACCGGTGTCGCGGCGTTCCCCGAGCTCCATATCAAGACCGCCAGCGAGCTACAGTTACTGGCCGACGAGGCGCTCTACCAGGCCAAGGCGAGCGGCCGCAACCGCTGCCTGTTGAATATCGGGCGAGGCGCCTATTTGACGGTCGACGGGGAGCGCCTCGGCAATTCGTCATCGGATCTGCGATTGCCACATGTCTTGGGTTGACGGCGGTGAGCCAGCTATGATCACCGAATGCACACCCTGAAAAAGCGATCTGTCGACGACTCGTGCCGTCTTTCACGGCGTCATTCTTTGCCTCCGTCTTCGGGGCGACGGACCCTCGGGTTCTTCGGTACCCGCAGCTTCCACAGTTTAGTTTGCGCTCTTTTGGGGCTCGTCGTCGCCTTGTGGGCCAACGCCGCATCTGCCTCAGAAACGGTGCGTCTTTCGTTGCGAGCCTTCGATACCGATGTCGAGATCGAGGTACGGGACCTGGCGCGGGTCCAGGCCGAGCCGGCCATCCGGGAGGCCTTGGGCGAGGTGCACCGACTGGCCGAGCTGACCGACCCCGAAGGCAAGGTTGCCGGCGGCATCGGCTTTCTCAATGCGGCTGCCGGGGCCGGGCCCCAGAGTCTCGACGCGACGGTGACCGACTTGCTGCTCTCCGCCTCCCGCTACTGCCTATGGTCGTCCAACGCCCACGGTCCACTCGGGGGAGGTTTGTATCGCCTTTGGAACGCTCCCAGCGGAGCGATCCCGCATCCCCAGGAGCTGCGTCAGGCGACGGAGCAGGCGGCGTGCGGCCGACTACGTTTTGTCGGCGATGCGGCAGACCGCGGGGTCGAGTTGGCGGCGGGTAGCCGGCTGTTGTTGCAGGGGTTTGCCCGCGGCTTTGCCGTCGACCGGGCCGCCGAAGTATTGGGCCGCCATGGGGTGGCTAATTTCTGGATCGAAGCGGGGAGCGTTTATCGCGCCGCAGGCGGTGGGGCCGACGGTGCGGGGTGGGACCTGTCGATCCCGGCCCAGCCGGACAACGAGGATGTGACGGAGCACCTAAAGCTACAAGACCAGTCTTTGGTGGTGGTCAGTGTCTTCGCCATCGGCGACGACGAGGCGGTGCGCTGGATCGATCAACGCACCGGTGTGCCGGCCCGCGGTGTCTTGACCCAGGTCACGGTGTCGGACAACGCATTCGACGCCGAGATGGTCGCCACGTCACTCTTCATCATCGGCTTGCGGGACGGCCAACGACGGCTCGGTTCGCTCGAGCCTCGGCCGTCGATCCTCTGGCTGTTGGGCGACAATCGCAGCGGCGAGCCGCTGGTGTCCACCTATCGTTGGTCGGAGGTCAAGCACGTCAAACGCCGCAGCTTCCGCTGAGCGTGAGCCTCGCCTCGGCCGGCTGGCCGGTGGCGCCGCTCAGCGCTCTTCGATGGGCAAGTAGGAGCGCTCGGTTTGGCCGGTGTAGATCTGCCGGGGACGGTTGATGCGGCCCTTGGGATCGTCGCGCATTTCTTTCCAGTGGGCGATCCAGCCGGGCAATCGACCGAGGGCGAACATGACGGTGAACATGTTCACCGGAATGCCGATGGCGCTGTAGATGATGCCACTGTAGAAATCTACATTGGGATAGAGGCGTCGCTCGACGAAGTACTCGTCTTCGAGGGCCACCTTCTCGAGATTCTTGGCGATGTCGAGAAGCGGGTTGCTGATCTTCATCTCCGCCAAGACGTCATCGGCGGCCTTCTTGAGGATGCGAGCCCGGGGATCGAAGTTCTTGTAGACCCGGTGCCCAAAGCCCATTAGACGGAAGCCATTGTCTTTGTCCTTGGCCATGTCGACGTACTTCTTGTAGTCGCCGCCGTCGTCGTGGATCAGGCGCAGCATCTCGATGACTTTTTGGTTGGCGCCACCGTGCAGGGGGCCCCAGAGGGCGCAGATGCCCGCCGCGATCGAAGCGTAGATGTTGGCTTCGCTGCTCCCCACCATGCGGACCGTCGAGGTGCTGCAATTCTGCTCGTGATCGGCGTGCAGGATGAGCAGCATGTTGAGGGCTCGATCGACCACCGGGCTCACCTCATAGGGCTCGGCGGGCACCGCAAACATCATGTGCAGGAAGTTCTTGGTGTAGTGGAGGTCGTTGCGTGGATAGATAAACGGCTGGCCGATGGACTTCTTGTACGAAAAAGCGGCGATGGTGATGATTTTGGCCAACAGGCGGGTGATGTTGAGATCCCGCAGCTCTTCACGGCTCGAGTTCGGGTAGTAGGTCGACAGCGACGCCACCATGGCCGACAGGATCGCCATCGGATGGGCGGTCGGCGGGAAGCCTTCGAAGAACTTCTTCATGTCTTCGTGCAACATGCTGTGGTACGTCAAGTTGCCGGAGAATTCGTCCAGCTGCTGGCGGTTCGGCAACTCGCCGTTGATCAGCAGGTAGCAAACCTCGGGGAAGGATGACCGTTCGGCCACTTGCTCGATGGGATAGCCGCGATAGCGCAGCACGCCATGCTCGCCATCGATGAACGTGATGTCGCTCTTACAACTGCCGGTATTGCCATACCCAGGGTCGAGGGTGATGCTGCCCGATTTTTGACGGAATCGGGAGATGTCGATGCCGACCTCCCCCTCGGAGCCAACGACCGTCGGTAATTCGTATTCCTTGCCATCGAGGATGAGTTTGGCGGGGGCCATGTTTTCTCCTGGTGCGTCCGTATCGTGACCTGGACCTGGGGCTCTTCGGCGGGGTCAAACTAGCCGACTCGATCCTCAGGTTTGCAAAAATTGAGTGAAGACTCGCCGTAATCTCATGTGCAGCACAAGGGCGAAGCTTTGATTCTAACCGTTGTGCGGCCGCCTCGCAAGGGATGCCGCTAGGGTCTGGGAGGTGTCGAGGTGGTGCTTGAAACGCTCTACATCTTGCGGTGTATTGAGATTTGAGAACAAGAGCTTCGGCTCACCCCACCGTGCGATGACCGTGGTTTCGATGCAATGCACGGTCCAGGGTTTCATGCCATCGGACGACCCGGCCGCCAGATGATGGAGGGCGTAATCACCCGCTGCCACCTGGGCCTCCAGGCCCTGCAAGGCCCGGGGTCGATAGAGGGCGCAGAGCGGCTCGATCCCATCGCCGTGACGGGGTATGACGAGGTCCGCTTTCGTCGAGGTGGCCAGGTGGCGCAATAGGGACACCGGAACGGCGGGCAAGTCGCAGGCCAAGACCAACAGCTCGTGCTGGGGAAATTTTCGATGGGCACCGAGAATGCCAGCCGCTGGCCCTCGGCCGGGGCCGTCGTCGATGGAGGGCCACAGCGGGTGGTCGCCCACACCACGATCGGCGATCAAGACTTGCCGACATACGGCGGCCAGACGCCGTGCGGCGTGCTCGAGCCAAGTGGTGTCGTCGATCGGCATGCGAGCCTTGTCCCGGCCCATGCGGCGGGAAGCGCCACCGGCCAGGACGACGCCGGTGCGCCGGTCTGGCAAGGGGTGAGTTGCATTTTCGGACGGCTTGGACAACGGCTGGTGACCCATGGCCAAGAGCTTGTCGTCCACGTCGGCGTGCGTCAAGGGGGACCGTCCACCATGGCGATGGTATGCTCGGCCTCTTCCTTCCTTGCTCCGGCCGTGATCGTCCGTCCGGGAGGCGTTGAGCCACTAAGGGCTTGCCGCGAGATCCTGGGAAGTCGAGGTAAGGGGTCGGAGGGAGGCCGCTACCCTAACGAGCTCATCAGGAGATACATAATGCAAGTGATCATCAAGACCACCAAGGGGACGATCCGCGCCGAGCTGACCCCCGAAAAGACCCCCGTCACCATTGCCAGCTTCGTCAATTTGGCGCAGCGTGGCTATTTCAACGGCATTGTCTTTCACCGTGTGGTGCCCAATTTCGTGATTCAAGGTGGCGATCCCACGGGCACCGGCCGCGGTGGCCCGGGATACCGCTTCGAAGACGAATTCGATCCGAGCCTGCGCCACGATCGGGCGGGCATCCTGTCGATGGCCAATGCCGGTCCGAAAACCAACGGCAGCCAGTTTTTTATCACCCATGGACCGACGCCCCACCTGGACAATCGCCATTCCGTATTCGGCCATGTGGTGGAAGGCCAGGATGTGGTCGACGCCATCGTCGAAGGAGATGTGATGAATGAGGTGACGATCGAAGGCGACACCTCGGCCCTGCTCGCCAAGATGGCGGATCGCGTCAAAGAATGGAACAGCGCTCTCGACGCCTAGGAGCTGCGAGTCGGCCTTCGGAGCCGGGGCCTCGGCAGTCAGCTACCCGGAAAGCCCCGGCTCCGTAAGACGTGTTGCGGTGGCGCGGGTTTGCTAGTATTGCAGCGCACCACCGGCCGACCGGAAACTTGGCAAGAGGAGATGGCAGATGGCTCAGATGGACGATTTTGACGATCTCGATGATCTGGGCTCGCTCGACGATTTCGACGATCTCGAGGGGCTGACCCTCGAAGAGGATCCGCCAGCGCCGCAATCGCCAGCGCCGCAATCGCCGGCGGCGACGCAGCCGATATCGCAGCAACCGTCGACTCCGGCCGCCGCGGCCATCCCAGCCGCGCCGCCCGCCCCCGCTGCACCGTTGAGCGGCCTTGGGACGGTCATTCAGGATTTGATGGCGAAGCGTAATTTCGTCCAGATCGTCCAGATCGCCGAGAGTCAAAAAGAAGCCTTGGCCCAAGACCCCCAGGCCATGGCCATGGTCCAGTCTGCCCAGGGATTTTTGGAGTCTGAGAACTATGTGCTCTCCTTCCTCGCCGCCGCCGCCGCCGCCCGTGACAGCGGCGACGCCGCAGGCATGGAAGAACAGTTGGCGAAAGCCCGGGCCCTGGACGCCGGCCACCCCGCCATCGCCGCCTTTTCCACCGCCTTGCCAGCCTCGACTCCGGCCTCTCCGGTCATCGCGGCACCACCCCCGGCAGCGACCGCCGCAGCGTCCTCTGACGAAGATTTCCTGTCGTTCGGCGATGCGGCAGCACCGTCTGCCGACGACGGTTTGAGCGAGCTCTCCCTTGAGCCCTCGGCGGCGGAGATGGCGGAGCCGGCGTTGGATAGCCTTGAAATGACCTTCGAGGAAATCGAGGATGTGGAGGGCGCTCCAGCCACGGCGGTCGATGCCACCGATCCGCCGGTGGAGAGGGCGCCGGTGGCGGCGGTCGCCGAAACAGAGGGCGGCGACGGCGGTGACAGGATTCAGAAGCTGCTCGCCGAAGGCAAAGAGATGTTTGAGCAGGGGGAGTATCAATCCTCCATCGACATCTGGTCGCGAATCTTCTTGATCGACATCGACAATACGGAAGCGTCCCGTCTCATCGAAGAGGCGCGGAGCAAAAAGGCCGAGCTCGAGCGACAGGCGGAAGAGTTGTTCCACCGAGGCGCAGACCATATCGAGCAGCAACAGCTGGAAGAGGCCAAGGCCGCTTTCCGCCAAGTGCTGGAAATCGATGCTAGCCATTCCTTGGCCCGGGAGTACCTGGAACAACTCGAGTCGGGGCAAGTGCCGAGCCTCAACAGGGGCGGTGAAGCCGAAATCTTGACGCCTCCGGACGGCTTGGAGGACGGAGCCTTTGAGGACGACGACGATCGACAGTCGATGGAAGCGGCGGTACAGCGGGATCGAATCGTCGTCACTAAAAAGATGGACCGACGGCTCATCGCCTTGGGGGCCTTGGTTGCCGTCCTGGTGGTCGGAGGTGGCACCTTCCTGGCCATGAAATGGGATGACCTCTTCCCCAACCAACAGGATGTGGCAACGGCTCCGGTTCGGCGTACGGACCCGATCGAGAAGGCGACAGAGCTGCACGGAGAGGGCAAAACGGAAGACGCCATCCGCCTGCTGCAGACCATCGTCGCCTCGGACCCGGTATTTCAGGAAGCGGGGGCCCTCATCGCCCAGTGGCGAGCCGAGGCTGAGGCTCCGCCCGAGGATGTCGCCACCGGACCATCGCAGGAGCAATTGGTCCGTTACAACCTCTTACTGCAGGCGGCCCGCCAGGCTGCAACCGAGCGACACAACATCCGAGCGCAAAAGTACTTCAACGCGGCTGCCAAGATCGCACCTTTGGAAGGGGACGACGCCGTCCAGTTGGCGGCTACCAACGAAGCTTTAGCGTCGTTGGTGAAAGAGATCGAGCTGTTCGAAAAGGCAGAGTACGAGCGCTTGATTCCGAGCCTGTGGCTGCGGCGGGAGGAGGAACCGGACAACCCGGACTTGGATCTCCTGTTGGTCGACTCCTATTACAATCTGGCTTTGACCGACCTCCAGCGGGGCGATGCCCTGGGCGCCTCTGAGAAGCTCAAGGACGCCCTACAAGTGCAACCGGACAGCCGCGAGCTGCAACGATTGGAGCTCTTCGCCAGGACCTACGCGGCGCGCCCCACCGATTTGCTGTACCGAATTTTCGTCAAATATCTTCCCTCCCGTTCCTGAAGCCTGAATGGCCAAACAGAAAAAGTCCGAGCCTGAGTTGCCGCTCTTCGACCTTCCACTGTATCCAACGGCGGAAGGGGAGGACGACGTTCTCGCCGCTGGGCCTGAGATGGCGGCGGAGCCAGAGGTGACCGCTTCGCCGCAAGAGCCGTCGCCCAAGGGCCAGGCGGTGCTTCCTGACTTGGTGGTCGAGCCGCCGCAGCGCAGCCGGAGCCCGGGAATGTCGGCGCCGCAGAAAGAGCCAGGGCGGGAGCCGACCTCGACTCCCCGGGCTAGGCTGGCTGAACGGAGGCTGGAGGAGCTCCCAGCCGATGCCGAGGAGGCCTTTGACGATGACATGGCCTTCTCTCTGGCCGCCCCCCTCGGCGAGAGGGCGTTGGCGGGGCTCGCTGATTTGGGTATCCAGCTGTTGATGCTGTCGGTGGCGGCGCTGGCTTGTCATTTTGTCGGTATCGAGCTGTCGATGCGGCTCTGGCCGCCCTTTGTGGGCTTGGGGTTGGTGCTTTCCTTTCTCTACTGGATCATCCCCTTGGCCTTCTGGGGGCAGACGCCGGGCATGGCTTGGCTTGGCAACATCGCACGCAGCTTCGACGACGAGCCCTTGTCTTTTGGCCAAGCCCTCCTGCGTTGGCTGGGTGCCTGGATCACAGCCGGTTTGCTGGGGCTTCCCCAGTTGCTGGCCCTGGGGGGCAGGTCGCTGAGCGATCGCCTGAGTGACAGCAAGACGTTGGTTCTACCCGAGGACCTCGACGACTGATCTCGTCACCGGGGGGACTCGTCCCCGCGGCGCCTGGCGGCGCCGGTGCGAGTTGATACACTGCGCCCCGATCGCCTCCAGGGCGGCAATGGCCGACCGTGGCCTTCGTGTCAGCCGAGCTCAGGCCTTCGCCGTGCGTGACCACGACCGCCCGCCAGTCGAGAGCCAACCCCCAACATCTCCGTCATTGTTTTTCAACGGGCCATGGGCTTCTCGACGACGCGCATCCGGCGGGGCTTCCTTCGAATTTCAAAAGTTGGTTGAGGATAATGAAGCGACTTTTCCTGTGGTTTCTGAGTGGATTGATGCCGTTCAGCTTCGCCTCGGCAGCCGAGCCGAGACAACAAGAGATCTCCGGGCGGATCGAGACCGCCGGCGGGTTGCCGATCGAACGGGCAAGGGTGACCGTCGACAAACCACCGCAGAGGGTATTCAGCAGGGCCCGAGGTGAGTTTTCGGTACGTTGCGACGCCCCTTGCGAGATCAGCGTCGAGCAACCGCGCTTCCAGTCGCAGGCCGTGACCCTGTCGCAGGTGCCCTCCGCTCCTCTGCGTATTGTGCTGTTACCCAAACAGGAGATCTTCGAAGAGCTCGATGTCACCGCCAGTCGAGGCGACGGGGCCTCGTTTGCCCCCTTGAGCGTTGCTTCGACGGTGGTCGAGGTGGCCGAGAAGGCTGCTTCTCCCTCGACGTTGACGGAAATCGTCGAAGGGGTGGCCGGGGTGGCGGAGAACGGCCAAGGGGGCCTCTTTCAAGTCTTCTCGATTCGAGGGGTGTCGAGACATCGGGTCCTGACCCTGGTGGAAGGCATGCCGATCACCAGCGAGCGGCGGGCGGGTGTGTCGACATCGTTCATCGATCCGACACTCATCGGCTCGGTGGACGTCTTGCGTGGGCCGGCATCGACCTACTACGGCTCCGGAGCGCTGGGCGGCGTGGTGCAAGTTTTCCCCAGGACCTTCCAGGGTTGGAGCGTGGAGACGGGCTACCGTGGTTTCGGCGCCGAGCGTTACCTGCAATTCGGCAATGGCGCCGCAACGTCCGATGGTGGCTCGTGGTCCATGGCCGTAGCACACCGGCGTAGCGAAGACGACGAGATTGCCGACGGCACTCGGGTCAATTCCCATTATCAGCAGACCTCTGCGGTCTTGCAGTATGCCTGGACGGCCCGCGGTCTTGATTGGAGCTTCTTGGCCATCCCTTCCCTGGGGGAGGACATCGGCAAGCCGAACACCGACTTGCCGGAGCGGGTCACCGAGTATCCGCGAGAGGAGCATTTGCTGATGCGCCTCGAGATGGCTTCCGAGGCGGGCTGGACGGTGGCCGCTCACCTCCATCCCAACAGTCTGAAGACGGAAGTCTTGGAGGTCGGCGAGAGTCTCAGCACCGTCGACAATGAGAGCCTCGAATTGGGGGCCAGCTGGGTGCAATCCTGGAGCATCGCAGGACCCAAGGGCGGAGCCCAAGGGCGGCTTGGGGTCGACTATTTTGCCCGCCAAGGGGTCGAGGCCAGCGAGGCGGAACGGGATCTGGTCTCCGGGCGGAGCAGCGGCACCTCGACCTTGGACGGCCGGCAACAGGAGGCCGCGGCCTTTGGCTCGGTCCGCTGGAGCTGGGGAGCCGCGACCTGGCAGAGCGGTGTCCGATTCACCTGGCAGGAGCAAGCCAATCGCGGCTTCGAAAACTCTGAGGATGGGGCTTGGTCCGCCTTTGTGGGAGTTGCACAACCGCTGGCCAACGGCTTTGAGCTGGTGGCTAATCTGGGCACAGGACTGCGTTTCGCCACCCTGAGCGAGCGCTTCTTCACCGGCACCACGGGGCGTGGGCAGGTGGTGGGCAATCCTCTCCTGGATCCCGAGCGGGGCGTCAACACGGACCTTGGCTTGCGTTGGTTCGGTGAAAGGACCTTCTTCAGCGCCCAGGTGTTTCGCCTCGACATCGATGACTACATCGAGCGCATCGATCTCGACGACGGGCGACGGACCTTCGTCAATCTGGGCTCCGGCACCATCGACGGACTCGAGATCGAGGGTTTCCATCAGCTTGCAGACCACTGGACATTGAGCTGGGCTGGCCACATGCTCAGCGGTGAGGATGATGCGGGTCTTCCCTTGGCGGACGTGCCGGCGGATCGTCTCCAGTTGGGGGTCGACTATCGACACAACGATTGGCGGGTGCGTGCGCAATACCAGCTGCGCAGCTCCAAGGACGATCCGGGAAGCGGCGAGCTACCCCTCGAGGCGGCCCACCTGTTGAATGCGTCGCTGCGCTACCGTCTGACGGATGGGCTGGCATTGACCCTGCGCGGTCGCAATCTACTGGACGAAACCTACCGCACCTCCGCCGACGACAAGGTGACCGTGGCGCCGGGACGCACTTGGGGCCTGTCGGTCGAATGGGCGCCCTGAGCGATCCTGAGAGGTCGCTCTCAGCTCATCTCGCTACTCTACGAATGCCCCAAAAGAAAAGAGCCCCCGGGATCTCGCCAAAGTTCCCGAGGGCTTCCGAGAGGAGGAAGAAGCTCACGTTTAGGTACGCGATCTCGGCCTAGGGGTTTCGTTCAGGGCAACATTTGTGAAGAATTCTTTTGACGACGACGAAAAGGTGCCGCATCGGATGGCGTTCCAGAGGTGTCGTAAGAAGGTGGAACTGATGCTCGAGCCATGGGGTCATGTGACCTTGAAGCGGATCGACTTTGCATGGTGTTGGATGGCTTGCCTGGCTTGTGTGGCGAGCTTGGCTTGCTCGGGCATGGGGCGGCTCGAGACGGCGAGCCGCGACGCACTTTGGCTGCGTTACCAAGCAGCGGTCGATGACGCCCGTTTGGCGAGCCCCGACGAGGTTTCACGCCACTTGCAGGCCGTAGTACCCTCGAATGCCAGCTTGCGCTGGCGGGGAGAGCCTGGTCAGAGCGAAGTCTTGGTGGTTACCTGGACGGATTGGCGGGGCTATGACGGCGGCGAGGGCTCCGAAATGACCTTGGGGAACGACGTATGGGTCACTCTGGTGCCGGATCTACGGGAGTTTTGCCGTCGTCTGTCGCAGCGTCACACCAAGGCCGTGGGGCGGCGTATCGAGCAAGTCTTGGGTCTCCCGCCCGACGACGGTCGAGACCGATTTGTCGAGATTTGGGCCAGCCCCCGCGATCTGATGCGGCCTTGCCCTGATCCCGAGATCAGCGACCACGAGTGTGAGCTCGACTACCCAGTGTCGGCGTATACCACCTTGAATCCCCACTACAAGACGTGGTTCGACAATTTAGTGGCGACCACCTACGGCGATGGAGGATATCCTTGGACCCGCCTGGGATACACCTATGACTGGGGTGGACGTCGCAGCTCCGAAGTCGGCCTCAGTGAGTTGTTGATTCGAAAAGGGGCTCAGGTGACGATTTCCGCGGTGCACAAAGAGCTTTCGTATTGCCGTTGAGGCCCGTGGCGGAACCCGTTGCTCAGCGCGCTCGCCTCAGGAAGTGGAAACAGAGCCATGTGAAAGAGGAGGGGTGGAATGCTCGGTTGGCTGCAGAAGAACCACGACGTGGGTGCTTTGATCGCCCGCAAGCAATACCGCAAAGCGATCCAGATCCTCGAAGGTCGCCTGAAAAAGGAGCCCCACAGCGTCCACTTGCGGCAGCTCTATTCCGACGCCCTGTGGTACGACGGGCAAAAGCAAGAGGCTATCGATGTCTTGGCCTCCTTGGTCGACGAGTTTGCCGACAACGGCTTCGTCACCAAGGGAATTGCGGTACTAAAAAAAATTCAGCGAATCGATCCCGATCACTCGATGGCGGCCACCAAGATGAGTCGTTTGATCGAGGTGCGTCGCGAGCAGTCCGGCCTGATCGATCGACCGACGGCCGAGCAGCTGGCGTCACCGCTGCAGATCGACCAGCGCTCTGACCGCCGGGCACAACGGGCAGATCAGAAAGGCCCACCACCGATTATGACTTCGGAGATGGTCCTTTCGGAGCTCTGGTTCGAAGAGGCCACGGAGGAGCGTGAGGATTTCCAATGGTCGCCCCTGTTCGGGGATTTCACCAAGAGTGAGTTGGCCACCTTCTTGGGGAACCTTCGCTTGCTGATCAAGAAACCCGGCTCGATCATCTACAGCCATGGCCAGGCGGGCCACAGCCTCTACGTGCTGGCCAACGGACAAGCTAGGGTCTATCGTCGACTCGAGGACCAAAGCCATGAGCAGGTCAAAGTGCTGGCGGAAGGGACGGTCTTCGGCAAGACCTCGGTGCTGACCGGTGGGCCACGGCGTCATACGGTGACTGCGGCCACCGAATGTGAGCTCCTGGAGCTCGACAAGCCGACCTTCGACGACATCGCCAGCCATCACCCCAGGGTTCGTCAGATCTTCCAAGAGCTCTACGAGCGCGATCCAGACTGAGCCATCGCCTTGATCGTTCCACGCCGGCTGACGAAAAATTGTTCGCTCTCACCAGCGCCTGACTTTCACCCCAGACCGTTAGAGCACTGGTAGCTCGCCGCCCCAAGGCAAGCCAGATCCCCGGGGCTTGCCTCGGCTCTCCTGCTCCCCCAAGGGATGACGCGATGCCAGTTCGCCGGGCCAAGGGCGTCGGCCGGTAAAGAGCTCTTCCATCAGCCCTTTCTTAAGCTCGCTCAACCCTTCCTGCTTTTCCGCCAAGAGGGCCAGACGACGGCTCAAGAGCTCCGATTGATGAGCCACGCGCTGCTGGACCCCCAGGGGAGGCACTGACACTTTTTGGTCGGTGATGTGGCGTTTGCGCAAGTGCAGCAGGGTCGACTTGAAGCCATGGGCGCGGCGCTCGATATTGCGTGTCACTTGGCGCAGGATCTCGAAGAGCCAGCGGCTGTCGATGCCATCTCTGGGGCGAATGCGAAAGATGTGCTGGTTGAGAACGCCTTTGGGGCCTTTCCAGATGGTAGGGCCGAGGGAGCTGCGTGTCCCGGCCCAAGCAAAAAGCAGCTCTTCGGGCTCGACGATCCAAGCGTCTTTGGCGAAACCGGCAAAGCGTTTGAAGTTGCAGTTACCCCGCAGATTCTGGATACGGATGATCGGCAGACCCACCTCCGACCACTCATCCGCTTGGAAACGGTGGCCGTTGGTGAAGGTGGCGAGCTCGCCGACGGCACGGAGGTTCCAACCGTCGGCATCGCCGGGCACTTGCAGCAGGCGCTCCACCAAGCCCCGCTGCAGCTCAGCCTCCGCCACTTGGAGACGGTCGAGGTTGTCGCGGTGGTGGTCGATCGCCTCGAAGACCTCGGCCAGACGCAGCTGAATGTCGCGCGGGGGCAGCGTCAAGGGCAAGGCTTCCAACGTGCGACGGCTCAGGTTGGCCATGGTTTGACCGACGGCATGGGCCTCCAGCCAAGCGACGGTGCGTGGCCAGCGCAAGAACTGCACCAAGTAGCGGGATTCCACCTGCGGGCCGCAGCGGGCACGCAAACAGCCGGTTCCACATAGCCAGCCGGCGTGGGCGTTGGTCACCAGGGCGCACCGCCCGACCTCGCCGCGGCGAGCGATGATCACATCGCCAGAACGCAAACGATAGCGTTCCAGTTCAGCGACCTTGGCGCTATCGACCCGACCGGTGGAGGGCTCGATACGACCCTTGACCAGATCCTTCGGCATGATCACCGGGGTTCCGACCTCGACATAGTCGGAAGCGTGCAACTGACTGCCGAACGGGCCGGTGATCAGTCCCCCCTGGGGTGTCACCACTTGACCGAGCGTCCGGGTTTGCCAGGGGTCAGTAGTCATAGCCCAGCTGTGCGAGGAGCTGTTTCATCTTCTGCTCGCTCTCTTGGTACTCCTGCCGGGCCTTGGCGTGATTGCGCAGGGCCGAGGTCACATCGATGGAGGCGGGCAGGTCGCTGCCGAGGGATGGTAGATAGAGCGAGAGATTGAGGTTGAAATCATGTTTAGCGAGGCTCTCCAATTCGACGACACGGCTGAATCGAGGCTCGTCCTTGAAGCTGTGGAATGCCTGGGCGAGGCGCTCGACATTGCCCTCGGAGAGCCGATTCTGGTTCTTTCCTTCTTGGTACTCCCTCTCGCCGTTGACGAACAGCACTTTGCCGCGCCGTGGGGGTGTCTTGTTACGGTTGATGATCAAGACGCAGGCTGGGATGCCGGTGCCATAGAAGAGGTTGGGAGCCAAGCCGATCACCGCCTCGATCAGGTCGTCCTGCACCAAGCCCCGACGGATCAAGCCTTCGGCGCCGCGACGAAACAGGATGCCGTGGGGAAGGACGACCCCCAGCATGCCCTGGGGACAGAGGCTGGCCAACATGTGCTGCACGAAGGCGAGATCACCATACTGGCGCGGCGGGCACCCGTAGACATCGCGATCAAATCGATCGCCGCTCTTCCATTCCTCATGGCCCCACGACTTCAAGGAGAAGGGCGGATTGGCCAAGACCCGATCGAAGACCTCGAGACGACCCTGGGAGCTGAGGTGTTGCGGGTCCCGCAGGGTGTCGCCGCGCAAGACCTCGGCGTCATCGATGTCATGTAGGAAGAGGTTCATGCGGCAGATGGACCAGGTATTGAGGTTCATCTCCTGGCCATAGAGCCTCAGGGTGCCGGCGTCATGGCCATAGCGACGCAGATAGTGCACCGCTTCGAGCAGCATGCCGCCGGAGCCGCATGCCGGGTCGTAGATGCTCATGCCCTCCTCGGGCCGTAGGCACTCCACCAGCAACCTGACCACCCTCTTGGGGGTGTAGAATTCGCCGCCTTTCTTGCCAGCATCGTCGGCGAATTGGCTGATCAGGAATTCATAGGCGTTGCCCAAGATGTCCGGCTCGACATCCGAGTTACCCAAACGATAGGTCTCAAAGTGGCGCATCAAGAGGCGCAGGGTGCTGTCGGGGAAGCGTTCGCGATGGTCGAAATCCACTCCTTGAAAGAGCCCGTTCAACCTCGGATTGGCCAGCTCGACGGCGCGAAATGCAGCGTTCAGCCGCGCCCCGATGCCCTGTTCTTCGCCCTTGGAAATGCGCGACCAGAGAACCTCCGATGGCAGGGAGAAGCGGTGCTCCGAAGGGTTGGTCACCAGCTCCTCTTCCCAGACATCACTGAGGCGCTTGTAGAACAGCAGGCCAAAGATGTAGTGCTTGAAGTCCGAGCTGTCGATCTTGCCGCGCAGGATGTTGGCGGCCTCCCAGAGATGCGCCTCCAGCTTGTTGAGGGTCAACTGTCCTTCGGGATCGGGCTCAAAACGCAAGGGCAGCTCGCGGTTTGCTTCACCTTGCGAGGGCTGCGAAACCAGCCGCGCCGGGTCTTCGGCAGGAGGTTGCTCATGGCCCATCAAGCGGTCGATCAGGCGACCCTTCAAACCGGCGGCGTCGAGATTCAGGATGCGGCAGAAGCGGCGCAGCTCCTCGTTGCTCAAGTGCCCGAGCAAACGGGCAGCCTGATCGTCTAGTTGCGGGTCCAAGGCGATGGCCAGCTGCTTCTTGCGGCCCGTCGACGGGACCTCGACTGCAAGTGCTGCGGCGAGAGCGAAGAGCCTGCGCCGAGGTAGGGATTCGAGGGCTGGAATGAGGGAAATGGGCAATGCAAGCGCCATCCGTTGGCTATAAGAAGCGAGAGTCTCGTTTTTTTGAGATACCGCCTGAGAAACCATACTATTCTCTGATTAAAGGAGAATTCATGGGCAGGCCTATGAAATTTGACGTCCAGCGCATTCTACCCTGAGCTCTTCCAGATGGAAGGTTCAATCATCGCCGGAATATCCCTCCGGTGGCTCACTTGTGGACGGTTCTTTCGTCGAGGTCTGTTCTGCTACAGTGCCGCGAGGTCTTGGAAAAACCACCGCGACAAGACTTCGGTGTTGTCCCGGCCGATTCAAATAGAGATAGCTTTGATAAGGAGAAGTTCCATGTCGCGCTGGTGCCGCTCATTACTCGTGTCTTGTGGTCTTTGCCTGTGGGCTTTTGGACTTGCCGAAGCCCGGACGATAATCCATGCGGGTCATTTGATCGACGGTGTGGCGGCAGAGGCCGTAGCAGAAAAATCACTGATCATCGAAAACGGGCGGCTGGTGGAAGTTCTCGATGGTTTTGTCACGCCTAGGGCCGATGACGAGCTCATCGACCTTCGCGATCACACCGTCTTGCCAGGGTTGATGGATATGCATACCCATCTGAGCCATCAGGGAAGTCGCCAATCCTACTTGGAACGTTTCCAGCTCAGCCCCGCTGACTTCGCCATCTTGTCGGTGGTCTATGCTGAGCGTACGCTGATGGCCGGTTTCACCACCGTTCGCGATCTCGGGGACGTCGGTAACGTCACCATCTCCCTGCGCAAAGCCATCGAACGTGGTCTGGTGCCGGGGCCCCGCATCTTCACCGCCGGCCAGAGCCTGGCCACCACCGGTGGGCATGCCGACCGTAGCAATGGGCTGCGGGCGGACCTGCAAGGGGATCCGGGACCCAAAGAGGGCGTCGTCAACAGCCCCGGGGACGCCGCCAAGGCGGTACGTCAGCGCTACAAGGACGGCGCCGATCTGATCAAGATCACGGCCACCGGAGGCGTGCTCAGCTTGGCCAAGAACGGTCAGAATCCTCAGTTTACGGAAGAGCTCATCGCAGCTGTCGTGGCCACCGCCGAAGACTATGGATTTCTTGTTGCGGCCCATGCCCACGGCGCCGAGGGCATGAAACGGGCCATCCGCGGGGGGGTCCGATCCATCGAGCACGGAACTTACATGGACGCCGAGGTGATCGCTCTGATGAAGGAGCACGGCACTTACTACGTGCCGACCATCCTGGCCGGTAAGTTCGTCGAGGCGAAGTCTAAAGAGGATGACTACTTCCCCGCCGTCGTGCGTCCCAAGGCCGCCGCCATCGGGCCCTTGATCCAAGAGACCTTTGGCCGTGCCTACCGGGCTGGGGTCAAGATCGCTTTCGGAACCGACAGCGGTGTGTCACCCCACGGGGAAAATGCCAAAGAGTTTGAGTACATGGTGGAAGCCGGCATGTCGCCGATGGAGGCGATCCGTGCCGCCACCCTGAGCGCCGCCGAATTGCTGGGCATCAGCGAGGATGTGGGGACGCTCCAGGCTGGACGTCGTGCGGATGTGGTCGCCGTGCGGGGTAATCCCCTCGACGACATTCGATTGTTACAGCAGCTTCACTTCGTCATGAAGGACGGCGTGGTCTACAGGAACGACGGGTGAAGGCATCAGATCTCGCCGCTTCCGGCAAGATGTTGTAGGGCCCTGATGATCTCAGGGTCCCAGATACCCTGGGCGGTCTCCTGTTCGAGGATTGCCAGGGCCCTGCTGACACCGAGCTTGGCGCGATAGGGGCGATCAGAGGTCAAGGCGTCGAAGGCATCGGCCAAACCCATGACCCGCGCCGAAAAGGGAATGGCGTCCCCCACTAGGCCTTCCGGGTAACCACTGCCGTCCAACCGTTCGTGATGGTAGAGGATCGCCGGCAAGGCATGGGACAGACTGGCCAAGTGACGGCAGATCTCCCAACCGCGGATGGGATGAAACTCCAGAATCCGCCGTTCGTCATCGTCCAAAGGACCCGGCTTGTTCAAGACTTGGTCGGGCACCGCCACTTTACCGATGTCGTGTAACAACCCGGCGACGGCCAATTCCTCGGCCTGATGTATGTCGTGCCCCAGGTGCAACGCCAAGCGCCGGGCCAGGCCACCCACCCGCTGGCTGTGGCCCTGAGTGTACGGATCTTTGGCTTCGAGTAACTGGGAAAAGGAGACGACGATCGCTTCGCGCTCTTCCAGATCTTGGCGGTAGAGACGCAACCTCAAGAGCGATCGAACCCGAGCCAGGAGCTCCTGTCGATCCACCGGCAAGAGGAGAAAATCGTCGGCGCCACACGCCAGGGCATCTTCTTTGTCCGTCGTCCTCAGCTCGGCGGTTACCAAGATAATCGGTAGGTGGCCATAGCGAGGAGACGCCCGCAAGCGTCGGCAGACCTCTTCGCCACCCATCACCGGCATGTGCACATCGACCAGGATCAGGTCGGGACTGTGATGATCGAGAGCGTCCAGGAGCTCACTTCCATCGGCGAAGGTGGCCAGGTCATAACCCGCCGCCAAGAGATGCTCGCGGCAGATCAGCCGATTGGTGGGATTGTCATCGGCCAGCAATATGAGGCCCTTGGGGCTGGAGGCGGGGGGCGGCAGGAGATCCAGCGGATGCCCGAGATCGTCGGGTAACCCGTCGGCGGCTTGCAGGATGGCCTCGACGGTGTCGCTGCGAAAGGCACCGCGGTGGGCGGCGAGGTGTAACATCTGTGGTGCCATGGATGGCTCGGAGGTGTCGCGGAAAACCTCTAGCGCATTGGCCGCCGCCACCAGCTCGATGTCGAGGCTGAAATCGTCACCGTGCAGCTGGTCGGGGTAGCCGCTACCATCGAGACGCTCATGGTGATGGCGAACGATGGGCCGAATTTTGCCCAGGCTGGTCAAGGGAAGGAGCAGGCGCTCGCCCAGCAGGGGGTGTTGCCGGTAGTGCTCGGTGGTATCGGAGGTCATCTGATTGGGTGCCTGCTCGAGGACGATGTCGGGGGCCCCGATCTTGCCGATATCATGCAGCAAGGCGCCCCAGAGGATGGTCTCACGTCGTTCGTCGGGGATTTCCAAGAGGCTAGCTGCCAGACTCGCCAAGTGGGCGACTCGCAAGGCGTGGCCCGGTTGGCGGTTGGAGCGCTTGCCCTCTTGGGCGGTGACCAAGGACAGGATCACCGAATCGGCCGAGTCGAGCTGGTCCCGTAGAGCTCGGATGCGCAGCATGGCCCGAAGCCGGGTCAAGACCTCGAGGCGATCGATGGGTTTGTTGAGGAACTCGTCGGCACCGGCATCCAGGCCGCGGATCTTGCTCTGGCGATCCGCCAAGGCGGTGAGCATGACGACGGGGATGAAATAGGTACGTCGAGAGGCCTTGAGACGTCGACAAACCTCGAAACCGTCGAGGCCCGGCATCATGACATCGAGGAGAATGGCGTCGGGATGGTGCTGCGCCACCTTGTCGAGGGCTGCAGCTCCACTGTCCGCCAGGACGACGTGGTAGCCCTCGTCGTCCAGCAAGGCTTCGACCAAAATACGATTGAACGCATCGTCGTCGACCACCAGGATGGTGGCCGGTTTCTTGTCCGGCCGCTCAAGGTCTGAGGTCATGGTCTTAGTCTACTCCAGTGCCCAGCCGGGGGGGCCTGTCCACAGCAATTGGCGATATTCATCGGTGTGTTGAGAATGCCCAAATATCGGGCCCATGAAAGAATGTTTTCCGCCGACAGTGCGCGCGGTCAAGGCCTACCTGTAGGAGATGATATGCCCCAAAGGTGCGAGCGTCGCCTCTTTTTCACCCTTCTTTCGAGTCTCGTTCTGTACCTGACGATGGGATACCAGTCGGCGGAGGCGTCGACGACCGACCCGGGCGCCGCGGGCTCGGCTCCCGTTGCCGCCGCGCCCTACATGGTGCAGCTCGAGGGTCTGCCGGCGACTCGCCTCTATGCCGCCGGGCGAGCCGCCGGGGAATCCGCCGACCGTTTGGCGACTCTGAATCGCCAGCACATGGCCAGATTGATGGCGCAGCAGGACGCCGTCTTGGAGTTGCTCATCCGTCAAGGGCGTGAGCCGACGGTGCTGTCGCGACTGAGCCGCGTCTACAACGGCATGGGCCTGTTGTTGACGCCGCGAGAAGTGAGCGCCCTGCGTCGTTCCCCGGAGGTGGTGGCGGTGCACCCGATCCTTCCCAAACAGCGCACCAACTCGAGCAGTGTGCCTTTCCTCGGTGTGCCAGGGGTATGGCAACAGACGGCGTTGACCGGCGCCGGGGTGCGCGTCGGTATCATCGACTCGGGTATCGATTACCTGCACCGGGATTTTGCTGGATCGGGGCTGGCCGCGGACTACGCCAGCAACGACCCGACGATCATCGGTGAGGGTTTCTTTCCCAGCGCCAAGGTGGTGGGAGGCTGGGATTTTGTGGGTGATGCCTACGATGCGTCCAGCTCAGACCCGGCGGCGCAAATGCCGCAACCGGACCCCGATCCCATGGACTGTAACGGCCACGGCACTCACGTGGCGGGCACCGCCGCCGGTTTTGGTGTCCTGGGCGACGGCTCGACGTACCTGGGGGCCTACGACGACACGACACCCTTCGACGACCTGGCCATCGGTCCGGGGGTTGCTCCGCGGGCCTTGCTCTATGCCCTGCGGGTCTTCGGTTGCGGCGGCGAGACCGCCGTCGTCGAAGCGGCGTTGGAGTGGGCCGTCGACCCGGACGGCGATGGTGATTTTTCCGATCGGCTCGATGTGGTCAATCTTTCGCTCACCTCAGCCCTCGCCTCAGCGCAAGACCCCACCGCCGTGGCGGCCGACAATGCAACCCTGGCCGGCGTCGTGGTGGTGGCTTCGGCGGGGAATGATGGCGGTACCCACTTCGCCATCGGCAGCCCGGCGGTGGCCAGTGGTGTCATCGCCGTCGCCGCCAGTTGGGATCCCGACCCGGTCTTTCCGGCCCGCGCCGTACGCATCGAATCGCCCCCCGACCTCGCCGCGGCCCACCAAGCCGGCGGCGCCAACTTCGGTCCGCCGCTGGTGGACCCGGGCATCACCGGTGAGGCGGTGCGGGCCGAGCCCTTGGACGCCTGCGCTCCTCTGACCAACCCGGCGCCTGCCATCGACGGCAAGGTGGTGCTGGTGGAGCGCAGCGACTCCTGCACCTACGTGACCCAGGTGAGGAACGCCCAGAATGCCGGGGTGTCCGGTGCCAGCGCCGTGGTCATCGTCAACGACAGGCCGGGACTCGAAGGGGTCTTCAACGATGGCACCGGCGGCGACATTACGATCCCACCGTTGATGGTTCGCCAACTCGCCGGGCAAAAAATTCTCCAGGCCCTGCCCGGTAATGTCGTCCTGACCTTGACCCCGACGGTGTTGGAGGACATGTTCGCCATCTTCTCCTCCCGCGGCCCCCGCCTCGGTGACCTCTTGGCCAAGCCCGACGTGGCGGCGCCAGGGGTCGCCATCACCTCGGCCCGGCTCGGCGACGCGGTCTCCGGTGGCCTGGGAGCCATGATTCTCAGCGGCACCTCCATGGCGAGCCCCCACGTGGCCGGCACGGCGGCCCTGCTGCGTGACCTGCACAGGGACTGGACGCCGGCCCAGATCAAGGCGCGGCTGATCAATACCAGCCGCGACGTCTTCTTCGATCCTGAACAGACACCGCCCCGGGTCGGACCTCCCCAGATGGGTGCCGGGCGCATCGATCCCGCTGCGGCGATGCTCGGCGAGGCGAGCCTGCGGCAGGCCGCCGATGGTGCTGCGGTGACGCTGACCTTCGGCGACATCGAGGTGAGCGCCGAGGCTTGGGCGGAGCGGTGGGTGCGGTTGCAGAATGGCCCACAGTCCGAGGTGACCTATGACTTGAGTGTCGACGTGCTCAGCCCCGTGCCCGGTGTCGAGGTGTCGCCGGGCGTCGCAGCGGTGTCTCTCCAGCCACTTCAGTCGATGGATTTTCCTCTCCAGGTGCACCTGGTCGGCGCGGCGCTGCGCCATAACCATGATCCGAGCCTGGAGGAGGCGACGGTCGGTTTCGAGCGCCACTGGATAAGTGAGTGGGCGGGCTATTTGGTGGCCACGCCGCAAGACGGTGACGATGTACCGCTGCGCTTGCCCATCTACCTGGCTCCGAGGGCGATTGCGTCGATGTCCGTGGTCGAGAATCCGCTGGAGCTGGGCGACGGAACGGTGGGCAGCCGTCAGCTGTCGCTGGTCGGGCAAAGCTTGGATCAGGGACCGGCGACGCCGGTGGACGAGGTGTCGTTGGTCAGTCCCTATGAGCTCACGGCGTCCCAGAGTGAGGCCGAGGGCTCGCCGTTTCCGGGGGTGGCGGAGCTCGGGATAGTCAGCGATGTGGCTCAACGGGACGATGGGCTGGCCAGCGCCACCCTGGCCTTTGGCCTGGTGGCACATTCGGCGAACGATGCGCCCTTCGCCTGGTCGACACCGCATGAAGTGGCGGTTTCCATCCTGATCGACAACGATGAGGATGGCCTGGCGGATTTCGAGATCAGCAATTCCGATATCGGCAGCGTCAGCTTCAACTTCCTGACCGATGCTCACGTCAGCGTCGTCACCGATCTCGAAAGCGGCGACCGGATGATCGGCCAAAACCTCGGTTTTTTGGCGCCCCAGGATCGCCACACGGTGCCGTTCACCAGCGACGTCATGGCCTTGGCGGTTGCGGCGTCGAGCCTGGGTTTGAGCGAGCTCGACAGCCGTTTCGACTATGCCGTCGAGGTGCGGCCTCGGCGGGCCGGCGGTTCCTTGGCTTCTACAGCGCCGCAGCTCTCTGGGGCGCCGCAGCTCGCTAGGACGCCGCAGCTCTCTAGGGCGGAGTCGTTGGGCGCGGCCGTGCCGATGCCTGAGCTGAGGCGCAGCTACGATGCGGCTGCCCCGGGGTTGAGGTTTCCGCACGCCAGCCAACAACTGATCTTCCCCGACCAAGACGGCACGGCCGTCACCGTCGACTACGATTTGCCTGCTCTTGCCGCCAACGGCGGCCTCGGCCTGCTGCTGCTGCACCACCACAACGGTCATGGGCAACGGGGCGAGGTGGTGACCCTGCGCGGCGATACGGCCGATCTCGTATTGACCGCTGAGGCGGTGCCGGTGGCTGCGGCGGGGCGCCGTTGGCAAGCCCAGTGGTGGGTGCGCAACAGGGGTCGGCAGCCCGCCGCCGAGGTGCGGCTCAGGGTGGGCTTGCCAGAGGGGCTGGAGCTGGAGCTGGAGACCACGGATGGGACTTGTCAGCCGGTGGCGGGGCCACCCGCCACCGTCGATTGCGACGTGGGGGCCTTGGCGGCCGGAGAGGCCCGGCGGGTTTCGCTCGGCACCCGCGTGCGGGCCGACGTGCCGGCGGGAGCTCGTCTATCCGTCCTCGGGCGCCTCAGCACTTCGTCACTGGACGCGGCACCGCTCAATGACCATCACGCCGTCGAGCTGTTGATCAGCCAGCTGGTGCCGAGCCTGCAAAAGTCGATCATCGCCGGAGACCTCCTACCCGGTGGCTCGGTGCGGTATCGATTGCGTCTGCGCAACGGGGGGCCGAGCCCGATATTGGATTTGGCCGGTCCGGAGATCGTCGATCGCTTGCCGGCCTCCTTGGAGCTTGCGTTGTTGAGCACCACGGTAGGGATGGTGGAATTTGACGACGCAACCGGTGAAGTGAGATGGCAAGGTGCCTTGGGCGTCGGCTCGGAAGTGGACATCGATATCACCGCGACGGTGGGGACTGGCTTGGGGGATCACGCGGTGAGCAACCAGGCGGTCTCGGTCTTCGACAGCGATGGCGATGGCGAGGCCGACGCCATGGTGGTGAGCGATAATCCCGACACCGCCACCCTCGGAGACCCCACGGTTTTTGTCATCGGCGGCTTGTTTGCCGACGGCTTCGAGTCGGGGACCACCGGGGCCTGGTTCCCTTGAGCCGCCGTGGTGAAGATGGGTTTGGCGAGACAGCAAGGCTGGGAAGACAAGGCCTCAAGGATCGTCGAGGTCACCCGCCATGAGCAAACGCGGGGGCAACATCCACAGCAACTTGGCTCGCCCCCACTGGATTTGGGACCATCGAACGATAGGCAACTCGATATGGACCAACGTGGCGGTGACCATGCCGAGATTGCCACCATCGATCAGCTGGCTGGCCACCTGCGACCAGGCGGGCTCGTGGCCGGTCAGCAGCAGGTGCTGATGCGTGTCGTCCTGCCCTTTGAGAGCGTCCAAGACCGCTTCCGGGTGTGAGTTGTAGAGCTCGGGCGACCTGAGAATGGGGCAGCCCCAGGCGCCTGCCTCGGCGGCCCGTTCAGAGGTGGTTCGAGCCCGCACCGCTGTGGAGGTCACCACGGCGTCGGGCACCAGATCCACCCGACGCAGGAATCGTCCTACGGCGTCGGCGCTTCTCCGTCCCCGACGGCTGATCGGCCGCTCGTGGTCAGTGGCGGCTGCCGTGTGCCAGTCCGATTTGCCATGGCGTAAGAGTGTCAGGGCCTTCATCGTTTTGTTCTACCTCTCTGGAGTGATGCCACCCTCGAGGGTAGCTTTGTGGGCGGTCCCTCCCCGGAGGAGTGGTTCCCGCCACCCGGACGCCTCTGCTAACCTGAGGTCTTCGGCCGTCGTCTCTCGACGGTCTTGTCGGCTCTGCGGCCGGCATCTAATGAACAGACGCAATGAGACGAGACGATATGGCCACGACGACGGCACAAGGCAAGAGCACCTCCCAGGGCAAGACGGACAAACACGGCGGCGCTACCGCCCCGAAGCCAATTCGGCGTCTGGATTCGCCTAAGCATTTCATCAATCGCGAGCTCAGCTGGTTGGAGTTCAACCGCCGGGTGCTGCAGGAAGCTCTCGACAAGAGTAACCCTCTCTTGGAGAGGGTCAAGTTCCTGTCGATCTTTTCTTCCAATCTCGACGAGTTCTTCATGATCCGGGTTTCCGGTTTGCGAGGTCAGCTTCAGGCCGGCGTCGTCAGCGCACCGCCGGACGGTATGACGCCGGGCGAGCAACTGACCGCCATCTACAACATCTTGCGGCCGATGCTCGATCAGGTGGCCCACTGCTGGGCCCAGGACATCTCACCGCTGCTCGAAGAAGCGGGTATCCGGATTCTCAACTACGATCAGCTCAAGAACAAACAGCGCAAGTTGCTCCGGCGCCATTTTCAGCGGGAGATCTTCCCCGCCTTGACCCCCTTGGCCTTTGATCCCAGCCATCCGTTCCCTCACATCTCCAACTTGAGCTTCAACTTGGCGGTGGTCATCGAGCACGAGGGTAATAAAGAGCACCGCTTCGCCCGCCTGAAGGTGCCGCAGATCTTTCCCCGCCTGCTGCGCATCCCGACGGAAGATAAAGCTGGTAGCTACGATCGTTTGAAGACCGAAGAGGAAAGCTCGCACTTCGTTTGGCTGGAAGAAGCCATCGCGGCGAACCTGGACATGTTGTTCCCGGGGCTCAAGGTCATCGATGCCTTCCCCTTCCGCGTCACCCGCGACGCCGACTTCGAGATTGAGGAGGACGAAGCCTCGGATCTGCTGGAGACCATGGAAGAGGTGGTGGGTCAGCGACATTTTGGTTTTGCCGTGCGTCTAGAAGTCGACGAAGACATCCCGCAGGGAATCCTCGACATGCTGACCCGCAACCTGGGCCTGGCGGACTACGAGGCGGTGCGGGTCGATGGTCCCATCGGCATCGCCGACGTCATGCAGCTCACCAAGCTCGACCGTCCCGAGCTCAAAGACCCACCGTTCCTGCCCCACACCGCCAAGATCTTCGGTGAAGGCAATCTCTTCGACACCCTAAAGCGGCGGGACCTCTTGCTCTACCATCCCTACGACAGCTTTCAGCCGGTGGTCGACTTCATTGGTCAAGCGGCCAGAGACCCCAGGGTCATCGCCATCAAACAGACGTTGTATCGGGTCGGACCGGACTCGCCGGTGGTGCAAGCGCTGATGGAGGCGCGGGAGAACGGTAAACAGGTGGCCGTCTTGGTGGAGCTCAAAGCCCGTTTCGACGAATCCAACAACATCGTCTGGGCCCGGGCCCTGGAGCGGGCCGGCGTGCACGTGGTGTATGGCGTCTTGGGGCTCAAGACCCACGCCAAGATGACCCTTGTGGTGCGTCGAGAGCGGGAGGGTATCTGTTGCTACACCCACCTCGGCACCGGCAACTACAATCCGGTCACCGCACGCCTGTACACCGATTTGGGCTACATGACGTCCAATCCCGAAATTGCGGCCGATGTCTCCGATCTCTTCAACTCCTTGACCGGGTTCTCCCGCAAGGAGAACTACCAGCGCCTCTTGGTGGCACCGGCTCGCATGCGGCAAGAGCTCTTGCAGCGCATCGACCGGGAAGTCCGGGTCCACAAAGAGCAGGGGGGCGGTCGCATCGTCTTGAAAATCAATTCGCTGGTCGATAAGGCGTGCATCCTCGCCCTCTACCGAGCCTCCCAAGCCGGAGTGCAGATCGACTGCCAGATCCGCGGCATCTGCTGCTTACGTCCAGGGGTTCCGGGGATGAGCGAAAACATTCGGGTCACCTCCATCGTCGGTCGCTTCCTGGAGCATTCGAGGATTTTCTATTTCCGCAACGGAGGTGACGAAGAGCTGTTCATCGGCAGCGCCGACTTGATGCCCCGCAACCTCGATGGCCGAGTGGAAGTCCTGGTGCCCATTGAAGACACCCACATCCGCACCGCCGTACGGGATGAAATCCTCTTCACCCACCTGGAGGACACCCACTGTGCCCAACGGCTGGATTCCGAGGGGGGCTATCACAGCCTGAGGCCAAAGGACGGGCAAGGTCGCAATACACAGCTCGAAATGGTCGCCAAGGACAAGGTCTGGCATTCCCGGGGATAGTTGCTCCTCCAACCGGTTCTGCCAAGAGGTCAATTAGCCCCTGCTGGACCGCTTTGTGAAGCTCGACATCCTCCCCAGCAAAGAAGGCCAGGAAATCATTCCATTCTGAGTGGAAAAACGCGTCTAGCGATCTTGCCAACTGTCTGACAACAGCATAGATAGAAATGAGTACTGAGCTAGGCACCGTCACTTTGTCCATGGCCAAACCCTTCGAAAAACAGAGCCATTTTCAAGCTTCAGCTGCTACGCTCTTGACACCACCGAAATCCGCCAGAGAAAGAGCGGCTATGGCCAAAAAGGCGAATCATAGCCCTGGTCTATCTCGTGGCAGAATAGATATCTAGGCCTCGGAATAAATCGGTTCAGAACGGCACAGCGGCCACCAAATAATCCGGGGTTTAACAGGAAGACTGGCAGGCATTCAAAGAGAGAGTAATTCCTTGAATTTGAAGCTTGAGCGAAAGGCATCCCAATCGGTGTCTTCTCGGACATGATCGATGGAGATTGTTCCCGCTTCAAGGCAGCTCTGTAGAGCTTGCAATGCCTCCTCTTCTTGTCCCCGGAGCGCCAGAAGACATGCATAGTTATAGTTCTGATGGAGATCCTCGCCGCTCTTCTGTGACTGCTGCCGTAGTGCACCTTCGGCTTGAGCCAAGGCATCCAGCTGCTCTTCCGAGTGGCCCAGGCTCCCCAACGTCCCCCCTTTGTTGACCAGCGCCTGCGCTACCGGCTCGAGCAGGGCCACCTCCTCCCGCTCACTGAAGCGACGCACCACCTCGTCGTAGACCGACAGCGCGTCCTCCGAGCGGCCCAGGCTCCCCAACCTCCACCCTTTGTTGACCAGCGCCTGCGCTACCGGCTCGAGCAGGGCCACCTCCTCCTCCCGCTCACTGAAGCGACGCACCACCTCGTCGTAGACATCCATCTCCTCCTCCGAGCGGCCCAGGCTCCCCAACGTCCACCCTTTGTTGACCAGCGCCTTGGCCACCGGCTCTTGCACCTCAGATTCTTTTCGGGCGCCATAGCGTCTGATGATCGCATTGCTGGTTTCCAGCGCCTGTTCTAGATGTCCATCGGAGCGGAGTTTCTTGCTTTCTTCCAAAAGCTTGTTGGCATAGTCCACCGCGCTGAGGAGGGGCCGGTTACGTTCTATGTTCTTAGCTAGGGCCCCCACCGGGGGTCCGTAGGCGTCTGTTTCATTCTCTTCTGGGATAGTCAAAAATGATCTTGCCCCTGGAATGGTGACCAGTCCATCCTTATCCGGTACAACCCCAGGAAAACTTGATGCTGATCCATGCGACTTCAGCACAAACCGGCGTATCAGTTGCTCCATGTGATGGATATCGGCTCGATCCAAGGCTTCGCCTAGGAGCTCCTCCAGACCTGGATAAAACTCATAGAGCACAGTCTCTGGAGTCGCGGTTTCTTCCATCTGAGCTTGACGGACGAGACCACCTTGAATGGCCTCCGCGAACTCCCGTTCGCCGGTTCTGGGTAAGAGAACCCGTTGCACCAATCGGGCAACAGGAAGGGTTGAGGGAAACACCTTTGATAGGAGTTGAGTGAGGCGAATCGCACCTGTTGAGGCGTGTCGTTTGAACGCACGGAGTCGCTCCTCTGGAGCCATCTCCTCGATCGCACGCCCAATTCCCAGCACGGACGCCCACAACTCCACTGGCTCTTGGGATAATGGATGAAGACAGGCCGCCCGCACTTGAGATTGCCCCGAATCCGTCAGAAATCGGGTCCAGGCCTCGAGGGCCTTTGGAATCATCGCAATCACCGGAAGAGGTATCGAACGCACTTTCTGGTCTTCAGGAAGCTCCTCGGACCTATCATTGCGTCGAAGCGCGTGATTGGATGCCCCGGGTCGCGGCGACCTTACGAGGTTAAAGCTTGCATTGCTCAAGCCTGATCGTCTCCGAAGACTTTCCGGCAATGCTAAGAGTACCCCTGTCGGCTGATGGCGTGCCCATCTCTCCAACAACTCCTTGAGTGCTCTCCCGTACCATGCCGTTCCCAAGCAGTCCGTCACAACAACCGTCAAACAACGACCATCTGCCGATACAAGCTCTCCAGAATGACGGCGAGGTCCGCCTGGGGCTCTCGAAAGGGAGGGGCTTTCAAAGCTCGAGGTATCCAGCGACCACGTACGGACCTCGCGAAACGCACCCAGCATCCGAAAGTGACGCTCTAGCGCCTTCACTTCCCTTGAGACCATATCCATCGAAGGGTTCACATCGATGACCAGGGCGAGACTCAACCAACGCTCCTGAGCTGGCTTCAGGACCGGCAGCCAGCAGCCTCTCCTCGGAGACAAAGACGCTGTCTCCCATTCCGCAATCCGGTCTGCCGTGGCCGCCTCGTCCATCACCTGGACGTGGGAGGACTCGATGCGCCGTTTCAATGCCCGGAGTGCTTTGGAAGCCTCCAAACCTCCCATGTCGAGCGGTGTGTCCGGATTCCTATTCAGAGAGCCGCGCCGCCCACCAATAGCCAGGCCCCTACCGACCTTGGGATAGACCGGTCGCGAGGATGAAAGGCTCTCATCTTCCGAGGAGGCCTTCGTCGCTTCGCTGAGGCTTACTGGACCGGTCTTCTGATCTATTCCCCCTCCGCCGGTTGAACTTCGCTCCCTTGAAACTCCTCGGGTGAGGGCCTCCTTCAGCGGTCCCATGTGCGCTGCCAGCCAAAGACAATCCGCAATGTCCTCAGCTACCGGCTTGTAACCTACGCCCTGCAGAATCGTGAGCAGATGCTTGATCTTCATGCATACCCAAGAGGATGGAAAAGCCGCTCCCGCAGCTCGCTGTCCTCCACATCCAAATCTGCGAGAAGCATATGAACGGCGTTGAGGAGCTGATCCGTTGCAAGCAAGGCTCCGTCGTCGCGCTTATTAACGAATTGCTCGATCAACTTCCCAACCCGACCTTTGCGGGCCGTCTCATCGGCCAGCTCGAAATGTCTTCGTACGATCTCAACGAGCTCGTCGATTGTCGGAGGCTGGAGCTCGAGATGCAGACAGCGCCTCATGAAGGCCGGACTGAACTCCCGCTCTTGGTTACTCGTCATCACGACAAACGGGAACGCTGCAGCCCGGACCTTGCCCCGCTCAACCGGCGCTCTATCATCCGTGTCATGAAGTAGCACTTTGACCGTTTGATACTGCTGCTCGTTAGGTAGTCGTCGCAACTCTGGTATCTCGAATTCTCCCTCCTCGAACAAGTGCAAGAGATCGTTGGGTAAATCCACGTCGCACTTGTCGAGCTCGTCGATCAGCAAAACTCGAGGACGGGAGCGATTCTCGGGCAGAAGGGCAGTACCTAGAGGACCGAGACGAAGAAAACGGCCAATGTCCCCAAAACGCTCTGTCGGCGCCCTGGGGGTCGCAGCGTCCTCCGGCCTTGGAAGGGCCTGAGCCAGCGAAGCATCCTGTAGCCGTCCAATTGCGTCATAGTGATAAAGACCGTCCTTCAGGGTCGTCCGCGTTGTGATTGGCCACTGCAAGACGTCTCCGAGCCCCAACTCTTCCGCTACGGCAAAAGCCAGCGAGGATTTCCCTGTCCCGGGACGTCCCGTGACCAGAAGTGGGCGCCGGAGGTACAAGGCCGCATTGACCATCCATTTTTCCTGAGAGCCAGCGCGGTACACACGGCCTCTGCGTTTGCGACCGTCTTTATCAAAACTCCTCCATGGAGGTGGCGCAGGTAGTTGAAACGACGGCGCACCATCGGTTCTCTGATCACCACGAAACAACCACCAGGCAGGGATCTCTGTCGACTTCATAACGGTCTCCTAGACTAGGGAGAGGTGGGGGAACCATGGAATAGACTGTTGTCGGGGTCATCCCACAAGAGAGCAACGTCCGTCCAGAATGCTTCGGTCTCAGTGCTTGATCGTTTCTCGAAGAGGCGTTCCGGGAGATCCTCAAAATCTCCTGCACAGAGGAGCTCCTCCAGCTTTTCCCGTGCGTTCGAAAGGTCGTCGGGTAAGCGCCTCAACCACAGCACTGCAGGATAACCATGATCTATCAAGGAAGAGATGCATTTGCATTGGGCTCCTCCCAGCGGCGTCAGTGAAACTAGGATCGGGTTGCTGCGAAGAATCTCTTGGCGGCATTCCTCTGGACTCGACGTCCAACTAATCTGCTGATTCGACAGTGTCTCGCCACGCGCGGGTCGACCTTCCCACCTCTCCCACCAAGCATCGTGAGTCGGCCGAAACCGCGTGCAGTGGCGGCGTTCGTAAGAGTGGAGCACAAGGCGATACCGGCGCCCGGCAAAATCTTCCTCACTTCCCCATGAAATCTTGAACGCCTCAATCTGCAGATCCAAGAAGAGTACCGGAAGGCACATTCCGATTGCCAGGGTTCTGCTGCCTACCTGTCCCCATGCTGCCTCAACAAACTCCCGAAAGAAATCTTCTAGCTGAGATTTCACTTTCGGCGGCGGTAAGTCTGCACTCAGGCTCACCGTATCGACTGACTGCTCATTATGCTGAAGCCATAGGCCACCGGGTTCCAGATCGCCTTCCTGGACACGAGCTGAGAGCATGAGCCGTGACTCGTTCGAGGCATCGATCGCCGGTTCAACCGTGATGAGCAACGATGCAGACGTTGCGACCGTTGAGGCGACAACGCTTTGCCACAACACCTTAATATCTCGTCGCGTTCTTGAGCGTTCTGCGATGCCCTCTAGAAGGTCCCACGTTGCGCTGCTCAGAGTATGGTTCGCTGAGTGCAGGCTACCGAAGAGGTAGCGCCAAAATTGGTCGCCAACCTTCCCCGCTAAGAGATCCAAACCGGCCAGAAACGCATTCGTACCGCCATTCTCCAGATCTTTCTGTTCTCCCAAAACCTCACAGTAGCGAGCATGCGCGCTCTTTGAATCGACGTTGACAGAGCCCAGAAGACCTTTCAGATCCATCAAATCTTGCCATGGAAACTCAATGGGAGAGAGGTGATCCAGACACCTACAAAGCTCCGAGAGTACATCAGCCGGTTCATACCGCTGGAGCCCCTCCAGCAGAGTCGCAAAACCACGTGGTTCATCGCCACAGACATTAATCAAGGCCTCCAGGTCTAGAGCACCGGAATCAACGAGCTCAAGAAGCCGACTCCAGAAGGGCAGATTTCTTAGGATCTCTGTGGAGGTTGCGCTCTCCTGAAGGGAGATGCAGCCCCTGAGACTCGCCAACATGGCATCTTTGGCTCTTGGGAGAAGATCAATTCGATGGAAGTCCGAACTCGGAACGGCCCGCGGTCTGGTCCCCGAAGATTGGGACGCTTCATACAGCGATAAGGCGTCTTGCAGCTCGTCCGAACGCTCCGGATACTTCTCTTTCGCAACGCGGACAATATCTTCCACTTTGAGCCGCTTGCGTGCTTCGGCAAGAATGCTATGCCAGAACGTGTCGGCTGGGCCGCCGAATACGATGTGGCTAGCGTCCATCCCAGCATCCGCAACGACGACCCTTGCGGTGGGTTCATCATCAAAAAGATCTGCTAAGAGGCACCGGAGTGGCCGCAAGAGTTCCATCTAACGTCAAGCCCTGTCTTGGAACATTCAGAGGTCTCCAGCAAGAGCATCCAACAGGACTTCCGCGAAGATGCCATGATTGCGGTAAACCAAAGTAGAGGTCTTCGAGACCCTTCCTCCTCCTGCGTGATGGATTGCTACGAGGCGCCACTCTCGATCGAAGACCGGCGAGCCGGAGGAGCCGGGCATCGTGTCGGTCAAATACTGGATTCGTTTTGGACCGACCACAGTAACCATGTTGCGATAGAGGGCTATCTGTTTGGGCCCGCCACCAGGGTGTTGGATGATAAATACCGGATCCTTGGTAGCAATCGCAGCTGATTCCACAGGCACACTCCCCCAGTCCGCATTGGCGTCACCGCGCACCCGGCAGACGGTCCAATCGTCTTCTTTGGAGGTCCGAAAGAAACTGGAGGGATCGAGCTTGAGCTCTGCAGGCTCTGCATCTAGACCCATCGTTGTCTTCTGAAAATTGAACTGCAGCGTTGCTGCGTCCGCCACCGTCGGACTCTGAAGCACGTGATAATTGGTGACAAAGAGATTATTGCCCCCCAACAAGAATCCACTCCCCGTCCCGTTTGGCAGCACCACACGTGCCACGGAACGGGATCTCTTCACGCCAACTTCCAAAAAGCTGATTGGCAAGAGAGTGCTCGTCTTGCCTGTGATGACCTCGTAGGTCGCCCAGGTATCGTCGGGTTCTTTTAGCAAATGCTCATCCGCGTCCAGACTCCAACCTTCCACAAGATTCAGCCCTCCTGCCAACGCCTCTTGCAACAAGGGCTGCTCTGGATAGTCCTCGAGCGCCACTCGGATGATCTTGTCTACGGATTGACGGCGATTCGCTTCTTCCAAGATGGCGTGCCAGTTAAGGGCCGCCTTGGGATAGAAGGCGATCTGGGCTGAGGGGATTCCGGCATCGTCCACGACTCTCCGGCTGTCAGGGATCGTCGGGTAGAGACTCGCCAGAACACTCTTGAGGTTGGTCAGAGACCTGCTCCATGGAGGCATATTGATAAGCTCCTTCAAAAAACCGATAAAACTTGATTGCTCAGCGATTCTAGCTCACTTCTTCACCATTACATGCAGCGTGGGTCGCCCAGGGAGCGAGATCAGGGTCAGGATGTTCAGGAAGCAGGAATCGTCGCTTCGGCTTGGGCCTGGGGGAACAGGGCGAAAACGAGCAGTAGAATTGATCCGAAGCGTCGACAGAACATTGGCGATCCTCCGCGGAATGAATTGTACAAGCTCTGGCGTTCTCGTCGAACGCAGTGGTGCCTGTTGATATAGAGCTGTGCTTGCCATCAAATGTTGAGGCGTTTTCTCAGCTTTCTCACTTTGGCTATAGGGTGCAGCGTGTTCCGCCGCCGATCCTGCAGACGCAACTCTTCTATCTTGACCGACCCAGGGTGTCTAGGGCACTAGAGATCCCCGCTGAGCCAAACCGTAATAAGTAAGCCAAGCTTGGGCCTATCGGCTCGACTGTGCTAGATAGTGGGGTACCTTCGAACCACTCAGGAGAGCCCCTCATGCTCTATCGCTCGTTGTTTTGCCCTGTCGCCCTCTGCCTTGCCTTGATGGCTTTGCTGGCCCCCCCTCCCATGGCGGCGGAGCGGCCTGCGGCATCACCGCCGGCGGATTTCGAGGCCCGGATGCAGGCTTGGGAAAAGCATCAGGAGTTGGTGGAGGCATCGGACTTTTCGGGGTTGCCGTGGCGCTCGATCGGACCGGTGGTGCAGGGCGGACGGGTGGTCGATATCGAGACGGTACCGGGGGAGCCCTACACGTTTTATGTCGCCTATGCCTCCGGTGGGTTATGGCGGACGACGGACAACGGCGTCAACTTCGAGCCCATTTTTGAGCAGCAGCCGACGCTTATCATGGGGGATATCGCCGTCGATCCGCAGAATCCCACGACCCTGTGGGTGGGTAGTGGCGAGAACAACTCGTCGCGCTCTTCCTACGGTGGTTTGGGGGTTTTTCGGTCGCAGGACGGCGGCGAAACCTGGCGCCATATGGGGCTGGGTGAGAGCGATCGTATCGGCCGCATCGTCATCGATCCGCGGGACAGCCAGCGCATTTACGTGGCGGTGCTGGGCAAGCTCTACTCCCCAGGAGGCCAACGGGGCGTGTTTCGTTCCACCGACGGTGGTGAGACGTGGCAGGAGGTGTTGGCTGGAGATCCCGAGGCGTATACCGGCTTTATCGATCTGGTCATCGATCCGGCCCATCCCGATACCCTCTATGCCGCCTCGTGGCAGCGCTCCCGCCGTCCCTGGGATTTCGTCGAGGGTGGCCCTGGCAGCGGCGTCTGGAAGACCACCGACGGCGGTGATACCTGGACGCGGTTGGGCGGCGGCTTGCCGAGTGGAGAGCACATTGGGCGCATCGGCCTGGCGGTGGCGGCCAGCCAGCCCCAAACGCTCTATGCTTGCGTCGACCACCAAGAGCCCTTGCCGGAGGAGCAATGGGACCTCGGCGACGGCGCGGTCACCGCCAAACGGTTGCGCAAGATGAGCAAAGAAGACTTCCTGCGGCAGGATCTCGAAGAGATCGAAGATTTCATCCGCGGCAATGATCTCGACAGCAGCCTCGATGCCGAGACGCTGCTCGCCATGGTGGAGAACGACGAGGTCACCCTGGAGGAAATCCTCGCCGAGCTCGACGACGCCAACGCCAACCTCTTCAATACGGACATCCGAGGGCTCGAAGTCTGGCGGTCCGACGACGCTGGGGTCACCTGGCGACGAACCCACGACGAGCCCATCCGCCAGGTCGTTTATACCTACGGTTACTACTTTGGCCAAATCCGCGTGGCGCCCAATGATGCCGAGCGTATCTATACCGTCGGCGTGCCCGCCATCACCTCCGGCGACGGCGGGGCCACCTTCGAGAGTGTGCAAGGGAGGGATGTGCACGTCGACTACCATGCCCTGTGGATCGATCCACAGCATCCCGACCGCGTAGTCCTCGGCAACGACGGTGGCCTCGACGTCAGCTACGACGGCGGCCGCAGCTGGCTCGGGCTGGACGCCCAGGCGGTGGGACAGTTTTACACCGTCGCCGTCGACATGGCGGAACCCTATAACGTCTACGGCGGCCTTCAGGACAATGGTGTGCTGAAGGGTTCCAGCCTTGCGAAGCCGCGGTTGACGCCGTGGCAAGTCATTGGCGGAGGCGATGGTATGTACGTGCAGGTGGACCCGCGGGACGACGCCACCACCTATCTGGGTTATCAATTCGGCTTCTACACGCGTATCGATGCCGACGGCACGCGCCAGCCCACACGACCACGGGACAAGCTGCGGGACCCGGCCCTGCGCTACAACTGGGCGACGCCGATCTTGCTTTCAGAGCACAATCCCGAGGTGCTGTATTTCGGCGCCAACCGTCTCTACCGCTCCCTCGACCGTGGTGACACATGGCAAGCCCTCTCCGAGGATCTGAGCCGTTCCGAAGAGCGGGGCGATGTGCCCTACGGCACCTTGACAACGATCTCTGAATCGCCGTTGCACTTCGGTCTGCTCTGGGCAGGCACCGACGATGGCTACGTGCACGTCAGCGACGATGGCGGCAACGAATGGCGGCAAGTCAGCGACCACCTGCCGGCCGATCGGTGGGTATCGCGGGTGGAGGCGTCGCGGCATGAAAAAGAACGGGCCTACGTCAGCCTCAACGGCTACCGCGACGACGACATCACCGCCTATCTCTACGTCACCGAAGACCTCGGCGCCAGCTGGAAATCCTTGGCCGGCGGTTTACCGGCGGAGCCCATCAACGTGGTGCGGGAAGATCCCGTCAACGGCGAGGTGCTCTATGTCGGCACCGACCGCGGGGTGTACGTCTCGCTGGATGGTGGAACCCACTGGCAAGCTTTGGCGGCCGAGCTGCCCAAGGTGCCGGTGCATGATTTGGTCGTCCATCCGCGGGATCGCGAGGTGGTGATCGGCACCCATGGACGCAGTGTTTGGATTCTCGACGCTCTGCCCATTCAGCAGCTCGCGGAGGTACGCGATCAGGCGCTGCACCTGTTTCCGGTGGAGGACATGACCTACCAGCGGGAGTGGAAGGGTCGGCCTTCCCTGTGGTTCGATGAGAGTGAGTACTTGCCGCAGCTCAAGGCGCCGTTTTGGGCCGCCGAGGCGGGGACGGTGGAGTGGCGGGTGCTCGATGCCGACGACCGTGTGCTCCGCAGCTTCGAGGTCGATGCCGCCGCCGGCGTCAATACCGTGACGTGGGATCTACAGCTCGACCCCAAATTGGCTGTCGTCGCCGAGAAGGAGCGTCTCGAAGCGGCGTTGACGGACGGCGACACCAAGGTCGGTAAGCAGGGCAAAAAGAAAAGCAAAGACTCCAAGAAGCCATCCACCGAAGATGCCAAAGCTGCGAGCAAGGCCGATACCCCCTGGGCAGAAGCGGTGCGTCTGGAGCGTCGACTCATCGTCACCCCGGGCACCTACAAACTGCAAATACGGCAAGGCGGCGCCAAGGCCACCGTCGACTGGACGATGGCTGCGGCCGAGCCGCGTCCACCGCGGGCCAAGCCCAAGATGAAGATCCGCGGCGAAAAGGACGACTGAGCCTTGGTTCCAGCCGTCGCCGAGACAGAAACGTCGATGCCCGGTCCGAGGTCGAGGTCCTGGATGAGGGACCTACTTTGTATGATCGGTCTGGTGGCGATCTTCCTGGTGTGGAATTCCGCAGTGGGCGAGATCATTCCCCTGGGCGACGGTTTGGGGGTCGACGGTATCGAGTACGCCCGCATCACCCTCGAGGCCCCCCAGGTGCTGGATCACGGCCTCGGCCCCCTGTATGCGGCTCGGATTTTGCCGTCCTTGGTGGTGCGTTTGCTCATCGAGGGAACAGGTCTAGAGCTCGACAACCGGGGCGTCATCCGCGGCTTCGAGATCCTCAATGGGTTCCTGATGTTGGCTTCGGTGCTGCTCTGGCTGTTGCTCGCCGACGCCGTAGGCCTGGGAGCGTCGGGCCGCTGGTTGGGTTTTTTGGCCCTCTTCGTCAACTGTGGGTTGATGGAGGTGTACCACTACTACCCGGTGCTCACCGACATCTCGGCCTTCTTTCTCAGCCTGCTGATGCTCTGGGCACACTTGCGCCGCCGCTTGGTGGTGCTCTTTCTGGCCACCTTGGCCGGCAGCTTCACTTGGCCAACTCTGCTGTACTTGGGTTTGGTGCTCTTCCTCTTCCCCTATCGCCGGCAGGCGGCCGTTCCGGCAAACCCCCTCGGACCTCGTTTGGTGGGGGTCATCGCTGCCTCCGGGGTGACCGCCGGCCTCGCCTATGGAGCGCTCACCGGATACCGCGAAGGGCTGAGCGGCGAATGGGCGGAGCCGGGTCTTTGGGGTTATGGCTTGTTGGCCTTCGGCTGTGGGCTAGTCGTGCTCTACGCTTACGGAGCCGGCCGCTTTCTGAGCGACCAACGGGCGTACTTCGAACGGCCGATGAGCTATTTGACGTCGGGTTTCTGGCCCCGGCTCGTCTTGGCCGCGGGGCTGTACTTGGCCGTGGACTACGTCAGTGGGTTGTTCTTGGCCGAAAGCGAAGCCCTCGAGGGACGCTTCCTCGTCGGTTCGGTGATGCGGGCCAGCCAGCGACCCTTCGTTTCCTATGTCATGCACGTGGGATTTTTCGGCCCGGTAGTGATCCTGGCGGCCTACCATTGGCGGGGTCTCGTGGCGTTGCTTCACCGCCATGGTTTGGGCATCACCCTCTACGGCTCCCTATCGGCGGTGCTGCTGATTCAACCCCTGTCGCGGCAGAGCCTGAGCGCCTTGCCTTTATTGGCCATGCTCGTCGCTTTGGTTTTCGAGAGGCAAGGCCGTTTCAGCCGCGGCGAGCTCTGGGGTTTGGCGGGTTTGTCGCTCCTGATGTCTCGGTTCTGGATGCCGGTGAATCGCTGGCAGGAGCGTTGGCCGGTGGACGATGATCCGCTCTTCTGGTTCCGTATCAACCAGAGCAAGTACTTCTCCGACCGCGTGTTTTGGCCGCAGCTCGTTGTTGTTGCTTTGTTGACTCTGGTGATGGTGCTCTACTTGCGACGTCGCGTCGCTGCCCTCGGCTCACATCGGGTAGAGGCGGGGGATCTCGTTGATGCGCCGAATGGCCCCTAGGAAATCGATGCCGATGGTGTCGCAATACCACTTCATGGTCTCGTAGCGGGGACGGTTCTCGACGCGGATTTTCTCCAGAGCTTCGTGGCGGGAGATCTTCCCTTCACGGATCTGGTTGCTGCGGAAGGTATCGTTCTCGCTGAAGCCGCCCACCGTATAGTAGATGTAGTTGTAGAAGGCGGCCGTGCCATCGCCGATGCGCCATGTGGAGCCGGTGTCATTGGCGGTTTCCCAGTCGTAGCCGTCGAGCAGGGTGCGCTCCAGGACTTCCTCATCCCACGGAATATGGCGGTAGAGGTTGATGTAGTCGCGGTCGATCAAGTAGTACGAGGCATAGGCAAAAGCGGTATCCAACAACGAGGCGTTGAGGTACTGCGGGTGGCTCAAGTACTGACGGCCGTAGTACAAGAGCATGCGCGCTTGGCTGCCGGCATTGAGCACATAGACGCGATCCTCATCTTCTCGCACCGGTGGGATGCCGCAGTAACCGGTCTTGAAATCGGTGCGTTCGAGCAGGTTCTCGCCGAGGAAGGTCTGGCCCACGCCGAGCTGCTTCTTGATGCGGTTGGCGTGGTAGAAGTACTGCTTGTCGCCGGCCATGAACAGGGGAATGATTCCCAGGTCGGGTTTGTCGAGCCAGGCGGAGACGTTCTTGCGAATGTTGGCGCGTTTGCGCTTGATGTCCGCCGATACCAGGATGTGCTCGATGCCCAAAGCGCCGACCATGCGCGAGACATTGCGTCGCGCCAGGTCGGTCACCATGCCCCAGTCGTAGGTGAAGGTTACCGGTCGCATCCCCAGCTCTTCGACCAGCACGTGCAGGGCGTAGGAGCTGTCGCGTCCGCCGGAGAGCCCCAGCAAGCAGTTGGCGGCCCCATTCCCTTGACGTCGCAAGGGCTGCAACATGGCCTCCAGCTCTTGGCGGGGACGGATCTCGTTGGCTTGGTAGCTGTGGCAGTAGTTGCAGATGCCGTCTTGGTCGAAGACCAGGAAAGGCATGGTTTCCGGCAGCAAGCAGCGTTGACAGCGTTGCAGTTGGGCGATGGCTGTGTGATAGCGCTCAAACATCGATTGCAAGTCAGCGGGCACCACCACCCGCTGTATTTCAGGGCCACATACAGCCTCTGCGACGTCCTCCTCCGCGCCCTTGGCGACGTCCCTATCGACGAGGTCGACAATGGTCAGAGGCGGAGGGTCGAAGCTGTCTGCTGCATCGCGCGGCTGCGCTGGCTCCTGCATCAAGCTATGCCGCCGCAAATTGGAGAGCTCCACCACCAGGCCATTCCCCGGCTGCACTTGGCTGATCTCCAGGCGGCCGAAGGGCCAGAGAACCGGGCTTTTACGCACCATCTGGTCGAGTATGTGGCGCTCGGAAGCGAAGAGGAATATCGCCTCCCGCGGATGGGTGGCGATGTACAGGGAACCGTTGTTGGTGAAGAGCAGCAAGCGTTCCATGTCGGTGAAAAGCGCGGCGATGGAGGCTTGACCCAAGCAGTGCGCAAAGGTGCTCCGGGTTGCCTCTGCCAACGTCTGGCCCTGGGCGACAAAATGGCGGATGAGCTTGAAGAGAATTTCGCTATCCACCTCGCTTCGGCGTTCGAGCTCGTCGAAGCGCTGCCAAAGGGCGTCGGCATTGACGATGATGCCGTTGTGAATGCCCACCGCGTCATCGACGATCACCGGTTGGTTGTTGCGGTGGACCTCCTCGCTGCCGTTGGTCACCAAGCGTGAATGGCCGATCGCCGCCAGCGGTGCAAAAGGCTGGATCCGGCCGTCGCGAAAGAGCCGACGGTAGCCGGCCTGACGCAAGAAACGACTGGCTGGGATATTGCGTTTGTAGACTTGGATCCGATCGTCGGTACGCAAGGCGAGGCCAGCAGCCTCTTTGCCGCGGGACTCGCTGAAGCGGAAGAGGCGATCCAGAGTGCGGCGCAGCTGAGAACCGTCGAAGTCCGTTTGGGCCGGCACCAGCAGGCCAAAAATGCCGCACATGGTCCGCTAGCCCCGTCGCTCGGCGACGGTCAGCCGATTGATACCCAGCATGAAGCGATGCACCTTGGCGACCTCGAATCCGGCTTCGTTCAACAGACGACGGGTGGCTTCGTTCGTCAAGCCGTAGACCTCGCCCTCCACCATGCCCCGTTCGCTCTGATCGACATCCCACGGTTTGCGCAGGCCATGCCAGAGACGCGAAATGCCTGGCGGGATCATGGTCATCACAAGGCGACCTTCGGGGCCCAGCAGGCGGGCCGCTTCCCGCAGGACGAGCTGACGATTGGGAATGTGATTGAGTGCCGCGACGATGGTCACGGTGTCGAAATCGCCGGCCTCGAAGGGTAGGTCGGCCGTGTCCTCCACCACCAAATCCGTGCCTGGCCAGGGGTAGACATCGACCCCTGTGCCTTCTCCGCCATAGGCCTTGACGAGCTCGTTGGTGCCACAGCCGATGTCCAGCAGACGGCCATGGATGTGGGGTAAGACGGCCTCAATGCGTCGTCGCATCAGGGCGCGACCCAGTCGGTCTTCCATCGCTCGCCTCGTGTGGGGAAAGCTCGACCGCCCCCAGGCGATCGAGATCGACGGCTTCGAAGCGCTCGAGCCGCAGTTGAGAGATTTGGTCGGTCACCAGCCCGAGGACGAATAGCAGCAGGGACGTCATCACCGCCAGCAGGGCGCCGACGCTCACCCCTTGCCGGGCCAGGACGATGGGCAATCCCCAGGCGACACCGGCAACGAAGGACAGCAAGCTCAGCGGCAAGTAGAGCCGCAGCGGATTGAATAGGCTACCGATGCGCAGAATCAGGATGATGGTGTCGAAGCCGGTCTTCAAGCTGACGGTGCTCTTGCCCACCCGGTGACGCACTTCAATGGGCACGAATTCCACAGCATAACCCCGCGCCAGGAAGGCCATGGTGATGGTGGTGGAGAGGGAAAAGCCCGACGGGCAAACGTGCAGATACTTGAGGATGGTGTCGCGGTGCACGATGCGCATGCCGGAGTTCAAGTCGGGAATGGGCTGGCGCACCAGAGCCTGGGCCATCAGCCAGAGCAGCCACTTGCCGGGCATGCGCCAGAGCTTGGAATGCAGCAGACCTTGGCGGCTGCCGATCACCATGTCGTTGTCGACGGCCCGTTGCCATAGATTGCGGACATCCTCCGCCCGATGCTGACCATCGGCGTCCATGGTCAAGATGTAGTCCCCGCGGCTGGCCCGGATACCGGTTTTGAGGGCCGCTCCGTAGCCGCGGTTACGACGGTGTTTGAGCACCCGCGCCCCAGCTTCCGCCGCCAGGCTAGCGGTGTTGTCGCTGGAGCCGTCATCGACGACGATCACCTCGCCGACGATGTCGCCGATGTCGCGAAATACACCACGCACCACGTCGGCAATGGCTGCCGCTTCGTTGAAGGCTGGGATGATCGCCGTCAAGCGGCTGGGAACAGGCGTCGGCGTCATGGTAGGGGCTGCCACGGGGGCGTGTCGGATGGTGTCAGGAGAACGGCGCCGATCATAGCATCAGGTCTAAACATCGGGTGGGTGTCATATCCGCACACCGCAGAAACGTCGTGCCCCCAGCCGGATGAGCACGGCTTCGAGGACCAGCACCGAGGCGGTGGCCAAGGCGGCGCCGGTGACACCCCACCATGGAATCAGCAGCCCGTTGCCGACGATATTGACCAGCACCAGGGACGCCACCAACAGGGTGTGGCGTCCAGGGTGCCCAGACTGCAGCAGGATGCCGAGGAAGGGGCGGTAACTGGCATTGAGCACAACGCCGAGCATGAGGATGGCGAAGAGATGATTGCTCGAGCTGAAGTCGCCTCCGGCCAGCAAGCCCATGGCGACGGGGTAGAGCAACGCGGCGAGACCCCCCAGGGTCAGCATGGCGGGCCAGAACCAACGACGGAGCTTGCGCGCTTCGGCTTCGATACGACGCAGGTTGCCGCTGGCGAAACACTCTCCGAGGATAGGGTCGACGTTGCGTCTGAGGACGATGGAGAGTTGGCTGAAGCCTTCCGCCATGATGGCGGCGACACTGTAGATTCCCACCGCCGCATCGCTGGTGAAGTATCCCAGCATCAAGATGTCGACCCGGGTATTGATTTCGTTCAAGGCACCGCTGAGCAGGCCGCGGGCGCCGAAGGAGAAGTGGGCCTGTAGCCAATGACGACGCGTCCAAGATGGCCACAGGGACCACAGACGCAAGTGGGTGAAGAGAACGAGACAAGGAAAGAGAACCAGCTCGGCGACACTGAGGCTGGCCGCCAGGTAAGTCCCCGGGAGATCGGAGGCGATGATCGTCGAAACACCCAGCAAGATGAGCACAAAGCGCAGCGCCTGGAAGACAGCGTAAGCTCGCATGGCCGAGGCGCCGTTGATGCCGTTGAGCAGCACCTTGTTGAGGGCGAAGAAGATCAAACCGGGGCTCACCAGCACCAGTCCGACGGCGACTCCCGGGCTGTCGAAGAGATGTCCGAGCCAATCGCTGGCCAGCCAGGTGAGGAGGGCGAAGAGGGTGGCCAGAAAGGTGCACAGGACCAATGCCGAGACGGTGATGGCGGCGCAGGTGTCGCGGTCCCGCGGGTGGTGGGAGACATGCTTCATCACCGACAGATGCACTCCCCCCACCGAAAGCTGCGACAGGAAAATGTAGACCGCAAAAACCTGGTTGAAGACCCCCAGGGCCTCGGCGCCAACGGTGCCGGCGATGAGCACGTTGAGCACGATGCCCGAGACACCCAGGACCCCCAAACTGGCGATATTCCACAGAACATCGACACGGAACTTGCGGTCCTGGCTGAGAGAAGGGCTCGCGTTCATGGCTGACGGTTCGTCTTTCGGTGGGCGATGGGTCGGCATTTGCGATCAGATCGTGATGATGCTGATCAGTGTATGCGGGCGCCCGTCCCCAGTACAATTGCCGCATGTTGGCCTATATGACCCCGCTGGTGGGAAATCCGCTGTTGTGGCTGTGGTTGGGTGTGACGGTCTTCGCCTGGCAGCGTACCGCCGGCCACCGCCGTCGACGGCTGTGGGTGGTTGTGGTGGCGGCGCTGGTCTGGCTGTTGGCCAGCCGTCCGGTCGTCGAGCTGTTGGCCCGTCCCCTCGACACGGCATTTGCGCGACCGTCCATGCAAGTGCTGCAAGCCCAAGGGGTGCGGCAAGTGGTGGTGCTCACCGGCGGTGGGTATGGGGTCGACGCCGAACCGTGGTCCCTCGCCTTGCCCAACGCTTCGAGCCATCGCTTTCTCGGTGGCATCGAAGCCTGCCGAATCTTGGCCGAGGACGGACGCTTGATCTTTTCCGGTTCCGCCGGGCGGGGGCGCCGGGAGGTCGCCACCGCCGATGCCATGGCGTCGCTGGCCAGGCGATTGAGCCCTGAGCTGACGGTGCTCTCCGAGAGCCGATCCGGCAGCACCGCCGAGCATCCACAGAACGTCGCTCCGCTGCTCGCCCCTGAACCTTTCCTGCTGGTCACCTCCGGCTACCACCTGCGCCGTGCCATGGACAGCTTCCGCCGGGCCGGGTACGATCCCATTGCCTTTCCGGTCGATCCATTGGTCCACGGTGGCACCCACTGGACCGGTTGGTTGCCGTCGTTCGACAATCTGGCGGTTCTACAGCTCCTGTGGCGGGAGTATCTGGCCTTGGTGCTCTACCGAGCTCGCGGTTGGTGATCGATCGAAAAGCATAAGGAAACGCACAAGGCTATCTATGAAATCCATCGTACAGAACTACGGTAAGGGCCAGCTGGCGGTGACTGAGGTGCCAGTACCCGCCCTGCAACCGGGTGGCATCCTGGTGCGCAACAGCGTCTCGTTGATCAGCGCCGGCACCGAAAAGCTGATGGTTGATCTGGCTCAGAAGAGCCTGGCTGGCAAGGCGCGGGAGCGTCCCGATTTGGTGCGCAAGGTGCTCGACAAGGTGCGCAAGGACGGCTTGATGGCCACCCTCGACACCGTCCGCTCGCGCCTCGACGCACCCATCCCCCTGGGATATTCCTGCGCTGGTCGGGTGATCGCCGTCGGTACCGACATCGACACCTTCCGCGTGGGTGACCGGGTGGCCTGTGCCGGGGCCGGTTACGCCAATCACGCGGAGGTGGTATTTGTGCCCAAACACCTGGCGGTCAAGGTTCCACCCCAGGTGACCGCCGAGCAGGCGTGTTTCACCACCGTCGGTGCCATCGCTTTGCAGGGCTTGCGGCTGGCCAAGCCGGAGTTGGGGGAGACGGTGGCGGTGATCGGCCTCGGCTTGGTGGGACTGCTAGCGGCGCAGTTGGCCCGCGCCGCCGGTTGTCGGGTGGTGGGCATGGACCCCAGCGAGGGCCGCTGTCGCCTGGCACGCGAATTGGGCATCGACGAAGCGGTGACCGGAGCCGAGGAGCTGGCGGAGCGCTGCCGCCAGTGGACCGCCGGTCATGGGGCCGACAAGGTGATCGTCGCGGCCTCCACCAAGAGCTCCCAGCCCATCGCCGTAGCCGGCGAGATCGCTCGTCAGCAGGGCATCGTGGCGGTGGTCGGCGCCGTCGGTATGGACGTGCCCCGCCAACCCTATTACGACAAGGAGCTGGTGCTGCGGGTGTCCCGCTCCTATGGCGCTGGGCGCTACGACCCTGAGTACGAGGAAAAGGGGCGGGATTACCCCATCGGCTACGTACGGTGGACGGAAAACCGCAACATGGAAGCCTTTGTGCAACAGTTGGCCCGCGGTGCCCTCCAGACATCGGCCTTGATCAGTCATCGTTTCGATATCGCCGATGCGGGCCAGGCCTATGACTTGATCTCCGGCAAGGGGACGGAGCCCTATCTCGGCATCGTGCTGCATTACCCGGAGCCGCCGCCGGACGATTCCGCCGAGGTGCTGGCGTCACGGGTCGACCTCACCTCGGCCAGCCAGCCGAAAAGCCAGCTATCCGGGACCCAAGGGGAGGTACGATTCGGCGTCCTCGGCGCCGGGCAGTTCGCCAGCGGTGTGTTGCTGCCCGCCTTGTCCGCCCTGCCCGCCGCCCGCTTGGTGGGGGTGGCCACCGCCACCGGCATCAAGGCCCAGCACGTGGCTAAGAAGCATGGTTTCAACTTCGCCACCACCGACGGCGCCGAGGTGCTCGAGCGCTCGGACTTGGACGCGGTGCTCATCGCCACCCGGCACCATCTGCATGCCGAGCAAGTGCTGGCCGCCCTCGACGCCGGCAAGCATGTCTTTGTCGAAAAGCCCCTCTGTTTGCACCGCGACGAGCTGACGGCCATCGCCGAACGGCTGCAGGCGGCCGAGTCCCCTCTGCTGATGGTGGGTTTCAACCGTCGTTTTGCCCCCTTGGCACAGCGTCTGCGTCGGCATGTTGCCGACCTCGACGAGCCGCTGGTGATGCATTACCGGGTCAACGCCGGGCAGATTCCCCTCGACCACTGGACGCAAGATGCCGAGCAGGGGGGCGGTCGCATCCTCGGGGAGGTCTGCCACTTCATCGATTTCCTCACCTTCCTCACCGCTGCGCCGCCGCTTTCCGTGCAGGGCCGGGCCCTGGCCAATGGCGATCGCTACCGCGACGACAACCTGGTGGCCACCGTCACCTTGGAGGACGGCTCCCTGGGCACGATCACCTATGTCGCCAACGGCGCCAAAGGCCTGGCCAAGGAGCGGCTCGAGGTGTTTGGCGGCGGCCGTTCGGCGGTGCTCGATAATTTTCGCCGTCTGGAGCTCTATGACGGTAGCCGCCGTGAGGTCATCAAGGCCCGTTGGCGCCAAGACAAGGGCCATGGTCAGCAGTTGGCGGCTTTTGTTGAGGCGGTGCGCCGCGGCGGGCCGTCGCCGATTCCCTGGCATCAGATCCAGCGGGTCACCGAGGTCACCTTCGATCTCGTCGAGGCGGTGCGCCGGGCCGGGGTGCGTCATGCCGACGGCGGACGATCCTGAGGCCACCGATGCCCGCAGTGCGCAGCCGTCTCGATAGCCTCCGCCGGATGGGCGCTCGGCAGCTCGCTTGGCGTCTGCGCCGTCGTCTTCGTCAGCGGTTTGTTTATCCGCGACGGGCGGCGGCGCTTTTCCCTTGGCCTGGGGCCCTGGCCGACAGCGAGGACACAGTACCCGAGGACACAGTACCCTTCGACGAGCGCCGGGCCGCCGACCGGCGTCCCCGGGAGCAGCTCCTGGCCTCGGCGGACGCCTTGGTGGAGCGCCGCTTCACCTACCTTGGTTTGGAGCCCCAAGATCTCGGCGAACCGGCCGATTGGCAACGGGCGCCGCTGGGTGATCCCCTGTGGCAGTACAACTTGCACTACGGTGAATGGGCGCTGGATCTCACCCACGCTTTCTTGCTCACCGACAAACGACGCTACCGCGCCACCTGCATCGAGTTGGTGGAAGACTGGCTGGAAGGCAATCCGGTTGCCAAACGCCCCGCCTGGGAGCCCTATCCCATATGCCGGCGGGTGGTGGCTTGGTCCCGCCTCGTCGGGGCCCTGGCGACGGGTTCGTCCATCGGTCGTCGTTTCTTCCACCGTCGCATGGAGCCGTCATTGCGACAACAGGCGGCTTTTTTGGTCGCCAACCTGGAATACGATGTGCCCAACAACCATCTCATCGCCAACTTCAAGGCCCTGGCCTGGCTGGGTCTGCTCTTTCCGGCCTGGCCGGAGGCAGAGACCTTGCGAGATCTGGGCTTGCAGGGGCTGGGGAGCGAGATGGCTCGCCAGGTATTGGACGATGGAGTGCACGACGAACGCAGCATCAGCTACCACTGCATCGTCTTGCAGGACTTGTTAGAGGTGCGCTGGCTGGCGGAGCGGCGGGGTGTCGCCGTGCCTTCGGGTGTCGATCCCAACCTGAAGCGTATGCTCGCCGTCCTTCACCTCACCCGCGGACCGGCGGGCAACTGGCCGATGACCGGCGACACGGTGGTCGGCTATCCCCTCGATCCACAGAGTCTTTATCGGGCGGCGTCGGCGGTGCTGCCCGGCATCGATCCCATGGCTGGCGGAGACGGTGACGACGCCTGGTATGTCAACTGGTTGGGCGGCGATGGCTTGAGCGATGCTGCCGCGGAAAACCCGGCTGCCGAGATGGCGAAGTCCGAGGCGCGCCGGGTCAGCTGTCAGGTGTTGCCGCGGGCCGGTTGGGTGGTCTTGCGGGACCCTGAGGACGGCTACCTCTTCTTCGATGCCGGGGCCATCGGTCCGGACCACATCCTCGGCCATGCCCACGCCGATGCCTTGAGCTTTGAGCTGCATGCCGGTGGGCAACCCTTGGTGGTGGATCCCGGTGTCCGTACCTACCGCGCCGGATCTCAGCGGGATCGCTTCCGCAGCACGGCGGTGCATAACACGGTGACCGTCGACGATCAGAACCAGTGTGTTTTCTGGGGGCCGTTCCGTGTCGCCCACCCGCCGCGCACCGGTCTCGAGGTCGATGCGGCCGAGCTGTCGGCGGAAGGCTGGCACGACGGCTACCGTCGTTTGGCCGGCTCGATCGTGCACCATCGACGGATCTCCCGGCAGCAGGAGGGTTGGTGGGTGCGCGATCGTTTCCGTGGCAGCGGTCGGCACCGCTTCCGTTCGAATCTACAGCTGGCTCCGGGGGCCGTGGCGTCGGTGGAGGGGCGTCATGGCGAAGCCCGCTGGCCCGGTGGTACGGTATTGCGTTTGCAAATCGTCGCAGAAGAGACCCCCGTGACTTTGGAGCTGGCGGCCGGCGAGGTGTCGCCGACCTGGAACACGGTCTTGCCGGCGCCACGCTGGGTGTTCCACTGGCAAAGCGAAGTGCCGACGGAGGTCGTCTTCCGTTTATCGATCCATCGGCCCGTCACCCGTGGCGAGGAGATTCCTGCGACCTGAGGTCGACAAGCCTCCGACCTCGCGTTCTGTGCCCATAGACACCATGCATTTCGCCATCCTCAGCCAATACTACCCACCGGAAATGGGCGCCCCCCAGGCGCGTCTATCGGAGCTGGCGCAGCGATTCCTGGCCCGCGGGCACAATGTCTCGGTGCTCACCGCCATGCCGAGCTATCCCCGGGGGAAGATCTATCCGGGGTATGGCGGGCTGCTGCGACGGGAAATCTTGGACGGCGTGCGGCTGGTGCGCAGCACCCTCTATCCCAGCAAGAGCCCGCGCATCCTGCCGCGACTGTGTAGTTACCTGTCGTTTGTCGTTACCTCGGCGGTGGCCGGGACGTTCTGTTTGCCGAAGATCGATTATTTGTTGACCGAAAGCCCGCCCCTCTTCCTGGGCATGACCGGCTACTACTTGAGCCGCCTCAAAGGGGCCCGCTGGATCTTCAACGTTTCGGACCTGTGGCCCGAGGGGGCGGTGGACCTCGGCATCATCGAGGATGGCATGGCCCTGCGCTTGGCCCGCCGCCTGGAAGCCTTCTGCTACCGCAAGTCCTTCCTGGTCACCGGCCAGAGCCGCGGCATCTTGGGCAATATCGAGCGCCGTTTTCCGGATGTCCAGACACACCATCTCTCCAACGGCGTCGATCCCCGGCTCTTCCATCCAGAGGTGGCGTCGGCGCGGGCCCGCTTCGGCATCCCCGAAGGGGCGATGGTGGCCCTCTACGCCGGCTTGCACGGTGTTTTTCAAGGCCTTGATCAACTTCTGGAGGCGGCTCACCGGCTGCGCGATGTCGAGGACTTTCGGCTCGTTCTGGTGGGGGATGGGCCGCAGAAGGCGAGTCTGCAAGCCGAGGCGGCCAGCCGACAGCTCGACAACGTGATCTTTCTCGACCCACAGCCGCGGGACGCCATGCCGCAGCTGGTGGCCTCGGCGGACATTTCCCTCGCCTGCCTCAAGACCAAGATCCTCGGGGCCGTGCCGTCGAAGATCTACGAGGCCATGGGCGGCGCCAAACCCTTGGTGCTGGTGGCGGAAGGGGAAGCGGCGCAAATCGTCGAGCAGACCGGTTGTGGCCTGGCGGTGGACCCCGGCGATCTCGATGGCCTGAGCGCCGGTCTACGACGCTTGGCGGAGAACGCCGACCTGCGTCGAAAGCTGGGTGAGGCGGGACGGCGGGCGGCGGAGCACCGGTTCGACCGCTGGCGCATCGCCGACCAATTCATTGATCGTTTAGAGATCGACGGTTAGAGATCGATCGTTTGGATATAGACCGTTTGGATATAGACCGTTTAGAGAAGGAGCTGTGATGCTGATTCTGAGCATCGTCGGAGCGCGACCCAACTTCATGAAAGTGGCGCCGGTGATGCGGGCCCTCGACAGCTTGGGGGTGCGGCAAGTCCTGGTGCATACGGGCCAGCACTACGACGCCAACATGTCGAAGATTTTCTTCGAAGAGCTGGCCTTGCCGGAGCCGGATATCTACCTCGGGGTCGGTTCAGATACCCACGCCCGGCAAACGGCTCGCATCATGACCGCCTTCGAGGACATCGTGCGCCAGGACCGTCCCGACCTGGTGCTGGTGGCGGGGGACGTCAACTCAACGGTGGCGGCGGCCTTGGTGACCGCCAAGCAGCAGATCCCTTTGGGCCACATCGAGGCGGGCTTGCGATCTTTCGATCGGGCCATGCCGGAGGAGGTCAATCGGGTGGTGGTGGACCACCTGTCGGACTTGTTGTTCGTCACCGAGCAGAGCGGCCTCGATCATCTGGCGCAGGAGGGTATCGCCAGCCAGAAGATCCACCTGGTGGGCAATTGCATGGTCGATAGCTTGCTGGCGCATCGCGACAACGCTCTGGCGGCGGCGCCGTGGGAGAGTTTCGGCGTCTCTCCCCAAGGTTATGGGCTGGTGACCCTGCACCGGCCGTCGAATGTCGACGATCCGTCCACCCTGGAGGTGTTGCTGCGCACCTTGGGGCAAGTGAGCGAGCGCTTGCCGTTGCTTTTTCCCGTCCACCCCAGGACCCGGGCCCGCATCGCCGATGCCGGACTGCCGATGCCCCCCGGTCTGACCCTGGTGGGTCCGCAGCCCTATCTCTCCTTCCTCGGCTTGATGGCTCAGGCGCGGCTGGTGCTCACCGATTCGGGGGGTATTCAAGAGGAAACCACGGTGCTCAATGTGCCGTGTCTCACCCTGCGCCACAACACCGAGCGGCCGGTGACGGTCACCCAGGGCAGCAACCGGCTGGTGGGGACGGACCCGGAGGCCATCCTCGGAGGGGTCGAGGCGGTTCTGTCGGACACCTGGCAGCGGGCCGAGCGACCGCCCCTGTGGGATGGCGAGGCCAGCCGTCGCATCGCCGAGGTGATCGACGCCTGGCGCTCCTGAGACCACCGTGACCCACCCCGCCCGCCGTCCTCCGCACCACGACCCCTGCTGGGAGCCGTTGGTGGAGATGCTCACCGCCGGTACGTCGGAGCAAGAGATCTTCGCCAGCCTGGAGCGTCTCCTGCGGCAACCCAGCGACGCCGTGCTGCTCTTTCTACAGCGTCACCGCCTGGACCAGCTCTTCCTGCGTTTGATGTTGGACGGAGATGTGGCGTCGCGCTGGAGCGGCATGCCGGGCCGGGTGGACCTCGGACGCCGTCTGCAGGAGGAGCTGGTGGAGCCGCTGCGTCTGTTGCGCCGTCGGCAAGCCCTGTCCTTGATGCTACGCCAGGAGGGGGCGACGGTGGCCAGTAAAGCTCTCGACGATGCGGGCATCGCCCATGTGTTGTACAAGGGCATCCTGCTGGGCGAGATGCTCTATGGCGATCCGTTGCTCCGCCCCTCCGCCGATGTCGATGTCCTGGTCGACGGCGCCGACCGTCAGCGCACCCATGAGGCGTTGCTGTCGGCGGGTTTCGAAGCGGCGCCGCAGGCGGCCCAGCCGGCCTATGAGATTTCCTATATTCGCCAGGGCGCCAACCTCGATGTGCATTGGCATCCCATCGAGCCGCGTCGTAGCCGAGTGCCCTTGACGCCGTTTTTCCTGGCCCACCGTCAGCCTCGGGAGGATGTCTGGTATCCGGCCCCCGCCGTCACGTTCCTTGCCCTGCTGCTCAATCCAGCCATCTCGGACTACGTCAGTGAGCGCTTGATTCAACCCTTGGATGTCGACCGGTTCCTACGTCGAGTGGAATTCGACGGGGCGTTGGTCGTCGAGGTATTGCGCCAGGCCGGCCTGGCCACCGCCGGTTGGACCATGTTGGAGCACAGTCGCCGCCTCTTTCAGACCCCGGTACCGGCGCTACTGGAGGAGGGATTGCGGCCGGGTCCATGGCGTCGGCGCCATTTACGACGCTGGCTGGACCGGGATCCGGCCCATGTCTACTTGCAGTTTCCCTGGCGAGTCCGGGCGTCCTTCAGTCTGCTGTTGCACGACCGATGGACGGACGGCCTGCGGGCCTTGGGTGGATCGGTGGCCGAGAAATGGCGGGCGCGGCGTGTACACCCATGATCTCCGTTGGGGTCGATGAGCAACTGGGATAGGCTACCCGCACCATGACAGCCGTACCTTTTTTTCGCCCTGACCTGCAACAAGCCGAGATCGACGAAGTGGTGGCCACCTTGCGATCCGGTTGGTTGACCACCGGTCCACGTTGTCGCCAATTCGAAGAGAATTTTGCCGCCGCGGTGGGGGGCAAGCACGCCGTGGCGGTGAATTCCTGCACCGCCGCCATGCATTTGGCGGTGGCGGTGCTCGATTTGCGTCCCGGCCAAGCGGTGCTCTTGCCCACCATGACCTTCGCCGCCACCGCCGAGGTGGTGCGCTATTTGGGGGCAGTGCCTATTCTCGTGGACTGTGATCCCGAGACCTTCAATCTCGACCTCGACGACGCCGAACGCAAGCTGGCGGACCTGCGTCGGGGCCGCTTGCCGGTGGACGGCGACCTCGAGCCGGTGGGCATCATCCCGGTGCATGTGGCGGGGCGCATGGTGGACATGGCGGCGGTTCAGGACTTCGCCCGCCGTCACCGCCTGTGGGTGGTGGAGGATGCTGCCCACGCCTTTCCCGCCGCCTGGCGTCCCGATGCCGCCACGCCGTGGCAGCGCTGCGGCGAAGGCACCGCCGCCGTCACTTGCTACTCGTTCTACGCCAACAAGACGTTGACCACCGGCGAAGGGGGCATGGCGGTCACCGACGACGAAGCCTTGGCGGCCCATATGCGGTCCCTGTCGCTACATGGGTTGTCCAACGATGCTTGGGGGCGCTACGGTGCCAAGGGCAGCTGGGACTACCGCATCCTGGCAGCGGGTTTCAAATACAACCTCACCGACATCGCCGCCGCCATCGGTCTGCATCAATTGGCCCGTGGCGAGTCCATGCGTCGGCAGCGCCAGAGCATCGCGGAGGCGTACCTCGAGGCTTTCGAGGACCTGTCCGAGATCGAATTGCCCTCTTTGCATGCCGATCGCCTGCACTCCTGGCATCTATTTCAAATTCGTCTGCGGCGGGGTGCCCTGGACATTGACCGAGACACCTTCTTGCGGACCCTGCGCCAACGGCAGATCGGCTTCTCCGTGCACTGGCGCCCGCTGCATCTCCACCCCTATTACAGCGACACCTTTGGCTGGCGTCCCGAGCATTTGCCGGTGGCCAGCGAGGTTTGGGAGCGCAGCCTCAGCCTGCCTATTTTTCCGGGCATGACGCAGGAGGAAATCACCGCTGTCGTCGATGCCGTTCACCAAATATCCGCCGAGCACCGCATCACCACCGAGCAGCGTCTACGCCCCGTCAGTTGAGGGAGGCGCCGACCTTGGCCGATCAAATCTTGGACAAATCGTCCTCCGGGCTGCCCCGTTGGCTCGAGGTGATCCTGGCGGCCGGTGGTTTGCTGGTGCTGTCACCGCTGATGGCGGCCGCCGCCCTGGCGGTGAAGCTGAGCTCGCCGGGACCGATTCTCTTTCGTCAACGGCGGGTGGGTCGTCACGGTCGCCCCTTCGTGCTGCTCAAGTTCCGTTCTATGCGCCGCGGCGAAGGTTTGGCCATCACCGCCGCCGGGGATCAACGCATCACGACGGTGGGACGCTGGTTGCGCAAGAGCAAGGTGGACGAGCTACCGGAGCTCTGGAACGTGTTGGTGGGCGAGATGTCCTTCGTCGGTCCGCGACCCGAGGTGCCCCGCTACGTCGACCTCGAAGATCCTCTGTGGCGGCGGGTTTTGTCGGCTCGTCCCGGCTTGACCGACCCGGTGACCCTGGAGCTGCGCAATGAAGAGGCTTTGTTGGCGACAGTGGAGGACGAGGCGGACGTTTTCTACCGGCAAGCTCTCTTACCTTACAAGTTGGCCGGCAACGCCAGGTACTTGGCGTCCCGCACCGCCGTCAGCGATATGGCGTTGATCTGGACGACGGTGCTCGGGGTCTTGCGGCCGTCCAGGCAACCGCCCCCCAGCAGTCAAGAGATCCGTGATGCGGCGGCGCGCCGATGGCGGGATAGCGATGCCGATCCCTGACGACCGCAGGGTGTGGCTAGGAATGCTGAGGGCACCCCGGATGGTGGTAAGATGGCAGCGTGTTATCCCATCCCCGCTGAGCCCTGTGCCGACGACCGTCGGCCAGCATGCTCCGGCCATCTTGGAGTGGCGCCCCGTCGGCGCCTCGTACATGAGACCTGAACCATCCACCGCTGAGATTCTGACCATGGCCCGCCCGCGTGGCGAGAACGATGTCGATGATCGTTCGGTGCCCTTTTGGTTCCGTCACCTACGTCGGGAAGTCCAGTTCTTCATGGACTTCACCATTCTGGTGGGGGCGTTTCTGCTGGCCTGGTGGGTACGTTTCAACGACCTGAGCTCCGACGCCCTGCTGCGGCTGCCGATGGTGGTCTTGGTTCAGCTGGCCACCATGCGAGCCTGTGGCATCTACAGCTTCATCTGGCGATATATCGGCATCGCCGAGCTCAAGAGCTTTTTCAAGGCGGCGATGGTCTCCATGGCCACCGCCTCGCTGATCATGCTCGGCTTGCGGTTCGGCTTGCCCGATTCCTTTCACTCGCAGCGCGTGCCGATCACCGTCGTCGTCCTAGACACGGCGCTGGCCTTTGGTGGCCTGCTGACCATTCGCATCCTGCGCCGTATCCTCTATGAGCGCTTCGAGCGCCAGTTGCACCCCGACGGCAGCGTCTACGGGCGGCGACGGGCCAAGGGGAAACGTGTCCTGTTGGTGGGTGCGGGACGGGCCGGCATGATGGCGGCCAAGGAGCTGACCAGTCAGTCGATGGGCAGCGACGGTGAGATCCTCGGTTTCCTCGACGACGATCAGCGCAAGCAGGGAAGCGTTATCCAAGGGCTCAAGGTTTTGGGGCCCACCAGCGAGCTCCCCCGTTGGGTGGAAGAGCTCAATATCGAGCGCGTTCTCATGACCATGGTGCGGGTCGACGGCGAGACGGTGCGCAATCTGCTCAACGTGTGTCGCCGCCTCGGTGTCGAAGTGCGCATCATGCCCGGGTTGTTCGAGATCCTCGAAGGTCGGATCAACGTCTCTCGTTTTCGCGAGGTCCGTATCGAGGATTTGCTACGCCGCGACCCGGTACGGCTCGACGATGAGGAGTTGCTGGGCTTTTTTGGCGGCAAGCGGGTCATGGTGACCGGCGCAGGAGGTTCCATCGGTGCCGAGCTGGCACGCCAAATGGCCCGCCTGGAGCCCGAGAAGCTGATCCTGGTGGACAGGGCGGAGCCGGCCCTCTTCGAGGTGCATCGCGAAATCTTGGGTCTGTGGGAAGACTTGACGGTGGAGCCGTTGCTGGCGGACGTCGCCGACCAAATACGCATGCGCTCGTTGCTCTGGGAGCATCGGCCCCACATCATCTTGCATGCGGCGGCGCATAAACACGTGCCGATGATGGAGGCCAACCCGGGTGAGGCGGTGAAAAACAATTCCCTGGCCACCTACCGCTTGGGACGCCTGGCGGGGGAGCTCGGGGTGGAGCGTTTTGTGCTGATCTCCACCGACAAGGCGGTGCGCCCCACCTCCATCATGGGGTCCTCCAAGCGTCTGGCGGAGCTGTTGATCCAAGAGCTCGATCGAGAATTCGAAAGCCGTTTCGTGGCGGTTCGCTTTGGCAATGTCCTCGGCTCGACCGGCTCGGTGATCCCCATCTTTCGCCAGCAGATCGATCGCGGCGGTCCGGTGACCGTCACCCATCCCGACATGGTGCGGTATTTTATGACCATTCCGGAGGCCGCCCAGCTGGTGCTGCATACGGCGTCGATGGGTCGGGGTGGGGAAATCTTCATTCTCGACATGGGCGAACCGGTGAAGATCCTCGACTTGGCCAAGGATATGATTCACCTGGCCAATCTGCGTCTCGGCGAAGACATCGAAATCAAAATCATCGGCACTCGGCCGGGAGAGAAGCTCTACGAAGAGCTTGAGCAGGGAGAAGAGAAGCTGACCAAGACGCGGCATCCAAAGATTTTTATCGGCCAATTGCACGCCCCGGAAGAGCAGGCCATTTCCGAGTGCTTGAAAGATCTGGAAAGCCTGGCCGACTCGGGCGATACGGAAGCGTTGCGCGCCTACCTGAGACGCCTGATTCCGGAAGCCCAGCTCAATTCCGTCGAAACCCTGGCCAGCTGAGCGTTGCTCCGAGCCCTCCGCCATGGATCAAATCGGACCGTATCGCATCGAGAAACCCCTGGGTCAAGGGGGCATGGGCAAGGTCTATCAAGCTGTGGATCCCGACGACGGGCGTTCGGTGGCTATCAAGTCGATCCGCACCGGACTCACCGATAGCAGCTTGGCTTTTCGACGTTTCGAGCGCGAGGTCAAGCTATTGTCGCGCCTCGACCACCCGGTGGTGCCCAAGGTCTTCGAGGTGCTCAACCATCACGGCTTCACCTTCGTCGTCATGGAGCTGATCGAGGGTTTTACCCTCGACAGCGTCATGGAGCGGGGGCCGCTGCCCTTGGGGGACGCCCTCCACGTGGGGCGTGAGGTGGCCAGCGGACTGGCGGCGGCGCATCGGCAACGCATTGTCCACCGCGACATCAAGGGACGCAACGTGATGGTTTCCCAGGCTGGAGATGTCAAGATCCTCGACTTCGGAATCGCCCGGGTGATCGAGGAGGAGCGGGACTCCAGTGTCAACTTGACGCGCACCGGAGTGATCATCGGCTCGGCCCAGTCGCTGGCCCCGGAGCAGGCGTTGGGGGAGCCGATCGACCACCGCGCCGACCTCTTTTCCTTGGGGGCGCTGCTGTATCGCATGCTGACCGGACAGCAGCCCTTTCGTGCTAAGAATTTCATTCGCTTGCTGGCGAACATCACCGCCGAACCCCATCGTCCGGCCTGCGAGGTGGCACGCCGGGTACCGGAAGAGATTTCCGAGTACTTGGACATCCTACTCTCCAAGAGCCCGGCCGATCGTCCTGCCAGCACCGACGATGTTGTCGCCAGTCTCTCCGCCTTCCGCGCCTCCTACCTCATCCCGCCCTTCGATCCTAAGCGCCTCAGCCGCCATCCCACGGCCTCGACGGGTTGAGGTCGATCCGCCGCCACCTGTCCGTCCGGTGAATACAAAAAACCCGGCGATCTGGACTGCCAGAGCACCGGGTTTCACTGGTTTATGCAGGCGTCGCGCAGCAGGCGTCGCGCAGCAGGCACCGCGCAGCCATAGGGCGGCTGCCGCGCCCACATCGCTATCAGCGCTGGGCGCCGAGATAGCCCTCTTTCTCCAGATAGAGGAGGATTTCCTGCACCGCTTCTTCGGGCGCCAGGTGGGATGTATCGATCACCAACTCGGCATCGGTGGGTTCCTCGTACGGATCGGAGATGCCGGTGAACTCTTTGATGATGCCGGCCCGGGCCTTGGCGTAGAGGCCCTTACGGTCGCGCTGCTCGCAAACTTCGAGGGGGGTGGCGATGTGCACCAAGGAGAAGCCGCCGGTCTCCTCGATCATGGCGCGCACCTCTTTGCGCACCTTGTCGTAGGGGGCGATCGGAGCACAGATGGCGATGCCACCATTCTTGGTGATCTCGGAGGCGACGAAGCCGATGCGCTGGATGTTGAGGTTGCGGTGCTGGCGGGAGAAACCGAGCTCGCTGGACAGGTTCTTGCGCACGATGTCGCCGTCGAGCAGGGTGATGGGACGGCCGCCGATCTCCAACAGCTTGACCATCAAGGCGTTGGCGACGGTGGACTTGCCGGAGCCCGAAAGGCCGGTGAAGAACAAGGTCAGGCCACGCTTGTTGCGGGGGGGATGACGCCGCATCAGCTCTTTGGCCACTTCCGGGAAGGTGAACCACTCGGGGATCTCACGCCCATCGGCGAGACGCGAACGTAGCTCGGTGCCGGAAATCGACAACGTCTTGGTGCCTTCGGGCACCTCGTCGATCGGCATGTAGCAGTCTTTGTCCGGTGCGAAGACCATCATCTTGAACGGCACCATGTTGATGCCCATCTCTTCCTGGTGCTCGCGCATCAAGTCCTGAGCATCGTACGGTCCATAGAAGGGCTTGCCCTCGGAATCGTTGCCCGGCCCCGCGTGGTCACGGCCGACGATGAAATCGGTGCAACCGAAGTTCTTGCGGATCAGGGCGTGCCATACCGCTTCCCGGGGACCACCCATGCGCATGGCCAGGGGCAGCAACGATAGGCTGACGGTGGGTTGCGGGTAGCGGCCCATCAACGCTTGATAGCAGCGCACCCGGGTGTAGTGGTCGAGGTCGCCGGGCTTGGTCATGCCGACCACCGGCTGCACGAGAAGGTTGGCCTGTAATTCCTTGGCGGCCCGCAGGGTGAGCTCGAAGTGGGCCCGGTGCATGGGGTTGCGGGTCTGGAAAGCCACCACCCGACGCCAACCCCGCTGTGCCATGCGGTCACGTACCGCGGCCGGGGTTTCCCGCAGGCGGCGGAAGTCGTAGTGAGGAGGCAGCTGGAGACCTTCGAGGCGTCCGGCGACGAACACCTTGTGGGTCTGGTCTAGGACGTGGGCCACTCCGGGATGCTTGCGGTCGAGGCTGCCGAAGACGGACTGAGCATGCTGCTCCGGATCCGGGGTCCATTTCTCGTCGATGTGCAAGACCGCCAACATGACACCTTCGGGATCCCTCAGGCTGAGGGACGAGCCGAGGGGAAGCTTCTCCGCCAGCTCCTCGGGGATATCGAGGGTGATGGGCATCGGCCACAGGGTGCCGTCGGCGAGGCGCATACGGTTGCACACCGACTCGAAGTCGGCCTTGCCGAGGAAGCTCTTGAGCGGTGAGAAGCCGCCGTTCATCAGCAACTCGAGGTCGCAGATCTGGCGCGGTGTGAGGTCCCAGCTGAGCCAGTCGCGGGAGGCGTCCTGCAGCTCGGTGGCCCGTTCCGGGGAAACCAAGAGGTTGACGAGGGTGCCCCCGTGGGGGGCGATCAAATGATCTTGCATGTTCAGTGTCTCCTTGCGCAGCGGTCGAGCGCTCCCATGGGAGGGCCGCCGAGTCGTCCACGATGGCCTTCGAGCTCGGGAGGGAACGCCTGCGATAGATGGACGGATAGAGCTATGGGATGAGGGCTTGGCCCTGACGAAGTCTCGTGGTGTATCTTTGTTTTTTGAATGGGAAGTCCGCCCTGAGCGGGCAGCGATCTTAACACGCGCCTTGGGGAACGCAAGATGAGGCCGTGGCGGCATCTGCTCAGACCCCGGGACGACGCTCCGGCGGCTTCATCGGTGCGGTGGGCGAAGGGTTGTCCCCGGGGCAGGCGATGGCTAAAAGAGATCCCATCCGGGCGACGACGACGGTAAGATGCAGCCATGTCCGCCCTCCCCGCCAGCACTCGAGCACCGGTTATGGGCGCGAATGTGTCGGCGACCCTCTTGGTGGTCAATCCGACCTCCGGCGGCGGGCGAGGACGCCGTCGTTGGCGACGTCTGCGGGTCGCTGTCCCCGAAGTCGAGGCGGCGCCGTTGATTCTGGCCGACAGCGCCGAGCAAGCCAGCGACGAGCTGCGCCGCCGGCTCGAGGCGGGGGGCATCGAGCGGGTCATCGCGGTGGGTGGCGACGGCACCGCCCATCTGGTGGCCAATGCGCTGCTCACCGTTGCCAATCCGAGCCCCGTGGCCATGGGCTTGGTCCCCGTCGGTACCGGCTCCGATCTGGCTCGACACCTTGCCTTGCCGCGACGACCCGTCGCGGCGCTGCGTCATGCCCTCGGCGCCGAAGCTCGATCCTTCGATGCCATCGCCTTGAGCACCGCCGACGGTCGCCGCCGCCACTGCATCAACATCGCCTCCGGTGGATTATCGGGGGCGGTGGTGCTGGCCCTGGGCAACAACCCACGACGTGGCCAGCTGAGCTATCTCGGGGCCACCCTCTCGGCCCTGGTGAGGTTCCAGCCCGGAGGCTGTCGCGTTTGGGTGGACGATCAGGAGATCCATGGCGGGCCCCTCTTCTTGGTGGCGGTCGCCAACGGTGAGTTTTTTGGCAAAGGGATGCGGGTCGCCCCCAGCGCCGAGAGCGACGACGGACGCTTGGAGATCATCGTCATACCGCCGGTGTCGCGTTGGAAGCTCCCCTGGCGCTTGCCTCAATTTTTCTCCGGGGCCCATCTGCGGTGGCCCGGTGTCGTCCATCGTCAAGGGTCGAGGGTGCGACTGGAGCCGGCGTCGGGTTTCCCGCCGTTCGAGCTCGACGGCGAGCCTTTTCCGGTGGCCCGCTTGACCCTCGAGGTGCAGCCGGGGGTCCTGAAGATGTTGGTTTGAGAGGGTTGATCTAGAAGATGCTGGTCGAGGGGACATTGGTCGAGGAGATATTGCTCTAGAGGGCCCTGTCATGTGTGGGATTTCAGGAATTTTTGGCCGCGGCATCGAGCCTGAGCAACTGACCGCCATGGTGCGGACGTTGGCCCATCGCGGACCGGACGACCAAGGCACCTGGCTGGGTGGTGGCGGCGAGCGTCCGGCCATCGCCCTGGGACACAACCGTCTCAGCATCATCGACTTGAGCGCCGATGGGCACCAGCCGATGACCAACCGCGACGGCTCGCTGCGCTTGGTGCTCAACGGTGAGATTTACAACTACCTCGAGTTGCGCCAACAGCTCGACGAGTATCCCTACCGCAGCCGGACGGATAGCGAGGTGGTGTTGGCCGCCTACGAGCGTTGGGGTACAGACTGTCTAGAGCATTTCAACGGCATGTTTGCCTTCGCCCTTTGGGACGATCGCCGACGGCGTCTGTTCTGTGCCCGCGACCGTATGGGTATCAAGCCGTTCTATTACTGCCGATTGGGGGAGAGGCTGCTCTTCGCTTCGGAGATCAAAGCCCTGCTGGCCGCCGGTTGTCCGGCCGAGCTGGATGCGGAGGTGCTGCACGATTACTTGGTCAAGGGGCTCTACGAACATACGGGCCGGACGTTTTTTCGCCGGGTTCGAGCCCTGCCACCGGGCCACTTCCTGCTGGCCGATGAGAGCAGCATTCAAGGCCGTGGCGCTCGACACCGTGACGCTGGAGACCGTGGCCCTCGAGAATACTGCTATTGGTCATTGGCGCAACGAGTCGAGGCCTTGGGAGAGGTGCCGGATGGCGGTGCGCCGGCCGACTGGCAGGACGAGCTACGACATTTGCTCGACGACGCCGTGCGCCTCAGATTGCGCAGCGATGTGCCGGTGGGCATGCATTTGAGTGGCGGCCTCGACTCCTCTGCTCTGTTGGCGACGCTGGACCACCTGATGCCAAGTGGTTCGTGTTTCCAAGCCTTCACCGCGGTATTCGGCGATGCGCGCTACGACGAAGCCATTCACGCCGATCGCGTCAGCCGGGAGCTGTCGTTGGAGCTCGAGCGAGTGCCTTTGCAGGTGGAAGATTTTTGGGCCGTGGCCCAGGCGGCCCAGTGGCACCAAGAACAACCCTTCGGCGGTGTTTCGACCCTCGGCTACTGGAACATGGAAGCGCAGGCCCGGCGGCGCGGCATCACCGTGCTGCTAGAAGGCCAGGGTGGCGACGAGCTCTTCGGCGGCTATGCCTACTACCTGGCGGAGCGGGTGGAGGATTTGTTGACGGCGGGCCGCGAGACTGAGGCGAGTCGCCTGATCGAACAATCGGCGCAGCACCTTGGAGTTGCCAAGGACGCTTTGACGGCCAAGGTCAAACGCATGCGGCAGGGCCGCGGCTCTCTATTTCAAGACGGTAGCTCATTCTTGCGAACCGACTGCCTGCATCCAGACTTTGTCGGCGGCCAGGGAACGGATCATCGCTTCGTGCTCCCGGCAACGTCCCACTTTCGCCGGGCCCGGGTTCGCGATGTGCGCTACAGCAAGTTGCCCCGCGTCTTGCGCTTCAACGATCGCATGTCGATGGCCTTCGGCCGCGAGCTGAGGGTGCCCTTGTTGGACCATCGCATCGTCGAGTACAGCTTCCGACTCGACGACGCCCTGTTGCTTCGAGATGGTGTCACCAAATGGCCCCTGCGCCAGGTGCTGAGGGGGCGGTTGGAGGACGAGATTCGCCTGGCACCCAAGCGGGCCGTGGTGACGCCACAAAAGGAGTGGATGCGCGGCCCCCTGAGGCAGGGGATCCGTCGTCGGTTGGAAGATAGTGAGCTGGCGCGGCGGGGTATTCTCGACCGACAACGGGCCCTGGCGGCCTTCGATCACTTCTGCCAAGACCACTCGGTGGAGAATGCCTTCTACCTATGGCAGTGGCTGAATGTGGATCTCTGGCTGCGGACCTTCGAGGTGGCCTGAGACCGTCCTCTGAACGGAGTCAAAGGAAGCATGAGCAGACGATGAGCAAAACGACCGAAGCGACGGAGAGTTACGAGAAGAAAAGTGGAAGAGACCGCTTCTTTCGCCTCATCGAGGAGGAAATGCAGGTTCTCATCGACCCCGACAGCGGCGCCATCCGGGCTGAGCTGGCGGAGCACACGGCCTGCTACCTCTGTGGGGCTAAAGACGATGCCGAGATGTTCCGCAAGCAGGGATTGCGCTTCGTGCGCTGCCGCGGTTGCGGCTTGGCCTATATGAATCCACGCCCCAACCGGCAGGCTTTGGAGCGCCTCTACGCCTATGAATCTCAGGCCAACGATGCTTGGGTCGATGTTCTGCTGAGCGACGCGGAGGAGACTTTCCAACGGCAAGACTTCGGTGAGCTCCTGGACGCCGTGGCGACGCACCGCCCGCCCGGCGGCCGTCTATTGGACATCGGCTGCTCCATCGGCCGGTTGCTGGACGAAGCCAGGGGGCGTGGCTACGACGTGCTCGGCCTCGAGCTCGGTGAAAGGGCGGCCGCTATCGCCCGCCAGCGTTATCAGCTGGAGGTGCTGTCGCAGACCCTCGAAAAAGCGGCTCTGCCGCCGGCCTCATTTGACGTCATCACCTTGATAGAGACCCTGGAGCACCTGCCTCAGCCCCGCGACCTGGTGCGTCAGATCCATCGCCTGCTCAAGCCCGGCGGTGTTTTCTTGGTGGGCGTGCCCAACGGTAAGTCCCTAGGGGTCATGGTATTGCGCCAGCTGGCCCGCACCTTCAACCGCAACCACTTGATCTTCTTCGATGAAGATACCTTGAGTCGCTTCCTCGGGCAGGAGGGCTTCGAGGTTCTGCAAACCATGACCACGGTGTCGGTGCTGGACTCGATCCTCAATCATCTGCAGGGCCTCGACCCCTTCGCCGCCCCCAGCGCCGATGTTTTGCCGTCGAGGTTCCGCCGACTGTTGGAGGACCCGGCACGGCGTCGTCAGCTGGAGGAATCCCTCTACGATTTGGGGCTCGGCTACCGTCTACGGACCGTGGCTCGTAAGCCGGAGTAGCCTGCCGGGGCAGCCAAAGCTTATTCGTGATCGCTGCACAGGCGCTCGAAGCGTAGCTGCCAGCGCCGAGCGATGACGTTCCAGTCGAACTGACGCACGTGGGTCACCGCCGCCTCGCCGAGCCGTTGGCGAAGGCTCGGCTCGTTGAGCAAGAGGCGCACCTTGCTCACCATGTCGTCGAAGGTCTCGACTTGGAATCCCGTCCGGCCGTCGATCACGGCGGTGGACTCGTAGTCTTTGAAGATCACCGCCGGTAAGCCGCAGGCGGCGGCTTCGATGGTGGTCTTGCCGAAGCCTTCGAGGCGGGACGGCAGAACATAGATATCCGAGCGTTCCAACCAGCGACGGATGTCTTCTTGGGGCATGGCGTCATGAAAATACACCCGTCCCAAGTCGCGGGACTCCTTGTCCTCCAGCAGGCCCCGGTGGTAGCTCGAATCCCCCAACACTGGCCCGATGAGGTGGAATTCCACCGGCTGGTCGCGCAGCCGATGGGCCATGTCGAGGATCAAGTGGGGCTGTTTGCGCCGTTGCATGGAGGCGACGAAGATCACCCGTAGCAAGGCTCGGGGATCTTCTCTCGGGCGCGCCGAGGGTCTGAATCGCTCTACGTCGACCCCCAGGGGAATGATTTCCGTCTCGATGCCTTGGGCTTGCAAGTCCCTGGCGATGGCGGGGGTGATGGCGGTGCAGAGGTCGGCCCGTCGGGCCCAGAATAAATCGTGCTCCAAGGCGGCGGGCGATTGGGCGGCGAGCTGGGGCCAAGAGCACTCGATGCTCTGCACCCACTTGACGGCTCGACCCAAGGGGAGAAGACGCCGGTAGAGATGGCTGGCCCGAGGATTCAAGGCCGGATAGAAGAGGATGTCGTGACGGCCCCGCAGGAGCTGCCAGGCCAGCCGAGGGCTGGCCAGACGTGGCGGCAGGGTCAGCCAGTCGATGTTGGCGGTGCCGTTCGCCTTGGCGGCCAGCAAGCGGGGGTCCACCGCCGTGCCGTGGCTGTGGAAAAAGAGGCTGTGAAAGCGCTCGGCGGGCAGGCGCAGCGCCAGCTCGCGGGCGGTGAGACTCTGGGCGTTGAAGTCCCGAGCGTTGACCCAGGTATTCCAAAGGATGCGCCAGGGTCGCTTCATGGCACCTCCGGAAGCCCTTGCTCCAGGCACTGCGACAACGACATTTCAGCGCTGCGCAACGAGGCGTCGACGAGGCTTTTGTTGTGCTGTTGCAGGGCGTCGTAACGTTCCGGCTCTTGGACCAGCCGGCGAACGAATTGCCAGAGGGCCTCCGGGCTTTCCAGGCGCTCGGCCCCTAAAGACTCAGGGTCGGTGTGCGGATAGTAGTAGCTGGCGGAATCGAGGAAGACGACGGGCACGCCGAGCAGCCTCGCATCGACCCCGACGCCGCCGTAGTGATTGACCAATACCGCCAGCCAACAATCGGCCAGCAGCTCGTGCACCGACGCCTTTGCCGGGTAGACGGTGACATTGGAGCCCGGCGTCAGGGTTTCGAGGTGGGGGGTCAGATCAAATCGGGGGTGGAACTTGAGGACCCACTCGAGGTCTGCGAGATCTGGCGGCGGCTGGCACAGGGCGGTGAGGGTATCGTTCCACGGCCCCAACTGATGCAGTGGCATGGCAAAGAGGTGAAACTGTGGCGAGGCGGTGAGCAGGGCGATGCGCCGTCCTTTGGCGGGGAGGATGGGGGGTTGGGCATCGTCGATGGCATAGGACAGGGTGTCGCTGGCGTTATGACAACGAACGATCCGAGCGTCTTTGGGGAAGGCTCGGGCAAAACCCTGCCGTTCGAAGTTGTTGCGACAGGCCAAGTAGCTGGCCGCAACGGGGCTATGGTCGCCGCTGATGTAGGTGTGGGAAAGGGCCAGGGAAGGGATACCGAGGCGTTGGGCGGCCAGCAGGGGCATGGCGCTGGTGTGGGTGAAGGCGGCGGAACCCACCACCAGCTCGACGCTGCTTCGGCGCAGGTTGGCTTCCAACTCCCGCTTCCACTGACAGGCGCGGGGAAAGGTAAATCGAAAGTACGTCTCGAAGAGGCCCTCCAAGGGGGCCGAAGCGACGGCGGGGCAGGCCATCTCCTCGGCCAGTTGGTGCCGACCGTGGTCTCGCCAGTGTTGCAGGCGGCGGCTGAAGAGGACTTCGATATCGGCCTCGACGACCGGTGGCATGGGGACTTGCGACAGGTCGATACGGCGTCGTCCCAGGGCCTCGACGACGGACCTCTCCAGGCGGCCCAGGTACCAGAAGCAGAGGTCGGAGCCGTACCCTTCCTGGAGATCATCAAAGGCTGAGAGGAAGCGTTGCCATTGCGAGGTCGAAAAGATGGCCAGACAGCGGCCCGCCTTTGGGGGTCGCCGCCATTGTCGCTCCAGTCGATTGCGCGTCTTGCGATAGAGGTTGCCGATGCGGCGGCCAACCCGGTGCCGGGCACCTGTGGCGCCCTGGGCGGCAGCGCCTGGCAAAGGTTGCCAGTGGATGTCATCGCCGAGGGCTGCTTCGAGGCTGCGGCCCAACACTTCGGCTCGGGCCGTGCCGTTCGAGTCCGCGGACGGTTGCCACAGGACCCGCCGCCAGCCCCGCTGGCGGATGGCGTCGGCGAGGGCTTGGCCGTAGAGTATCTCCCGCCACAGGATCAGCAAGTCGTCGCCGCGAAACATGGTCAAGTCATCGTCCTGCTCCAGGTCGACGGAACCGGCCGCCAATTGCAGGAAGCGTTCTCGGCACTCCAAGGCTTGATCCGCCAAGCGATGCAGGGTGGGGGTTGGCACCAAGTCGCTGGTCAGGCAACGTCGGCCATGTTGCGGCCCGATCAAGGCCTGCTCGACGAAGAGGGGTACTTCGACATCGACCCGAAGCTCGGCAGCGGGCCGCGAGGGCGCCGTCCCTCGGAGGTTTCGGCGAGCGTCCAGCAAGCAAGTCGTCATGGCCTCAGGGGAGTCTCTCGGTCTCGACGTCCAAGGCCATGCAGACTATCCCTTGGCGTTGTTTGCCTTGGGCGCCGACGGCGGCGAAGGATCCTTGATCGAAGAGCTCGAAGACGAAGGGTTCGCAAGAGTCGTATTTGGTGCTCGGATACCGTCCGCTGACAATGCGCAGCTTATAGAGCCCGGCGTTGAAGATGCCGCCCGGGTACTGGAAAGTGGTGCGGTAGCGTCCCGTCGGGCGATCGACGATGCTTTCGGGCTGGCTGTCGACGTCGAGGGCGTGCAGCACCGGGGTGCCGTCGGCGCGGTCGAGCATCAAGGCCAGATGGGCACCGCGCAGTGGACGGTGCACGGCGAAGCTAACTTCCAATTGGAAGGGGTGCATGCGGTCCAGCTCAGAGCGTGGCTGGCCGTCGGCGTTGAGCAGTCGACAACCGAGGATGGGCATGTCGCAGTCCGGTTTGTCGTCGAAGGTCACTTCGGCGTCGAGCCGTCTGCTGCCTTCCGTGTAGCGGCTGATGATGTGCTCGATGGGTCCCTTTTCCACCAGCTGGCCATTGTCCAGCAGCACCCCGGTATGGCAGAGGCGCCGCACCGCTCCCATGTTGTGGCTGACAAAAAGCACCGTTCGTCCGGTTTGGGCCACTTCGTTCATCTTGCCCAGGCAGCGTTGCTGGAACGCCGCGTCGCCCACCGCCAAGACTTCGTCCACCAGCAGGATTTCCGGCTCCAGATGGGCGGCGAGGGAAAAGGCGAGGCGCAGGTACATGCCGCTGGAGTAATGCTTGACCGCCGTGTCGATGAACTTTTCCACCTCGGCGAAGCTGACGATGTCATCGAATTTGCGGCGGATTTCGTCCTTGCCCATGCCGAGGATGGCGCCATTGAGATAGATGTTCTCGCGACCGCTGAGCTCGGGATGGAAACCGGTTCCCACCTCCAATAGGGACCCCACACGACCCTTGAGCAGGGCGCGTCCCTCGGTCGGTTCGGTGATCTGCGACAGGATCTTCAGCAGGGTGCTCTTGCCGGCCCCGTTGCGGCCCACAATGCCGACCACCTCTCCTGGCTCGATCTCGAAGGACAAATGGCGTAGGGCCCAGAAGGTTTGCTCGCCGTCCGGCGGTTTCGGCTTCGTCCAATTGCGAGGGTTGAGCCGCGAGCCGGCGAGGCTCTCGCGCAGGGTATTGTAGGGCTGTTGTTGGCCGAGACGATAGCGTTTGCCGAGATCCTCGACACGAATCGCCACGTTGTCCATGGAGGATGCCTGGCTCATCGGTCGGTCTCCGCAACGGTGGCGAGAAAGCGACACAGCTTGTCGGCCATGAATTCTTCGGTGCGGTGCATCGACTCCCAGGTGGCACCGCCGATATGGGGCGTCAAGAGCAGGTTCCGGCGTTCTGCCGCGGCGGCGAACAGAGGGCTGGTCGGCGGCGCCCCGTCGCGCTCGCCGTGCACCACGTCGAGGGCTGCCCCCGCCAGATGTCCGGTGTCGAGGAGCTCCAGGAGGGTCGCTTCGTCGAGCAATGGGCCACGGGCGGTGTTGATCACCATGGCGCCCTTGGGCAGGGCGCGCAGGGTCGCCCCGTCGACGATGCCGCGGGTGCTGTCGTCGAGGGGCAGGTGGATCGACAGGACATCGCTGGTGGCCGCCAACTCGAGCTGCGAGGCGCAGCGTCGCACGCCGTCGGGCCAGCCCTGGCGCAACGGGTCGAAAGCCGCCACTCGCATGCCGAAGGCTTGGCCGTAGCGCGCCACCTGCTCCCCCAAACGGCCGAGGCCGAGGATGCCCAGGCGTTTGCCGCTCAGCTCGCTGCCGCGGTGATCGTCGCGCTGCCAGTCGCCCTGACGGACGCTGTCGAAGGCCCAGGGGAGACGCCGTGCCAAGGCCAGGAGCAGGGCCCAGGTATGCTCGGCGGTGGCCTGGATGGTGCGCAGGAAGGCTGTTTCCCCGCGCAGGGACAGCACCTCCACTCGCCGCGCCGCCGCCGCCTCGAGATCGATGTGATCGAGCCCGGTGGTGGCGGTGACCACCGCCCTGAGCTGCCGACCCGCCGTCAGTATCTCGGCATCGATGCGATGCGCCAGGCGGACGATGAGCACGTCCACCTCCGCCACTTGCTCAGCCAGCCCGCCGGCCGCCACTTGCCGCTGCTCGAAATGGCCCAGGGCGGCCAGCCGTCGTGCCGCCCTCGGGCTATAGCCGAGGGGCTCGGCGTTGAGAATGCGCCAGCTCACAGGGCGCCCTGCAACCACCGCTGGACGATCACCTCGGCGATCAGTAGATCCCGTTCGTCGTCGACATTGACCAAATACTTGCGCGGCATGACATAGGCCCGCCGTCGTGGACCGACGATCACACCTTGTTCCACCAAGACCCGGCGGCGGGTCGCGTAGAGGGCCCCGTTGCGGTGGTAGAGAGGGGGTAAGTCCTGTCGCTGGCGCATTTCCAGGTCGGGCCACAGGGGCGACATGCGGCCCTCGGCATCCAGGGAGTACATGCGGGCCGGGTGCTCATCCTCCACCGGACAAACGCTGATGACGCTGTCCACCTCGCCGTCGGCCAGCAAGGTGATGACCGCATCGACATCTGCGCCCCGGCGAATCGGGGCCGTCGGTTGCAGCAGCACCAGGGCGTCGAAGGTCGTCCGCTGCTCGGCTTCGGCGTGCTCCAGGGCGTGTTGCAGCACCGGCGGCATTGGGGTTTCGTCCGCTGCCAGGTGGAGCGGGCGCCGCACCACGGGGCAGCTCCGCTGCTCGGCGGCGGCGGCAATCTCCTCGCCGTCCGTGGTCACCAGGTAGGCGGACAGTAAACGGCTCTCCTCGGCGGCTCGGATGGCGTGGCCGATGAGGGGCTCACCGGCCACCGGCCGTAGATTCTTGCCCACCACCCCTTTGGAGCCGGCCCGGGCCGGGATGACGCCGAGAACCCGCAGCGGTAGGTTGGTGTCTGGGCTTGCCATGTCGGGTGTTGCCATTTCAGTACGGCAACCGCTTCTCGGTCACGAAGGTGCGTTCCGCCAAGCGCTGGGCGATGCGTTCCCCGGCGGCCCCATCGCCGTAGAGTGGGCTCGACGGGTAGCGGCCGTGGGCTAGCTGGCTTTCGATGGCGGCGGCGATCTCCTGGCGTCGGTGTTCGACATCGACGACGTTGGGTCCCCGTTCCCGCCCCTGCTGGCGCGAGCCGATATTGACCACTGGAATGCCCAGGAAGGAACTTTCGCGGATGCCGACGCTGGAATTGCCCACCAGGCATTGGCAGCCATAGATCAAACGCAGGAAATCATGGGGCGCCATGTTCTTGAAGAAATGGAGGTTGCAGGGTTTCTCGACCTCGCGGAAGGAGCGGATGGCATTGGAGGTGCCGTCGGAGCCGGCGTCGACGTTGGGCCAGAACCACAGGGTGGGGCGGCCCAGATCGCGCACCGCATGCAAGGTCTCGTTGGCCTGATGACGGGCCTGGCCATATTCGGTGGTCACCGGATGCTGCATCACCACCAGATAACCCCGGCTCAGATCGAGGGGCTCGCCGACGCCGCCGTATTTGTCCAGCGGATCGAAGTCCAAGCTCGGGCTGGCCAGGATTTCCGCCGCCAGATCGATGGAAGGGCAGCCGGTAACCTCCACCTTGTCGGCTAGCTCGCCCATGCGCACCACCCGTTCGCCAGCCCGCTCGGTGGAAACCAAATGCAGATCCGCCAGCTTGGTGACCGCATGCCGCACTTTCTCGTCGATGGAACCGGTCACCTCACCGCCCTGGACGTGGGCCAGGGGAATGTTCATGAACGAGGCCGCCACCGCCGTCGCCATGGTCTCGTAACGATCGGCGATGGTCACCACCACGTCGGGACGCAGATTGTCGAAGACCGTCGAGAGCTCGAGGACCCCGAGGCCGGTGGTCTTGGCCATGGTGGTGAGGTTCTCTCCTTCCAACACCATGTAGACGCGGGCCGCGATGTCGAAGCCATCCCCTTCGATCACTTGGCTGGCTTGGCCGTAGCGATCGAGCAAGGCGGAGGCGGCGACCACCAACTGGAGCTCCAGCTCGGGGTGTTGACGAATTGCGGTCAGCGCCGATTTGATTCGGCTGTAACTGGGGCGGGCGGTGATCACCACGCAGACCTTACGCATCGTCGGCCCTCCCTTGGCCGCCGTCGGGCAGCTCGAGATCTTCCATTTGCAACTGTTGATCTGCCTTCAGATCGCGGCGCAGGACGGCACCGAGAAGATGCGGCAGGCGCTCCGCGGCGATGCCGGTTCCCGGTTTCTTGCAGGCCAAGTGAAGTGTCTGCAAGCGGGTGCCGGCCGACAAATCAGTGGCCGCCACCAAACTCTTGGTGAAGAGGTCCCGCAGCGGGGCGAGGTCGCTCGCCATGCTGTCCTTGTCGACGGGGTGGTCCAGCATGGTCTCGATACAGCGGACGCCTTCGACCATCTGGCGCAGCTCAGCGGTGGTCAAGGAGGCGACGACATCGGGACCGAACATCTCGCGGCTCAGGGTGACGTGCACCTCGATCACCTTGGCCCCCAGGGTGGTGGCCGCCAAGGCGGGGAAGATGGTCGCCGAATGATCGGAGAGGCCGACAGCGCAGCCATAACGCCGGGCGAAGGCGGGAATCATATTGAGGCCCACCTTGTCCGGCGTGCAGGGATACGCCGAGGTGCATTGCAAGACCGCCAGTGGCCGACCGACCTGCCGTACCCGCTCGACGGCGCGATCGACCTCCGCCAAGTCACTCATGCCGGAGGACAGCAACACCGGACGGTCAGTGACCAGCATGCGATCGAGGGCCGGTAGATTGGCCACCTCGCCGGAGGCCACCTTCCAAGCCGCCACCCCGACGTCTTCGAGCAGCTCGATGGCGGCCTCTGAGAAAGGCGAGCTGAGGAAAGCCAATCCCCTGCGACGGGTGTGCTCGGCCAACCCATGCCAGCCCTCAGGGGTGAATTCCATGCGTCGCCAATAGTCGTAGCGGCGCTCGTCCTGGGGGCTGAAGCGCACCCGCCACGGCTCGTCGACAGTGCTCTCCGCCGCCGCGATATGGGTTTGAAATTTGACCGCGTCGGCGCCGGCATCGGCGATGGCGTCGATGAAAGCATGGGCCATGCCGAGGCTGCCGTCGTGGGCTTGGGCGACTTCGCCGATGATCCAGCAGCGGTCGTCCCAAGGTGCCGGTGGGGAGTGGGTATTGCTCATGGGGAAGAGGGGTGCGTCGATCATCAAACGATGTCGGCGAAGGTGCGTTCCATGCGTCGAAAATAAACCAGGCCACCCCAAAGGAAGACGACGACGATGACGGTCGACACCGTCACCAGGTCGAAAGCCATGTCGGTGGTACCGAACAGGGCCCAGCGAAATCCCTCGACCACACCGGCCATCGGGTTGAGCCCGTAGAGGGCCCGCCATTGCTCGGGAACCAAGCTGCTGGGGTAAGCGATGGGGGTGGCAAAGAGCCAGAATTGGGTGAGGAAAGGCAAGGTGTAGCGAATATCGCGGTATTGCACGTTGAGGGCCGATAGCCAAAGACCGACGGTCAGTGCCGAGGCCAAGGCGAGGAGAACGAACAGCGGCAAGAATAGGAGATTGCTCGACGGCGTGAAGGCAAAGATGCCTCGCCAGTGGTAGTAGCCGAGCATGCCGATCATCACCACGAAGGCCAAGACGAAATCTACCAAACCGGCCAGCACAGCGGAGATGGGGATGGCCAAGCGGGGAAAATAGACCTTCTTGATCAAGTTTTGGCTGGCCACCAAGCTGTTGCTGGCCTGGGTCAGGGAGTAGGCGAAGAGTTGCCAGGGCAGCAGCGCGGCGTAGGCGAAGAGGGGGTAGGGCACGCCATCGGAAGGCATTTTGGCCAGGCGACCGAAAAACAGGGTGAAGACCAACATGGTGAGCAGCGGTTGGAGAATGGCCCAGGCGGCTCCCAAGACGGTTTGTTTGTAGCGCACCATGACGTCGCGCCAGGTGAAAAAGTAAAGCAGCTCCCGGTACGACCAAAGCTTGCCGAGCTCCAAGGCGATCCAGCCCCGCGAAGGCTTGATCACCGTCAACGACACGGCCTGGGACGGGGTGTTGGTATCACCTCGCATAGGGAGCTTTCATTGCCACGTGGGCCCTCGAAGACGGCGTCGACACCTCTCTAGTTGTCCTTGCAAATGCTGGCCCGTTCTTCGGACGAGGAAAGCAACTGGTGCAAGCGCGCCGTGACCATTTCCAAGGCGACCCGGTTGGCACCGCCCTCGGGCACGATGACGTCGGCCCAGCGCTTGGACGGCTCGACGAATTCCAGGTGCATCAGCCGTACCGTCTCCGTGTATTGCCGCAAGATGTCGTCGAGGGTTCTACCCCGGTCCCGCATGTCCCTGCGGATACGCCGCATCAAGCGCACATCGGCATCGGTATCGACGTAGATCTTGAAGTCCAGCAGATCGCGAATGCGTGGCTCGGCGAGGAGCAGGATGCCTTCCGCCATGACCACCGACCGGGGCTCGATGCGTACCGTCTCCTTGGAGCGGCGATGATTGACGAAGTCGTACACCGGACACTCCACCGCCTCGCCGCGTTTGAGACGTGCGAGATCGGCCACCAAGAGGTCAGTGTCGATGGCGGAGGGGTGATCGAAATTATGCGTTGCCAGATGCTCGGGGCTATCCCAGGCGATGTCGGCGTAGTAGCTATCCTGCGCCAGGAAGGCGATGCGTTGTCTGCCGACGCCTTCGAGAAGGGCACGGGCGACAGTGGTCTTGCCGGAGCCGGTACCACCGGCGACTCCCAGGATGACAGGTGAGGAAAGAGGCATGGGCGTATTCTAACCACCCCACCGGCGTTTGTCGTTAGCCGTGGCCGGGGTCATCGCTGGCATCCCGGGCAGTAGAAGGTGCTGCGTCCCCCCTGCACGATGCGACGCAAGGGGCGCTGACACCGCTGGCAAGGCTCTCCGGCGCGGTCATAGGCCTGCAGTGAGATCTGGAAATAGCCGGCGTTGCCTTCGCCGTCATGGAAATCCGACAGCGTTGTGCCCCCTTGCACGATGGCCTCGTCGAGGGTCTGGCGAACCTTGTCGACGATGCGGGCCCAGGTGGACATGGAAATACGGTCGACGGTTCGCCGTGGGTGCACTCCGGATCGCCACAGGGCTTCGCTGGCGTAAATGTTGCCGACCCCGACCACCACCCGTCCATCCATCAGGAAGCTCTTGATGGGACCACGACGGCGGGCCGCTTGCGCCCGCAGATAGTCGGCGTTGAAGTCGTCGGTCAACGGCTCGACCCCGAGATGGGAAAAATGCCGATCACCTTCGATGGCGGACTGATCGAGCGCCAAGACGAGGCCGAAACGACGTGCGTCGACAAAACGCAGGCGCTCCCCGTCGTTCAGCTTGAAGACGACGTGCTCGTGGGTCTCGGCGGCCACCTCATCGCCCACCACCGTCAGGTTGCCGGTCATGCCGAGATGCACCACCAGGCTTTGGCCGGCTTCGCCGTCGAGCAGCAGGTATTTGGCCCGTCGCCTCACATCGACGATACGTTGCCCCACCATGCGACCCAAGGCGATGCGGTCCAGTGGCTCCCTGAGCCGCGGTGCCCGGATGTCCAAGGCCAGCAAGCGTCGTCCTCGCAAGCGGGGTAGCAAGCTGCGACGGACGGTTTCGACCTCGGGAAGCTCGGGCATAGGTGGCGCAACTCGGGCGTAAGAAAGTGGTTGACAGGTTGAAAAGAGAGGCGTAACCTGGGCGTAACAAGGCGAAAGTCGAGCGTAAAGACCTCATTCCCTGTGGCTCTGGACGCTCATTCGATCGAACACCAATTCGAGCACTGATCGAGCACCAAGAAGCGCTCAGCGAAACCAATAAGTGAGCCCACCCATGCCGACCCCCGCATTATCCCTTCCCCAGCACTCCCTCTCCAACCCTTCCGTCGCCACCACCCATCCGCAGCGCACCCTCGCTTCTTGGTGGCCTTGGTTCGATGGCCGACGCAACACCGCAAGGCCGGCAGCCGGCGGTGAGCGTCGTGCCTTCGAACGACGTCGACAGCAAATCGTCCGTTCGGCCCGCAACGGGGCCCGCTTTGGCCAGGCCCTGCGTCTGGGTAGCATCGAGCAACCCTACGTGCCAACGGCCCTGGAGGGTGTGTCGGCGGCTGCCGTGTTGCGGTCCCACAACGATCTGTGCATCGAGATCGTCGCCGCCACCCCCCATCTCCTCGACGAGCTCGATCTCTGGCGCGAGCTCGACCAACACCATGCGGTGGCGGTGGAGATCCCCCTGGTGTTGGGGAGAAGCGCCGTGCTCAATGGTCAACAGGATGCGCTCTTGCACCTGGCCCGCCGGATTGCCGAGGTGGGGCTCGAAACCCGCATCAGGCTTCACATCGAGGGCACTTGCTCGCCCGACCATTTGCGGCAGCTTTCCGAAGAGGCCGTCGCCTGTGGGGTGACGGATCTTCTTTTGGCCCCCGGCGACCTTTCTCTGCCGCCGGGTCTTGGCCTTCTGTTCCGTCAGCTACGTCTGCAGCTGGATTTGCCGCGTCCATTGCCGGGCCGCGGCTGATTCGGCCGGGTGCCTACAATTGGAGTGACTTGGTCTCCAGGAACTCTTCCAAACCAAATTTACCGAATTCACGGCCATTACCCGACATCTTGTAACCGCCGAATGGCGCCAGGTGGTTGAACTTGCCACCATTGATGTCGACTTGGCCGGTCCGCAGGCGCCGGGCCACGGCCTTCGCCCGCTCCGGATCCGCTGACCACACCGCGCCGGCCAAACCGTAGGGCGAGTCATTGGCGATGCGCACCGCGTCGTCGTCGTCTTCATAGGCGATGATCGACAGCACCGGGCCGAAGATTTCCTCCTGAGCGATGGTCATGTCGTTGGTGACATCGGCGAACACCGTCGGGCGGACAAAGAATCCCTTGTCGAGACCTTCGGGGGCCTCGACGCCACCGCTCACCAGGCGAGCCCCTTCGGCAATGCCTTTCTCGATGTACGACCGCACCCGCTGTCGCTGGGCGTCGGAGACCAACGGCCCAAGCTTGGCATTGCCTTCCACGGGATCGCCCACCGTGAAGCGCTCGGCGGTCTGCTGCGCGATCTCCACCGCTTCTTCGTAGCGGGATGTGGGAACCAGCAGGCGCGTCCAGGCGGAGCAGGTCTGCCCAGAGTTGAAAAAGCAGTTGTTGACGCCGCTGCGAACGGCGCGGGTGAAATCGGCGTCGTCGAGCACGATATTGGCCGACTTGCCCCCCAACTCTTGGGCCACCCGTTTGACCGTCGGCGCCGCCAGCTCGGCGACCCTGGCGCCGGCTCGGGTCGAGCCGGTGAACGACACCATATCGACTTGTGGGTGGCTGGCCAGAACCTCGCCCACCACCGGGCCGGTGCCGCTGACCAGATTGAAGACTCCGGCGGGAACCTCGGCTGCGTCCATGGCTTCCGCCAAGATGAAGGCGTTGAGGGGGGCCACCTCGCTCGGTTTCACCACCACCGTGCAGCCGGCCGCCATGGCGGCGGCCACTTTGGCAACGATCTGGTGCAGCGGATAGTTCCATGGGGTGATGCACGCAACGACGCCCACCGCCTCGTGTAGGACCAAGGAATTCCTCACCTCTTCTTCGAAGGGATAGTCGCCGAGCAACTTGGCGTAGGAACGCATGACATTGATCGGCAGACCGACTTGCACCGCCCGGGCCATGGTTTTGGGCATGCCCACTTCCTGGGCGATGGTCAACGCCAGCTCGTCCTGCCGAGCCTCCATCTCGTCCGCCACCTTGGATAGGATCTGGGCCCGTTCCGCGGTGGGTGTGGTCGACCAACCGTCGAAGGCTCGTCGGGCGGCTTCGATGGCCCGCTCGGCATCTTCAGGTGCCCCTGCCGGAACTTGGCCCAAAACCTCTTCGGTGGTCGAGTGGATCACCGACAGCTGGCCACTGCCGATGGGGGCGACCCATTGGCCGTCGATATAGAGTTTGTCGTAGCTCTTGGACACGGATTCCTCCTATTGGCGCAAGTGCGAAGCCGGTCCTGGGACCGACGTTGGGGGCTGGATCATGATTCAACACGGTAGGTGTCGACCAGGGGATTGTATTACGAGCCCAGCCCAATGCCGCCATATCCGCTGCGGCGCCGTATTCGTGACGTACCATCCACGCATATTTGCGGAGCAAGATCCACCGTCGATCGAGGCTCAGGCTCTCGCACTCCATTTCGAGGCTGGCCTCAGCCGAGAGCGTCTGTCACTATTGGCCCACCCAATAAAGACTGCACCTCCTGCCGTGCCTCAGGTTCGGCGAGCCACCTCAGCGAGTGACGAACTTTGAGCCGGCCAGCATCAGAACAATCCAATTCGCGGCGCCCGGCACTGGCCATCGTGTTTGGCATCGTATTTCTCGATCTCCTCGGCTTCGGCATTATCCTGCCGTTCCTGCCGTTCTATGCCGATACCCTGGGGGCCGGGGGTTTCGAGCTGGGGCTGCTGTTCACCGCCTATTCGTTGGCCCAGCTGTTGGGGGCGGCGTTCCTCGGCCGCGCCTCAGACCGTTGGGGGCGCCGGCCGGTGCTCCTGCTCAGCCTGGCGGGCTCTTCCATCGGCATGGTGTTGAGCGGTCTGGCCACAACGCTGTTGGCCCTTTGCCTGGCGCGGGCCATGGCGGGGCTCTTCGGTGGCAGCATCGCCATTGCCCAAGCCTATGTGGCGGACGTCACGGAGATCGAAGAGCGGCCCAAGTACATGGGGCTGGTGGGGGCTTGTATCGGCCTCGGCTTCGTTTTCGGCCCCGCCTTGGGCGGCCTCTCCATGGTTTTGGGTTACGGCTTTCGTGAAGTGGCCTTCGCCGCCGCCGGCCTGGCCCTGATCAATTTGGTGCTCGCCTGGTGGAAGCTGCACGAGACAACCCGGCGCCACACCTCCGAAGGACGCTATTCGCCGGCCGCCTGGATCACCGCCTTCAAGCGTCCACGGCTGCCCCGCGTCCTGATGGCCCGTTTCCTGACGACTTTCGCCTTCGCCGGCATGGAAACCACCTTCGCTTATCTGGGGCAAGATCGGTTTGGCCTCGACGGTAAGGGTTTCGCCAAGGTGTTGATCTTTCTCGGTGTCGTGCTGATCCTCGTGCAAGGGGGATTGATCGGACCCCTGACCCGCCGCTTCGGTACCCGGCGCGTGGCTTGCCTGGGGGCATTGACCATGGCCCTGGCGCTGGTCGCCATACCCCTCGGCTTCACCTTCGGCTTGGTGCTCGCGGCGGTGGCCGGCCTCGCCTTTGGCCAGGGGTTATCGACCCCCACCCTGTCGTCCTTGACCTCTCAGTTTGCTGCGGCGGACGAACAGGGCACCGTGTTGGGGGTCGGCCAGTCCTTGACCGCCACCGCCCGCGCCTTTGGCCCCTTGGTGGCCGGGGCCCTCTACGATTTCCAGATGGGGGCGCCGTATTTCTTTGGCGCCCTACTGACCTTCATTGCCGCAGGTCTCATCTTCGGGATCGGTGACGACTAGGACCCATCGGAAGGTGGGACGAGGTGGGCCAGCACGGCGTCATGGAGGTGGCCGTTGCTGGCCACCGAATGGCCGTCGCTCAAGGTGCGCCGGCCGCCGAAGGATGTGAAGCGCCCGCCCGCTTCTTCGATGATCGGTAGCACGGGGGCGATGTCCCACAGGTTGACCACCGGGTCGATCATCACCTCGGCGCGGCCGGTGGCCACCAGGGCATAGCCATAGCAATCGCCCCACGTTCGCCGTAAACCCGCCGCTTGCAGCAGTCGGTGGGTCGCCTCGACGCGGGGCCTCTCTTGCAAGACCGACGCGGAATGGGGGTCGGGGATGTCGCTGGCGGTGGCCAAGGCACGCGACAGATCGGCCACCGCCGAGACGTGACAGCGGCGACCGTTCCAATGGCAACCGCCACCGCGATAAGCGGCCACGGTTTCCGCGAGGGCCGGGAAGTGCATGACCCCCAAGAGAGGTTCGTCATCTTCCAGCAAAGCCATCAGCAGGCCATAAAATGGGACGCCGTGGATGAATGATTTGGTGCCGTCGATGGGGTCGAGGACCCAAGTGAGGCCGTTTTTACTTGCCGTTTCACCGAATTCTTCACCGAGGATGCCGTCCTCAGGAAATCGCTGCTCTAGCGTTTCCCTGAGCAAGGCTTCGGTGTCCCGATCCGCCGCGGTCACCGGCGTGCCGTCGCCTTTTTCCGAAACTTCGAGATCGGTTTGAAAATAGCGCAGTGAGATATGGCCGGCATGCCATGCCAGATCGACCGCCAACTCGAAGCGCCGGCGCAGCTCTGAGGTATTCAAGCGTTGTTCTCCTTCGCGGCTGGATGGCAACACACTAGGGAGTGGTCGCCGGGGGATCGATGTCTTCGATGCGATAGAGATGGCCGGTGGTGCGAACGATCAAGGCGCCGTCGGCCACCGCCGGTGAGGCGTGCATACCTTCCGCCAGCTGGTTGGTGGCCAAGATCTTCACCGTGTCACCGGCTTCCAGGATGACCGACTTGCCTTCTTGGCTGAAATTGTAGATCCGGCCCGCGGCGTAGATCGGCGAGGCCGTGTACTTGCCCCGCAGCCGATGGCGCCATAGGTCTTCGCCGCTGTGGGCGTCGATCCAAGTGGCGTTGCCCCAATCGTTGACCATGTAGAGCCGGGGTCCGATCAGCAGGGGCGAGGGCTGCGCCGCCACTTGCCAATAGTAGTCCCAGACCACCCGCGAGTCGGTGACGTCGCCCTGGCCGCCGAGATGGATGGCCAGCAGGTGGGGTTTCATGTAACCGGTGTTGACAAAGACCATGCCGAAACCGGCCACCGGGCGGGGCACATTGGAATAGCCTTCGTAGCGCACCCGCCAGAGCTCTTCGCCGGTCAAGGGATCATAGGAGCTGACCTGTGACGCGGCGGGGCTGACCAGTTGGTCCCGATTCTGGTAGGTGACCACCAAGGGGGTGCTGAAGGCTTTGCGATGGGGGCCCTTTGAATCGTCCAAGGACAAGGAGCGGGCACTGCGCCAGACTTCCTTGCCGGTTTTTTTGTCGAGGGCGACGACAAAGCGGTGGTCGGTGCCGTCGCAGTTGAAGATCAGTAGGTGACGATAGAGGATCGGCGAGCTGCCCGGGCCAACCTCGTGCTCGAGAACGAGGTCGTCGATTTTCCACAACAGCTCCGCCCGCTCACTGTCGAAGGCCGCCGTGCCGTAGGCCCCGAAATGGACATAGACGCGGCCCGGCTCCGCCACCGGCGTCGGTGAGGCGTAGCTGTTGGCGGCATGGCTGGCCTGCCAAGCGTCGGGCCGGAAGACTTCGACATCGTGCATCAGACCGCCGGTTGTCAGGTCGAAGGCCAGCAGGCGAAGGGACCGCTCCTCTTCGCGGGCGGTGGTCAACCAGATCTTGCCATCTTGGATGATGGGAGAGGACCAGCCCTTGCCGGGCACCGGCACTTTGAACGCGATGTTCAGCGTTTCACTCCACTCCAGCGGCAGAGGGGTCGTCTCTACGACGTGGCCGTCGCCGTGGGGCCCTCTGAATTGCGGCCACTGGGCGAGGCTCGGATGGGTGCCGAGGCAGGTCATCGCCAGCGCCCAAAAAACGCCGAGGGCGAGGCGGATCGACGGAAGGGGTCGGCTGCATATCTCCATGTGGGGGAGTCTACCTCGGCGATGCCCTGTTGCCTTGCCTTTCGAGCTGTCGCAACAACAGCTCGAGACGATGTTGCAGGCGGCGCTTTTGGGAGGGCTCCAGCTCCTCCGTTTGCAGACGTTGGAGGGCTAGGCTCACCAACTTTTGGCAAGCCACCGGGTCGTCGCCGCCGGCTTTGAGCAAGGCCTCGTGCCAAAGACGGTTCAAGGTCTCTGCCGTCTGCCATTCGGCTTGAGCGGTGTGCTGTCGGGCCATCAGCGTCTTGATCTGTGCGTCGTTGGATCGGGTTTGATGCACCAGATGTCCGAAGACGACGAGGAGAAACGACAGGACGACGGCGCTGGCGCTGGCACCCCAGCGGTGACGCTCGAAGAGCTTGAGGCAGTGGTAGCCAAAGGTGGCGGCCCGGGCCGAGACCGGGCGCCCTTGCAGATAGTGCCGGATGTCGTCCGCCATTTGCTCGACGGAGCCGTAGCGACGTTCCGGCTCACGGCGCAACGCCATCAGGGTGATGCGGTCGAGGTCGCCGGCCAATTGGTGGCGCAACATGGGCAGGGATTCTCGGCGCAGGTGGGCGATGGTTTCCGGCAAGGAGACGCCTTGGCTGTCACTATCTTCTCTCTCGACGCCGCCTGCTTTCTCTGCCCCTCCTCGCTGGCCGCCGTCTCCTCGCTGGCCGCCTTCGTGGCGTCTTTCGGCACGGTCCACCGCCAAGCACAAGGACGTGGGCTCTTGATCGATGATGCGTTGCAAGAGCTCGAGGGCGTGGGGTTGGCGTGGCAGACGCCCGGCCAAGAGCTTGTAGAGCAAAACCCCCAGGGAATAGATATCCGAAGCGGTGGTGATGGCCTGACCTCGAATTTGTTCAGGGCTGGCGTAGCGGGGTGTCATCGGATGCTGTCCGGTGATCGTTTCTTCCATGCCGGCGAGGCGCAAGTCGGGGTTGAGCAGCTTGGCGATGCCGAAATCGAGGAGCTTGGGCACTCCCTCGGCGGTGACCAGGATGTTGCTCGGCTTGATGTCGCGGTGCACCACGAGATTGCGGTGGGCGTATTGCACGGCATCGCAGACCTGCAAGAAGAGATGCAGCCTGCCGGCGATGGTCAGCCGGTGTTGGTCGCAGTAGTGATCGATGCGCACCCCTTCGATATGGTCCATGACAAAGTAGGGGCGTTGATCGTCCGTGGTCCCACCGTCGATGAGGCGCGCTATGTTGGGATGATCCAGGCTGGCGAGGATTTGGCGCTCGCTCTTGAAGCGCCACTCGAGGGCTCTGGCGTTGCTACCAAAGCGCAATACCTTGATGGCGACCCGTTTCTGGAATGTCCTGTCATTGCGCAGGCCGAGATAGACGTGGCCCATTCCGCCACGGCCGATTTCCCGTTGGATACGATAGGGGCCTATGGTTTCCGGAAAGCTTTGCTGAGCATGGAAGGGCGCAACGCCCGGCAAGGGCGATGTCGGATGATCGGTGAATGAGTATTCAGGTTTCATAGTTAGGCCATCGAGATGTTTTATCGAGATGTTTTGGAGTGAGTGGGATTCGAGGCATGGTGCATGGCTCTCTGTTGAGTCTGATCCCGGATCGTCTATTTTTGTTTAGAACGAGCCCTTTTTTATGGGTCGATCTCATAAAGTAGGCGGAAAACAACCTTGAATCCGCTCAAGGCCCAGCAGGAGAATCCTTCGATGACAACGACCGTCTATCTGGTGGATGCCAGCCCCTACATCTTCCGGGCCTTCTTTTCGATCCCCTCGAAGATGACCAACGCCGGGGGGAGCTCGGTCAATGCCGTCTTTGGTTTCAACCACTTTCTGCGTCTGCTGCGGGAGAGAGAATCCGTCAGCCACGTAGGATTGACCTTTGACCAGAGCCTCACCACCAGCTTCCGTAACGAGCTGTACCCTGCCTACAAGCAGCAGCGGGAGTTACCGCCGAAGGCACTGGAGGACCAGCTGAATTGGTGCCAGGCCTTGGGCAGGGCGTTGGGGGCGGCCACCTTTGTGGACCCCCGCTACGAAGCCGACGATCTCATCGCCACCCTATGCCGTCAGCTGACGGCCCAGGGGCACCGGGTGGTGATCGTCACTTCGGACAAAGACCTGGCCCAGCTGGTGGGCGACCAGGTACAAATTCTCGACTTTGCCCGCGGCGAGCGTCTTGGGGAGCTCGAGGTGGTGGAGAAGCTAGGCGTGGAGCCGCGGCAGGTTGTTGATCTGCTGGCCTTGATGGGCGACAGCGTCGACAACATTCCCGGCGTCAAGGGGGTTGGCAAGAAATCGGCGGTGGCGCTGCTGCAAGCCTTTGGCACCTTGGACAACCTCTACGCTCGGCTTGGCGAGGTGCCGGGTTTGCCGTTGCGTGGGGCCAAGTCGTTGGCTGACAAGTTAGGACAACAGAAGGATATGGCGGTGCTTTCCCAACGCTTGGCGAGCTTGGCGTTCGACGCTCCGGCGTCAGCGACCCTCGATCAGTTACGTTGGGCAGAGCCCCTCGAGGAGGAGGTTGCTGCACTGCGACAGGAGTTGGGTTTTGACCCGCTACGTTCGGGCCGCGGTCGTCGAAATAGCTGATTTCGAAAAAAATTCAGAAATTGTGAGCCCGTCCAGACCTCAACGGCGCGTTTGAGTAGTAAGGACAGGGATTGCTGTTGAACACGATCTCACTGCCCTCGAAGGACGCCCTGCTCGAAAGTGAGCATATGACACTGACTCGACAACGGCATCCGCTTTGGTCGCCCCGACCTTAGAGGCTTTGAGAGAGGTTCGAGTGATAATTTTTGGAGCATCTTCTCGGTATGCGGCTTACTGAGGAGAATTATCCGCTCCGTTGCGATCCCTGTCCCCAACCAATCATTATGCCGCGCTATCATCTTGATGCCGCGCAACCACGGCCCTCGCCGCCCGTCTCCCATCGAGCACCCTCGTACGCCACGGCATAAACCACCCTCCGTGTTCTGCCGTCTCCCTTCCCCTGTGACCACCTGCTAGCATATCGATAGCTCGGGGCTCGGGCTGCATGTGCCGCCATCGAAACGACCAGGGGTCGTCAAGTCGGTGGCGCTGTCGCCTAGATGGCCGGTCTGTGTCCAGCGCTGTCGCTTCTTTCCCTTCCCACAACGCGAGATGTGCTCATGAAATCACTCAAGCCCATGCATGGCGCGTTACTGGTACTGCTGCTGGCCAGTGGCGTGATGGCTGCTTCTTACTACCTGGAGGGCGGCTTCCTGCGTTCCTCCTACCAGAAGGTCTTGGCGAACGAACAGGGGTTAGTCAACCTCGACCTGGCCGATTTGTCGGCCGGGCAAGTGCGATTCTTCCGTTTCATCAATGCCGGCAATCAAGAGGTCGACTTCTTCGTCGGCCGTGACAAGAACGGCCATGTGCAAGTGGCCTTCGACGCCAACGAGATCTGCTACAAATTGAAGCGCGGCTACCGTCACCAGGGGGAGTGGGTGGTCTGCAACAAGTGTGACAAGTCGTTTCGCTTGACGGAAATCAATGCCGGTGGCGGGGGTTGCAAACCCGTGCCCTTGACGCATCGGCTTGAGGGCGACCAGCTCGTTCTGCGTGAGAACGACATCCTCACCGGCTGGCGCTATTTCCGCTGAGCACCAGGCGTCGGATGGCAATTGCTCGAGCGCGACTTTCGAGCGCCAGATCTCGAGGCGCCCTATCCCGGGAGACAACGTGACAAGGAACGAATGGAGGCGCGGGACGCGATGGCTCCCGTTGTTATTGGTGTGTTTGCTGTCGGCCCAGAGCCGGCCTGGCGGTGCGGCGACGGGGGCCGAGATGGACCCGGAGGCGGAGGGCCTTTCCGCCGCCCAGCGTCTCGAGGCGCTGGTGGATCGGGTGGAGGCACGGCGGGCCGGTCTGACGAGCTTGCGAGCTGATTTCCGTGAGCACAAGGAGAGCCCGTTGTTGCTGGAGGCCGAGGAAGCGACCGGCCAGTTCGTATTCCTGCCTCCCCAGCGGGCCCGCTGGGATCTGGAGCCACCCCAAGACACCGTTGTGGTCATCGATGGCGACGACATGCTCACTTGGTATCGCAGCCTGGGCACCGCCGAGCGGGTCCAGTTGGGGTCCCAAGGAGAGCGCCTGTTGCAGTTCTTTGGCCCCGGTAGCTCCCTCAACCAATTGCGGCGCTATTTCGACCTGCGCTTCACCCGGTCCGCCGATGCCACTATCCCTTTTCGCTTGGAGCTGCTGCCCCGCAGCCGACGGGTGGCGCGGCGCGTACGGCATCTGACCTTGGACATCGACCGCCAGCTCTATCTGCCCGTCCACGTGCGTTTCGAGGAAGCGTCCGGTGCGGTGACGGAGTACTGGTTCAGCAACATGGAGAGCAATGTGGAGATTCCGGAGGAGCTGTTCTCGCCGCAGTTACCGCCGGAGGTGGAGGTCCGAGAAGTGATTGTTGGCGCCTCCGGAAAACGGCCATGAGCCTGAGCTTCGAAGTGCTCGGTACCTGTGGTTTGGCTCGTCGGGGGCGGCTGACGACCCCCCATGGAGTTGTCGAGACCCCGACCTTCATGCCCGTTGGCACCCTCGGCGCGGTCAAGGGGTTGACCCCTGAAGCCCTGGAAGAGGCGGGGGCCTCGGTCATGTTGTCTAATCTCTATCACCTGACGGTTCGCCCAGGAATCGAGACCATCGAGCGTTTAGGTGGTATCCACGCCTTCACCGGGTGGAAGCGCACGGTCTTGACCGACAGCGGAGGCTTTCAGGTCTTCAGCTTGGCGCAGCTGCGCAAGATCGACGCGGACGGTGTCACCTTTCGCTCCCACCACGATGGCGCCATGTTGCGATTCACCCCCGAGAGCGTCGTCGAATCCCAATGCCGTCTCGGGGTCGACATCGCCATGATGCTCGACGAGTGCCCGCCGTGGCCGATCAGCGAGAAAGATGCCGCCGAGTCCCTCGAGCTCACCCTGCGTTGGGCAGAACGTGCCCGGCGCGCTTGGCCGACGGGCCAGCCGGGTGGCCTCTTCGGGATCGTCCAGGGCAGCGCCTACGAAGGTTTGAGACTGCGCGCCGCCGAGCGCATGGCGGAGATGGATTTTCCCGGTTACGCAGTGGGCGGTGTCAGCGTTGGCGAAGACAAGATCCACCGACGCCGGGTGGTGGAGTGGACGGCTCCCGCCTTGCCAGCCCACAAACCGCGGTACCTGATGGGCTTGGGCACACCCCTCGATCTACTGCACGCGGTGCAGCATGGGGTCGACCTCTTCGATTGTGTGATGCCGGCTCGCAATGCGCGGCATGGTTTGCTCTTCACCCGCGAAGGCACGTTGCGCATCAAGAATGCCCGCTTCCGTGATGATCCGCGGCCCGTCGACGCGGCGTGCGGATGCCCCCTCTGCCAGCGTCAGAGCAGGGCTTTTCTGCACCACTTGGTGAAGGCCAAAGAGTTGACGGGGGCGGTCTTAGCGACCCTCCACAACATCCGCTACTTTCTTGACTTTATGGCCGATCTGCGACAGGGTGTCGAGCTCGGGACGCTAGCGAATCTCGCCGCCGAAATCACTGACCGGACCTCGGCCGGAGACACCCATACCGCCCGCCCATAGGGAGAGCACCCGCCGAGCCAGGCCCCTGTTGGCTCCTGGCAGAGGCTTGACCTAGGGCGGATTGTTTGTGTAAACGACGGGCGAATCGCCAAGGTGGCGATGCTCGCTGGTGATCCCAATCGCTACATCGACAGGTCGTTCGGCCGGTTCCATCGGCCAGAGGGCGATCTGCGAGATACGGCTCCGAGCAGGCGCCCCAGTGTCGATCGCAATGACGGATCGCAATCACGTAAGGTGCTGGTTAATTTGTCGGATCGGCTCAACGGTACCGGGTCGAGACGTCATCGCCAGATCCCATCAACGAGTGCCTTCGGGTGTGGTGCGGAGACAGACAAGCTCAAGGGAAGGAATTTCGAAATGACCGACCTTCTGGCGGCAGCGGCGGGCGACCCTTCGCCCTGGCTCAGCTTCATGCCGATGATCCTTATTTTCGGGGTCTTCTACTTCATTTGGTTTCGGCCGATCCGGACCAAGCAGAAGGCCCTCGAGAGTCTGGTGGAGAATCTCAAGAAGGGGGACAAGGTGGTGACCAATGGCGGCTTTTACGGCGAGGTCATCAAGGTGGAGGGCAACATCGTCCTTCTCAAAATCGCCGACAACGTCAAGGTTAAGATCGCCAAGCGAGCCGTCGCCGGGTTCGCAGAGACGCCGGAAGGCAACGGAGGCAACTGATCATGGATGGTAGTTTGAGGCTTCGCGCTCTCGTCATCGTCGCGGTGGTGGCGACGGCAGCGTTTTGGGCCACACCCCCCTCGGAAAAAATCAAGCTGGGCTTGGATCTCCGCGGCGGTATGCACATGGTGATGGAGGTCGAGACCGACGACGCGATCAAAGTCGAGACCGACAACGCGATCGACACGGTGCTCAAGGAACTGGAGGAGAACGCCAGCGTGACCGGTGTCGAGGTCGATCGTACGTCCCTGACGTCGTTCCGTCTCTCCGGAGTACCGCAAGACAAGTACGACTTCGTCGATGACGAGATCATCGATCGCCTCCTCCCCAGCTGGGATCTCAGCCGCAGCGGTGATCGCCTGCAATTCTCTCTCGATGGCCCTGAGGAGCGTCGGCTCCGTCAGATGGCCGTCAATCAGGCCCAGGAGACGATTCGAAATCGCGTCGATTCCTTTGGTGTCGCCGAGCCGGTGGTGCACAGTGAGGGTCTGGGCAGTGAGCGCATCGTCGTTCAGCTGCCCGGTGTCGATGATCCCGAGCGCGTCAAGGAGGTGATCAAGAACACCGCCTTCCTCGAGTTTCGTCTGGTCAAGGCCGCCACCGGTCCGTACGGTTCTCGCCAAGAGGCGGCGACGGCGCTGTCGAGTCAGGATGCGGCGAGCCACGAGATCATGGTCGAGTACCAGCGGGACGAGAACAAGAACGTGGTTGGGGAGTCCTTCTGGATCCTAGAAAAGAATCGCGTCATCACGGGCCGGAATCTCAAGGACGCCAGCGTCACAGCCGATGATTTCAACCAGCCGGCGGTGGCCTTCAATCTCGACAAGGAAGGTGCCAACCGCTTTGCCGACGTGACCGCTGCCAACATCGGCCGCGGCTTGGCTATCGTCTTGGACAACACGGTGATCTCGGCGCCGACGATTCAAGGTCGGATTGCCGATCGAGGTACCATCCACGGTCAGTTCTCCTTGCAAGAAGTTCAAGACATGGTCACGGTGTTGCGCTCCGGCGCCCTGCCAGCCAGCTTGACCTACCTGGAAGAGCGGACCATCGGCCCAACATTGGGTAAGGACTCGATCCTCAAGAGTCGCAAGGCGGGCCTCTTCGGGGGCGCGCTGGTGATCTTGGTGATGCTGTTCGTCTATCGAATCAGCGGGCTCAACGCGGTGGCTGCCCTGGGGCTCAACATCGTCCTCGTCTTTGGAGCGTTGTCGGTTTTCTCGGCGACCCTGACGCTTCCGGGCATTGCTGGCATCGTCTTGACTATCGGTATGGCAGTGGACGCCAACGTGCTGATCTTTGAGCGCATCAAGGAAGAATTGCGGGCCGGGCGAACCGTGCGTTCGTCGATTGCCATGGGCTTCGAGAAAGCCCTGTCGTCGGTCATGGACGCCAACATCACCACCATGATCGCCGCCATCTTCCTTTTCACCTTTGGAACCGGCCCGATCCGTGGCTTCGCGGTCACCCTCTCTGTAGGAATCTTGGCCTCCCTCTTTACTGCCGTCTTCGTCAGCCGCTGGCTCTTCGATTTGCAACACAGCAAACGCCAACGGGTGGAGAAGCTTTCGATTTGATGCGAGCGCGCATCCCTCGGGTTTCGGGCCAAGTTTGCCGAGATCCGTTTGCGAGGAGTTTGGAATGGATTTCCTAAGCAATACGAACATCCAGTTCATGAAGTACCGCAAGTCGGTGGTCTGGTTTTCGATCATTCTGCTAGTCATTGCGTTGGCCGAGCTATTTGTGCTGCCGAAGCTGAATATCGGGGTCAACACCGGGATCAATTTCGGGATCGACTTTGCCGGTGGCACCCAGCTCACGGTACGTCTGAAAGACGACGTGGAGGTTGATCAGATGCGCCGTGCGCTCGAGAGCGCCGGGCTGCGACAGGCCGCGATTCAGCGTTTCGGCGCGGCGGAAGAACGCGAGATCTTGATCAAGACACCGGTGGCACCGGGTAGCGAAGAAGGAACCTCGGCTGCGGTGATCGCGGCTCTGGAGGCGGAGCTCAACGGCGACGAGGCCAATAAGGTGGACCTCAATCAGCGGGGCAAGGAGACTCTCTCGACGGTTCTGATGGCCGCCGATCCCGATGTCCAGGGGGTCAATGAAGACCGGGGCAAGGATTACTACGACGAGGTGGCTGCGGCCATCGTTGCCAAGCGCAATGAAAACCGCATCTTCGCCACTTGGGACCAAGTGGCCGAAGCCGAAGGTTTGAGCGCCGCAGCTCTTGCCTCGCTGCAAGAGCAAGGCACCCTGGGCGCTTTCACGGTCATCCAGAATGACAACGTCGGTCCGCAGATCGGTTCAGAGCTGCGAACCAAGGGCTTGTTGGCGGTGGTACTGTCGTTCATCGGTATGTTGATGTATATCTGGTTCCGCTTTGAGCTGCAGTTCGGAATCGGTGCCTTGGTCGCCGTGATGCATGACTTCCTCATCACCTTGGGTCTTTATGCGCTGCTCAATTACGAGTTCAATCTGCCCACCATCGCCGCCTTTCTCACCTTGGTGGGTTATTCGGTGAACGACACGGTGGTCATTTTTGATCGCGTGCGAGAGAACCGGAACCGTCATCGTCGCAAGAGCCTGCAAGAAGTCATTGACTTGAGCATCAATCAGACGCTGTCGCGCACTCTTCTGACATCCGGCACGACGTTGCTTGTGGTGGCTTGTCTCTTCTTCTTCGGCGGTGCCAGCTTGCAAGGGTTTGCCTTCGTGCTGCTGGTGGGTGTGCTCATCGGCACCTACTCTTCGGTCTTTGTCGCCAGCCCCTTCACCCTGCTTTGGGAGGAGACCTTCGGGGCCGACAAGAAGGCCGGAAAACGCAAGGCGGTCAAGGCCAAGAGCTGAGTCGGCTGAAACCGGATCCCGGCTTGGGCGGGATGACACGAGAGGCTTGCCACCAAGCCTGCATGAAGAGAAAGCCCCGCCATCGGCGGGGCTTTCATGGTTTAGCGAAGCTGTTATGAGGACGAGTTGCCGCCGTCAGATGGATTGCCGGGGTTTGCCCAGCAGGCTGGTGATGACACCGTGCAGCATGCGAACGTCCCGTTCGGCCAAGTCGGCCCGTAGGAGGATGTTGCGCAAGGTGCGTACGGTGTGCGGCTTCTTGGCGGCGACCTTGAAGAAACCGCCTTCCTCGAGGGCACCTTCGAGGTGGTTGAAGAGGTTGAAGAGCTCCCCCCGCGACGCGGCTTCGTGACCTGCCTGGACGAGCACCCGCTCGGCGGTTGGATCTCTTGCCTGGAACCACTCATAGGCAACGAGGAGGACGGCTTGAGCCAGGTTCAGGGAGCTGAAGCGGGGGTTGAGCGGTACGTGCATGACGGCGTCGGCCAAGACGACTTCGTCGTTGGTCAAGCCGATGCGCTCACGTCCGAAGAGCACACCGCTCCGCGCTCCTCGCACGGCGGCTTGGTGAATCTCCTGGGCTGCCCGGGCAGGTGTCACCTCATGCTTGATCATGTCCCGGTGCCGCGCCGTCGTGGCATAGACTCGCTGTAGATCGGCCACCGCTGCTTCAACGTCGGGGAAGAGCTTTGCCGCTTCCAGAACCTCATCGGCCCCCGATGCCATGGCGCTGGCTTGGTCATTGGGCCAGCCGTCCCGTGGTGACACCAAGCGCAGCTCTCGAAGCCCGCAGTTGAGCATGGCTCGGGCCGTGGCGCCGATGTTTGCGGCCAGTTGGGGCTCGACGAGAATGATCACCGGAGGGGGCCCGATCGGCTCCGGGTGGTCGGCCGCCGGCTGATCGGTTGTGGGCAGGTCGTTCATGGGTGAGATCATAGCCGCATGCTGGCGAATTCTCGATAGGACAGGTCTTCGACGATGCCGATAGCCGATACTCTGAGGGAGAGAACGTGAATCCAACGATCCTCGACGCCTTCCTCTTGATGCTCGTGGGGTTAGTCGCCGGGGTGCTCAATGTGCTGGCCGGCGGTGGTTCCTTCCTGACCTTGCCGATGTTGATCTTCCTGGGTTTACCGCCGGGGGTAGCCAACGGCACCAATCGAGTGGGCATCCTGATGCAGAACATCGGTGCCGTTTGGAGCTTCCGCAGGCAGGGTATCTTGGCGGGCCCTTCGGTCGTCTGGGCAGCCTTACCGGCGACCCTAGGCTCGATCTTGGGGGTCTACTTGGCTTTGTTGACCAGCGATCGCCATTTCCAGCGCATCTTGGCCTTCTTGATGGTGGCTCTCACCCTGGGGTCGTTGCTCTCGGCCTCGAAGCGCGGCGTGGAGGACGGTGGCGGACCGGCAACACAGCCGGAGCATCGCCTGGGTCTGGCCCTGGGTTTCTTCGTGGTCGGCGTCTACGGCGGTTTTGTCCAAGCGGGGGTGGGACTCTTGGTGCTGGCGGTGACCACCTGGGCCGGTTTCGACCTGGTACGCGGCAACGCTTTGAAGGTGTCGGCGATCCTCTGCCTGACGGCGCTGGCGGTGGCACTTTTTGCCTGGCAAGGCAGGGTCGACTGGTTGTTGGGTCTGTGTCTGGGGGTTGGTGCCGCAGTGGGAGGCATCCTGGGAGCCCGCTTGACGGTGTTGGCGGGCAATCGCTGGTTACGCTGGTTGGTCACCGTGACGGTGTTGGTCTTTGCCATCAAGTTGTGGTGGTCGGCCTGAGGAGACATCCAAAAAAATTGGAAAATCCAGCATCATGCGTCTAGAATTCAAAGACCTGCCGATGGACAGGTCGTGCTAATAGGAGACCCACCCTCCTAGAGGGCATCCGTATCGAGCTCTACCCGAGCATCAAGCTCTATTCGAGAATACAGACGGCCGAGAAGGAGGCGCATCATGTTGATCAACAACACACCGCCTCTGCTGTACGACTTCACCGAAGTTCTGAGCCTTGGTGATGGTCATTGCAAAGCCTGGGTCCAAGTGGCCGGCAAGGCTTTAGTTGAAGTAGATCAAGAAGAGGGCGAAACGTCCATCATCGGAATATATCCCGGAGGCTTTTGGGGTCTCGGGGCGACCTTCGAAGAGGCGTGGCCTGTTTTCTACGAAAACCTGAAGACAATTCTCTCCGATCTGGCAGCGGAAGCCGATGGGCCCGAATGCTCAAGGAATGTGCCTCGGGGTTTTCCGAGCATCTCAAGACGCACCATCGGGTCTTTGTTTGGCAGGACAAGACCGCTTTCCTGCCATCCGGTGAACACGGCGCTGCCAATCCCGAGATCGAGATCGGACACATCAAAAAACTCATCCGGCTTCTAGACCTGGACGTGGAGTGTGTCCGTGCCAACCTGCGGGAGATAGCGTCTCGTCTGAAGAAGGCTCAGCCCTCCTAGGGGGATCTTCCCCAACAGCCTCTTGGATCGACATATCGACCGATGGTGATATAGTTCCACGTTCGAAGAGACAGCTGTCCAGGCCAAACTACCTCGGTCTGGGTGCAGAGTGATCGTCACCCGTGCATGCCTGTACACCGCAGCCGTTGGAGGAAGCCATGAACCGTCGCACCGCCCTCTTATTTTCCGTGGGTATCCTGCTGCTGACCACCGTCGTCAGCGCCGGCACTTACACCGTGACCTTGAACAACGGCACGAGTTTCGTTACCCGCTACAAGCCGGTGGACGCGGAGTGGGATGACAATGTGGTCATGCTGAATTCCGACCGCGGCAATTGGGTCGCCATCGCCAAGGATGAGATCGCCGATATCGTGTCGGATGTCGAGAGCACCGGCTTTGGCTACCAAGTCAATACGACGACGGTCTTCGTCGGCTGGTCGCCCAACGATCTCCAAGGCGATGAAGAGGGCGAAGGTGGGGGTGGCGACGGAGGAGGTGCTTCCGGCGAGGGGGAGAGCAATCTTCCCGATCCCAACCCGGCACCCTCGTATAGCCTCGATCAGTTCGTCGATGTCCCGACTGCCGGTGCCGGAGTCGGCACCCAACCGGTCCAAAACTACTGAGTCCGCCGGGTCCGTTGAGCTGAGAGCTTGGCCGGAGCCAGAACGGTGCGCATCGCGACGCCAGGATTCTGCTGAAGCGTGCTGCTCTACCGCCTGGGCCCTGAGGGCTTCTACGCTGCGACCGACAACGCCGGGGTAGTGCGAATGCTCCACTCCGACCCCTATGCCGAATCACCGCAAGAGTGGCGTTTTGGACGGCCGGTGGATATCAATAGCGCCTCTCTCTTGGTACCGTTTTTGGTGGGCAAGGTGGTGGGAATTGGGCGCAACTACCCGGCCCACGCCCGCGAGCTCGACAATCCGTTGCCTGCAGAGCCCGTCATCTTTCTCAAGTCCCCGTCATCTATCATCGGCCCCAACGCCTCGATTGTGATGCCAGAGGAGAGCCAGCGGGTCGAGTATGAAGGCGAAATCGCCGTCGTCGTTCGCCATACCCTGCGGCGAGCCACAGCCCAAGAGGCCCGACGAGGAATTCTTGGCGTGACTTGCGCCTGTGATGTCACCGCTCGAGATCTACAACGCAAGGATCCAACCTTTGCCCGCGCCAAGTCCTTCGACACCTTCTGCCCTCTGGGTCCTGCCCTACGGGTCGACGCAGATTTCGAGGATCTCGAGGTGGTCACCCGTGTGGATGGCGAAGAGCGTCAACGGGGGCATTGCCGCGACATGTTGTTCGGCATCGTCGAGCTGCTGGTCTATACCTCCCGCATGATGACCTTGCAGCCTGGGGATGTGCTGCTGACCGGCACACCGGCAGGCGTGGGTCGGCTGGCGGCGGGGCAAGAGATCGAAGTGGAAGTTTCAGGGGTCGGAGTGTTACACAATACCGTTGAAGCCTGGGGGCAGGGGTGAGTAGATGGCTGTTGCCGTCGATGGTGACCGTCCTGGCCTTTACCCATTTTTTCTGGCGTGCCGACTACCCGTGGCAGCTGGCACTGCTCGCCGGGTTGTCGATCGGGGCCCTGGTCTACGTGCTTCGACGGACGGTGGATCAAATGATCGGTTTGTTGTCGCCGTGGGATTCGGAGGAGGGCTCCGCCGGGTCGGGGGAAGCGTCCACCGTCGACGGTGACTTTCGCCAAGGGAAGAGCAACAAGGCCGCTAACAACAACAGATGGACCCAACCGCCCCAAACATGACCGGTCAACAGCAGACACAACCAGCCCGAGAGCAGCAGGGCGGTGGAATAGTTGAGGAAGCGATGAGATGGCATGGTCGATCCGGTGAATGATGCAGCAGCGTGAGAATAGCAGACACGGCGGTTCCGTTTGGCCCATCGAGGTTCTCACCTTCGATGTGACCGATACCTTGATGCACTCCCCGAAGGCAGCAGACATCTACTGCCAGGTGTTAGATCGTCATGGGCTGACGGTGCAAGTCGAAGATCTCAGACGGGAGATGGCTTGGGTGTGGAAGGAGTTTTCCTGTTCCACCGACCCCCGTTGTGATCGGTTTTCTCGCCATCCGAAAGGGGCCAAGGGATGGTGGCAGGACTACCTGGCCCGAGTCTGCCAACGGCTGGGCACGGCTCCTCCGTCGCCCTTTGCCGGCGCCGAGCTGTTTGATCGTTTTGCCCATGCCGAAGCTTGGGAGGTCTATGACGATGTCCTGCCGACCTTGCGCTCTTTGCGGCGTCGCGGCCTACGCTTGGCGGTGATCAGCAATTGGGACCATCGGCTGCCGGAGCTTCTGGACCGCCTGGGGCTCCTGTCCTTCTTCGAGGTGGTGGTTTACTCCGCCGATACCGGCGTCGAGAAACCCCACTGCAAGATGTTCCATCGCTGCCTGGAGGAGCTAGGTGTGGAGGCGGATCGAGCCATGCACTTGGGGGATCAGGCCCTAGAAGACATCGAAGGGGCGTTGGCCGTTGGCATGCGCGCCTTACGGGTCGATCGTCAAGCGGTGGGCATCTCCCTGCCGGAGCTGATTCGCCCCATGTTGCGTCAGCGCCCGCCGCGACGGATGGGTTGGGTGGACGGCGGTGATTTGGATGAAGGACGGCATGTCCGTCCCTGAAATGCTCGCCGCAAGCGGCCCGAACCGAGCTTCCTGGCCCCGGGTATTGATGCTCGGCGTCCTGCTGTGGACAGCCTGTGGCGCGCCACAAGAGGAGACCGCGCGTCGCCCTTCCGAGATCATCGACGTACGGCCGATGATCGACGAGGTGGAGACCAGCGGCGATCCCCAGGCGGTGGCCCGAAAACCACAGCTCGTCGGGGTCATGCCGTCGAGCTTTCCCAGCGATATCCCACTGTTTCTCCCCGCCAGCCTGGTGGATTTCGGAACCTCCCCGGACGGCTTGAGATCGGTCAGCTTGGCGACGTCGGTCGGCCAATCGAAGGTCCGCCAAGATCTGATGGCCTCGTTGATGGCAGCCGGTTGGCGCTCCGAAGAGAGCGGCGGCAGCATGTTGCTTCGTAAGGACGGTCGTTCGGTGCGGTTACGGATCGAGAAAGCCAGCACTGGCGCCGTCTATCACTTTGAGTATTGACCGTGCGGTCAATGACCGTGCGGATAATGACCGCGAACACTGCGCTCGAGCAGAGGCCGGCAAATCCTGGTCCTGGCGCTCGAGGGCCCTTGGAGGATCGAAGTATGAGAAGAGCCTTGTCGATTGTCGTCGCCCTGTTCCTTAGCCTGCCCGCCTTTCTGACAGCCGAGGATTTGACCGTATATTCCACCGTCACGGTGGGCAAGAAGACGACCCAGAGCACGCAGGTGGTCACCGAGGATAAAGTCCGGGCCGCCGATGGAGTGACGGAGTCCATTTTTGAGATCGCCAGCGGCAAAATGATCTTTATCGACCACAAGAAAGAGGAGTTCTTCGAGACCTCTCTGGAAGAGATGGAAGCACAGTTTGCCGAGATCGACCGCCAGCTCGACACTAATCCGATGATGCGGCGGATGCTGGCGGGCAAGGATCAAGAGGTGAATTTGGAGCGGGGCGATCAACCGCGGACCATCGCCGGCTACGGGTGTGATCACTACATCCTCACCTTGGGTAAGGGACTGCGCATGGAGATCTGGGCCACCAAGGATCTCGAGGTGCCGAGCACTTATTTTGAAGCTCGCAAGCTGAGCTACGCCGCCATGGGGCCGGCGGGTACACGTTTCAACAAGATGCTCGAAGAGATGCAAAAGATCGAGGGTTTTCCCCTGGCCAGTGACGTCTCCGTCAAGATGATGACCAGGAAGTCGGAGAGCCAGAGCGAAGCCACGGAGGTCAAGCTCGGTCCGGTGGATGAGTCGGTGTTCGACGTCCCGGCCGGGTACTCCCGCGGTAAATCGCCCTTCCAGCAATAGGGCTAGGAGCGGCCGGCGCGGGCCTCGCGCTGATCGGCCCGCGAGGTGTCCATGGGATGCTTCGCGGGTCGTCGCGTTTCTGGGGCTCTTGCTATCCAAACCGGATCGATTAGACGCAAATCACTTTCGAGCCGTTGAATACATTGTGTCGAGGCGAAGCTCGGGAGCGACCTTTGAATGGGTGGCATATCGTCCCCGTGTCGATCATCTTTTGATTCCAAAGGGAGCGCCATGTCCTCAAAACAGTGGATCGGTGGGGCGGTGGCCCTCTTCTGGTTGGTGATGATGGGGCTGCTCTGGCAGCGGGAGATGGGGGGCAGGCGACTGGTGCTGCCACCTGCGTCCGCCGCCGCGGCCCTTGAGCCAAGTGAAAGCTGGCTGAGCCTGAGTCTGGCCACCGGCGAGCGGGTGGGGCAGGTCCATATGCAGAATGGGCCGGAGGAGCGGCAAGGTGTTCTCGGCTCTCGCCTCGACCTGACGGCTGAGATGTACCTCAACCTATTGGGCAAGGCGACAGACCTCAGTCTGGCAGGCCACGTTTGGCGTCCGGTGGAGGAGAAGAGGGTCCAGTTCGAGTTGGCGATTCAGTCGGCCGATCATGATTTCCAGGTCTCCGGTCGGGTGGCGGAAGGGCGGCTGCGCGGTGAGATCCGATCCGCCGGCGAGGTGCTCCCGTTGGAGCTTCCCATGTCGGAGGATCTGTTGATGAGCAGCGGCATTGGAGCGGCCCTTCATTTTCCCGTCCTGCAGGTGGGCGACGAGATTCTGCTCGATTCCTTTGATCCCCTGACCCTCAGCCGCGGTACGGCGCGAGTGCGCTGCGAGGCGGAAGAGACGCTGACCTTGGCCGGGCAGCCGGTTGAGAGCCGTCGTTTGCGGGTTCGGATGAGCGGCATGGAGTCCTTGGCTTGGGTCGATGCCCGAGGCGAGGTGGTGCGGGCCGAGACGCCCTTTGGATGGGTCCTCGAACGTTCAACGGCCGCCGAGCTGCAGACCGCAGGGACGCCGCTTCCCGAGGCCGGTGAGCTGCTGGCGCTGACCTCGATTCAGCCCACCGGTGCTCGACCTTTTCGCGGTGCCCAGGAGATGACCCTACGCCTATCGGGGGTTGACGCCCTCTGGCAGAGGACAGGGCAGGACGCGGCGGCGCTGGCTTTGCCATCCGACGGCGCACAACAAGTGCTGGAGGGCAATAAGGTGCGTTTGTTGGCGGTGGTGGAGGCCGGGGACGTAACAGGCGATCCAGCCCCTTTCGACGCGTCGCCCTACCTGCGGGCCGATGCTTTTGTGCAATCGGACCATGCGACCCTTCGAGCCCACGCCGCCACGGTCACCGAGGGAGTCGAAGGCGCTTGGGAGCAGGCCCTGAGACTGCATGATTGGGTCTTCGCCCACATCGACAAGGAAGCGGTATTGACGATTCCTTCGGCCCTCGAGGTGCTGGCCAAACGGCGGGGCGATTGCAACGAGCACACCGTGCTGTTTGCCGCCTTGGCCAGGGCCCTGGAGATTCCCACCAAGATCGCCATCGGCGTCGTCTGGAGCGATGAGCTCGACGGTTTCTACTACCATGCATGGCCGGAGGTCCATATCGATGGCCGATGGCACCGAATGGACCCGACCCTTGATCAACCGCAGGCCGATGCGACGCATTTGAAGCTGCTGGAAGGTGGCATCGAGACCTGGCCTCGGCTCATGCCTTACCTCGGGCAGTTGGAGATCGAGGTGCTGTCGGTCGGTTGAGAGAGGGTATGTCTTCCCGCAGATACCAGAGAATAAAAAAAAGCGAGAAACGATGATCCAGCTGGAGAGCTTGAACAAGCGTTACGCCGAGAAGGTCGCAGTGCACAGCCTCGATCTACACATCCCTGCCGGGGAGTTTTTTTGCTTCCTGGGCCCCAACGGGGCTGGCAAGACGACCACCATCAAGATGATGACCGGCCTGGTGCGGCCGTCGGCGGGGCGGGCAGTGATCGGTGGTTTCGACATCCAGGAACAACCGGTGGAGGCGAAGCGACTCTTAGGTTATGTGCCGGATCATCCCCACCTTTACGACCGATTGACCGGGCGGGAGATGATGCGTTTTGTCGCCGGTCTCTATCGCCTACCGAAAGCCCAAGCGGCGGCGGACTGCGATGCCCTGTTGGAGGTCTTCGAGCTGTCACAGGTCGGAGACCAGTTGGTGGAGAGCTACAGCCATGGCATGCGGCAGAAGCTCAGCTTCGCCACCTGCTTTTTGCACCGGCCCCGGGTGGTGGTGGTCGACGAGCCTTGGGTGGGGCTTGATCCGAAGAACATTCGGGCCGTCAAGTCCTACCTCAAGGAACAAACGGCGCTGGGTTTGACGGTCTTCATGTCGACCCACAGCCTGTCGATCGCCGAGGAGGTGGCCGATCGGGTGGGCATCATCCACCGTGGGCGCCTACTGCATGTGGGCACTGTCCCGGAGGTCAAAGAGCTGGCGGACCACCCCGGATCGCTGGAGGATGTGTTCCTCCAGATGACCCGGGAAGAGGACGTCTGAGGCATGTCGCCCCTCGCCACTTTGTTGTGGGCCAAACGGCGGGTGTCGTACCACACCCTGCGCTCGGTGAGCCGGCAGTCGAAGCTCAAGGTGGGCTTCGTCTTTCTTTCCACCTGCGCCCTGCTCTACGGCATCTACGCCCTCTCGCGCCTCGGTTTCCACCTCTTCGAGGTCTTCGGCAGCGAAGTCCTGGGCGGCGGTCAGTTGAGCCTCAGCGATATCGTCATGGCCCGGCTGCTGTCGGTCTTTGCGCTGGTGCTCTTCTTCATGCTGATCTTCTCCAATCTGTTGATCACCTTTCAGACCTTCTATCGGTCGCGGGAGGTGACCTTCCTGCTGCTCAGCCCGATCTCCCCTTCGACGTTTTTCCTCAGCCGCTTCATCGAGTGTGTGAGCTTTTCGTCCTGGGCGTCGGCCTTTCTCGGGGCCCCGATCATGCTCGCCTACGGATTGGAGACCCAGGCGCCGTGGACCTTCTACCTTGCCTTGCCCCTCTTCTATGTGCCGTTCATCGCCATTCCGGCGGCCATCGGGAGCATGCTGGTGATGGTTCTGGTGCATCACCTGGCGCGCTTCCGTCGTGGCCCTTGGTTGGCCGGGGGCTTGCTGGTGGTGACTGCCCTGTTCGCCTATTTTCGGAGTCGTTTCAGGCTACCGAGCTTCGACGACAGCAACGACATCGCCGCCCTCATCGACATCATGGGACGCACCCAGTCGCCCTTTCTTCCCAGCCATTGGGTGTCTCAGGGGATATTGCAAGCGGCGACGGGTGGGGTGGGCCAAGCCGCCTTCTATTTCTTGCTGCTGTTGGCCAACGCCGCGTTGCTCGTTTGGCTGGCCGATGCGGTGGCGTCTCGCTATTTCTACAGCGGTTATTCAACCCTGGTCGGCGGTGAGCATCGGCCTTCGATGCGCCCCAGCGGCGGGCCCCTGGCGCGGTTGGATAGATGGCTGGCGTTTCTGCCGGAGCCCATGCGTGCGATGGTCGTCAAGGATCTGCGGGTCTTTTGGCGAGATGCCGCCCAGTGGTCCCAGTTCATCCTCTTCTTCGGTGTCCTGGCCCTGTACATCGCCAATTTGCGGGCCTTGGCGGGAAACAGTCTCAACGATCCCATCTGGCAGGCTTGGCGGACCTTGCTCAACTCCGGGGCGGCGATGCTCATCCTGGCGTCCTTGACCACCCGCTTCATCTACCCCTTGATGAGCCTGGAGGGTCGCCGTTTCTGGATTCTCGGCTTGGCGCCGATCAGCCGTCGGCAGATCCTCTTCGAAAAGCTGTGGCTGAGCGTCGGTTGCCTGTCCTTCTTCACCGTCGGATTGTCGTTGTTCTCTGCCCTGCAGTTACGGCTCGAGCCCGTGGCCTTGGCCATTTCGTTGCTCGGTACCGTCGCCTCGACCTTTGGGCTTTCGGGGCTGGCGGTGGGCTTGGGCAGTCTCTACCCAAATTTCAACGAAGACAACCCGGCACGCATCGTTTCGGGCATGGGCGGCACCCTGACCTTTATTCTCAGCATGCTCTACATCCTTTTGGTGCTCGCCGCCCAAGGGGTCGTTCTGCTGTGGCGCGACTTCGGGGAGAATCTCGCTGAAGGCTTGTTTCCGTGGTTTCTAGGTGGGGCGGTGGGTTGGATTCTCATCCTGACCCTGTTGGCCGCCGGGCTGCCCCTGTGGCTGGGGTTGCGCAACCTGGAGCGCACCGAGCTGTGACAAAAACCCTGGTTCGACGCAGCCTCCAGGGTCATTTACCTCAGTCGATGGAAAGTTCTCCAATGCTGCCGTTGATGGCCAAGGTCAAGGTGTGGGCGTCCGGTTCCAGTTGCCGGTCCTCCAGGTCGGAAGCGGTGATCTCGCCGATGCTGACCTTCTTGTCGCTGAGCACGATCTTGACGTCGTCGGGAAGCCTCAGCCGCATCTCGCCGATGGAGAAGGAGGCTGTCACCTCAGCATCGTTCTGCCACTCTCCGGAGAGATCCAGCCTCGCCTCGCCAATACTGTGCTCGAAGTAGACCTGCCGTGGGCTGGCGTTGCCCAGGTCTCGGATCTTGATTTCACCCACCGAGCCGACGACGGCAAACCTCTCCATGGGTTCACGGGTGGGCTCAGCAAAGCTCAAGGTATGCTCGCCGACCCCCAAGTCCAGATCGATTTGGCGGAGCCACAGGCCCCCGAGGTCGGCCTCCAGCTCTCCCACCCCCATCTCGCCGACGAGATCGATGGGATGATCGGCCGGCACCGTGATGGTGATTTTGTTGTCGCCTTCCTTGACGCCGCTCCGCAGCAGCAGGCCGAAGACTCCGTTCTTGGGGCCGAAGGACACGTTGTAGGTCCATTTGTCTCCATCTTCGGTGAGCACCTCCTCGAGCTCGAAAGCGGACGCGTCGTACTTCGCTTCCACTTTCAGGCCTTCCCCGGGGCTTCCACGGCGAATTTTGAAATCGCCATAGGCAAGATCGACCACCAAGCGGCCGGGCCGCGGTTCGGGGGCGACGACAGCCTCCGGCATGGGCAAGATGGTGCCAAGCTGTGCCTGGTCTGAGGAGGGGACGGCTTCCAAGGTGGAGGACGTTTCGCCGAAGCCGCCCGAGGTTTCGGCTTCGACGGGCCCTGCATCCGGCGACAGGGGATGGCTGAATTCGACATCGACTGGCTCGCTGACGGTGCTGCCCATCACCTGGCCCATGAACGCCAGCATGATCGTCGCCAGGACAGCCAGGATAATCATGGCGAGGCAGCCGAAACAGCCGAGCTTGAAACATCCGCGGGGGCTATTGGACATTACGGTCTCCGTAAAACGTGGCTTCAGATATGAAATCGGCACTCTGGGGCGCCTGTGCAAGGCATTCTTGAAGGTACTACGGCAAGCATTCGAAGCATGTTTCACCCTCCTCGAGGCGAGTCTTCGATAAGGATCGTCGCTATGAATGTGCGAGAATCCAGCTCGAACGTAGAGATATTCATAGCGGAGGCGACTGCACGGATGAAGAAGCTGACGGGCAGGTTGGCCGAGACGTGGGGATTGGGTGCCAGTGCCAGCGCTCTTGGCGCTCTCTTGCTGCTGAGCGGAATCGTCCTCATGTTCCACTATCGGCCGATGACAGCTCTGGCCTGGGCAGATGTGGTGGACTTGCGCGAAGCCTCCGCCGTTGGGGCGCTGCGCGGTCTGCACTATTGGAGCGCGCAGATTCTGGTGCTCGTTCTCTGGCTGCACTTGCTGCGGGTCTTCCTCGGCGGCCGGCATCGTGCGGCACGGCGCGGCAACTGGATGGTCGGGGTTTTGCTGTTGGTCACCACCTTGGCCATGGCGGCGACGGGGCACCTGTTGCCCTGGGATCAGCAAGCGGTCTCCGCCTGGGCGCTACAGCATCCATCGCCTTCCCCGCCGCCGGCGTCGCCGCCCTCGGAGCTCGGCGACGGGCATCTACTTTGGGTCTATGCGGCCCATTGTGTCGTCCTACCGCTGGTGGCTGCTGCACTGATCGTCGAGCACCGACGTCGCCATCGGCGCGATAGGAGCCACCGATGACGGACGGCGGCCTGGTCCCATGGCTCGATAGGCTGGCGTACCCGAGCGGTGTTCTCGTCATTGCCCTGTTGCTGCTCTTTTTGGCCCGACGAGTGAAATACCTGGGACAGACTCGGGTGGGGATCGTCGGGCTGATGGTGGGGGCCGTCCTGCTGTTGTTGAGCCTGCTGAGCCCGATCCTGCGACAGCTGCTCTTTGATGCCTCCCGGCTGCCGGTGACCCTGGGGTTGTTGTTGACCCCCTGTGTGGCCTGGTTCACGGAGCGGGCGGAGGGTCCCGGAGAGCTGCCTCCCAGGGGCGGATCCGAGAGGTTTCCTGCCTTCGGCGCCGGCGAAGGCTGGGTTGCCGCCGCGGTCCTCGGTGTCGTCTTCGTTTTGGCTTGGTGTCTGGAGCCGCCCTTGGGTCCCTCTGCATCCGGAGTACCCCTGGAGCCCAGTCACTTGCCTTGGTTTCTCAGCGGTTGGCAGGAAATGCGCCTGGTCACGCGACCGTTGTGGAATTGGCTGCTCTGGCCCCTGTGGATCATCGCCCTGTTGGCGGTGCCTTATTTGGAGCCCGAGGTGGCGGACGACGACGCAGCGACCTCCCGCCGTGAGGCGACCGGATTGTTTCTCTTTTTTGTCGTCGTCTTGGGGTGGGTGCCCCTGGCGGTGGGCAGTTTCTTGCGGGATGGACAGTGGCGCCTGCTGGGGCTTTTCGGGCCTCGGGACAGCACGCCAGTGGAGGCCGTTTCGATGGCGGAATCGTTCTGGCGCCGCGGTCTGGGGGTGGCGCCGCCGGAGCTTGGCCTGTGGCGGGAGCTTCCCGGCTGCCTGGCCATCGTCGCTTACCTCGCCCTGCTCTGCCTGGTGCTTCCCCGCTGGCGTGCCAGCCGTGGCCTGTTTCGTCGCTATCGCAAACAACTGGGCGTCACACGGTACCGCTTGGCCTTGGCGCTGCTGACGATGTTGGGTTGGGTGCCCCTGAAGCTTTTGCTGTATTGGCTTCTGGCCATCGACGATTGGGTGGTCTTGCCCTTCTGGCCGGGTGGGCTATGAGCTTGGGGGCGGTGAAGCTAGGGGCGGTGAGAGGGCTTGCCCGCTGGCGCTGGGTCTTGGTTCTAGGGGCCTTGCTCGTGCTCTTCCTCTGGCATGACAATGTGCGCCCCTGGCGACTGATTCAGGCGGAGAACGCCCAGTTGCAAGCTGCGGAGATCGAGCGTCAGCTCGAGATCGAATCGGCCCGCCTGGACGGCGTCCTGCCGCCCCTCGTCGAGGCGGTGGAGCTGCAGCGGCGGCGCTGGCATGATCGACAGCAGGAGGTGGCGTCACTGCGTCGGCAGCAACGGTCCTTGGAGCAAAAGCATTACGAGGCCGTTGCCCGCGCCGCCCGCAGCCTTCGAGACTTCGAGCGAGCAAGGTCCGCTTTGGGGTCGCCGTCGGGTCCAGGCTCCGAGACCTCCGAGACCTCCGAAACACGGCAAACCTTGCGCCGAGCGATGCTCGACGACCGCCGGGAAGTGGAGGCTTTGTCCGTCTTGATCGAGGACCATCGCGGCAAGATCGAGACCATGAGGGCCGATCTCGACGCCGCCGAAGCGGCGTTGGCGGCGGCACGGCAACCCCTGAAACAACTCGCAGCGCAGCGGGGGGAGATCCAGGGTCCCGGCTGGCTGTGGTGGGGGCCCCTGACACCATTTTCGCCGCAGATCGCCGTCCAAGAAATTTATCCACAGGTCGATGCGCGGGTGCTCTCGCCAGGCCGCTCCCCACGGCCGGTGGAGCGCTGTATGACCTGCCATCTCGGCGTCGACCAACCCCAACGGGGTTCTTCGTGGCCGGCGGTGCTGAGAGCTCACCCGCGTTTGGATCTCTTTGTCGGCGAATCGTCGCCCCATCCCTATGGGCAGCTCGGTTGTACGGTCTGTCATGGCGGGGACGGCCGGGCGACGGATTTTCGCCGGGCCGACCACGATGCCACGGGTGATGATCCAAGCTCGACGATGTTGCCCTTGCCCCTGTTGGGGGCCGCCTGCCAAGGCTGTCACGGCGCGGCGCTTGCTGGCGCGGCGCCCACTGACACGGCGCCCACTGACACGGCATCTACCGGCACGGCGCCGGCCAGCGCAGCCTCGATTCCCTCGGTGGAGCTCAACGCGGAGGGCCAGGGCCTACTGTTCGAGCTCGGCTGCCGTAATTGCCATGCTACGGAAGCGGCGGGACGCCCCGCGCCATGGCTCGCCGGTTTGGCAGAAAAAGCGGATCAGCGATGGCTCTATGATCGCTTGTTGGCACCGCCGTCGGGCCACCCGGGGTTGGCCGGTGCCGGGCAAAGCGAGGAGAGGCAAAGAGAAGATGTCCAGCGTCTGCAGACCGAGGCGCTGGCGGTGCTGTCCCGACTCTGGGATGACGATGGCGCTTCTTGGCCCAGGGCTGCCGACGGCGATGCGCAACGGGGCGAGAGCCTGTTCGGCAGCTTGGGGTGTGCAGCTTGCCACGGCTCAGCCTCGGCGCAAGAGGCCGGCGATGTGCACGGGCCACCCCTCGGGGCCTCGGTGCAGCAGCTGAAGCGAGAGTGGTTGGTGGCCTGGTTGCTGGATCCCCAAGCGGTGCAGCCCGGGGCCACCATGCCGAGCCTGCGTTTGAGCACCGGGGAGGCGGCGGACTTGGCGGCCTTTCTGACCTCGGCCGACCCGGTCGTTTCGACGCCGGACTTGCCGGCCCTCGATGGGGAGATGCGCGATCGCCTATTGTTCGAGTATCTGAGCCGCGATCTTAGCTTGCAGGCGACGCACGCCCAAATCGATGGCCTGACGGAAGCACAACGGACCGTTCGCCTCGGGGAAGCGGTCTTGAAGGAGCGGGGATGCCTCGGCTGCCACGTCGTTCCCGGGCTGCCGGCGACCGAGCCGATGGGCCCATTGCTGGGCCTAGGGTCCAATGCTGTGGCGCGCCTGGCCTCCAGCCATGTACCGCAGTTGGGCGTCGCCCTGTCGGCAGCCTTGGGTGAGCCAGCGGGCTTGTCGTCACCCGGGGAGTATCCGTTGTCGCTGGCTGCAGGGCCAAGGTACGAGTTGGCGGATGGGCAAGCCCTGGCCCTGTTGTCGGCCCTGTTGCAACCGTCGACCCTGCCGGCGGCCACCGCGCAGCGCCTGCCGGCGGCCGCCGTCTCCCGTGGCGAAGCGCTGATTCAGCGGTGGGGATGCCGGGCGTGCCATGAGATCGATGGCCGAGGTGGAGGTGGCTTGGACGTCTTTGGCGATCAGCAAGTGCCCCCGTCCCTCCATGGTCTTGGTCAACGGCTCCAGGCCCAATGGTTGGAGCGCTACCTGCAGCATCCCGAGCAATATGTCCTGCGTCCTTGGTTGCAGACCCGCATGCCTAGCTACGGCATGTCGGCGCAGCAACGGCTCGACCTGGTCGACTATTTTCTTGCCCTCGACGGCGCCTCGGCGGTTCACAGCTCGGCGCCCCCGAGCAGCCGTCAAGATCGGGTGGTCGGCAGCATGGTGTTCGAAATCCTTCAGTGCGATCGCTGCCATGCCGGTACCGACGACACCGGCGGGCTGGAGATCCTGCGGCTGTCGCCGAGCTACCGCCAGGCCAAGACACGTCTGCGTCCGCAATGGGTGGTGGACTGGCTGCTCGACCCCCAAAGCTTTCGGCCGTCGACCAGCATGCCGAGTTATTTTGAAGATGGCCGAGAGCAGGGTTTGGATTATCTGAGCAGCACCTTCGAATCGCCGCTCTTCAGCCAGCAGCACCAACGGTTGCTCAGCGCCTTTGACACCGAAGCGTCGATGGAAGCCTACCTTCTGGATCGTCGTCGCGTGGCGACCGCCCTGCGCGACTATGTCTGGTCGCTGGGCGAGCCTTCGAATGTGCGATAAGCTGGCGCCTGAGAAGTCCCTAGCCGGATCACCAGCCCCTTGCCGAGGAATTCGTTTTGAACATCGATGTCACCCTGCCGGAATCCGTCTCCGCCGATGCCCTGCGATCATCCGCCAGATCGCGGAGCGCCGCCTTTTCAGAGCTCACCAAACCACGCATCACTTTGATGGTGGTGATGACCACCGCAGCGGGCTATATGCTCACCGCCACGGCTCCCTGGGATTGGTTGTTGTTGCTCAATACGCTGCTCGGAACGGCCATGGTGGCCAGCGGTGCCGCGACCTTGAATCAGGTGATCGAAAAGCGCACCGACGCTCGCATGAAGCGGACGGCTAATCGACCGATCCCCAGCGGCCGATTGAGCATCCAGGAAGCGTTGCTCTTCGGCGTCGTGCTGGGGGTCGCCGGGATGGCCTATTTGGCCTGGACGGTGAATCTCTTGACCGCTTCGTTGGGGGCGGCGACGTTGGCCCTCTACGTATTTGTCTACACGCCGATGAAGCGTGTCAGCTCCTTGGCCACGATCATCGGCGCGGTCCCCGGTGCGATGCCGCCGATGATGGGTTGTACCGCCGCCGTCGACGACATCGGCCCCTTGGCCTGGGCCCTCTTCGGCATCCTCTTCTTCTGGCAGATGCCACACTTCTTGGCCATTGCTTGGCTCTACCGCAGCGACTACCAGAAGGGGGGCTTTCCCCTCTTGACCCTGGCGTCGATCGAAGGTGGTCCCAGTGCCGGTTCGCGGACGGCCCAGCAGATGGTGCTCTATGCGGCGGCGTTGATCCCGGTCAGTATCTTGCCCAATGTCCTCGGGGCCTCCGGCCTGCTTTACTTTGTCAGCGCCTTGGTCTTGGGGCTCGTCTTTCTGGCCTACTCCTTTGCCTTCGGGTACCGCCAAGATGCCCGTGCCGCCCGCCGCCTGCTTTTGGTATCCGTCGTTTATTTGCCGGTGGTCCTCTTGCTGCTGGTCGTCGACCACCTGATGATATGACTCAGGGCCCTGAGGCATCGCCCACGGGAGCCTCCCCTGCCGACAGCGAGCCGGCGGGACCCAGCGTCTGGACGCCGGTCGAGGTTCTCCTCTGGGGAATCCTCGGTGTGGTCATCTTAGGAATCCTCGGTCTCACCACCTGGATGCGCTCGAACAGCGAGCGGCCAACGCAGGCGTTGCCATTGCCCATCATCACCGAGGTGCCTGACTTCTCCTTGACCAATCGAGACGGCTCGACGGTCGACCGTGGGACTTTCTTGGGCGAGCCATGGGTGGCGGATTTCATCTTCACCCGCTGTGCCGCCGTCTGCCCTCGCATGAGCCAACAGATGCAGCGGGTCGTCGAGGCTCTGGGGGAGGAAACAACGGTGCGCTTCGTGTCGTTTTCCGTCGATCCGGAGTACGACACCCCTGAGGTCCTGGCCGAATACGCAGGACGATTCCAGGCACCTTCCCATTGGTATTTCTTGACCGGTGACCGGCAGCGGCTGCATGCCCTCAGCAAAGAGGGTTTCCTTCTCTCCATCGCCGAGGACCCCGCCGCCGGTTTGCCACCCATCAACGAGCCGATCATCCACTCGAACCGCTTTGTCCTGGTGGATCAAGAGGGCCGGATTCGTTCCTACTATGATGCCTTCGACGATGCCGAGCTTGAGCGTCTGCTGGACGATCTGGAGGAGTTGGTGGCCAGTGGTGGCGATTGAGCCCGCCATCTTTGGGTGCACCCCACCCGCACTCCACCACAAAAAGAAAAACCCGCCTGGAAAGGCGGGTTTTTCGCGATTCAGGGCAAGCTTTAGTACACCTTCTCAAAAATACGCTGGTATTCGAGCGCCGAAGCATCCGCGTCCGCGGCGTTACGCTCGCTGCAACAGAGCCCCACTATGCCTCGCTCGCAAGCCTTGCGGACGCGGCGCCTCGGTGCTCTCGATACGTCACCGTATTTCCGG